>NZ_JARGNU010000010.1 GCF_029212375.1 Zhongshania sp. | reverse complement strand
CAACAGGTGATCACGTTGCGTCGCAGGCGGTGATCAGGTTGGGTCGGAATACGCACGCCCGTCTGAATGATGACAGTGAGCTGGTGAAATCGCCGTGTTGTTTGATGTGCTCTCTGATTTCGTCGGCAAGAGCCGTGGAGATCGGTACGCTCCGATTTTTCCCCGATTTTGTGCCGGTGAAGTAGGCTTTTTGTCCCTTGATTCGGTCTAGGTTCAGGCTTTCGGCTTCCCCCCACCGACAACCCGTTGCAAGGCATATCTTGGTCAAAATCAGAATGTGCGGGTTCTCTGCGGTCTCTGATATGCCTTTCAGCAATTCCTCAATCTGCTCAGGTGAAAGCCACGCCAGCTCTTTCTCGTCGATTTT
This sequence comes from Zhongshania sp., assembly GCF_029212375.1. Taxonomy (GTDB): domain Bacteria; phylum Pseudomonadota; class Gammaproteobacteria; order Pseudomonadales; family Spongiibacteraceae; genus Spongiibacter. The sequence continues at coordinate 133,182 of NZ_JARGNU010000010.1, read as the reverse complement.
TATTTTTTCGAATGCGGCAAGTGGGTTTTGATATTTGATCACGCCAGTTTTTAGCAGGTGGTTAAATACGGAGTTCGTATAGCCCAGAATGTTGTTTACTGTCTTCTGGCTTCGCCCAGCGTCCTGCAAATAGGCGCTGTATCGTGAAAATAGGGCAGGGGTGACGTCTTGCCCTGAGGGATTCCCGGCCCATTCAGAGAGTCTAAAAAGAGCCTTCAAGCGTCTTTGCCCATCGTCGAGGTTCCGGCCTTTGCCATCAAACCAAATCTGTGACAGCTCCTTGAGTGTTCTTAAGTCACGTTTTTGGGGTTCCCAAGGTTTTTCAGCTGCTTCGGCCAGTACATATTTTTCAAATGCCAATGCCTCGCTTTTGGTCTGGAATTTCTTTCTTACCCTTTTCCCATGTCGGCCGTTTGGCCACAGATCGACTTTCCAGCCGTCCGCCTCCTTCTTGACGGTCAATACCAATCCTCCTCGTCTGATCCCAGACGCCACCTTTCCCATGCCTCCCAAAGCGGTCCAGCCCCTTTCTCTGGGAACTCATGAAATTTCAAAAAGCGCCTGTCGTCACTTAGCTCGTAGTAACCTTTGCCTATTATCTTGCACTCTGCGTACGCTAAGAGGTCTGAATTTGTGGCTCTCAGCAGGCTTCTGAACTGTTTTAGCGTCCTGTATCCGCCTCCATGGTCGCTTTCGAAATTTAGCTCAGTGAAGGCGACGAATTTTTTTACTCTTCGACCGGTCATTTTTTCGTCAAATTCCGCGACAGCAAAAGCATTGTCGTGCCAAGTGGCTTTTTCAGAATCGACAGGAATATAAAATACGATCCTACTCAGAGCTGATAGGTTGTAGATGGTTGTTTCGGCAAATCTGGGATCTATCACGTCATCCAGTTCGATGGTTGCAGAGTTGGGAGTTCCGGGCACTTCTTGCAGCGTGTTTGCTGCTCGCTCTGCTCCTACTAGCCAGGCCGCATATTGAGGGAATCGGTTTGCTATTTTCTCTAGAATTTCTCCGCCAGGAGTTTTGTTTTCACCCTCGATCCCCTGCAATGTTTTAGCTGAAACGCCTGTCTCCTCTGCGAATTTTGTTCTGCTCTGGCCCGATTTTTCTCTCAGCGCCCTGACTCTCTCTGTAATTTTCATGAAAAACGCCTCTATAGGGTATTGACATGCCTCTATCAGGGTATAAATATGCCCCTGTAGAGGTTCTTTGGATTCTTTGGGGGTATTTGTGTTTCCTGATAGTGGTTCATTCTCGCGGGAAGATAGCATATTTCCTGCTGCCTACGTTCCCCTCCTGTCAATTCGTCGGTATGCGGATTTGACTGGCGACTCTCCCGGAGGTGTCCGGCGCCAGGTCGAACGTGGCCAATTACCCGTTCAGCGTGTGGGCGCTCGCATTTATATCAACGTCGCACTAATCCATCAGAAAGCCCTGAGCGCGAAATGGTGACCCCATGAGCTTTCTGGAGCATGCCTCTTTGTCATTTAGCGGTCACGTAGCCTCTAGAAATCATCCGATTTGGATGAGTCGCGATGGGTCGATGCGAGACTTTTCGTTATGTCCCTATTGGTTGCATGAGGAGTATTTAACCTGGGCAGCCGGTAATCACACTGCTCATGTTCAACAATTTTATAACCATGTTGGAAAAGAGAGACAGGCCGCATTTTTGCTCGAACTCGCTCATCACCAGTCACACCAGGCAGCCCGGTCCTGCCTGCGCTTTGGTGGATGTGTAACTAACTGTGCTTACTTTCGTGACGAGTATTTGGCCGATTTGCAGGCGAGAGGAATCATTGCCGGGCAGTCTCGTGAACTGACGGTCCTTGTAGCACCGTCAGTTAGTCTCATGGGTGAGACTTTTCCATGTAAATCTCGCAATAAATCCCTTCAATCACACGCCGACAAATGGCGGGAGGCTCAAAAGTGATTGATTGGGTGTCTTGCCGTGTGCCACTCGATAAATGCTCGCCTGCCGTCCGTGCAGCGGCTAAAGAGTTGAGTGATCGGGTTCAGAGAATTTGTCCAAAATCTGGTGAGATTCGTTATGAAACCGCATGTTGGGAATCGATACGGTCCGATACGCACCAGATAGCTGCTCGCGCATCGTCTGACCTCTGGATCAACGGCAGCCCCGCTCGATTGATTGGTGATGGTGATGCCGTATTTGGAAACGGGGCATCACGGTACATGGATCTCAAAGGATGCGTCGCAAGAATGATCGCGTTTATTGAGTCCTATCTGGGCGCTGGAGAGCTTCCACACCTCGATCATTGGGTGGTTACAAAAGTCGATGTCACCGGAAATTTGCTGCTGGCTTCTTTGAATGAGGTTCGTGACGCGTTACGAATTTTGAATGGTTGCGAGGGCGGTAGGTACCGAGTCGATGCTAGATCCGGAAACACAGTCTATTGGTCGAAATCATCCAGATACAAATCCGGAAAAGCCTATGCGAAAGGGCCGCATCTCAAATACATAGCTGGGAAATCGGATTATACCGGCCGCCCTTACTCGGCAATTGAGATAGCTAACGCAGATCGTTTACTGCGGCTTGAACTGTCACTGAAAAGTCAATTTTTCAAAGAACACGATTGGAGAACGCTAACTCCGGATGACCTAGCGTTTTATTGGGACGGGTATTTTGACCGGATGATTGGGAGCGCAGAGATTATGGCCGACGACGATGTAAAAAAGAGAATTTATGACGTTGCACCTTCTGAGGGGCGAGCAAAAGCCGCATTCGGCTGCTGGGCAATGATAAAGGCCCAAGGGTATGAACGCGCGCGTGAAATGTTCACGAAGGCAACTTGGTACAGGCATCAAAAAATTCTTCGAGAGGCCGGACTTTCTGATGCAGACATTTCAGCGGGGCGGGTAGTCGAATTTCGTTGCCGAGTTCTGGACGCGTCTTTGGCTGAATCATGGGAGCAAATTGCCGCATGAGCTCCATAAATATAGGAAAAAGCGTAGGAATAATGAGCAATCAAACTCTCAAATATTTAAATGGGCCCACCGACGATTTGAATAAAAGGCTGCACCATATTCGTTCAGTTCGTGACGATAATTTCAAAAAAATTCTCTCAGTCTTGCCTGAAAAAGACGAAGCGGGAATTGTTGGTCTCATTCAGGCGTATGGAAATGACTGCTGTTGTGAGGGAGCCACATTAAACGAAATTCAATATCAGAATTACGCAAAAAATGGAAAGCGATAGGGTGGTTTATGTGGCGTTACGTTCTTTACCTGTTGTCTGTTGCTCTAGTGGCAAGAGACGATTTCTATGACCTCCACTGTAATGAGGAAAATACCGATGCTAAAAATCTCGATCGTTAATGGCTTTCATCAACCGCAATCCCGCCAGACTAAAAACGGAATTATGTGGTGGCAAGACGCTTATGCCCATCTCGGTGGTCCATTCCCTGCCCAGATCAAGATCCCGCTGCGCGACGCTGCCGCTGCGTATGCAGTAGGTGAGTACGAACTTGGCCCGGAAAATTTCAGGGTTGGTAAATTCGGAGACCTCGAAATTAACCGATTTGAAATGCGGCTAACACCAGCCTCTGGGAAGCCTGTTTCTGCGGTCGCTGGGGCTAAGTGATGGCATTTCAGGTCGTCTGCGAACAGGAAATAACCTTTTTGCTAGGGCAGCCAAACTGCCCGAGTGGATGGGAGCAGCGGGTTGCAGTTTTACCGTTTGACTATTCGCAAATTGCACCTGAAACCGCTGTGTCGATGTTTGGCCTAGGGTTTGTCCTCGTCGCCGTTCCTTGGGCTGTTAGTTTCGGACTTGGCCGTCTTATACAGATGATCCAAGTCCACTGATTTCAGCAACGCTGAAAAAACCGGGCTTTGCCCTTTACTTTAAAACTTCATAGGAGAGTTGTTATGACGCAAGCGCAAATCGATGCCATCACTGGCGCAGCAGACTGGACTACGGTCGCCACTGGCATTGGTACTATCGCTGCAGGCGTGGCTACCGTCGTGGTAGTCATCGCCGGTGCGAAAATGCTGGTGCGAATGCTACGCACTGGCGGCTAAGTTTGTCATCCGCCCCCTTCGGGGGGCCTTTTTATCTCGGATATCACTCGTGCTCGATTTGTATTACTGGTCATTTATGGTGATTGGCGCGGCGACAGCAATATTGTGTTTGAGCCAGTTTAAATGAAAAAGTTTAACCCCCTTTTTATACTGTTCTTTTCGTTCTTATCTACTGCGTCAAATGCTCAGTGGGAAAGTTACGTGTGCGTTGCGCTCTCTGATCCGTACCCGGACGTAGAGTCAGCGTGCCAGAGGTATCGTGACTATAAAAGTGATCCATCAATTTCTTGCGAGATAAATACACCATCTGAGGAAGGCACATTTTCTCGGACTATCAATGGAACTGCGTACCAGTACACAGAGAGAACGTACTATGACGCCACGCGTGATAGTGGCGCCGGTTCGGTGGTCGGTTCGTTTTATTGTTACTCTGCGTCGGAACCTGAGCCAACCGTTTGCACGGAGGAGGGGTTCAATGCCGCTTATCAACACCACTGTGTCAATGAGTTTGCTAACGAAGAATGTGTTTATACCCATCAAAGTACTTTCCCCATTCCTGAAGAGGGGATAACGGTTCCGACGGGGGAGTGGGTCGATTATGTCTGCACGGAGGGTTGCACCGTGCAGACAATATTAACTCAGGAGGTAGTTTCTCAGACAAATTCAGAGTACACATTTAGAGATACTACCTCGCGGGTCGTAACCACGGATGATTGCGAGGTTCCTCCTCCAGATACGAGTAATGAGTCCGAATTATGGATTTTCGGTACAAATAGCTCGGCACCTGACGGCAGTACAAGTAGCTCGCCTGATGGGACGTATTCTCCCGGCGGCGACACTGGAACAGGAGACATGGCCTCCGATATAGCGACAGTTGTAGAGAATACTGCGGCCACTACCAGGAATCTCACGACTATTAATTCCAGCTTAGAGGACGGATTTGAAGGGCTCGCTGACTCGTTGGATAACCAGACGCAGACTCTTGAAGAGCTCATCGGTGAAACTAATTCTCTTTTGGCCGACGGGGCAGGTGTATCGACTGACTTGAGTGGTGTTGAGTCTCGGCTAGATACCATTTCTAGCATGCTGGATTCGCCACAAACTGCCCAGCCATCTGGCGGCTTCTTTGCTCTTCAATATCCTTCAATCGGTGAAGCCGTCAACGGTGCGTTCCAAAACATTGTGAACTCAGATTTAGGTAATGCTGCTTTGAATGCCGGAAATATGTTTACCGCTTCATCTGCAGTTTGCCCAGCTTTTTCATTTGATTTGGGCTGGCCAATAAATTCAACGATTGCCACAGATATTCATTGCACGCTATGGGAACAAATAAGCCCTACCCTGTCCGCTTGCATGATGGTTATTTACTCCTGGCTAGCGCTCAGGATATTTCTTTCTGCTTGACGAGGGAATTCAATGTTTCAAGGTACGGCTGAAAACGCTCCTGAGTCATGTTCGTTAACCGATCTGGGTTGTTGGTTTTGGAAGTGGGCAGACTTTGCCATTCACTATTTGCAGTGGCTTGTTGAAAGCGCTCTGTCACTTCTCGTATTTGTCGTGAACTCAATTACCAATGCATTTTCTGGGATTCTTCCTGATCTTGGCTTATCCATTCCCCCGGAAGTTTACTATTTTGTCCAACCATTCAATCCTCAGTACGGCGCTGGAGTCATTATGACTGCCTATCTAGCCCGCTTTTTCCTTAGGCGTGTTCCAATCATAGGGTAATGAAATGTCTATAACTGCATATGTTGGTCTTCCCGGGCATGGTAAATCCTACGGCGTTGTGGAGAACGTAATCGCTCCCGCATTGAAGGCAGGAATCCCGGTATATACCAATATTCCAATGAATGATGACGTATGTGTAAAAAAATTCGGATACAGCGTAATACCATTTCAAACGCAGGACATTATTGATAATGAGCACTGGTGGACCGAAGTCTTTGAAGCGGGTGCTGTTCTAGTAATAGATGAACTATGGCGTCTCTGGCCTGCGGGCTTGAAGGCCACTCAGGTTCGCGAAACTGATAAAACGTTTTTAGCCGAACACAGGCACTTTGTCGGTAAAAACGGAAGATCCACGGAGATCGTTCTGGTTACACAGGGTCTTAATCAGGTCGCTGCTTTTACTCGTGATCTTGTGGAAACCACCTTTGTCGTTACCAAAATGACTAAATTCGGAATGGCGAAGAAATTTAGGGTTGATATCTATTCAGGGGCTGTGAAAATTCCTTACCCAGTTTCACGTCGCGATTCATATCTCGCTGGTAGTTTTAAGCAGGATATTTATGATCTGTATGTGAGCCACACAAAAAGCAGCTCGGGAGTCGGGGATGAAACGCGTGTAGACGACCGATTTAGCGTCTTTAAATCAATTGGATTTAAGTTCGGTGTGGGCTTCCTCTTAATTATGCTCGTTTGCATTTACTATGGTGCGCCATCTGTGATGAAGCTCTTAGGGCGCGGTGAATCTACGCTGGACGCCGGTGTTAAGGCTGCTCAGGAGTTTCAAACAGCACCTTCTCGCGCACCAGTTCCACCCGCTAGTCGCCTGGTTAGTCTCGCTGAGAAATTTGTCATCACTAGCAATTGGGGACCGAAATTTAATATTGAATATAAGTTCAAGCTGACTTTCCCCGACAGCGAAAGCAAAATCAGTGCTTTCGAGCTTAGGAAGCTTGGGTATACCATCGAGTCCATAAATCGATGTCTAGCTAGAGTAAGTGGCCCGGATTTTCATGGTATCGTTGCCTGCGAGAGAGCAGAGCCCGAAAAAGGGTTCATTGAGGATACGTTGAGTCCAGTGTGAGTAGAGTGTGGTGCGAGGTACGACCACCACACTCTACTCACACTGGATCTCCTTTCGGTGCGAATTTTCACCCCTTAAAAATATACAAATCCATTAAAATCAATTGGTTATAGTTTTTTATGGCTCTAGTTAACCAGGTTAACTCTGCTTTTATCGCTGGGCAGCGCCGATTTCGCGAGCTGCTGGAATCGCGGGGCCCCTTGCTTTCTCTCTCTAAAGTTGCGTATTTGATTAACGCTGCTGAGAGTGAAATTATGATCGCGGTCGTCTCCAGGCGAATTCTTGCTGCTCAGCTTGACGGAGAACTCCAATTTCCATCGGCCCAATTTGGGCTGGGGTTGTCGAATGTTTTTCAAATCTGCCAAGAACTTCCGCTTGGTACGTCTGACAAAGACATTCTCTTATTTTTTCTCTCTAGCTTGGATGGCGGCGCGCCGCCCATTGAGTTAATACATGATCCTGAAAAAGTTCCGTTGCTTCTTGCTCGTGCTCGTTCATACCTCATCCAGGGCGAGGTATGAATCGGCAGCGGAAGACAAAGCGGATGAATTGCTCGAGTTGCTTGAAAACTCTGATCATGCATCATTAACAGCTGAAGATGAGATGTGGTTAAACTCGCGGCCAGTGGGGCAGGAAATTATTTGATTATTTTCTCAATCCTAGCTGGTTGAATGCACCTAAGGTTTCGAGTGTTGAGGCTGGGTCTACAATTACCCGCCAAGCGTTACTCTCCGGGTCTTTCAATGATTCATACACTTGGTGTGACATGTGGCCTGCTGAGTATGCGTTGTATTGCTCAGTGCTGATGTGAACGTCTGAGAAATAGGTTTCGCATGGGCTGAGGGAGCTGGGCTTCTGCAAGCTGTTTGATCTTGCCCCGCAATTCGCTCTGTAAGTTATCCCGCCTCGCTGTCCTTTGTGTGGTTTGAATTGGGCTGATGTGAAGTCGATGGCGTACCTCGACAAATCTGAGCTGAACACGATCCGCTCCTGTTTCTTATTCTCTAGTCGTGGCCTTTCCTGTGATATACTGACAAGCTTAAAGGTACCGGCTCCCTCAAGCTCGATCAGCACATAGGTTCCCCCGACTTTTTCCTCTTCCTTCAATAGGCTCGCTACAAACTGGACTTTTTGGCCGTCTGGGGTGTGGTATTGGGGGGTAGATGCGCAGCCGGCCAGAATTGTTGCGGTAGCTATTGCAATGATGAGTCGTAATTTCATTTCTCGTCCCTGAGGTTTGTTGGTTTGAGATTAATTGTATATAGGGGGCGCTATTTTTCAATCTGGCGAGTGGCTTTCCCCGTCAAGGGGTTGGTGCGGCCCGCAGCGCAGCGAGGACACGGCCCCTTGATCGGCGCTCCGTTAATCACGCTCGCCGAGTGGGGCAGTTAGAGCGTAGCGGCGACTGCTCCCGAGGATAAAACGCGACCGTTTTCGGGTCTGGGCAGCGCCCAGGTTACCCTAACTGAAAACGCCATGTTCCAGGCGTCCGATTAAGTCCTCTATTGTCCGGTCCCCTTTCCCGCTTTCTACCCATTCCAGCGGTGTCATGTTGTCGAGGAGCTCCTTTGGTGTATTTAGCCATTCCTCTGCTGCCTTCTCGTCGTTTTGCATTAACCGCACAACTGCTTTTCTGAGTTTGGGGTGGTTGGTTCTGCCCATATTCTCTGTCTGCCTTTTGTAATATATTTCTTTGGGCCGAAAAGCCGGGGGTGTAAATTTTGGCTCTGACTCAGTCTTCCTTCATTTATATAGGTAAATTTCCTGAGGGCAATGCTTGAGCTACCGTGCAGTTTGGAAGTGGCGGTCCGATCCCCAGTATTTTCGGGGCAGTATTGCCGAGTGGTTCGTGGTGACTTCTTGAAGGAAGTTGACAAAACACCCTTTAAGGGGGATAATTTTACCCATATAGGGTAATTGGAGGGTGCGTGTCAGGGAATCCAACTTATGACTTGGCTTCGATAAAGGCTGAGTTTAAAAATGTTAACTCGCTCAGGATGACGGGTAGTGCAAGGCAAGGAGCGGTTGCATTGGGTTTTTCTGATCAGGACGTGGTAGATGCTATTCAGGCCATTACTCCAGCAGATTTTTACAAATCGATGCCGCCAATCAACCCTACTTTTTCTGCTATGCAGGATGTTTACAAGCCTTCATTTAAAGGCGTTGATCTTTATGTGAAGTTTCAGGTTTTGGCCTCTGGCCAATTGGTATTGTCGTTCAAAGCTAAGTAGTGGAGCCTTGGAGAGAGGTGGCAGCGATGAAGTACGAAATGTGTCCGTTTTGTGGTGAGCAGGCTATGGCCCGACTGGTGCGCCCTGTGACATATACCTACAAAGGAAAAACAGTTGTGTTGGATCAGCCTGGTGATTATTGCCAGGCTTGTAATGAGTCTATTTTGCATCCCAAAGACTTGAAGGCCACGCGTTCCGAGCTGGCGAGTTTCAAGGCGCATGTTGATAACCTGCTCGCCCCTGAAGAGATTAGGGCTATTCGCAAGCGTTTAAGATTTTCCCAGAAGAGGGCGGCTGCGATTTGTGGGGGGGGCAAAAATGCGTTTTCTCGATATGAGTCTGGTGAGGTGCTCGTCCCGCGAGCTACAAGCAATTTGTTAAAGGTCTTGGATAAAGACCAATCACTCATTAGCGAAATGAGTGAGGATGTGGCCGTTGCTTAGCTCGATACTTGGTCACGGCCCTATGTTCTGAGCCTTGGTCTTGCGTTCGGTGGGGAAGGTGGCTACAAAATGTCTACAAAGCTGTGGTATGTAGACGCATGATGACGCACAGCAATTAGTAACTTATTGATTTCTGGTGTGGTGGGGCACCCTGACGCATCGGGACGCAAAGCGAAACGGGTTCAAGTCCCGCCTTCGGCACCAAATAAAAAGGGGTTATCGCTTAGGGCGATAGCCCCTTTTTTTGTGTTGGTATGGCGGGGCTGCTGGTGCGGCTCATTGTTGATTTGCTCCGCTCGGCCCTTCGGGCTCGCCTGCTTTTGGTTGGACGGCCAAGCGGCGGTTGCCATTTTGGCGATGCGTAATGCTTGCTGGGTGGGGGTTTGTAGCGATGCTCTTGTTTCTCGCTTGAGAGGCTAGGTCTTTTGGTGGTGGCTGCTCTGAGTGCGCGGAGTTACTAGCTTGACCTAGTGGGGGCTAGACACTATAATGCGCCTCCTGATAGTGGGTCGGTAGCGCGATAGTGGCGGGCGGGCTTTAGACATAGGCGGCAAGGCTTCCTAGGTTGATCAGAAGTTTTCAGAAGCCCCTTGCACAGGGGCTTTTTCGTATTGCCGAAAGGCATACGTTAAGGAATTTCGAGTGGGCCTTGGGCCCATTTTTTATTGGTGGGTAGCGAACTTGTCCGGTAAGACCGTCAAAATTGAAGAATTAATTAGACCTGGTGTGGAAGCGCTGGGTTACGAGCTATGGGGCGTGGATTACCAGTCGCATGGCCGTCATACCATGCTGCGAGTGTATATTGACAGCGAGAAGGGGATTGGCGTGGACGATTGCGCCAAGGTGAGTCATCAGATTAGCGGTGTATTGGATGTCGAAGATCCCATTGCTGGTGAATATAATCTAGAGGTGTCGTCGCCAGGTATGGATCGGCCCCTGTATACCCCCGAACAATATATTCAGTATGTTGGTAATGATATCAATGTCCGATTGCGAGTCGCCTTTGAAGGGCGCCGTAAATTCCTTGGTCGCCTGATGGGTATCGAGGATGGCGATGTGGTACTGATGATGGAGGAGCATGAATACTTGCTGCCCTTTGATCAGATCGATAAAGCGAATGTTGTGCCCCGGTTTTAATCGGGCGCGCTAATTTCAATAGCCGGCTGCGGAAAGAGGCGGATAATGAGTAAAGAAATATTATTGGTAGTTGAGGCCGTCTCCAACGAGAAGGGTGTGTCTAAGGCCATTATTTTCGAGGCCATTGAGCAGGCCTTGGCGACAGCAGCGAAAAAACGCTACGACGAAGACTCTGATATCCGTGTGGTGATTGACCGTACTACTGGGGATTACCAAACATTTCGGAGTTGGCTGGTTATGCCAGACGACGAGATGGCCTTGCTTGGCACTCACTTGACCTTAGAGGAAGCGCATGAGTATAGCGCGGATCTTAAGGCTGGCGATGTTTATGAAGAAATCGTTGAAAACGTCGGCTTTGGTCGTATCGCTGCACAAACTGCCAAGCAAGTTATTGTGCAGAAAGTGCGCGAAGCAGAGCGTGCGCAAATAGTAGACGAATATAAAGACCGCGTTGGTGAGTTGATCAACGGCACGGTTAAGAAAGTTACCCGAGACAGCATTATTGTTGATCTGGGTGGCAATGCCGAGGCCTTGTTGCCGCGGGAAGAATTGGTTGGTCGCGAAGTGTTTCGGATCAACGACCGAGTGCGCGCTATTTTAGCCGATGTGCGTCCTGAAGCTCGCGGCCCTCAGCTGTTCTTGAGTCGCGCCTGTCCAGAGATGTTGATTGAGCTCTTCAAAATTGAAGTGCCTGAAGTCTCTGAGGAAGTCATTGAAATTCGCGCTGCAGCGCGTGACCCAGGTTCGCGCGCTAAGATTGCCGTGAAAACTAATGACGGTCGTATCGATCCCGTTGGTGCCTGCGTCGGTATGCGTGGTTCGCGAGTACAGGCCGTTTCTGGCGAGCTTGGCAACGAGCGCGTAGACATAATTTTGTGGGATGACAACCCAGCGCAGTTGGTTATTAACGCCATGGCCCCCGCTGAAGTTGAATCCATTGTTGTCGACGAAGACACTCATACTATGGATGTCGGTGTGGCCGATGACAATTTGGCGCAGGCGATTGGTCGTGCAGGGCAGAACGTGCGTCTTGCTGGTCAGCTTACTGGTTGGACAATCAATGTGATGAGCGTTGAAGAAATGTCTGCCAAGCACGAACAAGAGTCTGGGCATATTATTAGTTATTTTGTTGAAGCCCTAGATGTTGGCGAAGACATTGCAGAAGTTTTGGTAGAGGAAGGTTTCACCACGCTTGAAGAGGTGGCCTATGTTCCTTTAGAAGAAATGATGTCGATTGATGGCTTTGACGAAGATTTAGCCCAAGAGCTACGGGCCAGAGCAAAAGATGCGCTGTTAACGCAAGCAATTGCCAGCGAAGAAGTATTGGAAAGTGCTGAACCGGCTGAAGACTTGTTGACGATGGACGGGATGGAAAAACATCTTGCGTTCATTCTTGCCAGCCGCGGCGTAGTAACGATGGAAGATCTGGCCGAACAGGCTGTTGAAGATCTTCTCGACATTGAAGATATGACTAAAGAACGGGCCGGAGAGTTAATTATGACTGCTCGTGCTCCGTGGTTTGCAGACGAAGACGAAACTGCAAAATAAGCGAGTCGTACCGTTTTGGGAGAATGATGAATGGCTGAAGTTACCGTGAGCCAGCTAGCAGAAGTCGTTGGCGCACCTGTCGAGCGTCTGCTGCGACAAATGAAAGAAGCGGGCCTGTCACACAGCGCTGCTCAACAAGCTGTGTCCGATGAAGACAAGCAAACCCTGCTGACTTTCTTAAAGCGGAGTCACGGAGAATCAGCCGAGGCTCCGCAGCAAATTACGTTAAAGCGTAAAACCCTGAGCACCCTTAAGACAGGGTCTGGCGCAGGTAAGAAAACGGTTAACATTGAAGTGCGCAAAAAGCGCACTTACGTTAAGCGTGATCCAGCTGAAATGGCGGCGGAAGCTGCTGAAGAAGCGCGCTTGCGCGGCGATGCCGAGCCAGCTGCGGCTGAAGAAACAGCTCCACCGGTTAACGTTGAGCCGGTAGAGCCTGAAGTTGCCGAGCCAGTGGTCGCTGCACCTGTTGTTGCTGAAGAGCCAGTTACGCCGGCGCCTGTTGAGCCGAAGGTTGAAGAAGCTGTTGTCGAAGTGGCGAAAGCGCCAGAGCCAGCACCTGAGAAAAAAGAAGCAGAGCCAGTTAAGGCTAAGGAGCCTGCGCCGGTTGAAAAGCCTGTGGTAGAGACGCCTGTACCTGCCGAGCCGGTTGCGGAAGTGGCAAAGCCCGCTGCTGCCCCTGCTAACAAAACAGATGAATACCGTGAAGTGGTTGAAAACGTATTAGACGTTGACCCAGAAGTACTTCGTCAGCGTGCTATCTTGCGCCGTAAGGCGGAAGAGGAGCGAGTTAAAGAGCGCCGCGCCGCCGTTGTTGCCGAGAAGAAACGCGAAGAAGAACAGCGCAAGGCAGCCCGTGTTAAAGCCGCCGCTGCGCCAAGTAAAGCTGCGCCGCAATCCCAAGACGCCGCGCCGGCATCTGCGCCAGCTGCCGCTGAAAAAACTGATGACAAGCCCGCGCCGCGCCATCACCGTCGTGCTGCCGCAGCTCCCGCTGCTGCTGGTGATGATGATCGTCCGCGCCGTAAAGGCGGTAAAGCTCGCGGCAATAAGCGCGATGAGTTTGAAGGTTTTGCCGGTGGTGGTCGCCGCAAGAAAAAGACCTTGAAATTGCCTGACGACGCACAGCGTCACGCCTTTAACGCGCCGACTGATAAAATTGTTTACGCCGTAAATGTGGGTGAAACCACTACTGCCGCGGAACTCGCTCAGCAAATGAAAGTGAAGGCCGCTGAGGTAATTAAAGAAATGATCAAAATGGGCATGATGGTTACCATCAACCAGCCTATTGATCAGGACACCGCGCAGCTGATTGTTGAGGAAATGGGGCATACCGTTAAGTTGGTTTCTGAAGACGCGGTAGAAGAAGCGTTGGAAGAGACACTCGGTGCTCGCGGTGCTGGCACCATGGTCGCGCGTGCGCCAGTGGTTACCGTTATGGGTCACGTAGACCACGGTAAAACCTCGCTGCTCGATTATATTCGCGAAGCCAAAGTGGCCAGCGGTGAAGCAGGTGGTATTACCCAGCACATCGGTGCTTACCATGTAGAAACCGGTCACGGCATGATCACCTTCTTAGATACCCCTGGTCACGCGGCGTTTACGCAAATGCGTGCTCGCGGTGCTAAGAGTACAGATATTGTTATTCTGGTAGTAGCGGCGGACGATGGCGTTATGCCGCAAACCGAAGAAGCTATTACCCATGCACGAGCTGCCGGTGTTCCGCTGGTTGTTGCAGTGAATAAAATGGATAAAGAAGGTGCAGATCCTGAGCGGGTTAAAAACGAGCTCTCTCAGCGCAATGTTATTTCTGAAGAGTGGGGCGGCGACACTCAGTTTGTTTATGTTTCTGCTCACACCGGCGAAGGCATTGATAAGCTGCTCGACGCAGTGCTGCTGCAAGCTGAGTTATTAGAATTAAAAGCGGCGCCAGATTTACCAGCACAGGGCTTGGTTATCGAATCGCGCTTGGATAAAGGCCGCGGTGCGGTTGCATCCTTGCTGATCCAAAGCGGTACCTTGAAGCAGGGCGATATCGTCTTGGCTGGCCAATGCAGCGGCCGCGTTCGCGCCATGACCGACGAAAACGGTAAGCCAGTAAAAGAAGCTGGTCCGTCAATTCCGGTAGAGATTCTCGGCCTTGATGGCACGCCAGATGCTGGCGATAGCTTTGTGGTGGTAGAAAACGATAAGCGTGCCCGCGAAGTTGCCGACTTCCGTCAGGTTCGTGAACGCGAACAACGTATTAAGCGCCAGCAAGCGGCCAAGCTAGATCGTATGTTTGAAAGCATGGAATCTGCCGAGCGCCGTATTTTGAATATCGTCTTAAAAACCGATGTTCGCGGCTCGCTAGAAGCGCTACAGGCCTCGTTGCTCGATATTGGTAACGAAGAAGTTAACGTTAATATCGTTTCTGCTGGTGTTGGTGGTATAACCGAGACCGACGTAAACTTGGCGCTGACCTCTGGTGCGGTAATGTTCGGCTTTAACGTGCGCGCCGATTCTAGCGCTCGTAAATTGGCCGAGAACGAAGGCGTTGATCTGCGCTACTACAGCGTAATCTACGATGTTATCGACGACGTAACCGCTGCTCTGACCGGTATGCTTAGCCCAGAAATGCGCGAAGAAATCGTTGGTGTTGCCGAAGTGCGCGACGTATTCCGCTCACCTAAGTTCGGCGATATCGCTGGCTGTATGGTGGTTGAGGGTACGGTTTACCGTAGCAAGCGCATCCGTGTTCTGCGCGCCGACGTAGTAATTTACGAGGGCGAGCTCGAGTCATTGCGCCGGTTTAAAGATGATGCCGCCGAAGTTAAGAATGGTATGGAATGCGGTATCGGTGTGAAGAACTACAAAGACGTACGCCCCGGTGACAAGATCGAGGTTTATGAAGTGAAGGAAATCGCGCGTAGCCTGTAATGGGCCGCGCAATGGGGTATAAGCTCAATTGAAAGAATTTAGTCGCACGGCACGTATAGCGGATTTCCTAAAGCGCGAACTGGGTAGTTTTATTCAGAAAGAGCTGCGGGATCCGCGTCTTGGTATGGTGAGCGTGATTGATGCAGAAGTCAGTCGCGACATGAGTCACGCCAAAATATACGTCACAGTAATGGGTAAAGACTCGGCCGAAGAGGCCAAAGAGTCTTTGGACGTGCTAAACAAGGCTGCGGGATTTTTACGCAGCCAAGTGGCTAAAATCAATAATGCGCGAACTACCCCGCAGCTGCGTTTTTACTACGACAGCAGTATTAATCGTGGTCAACACATCAGTAAATTGATTCAGGATGCGGTCGCGTCTGACCGCAGCCGTTACCCGGAAGATGACGGGGAATAGTTTTGGCAAAAGCTCGTAAAGGGCGACCGATTAACGGCATTTTAGTGCTGGATAAACCCCCTGGTCGTTCTTCAAATGGTGCGATGGTTGTCGCCCGCGCCATCTACCACGCTACTAAAGCCGGTCACACCGGCGCTCTCGATCCTTTGGCCACTGGCGTTTTGCCGGTGTGCTTTGGCGAGGCCACCAAATTTTCTCAGTACTTACTTGAAGCGGATAAAGAATATCGCAGCACCTTTGTGTTCGGTCAGCAGACCGATACCGGCGATTCCGAAGGCGAAGTGCTGGCCGAGAAAGACGCCTCAAGCTTAACCGCCGAGCAACTCGAAGCCCATATCGACACCTTGCGCGGCGATATCTTACAAGTGCCACCGATGTATTCGGCGCTTAAGCGCGACGGCAAGCCTTTGTATGAGCTGGCGCGTAAAGGTATAACCGTTGAGCGTGAGGCGCGGCCTGTGACAATTCGCGAATTTGAATTAGAGTTATTTACTGCTGGGCCATTGGCGCAGGCGGTGGTGCGGGTGGTTTGCACTAAGGGTACCTATATTCGCTCCCTCGCCGAAGACTTGGGCGAGGCGCTGGGCGTCGGCGGCCATGTTGCGACCCTGCGGCGTTTGCAGGCGGGGCCGTTTTGCGAGGCACAGGCGGTTGCTACCGAAACTATTCAAGCTCTGCGCGATGCGGGTGATTTTGCCGGATTAGACGCCTTGCTGCTGCCCATTAGTGATGCGCTGGGGCATATGAATACGCTCAGCCTTGGCGATACTGCGGCTTATTATTTGCGCCAAGGTCAGGCGGTGCAGGTGTCTGGCGCGCCTACCGAAGGGTTGGTGGTGCTTAGCGACAATGACGGCGAATTCATGGGAATTGGTGAAATTTTAGACGATGGGCGAGTTACGCCTCGTCGTTTGCTTTCAACTATGGGATAATGCGCGGCTGATTTTGCGAAGCTGGCACAAAAATAGCGCGCGCAATAGGAAAAATGAAGCTTTGAATTGATTCTGGGCTTCCGAACCTGACTGTAAATATGCGCGGTCAGGCTCGATTGATAAACGCATATTCGTACTTAAGGAATGTAAAAATGGCATTATCTGCTGTAGAGAAAGCTGAAGTTGTTAAAGACTACCAAACCGCCGAAGGCGACACTGGTTCACCAGAAGTGCAAGTTGCACTGCTGACCGTCAATATTAACAAGCTACAAGGTCACTTCGAAGGCCACAAAAAAGATCACCACTCACGTCGTGGTTTGATCCGTATGGTTAACCAGCGTCGTAAATTGCTGGATTACCTCAAGCGTAAAAACCAAGAGCGTTACAGCAAACTGATCAAACGTTTAGGTCTGCGTCGCTAAAAAAGAATAAGTGAGGGGGCCTTAGAGGCCCCCTTATTACTTTTATCATCCTTATTTTGGGAGGAATTACTCCGTGAATCCCGTTACTAAAACATTCCAGTGGGGCAGCCAAACTGTCACCTTGGAAACCGGTCGTATAGCCAGACAGGCTAGCGGTGCGGTATTGGTTACTATCGATCAAACTCAAGTTTTGTGTACTGTGGTTGCAGCTAAATCTGCTAAGCCGGGTCAAGACTTCTTCCCCCTGTCTGTGCACTATCAAGAGCGCACTTACGCTGTGGGTAAAATCCCCGGTGGTTTCTTCAAGCGCGAAGCGCGCCCCTCTGAAAAAGAGACGCTGACTTCACGTTTGATCGACCGTCCGATTCGTCCACTATTTCCTAAAGGTTTCCAGAACGAAGTTCAGGTTATCTGTACGGTGATGTCTGCAGACAAAGTAAACGATCCAGATATCGCAGCGCTGATCGGTACTTCTGCAGCACTGGCTATCTCTGGCGTGCCGTTTGCTGGCCCCGTTGGCGCAGCCCGCGTTGGCTTCACTGCTGAAGACGGTTATATCCTCAACCCAACCTTCGAGCAGCTGAAAACCAGCATGCTAGACATGGTTGTTGCCGGTACTCAAGACGCAGTGCTAATGGTTGAGTCAGAAGCTAAGCAGCTGACTGAAGACCAAATGTTGGGCGGCGTTCTTTACGCTCACCAAGAAATGCAGGCAGTTATTCAAGCGATTAAAGAGCTTGCCGCAGACGCAGCCAAGCCGTCTTGGGACTGGCAGCCAGTAGCAGAAAACACTGCTTTATTGGGCGCTGTTGCTGAAGGCTTTAAAGCTGGCTTGGGCGATGCTTACCGCATTACCGATAAAATGCTGCGCTACGCTAAAGTTGGCGAGCTGCGCAACGAAGCGATTGCCGCCTTAGCGAGCGGTGACGATGCGCAGTACAATGCTGACGATGTGAAAGGTGTTTTTGCCAAGCTGGAAAAGCAAATTGTTCGTCAGCGTATTCTGAACGGCGAGCCGCGTATTGATGGCCGTGACGGTCGCACTGTACGTCCAATTAACGTTGAAGTTGGCGTATTGGGTAAAGCTCACGGTTCAGCGCTGTTTACACGCGGTGAAACTCAGGCGATTGGTGTGGCAACACTGGGCACGTCTCGCGACGGCCAGTTTGTTGACGCGCTGCAAGGCGAGTTTAAAGATCACTTCCTGTTGCACTATAACTTCCCTCCCTACTCAGTAGGCGAGTGCGGTCGTATGGGCAGCACTGGTCGTCGCGAAATCGGTCACGGCCGTTTGGCGCGTCGCAGCTTAGAAGCGGTATTGCCAAGCGTTGAAGACTTCCCGTACACCATTCGTGTGGTTTCAGAAATCACCGAATCTAACGGTTCAAGCTCAATGGCGTCGGTGTGTGTTGGCAGCTTGTCCTTGATGGATGCCGGTGTGCCGTTAAAAGCACCTGTTGCTGGTATCGCGATGGGTCTGGTTAAAGAAGGCGAGCGTTTCGCTGTTCTTACCGACATCCTCGGCGACGAAGATCACCTTGGCGATATGGACTTTAAAGTAGCGGGTACTGCCGACGGCGTAACTGCACTGCAGATGGACATCAAGATCGAGGGTATTACCCAGAAGATCATGGAAGTCGCTCTGGAGCAGGCTCAACAAGCGCGCTTGTTGATTCTTGGTCAAATGAACCAAATCTTGGCTAGCTCGCGCAGCGATGTGTCTGACAACGCGCCAAGCATGCACGTGATGAAAGTCGACTCTGACAAGATCCGTGACATCATTGGTAAAGGCGGCGCCACTATTCGCGCAATGTGCGAAGAGACTGGTGCGCAGATCGATATCGAAGATGACGGCACTGTCCGCGTTTACGGCTCTGACGCCGCTTCACGCGACGATGCAGTTAACCGTATTCTGGCGATTACTGCCGAAGCGGAAATTGGTGCAATCTACACGGGTAAAGTTGCTCGTATCGTAGACTTTGGTGCCTTCGTTACTATTCTGCCAGGTAAAGACGGCCTTGTGCATATCTCTCAGATTTCTGACGAGCGTGTCGAGAATGTTAGCGACTACCTAACAGAAGGCCAAGACGTACAGGTTAAAGTCCTAGACGTTGACGCCCGTGGGCGTATTAAGCTGTCGATCAAAGAAGTTGCGGCGGAAGCTGCAGCGGAACAAACAGGCGAAACTGCCGCTGAATAAGTTCAGTTTACTTGTTTGAAAAAAACCCCGCGTTTGCGGGGTTTTTTTTGTCTCGATTTTTTAGTCGGTGTTTTATTTTGTGGGCTGAATTTGGCCTAGACAGCATCGCAGACTGTGTTAATCTCCAGTCGCGGTATAAAAATGTATAAAACAACAATGGGGATTTTGAATGAAAAAATTATTACTGGCCTCTGCAGTTATGGCTTTTTCTAGTGCGTCGTTCGCGGTTGCACCTGGCGGCCCAAATTGTGGTTGGGGCAATATGTTGTTTGCCGGTCAATCAGGCTTGCCTTCGCACATGGTTGCTTCTAGCACTAACGGTACATCAGGTAATAACACCTTTGGTATGACCTTGGGCACCAATGGTTGCTCAGCAGACGGCACCTTGACCTACGGCGGCAAGAAAATGATTAATGTCGGCGCCATCATGGATGAGTTTTCTGAAGACGTTGCCCGTGGCGATGGCGAGGCGTTAAGTGCGGTTGCTGTTTCATTGGGTATCAGTGCAGAAGATCGCCCAGTGTTTAAGGCAGCAATGCATCAGCACTTTGACAGCCTGTTTCCACAGGGCGATGTCAGCGCTGACGCCGTGGTGGCATCGATGTTTGAAATTATGAAAAACGATCAGCGTTTAGCGAAATACGCCGTTTAAAATACTTTTTCATTAATACTGTAACGGTCCTTCGGGGCCGTTTTTTTATACAAGGAAAATCATGGCGCGTTCTCTAGCCGCGGTATTGGCTCTGCTTTTTAGCAGCTGCGTTATCGGCGCAGAAGTTAAGCCGGCGTCAAATTTGATGGTGTTGGCGCAAAGCAATGCTTGGCGCGCCTTGTTGCATATTCCTCGGGGTGGCGCTGAGCATAGTTATATCGACGACCCGCGGTTTTTCTTGGCAGAAAACGGCCCGCGAGATCGCGGGGCAGAATTAAGCGCAACATTAGCGGCTTTTGCGCAGGCACCAGAAGTAACTGCGTGCCGTTTTCCTGCGCGCTATAAGTGGCTGCGCGAGCAGGGCATATTGCCTGCTAATCTTCTGGTGGGCTGCTCGGAGTATCTGCTGTGGCGAAGTCAAACCGATATCCAGCGCGTGGTCTTGGTGCTGGCCGCCAGTTATTTAAACAGTCCGTCCTCCATGTATGGTCATACTTTTTTGCGGCTCGACCCCGCTGGGGCGCGCAGCGAAAGTGCATTTTTATCTTATGCCTTAAACTTTGCGGCAAGTATTCCCGCTGGCGAAAATGGCATGTTATACGCTTATCGGGGAATTCTCGGCGGCTACCCGGGTTTGTTTAGCATGCAGCCCTATTACGAAAAAATTCAGGAATACAGCCGCTTAGAAAACCGCGATATGTGGGAATACCCCTTAGATTTAAGTGCGGCGCAAATCGACACCTTGCTAGCTCACACTTGGGAGCTGCGGGGAATTAATTTTGATTATTACTATTTTGATGAAAATTGCTCTTTCCGCTTGCTCGAATTGTTAGAGGTAGCACTGCCCGACCTAGACTTAACTTCTGCCTTTGCCCGCGCCGCGATGCCGGTTGATACCGTGCGGGCAGTGATCGATGCCGGTTTGGCTGGGGAGCCAGAATATCGGCCCTCAAAGCGCATTGAACTGGAGTTGCTGCTAAAAGGGTTTGATCGTGCTCAGCGCGGCTTGGTAAAGGCTTTGGCGGCGAGCTCGGAGGTACTGCAAACTGCAGAATTTAAGCGCTACCCCAAAGCGCAGCGCCAAACCATGGCGATGGCGGCCTACCGCTATCTGCGTTATACCGACAATCGCGAGCAACGCAGGGCGGCGGTGGCGGCGCGCAGCCTTGGATTACTTGGCGAGGTGCAGCGTCACGGCGCTGTCCAATGGCCGCTTTCAGCGCAGCCCGCGCAGCCAGATCAAGGCCACCCAACATCGCTGTTTGCACTGACTCTCGGCTCCCGAGGTGACCGCCAATACAGCATTGCTGAGTGGCGAATTAGTTATCACGACGCGCTAGATTCGGTGGCCGGTTATCCCGAGGGCGCAACACTCAGTATGGGCCGCTTGCAGTTGCGCTGGCAGGAAGGTGAACAGCGGGGTGATGACAAACTGCAATTGCAGCGCTTTGACCCCATCGCGATTCGCTCCTTGGCGCCCCGCAATGAATTTTTCTCGCCCCTGAGTTGGCAGGTCGACGCCGGCGTAGAGCGTTTAGAATACAGCCCCGAGCAGAGCTTGGTTACGCGGATTAGCGGCGGCGCGGGGGTGAGTGTAGCGGTATTAGGGGGGCTGGCGTACGCGCTGCCGGGCCTGCGCTTAGAATACAACGACGATGCTCGGCGTAATTTGCGTTTGGCGCCCCAAATAGCGCTTGGCCAATTATGGCAGAGTCAGGTTATGGCGTGGGAGTTAGCACTCACCTATAGCGATTTTGGCGCGGAGGGCGAACGCCGCAGTGCAGCACTTAGTAGCAATTGGGCTATGTCGTCCAGCCAGGCGCTGCGCGCGTCAGTGGACTACCGCAATCAGCCTTGGGGCGAATCTACAGGGGTAGAGGTGTCGTGGCGTCATTACTTTTGAGGTCGCGTCAAATCGCGAGGCTGACCTGCTTCTCGCGCCAGCGGGGTCTTGCTTTGCTGCTGTTGATGAGCCTACTGCTGTGTGGTTGTGAGGGCTTATTGTTTTTTCCTCAGCAGCAATTACTGCGTAATCCAGCCGATGTTGGTCTGAACTATCAAGATGTGAAAATTACGCTCGATGATGGCAACACCATTCATGGCTGGTGGCTCCCAGCGACCGGCAGGGTGCAAGCCACCGTGCTTTTTGCCCACGGTAATGCCGAAAATATTAGCACCCATCTTGCCAGCGTTTACTGGCTGCCCGCACAGGGCGTGAATGTGCTGCTAATCGATTACCGCGGCTACGGCCAGTCCAGCGGTAGCCCTAGTATAGTAAGTGCTCAAGCAGACGTTACGGCGGGGCTGGCGTGGTTGGCAACGCAGGCGAGCGCGCACGATACGCCGTGGTTTGTATTAGGGCAAAGTTTGGGTGCGAGTGTGGCAGGAGTTGCGGTGGCCCGCAGCGCAAATAAATATCCCAATATGGCGGGGGTGATATTAGATGCAGGTTTTAGTCGTTACGGCGACATCGCCCAAGAGGTGGCCGCCGGCAATTGGTTAACATGGCCATTTCAGTGTCTTGCGCGTTGGGGAATGCCAGATGGCCAGGATTTGATTGATGAGGTCGCCGCAATCGCGCCGCTGCCGTTGCTATTAATTCACGGTCGCCAAGACCCAGTGGTTCCGTACGCCCACGCCGTGGCCCTGTATGAGGCTGCGCAGCCGCCGCGTCGCTTACTCAGTTACGACGGCGGCCATATCGAAACCTTTAATCAGACCAGCAGCGCCGCTCAAAACCGTGAGCAGCTTTTGGACTTTATTGGCGCGGCGGGCAAGGCGTGGCGGCAAAGCCACTGATTAAAACACGAGCCGATTAAACTTAGAGCCTAGGCCTTAATGCTGGTGGCCGCCCTCGCCGTGGGCGTGGCGGTGGCGAATCTCTTCGTCGGTGGCGTCGCGAATATCCTTGATAAGCACCTTAAAACTCAGGGTTTGGCCTGCCAGCGGGTGATTAAGATCAACGTCCACTGAGAATTTCCCTACTTTCACCACAGTAGCTTGGCGCATGCCTTTATCGGTATTAAAACTAATCGCTTGGCCGAGCTTCATCTTGCCCTCGTGCTTAAGGTATTTGGCAGGAATGCGCTCCTGCTTATTGGGTTCAACGTGGCCGTAAGCATCTTCTGGCGCGAGGGTAACGTCAAACTCATCACCTACTTTGTGGCCAGCCATCGCTGCTTCTAAGCCGCTGATGATATTGTCGGCGCCGTGCATATACAGCGACGGTGCATCGTTAAAATTATTTTCTAATACCGCGCCCTGGCTATCGCTGAGCTCATAGTGAAAAGACACTACCTTATTCTTGCTGATTTCCATGTATTCTCCTCGCCGCCGCCGAATATCGTGCAGCTATCTTAAGGCGCGTATAGTAATCTTGAATTTCATTTAGTGGTAGGTTTGCGGGGCTGAATCTAATGGAGAAACACAATGGGTGAAGTCATCCCCTTTGCACGGCGCCCTAAAGGGCCAAAACCCGCCAGCAGCTTATGCCGCGAAGGCCACCACAAATGGCAGGTAGATAAAGCCAAACAGTTTGATGTGAAGCAGGGCAAGCTGGTAACGGTTTACCGTTGTGAGCGCTGTGGTGAGAAGAAAATTACAGCGCATTGATCAGAAGCAGGCTAGGGCCTGTTTCTGCCCCTACGGGCGGCTAGCGCCGTCTAAAATGCTGGTCGCATTTTATGATCATTATCAGGCTAGGGCCTGTTTCTGCCCCTACGGGCGGCTAGCGCCGTCTAAAATGCTGGTCGCATTTTATGATCATTATCAGGCTGGGGCCTGCTAATGCTCCTGCGGGCTGCGCCATGTATATAAAGCATACATGGCTTGTTTAAAATGCTGGGCGCATTTTATCGAACCGCGGCGGTTCTCATCCACCCGTCTAGAGTGGCGCACTTTTCTTGAGGCGTAAAAAAAACCACCGTTAGGTGGTTTCTTCGAATAATGGTAGCAAGGGGCGGATTCGAACCGCCGACCCCAACATTATGAGTGTTGTGCTCTAACCAACTGAGCTACCTTGCCACTGTTCTCTGTGTTTAGAGAAGGCGCGCATTTTCCAAGCTTCCGGTCCTTATGTCAAGTGCGGATTAACGCAGCTTAAACATTGAAGCGGAAATGGACGACGTCGCCGTCTTTAACAATGTAGTCTTTACCTTCTAAACGCCATTTGCCGGCGTCTTTACTGCCTTGTTCGCCTTTGTATTGAATAAAGTCGTCGTAGGCGATGACTTCGGCGCGGATGAAGCCTTTTTCAAAGTCGGTGTGAATAACGCCGGCCGATTGAGGGGCGGTGGCGCCGACGGAGATAGTCCACGCGCGCACTTCTTTTACGCCAGCGGTGAAGTAGGTTTGCAGGCCCAAAAGCTGGTAGCCAGCGCGAATAACGCGATTTAGGCCAGCTTCTTCCATGCCGAGGTCGGTGAGGAATTCCTGTTTCTCTTCATCGTCTAGTTCGGCAATTTCCGACTCAAGTTTATTGCATATCGGTACCACGATGGCGCCGTCTTCGGCGGCGATTGCACGTACTACGTCGAGGTGCGGGTTGTTTTCGAAACCGTCTTCGTTAACGTTGGCGATGTACATGGTGGGTTTGATAGTGAGCAGGTGCAGGGTGCGGGTGCGGGCCAGTTCTTCGCTGTCCAGCGCCAGTGAGCGCACGGGCTTGCCTTGGTTGAGGTGGGCGAGGAGTTTTTCGAACAGGTTTTTAAGTACTGTGGCTTCTTTGTCGCCGCTGCGGGCAACGCGAACCACTTTTTGCAATTGCTTGTCGATGCTTTCCATGTCGGCCAGCGCCAGCTCGGTATTGATAATGTCGATGTCGGCGGCGGGGTCGATTTTATTGGCAACGTGAATAATATTGTCGTTGTCGAAGCAGCGCACTACGTGGGCGATGGCGTCGGTTTCGCGAATATTGGCCAAAAATTTATTGCCCAGGCCTTCACCTTTGGAGGCGCCGGCAACGAGGCCGGCAATGTCGACAAATTCCATGGTGGCGGGCAGTACGCGTTCGGGCTTAACAATGGCGGCCAGCGCGTGTAGGCGCTGGTCCGGTACCATAACGATGCCCGAGTTGGGTTCGATGGTGCAGAACGGGAAATTGGCCGCGTCAATGCCGGCATTGGTCAGTGCATTGAAGAGGGTGGACTTGCCGACATTGGGTAGTCCGACGATGCCGCAGTTAAATCCCATGTGATATTTACCCTTGTTTGTAGCTGTGTAGTTGGTTCATGGCCTTTGCCCAGTCGCCGTTAACGGCGTCGGGGAGGCTGCGCAGGGCTTCGTCGATACAGCGGTCGATGCTGATGCGCTCGTCTGCGGGGGGCTTGCCAAGAACATAATTGGTTACTTGTGCCGCGCTGCCGGGGTGGCCAATGCCAATCCGCAGGCGGTGAAAGTTGTTGTTATTGCCTAGTTGGGCAACGGTGTCGCGCAGGCCGTTGTGGCCGCCGTGACCACCGCCGGTTTTAAAGCGGGCGGTGCCGGGGGCAAGATCCAGTTCGTCGTGGGCGACGAGAATGGCTTCTGCCGGAATTCGGTAAAAATTAGCGAGCGCTGCGATAGCTTGACCGCTGCGATTCATAAACGTGGTGGGTATTAATAGGCGCAGATCGCCGCCTTGATATTGGATTCTGGCGGTGTCGCCAAAAAACCGAGATTCACTGCTGAGGGTGCAGTGATGCTGGCGCGCCAGTTCTGAAACGAACCAAGCGCCCGCATTGTGACGAGTATCGTGATATTGCGGGCCGGGGTTAGCCAGCCCAACGATCAGTTTTATCGTAGTCAATGGGGCGCCTGTTACTATTGGTCCCGAGGGGCCGTTAGTTTATTGCTTACTCTTCTTCGCTAGTTTCTTCTTCGTCAGCGCCGCCGTGCGGGGCGTGGACGTGAACTACTGGGTGATCGTGATCTTCGCCCAGAGCCAATGCTGTGCTTTCTACGCCAGCTGGCAATACGATGTCGGAGATGTGAAGAATGGTGCCAGCTTCTACTGCAGCCATATCGACTTCAATGAACTCAGGCAGGTCTTTGGGCAAGCACTGGATTTCAATGTCGGTCATTGCGTGAGTGATGTTGCCGCCAGCAAGCTTAACGCCAACACAGCTTTCTTCGTTAATGAAGTGCAGTGGTACGTGTAGCGTGATTGGGGTGTCGGCATCAACGCGCAGAAAGTCGGCGTGAAGTACGCGCAGCTTCGCAGGGTGACGTTGCAGGTCTTTCAGGATCACAGACTCTTTCTGGCCATCAATATCCAAAGTAAGGATAGAGGTGTAGAAAGCTTCGTCGGTCAGTAATCTAACCAAGTCTTTGTGGATCAGGTTAAGCATTTGTGGAGCTTTTTCGCCACCGTAAACAATGGCAGGAATTTCACCTTGCAGACGACGTAGGCGGCGGCTCGCACCTTTCCCTACATCTGCGCGTGCTGTTGCGCTAACTGTGTAATCGCTAGACATATTTGTCTCCTTAATAACGCGAAAACCGCCGACTTGCGACCAGTGCGGCGGTAAATGTCGAAAAGCGTTGTTGCTAAACGGTGTGCTTAGCGGAACAGGGCGCTGATCGACTCTTCATTACTAACCCGTCGAATTGACTCGGCCAGTAGATTTGCCAGGGTTAGCTGGCGAATTTTGCTGCATTTTCTCGCTTCTTCAGACAGCGGAATGGTGTCGGTTACCACCAGTTCGTCTAGTTCTGAGCCATTGATGTTGGCAATTGCGGAGCCGGATAATACAGGATGTGTACAGTAAGCGACAACTTTTGCTGCGCCGTGCTGCTTTAATGCTTCGGCAGCTTTGCACAAGGTGCCAGCGGTATCGACCATGTCGTCAACCAAAATACAGGTTTTGCCCTGCACTTCGCCGATAATGTGCATCACTTGGGCAATGCCTGCGGCGGGGCGGCGCTTGTCGATAATCGCAAGGTCGGCGTCGTCTAATTGTTTGGCAACGGCGCGGGCGCGAACAACACCGCCAATATCGGGTGATACCACCATTTGATTTTCATATTGCTGACGGCTGATGTCGTCTAGCAAGATGGGCGAGCCGTAGACATTGTCGACGGGCACATCAAAGAAGCCCTGAATTTGTTCTGCGTGCAGATCAACCGTTAATACTCGGTTGATGCCAACGCCGCTCATCATATCGGCAACCACTTTGGCCGAAATAGGTACGCGCTGTGAGCGCACGCGGCGATCTTGGCGGGCGTAACCAAAGTAGGGGACAACGGCGGTAATCCGGCCGGCAGACGCTCTGCGCATGGCGTCGGCCATTACGATGAGTTCCATCAAGTTGTCGTTGGTTGGCGCGCAGGTGGGTTGCAGCAGAAAGACATCAGCACCGCGTACGTTTTCGTTCACTTCGACGAAAATTTCGCCGTCACTGAATTTGCCAACAACCGCATCGCCGAGAGGCAGGTGCAGATGTTCTACGACTTTGCGAGCAAGTTCGGGGTTGGCATTGCCGGTGAAGACCATCATCTTGGGCACGGTCGGCGTCCTGTAGGGCTGGTGTTAATGAATTTCGGGTGGTGTGCATTGCCAATTTATCGCAATTGGCTGGCTCTCAGTGCCGGTACTTATCGTGTCTAGCTCGGGCAGCTGATTTGAAGCTACAAGCCGCTTTACGCGGCGAGTTTTAAAATGGCTGGGGTGGTAGGACTCGAACCTACGAATGCTGAGATCAAAACCCAGTGCCTTACCACTTGGCGACACCCCAATTAAACTTTTCAGGTCTGCGTTTAGAGAATGCCCAATGCTTTGTGCAGTGGCGAGGTGTTTACACCCCGGGCAGCAAAACCGTCAATATTATCCGGTCGTTGCGCGCAAACCGCCTCGGCAGTTGCCTGATCTTGAAAGCTGGCAAACACGCATGCGCCTGTTCCGGTCAGCTTTGCGGGAGAGAATTGATTCAGCCAAATCAAAGCCTTATCAACATTCGGATACAGTTTTCGAACCAGTGGTTCGCAACTATTTCCGTTACCTCCCTCAAGAAAGGCGGCTATTTTGATCGGTGAGCTATGGCGTGTCAATTGTTCATGACAAAAAATTTCTACAGTAGACACATGGCAGTCCGGTTTTAGCACCACAAACCAGCTTTCTGGGGTTTGTATTGGGCTCAGTTTTTCGCCGATTCCCTCGGCCCAAGCGGTCTTGCCATGCACAAAAACCGGTACGTCGGCGCCGAGTTTTAAGCCAATTTCGGCGAGCTGCGCCAAATTGAGATTTAAGCCCCACAAAACGTTAAGGCCCAGTAGAGTGCTCGCGGCATCTGAGCTGCCGCCCCCAATACCCCCGCCCATGGGTAGGCGCTTAATTAGCGAGAGGTCGGCGCCAAGGCGCTGCTGAGGGTGCAGCGCCTGTAGTTGCCGCGCAGCGCGCATAATTAAATTGTCGTCGTCGTCGACGCCGTCGAGCGCGGGGAGTAGGCGCAGCTGATCATCGTCGCGGCGAGTGAGTTGCAAGCTATCGCCATAATCGAGCAGTTGAAACAGTGTTTGCAGTTCGTGATAGCCGTCGGCGCGGCGGCCGGTAATATTCAAAAATAAATTTATTTTGGCGGGGCAGGGTAGCTCAATACTGGTCATTATGGGGTACACGCGCTCACATTATCGCTCCAGTCGCGGACCATTAGGACTAGCCGAGTGTCGGCCGAGCTGGCTTCGATTCGCTCAGGGAGGGTTTGTTGGGGGTGGCTGTAGCGATAGAGTATGGTCCAGCCAGCTTGTTCCAGTTGCTCAAGTTGGCCGTTGGTATTAATGCGGGTGCTCAGCTCTAACTGCGGCGCGGCACGACCGCGCACCCAGCGGCGTAAAGCTTTTACGGGCAGGGGCCACTGGGCTTGGGCGGCGAGGCTTTCAATATTGTCGGCGCGCTGGGTTTCGCCGTTTTGGCTGAGGCTGGCGCCGTGTTGATCGGCAACTAATTCAATGGCGCCGCTGCCCAGTGGCCCGCTGAGGCGGATGTGCAGGCTGTTGGCGCTGCACTGCTGCCAATCTATGGTGGCGCTTTCTTTTTTGTCGCCGTGCCAAAGACCGATCTTGCCCTTTAATTGCCAGTGTTCAGCGCTGTTGTTGTCGGGGTAGCGTTCGGGGCTGCTTGCGCAGCCAGCGAGTATCAGTAGGCAGAGTGCAGCGGTAAATTTGGCGCTGCGGCGCCGGCAGGGTTGAGGTCTATTCATTGAAAAGGCCCAGCCTGCGCAGGGTGTCGTAAATAATTGGGCTGTCGGGGGTGTGCTTTAGCCCCGTTTCCCATACGGTTTTGGCGCGTTGTTTATCGCCACTGGCCCATAGCGCTTCGCCAAAGTGGGCGGCAATTTCGTGGTCTTGGCTTTTGCTATAGGCCTTTTCTAATAGCTTAATTGCGCCACCGGTATTGCCTTTTAAAAACAGTATCCAGCCGTAGCTATCAATAATGGCGGGGTCTTCCGGCTCAAGCACTAGTGCGCGTTTAACAAGGGTTTCGGCTTCGTCTAGGCGTGAACTGAGGTTGGCTAAGCTGTAGCCAAGGGCATTGAGGGCCGTGGCGTTTTCGGGGTCGCGGGCAATAATGTGTCTGAGGTCGGTTTCTACGCCGGCTAGGTTGCCGAGCCTTTCGCTAAACAAAGAGCGCGCGTAACGCAATTGCTCGTCGTTTGGGTTGGCGCTTAGGGCGCTGCTCAATAAATCGTAACCGCGTTGGTATTGGGTTTCTTTGCGCAGCACTTCTGCTTCGAGCAAATAAATGCGGCCGCTGTGTTCGGGTAGACGCAGGCGCAGGGCCTGTAAGCGCGCAAGGGTTTTCTCGGCGCCGTCAATGCCGAGCGAGATGCTGGTTAAGCGTTGGCTGGCTGGGGTGAACTCGGGGCTGGCGGTGGCTTTTTCATAATGGCCGATCGCTTCTGGCCATTTGCGATCTTCCTCGGCAAGGCGGCCCAGTACATAGTGGGCGCGGCTGCTATGGGCCGGGGTGTCGCTAAGGGATTCAAGTTGTTGGGCGGCTTCGTCGGTATTACTGAGTTCGCGATTGACCAGCATGAGCTCTAGCAGTAAATCACTGTCGTCAGGGTTTTGCCTAACCAGCAGTTCGTATTGGGCTTTGGCTTGGAATAAGTCGGTTTTTACCAGTCGCCGCGCAAGATCGTGGCGCAGGCGCTTGTGGTTGGGGTTTTGGTCTATCGCGTAGCGCAGGCGCTCAAGGGCCTCGTCGTCGCGGCCGAGCTGGGCTAGGGTGCGGGTTTCGATGAGCAGGGCGTGGGGGTTGTCGGGTTCGTCGTTCAGCACTTGTTGAATTAGGGCGAGCGCGGCGACTTCTTGCTCCTGATACTGGAGGATTAGGGCCTTGGCTATTTTTAGGCTGTTTTCATCGGGGTGGCGTTCAAGCTGGGTGTTTAAAAGTGCGAGAAAGTTGCCCTGCTCGTTTTTGTCGCGCGCTAAGACGGTGGCAGCGAGGGCGGCAAAATTACTCTCGCCGCCCAACTCCATTACTTTGGTCATGTGGGGAAATGCGTCTAGCGGGCGCTGGCCGTGGGACAGGGCCGAGGCCAGAATATAGTGGGCTTCGGCGTTTTCTGGCTCAAACTGCAGCCATTGCTGGGCGTAGGTTTCGGCTACGTCGTCGCGATTTAGGTACTGGGCCAGTCTCGCGGCGGTGGTAATTACCCCGTGGTCGCCGGTTTTGTCTGCTTGGTAGCTGTAGTTGTCTAATGCGGTGTCTAGGTCGTGATAGCGCAGGGCCATTTCGGCAACCAGCAAATCGAAGAAAGTATCCTCCGGAAAGGGGCGGCTGGGCGTTGGCTTGGCCTGGGGGCTGGCGACGGCATCTGCTGCGAGTTCTGCGTCGCTCTCTGACGTTAGGCTCGCACAGCCGCTAAGTAACACCATTATAATCAGCAGGTAGGGGAAGACAGAACGCATGCTTATATATCACCACAGAATTTGAAGGCCAATCTTAGCATGGCTCTTGCGTAGGAGTTAGGGTCAAAGCTGGCTTGAGCGCAGCGCCAGCGTTTAGGGTCTATTTTGGGGGCAAATACGTGTCAGTTTTAGAGCTGATAGATAGGACATTATTGGTCTAATTAAATTCGCAGAAAAACATTGTTTGGAACAAGCTCGTAATAAAATCCACATTTGGCCTTCATCTTGCTAAAATTCACCGCTGTTTCCGCGTTAACCCGTAAAGCTAGGCGCACGTTATTTAATGAATTTGCTCGTAATTGGCATAAACCACAACTCGGCCCCGGTCGCGGTGCGCGAGCGCGTGGCGTTTGTGCCCGAGCAAATGTCGGCAGCGCTGCGCGATGCGCTAGCCAATATCGGGGTGTCTGAGCTGGCGATTTTGTCGACCTGCAATCGCACTGAGCTATACGGCATAATTACTGATGAGGCCGATGCCACCGTGCACGGGATGCTGGATTGGCTAGCGGCTTATCATCATATTGATCGCGCCGAGCTGGCAGATTGCATCTATGATCACCGCGGCCAATCTGCCCTTAAGCATATGATGGAAGTGGCTGCGGGCTTGGATTCTATGGTATTGGGCGAGCCGCAAATTTTTGGCCAAATGAAAACCGCTTACGCCCAAGCAGTGGATGCTGGCACCGCCAGTGGTGCCTTGCATCGTACTTTTGCGCAGGTGTTTTCCATTGCCAAGCGAGTGCGCACCGACACCGGTATTGGCGAAAATCCCGTGTCGGTGGCCTATGCCGCTGTTAACTTAACCCAGCATGTATTCTCTTCTTTGAGCAGTTGTACGGCGCTGTTGATCGGTGCCGGTGAAACTATAGAGTTGGTTGCTCGACATCTGCACGACAAAGGCATTAAGCGCATTATCATCGCTAACCGCACCCTAGACCGCGCGCGGGTATTGGCCGAGCAGTTTGACGCTGAGGCAGTGATGCTCTCGGATATGCCTAAATATTTGGTTGATGCCGATATTGTGGTGGCTTCAACAGCCAGTCAGCTGCCAATCTTGGGCAAGGGTGCGGTTGAGGGTGCACTGAAAAAGCGCAAACATCGGCCCATGGTGATGGTCGATATTGCGGTGCCGCGCGATATTGAGGCGCAAGTGTCCGAATTGGCTGATGTGTATTTATACACTGTGGACGATTTGCGCGAGATTGTTGAAGAAAATAAGCGCGCTCGCCAAAACGAGGCGCGCAAAGCCGACGATATTATTGCCAAGGCGCTCGTTGACTGGCAAATCCAAATTCGCGCATTGAATGCGGTGGAAACGGTGCGTGATTATCGCGCCAAAGCCGAGGAGGTTCGCGACGCCGAACTGGAGCGGGCACTGCGCCAGTTGGCGAAGGGCGACAATGCAGAGCAAGTGCTAGAGCAATTGGCGCGGGGCTTAACAAATAAACTAATACACAGCCCAACAACTCAAATAAAAGCGGCGGGCGCGCAGGGCCGAACCGACTTGGTCCACTGGGCGCGAGAGCTATTTCAGCTTAAAGACAGCGAATCCTGAACATCACCACCCAAATTAAGTGAGTCAATATGAAGGCCTCCCTTGTCAGTAAACTCGACAATTTACTTGATCGTTATGAAGAGATCGGCGCACTGCTCAGCGATGGCGAAATTATCGCCAATCAAGATCGGTTTCGCGGCTTGTCACAGGAATATGCCGAGATAGAACCTGTAGTACAAGGCTATGGTCACTACCGTCAGGTTGTGCAAGACCTTGCCGAAGCCACCGCCATGTTGAGCGAAGACGACGCCGATATGCGCGAAATGGCCGAGGACGAAGTTAAAGCGGCCAAAGCCAAGCTAGAAGTTTTAGAGCTTGAGCTGCAAACCCTGTTGCTGCCTAAAGACCCCAATGATTCCCATAACGTGTTTTTAGAGATCCGCGCCGGTACTGGCGGCGACGAGGCGGCAATTTTTGCCGGTGATCTATTTCGCATGTACTCCCGCTACGCCGAGCGCAAGGGCTGGCGGGTTGAGGTATTGAGTGAGCGCCACGGTGAGCACGGCGGTTACAAAGAAGTGATTAGCCGAGTCGCAGGCCAAGAAGTGTATGGCCATCTCAAGTTTGAATCGGGCGCGCACCGCGTGCAGCGCGTACCAGAAACCGAATCTCAGGGCCGTATTCATACCTCGGCTTGCACAGTGGCGGTAATGGCCGAGCCAGAAGAAGCCGACGAAATTTTAATTAATAAAGGCGATTTGCGCATCGACACCTTTCGGTCGAGCGGCGCGGGTGGTCAGCACGTTAACACCACCGATTCGGCGGTGCGTATTGTTCACCTGCCTACCGGTATTGTGGTGGAGTGTCAGGACGAGCGCTCGCAGCATAAAAACAAGGCGCGGGCGATGTCTTTGCTAACCGCAAAAGTGAATGATGCCGCGAATAGCAAAAACTTGGCCGAGCAGGCGACCGAGCGCCGCAATTTGGTGGGCAGCGGTGATCGTTCCGAGCGTATCCGCACTTACAATTTTCCGCAGGGTCGAGTAACTGATCACCGTATAAACCTGACTCTGTATAAATTAGACGAATTCGTACAGGGCGATGTCGATCATATTATTTCGCCGCTGCGCCAAGAATACCAAGCAGACCTCTTGGCGGCGCTGGCGGAGTAATGCCTAGCCTGAGTATTGCCGACGCCTTGGCGTATCGAGGGCAATTGGCGGCGCTGAGTGACAGCGCCGATCTCGATACCGCGCTACTGCTTTGCCACTGCCTAAACAAACCTCGCAGTTATTTATACAGTTGGCCGGAGCGGGAATTAACGGCAACCGAACAAGGGCAATTTGAAGCGCTTTTTGCGCGGCGGCTGGTGGGCGAACCCATCGCTCATATTCTCGGTCACCGCGATTTTTGGTCGCTGTCGTTGGCGGTGTCGCCAGCCAGTTTAATTCCCCGCCCCGACACCGAGTGCTTAGTTGAACGCGCCCTTGAAATAATCGACGGCCAACAGCGGCCCCAGATTCTTGATTTGGGCACCGGCACTGGTGCCATTGCATTGGCATTGGCGTCGGAACGTGCTGACGCCCAAGTGCTGGGATTAGATTGCGTGGCCGAGGCCGTAGCGTTGGCCGAGTCCAATCGCGCGGCGCTGGGTTTGACGAATGTGCGCTTTCAGCAGTCCAACTGGTTTGCCGAACTGGCGCCCAGCCGGTTTGAATTGATTGTTAGCAACCCACCGTATATCGACCCTGATGACCCTCACTTATTGACCGGCGATGTGCGCTTTGAACCGCGTTCGGCCTTGGTTGCGGCCGATGGCGGCATGGCGGATCTTAAACATATTATTAGCCAAGCGTCGAACTATTTGGCCGCCGGTGGCGTGCTGTTGTTAGAGCACGGCTTTCAACAAGCGGCGGCGGTGCGCGAGGTGTTGAGTGAGCGAGGTTTTAGCTGCGTAGAATCCCGCCGCGACTACGGCGCTAACGAGCGAATCAGCTGGGGAGTGTGGCGCAATGAATGACGAACAATTACTACGTTATAGCCGCCATATTTTATTGCCAAATTTAGATGTGGACGGCCAAGAGGCCTTGCTCCGCAGCCGCGTGCTGATTGTGGGAATGGGCGGATTGGGATGTCCGGTGGCGATGTATTTGGCGGCCTCGGGGGTGGGTGAACTGCATTTGGCCGATGACGACACCGTAGATTTAAGCAATCTGCAGCGCCAGATTGCCCACGGCAGTAGTGATGTTGGCCGCCTTAAAGTCGACTCAGTGGCCGACAGCATTGGCGCTATAAACAGTGATATCTCAGTGCTGAAATACCCCGCGCGACTGACTGGCAAGGCATTGATAAACGCGGTGGCTGCGGTCGATTTGGTGGTGGACGCCAGCGATAACTTCACTACCCGCTTTGCCCTGAATCAAGCCTGCTATAGCGCGCGAAAACCACTGGTTTCAGGCGCGGCAATTCGCGGCGAAGGTCAGTTATCGGTATTCGATTTTCGCCGCGAGGACTCCCCTTGCTATCGCTGCTTGTATCACGAGGCCGACGACGCGGCCCTCAATTGTGCCGAGAGCGGGGTGTTGGCGCCCATCGTTGGCATTGTTGGCAGTATGCAGGCGCTGGAAGCGCTGAAGTGTTTGGCGGGCGTGGGTGAGCCCTTGGTGGGGCGGCTGCTATTGATTGACGGTATTAATATGGAGCTGCGTCAATTAAATCTGCGCAGAGACCCCGCGTGTCCTGTGTGCAGTCGGGCGCGTGTCTAGTTATACTGCCTCCAGCTTTTCACCACGATAATGATAAAAAAGAGGGATGATCATGGCTTTGCTATTCAGGGCATATTACGGCGTACACGATTTTTTATTTGGTTTGCTCGCTAAATTAGACGGCTTGGCACCGCTGCTGATTCGCCTGTATTTGGCGCCAGTGATGATTGCCGCCGGCCTTTATAAATTTCGTCATCTCGATGCTATCACGCAGTGGTTAGGCAGCGGTTTAGGATTACCCGAACCAGAATTAATGGCGCAATTGCTTACTTATACCGAACTGATCGGTGGGTTTTTGCTGCTATTTGGCCTGGCCGTACGCTGGGTCAGTATTCCTTTGATGGTGGCGATGTTGGTTGCGGCAATCACCGTGCACTGGGATAACGGTTGGTTTGCAATTGCCCCCAGCGACCCCGCTTCCAGTATCGCAAAGCCGCTGGCAGATTTAGGTTTGCCGGCGGCGCGGGCCAGTATGGAAAATAGTCAGGCGGTGGCCGACCGCTTGGCGAGCGCGCGCACCATTCTTGATGAATACGGCGACTACGGCTGGATAACTGAAAAAGGCAATATTGCGGTGGTAAACAACGGCATTGAATTTGCCGCCACCTATTTTATTATGCTGCTTAGCTTACTGTTTAGCGGCGGTGGTCGCTGGTTTAGCGCGGATTATTATATAGATCGCAAGGCGCGGGCCCGAGTTAAGGCGAGCAAAGAGGCTAAGGCTGCCGCTAAGCGGGAGGCCGAAGAGGCGTTGCCACCGCCACCAGTAATTGCATCGGCGCCAGAAGCAGAGCCAGAGCCAGAACCCGAATCAGAACTAAAGCCGAAGTCGGCAGCGGTGGTGGATGCAGCGAAAACCGCAGCGCCCCAACCTGAAAGCAAAACTGAGCCCGAGCCTCAAGTTGAGCCGCCGACAGAGTCTAAGGAAGATCATCCGCCGGCCAAAACGCCCAGCGCCCAAGCCCCGAGTGACCTACCTAAATAGCAGGCCGTAATTGCATTTGGGCGTGTCGCCAGTGAATGGTGATAGAATGGGTGATTATTGCGCAATTTAAGAAGAGTGAATTTTGTTAAAAAAGTTGTTCGGCTCAGGTAAAGCATCGTCAGCGCCAGAAAAAGTCGCGGCTGTCGATAATCAGCGCGGACAGATCGGCGCAGCCGCTGCTCCAGTTAACGCCCACGAAGGCCGCAAGCGCTCGCCGCGAGAGCGCAGTGGCGCCGAGGGGCGTGCTGTGGAAGCGGCTTGGACGCTAGATCAATTTCCGGTGCCCGCCGAAGAGGGCAAGGTTCGTTTCCACGACCTCGATCTCGATCTGCGCTTAATGCACGGTATTGCCGACACCGGTTTTAAATACTGCTCGCCGATTCAAGGCGTGTCGCTGCCCCATACCCTGCGCGGCAATGATGTGATTGGTAAAGCGCAAACCGGTACCGGTAAAACGGCAGCATTTTTGATCACCATTTTTAATGATCTGCTGAATAACCCGATTGAAGAAGAGCGTTTTGCCGGTGAGCCCCGCGCCCTCGTTATTGCGCCAACCCGCGAATTGGTTGTGCAAATCGGCGAAGACGCCCGCGCCTTAGGTAAATACGCTGGTTTAAATGTGGTTACCTTAATCGGCGGAATGGACTACCAAAAGCAGCAGGATAAATTGGCGGGGATGGTCGATATTGTCGTGGCTACCCCTGGCCGCCTACTGGATTTTGAAGGCCGCAAAGACCTGTATTTGGATCAGATCGAAATCTTGGTCATTGATGAAGCCGACCGCATGTTAGACATGGGTTTTATTCCCCAAGTTAAACGGATTGTGCGGGCAACGCCGAGCACTAACCATCGTCAAACCCTGCTCTTCAGTGCCACGTTCACCGACGATATTATGCGGCTTACCGAGCAGTGGACCAAAGAGCCGGTTAAAATCGAAATTGAGCCCGAGAGCGTGGCCACCGACACGGT
Source organism: Zhongshania sp. (assembly GCF_029212375.1). GTDB lineage: Bacteria > Pseudomonadota > Gammaproteobacteria > Pseudomonadales > Spongiibacteraceae > Spongiibacter. The sequence goes on along the minus strand of NZ_JARGNU010000010.1, from coordinate 96,334 downwards.
AGATCAAAAAGTCTATTTGGTAGAGTCGCAGGACAAATTTCGCTTATTGCTGAATATTGTTAAAGAAGAAAACGCCAAGAGCGTGATTATTTTCGCCAATCGCCGCGACGAAACTCGCCGCCTGTTTGAGAAAATGCAAAAAGCGGGTATTCGCTGCGGCATCTTGTCGGGTGAAATTCCCCAGAACAAACGCTCGCGGACTTTACAGCAATTTAAAGACGGCGAGATTGAATGCCTTGTTGCTACCGACGTGGCGGGGCGGGGTATTCACGTTGACGGCGTTAGCCACGTTGTTAACTACGTGTTGCCCGAGGATGCCGAGGACTATGTGCACCGCATTGGCCGCACCGGACGCGCTGGGGCAATCGGCACCTCAATTAGCTTTGCCTGCGAAGACGATGCTTTCTTGTTGCCGAATATTGAAGAAGCGCTGGGCATGAAACTGGCCTGTATCCGCCCCCCAGAGCACCTGCTGCGCTAACTCGCTTGCTTAAAACGCTCAACCCACATCAAGGTGCCGCCGCACACGGCGGCGGGCATAATAAATAAATTTAAAATGGGTATCATGGTGCCCAACATCACTAGGGCGCCAAAACTAAAGCTGGTGCCGCGCTGACTACCAACACGTTTTCTTGCCTCTTTAAAGCTTAGTTTGTGATTGTCCATGGGATAGTCGCAATACTCGATGGCCATCATCCACGCGTTTAGGGCAAACCACAGCACGGGTGCCAAGGGCGAAATCACAAAACTAGCGATTAAGGTGAGTATCGCAAAGCCGAAGTAGTAGAGTAGTTTTTGGCATTCGCGGCCGATACTTTTGGGGAAGCTGGCGATTGCCATGGCAATGGTCTCGCGGCCGGCCACTTCCTCGCCGGTGAGCATTTCTTCCACTTTCTCGGCCAGCAAGCCGTTAAAGGGCGCGGCGATAATATTGGCCACGGTACTGAAGATATACATCACAATTGCCAGCACCAAAATCACCGCCAGCGGCCACAGTATCCAGCGCAGAAAATCCAGCCAGCTTGGCAACCACTCAATTACCTGATTAATCCAGCCGCTCATGGCGTCGAGGGTGAGCGTGGTGAAGGCGCCAAAAATAATGATGTTAATCAGCAGCGGAATCGCAACAAATAGGCGAATGCCGGGCTGACGTATTATTTTAAAACCCCGTAATAAATAATCTGGGCCGCTAAGTGGGCTTGCTGTCATAGTGTATTACCGCTGTCGCAATTAAATAGGAATTCGCTGCTGTCTGGCCTGCATCGGATTTTCAGCTTATCCTTGTTTGGCTATTTTAAAAAGCGTAGCGGCGGTCTGAATATTTATTTGCGGGGAGATAGGCTGGATGAAAAGGAATTTGCTGGTTTTAGTATTTGCCTTAATGGGTTTTGGGGCCGCGACGCAGGCCACTTCGCTAGATGACGCTTATCATGAGATGTGCGAAAAGCTGAAATATTGCGCCTTAAAGGACGTTGCTGAAAGCGATTTGTCGCCAGAGATGCGCGCCATGATTTTACAGAGCATGGAGGGGGCCTGCGTTAGCATACAGCAACAGTTCGCCAATGTGGCGAGCGCCCATCCGCTCTATGTGCCAGCGAGCGCTTGCATGGAGTCAATGGCGGCCTTAAGTTGCGAGGAAATTGAAAGCAGGGGCGATCAATCGACCCCAGAGTGCGCCCGTTATGAGAAAATGGCGGCAACAGCGCCTTAGCGTTAGCTAATGCTGGGACGGCCGCAGGCTGCACAGATACAGCGCTGTGGCCCAGCCATGCTCGCCGCCTGCTGTTTGGCGGCGGTGTCGAGGGTAGCGGCCATACACCAACAATTGCTTGGCTCGCTGCCCGCCGCAACCGCACATTGATTGTCTTGGCCGCAGAGCGGGCATTGGGCGGCTGATGTATTCGGGCCGGTTAGCGGGGCTTGGCTACTGAGCATAAATTTACCGTATACGGAGGTGAGCATGGACGAAGAAGAGCAATTGTTCGCCCAAGAGATGAGCGGTGTCAAACGCCTTGAGATAGATGCGCGGGTTGCCCTGAAAAAACAGGGTGTCGACAATATTAATATTGCCGCCCGTCGCGAGGCGGCCACTGCGCGCAGCGAGCGCCGAAATTTTTTATCGACCGGTGATATTGAATTACTCGATCCCTACCATATTTTGGAATTTAAGCGCGAAGGTGTGCAGCACGGTGTATTTCGCCGTTTAAAACAGGGTAAATACCGCATTGAGGCGAGTTTAGATCTGCATAAAATGACGGTTGAGCAGGCGCGTTTAGAGGTTTTTGAATTTATTCGCGAGGCCATGAAATTGGATTTGCGGGCGGTGATCATTGTTCACGGTAGAGGCCACAATAGCAGCTCCAAGGGCGCGGTATTAAAGTCTTACGTGAATCGCTGGCTGCCGGAAATGGAGGATGTGCAGGCTTATTGCAGCGCGCAGCCCCAACACGGCGGTGCGGGTGCGGTGTATATTATGCTGCGTAAAAGTGAGACTAAAAAGCAGGAAAACCGCGACCGCTTTAGTCGCAGTCGCGGGGCCTAAGTCTCATTAGCTAAATTGACCGTGGCCGCGATGTTCATAGCGCAGGAGCAATAACAACGGGTGTCTGACACTTGCGATTTTCCCAAGACTGGCAAATACTACCTATTATTGGCTAAATACTGTTAATAACAAGAGTGTTGCGGTGTCTAATATAAACAGCGATCAAGTTCTGACCCTTGAGGAATTGGCGCTCTACTTAAAAATTCCTAAGTCAACCTTGTACAAACTGGTGCAAGAGGGGCGGGTGCCTGGCCAAAAATTAGGCAAGCAGTGGCGGTTTGGCAAGCTAGCCATAGATCGCTGGCTAGATTCAGAGCAAAAGCGTGATGGCAAGGGGGGGCAGTAGCGGTGTTTACGCCTCATCAAAGTGCCTATTTTGCCCACTGGCTAACGCAAAGTGGCCGCATAGAAAACCAAGTATCCCGAACCATGGCCTCTGCTCGGGTGGATATGAATCCCCACCAAGTTGAGGCAGCCTGCTTCGCGCTAAAGTCCCCCTTGGCAAAAGGAGTTTTATTGGCCGATGAAGTGGGCCTTGGTAAAACTATTGAGGCCAGTTTGGTTATTGCCCAAAAATGGGCTGAGGGTAAAAAGAAAATATTGCTGGTCACCCCCGCATCATTAAGAAAGCAGTGGAACCAGGAGCTGGCAGATAAGTTTGAGCTACCTTCAATCATTATCGACAGTAAAATCGCCAAGGAGCAGCGCCAGCAAGGCTTGACGAATCCCTTTGATCAAACTGAAAACATCGTTATTTGCTCGTACCAGTATATTGCCGCGCAAAAAGACCGCGTTGGACTAATTGACTGGCATTTAGTGGTGTTTGACGAGGCTCACAAGCTCCGGAATGTGTATCAGAGCAAGGGCAGTAAACAGGCAAAGGCGGTGGTGGATGCGACCCGTCATGCTGAGTTGCGGGTGCTGCTCTCGGCAACGCCAATTCAAAATAATCTAATGGAGTTGTACGGTCTTGCTTCGGTGATCGACGAGCACTATTTTGGCGATGCTAAGTCTTTTCGTACTCTCTATGTAAATCGTCAACGCAGCGGCGCAGCGCTAGAAGATCTCAAAAAACGCATTACCCCCCTGTGCCACCGAACCTTACGCAAACAAGTACAGCAAGAGGGCGGTATCAACTTTACCAATCGCTACTCGCTAACACAGGACTTTATCCCTAACGCCGAGGAGTGGGAGCTGTATCAGAAAATATCAGCCTACTTGCAGCAGCCCGATCTCCAAGCGATATCCTTTCAGGCTAGGCACTTGGTGAGTATTGGTATTCGCAAGATTTTAGCGTCTTCGTCATTCGCCCTTGCCGATACTTTGGCGGGCATGATCACGCGTTTAAAAGCGCAGCAGTTATTAGACGAAGACTCACTGACCGACCTAGAAGAAGCCGACGATTGGCTGGATCAGTTCGACGACGAGCCAGCGAACCCTAGCTCGAAACAGAGCAAGCTTGCCGAAGAAATCGCGCAATTAAGTGAATATCAGCAGTTGGCCGCAACTATCACCAGCAATGCCAAGGGTGACGCTTTGCTGCGGGTATTAGAAAAAGCGCTGGAAATGACTGAAAGTCTCGGCGGCCAACGCAAGGCCGTCGTGTTTACTGAATCTTGTCGCACCCAGCGCTACCTGAGCGATTTACTGGAAAATAACGGCTTTCAAGGCCGCACGGTGTTATTGAATGGCAGCAATAACGATGCTCAATCCAAAGCCATCTATCAAAATTGGCTAAGCCAGCATCAAGGCTCAGCACGGATTAGCGGCTCGAAAACCGCCGACATGAAAGCCGCCATTGTCGATCATTTTAAAAGTAATGGCGCCGATATTTTGATCTCTACCGAAGCCGGTGGCGAAGGTATTAACCTGCAGTTTTGCTCCGTACTCATTAATTACGACCTGCCGTGGAATCCCCAAAAAGTAGAGCAACGTATCGGCCGGATTCACCGCTATGGCCAAAAAAATGACGTGGTGGTGGTCAATTTTGTAAACCGTAAAAACCCTGCAGACCAGCGGGTGTTTCAATTGCTCAGTGAAAAGCTCAAACTTTTTGAAGGGGTATTTGGCGCCTCTGACGAAATTCTCGGTGCCATTGAAAGCGCGATAGATATTGAAAAACGGATATACGAAATTTATCAAAAGTGCCGTAATGAAGAGGCAATACAATATGAATTTGACCAGTTACAGCGCGATATGGAAGAGGTGCTGTCGGTTAAAGAAGAGGCTGCTCGCCAAACCCTACTGAGTCATTTCGACCGCGATGTTGTTGCCGCGCTAAAAACTCGACGCGATCGCAGTAAGGATTTTCTAAAAGACTATGAGCAAGTATTGCTAGACCTCGCCAGAGCAGAATTGCCAGAGGCGAGGTTTAACCGCAACCATTTTCATTACCAAGACAGCCGCTACGATTTAAGCTGGGTACTGGCCGAGGAACATAACGCAGAGTTTTTCCGGCTGCAAAGCAGTGAACATTACTTAGCGTGGGACTTAGTTCACCGCGCAAAGGCGCGCAGCCTTAAGCAAGCCCATTTGCAATTTTGCTATGGTGCCTTAGACGGTGGGCATTATGCTGCGCTGCAGCCCCTAATTGGGCAAAGCGGGGTATTGCAGCTTATTAAACTCACCTTTAAATACGCCAATACTGAAGAGCATCATCTGCTTGCGTTAGCGAAGACCGACGCGGGTGAAGACTTGAGCCTAGACAACGCCGCCCATTTACTGTGTATTCCCGCGAGCGTCCTGCAAGAGCCGCATAGTCTCGATACCTCGGTGTTTGAAGCATTGGCTAACGACGCCATTGCCAGCAAAGAGCAGCAGACCCAAGCTCAGCTAGAGCAGTATTTTGAGCAAGAAAACGACAAGCTCGAGCGCTGGGCAGAAGATCGCCGCCAAGCGCTCTTGCTCACCGTTACCGAACTGGACGAGGAAATAAAACTGCTTAAAAAGGCCGCTCGGCAACTGGCCTCGACCGCAGAGAAAGTGGCGGCAAAGAAAGCATTGCGTAAGCTCGAACGCAAACGCGACGATGCCTTAAGCGAATACCACGAAGCTAGAAAACATATTGAGGCCGAAGAAGACGCCTTATTAGACGAGATAAGTGCCAAGCTGGAATTAAGTACAAACCAACAAACCCTGTTCAGCATTCGCTGGACATTAAGCCAGTAGCCGGTGGGAGAATGGCGTGAACAGAGAAAAACTCAGCAAAGAGCTGCTGTTTCATATTCGCCTTGGCGAAGACTCTAGCATCGAATTTAAGGGCCTAAAATTTGAAGGCGAGCGCCTCGTTGGCCCAAATCGCGACAAAATGGCCCACGAAATCGCCGCCTTTGCCAATGGCCAAGGCGGGCGCTTATTACTTGGCGTAGACGACAAAAACCGCGATGTCATTGGTATTGCCGACGAGCAAGTTGCCAAAGTGGAAGAATGGGTGGTGAATATAAGTCAGCAGCAAATCCAGCCTCCGGTAAAAGTAGATACCCGCTTGCTACAACTGCCCGACCGGCAGGGCGATCTTAAAAATGTGGTGTACGTTGAAATTCCCCGTAGCATCATGGTGCACGCCAGCAATGGCCGCTACTACCAGCGGGTTGGCTCCACCAAACAAGAAATGAAGCCAGAAGTCTTGGCGCGTTTATTTCAGCAGCGCAGCCAGTCGCGGCTTATTCGTTTTGACGAAACCCATGTACCCAATACCAGCTTGGCCGATATCGACAAAAGCCTGTTGCAGCGCTTTTTAAAAGCGAATAGCCCAGAAAGTGAGCAACTGCGTAAATTACACCTCAGCGCGATTAATGAGGGTGAAATAGGCTTGTCAGTGAGCGGGGTTTTGCTGCTGTGCCAAGAGCCGGGGCAATGGCTGAGCAACGCCTATATTCAATGTGTTTGTTATAGCGGTACGGAGCGCGATGCTAACGACCAGCTCGACGCCGCCGATTTTAACGGCCCGCTAGACCAGCAAATTAACGGCGCATTTGAATTTGTTCGCAAAAACATGCGTGTAGAAGCGGTCAAAACCGTGGGTCGTCAAGACCTGCCTCAATATGACTTGGGCGCGGTGTTCGAGGCTATTGTTAACGCCGTAGCCCACCGCGACTATTCCATGACCGGCCGCCGTATTCGCCTGCACATGTTTGCCAATCGCCTTGAGCTATACAGCCCCGGCGCCTTAGCCAATAGCCTGACCTTAGACGGCTTAATGGACAATACCGTCACCCGCAATGAGAATATCGTTAACCTCCTTAGCCGCTACTACAACGCTCGCGACGAAGCTGGGCGCCAAGCGCTTATTGAGCGGCGGGGCGAGGGTGTACCTAAAATCATGAATGCCAGCGAGCGGCTTAGCGCCAAGCGCCCTGAATATAGCCTGATAGACGACAATGAATTACTGCTAACAATTTATGCCGCGAGTAAAGAAGCCAATTAATATGTCGATTGAAAAAGCCTTAAAGCCCTTAAAAAAGCAGCAACTGATTAATATGCTCGCCGCTGTTTACGGTATTTACGGCGATATAGACGATATTATTGAGCGGCATCTTGCTGTCGATGGTATGTCAGATAACATGGGGTCTAGCGCTGACTTACAGCAAGTTGTGCTTTGGCAAATTGATGAGCTTAAGACCAGCCATGAATATATAGACTGGAAATCCGTGCATGATTTTTCCTGTCGCCTGCAAAGTTTGCTGATCGACATAGATACTCTGGTGCGGGAGCAAAATCCCGTGTCGGCACTGGCGTTAACAGAAGCCTTTCTCGAAACCTGCGAGAGCATAATGAATCGCTGCGACGATTCTAGCGGCGATATTGGTGAAGTTTATCGAGAAGCCATTGATCAATGGCTCGATACTGCCGCACAAATACGGGCGGAACAAACTGATACTAAAATAGATTGGGTGGCAAAAGTCCGCTTTTATTTCGATAATAACGATTACGGCTGCTTTGATAATATTATCCGTCATGGCGCGTTGCTGTTAAGCGACGACGAGCTTACCCAGCTCGCGTGGCGTTTTGAAAATAATATTAAAAAAGCCTTGCTGCAGGCTAGGTCAGATAAATCAGAGCGATTCAATTACAACCCAAGCGCTGCGCACGCCAGTATTGGCTTGCGGTCAGTGGCTGAGGCACTTGAAGACTTAGCCATGTTTGAAAAAGCCACCCTGCTGCAAAGCCCCCAGCCCAATGAACTACAAATGCAGTCATTGATTGAATTTGCCCTGTACACCGAAAATTACGAGCGCGCCCAGCACTGGTTAGATCAACCCAGCTGGAGCGCGGAGCGCGGCCTGCACAAAAAACTCACTACGCAATTACTGTTGGAACAAGGCAAAATTGCTGAAGTGAAAGAAAACTTTCGCAAGGACTTTGCTACCACGCCGAGTTTAGTTAACCTGCTTTGTTACTGGGAAATGGCAGATAAAAAAGAGCGTAAAGCACTGCGCCAAACCGTGCTTAATATCGCGCCAAACAATGAGGATATTGGCAACGCCATTGAGATGTTGTTGCTAGTAAACGAAGAAAAATTGGCAGCAACTACCCTCGTGACCAGAGCGGCAGAAATAGCAACGTTTCATTACAGCCACGTACGCGATTGGCTTTCCGTTTTTAAGCAACACAAAGACAAACTCGCCGCCATAGTGTGCTACCGAACACTATTGAGCGACATTTTAGATCGCGGCCGCAGCACCGCATATCACCACGCCGCCGATTATTTTAATGCCTTGCTAACGCTGGATAAAACACAAAAGGCCTATCAGCCTTTAATTAGCGGCCAAGCGTATATCACCGAATTACAAGCTAAGCACTGGCGTAAGCGCTCGTTCTGGGCCGCGGCCGATTACTCGAATAAATCTGAGTGAAATCGCTAACCGTAAATATCGCTAACTAATACTGCTCATAGACACAGTTCATACGCAGGATACATTATGACCAGTTCCAGTTCCAGTTTCGTGCAAGATCGTAAGCTGTTACGTTAATAGTATTGCTCGGTGGTTAACCTTGGGCGGTTTGGTTATTGATTTAAATGTAAGTTTACAGGACGAATAAAGGGATCAGTTCTATATGGATAAGGACGCACAAAAACGGGCTGAAGAGCAGATTCTTAACTATTCTAAGAAAATTGACTTCTATACTTCAGAGTACACTCTTGAGATTTTGGCGCAGAAGGTGTCAAAAGAAGAGTACACAGTGCCTGAGTATCAGCGTGAATTTACGTGGGATGCTACAAGGAAATCCAAGTTTATTGAGTCCTTACTCATCGGACTTCCGGTGCCATTTGTGTTCTTTTGGCAAAACGACGAGACTGGAAAGTTGGAAATAGTGGATGGTTCGCAACGCTTACGAACTGTAGCGGAGTATTTAGAAAATAATTTAGCACTCAGTGGTCTGGAGCGGCTAGATCTACTTAATAATACTCGATTTTTTGATCTTCCTCTTTCGCGGCAACGTAAGGTTCTTAATAAGTCGATTAGAGGAATTATTTTATCGGACGATACTGATATAGAAGCAAGAATTGACCTGTTTGAACGAATTAATACCGGTAGTAAAGTCGCTAACCCTGCGGAGGTAAGGCGAGGCGCATTACGTGGGCCATTTATGAGTTTCTTAAATACTTTGTCTGAAAACCCACTGTTTAATAAATTAGCTCCAGTTTCGACGAAACAAAAGAATGAGCGAGAGCGTGAAGAGCTTATTTCGCGATTTTTTGCGTATTCTGATGGATTGGATGATTATCGTGACGACGTGTCCGCATTTATTTTTAGGTACATCAAACGGATGAACTCTGAGTTTGCTACGAATCCAAACTTAAAGGATCAATATTCAGATCGATTTAATGAAACTTTAGAGTTTGTATCTAAATCATTCGAGCATGGATTTCGGAAAACTCCTAAAGCAAAAACTACGCCGCGCGCGCGATTTGAAGCCATTTTTATCGGTTCGTACTTAGCTCTAAAACAAGACCCTAATTTGGTGGTGTCAAAAGAGGATGTGACTAAAATACTTGTGAGTGATGGCTTCATTGGGGAGATCCGGTCTGACGGGGCCAACGCAATACGCAGATTGCAGGGAAGAATTAATTATGTTCGTAATGCATTGCTAGGTCTCTGATATGGAATTAGTAAGAACTACATTCGATGATAGGGTCTCAGGCATTGAAAGTTATTTTGAGCTTGTCGATAAGATTGAAATCGCGGTCAGGTCAGGAGGGGCATTTATAAAAGCTGGTGATGACGATTATCGAATTACACCAGAACAGCAAAAGATAATGTACTCAGGTATATATCTCCATCTTTACAATCTTGTTGAATCAACGGTTTCAATGTGCATTGAAGCTGTCGAACGGCACGCATTAGATGGGATAGGCAATAATCTTTGTGACTTCACGGAAAAAATGCGAGCGATTTATGTGAAGTCTATACTGAAGCCTCATGAATCACTTAGTTACGAAAAACGGCTTGAAGGAGCCTTAGATCTTTTTCGCCAGGTTATGGGTGAAAGCGATATTCAATTAAAAATCTTTGCTGGTGGCGGTGGAAGTTGGGGTAGTACGGAAATAAAGAATTTCAGCAAAACTATTGGTGTGGATATCCATCTTCCTCGCGCAATAAATCAATCTGTTAATCGGCCATTTCGTGATGAAAAAGGCCCAATAAGGCTGATAAAGGACATAAGAAATAAACTTGCTCATGGCTCGTTATCTTTTGTTGAATGCGGGGAAGGGCATGTCGCTAGCGATTTTCGGAGGTTGATCAACATCGTTAAGGACTACCTTGCTTGCATAATAAGTGCTTACGAATATTTTATTGATCACTGCAAGTATAAAACGGCTTAAAGTTAATGGTTGTGAGGAACTGCTGAGCTGATAGACTGACCGACAACCTCTCCGAGCCGTACTGGAACTGCATTACCAATCATTTTTGCGAGTGCGGCTATCTGAGCGATTTTGTCTTTGGGATGGAACTGATAATTTTTGGGAAAGGATTGAAGCATTGCGGCTTCACGAAGACTTATAGCTCTATCTTGTGATGGATGGCCAAAACGGCCGTTTCCATATCCATTGCATTGAGTGGTTATGGTTGGCGATGGTTCATCCCAAGACATACGACCGTAAACGCTAGGAAACGTTTTTCCTGATTCTTTCTTGTGGCAATTAGACCGTAGTTCTTCAGGCCAGTCTAGCCAAGTGCCGCCGGGCTTAGATGTCCTTATTCTACGAAGATTGATCGGGGAGAGGCGTGAAGCTCTATGCAATGCGTCTCCAGAGCATGATTCCCCTGCAGCGATTTTTGGCAGCCCCTTTATAATATCGGCCACTGTTAGATAGGTATTTGGGTTGTGTGTTGGTCTTGGGATAGTGATCTCTCCAAGTCTAGAGGCAATTAACACTAAGCGCTTTCGGGTTTGCGCCATCCCATAGTCAGGGCAGAAGATGATTTTAAAGTCAGTGTGATATCCATATTTACTCAACAATAATAGGAAGTCTTTAAAAACTTCTTGATCAGCTAGTCCTGGGACATTTTCCATTGTTACAAAGTCAGGTTTTACTAATTTGATTAGATTCCCGAAGCTAGAGAGTAGTGTCCATCTTTTATCAAATTTAAGTCCTTGTTGTTTAGCGGCCCGAGAGTAAGTCGAAAATGGTTGGCAAGGCGCGCACCCAGCCAGTAGGGTGTAGTCCGCGCCGGAAAAGTGCTGCTCGATGTCATGCTTGGTAAGCAATGTTACGCAACGATTAATAAATACGGCGTTGTTATTATATTCATAAGCGAATCGACATGATTCTTCAATGTCGTAGCCAGCTACAACATTGATTCCAGTTTTTAACAAGCCGTTGGTCAGCCCGCCTGCGCCGCAGAATAGATCGACAGCTTTGATCGATAGTTGTTTGGTCATGTTTAGGTTGCTTGGCTTAATGTTATCGCCAGTAGATTATAAGTTGCTATAGGAAGTTGTTACTAGACTATTTTTTGAGCATTTTTGACTTGGTTTCATTGTTTTTTGTGATAGCCCTCAGTGGTGTTGCTTGCAAGGCCACCGTTTGGGGATGGCCTTCGTGGAAGGTGGGCTTAAACTGCGCCCTTGGCCTCTAGTGCAGCAACGTGCTCGCCGGAGTTGCGGTGTTCTTTGGCATAGCTAAGCACCGTGCGACCCGCTTTGTCGGTGGCATTAAGGTTGCGATTGGTCTCTAGGAACATGCCAATAAACAATTCGAAATCGTCGGCGCGCATGCTTTGGTAGGCTTTGAGCAGGGCGTGAAAATCCGCGTCGGTGCCGGCTTTGGGCTCGGAAGCCAAAAACTCTCTAACCCGATCTTCGGTCCATACTTCGTCAAGAACCTTTTCTTTATCTTTTTTCATAATATCGATTACCTTGTGGCTTGTAGGGGCAGCGCTTAGCCGCCCAGCTTTTCGTTTAAAATTTTGTTGATAACGCCAGGGTTGGCTTGGCCCTTGGACGCTTTCATGATTTGACCAACAAAGAAGCCCAGCATTTTTTTGCGTTTGCCTTCGTCGGCGCCGCGGAACTGCTCAACCTGATCGGGGTTGGCGGCCAAGACTTCGTCGACCATTGCGCCGAGGGCGCCGGTGTCAGAAACCTGTTTTAAGCCCTTGCTGTCGATGATCGCGTCGGCGCTGTCGCCTTCGCCGTTCCATAGCGCTTCAAAGACCTGTTTGGCGATTTTGCCGGAGATGCTGTTGTCGACAATGCGTTGGATTAAACCGCCAAGCTGGCTTGCACTAACGGGGCTATTGGCAATGCCGAGGTTGTCGCGATTGAGGGCGGCAGAGAGTTCGCCGTTTACCCAGTTGGCGGCGAGCTTGGCATCGCCAGCGGCATCTGCTGCTGCTTCAAAATAATTGGCGATGGCGCGCTCGGTGGTGAGCAGGGCGGCATCGTAGCTCGACAGGCCATAGGCTTGTTCAAAGCGCTGACGCTTGGCGTCGGGCAACTCGGGCATGGTGGTTTTGAGCTGGTCTACTAGGCTTTGTTCGATGACTACCGGCAGTAAGTCTGGGCAGGGGAAGTAGCGGTAGTCATTGGCTTCTTCCTTGCTGCGCATGGCGCGGGTTTCGTTTTTGTCGCTGTCGTAAAGTCGGGTTTCCTGCTTAACCTTGCCGCCATCTTCGATTAATTCAATTTGGCGCTGCACTTCAACTTTGATTGCGCGCTCAACAAAGCGGAAGGAGTTGATGTTTTTAATTTCGGCGCGGGTGCCGTACTCCGCTTGCCCCTTGGGGCGCACCGAGACGTTGGCGTCACAGCGCAAGGAACCCTGCGATAGGTCGCCGTCGGAAATGTCGAGGTAGGTCACAATAGAGTGGATCTTGCGCAGATAAGCCACCGCTTCTTCGGCGCTGCGCAGATCTGGCTCAGATACGATTTCAATCAGTGGCGTGCCAGCGCGGTTCAAGTCGATGCCGGTCATGCCGTGATAATCTTCGTGCAGGGATTTACCTGCGTCTTCCTCTAAGTGGGCATGGTGCACGCGTATATCGCGGCTGCTGCCATCGCTCAGGCTAATCGTGACAATGCCGGGGCCAACTATGGGAAAGTCCATTTGGGTGGTTTGGTAGCCCTTGGGCAGATCGGGGTAAAAATAATTTTTGCGGTCGAACACCGAGGCCATGCAAATATCGGCGTCGATGGCGAGGCCAAATAAAATGGCTTTTTTCAGTGCCTGTTCGTTCAGTACTGGCAGGGTGCCAGGTAGCGCCAAGTCTACTGCGCTAGCTTGGGTGTTGGGCGCCGCGCCAAAGGTGGTGCTGGAGCCAGAGAAAATCTTTGTTTTGGTGTTGAGCTGGACGTGAACTTCCAGACCAATAACTACTTCCCATTCCATAATGCTTTCCTTATACGCTGCCGGGCGCGACTTGGCGGTGCCAGTCGCTGCGCTGCTGATACTGATGGGCGGCGGCGAGCAAGCTCGCCTCGTCAAAGTCGCGGCCAATTAATTGCAGGCCAATAGGCTTGCCTTGGGTGAGGCCCACCGGTAGCGAGATGGCGGGCAGGCCGGCCAAGTTCACGGCTATGGTGTAAATGTCTTCTAAATACATGGTGAGGGGGTCGCTGACTTTCTCGCCCAAGGCAAAGGCGGGGTTGGGTGTGGTGGGGCCAGCAATAATGTCGACTTCTTTAAAGGCTTCGTTAAAGTCTTGTTTAATCAGGCGACGAATCTGTTGGGCCTTGCGGTAGTAAGCGTCGTAAAAGCCGGATGACAGCGCATAGGTGCCAATTAATATGCGGCGTTTAACCTCGGCGCCAAAGCCTTCGGCGCGGGTGCGGGTGTAAAGGTCATCAAGGTCTTTGGGGTTTTCGCAGCGATAGCCGTAGCGCACGCCGTCAAAACGCGACAAATTCGCCGAGGCCTCTGCTGGGGCAATAATATAGTAGCAGGGCACGGCCAAATGAGTGTGGGGCAGGCTAATGGCTTTGATCTCCGCGCCGAGCTTGCGGTACTCGTCTAAGGCTGCTTCCACCGCCGCGCCGATGGCGGGGTCTAGGCCTTCGCTGAAATATTCTTTAGGCACGCCGATTTTTAAACCCTTAAGATCTTTGTTCAGGCCGCCCACAAAATCCGGTACGGGCAGTTGCATGCTGGTGCTGTCTAGCGGGTCAAAGCCCGCCATCGCTTGCAGGAGCAGGGCATTGTCTTCGGCGGTTTTGGCCATGGGGCCAGCTTGATCGAGGCTAGATGCGAAGGCGATCATGCCGTAGCGAGACACGCGGCCATAGGTCGGCTTGAGGCCGGTGAGGCCACACAGCGCCGCGGGTTGGCGAATAGAGCCGCCGGTGTCGGTGCCGGTTGCTGCAGGTGCCAGCCCTGCAGCAATTGCAGCCGCCGAGCCGCCAGAGGAGCCGCCGGGTACGCAGTCGGTATTCCAAGGGTTGCGCACCGCGCCGTAAAAACTGGTTTCATTGGACGAACCCATGGCGAATTCGTCCATATTGGTTTTGCCCAAGGTAATGGTGCCTGCTTGCGCCAGTTTCGTAACGATGGTGGCGTTATAGGGGGCGATAAAATTGTTGAGCATTTTGGATGCGCAGCTGGTGCGCACGCCGTCTGTGCAAAAAATGTCTTTGTGGGCGATGGGCACACCGCACAGCAATCCGCCGCTGCCATTTTGGCGGGCTAGGTCGGCGGCGCGAGCTTGCTCGAGCGCCGCTGCCGCGGTTACGGTGATGTAGCTGTTATACCGTGGGTCGTGGGCGACAATAGCGTCTAGATACTGTTGGGTAATTTCTTCGCTGGAGAAGGTTTTGGCCTCCAGTCCGCGGAGGATGTCGGCAACCGTGTGATTGGGCATATATATGTGGCTCTTGGCAATATGTTTAATGTGGGTGTCGCGCAGTGGGCAGCTCGCGCCCCGTGGTCTCACTCAATAACTTGGGGAACCAAGTACAGGCCGTCGGCGGTCTGCGGGGCGATGGCTTGGAAGTGCTCGCGCTGATTGATTTCGCTCACTTCGTCGGCGCGCAGGCGCTGCACGGCGTCGTGGGGATTGGCCATGGCCACTACATTGCTGGTGTCCACCGCTTGCATGACATCGACCATATCTAAAATGTCACCAATGCGTTGACTAAGTTCGGCAGTGTCGCTGTCGGCAATGCTAATGCGCGCCAGTCGGGCCAGTTTGCTAATTTCGTTCTGGTCTAAACTCATGGTTCACCTGATTTGGGTGGTTTGAGGCTGGCGCAGGCGTATTTTTCGGGGCCGCTATTTGGACTAATAACAGAGTGTGGCACCGAGATTGCTTGGCTGACAGCAGTAAACCGTTAAACTTATCATATTTGCGCCTTGCCCTAAATCCCTGCCATTGATAGAGTGGCAAAGTTTTCAATTCAGGGGCACGCGAAAATTGCCGGGCGGCAATGTATTCGAGTCTCATTAGCCTGGCTCTAGTCTCTATATGCGAGCCGTATAAGGTGATAAATACTAATGTTTAAACGAATTCGTGGCATGTTTTCCAACGATTTATCTATCGATCTTGGAACAGCAAATACGCTTATTTATGTTCGAGGTCAGGGCATCGTTCTCGATGAGCCTTCGGTGGTAGCCATACGCGTGCACAATGGCCAGAAAACCATTGAAGCGGTGGGTATGGAGGCTAAGCGCATGTTGGGCCGAACGCCTGGCAATATCACGGCTATCCGGCCATTAAAAGACGGCGTTATTGCCGACTTTCAAGTAACCGAAAAAATGCTCCAGCATTTTATTAAATTGGTTCATCAAAATAGTTTTATTCGCCCTAGCCCTCGGGTTTTGGTGAGCGTACCGTGCAAAAGCACTCAAGTTGAGCGTCGCGCGATTCGGGAATCGGTACTCAGCGCCGGTGCCCGTGAAGTGCGTTTAATTGAAGAGCCTATGGCGGCCGCTATTGGTGCTGGCCTGCGGGTTGGCGAAGCCTCTGGTTCGATGGTGGTGGATATTGGTGGTGGTACCACTGAAATTGCAATTATCTCTCTAAACGGCGTGGTGTATTCCGATTCTGTGCGCGTGGGCGGTGACCGTTTCGATGAAGCGATTGTGACTCATGTGCGCCGTACTTACGGTAGTTTGATTGGCGATGCTACGGCCGAGCGAATTAAACAAGAAATTGGCTGCGCCTACCCAGGTAGTGAACTGCGTGAAATTGATGTGCGTGGTCGCAATTTGGCCGAAGGTATTCCGCGTCGCTTCACCTTGAATAGCGATGAAATTCTTGAGGCGCTGCAAGAGCCACTGCAAGTGATTATTCAGGGTGTAAAACGCGCGCTGGAGCAATCGCCACCAGAATTGGCCGCCGATATTGCCGAAACCGGTATTGTGCTGACCGGGGGCGGTGCGCTATTGCGCGGCATTGACCTATTAATTGCCGACGAGAGCGCACTGCCGGTTATTATCGCGGAGGACCCGCTGACTTGTGTGGCTCGCGGTGGTGGCAAGGCGCTGGAAATGATGGATCGCCATCATCTCGACATATTGTCTGCAGAGTAATAATGATTCGCCCCATAGCGGGAGGACGCAGCAATTAAACCGGTATTCTCCAATGAGTCGTCCGTGGGTGGGCGTCTGCTGCTGTTTGGCGGCGTGGCGCTAGCCCTGATTCTTATTGGTCAGCGGCTGGATTTTATGGCCCCGGTACGAACTCAGTTGTCGCTGGTCGCCGCACCGTTTTACTGGGTGGTTGATGTGCCTAGCCGCGTTGTTGGGCAATTCAGCGACGTGATTAGCAGTCGACGTGAGCTGATGGCCGACAATGAACGGCTGCGCGCCGAGTCGTTAATTCTTAACGCCAAACTTCAAAAATACATTGAACTGCGCGCCGAAAATGTTCGGCTGCGGGAGTTGATGAATTCTGCCGAGCGTCTTAATGACACCGTGGTAGTTGCCGAAGTGGTGGCGGTTGCCTCAGATCCGAATCGTCACCAGCTGGTGGTGGATAAGGGCAGTCGTGACGGCGCCTTTGTTGGTCAGCCGGTGATTGATGCTACCGGCCTGCTTGGCCAGATTACAGAAGTGGGTTTGCTGCAAAGTCGCGTTTTACTTATAACTGATAGTGCCCACGCCCTACCTGTGCGGGTGAGCCGTAACGGATTGCGGGCAATAGCCGAGGGCACGGGGCTAATTGATGAGCTGGCGCTAACCCATGTGGCCGCGACGACCGATATTCAGGTTGGCGACTTGCTGGTTAGTTCGGGTTTGGGCGGACGCTTTCCTGGCGGCTACCCCGTTGGCGAGGTTATTGAGGTGTCGATTGATCCTGGCCAACCCTTTGCCGAAGTGCGGGCTAGACCTATGGCGAAACTTGATCGCAGTCGCAATGTCTTGCTGGTGTTCAGTGAGCAGAAGTCGGAGGAGTAGCGCATGGAATCGCATGCGCACGGTCTGTGGTTTGTTGTTGTAAGTTTGTTG
Source organism: Zhongshania sp. (assembly GCF_029212375.1). Classification (GTDB taxonomy): domain Bacteria; phylum Pseudomonadota; class Gammaproteobacteria; order Pseudomonadales; family Spongiibacteraceae; genus Spongiibacter. The sequence goes on along the minus strand of NZ_JARGNU010000010.1, from coordinate 78,902 downwards.
GCAGCGCTGCTGCTGAGTATCTCGCCTTTAAGCGGTGATTGGGCTTGGGCCCGTCCTGACTTTGTCTTATTAATGTTGGTGTATTGGCTGCTGGCATTGCCCGAGCGTATTGGGGTGTTTGTCAGCTGGCTGTGCGGCATTGTTCTGGATATTTTACAGGGCGTGGTGCTGGGCCAGAATGCGTTTGCACTGGCGGTGATCGCCTATATTATTCAAGTCTCTTACCAGCGTTTGCGTATGTTTAGCTTGCGTAAACAGGCGGCGTTCATCTCTTTTTTAGAGCTGTTCCATATCCTTGTTGACCAGTGGGCACAAAATATTAATGGTGTTGCGCACACGCATTGGCTCGTGTTTTTGCCCGCGTTGAGCACAGGTCTGTTATGGTTGTTCTTGCGCCCCATCGTTGGCTGGTTCCAGCGTCTGTTTGCGGTTTACTAACATGGCTGAAACTGTGATTTTGGCATCGAAGTCGCCGCGCCGCGCCGAATTATTGCAGCAAATTGGTCTGCGCTTTGAGGTGATAGCGGCAGATATTGATGAAACCCCTGCCGTCAATGAAGGCGCGCAAGAGTATGTGCGGCGCATGGCGGTGGAGAAGGCCATGGCTGTGGTGGCATTAGCACCCAATAGAGCAGTGCTTGCCGCCGATACTTCGGTAATCCTTGACGGTGAAATTTTGGGTAAACCGGAAAGCCGCCGCCACGCTGAGGTAATGCTCAGCCGTTTAAGTGGGCGCAGCCATCAGGTAATGACCGCAGTGGCGCTGTATGCGGGTGGAACGTTGCGGCAGGCATTAGCGGTGACCGAGGTTACTTTTGCGGTGTTGAGCCCAGCCCAAATTCGGGCCTATCTCGCCACCGGCGAGGCCGATGATAAGGCCGGAAGCTATGGTATTCAGGGCGCTGCGGGCTATTTTGTACAGCATTTGTCGGGCAGCTATTCTGGGGTGGTGGGCCTGCCCTTATATGAAACAGCGGCTTTGTTAAGCGAAGCCGGAATCGGGTTAGCGTAAATCATGAGCGAAGAGATTCTAATCAATGTTACGCCGGTAGAAACACGGGTGGCCGTGGTTGAAAACGGCGTGCTGCAAGAGGTTTATATTGAGCGCAGCCGCTCGCGCGGAATTGCCGGCAATATTTATCAGGGCAAAGTAGTGCGGGTACTGCCAGGGATGCAGGCGGCCTTTGTTGAGATTGGCTTAGAGCGCACCGGATTTATTCACGCCTCAGATATCGCCACATTAGACACCACCGATGGCGAGCACGCCGATATTCGTACCAAAATCCGTGAAGGCCAACTGCTGACCGTGCAGGTGAGCAAAGACCCAATGGGCACCAAGGGCGCGCGCTTAACTACGCGCTTATCGGTGTCGTCGCGGTATTTGGTGTATATGCCTGGCGCGGCGCACATAGGGGTTTCGCACCGTATTGATGACGAGCTTGAGCGCCAGCGCCTGCGCAGTTTGTTGGAATCGGCGGCGCTCGACGAGAGCGGTGAGCTGCGTGACGGCTATATCTTACGTACCGCCGCCGAAGGCGCTGGCGAAGAGGAAATGCTCGCCGACGTGCAGTTTTTAAGGCGTCTTTGGGGCGCGGTGGAGCGGCGAATGAAACGCGATGTGGCGCCGAGTGTTATTTACGAAGACCTGCCGCTGTTTATGCGCACCATGCGCGATTTGGTAAGGCCCGGCCTCGAAAAGATTCGCATCGACTCCCGCGAGAGTTTTCAGCGAGTGGCGCAGTTTGCTGAAGATTATCTGCCTGAAATAGTTGCCCAATTAGAGTATTACCCAGGTGAACGTCCGATTTTTGACCTCTACGGCGTGGAGGACGAAATTCAAAAAGCCTTAGGGCGCAAAGTTGAATTAAAGTCTGGGGGCTATCTGATTATCGATCAGACCGAGGCCATGAGTACCATTGATATTAATACCGGTGCCTTTGTTGGGCACCGCAATCTTGAAGAAACCATTTTTAAAACCAACTTAGAAGCGGCTGCCGCTCTGGCGCGGCAGCTGCGGCTGCGCAATCTCGGCGGCATTATTATTATTGATTTTATCGACATGAAAGATGCCGAGCATCGTCGCCAGGTGTTGCGGGCCTTAGAGAAGGCCATGGAAAAAGATTACGCCAAGACTTCAATTACGGGTGTGTCGGAGTTGGGGCTGGTGGAAATGACGCGCAAGCGCACCCGCGAAAGTTTGGAACACATTTTGTGTGAAAGCTGTCGCTACTGCCACGGCCGCGGTTCGATGAAGTCGCCGGAAACGGTATGCTATGAAGTGTTTAGAGAAATACTGCGCGAGGCTCGCGCCTACGAAAGTAAGCGTTTATTGGTGTTGGCATCCCAAGAAGTTGTCGATCGTTTGCTGGATGAAGAGTCATCTAGCGTGGCAGATTTAGAAGAATTTATCGGTGCCAGTATTCGCTTCCAAGTAGAGGCGGTATACACCCAAGAACAATATGATGTGGTGTTGCTGTGAGCGGGGCTTTGCCTGCCAAGGCAGTTGGTAGTCGTGGGTGATTATTAATGTTCAAACGCCTACTTCGTCAAACCTATACCCTGCTCTGGAGTCTTGCGCTCGTCGGCTTGGTATTGCTGGCGCTCTACGCGAGCTTGGGCCGCCAGTATATTGGTTTGGTGGAGCGCTATCAGAGCGAAATATTTCAGCAGGCTGAGGCGCTTTCGGGCGTTCACTTGCAGGCTAGCGCGATGCGCGGAACTTGGAAGGGACTGTCGCCCGTTATCGAGTTATTGGATTTTCAGCTCGGAGAAAGCGCTGCGCTGCGGTTTGACCATGCGCGGATTGAAATCGACGTTATTAGCTCGCTGTTCACTGGTCGGCCGACAATTCGCCAGATCGATGTGGGTCAGCTCAATTTGGAATTGGCGCAAGCAGATGATGGTCGCTGGTTTATTCCCGGCCTCAACACCCAGGGTGGCAGCAGTCCCGACGCACTAATTGATTCGGTATTAGGGGTTCGCAATGCCAGTCTCGAATTGTTTGCGATTAAGCTTCATTACCTCAACGGTGATCAAACTCAGATAAGCTCGCGGGATTTCTCCCTGCGCAGCGACGACAAGTTTCGTCGGGTCTACGCCAAGCTAAATACCGATAGCGACGGTGATATTCAATTATTAGTGGAAGCCTACGGCGACCCTCGCAATACCGACCACTTTAGCGCCAGCGCTTACATGGTGATAAAAGACAGCCGGTTGAGCGCCTTAGCGCCGTTGTTTCAAGATAGTGCGGCTTTAATTAATAGCGAAGTGAGTGGTGAGCTGTGGCTTAACTGGCGGCAGGGGCAGCGAGTTAGCTTGAACGGCGTACTTAATACGCCGGCGCTGTCGGTTGGGGTGTTGTGGGGTGCGCAAGACGCGGTGCTTAGCGATGTGAATATGCGTTTTAGTGGCAGTCATCGCGACGGCTTTTGGCGGATCGGCTTTTTGGAATTTGACGCTCGCTGGCACGATTTAAATTTAGATTTGGCGGGGCTAGCTGCGAGTCGCCCAGACGCGTCAATGTGGCAATTTAGCTTGCCCCAGCTCGACCTTGATGTCTCAAATAGTTTGCTGCTGGCGAGTGATGCGCTCAGCCCCGGTTTGCAGGCAACACTGGAGGAATTGGCGCCTAAAGGTCTACTGCGCAATATCCAGTTTGATTTATTGACCTCGGTAGCTGGTTTTGCAGACTTTAGTTTGCGGGCTGAAGCCAGCGAACTCAGTGTTGAGGCTTGGCAGGGCGCGCCAGCGGCCAGCGGGCTTTCCGGGTATTTAGAGATCAAACCCAAGCAAGGTAAATTGCTGCTTAAATCCGATCAGCTGGCCTTGGCCTTTCCGCATTTATATGACAAGGCCTTTTCCTTGCAAAAGGTTAACGCCGAGCTGAATTGGCGCTATGACGATGAGCGCTTGCAGGTAAGCAGTGGCTTAATTCGCGGCGAAAACGAGGGCGTGCCAATTGCGGCCTTGCTGAGTTTGGATTTGCCGCTACACAAAGACGCCAAGAATGAACCGCAGATGAGCCTGGTGATTGGCGCCCGCGATGCCGACGCGACGGTGCACGAGCGCTACACACCCAAGGTATTGCATGCGTCCCTACTCGATTGGTTGAAAGACAGTATTCGCGGTGGCCATGCCGATGTTGCGGGCTTTATTTTTCGGGGTTCGCTGCTGGCGTCCACCGAGGACCACCCCACGGTGCAACTCTATTTAGACTTAAGCGATATTGAACTGGCTTTTCGCCCCGACTGGCCAGCACTGACGGGCGATGCCGCGCAGGTGTTTATTGATAACAACCTTGTTGACGCTTGGCTTGAGGGTGCTGGCGCGCTAGACGGTCTAGCAGTTGAGGATCTTCGGGTTGCCGTAGGTCCTGCCTCGGCGGGGCCAATTACACTCACCGTTCGCGCTGCCGCCAAGCCCAGTTTTACCCAAGCTCAGCGCTTGCTAACGGAAACCCCGCTGCACCAATATGTGGGTAAAACCTTTGATCACTGGCAGGGCGAAGGTGATGCGGCGATTGATTTTGCGTTGACCATGGCCTTTAGCGATGAACCCGAGTTGGCGGTTAATGTGGATGCCGACATTGATTTTTCAACTGTAGAAATGAAGGATTACCGCTTAAACCTCAGTGATGCTAAAGGACATTTACATTACGACACTGCGCGAGGTTTGCGCAGTCGTGGCCTGCGTGCGAGCTTGTTTGGTCAGCCCCTGACCGCGACTATAAAGCAGACTGGAGCCCAGCTCGACGTTGATGTTAGTGGCCAGGTAGCGATGGGCGACCTCCAGCGCTGGACGGCGCAACCGGCAATGAGCTTCTTTACAGGTAGCGCGGCTGCGCGCTTGCATATTCAAACCGGCGCCGAGCCGAGCTTGCGGGTGAGCAGCGATCTACAGGGGGTTAATATTCTGCTGCCCCAGCCGCTCTATAAAACCGCTGAGCAAAAACGCAATGTGAATATTACGTTGCCGCTAGATGGCGATGTGCAGGTAATGCAAATCAATCTGGCTGAGCAATTAAGTCTGTTGCTGGGTTTTCAAGAGGGCAAGGTATTTGGCGCTGATTTATTGCTGGGTGCCCGGCCGCCGGGCAATAGCTCTCATCTACTTATGCCTGGCCGGATGACCATTGGTGGACGCTTGGAGTTTGCTGATTTTGATCAGTGGCGGCGGGTGCTTGACCGTTATCTTGAACTCGCAGCGGCCGGCGACGGCAATGAATCGGGCATGGCGTTTAGTGCCAACAGTTTACGCATTGACGAGCTGATGATATTCGGTAATTTGCTCGAGTCGGTGGATATCGGCTTGGTAAGTCATCCAAACTCTTGGCTATTGCATGTGAGTAGTCCCCAATTGCAGGGGGATATTAATATTCCCCGCAATGCGCCGGCGAACCAAGCTTTTAATATTGATTTAGAGTACTTGTATTTGCCGGCCGCCAGCGGTGGTGATGGGGGTGAAGACAGCTTGGCCGGTATTGATCCGCGCGGCTTACAAAATATTGACCTTAATATTCAGACGCTTTTTGTGGGAGGGGAGGCTTGGGGGCCGCTCGGTTTTGATTTGCGCAGTGACAGTCGTGGGGCGCATTTTAATAATCTGCGGGGTAGCCTGCGGGGCATTGAATTGGCAACGGTGGCGGGCAGCAGTACTTTGCATTGGCTACAGGATGACAGCGGCCGCGTTTCGTCGCAGTTGCGGGGCCAGTTCGGGCTTGGCGACTTGGGTGGCGTTTTACAGGGCTTTGGCTACCCCAAGGTAATGGAAACCCGCCGCGGTAACTTTGACTTAGATTTACAGTGGCTAGGCACGCCGACTCAGTGGGCGCTAGCCGACAGCGAAGGCAGTTTTAGTTTCTCGTTTAAAGACGGACGCTTTTTAAAAACGTCGGATGCAGCCAGCGGCACCTTGCGCATATTCAGTATTTTTAATATGGCCAATATTGTCCGCCGGCTAAAGTTTGATTTTCGCGATGTATTTAAAAAAGGCATTTATTTTGATCGCATGCGCGGTGGTTTAGCGCTTGCCGATGGTCAGTTAACCTTGTCGTCGCCGCTGGATGTGCACGGCCCGTCGAGTCGCTTCCAAATGACCGGCGCAATTAATTTGCTAAACGATGTGCCAGATCTGCGCTTGGTGGCAACGTTGCCGGTAGGGAGTAATCTGCCGTGGGTGGCGGCCTTGGTTGGCGGCTTGCCAGCGGCCGCGGGAGTGTATGTGGTGAGTAAGGTGTTTGAAGAGCAGATGAATAGTTTTTCCAGCGCGGTTTACGAAATTTCGGGTACCATCCAAGACCCGGAACTCACCTTTAAAAATATTTTTGATGACGAAGTTGATAAGCCCGCTGACGCGAGTAGGTCGAGTGCCAAGCCTGGAATGCAATAATGGCGGAGCTAAAATGGCGGAACTGCAAGAATCGCATAACGAGCGTTACGGGCAGCAGGTTGCGACCGTTGTAGCGGCTATTCAAATGGTTTCGGTTAATGATCTTGCCGCAAATTTGCAGCGGGCAGAGCGGTTGGTGGCGCAGGCCGCAGCGCGGGGTGCAAAGCTCGCGGTGTTGCCAGAAAATTTTGCGATGTTTGGCAGTGCCGAAATTAAAAAAGTGGCGGCTCACGAAGCCGTTGCGGGGCCTTTACAGGCTTTTTTGAGCGCCTTGGCGAGTCGTTATCAGTTGATTGTGATTGGTGGCACTATTCCGCTGCCCGCCGAGGACGGTCGCGTTTATGCATGCTGCTTGGTGTTTGCTGCCGACGGCAGTTGCTTGGGCAGCTACCGAAAAATACATTTGTTCGACGCCGATGTTGCCGATGGCCACGGCCGGTATCGGGAGTCGGATACCTATGCCCCCGGCAGTTCGGTAACGGTAGTAGACACGAGTTTAGGCCGGCTGGGCTTGGCGGTGTGTTACGACCTGCGTTTTCCTGAATTATTTCGCGCGATGTTAAGCCTTGATCTCGATATTATTGCCTTGCCCTCCGCATTTACTCGCAGCACCGGCTGGGCGCATTGGCTGCCCTTGCTGCGCGCGCGAGCCATTGAAAACCAGTGCCTAATTGTGGCGGCCAATCAGGGTGGTGTTCACGACCCCAAACGGGAAACCTCGGGCGGTTCTGTGATTGTTGACAGTTGGGGGCGGGTGTTGGCTGAGGCGGGCTTGGGTGAAGCCTGCGTGACCGCAGTGTATGACGCCGCCGCGCAAGCCGCGCTGCGCAGGCGAATGCCGGTTGCGCAGCACCGCCGCCTATAAGTATTTGCTATTAAAAAATTAGCTGGCCGGCTTGTGAATTTGCAGCTCTTTGAGGTATTGGAAGAGTTTGCGTTTTGCCGCCGGCGGCTTTTTGGCTTGGGCGTCTTTGTCGATTTGCATCACCAGTTGGCGCAGGCGCTGACGGTCGGCGTGGGGGAAGTCCTCCAATACTTTCTCAATGGCGCTGACACCCGTGGTGGCGAGTTCGTCGCGCAGCAACTCTAGGCGCTGGAATTGTTTGGCCTGCTCCCGCTGGCCCTCTTCGCGTTTAGCGAGACCGGCTTCAATCTCAGTGAGGTCGGTGTCGCGCATCAGCTTGCCAATGTATTGCAGCTGGCGGCGCAGCGCTTCGCGGCTGGTCAGCTTGCGTGCGGTGCTAAGTGCTTCAGAGAGATGTTCGTCGTGAATTGGAATTTTGGCCAATTCGTTATTGCTGAGTTTAACCAGCTGTTCCCCCAATTGCTGAAGGGCCTGCATCTCTTTTTTAACCGCCGTTTTGCTGGGGCGTTCCGATTCGGGTATTGCGTCAGTCACATTAAATTCCATTGCTATTAGGCGTAGAAGTAGGAGGCGAGGCCAAGAAAGGACATAAAGCCAATCACGTCGGTGACGGTGGTTAATACCACGCCACCGGCGAGTGCCGGATCTATTTTCATTGATTTCATAATAAGTGGCAGGGCGGCGCCGGCCAGTGCCGCAGTAATTAAATTAATGACCATTGCGGCGGCAATGATGGCGCCCATTAGTGGGTCGCCAAACCACAGCGTGGTAGCGCCCGCCACAATGACCGCCCACAGTAGGCCGTTTATGGCGCCAACCATGATTTCGCGATTAATTAGCCAGCGGCTATTGTCGCGGCTGATGTGGCCTAGCGCCATACCGCGAATAACCACGGTGAGGGTTTGGGTGCCCGCTACGCCGCCCATGCTGGCAACTATTGGCATGAGCACGGCCAAGGCCACGACTTTTTCAATGGTGGCTTCAAATAAATTGATTACCCCAGAGGCGATAAACGCGGTGAGCAGGTTGATGCCCAGCCAAATTGCGCGGCGCGGTGCGGTGGTGAGTACGGCGGCGAAGGTGTCTTCATCCTCGTCCAAACCCGCCATGCTCATCAGCGAGTGGTCGGATTCTTCGCGGATAACGTCAACCACGTCATCGATGGTGATTCGGCCCAATAGTAGACTGTTGTCGCCAATAACCGGCGCCGACACCCAGTCGTGACGGGCGAAGAGCATGGCGACTTCGTTAGACGACATGCTGGCCGAGATTGGTTCGACCTCGGTGTCCATGATTTCCCGCACCGTGACGCTGGGGTCAGATACCAGCAGTTTGCGCAGCGACAATATGCCGATGTACTGATCGTTGCGGTTGACCACAATCAGGCTGTCGGTCATTTCGGGCAGGCTTTCGTGGCGACGTAAATAGCGCAGTGCCACGTCGAGGGTGATGTTAGGCCGCACGGTAATCGTGTCGGTGTTCATCAAACCGCCGGCGGTGTCCTCATCGAAGGACAGCACATGCTCTACGCGCAGGCGATCTTGATGATCCATCGACTCGAGAACTTCGCGAATAACCCGATCCGGTAATTGCTGGAGGATGTCAGCAATATCATCGGTTTCAAGGCCTTCGGTGATGGCGGCGACTTCTTCGGCGTCCATCTGGCGCAAAAATTGGCTCTGCACTTCGTCATTGAGGTGTTGGAGGATGTCACCTTCATTCTCAATGTCGATCAGCTGCCACAGCACACTACGAATTTTGTGCGGTGTAGATTCAATAAGGTGGGCGGCGTCTGCGGGGGGCAGGCCATTTAACATACGGCGGATTTGCAGAAAGCCACCGGAACCCAAGGCGTCATTGAGGGTTTTGAGTTGGCTCTCGGTTTGAAGCTTGTCTGCAGTCTGGGCCATACCTATCCCTAGCCTGAGCCGTGATGGTTAAAAGAGAAGTCTGGCCAATTATCCTTTAAAGCGGGCCGCGCAACAATCCGCGAGGGAGCTGCTGACGAAATAAAGTTAAATCTTATTCCCCTTCGCCAAAACGTTGATTAATAAGATCTTGTACCGCCGCCATAGCGGCGTCTTCGTCGCTGCCTTGACAGTTGACGGTGATTTCTGTGCCCTTGCTGGCGGCGAGCATCATCAGCGCCATAATGCTTTTGCCATCGACGGGCTTGTCGCCAATCCGAATGGTGATTGCCGCGCTGTAAGCGGTGGTGGTGGCGACAAGTTTTGCGGCTGCGCGCGCGTGCAGGCCTAATTTATTAATAATTATTAGTTTGGTTTCGACCATCGTAATGACTCTAGTGCTGCAGTTCGCGGTGGCGAACTTGGAGGTCTGGGTAGTTGTTGCGAAGCGCCTCGGCGAGGGATTCAACCATATATACTGAGCGATGTTGGCCGCCGGTGCAACCAATGGCAATGGTGAAATAACTGCGGTTGCTGGCTTCAATTTTGGGCAGCCAAGTTTGCAAATACTGCAAAATATCGGCGCGCATGAGCTGCACATCGGTTTGCTGGCCAAGAAAGTCTTGCACCGCCGGGTCTTTGCCGGTCAAGGTGCGCAAATCATCCTGCCAGTGGGGGTTGGGCAGCATGCGCAGATCGTAAACTAGGTCGGCGTCGATGGGCAGCCCGCGCTTAAAACCGAAGGATTTTAGCTGCACTGCAAGGCGGCTGGCATCGACGCCAAGGATGCGGTCACGAATGGTGGCGCGTAATTCGTGTACTGTCATGTCGCTGCTGTCGATGGCCAGCGAGGCCTCAACAACAATGGGCTCGAGCAGCCGAGACTCCAGTTTGATCGCGTCGGCCAGTGGCAGTGAGTCAGTGGTAAGCGGGTGGCGGCGGCGGGTTTCGCTAAAGCGTTTGATTAATTTGTCGTCGCCGGCATCGAGAAATACGATGCGCAGTCGCGCGTGTTGTTTAACTTGCTCGCAGAGGCTTTTGAAACGCGCTAAGCCATCTTGAGAGTTGCGCGCGTCGATACATACGGCGACCTGTTGATGAACCTTTAGGGGGCTTTGCGACAGCTCGCGGACCAGTTCGGGCAGGAGCGACACCGGTAGATTGTCGATGGCGTAAAAGCCTTCGTCCTCTAGTTGGTGGAGGGCGGTACTTTTGCCTGAGCCAGAGCGGCCGCTGAGGATAATGAGCTCCATTAGGGCTGCAATGCGCGTTCAAAAAGCGCTTGATCGGTGCTGGCGTTGCGCAGATCGCGACGAAACGATTCCTCATTAAATGCGGTCGCCAATGCGCCGAGCACCTTGAGGTGCTCGTCGTGGGCCTCGGCGGGAACGATAAGCGCAAATACGAGGTCAACTGGTGCGTCGTCGACAGCTTCAAAGTCGATGGGCTGGTCTAGCTTGAGTAGCATGCCGGTGATCGCCGAGCAGCGACTGCTGCGGCAGTGGGGAATGGCCACGCCATAGCCAATGCCGGTGCTGCCCAAGCGTTCTCTGGCGAGTAATTCATTGAATAATTCGTCGGCGTCAAATTCGCTGTTGTCGGCGCTGATCTCGGTAGAGATGTATTCGAGAAGGCGCTTTTTGCTGGTGATGGACGCACCGCTGTGGGTGCGTCCTTGTGTGAGAATGGAATTGAGTATCATGGTTTCTTGCAACAGAGTGGGAGAGTGGATCGTAAGGCCTTAGCGGCCCAACGATTTTTCTTTGTGTTTAATTAATTGCCGGTCAAGTTTGTCGGTTAGGCTGTCGATTGCCGCGTACATATCCTCCGATTCGCAGGTGGCAAATAAGTCGGCGCCGGCAACGTGAACGGTGGCCTCGGCTTTTTGAATTAGCTTTTCGACGGACAGGGTGACATCAGTATTGGTGATGTTGTCAAAATGTCGTTGAAGTTTGCCGAACTTAGCATTGACGTAATCGCGAAGAGACGGGGTGACGTCAACGTGATGACCACTAACAGTAATCTGCATATTTTACTCCTTCATCGCTGAAAATAACCAGCGCCTCACGGCGCGTGTATGACGACAATGACCGTAACAGGGGCACTGCCACTATACTAGTCGTTTCCGCTCGTTTGAGGGCGGAATAACCAGTGATTCTCGGTATTTTGCAATGGTGCGGCGGGCAACTTGAATGCCTTGCTCGCCCAGTAAGTCAGTAATTTTGCTGTCGCTCAGCGGCTTGCGCGGGTTTTCGGCGGCAACTAGTTTTTTGATTAGTGCGCGAATCGCGGTAGAGGAGCATTCGCCGCCAGTATCGGTGGATACATGACTGGAAAAAAAGAACTTTAGCTCAAAAATTCCCCGCGGGGTGTGCATGTATTTTTGGGTGGTTACCCGCGAGATGGTGGACTCGTGCATGCCCACCGCCTCGGCAATATCGTGTAATACGAGTGGCTTCATGGCCTCTTCGCCGTATTCAAAAAAGCCGCGCTGATACTCTACAATTTTGGTGGCTACTTTCATTAAGGTCTCGTTGCGGCTGAGCAAGCTTTTAATGAACCAGCGCGCTTCTTGTAGGTTGTCACGAATATAATCGTTGTCACTGCTGTTGCTGCTTTTGCGCGCCAGTGCCGCGTAATGGGCATTAATCTGGATTTTGGGTGCAATGTCAGGATTAAGTTCAACCAACCAGCGATCTTCCTTTTTGCTCACAAACACATCGGGAACCACATACTCGGTGGAGTCGGCACCAATGCCGTCACCGGGAGTGGGGTTAAGTGATTGAACTAATTTAATCACTTCGCGAAGCTGGTCTTCTTTCAAGCGGCAGCGACGCATAATTTGGTTATAGTCGCGATTTCCCAATTGCGCCATGTATTGGCTTACAACAAGGGTGGCTTCTTCCGCGTAAGGGGTGCCGGCGGGCAATTGCTTTAACTGAATTAACAGGCACTCTTGTAGGTCGCGGGCGCCGACGCCTGGTGGGTCAAATTGTTGAATAAGGTGTAACACCGCATTGAATTCTTCGATTTCAATGTCTTCATTGGCAAAGCCTTCAACCAGTTCTTCGGCGCTAACTGTTAGGCGGCCCTTCTCGTCGATGGCGTCGATAATGGCTTCGGCAATGATTCGGTCGATTTCTGATAAGCGGCTGAGGTTGAGCTGCCAGCGAAGATGGTCTTGTAGCGAATCTGAGCTAGTGTTGCGGTAGTCGTTGTTGTAGTCGCTGTCTTCCGACGAGGAACCGGAACCAGAGCTGCTTCCGGCGGTTTGGTACACGTCGTCCCACTGGCTGTCGACGGGGAGATCTTCGGGTATATCGCTGCGCTCTGCCCAGTCGGCGTCGGCTTCTGGCTGTGGCGCTTCGGTTTCTTGGTCGCTGCTTTTTTCGGCTTTTTTGGGTTCGGCGGAAGTCGGTTCGGTATTGACCTCGATGTCGCCGTCATCGTCGCTGATTTCAAGCAGCGGGTTTGAGTCTAGCGCCGATTGAATTTCTTGCTGAAGGTCGAGGGTGGAGAGTTGTAATAAGCGAATCGCTTGTTGCAGCTGAGGTGTCATGGTCAGGCTTTGACCGACTTTGAGCTGTAGCGATTGTTTCATAGGCAGCGGCTTCTACAACAGGACAGTGGCAACATGAACAAATGGTTTTGTTCTACCGGCAATAATTATGCCTCTCTTGCAGTGTAGTCGGGACAATCATTACCTGCAATACCTGTGCCGATTCATTTGTAAAAGTTAGCGAGTTTTGAATTAAAATAATGAGGCTGATTCTGGCCCCAGCCATGCATAACTGGGGTCAAGGTTTTGGCTTTATAAAGTGAATTTATCGCCAAGATAAATATCCCGCACAATTTGGTTGTTTAGCACGGTGTTAGCGTCACCTTCGGCGACGATGCGGCCTTCGCCAACGATGTAGGCCTTGTCGCAAATGTCGAGGGTTTCGCGGACATTGTGGTCGGTAATGAGTACGCCAATACCCCGCGCTTGCAGGTGTTTTACGATATTTTGAATGTCGTTTACCGAGATTGGGTCGACCCCAGCGAAGGGCTCGTCAAGCAGGATAAAACTGGGTTCGGTAGCCAGTGCGCGGGCTATTTCAACTCGGCGACGTTCGCCGCCAGAGAGTGACATGCCCATTGATTTGCGGATATGGGTGATATGAAATTCTTGCAGCAGGGCCTCGAGTTTTTCCTTGCGCTGCTTGCGGTTGAGGTCGCTGCGGGTTTCAAGAATGGCCATAATATTATCGGCGACACTTAATTTGCGAAATATCGAAGCCTCTTGGGGCAGATAACCGACGCCATGCTTGGCGCGGCCGCTAATTGATGAAAGCGTTAGATCGCGGTCATCGAGACGAATTGAGCCGCGGTCGGCGTTTACAATGCCGACAATCATATAGAAACAGGTGGTTTTACCGGCGCCATTGGGGCCGAGTAAACCTACAATTTCACCGCTGCTAATGGTGAGCGAAACATCTTTAATGATTTCGCGGCCCTTGTAGGCTTTGGCGAGATTACTGGCTTGCAGTACGGGCATAGTTAAGGCGACTCTTCGCTATTGGTGCTTTCCACGGTGGGGCTGGTGGCGGGCTTGTCATCGGCAGGGGCTTCACTGTCGGGGATGGCTTGGGGCTGGAGGGTCATTTTGACGCGATGCTCTTTTTCAGCGGTGCCGCCGTCGGCAACCACCATTTGCTTGCGTCCGTTGTAAACCACCCTGTCGCCAGAGATTTTTGAGCCTCGATGAGTAATAGAGGCATTGCGCTGCAGCAAAATCTCTTCTTGTTGCAGGCTGTACTCAATGCGCTGGGCGCTGGCAACCACCACGCCTTCATCCGCTCTGGGCTGCTGTTCAAAATATGCGGGGCTGCCCTCGGCGATGACTTTTTCAACCTTGCGATTGGCTTCGATTATAGTGAGCTTGTCGGCGCTAATTTTGAGGGAGCCCTGGCTCATGCTGACATTGCCGATGTAGACGCCTTGGTTGTTTTCGTAAATTGCGCGGTCAGAACTCAGGTTGATGGCCTGCTTGCGGTCTTCGGGTAAGCTCAGCGCAATGCAACTAACGCTGAGTAGCAGCGTGGTGGCGAGCGCGGCTTTAGATGGGGTCATAGTGGCCTTTTACCTGGTCGAGGAGTTCAATACGTTCATTTTTCATGCTGGCTTTCATGCCCATTGAGTGGGTTTTGCCATTGCGCAGTGAGAGGGTTAATGCTTGATCGGTGCTCACTTCGCTGCTGTCTAAATTGATTCGCAGTAATTCTGTGCTTATTTGTGCTTGGCGAATCAAATCTTTTACTAGCACTGTATTCCGTAAGGTTAAGTGCTCGCCGTCCTGCGATAGTTTGCCGACCTTGGCGCTGGCGGTCCACGGCCGTTGGTCTGCGATATTGCCGATATAAAAGGGTTCTTGCAATGCTATCGAGCCATCAGAGATCAAACGCTCGGCGCTGGTGGCGCGCCACTTATAGGCAATATGGCCGTCGGCGCTGTATTTTATGCCGCTAACTTGGCGTAGATGCGAATCGGCGTCTGGTACTGCTTCAAAGCGCTCAGTAATGCTTAATTTGCCGCTTTCGCTGAATTGGGTGAGATACACCACCGTGCCGGCCATTGCGGTAATGGCCGATAGCACAGAGAATATGGTGAATTTGATTTGCTTCATCTTAGAGGTATTGCTCCAAGGCGCTATTCAGTTTGCCTTGCGCTTTAAGGATTAGCTCGCAAACCTCGCGTATGGCGCCGTTGCCACCCGCAGCGGTGGTTTGCCAGTCGGCGTGACGGGCAACGAAGTGGTGGCCGTTGGCAACGGTAATGCCGAGCCCAGCTTTGCGGATGGCGGAGAGGTCGGGCAGGTCGTCGCCGACATAGGCGATGTCTTGCATTTCAAGGCCGAGGTCGGCGCGCAATTCTTCGAGGGCGACGAGTTTGTCTTCGCGGCCTTGATAGATCAGTTCGATTTTAAGTTCGCCAGCGCGGCGCTTGACCAGCTCTGAGCAGCGACCGGTAATGATTGCCGGCTTAATGCCTGCATCGCGAAGCAATTTAATGCCGAGGCCGTCGAGAATGCTGAAGGCCTTCATTTCTTCGCCACTATTGCCAAAGTAGAGGCTGCCATCGGTGAGTACGCCGTCGACGTCCATCGCCAAAAGTTTGATGGTTTTCGCTTTTTCAATCACGCTATGCATGGTGCTGCAGTTTCCTAGGCAACGCCTGCTTTGAGCAGGTCGTGGGTGTGGATGACGCCAACGGGTTGGCCATTGTCGTTAACGGCAACCAGTACCGTAATTTTATTATCTTCCATAATGCGCAGTGCTTCCGCCGCCATAGTGCCTGGCTTAATGGTGCGGCAGTTGCGGGTCATAATGTCATCTATCGGGCAGCTGTGTATATCAATACCGCGGTCAATAGCGCGGCGCAGGTCGCCATCAGTGAAGATGCCGGCGAGTACGCCATTTTGGTCAACTACTGTGGTCATGCCAAGGGTTTTGCTGCTCATCTCCAGCAGGGCGCCGCTTAGGGCACTGCCCAGCGTGATTTTGGGAATGCTGTCGCCAGTGTGCATAATGCTATCAATTTTGAGTATGAGCCTGCGGCCCAGCGCGCCACCGGGGTGGGACAGGGCGAAGTCGTTGGCGGTAAAGCCTCTGGCCTCTAACAGGGCGATAGCCAGTGCGTCGCCCATGACTAAGGTAACCGTAGTGCTAGACGTGGGCGCGAGGTTTAGCGGGCAGGCTTCTTCGGCCACGCCGACGTTTAGGTGCACGTCTGCGGTGGTGGCGAGCTCTGAGGCGGGGTTGCCGGTGAGGGCAATCACCGGCACGGCCAGCAATTTAAGCAGGGGTAAAATAGTAATTAATTCGCCAGTGGTGCCGGAGTTAGATAGCGCAATCACTACGTCGCCGGCGGTGATCATGCCCAAGTCGCCGTGGCTGGCCTCGCCCGGATGAACAAAAAAAGCGGGGGTGCCGGTGCTGGCGAGGGTGGCGGCAATTTTATTGCCGATATGACCGGATTTACCCATGCCAGTCACCACGACGCGACCCTTGCAAGCGAGTAGAATGTCGCAGGCGCGGCCGAAGCTTTCGTCGATGCGCTCGGCGAGAACGGCAACGGCGTCCCTTTCCATGCGGATAACACGCAGGGCTGAGCTGGTATAAGATGATGGATTGGTCACGCGCGATTACCTGAATTATGTGAATTGCCCGTTAAGCTGGGGCTAATGTTAGCTATGATAATTTCCAATGTGACAAAATAACAGGATTAGCTGGCCTGAGATTTGGGAGACATTCCCGTGAAAGGGGGTCGAAGCTTACGGTTAGCAGTGTTGTGCCGTGTTTATACGGTTTAAATTTATTGAGGGAAAACTATGTTTAAGCAAATTTTACTGGCGGCATTGATGACTTTTGGCCTGTTTAGTCAGGCATCTGCTGCGGCGAAGGGGCCATATGAGCTGGTTGCCGACACCACTCAAGAGTTGGTGAAAGTAATTGAGGAGGCGCGTAGCTATGTAGATAAAGATCCGGAGCGCTTTACCAGTGAAGTGCGCCGCATAATGGATGATGTTGTCGACTTTCAAAGTTTTGCTCGCGGCATTATGGGGAAATACGGCAGCCGAGGTTATTACGAGAGCCTGAAGACTGATGCCGAGCGCGCCCAGTTCCGCGAGCGGGTTATTCGTTTTACCGATAGTTTTAAAGATGGTCTGATTAATACTTACTCAAAAGGTCTGCTGGGTTTTAATGGGAATCGAATAGAAGTACTGCCGCTGGAAGATGATGTGGACTTATCCGGCAATGTGGGCGTGCGCCAAGATATTTATGGTGAGCGCGCAAAGCCCTACCAGCTGGTGTATTCCGTTCGTAAAGATTCTAATGGTATGTGGAAGCTGCGAAATGTGATTATCGAGGGTGTGAACTTGGGTCGTATCTTTTCAAGTCAGTTTAATGCTGCTTTAAAACAATATGATGGTGATGTCGATAAAGTCATTGATAACTGGATTGTCGTGCCGAAAGAAGTGATGGAAAAGGCTGCTGAATAAAATAGAAGCATTCTTGGCGAGGTGTTAAGTCCGAAGGGGTATTCACCTCGCCATGTTGACCGCAATTGCGTACAATTCCGCGCTTGATATCGCTAGTGATGAATACAGGTAGAATTGTCATGCAAACAGACCAGATTGAACAACGTCTTTCTGAACATTTCCCCGAGAGCGAAGTGGCTGTTGGCGGCGACGGCAGTCATTTTGATGTTCGGGTTGTGAGTGCTGCGTTTGCCGGTTTGCGCGCAGTTAAACGCCAGCAATTGGTTTATGCTGCAGTTAACGATTGGATCCGCGACGGTTCACTGCACGCTATTAATATTAAAGCTATTACCCCCGAGGAAGCCCAAGCCTGAGGCTTACGGGACTTTCCAGGAGATTTCATGGATAAGTTGCTTATACGCGGCTGCGGCCCTTTGGCCGGAGAGATTCGCGTGTCCGGTTCTAAAAATGCGGCGCTGCCGATTCTTGCCGCCACCTTACTATCCAGTGAGCCGGTATTAATCCGCAATCTCCCACATTTGCACGACGTTACCACCATGATTGCGTTATTGCGCAGCATGGGCACCGAGCTGATTGTCGACGAGCGGCTCGGCGTTGAAATTAATGGGTCAACCACCACCGAAACAACGGCGCCCTATGAGCTGGTGAAAACCATGCGCGCCTCGATTTTGGTGCTGGGTCCTTTGTTAACTCATTTCGGACACGCGAAAGTGTCATTTCCTGGCGGCTGCGCGATCGGTAGTCGGCCGGTAGATCAGCATCTGCGCGGCTTTGAGGCGATGGGTGCAATTATTGATATCGACGAAGGTTATATCACTGCGCGGGCGCCAGAGGGTGGTTTAAGGGGTGCCCATGTTTTATTTGATATGGTTACCGTTGGTGGTACAGAGAATGTAATGATGGCGGCGGCGCTGGCTAACGGCCGCACCGTGCTAGAAAACGCCGCGCGTGAGCCTGAAATTGTCGATTTGGCAAATTGCCTGATCGCCATGGGTGCCAAAATCACCGGTCATGGTACGGCGACAATTACCATCGACGGTGTTAAACGCCTAAATGGCTGCACATACTCAGTGATGCCCGACCGTATTGAAGCGGGTACCTATTTGGTGGCGGCAGCGGCTAGTCGCGGTTCTATCCGGCTGCGAGATATTGGTCCTGAGACCTTAGAGGCGGTACTCGTTAAGCTGGAAGAGGCGGGTGCCAAAATCGAAAGTGGCGCCGACTGGATTACCCTCGACATGGAGGGGCGTCAGCCCAAGGCGGTGAACATTAAGACTATGCCGTATCCGGGTTTCCCTACCGATATGCAGGCCCAGTTTACCGCGATGAATACCGTGGCCGATGGCGTATCTCACGTTACCGAAACGATTTTTGAAAATCGTTTGATTCAAACCCATGAAATGAACCGTATGGGCGCTAAAATCACTATTGAAGGTAATACCGCTATGATTAAGGGTATTAACCGTCTCAAGGGTGCGCCGGTAATGGCTAGTGACCTGCGCGCCTCGGCAAGTTTGGTTATTGCTGGCTTGGTCGCCGACGGTGAAACCTTGGTTGATCGGATTTACCATATCGATCGCGGTTATGAATGTATTGAGGAGAAATTCCTCGCCCTCGGCGCCGATATTCGCCGAGTTGCCAATTAGAATTTATCAGTTCTTGGAGTTTACTTGTGGATCAGCCGGTTACTATCGCCCTAACTAAAGGGCGTATTCTTAAAGAAACCCTGCCCCTGCTAGCCGAGGCTGGCATTGTGCCGCTCGAAGATATCAGCAGCAGCCGCAAGTTGATTTTTGAAACCAATCACGCTCATATTCAGCTAATTGTGATTCGCGGTACCGATGTGCCGACCTATGTAAAACTGGGCTCGGCAGATATTGGTGTGGCGGGCAAAGATATGCTGCTCGAGATCGGCGCGGCAGATATGTATGAGCCGCTGGACCTGAATATTGCCCGCTGTCGCTTAATGACTGCGGGGCGAGTTGGCGAAGCACTGCCTCACGGCCGAGTGCGGGTGGCGACCAAATTTGTGAACGTTGCGCGGCGTCATTTTGCTGAGCGGGGTATCCAAGTGGAATTAATCAAACTCTATGGGGCGATGGAGCTGGCGCCCTTGATGAATTTGGCTGACTTGATCGTCGATATTGTTGATACCGGCAATACCCTGCGCGCCAATGGTATGGAGCCGCGGGATATGATTGCCGATGTCAGCTCGCGCTTGGTGGTTAACAAGGCGGCGATGAAGCGTAAGCACCAGAGCATTCAAGATATTATCGGCAAATTGACGGCCGCCGTGGAGGCTCGCCAAGCTGCATCGGAGTCTGTGTAATGGCGGAACTTATTCGGCGCATGAGCGCGGCAGATGCCGGTTTTGATGCCGCACTAACGGCTTTGCTAGACTGGGAGGCCACGACCAATCCCATGGTGTCCAACACCGTGGCCAGTGTATTAGCGGCTATCCGCGGCGACGGCGATGCGGCATTGCTGGCTTATACCAAGCAGTTTGATGGCGTAGATGTGGCGACGGCTGCTGAGCTAGAGATTTCGCAGACGCGCATGCAGGCGGCTTTGCAATCCATTCCCGCGGATGTTCGCGCGGCGTTGGAAAAAGCTGCCGAGCGTATCCGCAGCTATCACCAGCATCAGCGTCAGGAGTCTTGGTCTTACACCGAGGCAGACGGCACCGTGCTGGGTCAGCAAATCACCCCGCTTGAGCGGGTTGGCTTGTACGTGCCCGGTGGCAAAGCAACCTACCCCTCATCGGTGTTAATGAATGCGATTCCCGCCAAGGTGGCGGGGGTGGATGAATTGATTATGGTGTCGCCAACCCCAAAGGGCTTTGTCAACGACATGGTCTTGGCGGCGGCCGCAATCGCCGGTGTTGATCGGGTGTTTACTGTGGGCGGCGCGCAAGCAGTTGGTGCCTTGGCCTACGGCACTGAGACCATTCCTAAGGTTGATAAAATCGTTGGCCCAGGCAACATTTATGTGGCCACTGCGAAGCGTCAGGTTTTCGGCAGCGTTGGCTTGGATATGATTGCCGGCCCCTCGGAAATACTGGTGATCTGCGACGGTAAAACCGATCCAGATTGGATTGCGATGGATTTGTTTTCTCAAGCCGAACACGACGAAGATGCGCAGTCTATTTTGCTGAGCCCCGATGCCGCATTTTTGGATGCCGTGGCCGCGAGTATTGCCAAATTATTGCCAGAGTCTGAGCGGGCAGCGATTATTCGCCAGTCGCTATTGGCGCGTGGCGCCCTGATTTTGGTGAAGGATCTCGACGAAGCCATTGCGTTAAGCAATCGCATCGCCCCAGAGCATTTGGAGTTGTCGGTGGACAATGCCGAGGCCTTGCTGCCAAAAATTCGTCACGCGGGGGCGATTTTTATGGGGCGCTATACGCCTGAGGCGCTGGGTGATTACTGTGCTGGGCCGAACCACGTATTGCCAACGTCGGGCACCGCGCGGTTTTCTTCGCCGCTGGGTGTTTACGATTTTCAAAAGCGCTCATCTATTATTGGCTGTTCGGCGGCGGGTGCTGCAGAGTTGGCCAAGGTGGCTTCGGTGCTGGCCAGGGGTGAGTCTTTAACTGCTCACGCCCGCAGTGCAGAGTACCGTTTATTGCCTGCGAATAGCGCTGGCGAGGAGTCGACATGAGCCGGTTTTGGAGTCCCTTCGTTAAGGGCTTGGTGCCCTATGTGCCTGGTGAACAGCCTAAAATGCACAAGCTCACCAAGCTTAATACCAATGAGAATCCCTACGGACCGTCGCCAAAGGTGTTGGCGGCGATACAGGATGAGCTGGGCGATGATTTGCGCCGCTACCCAGATCCCAATAGCGATTTGTTAAAAGCAGCGATTGCTGATTATCACGGCGTGGACGCCGCACAGGTGTTTGTTGGCAACGGTTCAGATGAAGTGCTGGCGCATATTTTTCACGGCCTGTTTCAGCACGGTAAGCCGCTGCTATTTCCCGATATTACCTACAGCTTTTATCCAGTTTACTGTGGTTTGTACGGTATTCCCTATGAGGCGATACCGCTGGACGAGTCTTTCCAAATTCGGGTTGGCGATTACACGGGCATGAAGGGCGGGATTATTTTCCCCAACCCAAATGCGCCGACGGGATGCTTTTTGCCCCTCGCCGAGATTGAGCGGCTATTGATGGTGAATACCGAGACCGTGGTCGTTATCGATGAGGCCTATGTGGATTTTGGCGGCGAATCGGCAATTTGTCTCGTTGAGCGCTTTCCTAATTTGCTCGTTACTCAGACCTTGTCTAAGTCGCGTTCGCTGGCGGGTTTGCGCGTGGGGTTTGCCGTTGGTCACCCAGATTTGATTGAGGCTTTAGAGCGAATTAAGAACAGCTTTAACTCTTATCCTCTCGATCGACTCGCGCAGCGTGGCGCGGTCGCCTCGTTTGCCGATCAGGCCTATTTTGAACAGTGCCAACAAGCGGTAGTCAGTGAGCGCGATAAGCTTGTGCAGGCGTTAACGGCGCTGGATTTTGAGGTGTTGCCCTCGGCGGCGAACTTTGTGTTTTGTCGTCACTGCAGCCGCGATGCGGCCGCCTTGGCTGCCGGCTTGCGTGAAGATGGCGTAATCGTTCGCCACTTCAAACAAGCTCGTATTGAGCAATATTTGCGGATTACCGTTGGTCGCCCAGAAGAGAATGCCGTGTTGCTTGCGTCTTTGCAGGCAATTCTAGCCAATTGATTTAGCTATTGGGGCGCTCGGCCACTTGCGTCTCGATAGTGAGTACCTCTTCACCCCGCAATAATCCGATTCGCACCCGCTCGCCTGGGCGAGTGTAAGTGATCAGCTTCATGCCTGCGTGACCGTCGCCGACTTGTTCACCGTTAATTTCAGTGAGAATGTCACCAATTTTGAGCCCCGCCTTCTCGGCTGGGCCGCTAGTGGCTAGGGCGGTTATGACCACGCCGTTAGTGCCAATGCCCACCGGCTGCACCTCGATACCCAGCCAGCCACGCAGGGGGCGGCCGTAGCTAATGAGGTCGCTCATGGTGCGCAGCGCGAGATCCGTGGGAATGGCAAGGCCTATGCCGGTTGAACCGCCGCTCTGGGTGTAGATGGCGGTATTGATTCCAAGCAGGCGGCCTTTGGTGTCGATTAGTGCGCCGCCGGAGTTGCCAGGGTTGATGGCCGCATCGGTTTGAATAAAATTTTCAAATTGGCTCAGGCCAAGGCCGTAGCGGCCGGTGGCGCTGACAATGCCCTGAGTTACGGTTTGCCCAAAACCATAGGGGTTGCCAATAGCTAAAACGATATTGCCGACCCGTATTTTACTCGGATCGCCGATGCTTATACTGGTGAGTCCATCTAGGTCGATTTTAAGTACCGCAAGATCAGTGTCGGCGTCGCTACCAATAACGCTGGCAAGGGCTTGGCGGCCGTCGTGAAGTAGTACTAATATTTCGTCGGCGCCGTTAATAACGTGGTAGTTGGTGAGCAAGTAGCCGGCATCGCTAACAATAACCCCAGAGCCCAAGCTGCGTTCGAGCTGTTGTTTGACTTTGCCGTTGCGGCTGAAAAAGTGTTTGAATAGCGGGTCATTGGCGAGGGGGTGGCGCTGCTGAACGACCTTGGTGGTGTATATGTTGGCTACTGCCGGAGCAGCGTGCTCAACGGCGTAAACGTAGTCGCGGTCGCGCTGGCTCTGTAGGTAGGTGAGTATGCATAGGCCCAGTAATACCCCGCAGAGTGTTGGCCAAATCAGGGTCTTGGGGTTGGGCAGGTTCAAAAGCGGGATCCTCGTAATGCGCTAATTGGCCGTTTCCGGCCTCGACTAAAGTGTTGGCGTGCAAGCCTAGCATGAATCACGCCGTTTTCGAATTTCTAGGAGCTTGTATGAGTGTTTCATTGTCCGCCTTAGTGGCCGCCGCAGACGAGCTGCTGGCGCCGCAAAATTTTAACGACTACTGCCCAAATGGGCTGCAGGTAGCTGGGCGCAGTGATGTGCGTCGGATTGTGTCGGGGGTGACGGCGTCGCAGGCCTTGATCGAGGCGGCAATAGACGCACAGGCTGACGCCATCATAGTACACCACGGCTATTTTTGGCGGGGCGAAGATCCTTGTGTGGTTGGTATGAAGCGCCGTCGCTTGGCGTTATTGCTGCAGCACGATATTAGTTTGATCGCCTATCACCTGCCCTTAGATGCACATCCCGAATTGGGTAATAATATTCAGTTGGCTAAGCAGTTGGGTATTACCGTGCAGGGTGGGCTTGAACCGAACAATCCCCGTTCGGTGGGTAATGTTGGGGTGTTAGCAGCCCCTCAGTCAGCGCAGGATTTTGCTGATCATATCGCCACAATTTTGGGGCGGCGCCCGCTATTAGAGCTGGGGCACGGCCGGCCAATTCGGAGTATTGCTTGGTGTACGGGCGGGGCGCAGTCTTATATAGAGAAGGCAGCTGCGCTGGGCATGGACGCTTTTCTCAGTGGCGAGGTGTCGGAGCCAACTATTTTGGCTGCGCGAGAGCTGGGGATTCACTATATTGGCGCAGGTCATCACGCCACTGAGCGCTACGGGGTGCAGGCCTTGGCTGCGGAGCTGGCTGGGCGCTTTGATTTATATCATGAGTTTATCGACATCGATAACCCCGCCTAGCGGGCGTGTGGAGCGTGTTGTGATGCTCTGACAGGTCGGTAAGGCCCTAGCTTAGCTGCTAGGGCGTACTTTTTGCATGGGCTGATTGGGTGCTGGCAAGTGACGCCGGCGAAATCAGAGGTGCGGCGCTACCGGCGGGGTGATTTGTTCTTTGGTTTTCTTTTCGGAGTCCATGCCGAACTCTTCGTGCAGTGCGCCTTTTTTGCCGGGCTGGCGAGGTGCGTAATCTAGTGGTGGTGCCGAGGGCACAACTTTGTTGGATTTGCTTTCCAGTACGGGACGGCCTTCGGGGAGGGCTTGCAGCGGGCTGATGCCTGAACTGTGCAAATTTTGGGCGCCTTCCACAATATGGTTGTGGACGCTGCGGTAGCTTTCGGCGAGTTCGTTAAGGAGTTCGCCAGTGCGGTCGAAATGGCTGCTAACTTGCTGCTGGTAATCCTGCTGCTGTTGTTGCATTTCGCTGAACTGCTTTTCTAGTGCTGCACGGTTCTGCTGCTCGGGTTTTAGTCGGCCCAAGACGAAGTAGCCTATGGCGGCGCCACTTAATAGGCAAATAATGGCAACGGCGATCAATGTGGTAAAGTCTTGCACAGAAGCTCCTCCGGTGAGTCGACGTGTTTGTCACTCTCGTATAACTAAGTATAACTGCTCGCGCTCTGTGGTTCAGTAATCCGAGATAAAAAATTGCCAATTCACAATCAGGCCGGTAAAGTTGCGCCGTCTTGAACGAGGCTCATACAATGGCTACCCCTATACAGCGATATCGCCGTGATCTTGAGTTGGCAGATTTTTCTTACGATGCAGCTCAAGAACAAGCGGTTATGTGTCTGCAGCGTCTATACGATGATCTTGTGGCGCAGCCCATGCCTAGCGCGACAGGGCTTTGGGCGAGTGTTAGTGCGCGCATTACGCGGCGTAAATCACCCGTGGCCGATATTAAAGGTCTGTATTTTTGGGGCGGAGTGGGGCGCGGTAAAACCTATTTGATGGACACCTTTTTCGACACCCTGCCGTTTGAAAATAAATTGCGAGCGCATTTCCATCGCTTTATGCAGCGGGTCCATAAAGAGCTGAAATCCCTTTCTGGTGAAAAAAACCCCCTTGTGATTGTCGCGGATCGCATCGCTGATGAGGCGAGAGTGATTTGCTTTGACGAGTTTTTTGTCTCGGATATCACCGATGCGATGATACTTGCTGGTTTGTTTGAGCGTTTGTTCGAGCGCGGCGTGGTTTTAGTGGCGACCTCAAATATTGTTCCCGACGGTCTCTATAAAGATGGCTTGCAGCGCGCGAGGTTTCTGCCAGCAATTGCCTTGTTGAATCAACGTACCGAAGTCGTCAACGTGGATGGCGGGGTTGATTACCGCTTGCGGGCTCTTGAGCAGGCTGAATTATATTATCAACCGCTGGGCGAGGCGGCAGAGCAAAGTTTGATGCGGAGTTTTCAGCGCTTGGCGCCTGAGCCGGTCAGTGCTGATCAAGCTCTAGATATAGAAGGGCGAAACATTGTGGCGCGCTATGTGGCCGACGATGTGGCGTGGTTTGACTTTGTCGAACTCTGTGATGGCCCACGCAGTCAGTATGACTATATAGAATTGGCGCGGGTGTTTCATGCGGTAGTGGTTAGCAATGTGCCGCAAATGGGGGCGGGGCGCGACGATCAGGCGCGGCGTTTCATTAACTTAATTGATGAATTTTACGATCGCAACGTTAAATTGGTTTTGTCGGCTGCAGTTTCCCTTGAAAATCTGTATACTGGCGGCCGATTGGATTTTGAGTTTGAGCGGACTCAGAGTCGTCTGCTGGAAATGCAGTCTGAGGACTATCTTGGGCAAGAGCACCGTCCATAACGGTGTTTGTCGCTATTCCTTTAGAAAACCAAATATTCCGCTTGAAAAACCTGTGGCGCTTATGTAGTATTCGCGCTCTTTGTTCGGTACGGGCCCTATAGGCGAGACACATGAAAACCTTAAGCGCAAAACCCAGTGACGTAATACATGACTGGTACGTAGTAGACGCCGCCGAAAAAACATTGGGTCGTTTGGCCAGTGAAATTGCGCATCGTTTGCGCGGTAAGCATAAGCCTGAATACACGCCTCATGTTGATACTGGCGATTATATCGTTGTTGTTAATGCGGAAAAAATTCGCGTTACCGGCAATAAGGCAAGTGGTAAGATCTACCATCACCACACCGGTTATCCGGGTGGATTGAAGTCGATGAGCTTCGAGAAGTTGATCGAGAAAGCCCCTGAGCGCGTGATCCAGGGAGCGGTAAAGGGTATGTTGCCCAAGAACCCGCTGGGTCGTGCTATGTTTAAAAAATTGAAAGTTTACGCTGGTACTGAGCATCCCCATACCGCTCAGCAGCCAGTTGAACTGAACATCTAACGGAAGCGTAATATGTCAGCCACCCAGTATTACGGTACAGGTCGCCGTAAAACCTCGTCAGCCCGTGTATTCCTGAGAGCAGGAACCGGCGCTATTTCAGTTAACGATCGCACTCTTGACCAGTATTTTGGTCGTGAAGTAGCACGCATGATCGTTCGTCAGCCATTAGAGCTGGTCGAAATGTCTGAAAAGTTTGATATTTTGGTGACCGTTGCAGGTGGTGGCAGTTTCGGCCAAGCCGGTGCGATTCGCCATGGCATTACTCGTGCTCTTATGGAATATGACGAAGGCCTGCGCAGCAGTCTGCGTAAAGCTGGTTTCGTAACCCGAGATTCACGTGAAGTTGAACGTAAGAAAGTCGGTCTGCGTAAAGCTCGTAAGAAGCCACAATTCTCCAAGCGTTAACCGCGACGGCCTCTGGCCTGTGGAGACTGCCCATTGCGGCTTTCGGAAAACGCCCACGAGCTACGATGTGGGCGTTTTTTTTTGCCTGAACAAAGATCTGGATACGGATCTTTGTCGCGCATTATTATTGTCAGAATGGGTCAAGTTCATTAGTATTTGGCCCATTTGGAATTTTGGAGTGGGTTCCGCTCATCTAGCGGGGCCAGCCTGACTTTTCGTATGTTATGGGGGAATCGTCATGAGTAATGACGGCGTAAATACAGGGCGTCGACGTTTCCTGACGGCCGCAACATCTGTTGTTGGTGCCGCCGGGGCCGTTGGTATAGCAACGCCATTTGTGGGTTCTTGGAACCCTAGTGCTAAAGCAAAAGCTGCCGGTGCGCCAGTAAAGGCTGACATTAGTAAGCTTGAGCCGGGTCAGATGGTTGTTGTTGAATGGCGTGGCAAACCTGTTTATGTGGTGCGTCGCACCGAAGAACAGCTTGCTGGTCTCAACGAGCTAGCACAATATCTTAAAGATCCTGAATCGACCGGTTCGGATCAGCCTGCCTATGTTGAAACCATTACTCGCTCAATTCGTCCGGAATATTTGGTTCTGGTCGGCTTGTGTACGCATTTGGGTTGTGCGCCTAAGCATCACCCAGAAGTGGGTGTGCCTGATCTAGGTGGTAAAGCTTGGCTAGGTGGATTCTTCTGCCCTTGTCACGGTTCGCGCTTTGACTTGGCTGGACGTGTTTATCAGGGTTCACCAGCGTCTCAAAACCTTGTTGTCCCTCCTTATTCCTTTGAGGGTAACGGTGTGCTTGTTATCGGTATTGATCAGGGGGCTGCGTAATGGTCAAAATGCTAGTGGGTTTGCGCGATTGGGTTGATGCCCGTCTGCCAATCATGCGTGCGTGGGATACCCATATGGGTAAATACTACGCGCCGAAAAACTTTAATTTCTGGTATTTCTTTGGTGTGTTGTCGCTAGTAGTGCTGGTTAACCAGCTGCTGACCGGCGTATGGCTAACCATGAGTTTTACCCCCAGCTCTGAAGAAGCATTCAACTCTGTTGAATACATCATGCGTGATGTCGACTTTGGTTGGATCATTCGCTATATGCATTCCACCGGTGCTTCGGCATTCTTTATTGTGGTTTACCTGCATATGTTCCGCGGCCTGTTGTATGGCTCATACCAAAAACCCCGTGAATTGATTTGGGTTTTCGGTATGTTCATCTTCCTTGCGCTGATGGCCGAAGCCTTTGTTGGTTATGTACTGCCTTGGGGGCAAATGTCCTATTGGGGTGCGCAGGTTATTATTTCGCTATTTGGCGCGATACCTGTAGTCGGTGACGATATTGTGCAGTGGGTTCGCGGCGACTTCCTTATTTCTGGGGTGACTCTAAACCGTTTCTTTGCTCTACATGTTGTTGCCTTGCCAATTATCCTGATTGCCTTGGTTGTGCTGCATTTGCTGGCGCTGCACGAAGTGGGTTCAAATAACCCCGACGGTGTAGAAATCAAGAAAAACAAGGATGCCAATGGCATACCTCTGGATGGCGTGGCTTTCCACCCGTATTACACCGTTCATGATTTAACGGCGATTGCGGTCTTCCTGTTTGTTTTCTGCGCTATTGTGTTCTTTATGCCGGAGATGGGCGGTTACTTCCTAGAACACGCCAACTTTGAAATTGCTAATGGCTTGAAAACCCCTGAGCACATTGCACCGGTTTGGTATTTCACGCCGTTCTATTCAGTGCTGCGCGCTGTGCCGGATAAGCTAATGGGCTTTATGGCCTTTGGCGCTTCGGTAGCCATTTTGTTCTTACTGCCATGGTTGGATCGCAGCAAAGTTAAGTCGATTCGTTACAAAGGTAATTTCAGTAAAGCGGCCATTTTGATTTTTGTTGCCTCTTTCTTAATCCTTGGTGTATTGGGTGTGAAGGCGCCGACCGAAGCGCGGACTTTGTTGGCGCGTATCTGCTCGGTGATCTACTTTGCCTTCTTCTTGCTGATGCCGTTCTGGACTAAATGGGAAGCGACCAAGCCGGAGCCTACTCGTACTACCGATGGTGGTATGGGTTTCTGGAAGAGTATGTTGGTGTTATTGGTTGTGATTCTGTTAACTGTGCTGCCACTTAAAGCGGCGGGTTCAGAGTCTAACTTTGATTGCGGCACTGTGGCCTGTGATCATATCGAAACCGATGTTACCGACCTGCCATCTTTGCAGAGCGGCGCAGCGACCTATATGAACTATTGTATGGGTTGTCACTCGCTGAACTATGCGCGTTACCAGCGCACTGCTGAAGATCTTGGTATTCCGCTGGAGCTATTTGAGAGCCATTTGAAATTTGATAGTGACGCCAAAATCGGATCACTTATGCACAATTCAATGGCCCCTGCCGACGCAAAAAAGTGGTTTGGCGCGGCACCGCCTAATTTAACGTTGGTGGCGCGCGCTCGTAGTCCTGAGTGGTTGTACACCTATTTGCGCACCTTTTACGCGGATCCGTCGCGCCCTTATGGTGTGAACAATAAAGTCTTTAAAGACGTGGGTATGCCCCATGTTATGGCTGAGTTGCAGGGTATGCCTGAGTGCGCACCTGGTCCAGTTCACGCCCATAACGGCGGCGTATTGCGCGACGAATTGACCGGCGAAGATATTCTTTTTGGTGAAGATGGCAAGGCGCTTAACCCCTGCGGTTCATTTACCTACAGCCCTGAGGGCGCCCTGAGTCCAGCAGAGTATGATAAAGTCGTTTATGACTTGGTTAACTTTTTGGAATATATCGGCGAGCCTTCGCAGGTAAAAAGTAAGCGCATTGGTGTTTTTGTGCTGCTGTTTATTGCTTTGTTCTTCGTATTTGCCTTCTTGTTGAATCGCGAATACTGGAAAGACGTGCATTAAAAATCCATCAGCTTGCGCCGGTTTTTGGGCAGGCGGGTAAGAGTCAGCGGGCGGTTCTTTATGGAGCTGCCCGTTTGTTGTTTTTAGTTTGATAATTTGAGGTGAGATCAATGGGCGTTGTTGCCAAGCGTTCTACCATGACTTTCTTTTCCGACGCAGCGAGTCATTACTGTCATCGGGTGAGAATTGTATTGGCCGAAAAAGGCGTAACTGTTGATATCGTCGATGTAAAGCCGGGCACTTTGCCGGAAGAAGTCGCCGAATTGAATCCGTATAATTCGCTACCAACTTTGGTTGACCGCGATTTGGCTTTGTATGAATCCAAAGTCATGATGGAATATTTGGACGAGCGCTTCCCGCACCCGCCGTTGCTGCCAGTTTACCCAGTTGCACGTGGTGAAAGCCGTCAGTATATTTATCGTATCGAGCGCGACTGGTGCCGCTTGGTTGATGAGCTATTGCTCGGTGGCAATCAAAAGAACGCCGACAAAGCCCGCAAAGAGCTGCGCGATAGTCTGCTGACAGTGGCGCCAATCTTCGCTGAAAAACCATTTTTTATGAGCGATGAATTTACCTTGGTTGATTGCTGTTTGGCACCAATTTTGTGGCGTTTGCCCCAGCTGGGTGTGGTTATTCCGCAAACTCGTCAGTCTAAGCCGCTGTTCGATTATATGACGCGTTTGTTTGAGCGGCCTTCCTTCCAAGAAAGCCTGACTGAAAAAGAGCGTGAAAATCGTAGCGAGGCGTCAGTAGCCTAAGCCGCTGGCCGAATAAATATGGCAATGACATCAAGCCGTTCCTATATGATTAGGGCAATTTACGAATGGGTAGTCGATAACGGCTGCACTCCCTATGTACTTGTGAATGCGCTGCACGAAGGGGTTTTTGTGCCCCAGCAGTATGTGCAGGACGGCCAAATTGTGCTCAATATATCGCCGTCAGCGGTAGTGGGTTTGAATGTCGGTAACGATTATTTAACCTTTAGCGGCCGTTTTGGCGGTGTACCGCAGGAAGTGAGTGCGCCGATCTCTGCGGTATTGGGTGTGTATGCCAAGGAAAACGGTCAAGGCATGCTGTTTGAAACCGAAGAGCCGGACCTGCCGCCTAAGCCGCCAGGGCCGAGGCCAACGGCGAGTCTCAGTAAGTTGTCGAGCGGCAAAGCGAAAGCGAAGCCAAGCCTAAGAGTAGTAAAGTAAAGCAAAACGGGGCTGATGAGAATCAGCCCCGTTTTTCGTTTTATACCTGTGTTTCCTGCGAATGCCTGTAGGCCTACGCGTTGTTCTTAGTAGTATTCAAATACCCTAACGACTTTTTGTACACCACTAGTCTCGCTAACGATTTTCGATGCAGTTTCAGACTCGGCCTGCGATACTAGGCCCATCAAGTAGACAATGCCATTCTCGGTGACCACTTTGATTTTCGACGCGTCGAGCTTGTCGTCGAGAGATAAACGACTTTTCACTTTAGTGCTAATCCATGCGTCATTGCTGCGTGCCAGCATGCTCACGTCGGCGCCGATTGCAAGTTCGTTATGCACCTTGCGGACTTTCTTAACTTCATTCGCCACTTCGCTGGCCAATTGGCTTAGGCGTTCGTTCGGGGCATTGCCGGTGAGTAATACAATGCCGTTGTGGCTGGTAACGCTAATGCGGGCACTCTGCAGCGCGGGATCGGTTTTGCGAATATTGACTAAGGCCTTTGTCTCGATGATTTCGTCGTCTAGGTAGCTGCCTAAACTGCGGCTGCCGGGGTCTTCCTCTATGGGTTTATCAGTTGTGGCGGTCAGTATTTGGGTGCAGCCACAAAGTAAGCTGACAAGTAATATTGGGATGCTAATTCGTTGAAAAGAGTTCATAGCTATGGGCTTCCAAAAAGTTGGCTGTCAATAAGTTCACAAATACTGTGAATGGCGATAAGTTGCATTTCGGTGACGCGGGCGCGGTCCTCTACTGGGAAGGCGAGTTCGACGTCTTCTGGGGAGAGCAACGAGCTAGCGTCGCCGCCGTTTAGATTGCAGAGTGAGATTACCCGCATATTGCGCTCGTGGGCGGCCTGAATGGCCCGCAGCGTTGCAGTAGATCCGTTGCCGTTGTAGCACAGCACCAAGCAGTCACCTGCTTGGCCTAGGGCGCGAATTTGATTTGCGTAGATGTCGTTGTAGCTGGAGTCGGCGGCAATGGCGGTAGCGGCGTCAGCGCTGAGAATCATCGCCGGCAGGGCCGGCCGCTCGTGCTGAAAACTGGTAAGCAAATTGGTGGCCAAGTGGTGGGCGATCAAGCCGCTACTGCCTTCGCCACAGCATATGACTTTATGTTCGTGCAGCATACTTTCCACGATGCATTGGCTGGCTTGCACGATGGCGTCGCTCAGCGACTCCATCGTATACATGCAGCTTTCAATGTGGCGATGAAACAGGTCTATTACTTGCTCTGAATATTCCACGGTGTTGTTGTCTCACTCCTGAAAAGCATTGGGTAGCCAATTGAAGTGCAGCTCACCCCGTTGTGTGGGGCTAGCTTCAATGACATCAAAGCGGCATGGAAGTTCACGGTACTTGGCGCTGCATGCACCGCTACCAAGGTAGTGGCGGGCGGTGAGCATGATCCGCTGCTGCTTGCGAGGGGTCACGGATTCGGCGCCACTACCGAAGTTGGCGCTGCGCCGATAGCGAACTTCGACGAACACCAAATGCGTAGTGCTAAGGGCGATAATATCTATTTCACCCAAGCGGCAGCGGTAATTACGTTCAATAATTTTAAGTTTGTGCTGCTCCAAATAGATGCTGGCAGCGCGCTCTGCGCGCTTGCCGGCATCTGCTTCGGTTGCACGCCCAAACATTTAAGGCTGATCTTGTTCTACGGCATTTATTGGGTTGACTACGGCAATGCCATTTTGGATTTCAGCTAAGGACAGCTCGCGTTCTATCTGGCCAAGCTTATTTAAGCTGAGGGTACCGGTTTCGCCGAATACCTTGCCGTTATCACCGTTGCGCAATTGCTTTAGGCGCAAATGTAGGCGAAAACTGTCTACGCCAAGTGCGTACATTCGCTGGTAGCCAGCGCTCGAGGGGATGCCGTTGTTTATGTCGCGACGGATGTCTGATTTCTCATTGAAAATCCATGGAATATCGATGAAGCGCACGCCATTAATATCTTGATCCTTGGTGGGCGCGCTATTGCCACGATAGATGTGTGAGGTTGCGTATACGGGGATGTCGCCCGCGTAGTGGTAGGCCAATAAAGGTTTTATAGCGCGGCCTTCATTGGGGCGGGCAAGCAAGAATATAAAGTCTAGGTCGGTGCGGCGGTAGGGCTCATAGTTTGGGCGCAGGCCAATAATTTGCTGTAGTCGCTGCAGGCGATGTTCGCTTTTATCAATATTTAGAATATTTTTAATCTGTTTTGAGTAATTGTTTTTACTGGCGTCAAAGGTTTGGCTGGCAACAATTTTACCGCCCAGCTGCTGCCAGCGGCCACTAAATGCATCGGCAACTTTTTGGCCCCAGGGGCCCTCGGGAATAATAATCAGTGCGCGTTTATAGCCTTTGCCCAGTGCAATGTCTGCAATTTGCGCGGCTTCGTCCTCGGGGTTTAGACCGAACTGATAGAGGCCGCTGGGAAAATGATTGCCGTCTATTCGGTTTAGCGCCAAGGTCGGTACCGGCATAGACTGCGGGCGGCTTGCGGTGAGTGCGCTTAGGTTTTCTTTTTCAAGGGGGCCAATAACGAGCTTGCTGCCCTCAGTAATTACCTGCTGGTAAAGGGCATCGATATTGCTGTTATTGCTGTCGTACTGCTTGATTGTCGGCACGCTGCCGCCCTGGTTAAGGGTTTCGTAATAAGCGGCGAAGAATCCGTCGCGAATTGCCTTGCCGTAGGCGGCGAGGCGACCGGTGACGGGTAAAATTAAGGCAACTTGGTCGGGGCGTTCAATAATAAGGTCATCTAATTTGTCTAGCCCGCCAGGTAGTGAGTTGTGCGCGGGGTGTGTGGGCCAGCGCGCCAGCCACGTGTCGCGCTGTCGCACTTGTGCTTCGATATCGCCTTGATTGTCTTTAGCGATAGAAGCGAGCTCTAGCCAGCCGAGATAGTCGCGGTTGCCGTTGCTGCCAATATTGTCAATGAGGGTGGCTGTGGGGATTTGCATTAGTGACAGCCAAATAGCCTCTCTGTTTGCCGCTTGTTGGCTGGGGTTGAGAAGGGGGTCGATGAATATCCACTCTTTTGCTGCAGCGAGATGGTCGCCTTCGATCTGAAATAGGCTTGCCCGCAGTTGGCTGTATTGCATTTGGCGACGAACGGGGGCGTCAATTACCGCTGATTCAATGAGTGGGTCAGACAGCTCTGCAAGTGCCTCGGCAAATTCAGCGTGACCGCGATGAACCCGTGCGCGAATGATCGCAAGGTGAAGTGCCTGCTCTGAAGTTAGTTCTGGGGCAATAAGTTCGCCAACCACATCGTCAGCCCGCGCGAGCTCGCCCTCTCTGAGCAAGACCTCTGCGGCGCGGAGCAGCAGGTCGGCGGCGTCATCAGAGTCTAAGGTGGCAGCTTCGGCCAGCCATTGCTCAACCAAGCTGGCATCTGCGGTGGCGGGATTGAAATCGCTGGGTGAAACGACGGTAGGGCGGGGTTTGGGTAAGGGCTTTTGTATGCTGGGCCGAGTATAAACCGAGGTCGTCGATGGTGTGGAGGCGCAGCTAGCCATTAGGCTGCAAATAAGTGCAAAAGCAAAAGTTCTTGTCTTCATTGATAAGCCATTGTTAGTCTGCGCGGTCATGTATTACGAGCGAGGCATCCGTTGTGGAAATTAGCCCCACCCTTTACGTTGTTGCGACGCCAATCGGGAATTTGGCAGATATGGTACCCCGAGCCATAGAGGTCCTACAAACAGTTGCGCTCATCGCGGCGGAAGATACCCGCCACAGTCGTCCGCTATTAAAGCATTTTGACATTGATACGCCCTTGGTGGCTTATCATGATCACAGTAATAATGCCGCTCTCGAGCGCTTGCTCGGCCATTTGCGTGACGGCAAAGATCTTGCCTTGATTTCTGACGCCGGTACGCCGCTGGTTTCTGATCCGGGTTATCGATTGGTCGATCTTGCACTGCGCGAGGGTTTTAAGGTGGTGCCAATTCCTGGTGCTTGCGCCGTTATCGCAGCGCTGAGTGTGGCTGGGCTGCCCTCGGACCGGTTTATGTTTGAGGGTTTTTTGCCTGCCAAGCAACATGCGCGACAGGCGACCTTAACGGCCCTAGTGCGCGAGCGCCGCACCATGATTTTCTACGAGGCGCCGCATCGGCTCCGCGACAGCTTGGCCGATGTGCTCACCGTGATGGGGCCTGAGCGCACCGTGGTGTTGGCCAGAGAAATAACGAAATTGTTTGAGACTGTTAAACGGTTGCCCGCCGCCGAAATGTTGGAGTGGGTGAGCGCCGACAGCAATCAGCAGCGCGGCGAGTGCGTGCTCTTGATCGCCGGCTTTGGTGGCGATGACGGCATCCCAGTTGCGGTTATTGAAATACTCGATGTTTTGCGCGGCGAGTTGCCTTTAAAGCAGGCGGCGGCGCTGTGTGCAAAAATCACCGGCATTAAGAAAAATCAGCTATATCAATACGGTATTGAGAATCCGCTCTAGCTGTTGCGGAAAATAGCGCTTGCGTCGGCTCTAACTACTGGTTATTCTTACAGTTGAGTCGGCCAGACGATCGCTCGGCAGTTCGCTGCAGGGAGGAAAGTCCGGGCTCCGCAGGGCAAGGCGCCAGGTAACTCCTGGGAGGTGCGAGCCTACGGAAAGTGCAACAGAAAATAAACCGCCTACGTAGCGCAAGCTGCCGGTAAGGTTGAAATGGTGCGGTAAGAGCGCACCGCGCGACTGGTAACAGTTCGTGGCATGGTAAACCCCGCCTGGAGCAAGGCCAAATAGGAATCCAATGCTGTGGCCCACAGTGGATTCGGGTAGGCTGCTAGAGGTTTGCGGTGACGCAGATCCCAGATGAATGGTCGTCCAAGACAGAACCCGGCTTATCGGCCGACTCACTTTTTACCCCCATTACGTTGAAAATCTCCTAGCACTTAATGTAATACATTAAGTCGCTTTCTCATGCCTTTGTTTCCAGTTATATAGTTGGCTTTGGGCGTCTTCCTTACTCCACTTTTGCACGCAAGTTACTGACATTTTTAAGAAAAATCCCTCTATTTTCCCTCAGCCCCAGCTTGACACTAGGGCTTGCAAGTTCCTATAGTGTCGCTTAGTGGGTAAAAGTGGTTTTTTGTGGTTTTTAATGGTTTTTTTAGTGGGAAAAGGTGGGGAATGTGTTCCTAGGTAGTCATGCCATAACAATGGACAGCAAAGGGCGTTTGGCGATACCAGCCAAAATACGCGACGCCTTGGTGTCTTTGTGCGGCGGGCGTTTAGTTATTACCGCCCATACCGAAGAGCGCTGTCTGCTGGTGTACCCCGAGCCACAATGGCTGGATTTACTGCCAAAAATTGAGGCGCTACCCAATATTCACCGCAAGGCGCGACTAGCGCAGCGGCTGTTGCTGGGTTACGCCACCCCTCTAGAAATGGATGCCAACGGCCGAGTGCTATTGCCGCAACCATTACGCGATTACGCTGACCTTGAGAAAAAGCTGTTATTGGTTGGTCAGGGTAAAAAATTAGAGCTGTGGAGCGAGTCGGGATGGTTTGACTGGCTTGGTGCAGCGGGAGAGGGTGACGATATGCCAGACGAGATGTTGTCGCTGTCACTATAGAGAGAGTGTCATTTGGAACAACATTTAACAGTATTGCTGCACGAGGCCGTGAGCGCATTGGTAACAAATACCAGTGGCCGCTATATCGACGGCACGTTTGGCCGTGGTGGCCACAGTAGGCAAATACTGGCGAGCTTGAGTGCCGACGGCCGCTTACTGGGTATCGATAAAGATGCCCACGCGTTTGCTGAGGGGCTTGAGTTGAGCGCTGCAGATACGCGTTTTCAAATTGCTCGGGGATCATTCGCAGATTTCGCTGAACTTGCCGACGCCGAGGGCATGGCGGCGCCGTTTACTGGGGTGCTGCTGGATTTAGGGGTTTCGTCGCCGCAATTGGATCAAGCCGAGCGCGGCTTTAGTTTTATGCGCGACGGCGATTTGGATATGCGCATGGACGTCGATCGCGGTATGAGTGCCGCCCAGTGGATTGCGGTGGCCGACGAAGCCGAGATCACTAAGGTATTGCGGGACTACGGCGAGGAGCGTTTTGCCAAGCGCATAGCTCGGGCAATTATTGCCGCGCGGGAAGAGCAGCCGATTACGCGTACCTTGCAGCTCGCAAAAATAGTCACCGAGGCCAATCCGGCTTGGGAAAAGCACAAGCATCCGGCAACGCGCAGCTTTCAAGCGATACGGATCTTTATTAATGATGAATTAACAGATTTAGAGAAGCTGCTGAGCAAGCTTGTCGACAATCTCGAAGTGGGCGGTCGTTTAGTGGTGATTAGTTTCCATTCCCTCGAAGACCGCATCGTTAAGCGTTTTATGCGTCGT
The DNA here is from genome assembly GCF_029212375.1 of Zhongshania sp. Classification (GTDB taxonomy): domain Bacteria; phylum Pseudomonadota; class Gammaproteobacteria; order Pseudomonadales; family Spongiibacteraceae; genus Spongiibacter. Next base: position 41,853 of record NZ_JARGNU010000010.1, on the reverse strand, counting down.
CAGGCCGAGGGCGACAAGGTGCCGGCATATATTCCAGTGACCGAGAGCCAGCGCAATCGCAAGTTAAAAATTATTGGCAAGGCGGTTAAGGCTACCGAGCATGAAGTTGCGTTAAACCCGCGCTCGCGCAGCGCGGTGATGCGCGTGGCGGAAAAAATCGCTTTAGATGAGTGTGCATAGCCATGCGGGCAGCTGGGCAACGCAGTAGTAGAGCATCGGAACTCTCTGCGCCAGCGCCGGTGGGTGGCTTGCTGGTGCCAGTCTTGCTGCTATTGGTGGTGATGTCGTGTATTGCGGTTATTCAGAGCTCTCACAAGAGCCGCAAGCTATTTGGTGAATTACAGGATTTGCGCCGCGATGCGATGTCGCTGGAAGAGGAGTGGGGGCGCCTGCTACTGGAGCAGAGCACTTGGGCATCGCCAGATAGAGTTCAGGACATGGCGGTACAAAAATTAAAAATGCAGGCACCCAATATACGGGAAGTCAAAATGGTTCGGGGTTATGGCAAAGCAGGCTAAAGTTCAAATATCGCTCTGGCGCTTCCGTATAGTGCTCGGCGGCCTGCTGCTGCTTGCCTGTTTATTGGCTTGGCGTGCACTTACCCTGCAAGTACTCGATGTTGATCGCGGCTACCAATTCTTGCAAGGCCAAGGCAATGCGCGCACCAACCGCACCGAAGTGATCCCTGCTCATCGTGGAATTATTACTGATCGCAACGGTGAGCCACTGGCAGTGAGTACGCCCGTGGCCTCTATATGGGCAAACCCCCAAGAACTGAGCGGCGCTAAAAGTGACTGGGCGCGCTTGGCTGGGGCGCTGGAAATGTCAGTCGGTGAATTGTCGCGCCGAATAGAGCGTTATGGCGACAGCCAATTCATGTATTTGCGTCGCCATTTGCCGCCTGTTGCAGCGCAGGCGCTTATGCAAATGAAGATCCCTGGTGTGTATTTGCAACGCGAATATCGCCGCTTTTATCCGGCAGGGGAAGTGACCGCGCATTTGCTGGGCTTTACCGATATTGATGATCGTGGCCAAGAGGGTCTCGAACTTACCTATGATGAATGGTTGAACGGAACGCCTGGACGAAAACGGGTATTAAAAGATTTATACGGCAATATTATTAGGGAGATCGACGCTGGGGAGGCGGCCAGCCCCGGCAAAAATGTCCAGTTGAGTATTGATCTACGCTTACAGTATCTCGCTTACCGAGAACTTAAAGCAGCAATAAACCGAACCGGCGCTAAAGCCGGTTCGGTCGTTATTATCGATAGTGATAGTGGCGAAGTATTAGCCTTGGTTAATCAGCCCTCATTTAACCCCAATAACCGCAATCAATTAACGCCAGATGCCCTGCGCAATCGCGCGGTTATTGACATGTTTGAACCCGGTTCAACCGTCAAGCCGCTAACGATGGTGGCCGCGCTGGAAAGCGGCAAATACCAGCCAGACACCAAGATCAACACCAACCCAGGTTACATCAAAGTGGGAAGGAAGTTACTTGAGGATCACCGTAATTACGGGGTGTTGACCGTGGCCGAAGTGTTGAAAAAGTCAAGCCAAGTGGGTACCACTAAAATTGCACTGTCGCTAGATGAACACGATATTTGGGGTGTGTTCGACCGCTTTGGTTTGGGTCGTTCAACCAATTCCGGTTTTCCTGGCGAAAGCAGCGGAGTGTTGCCCAATCGACCAAACTGGCGGCCTATTGAGCGAGCCACGTTTGCCTTTGGCTATGGAATCACCGTGACAAATTTACAATTGGCGCAGGCCTACTCGGTATTTGCGAATCGCGGCGTATTTCAGCAGGTATCACTGCTCAAACGCAAAGAAAAACCGGTTCAACAGCAAGTCATTTCAGCCAAAATCGCCCGCCAAGTTGTTGATATGTTGGAAGAGGTAACTGAACTAGGCGGCACCGCAACCCGCGCTCAGGTTGACGCTTATCGCATTGCCGGCAAAACCGGAACCTCGCACAAGGCGATTGCCGGCGGCTATGCCGAAGATCGCTATTTCGCCATTTTTGCTGGCGTGGCGCCGGCGAGCAATCCGCGAATTGTGGCGGTAGTGACGATTGATGAGCCCAAGGGTGATTACTTTGGTGGCCTCGTGGCTGCGCCCGTGTTCTCTAAAGTGGTTTCAGATGCCCTGCGGCTGCTGAATATCGCGCCAGACAATCTAGAAGAGACTGAGCCCAAGCCGGTAGTAAAGGTAGGAGCGTCAGCGTGATGGCAGACCAACAAAGCTATACATTACCGCGTTTACTGGGTGACTTACTGCCAGGTCTAAGCCACGAAGTTGCCGCGGTGCCGGTAACGGGGATCGCCATAGACAGTCGCAAAATAAAGGCTGGCGATGTGTTTTTGGCCATTAAAGGCCACCAAGTGGATGGTCGTGACTATATTCACGCGGCGATTTCTGCGGGTGCAGTTGCCGTGATTGCCGACGCCCCCTTTGATGATAGTCAATGGTCGCTGCCGGTGGTGGTGATCGAAAATTTAGACGCTCGCTTAAGTGAAATTGCGGGCCGGTTTTACGGTCGGCCGTCACGCCAATTACAGCTTATTGGTATTACGGGCACCAATGGCAAAACCTCTTGTGCATGGATGGTCGCGCAGCTGCTGGAAGCTATCGGCCAGCCCTGCGGCTTAATTGGCACCTTGGGTAATGGCCGCTTTGGCCGCTTGAATAGCGGCAATAACACTACGCCAGATGCGGTATCGATTCAGGCGCTATTGAGTGACTGGCGCGATGGCGGCGCTAATTGGGCGGCGATGGAGGTGTCTTCGCACGGACTTGCTCAGCACCGAGTGGAAGCATTGAATTTTGCCGCGGCGGTGTTTACTAATTTGAGCCAAGATCATTTGGATTACCACGGATCCATGGCGGCTTACGGCGCAGAGAAAGCGCGTCTATTAAAATGGGCAGATTTGCCCTTGGCGGTGATTAACCGCGACGACGCGTTTGGCCGTCAGCTGCTAAGCGAATCGACAGCTAAGCAAACTATTGATTTTAGTATTAGCGATTCCCAAGCTGCAGTTTACGCCGCCGATGTACGCTGCGATATGCAGGGTATCGCAGCGCAGGTTCACAGCCCTTGGGGCAGTTTTCAGTTGCAGTCGCCACTGCTGGGCAGTTTTAACCTTTCTAATTTAGTGGCGGCAAGTGCGGTGCTATTGGGCTTGGGAGTCACTGCGACGGCAATAGCTGATGCAATTCCAAGCTTAAAACCGGTTCCCGGTCGTATGGAATGCTTGCGCTCAGAAGATGGCGTGCTGGCGGTAATTGATTATGCCCACACCCCAGACGCGCTTGAAAAAGTGCTGCAGGCGCTGCGCGCGGTTACCAAAGGTGAATTGATTTGCGTCATGGGTTGCGGCGGTGACCGCGACCGCAGCAAGCGGCCGTTGATGGGCGCTATTGCCGAACAATTTTCTGACCGCGTTATGGTGACCAATGACAATCCGCGCTCAGAACAGCCCGCCGCTATTATTGCAGAGATATGTGCTGGCATGACCCGCTCACCGCAGGTGGTTTCTGAGCGAGATGCGGCGATTGCTGCGGCGATTGCCGCTGCTAAATCTGGCGATGTGGTACTGATTGCCGGAAAAGGTCATGAGGACTATCAAGAAGTGGCCGGTCGCAGGTTGCCCTTTAGCGATGTTCAGTGCGCACGGCTAGCACTAGCTGCGAGGCCGACAGAATGATTGCGCCAATGAATTTACAAGCCATCGCCGCTGCAACGCAGGGCGTGTTGACGGGTGAAAACGTGACTATTGAGCGGGTCTGCACCGACAGCCGCCAAGTTCAACGTGGCGATTTGTTTGTTGCCCTCAGTGGCGAAAATTTTAATGGTAATCAATTTGTTGCGGCGGCCAAAGAGGCCGGCGCGGCAGCGGCAATTGTTAGCGATACTCGGGATATTTTGGCCAATGTCAGGGTCACAGATACCCGTCGCGCACTGGGCTTAATCGCGCGGGAAAATCGCCGTCGTTTCAAAGGTCCGCTCGTTGCGATTACTGGCAGCAGTGGTAAGACCAGCACCAAAGAAATGTTGGCCGCGATCTTCGCACAATGTGGCGAGGTGTATGCCACGGTTGGCAATTTAAATAATGAGATTGGCGTGCCCTTAAGTTTGCTCGCTATCTCTGCGCAACACCAATTTGCAGTGATCGAGATGGGCGCTGCAAAACAAGGTGATATCCACTACCTCTGTGAATTTGCCCAGCCGACTATTGCCGTGCTGACCAATGCTCAGCCTGCGCATATTGCTGGCTTTGGTTCACTGACCAGCGTGGCTGAAACCAAGGGCGAGATATTTCGCGGTTTAGCGAAGGGCGGCCTCGCCATTATCAATGCGGATGATGCTCACTGCGCGCTCTGGCAGTCTTATGCCCGGGATGTGCAACAGCGCTTATTCAGTTTGGTGCGGGAGGATGTCGATGTGTTTGCGCGAGATATTGATCTGAGTGAGCCAGGCAAAGTTCGTTTTGAACTCGTTAGTTTTGCCGGAAGTGCGCAGGTGTGTATGCCCTTGTCGGGGCGGCATATGGTTGCCAATGCCCTAGCCGCTGCGGCAGCGGCACTGGCGGCGGGCGCGAGTCTCGACCAGGTTGTTAGTGGCTTGGAGTCGGTGCGCGGTGTGAGCGGGCGTTTATTGCGTCGCGAAATTGCCGGCATAGCGCTGATTGATGACAGTTATAACGCCAACCCCGGTTCGGTGCGGGCGGCCATAGACGTATTAGCGGCCGCCAAGGGGCGAAAAATTTTGGTGCTCGGACATATGGCCGAGCTGGGTAATGAAGCCGCGCAGCAACATCGTGAAATAGCGGCTTACGCGCGGGAAAATCGCTTAGACAGTGTATTTTTACTGGGCGAGTACGCTGCCATGATGGCGGTAGAGTTTGGTGGCAATGGCCATGCGTTTGACGATAAGCCGAGCTTGATCTCGGCACTAAAAACATACTTACAGCTTGGGGATACGGTATTGGTTAAGGGTTCACGCAGCGCCGCAATGGAAGTGGTGGTCGATGTCATGGCGGCAGAATTGACGCGGAGGAACAACTGAAATGTTGTTGCTTCTAGCCGAATATTTAAGCCAATACGTAAGCGGCTTTGCCGTTTTTCAATACCTGAGTATTCGCGGCATCCTTGGGGTGTTAACTGCACTGGCGATTTCATTAATGATTGGCCCAGTGATGATTCGCAAACTGAATTTTCATCAAATTGGTCAGGCGGTGCGCGACGACGGCCCGCAGTCGCATCTCAGTAAATCTGGTACGCCGACCATGGGTGGCGCGCTGATATTGGTTGCGATTTTTATTAGCACCCTGCTGTGGTCGGATCTTAAGAACCACTATGTGTGGACGGTATTAATTGTAACCGCGATTTTTGGCGCGGTGGGTTGGATCGATGACTATCGTAAAGTCATTGAGCGCAATCCACGTGGACTGCCAGCTCGCTGGAAGTACCTTTGGCAAAGCGTGGCGGGGCTCGGCGCGGCGGTGTATTTGTATATGACTGCCGACAGCTCAGTAAACACACAATTGTTTATACCGTTTTTGAAAAACGTCAGTTGGCAAATGGGCCCGCTGTTTATTGTATTAACGTATTTTGTGATTGTTGGCGCCAGCAATGCGGTGAATTTAACCGATGGCTTAGACGGCCTAGCAATTCTGCCAACGGTAATGGTTGGCGCGGCGCTGGGTTTAATCGCCTATCTAACGGGCAACGTGAAGTTTGCAGAATATTTGCATATTCCCTACGTGGCGGGTGCCGGTGAACTCATTGTTATTTGCGGTGCGCTGGCGGGCGCGGGTCTTGGCTTTTTGTGGTTTAACACTTATCCCGCGCAGGTATTTATGGGTGATGTTGGCGCACTGGCCCTAGGCGCAACCTTGGGCACCATCGCAGTAATTACTCGCCACGAAATTGTATTTTTTATTATGGGCGGCATCTTTGTATTAGAAACCGTGTCGGTTATTTTGCAGGTGGCCTCGTTCAAATTAACCGGCCGTCGCATTTTTCGCATGGCGCCGATACACCACCATTTTGAATTAAAAGGTTGGCCAGAGCCGCGGGTAATTGTGCGCTTTTGGATTATTACAGTGATGTTGGTTTTATTTGGTTTGGCTACTTTAAAACTGCGCTAATTAAAAACGGGAGTTATGGGTAACGTGAGTTTAATCGCATCCGACAATAGGCGGGTCATTATCGGTTTGGGTAAAACTGGGCTTTCTATCGCCCGTCATTTTACCCGCCGAGGCTTGTCCTTTGCGATTGCCGATAGCCGCGATGCACCGCCGGAGCTTGCGCTTTTTAAGGCCGAATTCCCCACAGTAACGCCAATTTTAGGTGCGTTCACCGCCGATCAATTTTTGTCGGCAACTGAATTAATAATTAGCCCTGGCATTTCTTTGGCGGAGCCTGCGATAGCTGCCGCTAAGGCGGCAGGCGTGGTCATTACCGGCGATATTGAATGGTTTTGCCGCGAGGCTAAGGCGCCCATTGTTGCAATTACCGGTTCTAACGGTAAGAGCACCGTGACCACGCTCGTGGCCGAAATGGCGGTCAATGCGAGTTGGCGCTGTGCGGTGGGTGGCAATCTGGGTACACCGGCGCTGGAGTTGCTCGACGACCGCGCCGAACTCTATGTGCTGGAGTTGTCGTCATTCCAATTAGAGCGCTGCGCATTTATTGGCGCTGAAGTGGCGACGGTATTAAATGTGAGTGAAGATCATCTAGATCATCACGGCAATATGATCGCCTACCACCAAGCCAAACATCGCATCTTCCGCGAATGTAAAAAGGTTGTTATTAATCGCGATGACGCCTTGAGTACGCCACTGATTCCCGACGCCGTCGAAAAGTGGAGCTTTGGTTTGGGGCGCTCAGATTTTCGCGCCTTTGGTTTAATAGAAGAAGACGGCGAGCAGTATTTGGCGTTGGCCAGAGAGGCTTTGTTGCCAGTGTCGGCCTTAAAAATGGCTGGACTGCATAATATTAGCAACGCCTTGGCGGCGTTGGCGTTGGGTGCTGCAGCTGGCCTGCCGATGAGTGCGATGCTCAGCACACTCACCGAATTTACCGGCTTAGCTCATCGCTGCCAATTTGTTGCACAGTGGCAGGGTTTACGCTTTTACAACGACTCTAAGGGCACCAATGTTGGTGCGGCAGTATCGGCGTTACGGGGCTTGAGTGGTGCTGGCAAAGTCGTGCTAATAGCCGGCGGCATTGGTAAAGGTGCTGATTTTAAGCCGCTGATTGATACCTTGTTGGATGTCGGGCGCGCCGTGGTGTTAATTGGCGAAGCTGGGCCAGCGATGCTCAGTATGCTTGATGGCCGTTTGCCCGCTGAACTTTGCGTGGACATGCCTTCTGCGGTTCGCGCTGCGGCGGCAAATGCCCGAGCTGGCGATGTGGTGTTGCTGTCACCGGCCTGTGCCAGTTTCGACATGTTTAATAATTACGAGCATCGCGGCGACGTCTTTACCGAGGCGGTAATGGCACTGGCGGGAGGGCTGCAATGACGACGTATATGCAGTCGCGCTGGACCGAGTTGCGTCAATTTGACCGCCATTTGCAGCTCTTGCTGGTCGCCCTATTGGTGATTGGTTTTATCGCCATGACCTCGGCCTCGGTAGAGCATGCGGCAAGCCGCTACGGTGATGCTTTCTTTTTTGCCAAGCGTTATTTCTTCCACTTTAGTTTGGCCTTTGGCTTGAGCGTGGTCATGTATCTGACGCCGGTCGAACTGTGGGAGCGCACGGGTTGGCTGTGGTTATTATTTGGTTTTGTGCTGTTAGCCTTGGTCTTGATTCCCGGCGTTGGCAAAGAAGTTAACGGTAGTCGGCGCTGGCTGGGCGTAGGGCCACTGACTTTGCAGGCTTCGGAATTTGTAAAGCTGTGCGTCATTTTTTATCTGGCCGGCTACTTGGTGCGCCGTCGCGACGAAGTGCGGCAGAGTTGGTCAGGTTTTGTTAAGCCCATGGCGTTGCTGTTTGCGGTGACGTTATTGCTGATGTTAGAACCGGATTTCGGTGCGACGGTCGTTACCGCTGGCACCGCGTTTGTGATGATCTTTTTGGGTGGCGTAAAGCTCGGCCAATTTTTGCTGGTGATTTTAAGTTGTGTTGCTGGCGCCGTGGCGATGGTTATTTTTGAGCCCTATCGCATGAAGCGCCTCACCGCGTTTACCGACCCCTGGGCAGATCAGTTCAACACCGGCTATCAGCTCACCCAGTCGCTTATTGCTTTTGGTCGCGGCCAAATAAGTGGCGTGGGCTTGGGCAATAGCGTACAGAAATTATTTTATTTGCCCGAGGCGCACACCGACTTTGTGTACGCCATTTTTGCCGAAGAGTTTGGCTTTATTGGCAGCCTACTGGTGCTGGTACTGTTTGCGGGCTTAATTGGTCGAATTTTGTTTATTGGCCGTTACGCCGAAATGATGGGTAAGCAATTTCACGCGTTTGTGGCCTACGGTATCGCGGTCATGATCAGCGGCCAAGCCTTTATCAATATGGGCGTAAATACCGGCTTGCTACCGACTAAAGGTTTGACCCTGCCGTTTTTCAGTTATGGCGGCAGTAGTTTAATTGTGTGTATGGCAATGGTGTCGCTGGTGGGACGAATCGAACTGGAATGCCGGAGGCAAGATGGCCGCTGAGCAAACAGTATTAATGATGGCCGGTGGCACTGGCGGGCATGTTTTCCCCGCGCTCGCGGTGGCGTCGGCGCTGGCCGAACGCAATGTGAGCGTTCATTGGCTGGGCACGGCGGCGGGCATCGAAGCGCGCTTGGTACCTGCCGCAGGTTTGCCTTTGCACTGCTTGAATATGGCCGGTGTGCGGGGCAAAAACCCTGTATTTCGTCTGCTCGCCATTGGCAAAGCGATGCTCGCAGTATTGCATAGCATGCGTCTGATTTTGAAATTGAAGCCCTTCTGTGTGGTGGGTATGGGCGGTTACGCCTCTGGCCCCGGTGGTTTGGCTGCCAAGTTGTTGGGTGTGCCGGTATTGATTCAAGAGCAAAACGCGGTCGCGGGCACCACTAATCGCTTGCTAGCGAAAATTGCGCGGCTCTGTTTAACCGGTTATCCCATCGACTTGGGTGGCGAGCGCAATCGCTATATTGGCAATCCGGTGCGCCGCGAAATTGCAGCGATAGCCGCCCCAGCCAGCCGCTGGGCTGAGCGCAGTGACGGCCTGCGGGTTTTAGTGCTGGGCGGAAGCTTAGGCGCCAAACCGATAAATGATGTGGTACTCGCAGCATGGCAGCAACTTGCCGAGCCGCAGCGGCCGACCTTGTGGCATCAGACCGGCCGTGCCCACGAAGAACAAGTGCAGCAAGCGTATCAAGCGGCGGGCATCGCGGTTCGCGCTGAAGCGTTTATTGACGATATGGCGGCCGCCTACAGCTGGGCCGATGTGGTTATTTGCCGCGCCGGCGCACTGACGGTAGCCGAGCTAGCGGCAGCGGGCGTACCGGCTCTGTTAATTCCATTGCCCCACGCAATTGATGACCATCAGCGTGCCAATGCCCAGTGGTTTGTGGATGGCGGCGCCGGCGAAATTATTGATCAGTCGGCTTTTAATGCCGACGCTTTATGTGATTGGTTGAAAAGTGCCAGTGCAAATAGGGAGTCATTGTTGATTTGTGCCGAGGCCGCAAGGCGGCTTGCCAAAATAGATGCAGCTGACGTTGCCGCAAATTATTGTATGGAGTTTGCCAATGAGTCCTAAGCATCCTTTTGTGGTTCCTGAAATGCGCCGGGTGAAACGTATTCATTTCGTTGGTATTGGCGGCGTGGGTATGTGCGGTATTGCCGAAGTGCTGTTGAATTTGGGCTATGTGATTTCTGGCTCAGACCTTAAGGCCTCGCCGAGTACGGCGCGTTTACAGCAGCTGGGCGCACGAGTCGCTTTTGGCCATCGCGGCGAGAATATTGGCGACTCCGATGTGGTCGTGGTTTCCAGTGCCGTGAACGAGAGTAATCCGGAAATAGCTGCTGCCCGACAGCAGCGGGTGCCAATTGTGCGCCGCGCGGAAATGTTGGCAGAATTGATGCGCTACCGCCACGGTATCGCGGTGGCGGGCACCCACGGTAAAACGACTACCACTAGTTTAATCACCGCTATTTTTGCCGAGGCCGGCCTAGATCCCACTTTTGTGATTGGCGGCCGCGTGAATAGTGTTGGCACCAATGCGGCCCTAGGTGAGAGTCGCTATTTGGTGGCAGAAGCGGATGAGAGTGACGCTTCCTTTCTGCATTTACAGCCCATGGTGTCGGTGATTACCAATATTGAAGCCGACCACATGGCGACCTACGACGGCGACTTTAGCAAGTTAAAGCGCACGTTCATCGAGTTTTTACACAATTTGCCGTTTTACGGCATGGCGGTGGTGTGTATTGATGACCCAGTGGTGCGCGACATTCTGCCAGATATTGCCCGCCCCACCTTGACCTATGGCTTTAGTGAAGACGCCGATTTTCGTATTCACTCCCTGCAAAAGCTGGGCATGCAGAGCCGCTTTAATGTTGCGCGTCCCGATGGCAGTGATATCGAACTCAGCATTCAGCAGCCCGGTGTTCACAACGTGTTGAATGCTACCGCAGCGGTTGCCGTAGCGACCGATGAAGGTTTACCGGTTGAGGCTATTTGCACCGGTATTGCTAATTTCCAAGGTGTGGGCCGTCGCTTTCAGCGCTACGGCGAACTGCCGCTGGCCAATGGCGAATTTATGTTGGTGGACGATTACGGCCATCATCCCACCGAAGTGGCCGCGACGATTTCTGCGGCTCGCCAAGCCTGGCCAGATCGCCGTCTAGTGATGCTGTATCAGCCGCATCGCTATAGTCGGACCAAAGATTTGTACGAGGATTTTGTACGGGTATTGTCCACCGTCGACAGCCTCTTGCTGTTGGATGTGTATTCCGCTGGTGAAGAGCCGGTACCGGGCGCCGACAGTCGAAGCCTGTGCCGCAGCATTCGTTTGCAAGGCAGTTTAGAGCCAGTATTTGTTGAGAATACCGAGGCTGCCTTTGACATTTTAAAACCCCGTATTCGCGCTGGTGATGTACTGCTCACCCAGGGCGCGGGAAATATTGGCGCCTTGGCGCTGCAATTAGCCAGTCAAGATTGGGTGTAGGTCGCGGCAATGAGTGACATAGCAATAGCAAACATAAATCAGGCGATTGGCGGCAAGCTAGCCGTACTGCTGGGCGGCCGCTCGGCGGAGCGTGCAATTTCCCTGAAAAGCGGCGCGGCGGTAATGGCTGCATTTGAGCGTCAGGGCATTGCGGTAGAAGGCATTGATGTGGCAAATGCCGGTTGGATGCAGCGCCTCAGTGGCGAGTTTAGCCACGTGTTTATCGCCTTGCATGGCCCTGGCGGTGAAGACGGCACTGTGCAGGGCGCGCTGGAATGCTTGGATATTTGCTATACCGGCAGCGGTGTGATGGCCTCGGCCTTGGCGATGGATAAGTTTCGTTGCAAGTTGCTGTGGCTGGGCGTGGGCTTGTCGACTCCGCGTTTTGCCGAGTTAACCGCAAACAGTGATTGGCAGGGCATTATCAACGATTTAGGGCCGGTCATTGTTAAGCCAGCCTGTGAGGGTTCGAGTATTGGTATGGCCCGTGCGGCAAATGCTGTCGAACTCGCCGATGCTTGGCAAAATGCCCAAGCCTATGGCCGGGTGTTCGCCGAGCAGTGGATTAGTGGCAGCGAATACACCGTAGCGATATTAAACGGCAAGGCCTTGCCGGCGATTAAATTAGAAACCGATGCCGCGTTTTACGATTTTAACGCCAAGTATATTTCTGATGAGACGCGTTATTTGTGCCCCTGCGGTTTGAGCGCGGTTGAAGAGCAAGAGCTGAGTGAGTTGGCACTCGCAGCGTTTAGCAGCTTGGGCTGCGCTGGTTGGGGCCGGGTTGATGTGATGCGCGACGCGGCGGGGAAATTCTATTTATTAGAAGTGAATACCGTGCCAGGGATGACCGACCACAGCTTAGTGCCAATGGCGGCAAAGCAGGCGGGTCTAAATTTTGACCAGTTAGTGCTCGCCATTTTGGCGGGCAGCATCGCGGCGAACGTGGTTTGAAATGAAGCTCCTGAGTGGCAAGCAAAATCGCCTGAAAGCGCGCAAATCTGCGGCGCCAAAGGAGTCGCGAGTACAGCGTGAGTGGGGGCGTATTTTAAACCGCCTAATTTTGGTTGCGGCGGTGGTTGGTTTTGTTTACGGCGTAGAGCAATTGGGGCGGCAGTTAGACGCTATTCCTGTTGATCGGGTGGTGTTTGCCGGTGATCTGCGCCACGTCAGCCGCGATGTGTTGGTCGACCGAGTAACTGGGCATTTAGCAATAGGTTATGTGGGGCTTAATTTAGAGGCAATCCAAGGCGAGTTAGAGCAAGAGCCTTGGGTGTATCGGGCCATTGTGGAGCGGGTTTGGCCTCGAGAATTAAAGATTACGATTGTTGAAGAGGCACCCATCGCGGTGTGGGGTAATGGTGGTTTGCTAAATCACCGCGGCAAAATATTTTTGCCCACAAAGGGCATGGCCGACGATGCTGGCCTGCCGCTACTGAGCGGGCCCGATGGCAGTGCCATAGAAATTATGCGCCAGTACCGCTTGATGAGTCAGCTGCTTGGCGATGAAGAATTAATTTTACAGCGCCTAGAAATGAACGATCGCGGCGCGTGGACGGCAACCTTAAGCGGAGGCGCGGTGCTGATTTTGGGGCGCCAAGAGCCGCTGGAAAAATTGCGGCGTTTTATGTGGGTGTACCGCCATCAATTGGCGGCAGACTTTGATCGAGTTAAACGTGTTGATACACGTTATATCAATGGCTTGGCGGTGGCGTGGGATGAAACAAAAGGTGCAAAAGGTAATGGCTAAGGAAATTGCTCTGGCAATGGAGTTGCCGGCGCACAACGGATCGCAAACTTGGGAGAAGCAAAGCAATGGCTAGTTCACACGCAAGCCGGATGATTGTCGGCCTTGATATCGGCACCTCGAAAGTGGTGGCTATCGTTGGCTCGAGCAACGAAGACGGCAAGCTGGAAATTATAGGCATTGGCTCGCACCCGTCTCGCGGTCTGAAGAAAGGGGTGGTGGTCAATATTGAGTCGACCGTGCACTCCATTCAGCGCGCTATAGAAGAAGCTGAGTTGATGGCCGGCTGCGAGATCCACAGCGTGTATGTGGGTATTGCGGGCAATCATATTCGCAGCCTCAACTCTCACGGTATTGTCGCGATTCGCGACCGCGAAGTATTTCAGCTGGATTTAGATCGGGTTATTGACGCGGCCCAAGCGGTGGCGATACCGGCTGACCAAAAAGTGTTGCACATCTTGCCGCAAGAATTTGTGATTGATGAGCAAGAGGGCATTAAAGAACCGCTGGGCATGTCTGGAGTTCGGCTCGAAGCCAAGGTGCATTTAGTGACCTGCGCCGTAAATGCAGTGCAAAACATTGAAAAATGCATACGCCGCTGCGGCCTAGAAGTTGAAGACGTCATTCTGGAGCAGTTGGCCTCGAGCTACGCAGTGTTGACCGAGGACGAGAAAGAGCTGGGTGTGTGCATGGTGGATATCGGCGGCGGTACCACCGATATCGCGATCTTTACCGATGGCGCGATTCGCCATACCGGTGTAATTCCAATCGCCGGCGATCAAGTTACCAATGACATTGCCATGGCGCTGCGCACCCCGACTCAGTACGCAGAAGAGATCAAAATTAAATACGCCTGCGCGCTGACGCAGCTCGCGGGCGAAGGCGAAATGATTAAAGTGCCCAGTGTTGGCGAGCGCGCCCCGCGGGAATTATCTCGCCAGGCGCTGGCTGAAGTGGTGGAGCCCCGCTACGACGAGCTATTCACGCTAATTCAAGCCGAACTGCGGCGCAGTGGCTACGAAGATTTGTGCGCGGCGGGCATCGTGCTGACCGGCGGCACTTCAAAGATGGAAGGCGTGGTTGAGCTGGCCGAAGAGATTTTTCATATGCCGGTGCGTATCGGTGTACCGCAGGATGCGCGGGGTTTAACTGACATCGTGCGCAATCCAATTTATTCAACCGGCGTGGGCTTGCTGCATTACGGCATCAAGCATCAGGCCGAGCACGGCGGCCGTGGACGGGTTAAACGCAACGGTTTCTTAGCGAGCCTGAAACAGTGGGTTCAAAACAATTTTTAAGGTGTAGGGCGGCCGTGCCGGCAGCACGGTCAAATATGTAAAAGGGAGAAAACCAAATGTTCGAACTAGTAGATAACGTTCCTCAGAACGCAGTAATTAAAGTCGTGGGTGTCGGTGGTGGTGGCGGTAACGCTGTTAAGCACATGATCGCCTGTAATGTTGATGGTGTCGATTTCATCTGCGCCAATACCGATGCTCAGGCGCTGACTAATGTCGCCTCTAAGACGGTATTGCAGCTGGGCACCACTATTACCAAGGGCTTGGGCGCAGGCGCCAACCCCGAAATCGGTCGGCAGTCGGCGATGGAAGACCGCGACCGCATTGCAGAAGCACTGCAGGGCGCCGATATGGTGTTCATCACCGCAGGTATGGGCGGCGGCACTGGTACGGGCGCCGCGCCAGTTGTGGCGCAGGTTGCCAAAGAGCTAGGTATTTTAACCGTAGCGGTGGTCACCAAGCCTTTCCCCTTCGAGGGCAAAAAGCGCATGGCGGTGGCTTTAGAGGGTATGAAAGAGCTGCGTCAACACGTTGACTCACTGATTACGATCCCTAATGAAAAGTTGCTACCCGTCTTGGGTAAAAACACCAGTTTACTCGATGCCTTTAAAGCGGCTAACGATGTATTGTTGGGTGCAGTACAGGGCATTGCCGATCTGATTATTCGTCCGGGTATGATCAACGTCGATTTCGCTGACGTGCGTACCGTGATGTCAGAGATGGGCATGGCGATGATGGGCAGTGGTGTGGCCACTGGCGAAAATCGCGCTCGCGAGGCTGCAGAGGCCGCCATTCGCAGCCCTCTTCTCGAAGATGTGAATTTGCAAGGGGCGCGCGGGATTTTGGTTAATATTACCGCAGGTCTGGATCTGTCCCTAGGCGAGTTTAACGATGTCGGGGATACTATCGAGGAATTCGCTTCTGAGAACGCAACAGTCGTTGTTGGAACGGTAATTGACCCCGATATGGTCGACGAATTGCGCGTTACAGTGGTTGCTACTGGCCTCGATGGCATAGGCGCTGATATACCACTTAAAGTAGTTGAATCACGGCCCATAGAGCCGCGTTCCAATGATTATCGCAAGCTCGATCGGCCAACTGTTATGCGCAACAACCAGCAAGCGGCGGTTGCGCGAGAAGTGGCTCCGGCGCCAATGGCAGACAAAGACATGGAGTATTTGGATATTCCAGCGTTTCTGCGGCGCCAAGCTGATTAATTAGCTGTAGCCGGTACAGCATGGGCGGGGTGTCAGTAATTTGCTGGCACCAAGACAAGTACGCCCCTGTAAATGTAGCCGTCCGGCCCATAGAGTGAGTGTGAACATGATTAAGCAACGTACCTTGCGCAATACCATTCGTGCTACTGGCATTGGTTTGCATACTGGGGAAAAGGTCTACCTGACGCTGAAGCCAGCGCCAGCGGATACCGGTGTGATTTTCCGGCGCACCGATTTAAATCCCGTTGTTGAAATCCACGCTCGCGCGGAAAATGTGGGTGATACCACTCTGTCGACCACCTTAATGAATGGCGACGTACGGGTATCAACGGTCGAGCATTTGCTGTCGGCAATGGCGGGCTTGGGCATTGATAATGCCTATGTTGAAGTCAGCTCATCGGAAGTGCCTATTATGGATGGCAGCGCCGGTCCATTTGTTTTTCTTATTCAGTCTGCCGGAATTGAAGAGCAAAATGCGCCGAAAAAATTCATTCGTATAAAGCGTCCGGTGACGGTAAGAGATGGTGATAAAGTCGCGAGTTTCCTCCCTTTTGACGGCTTTAAAGTGTCTTTTACCATCGACTTTGACCACCCGGTCTTTAAAGACCGGGTTGGCCACGCCGAGTTAGATTTTTCCAGCACTTCATTTGTAAAGGAAGTGAGTCGGGCGCGAACCTTTGGTTTCATGCACGAAATTGAATACCTGCGCTCTAAGGGCTTGGCGCAGGGCGGCAGTGTCGACAATGCGATTGTGGTTGATGAATACCGTATCCTTAACGAAGAAGGTCTTCGTTATGAGGATGAGTTTGTTAAGCACAAAGTGCTCGATGCCATTGGCGATTTGTATTTGCTGGGCACTAGCTTGATTGGCGAGTTTAAAGCCTTTAAATCAGGCCACGGTTTGAATAATGCGTCTTTGCGGACCTTGATTAAAGATACCGATGCATGGGAATGGGTGACCTTTGATGATCCCGCCGATGCGCCAATTAATTACGCCGCCGCTGTAGCGGCAGTCTGATTATCACTATCTACCATGCTTGGCGGAGATTCGTCGAAGCATGGTAATATTCCCCCATCTATGCGATATTGCGCCTCGGTGTTACGGTATTGCCCACGTCTTGCCAATCGGTAAAAGTACGGCATTTTCGGGATCATTCTCCGTAGTGGTCGTCGCGCCGTCATCAGAATTTCATTCGGACAATGTAGCTTGGTGCGGCTTTAGAGCCTTCATTGATTAGGGACTTTTGCTCCCGGGAACAGTAACGAATCCATCATGATTAGAGCAGTAGTTAAAAAAGTTTTTGGCAGTAAAAACGACCGCGAATTAAAGCGCATGCGCAAAGTGGCGACCAAGATCAACACCTTTGAAGAGGCGATGATTGCGCTAGATGACGCTGCTCTTGGTGCAAAAACGCTGGAGTTTCGCGAGCGCCTTGCCGCTGGCGAAACCCTAGATCAGTTGTTGCCCGAAGCCTTCGCGGTATGCCGCGAGGCGGGCCGCCGAGTGATGGGCATGCGGCACTTTGACGTGCAGCTTATTGGTGGTATCAGCCTGCACGAAGGCACTATTGCCGAGATGCGCACCGGTGAAGGTAAAACCTTGGTAGCGACCCTCGCCGTGTATCTCAATGCACTAGAAGGCAAGGGTGTATTCGTGGTTACCGTTAATGACTACCTCGCCTCGCGAGATGCCAACTGGATGCGGCCGCTCTACGAATTTTTGGGTCTTAGCGTGGGTGTTATCCGCTCTGGTCAAGATCCAGAAGAGAAGCGCGCTGCCTACCAGGCTGATATTACCTACGGCACCAATAACGAATTCGGTTTTGATTATTTACGCGACAATATGGCCTTCGCCATAGAAGATCGCTACCAGCGCTCCCTGAACTTTGCGATTATCGATGAGGTGGATTCCATCCTGATCGATGAGGCGCGCACCCCGCTGGTTATCTCTGGACCAGCGGAAGACAGCTCTAAGCTCTACAAGCAAATTAATCTGTTTATCCCGTCGCTTAAAGAGAGCGAAGTAGATGAGGCTGGTCAGCCCGTTGATGAAGACGGTCACTACACTGTTGATGAAAAAATGCGCCAGGTTGAATTGACCGAGCAAGGCCATCAACAGGTTGAAGATATGTTGATTGAGGCCGGCCTGCTGAGCGAGGGCGATAGCCTGTATTCGGCCGGTAATTTGAATTTGCTGCACCATGTGAACTCCGCGTTGCGCGCCCACGTACTATTCCATAACAATGTTGAATACATTGTTCAGAATGACCAAGTGGTATTGATCGACGAGCACACAGGTCGGACCATGGCGGGCCGCCGCTTGTCTGAGGGCTTGCACCAGGCCATCGAAGCCAAAGAGGGTGTCACGGTTCAGGCCGAAAGCCAGACCTTGGCATCGACCACCTTCCAAAACTATTTCCGTCAGTTTAATAAGTTGGCCGGTATGACCGGTACCGCAGATACCGAAGCCTTTGAATTTCGGCAAATCTACGGTTTGGATGTGGTCGTTATCCCCACCAACAAGCCTAGTGCGCGTCGCGACGCCAATGATTTGGTGTATCTGACCAAAGAAGAAAAATACGACGCCATCGTCGAAGACGTAAAAGCCATTATGGAAACCGGCGCGCCGATACTGGTCGGTACTGCGTCAATTGAAACGTCTGAAGAAATGTCTTCGCGCTTCCAAAAAGCGGGCATTCCTCACAAAGTACTCAACGCCAAATACCACGAGCAAGAAGCAGAAATTATTGCTCAAGCGGGTCGCCCAGGCGTAGTAACAATTGCAACCAATATGGCCGGTCGCGGTACCGATATTGTGCTGGGTGGCAATGTAGACGTAGAAATTGCCCACCACGAAAACCCCTCTGAAGAGCTCATTAGCGAGCTGCGCGAGGCGTGGAAATTACGCCACGAGAAAGTAATGCAGGCCGGTGGTTTGCATATTGTTGGTACCGAGCGCCACGAGTCGCGCCGTATCGACAATCAGCTGCGTGGTCGAGCTGGCCGCCAGGGTGATCCTGGTGCATCGCGCTTCTATCTATCTTTAGAAGACAGCCTAATGCGGATCTTTGCCTCAGACCGAGTGCGCGGCATTATGCAGGCACTGGGTCTTGAAAAAGGCGAGGCGATTGAACACCGCATGGTGTCTAACGCCATTGAAAAGGCCCAGCGCAAAGTTGAAGGCCGCAACTTTGATATGCGCAAGCAGTTGCTTGAATACGATGACGTGGCCAATGACCAACGCCAAATTATTTACCAGCAGCGCAATGAGTTAATGGAAGCTGATGATATCAGCGATATGCTCGCCGCAATTCGCCACGACGTGGTGGGCGATGTGGTGCGCGAATATATTCCGCCGCAAAGTTTGGAAGAGCAGTGGGATGTGGCTGGACTGGAACGTCGTCTGCACACCGATTTTGAAGTAGAGCTGCCTCTGCAAACTTGGCTGGACGAAGATCGTTCGGTGAATGAAGAAGTGCTGACCGAGAAAATCAACCAAGCGATCAGCGAGGCCTACGAGGCCAAGTGCGCGCAGGTTGGCTTGGATATGCGCAAAATCGAACGTCATATCATGCTGCAAGTGTTAGATACTTTGTGGAAAGAGCACTTGGCGACCATGGACCATCTGCGTCACGGTATTCATCTGCGCGCCTTTGCCCAGAAAAACCCCAAGCAAGAGTATAAACGCGAAGCCTTTGAGCTATTCCAAGAAATGCTCGACAGCTTAAAGCTCGAAGTGATTCGCTTCCTCTCGCATCTGCGTCTCCAGCAAAACGAGAGTGCAGAAGAGCTGGCGCGTCAGCGTCGTGAAGAGCAGGCGCAGCGCGCAATGGAATTTCAGCATGCCGAATCCAGCGGTCTGTCTTTAGAGGACGAGGCCGGAGAGAACGATGCAGCTGCCAATGCGAATAGCAGTACTAGCCCAGAGACCTTTGTGCGCGACACTCGTAAAGTCGGTCGCAATGAAGTTTGCCCCTGTGGTTCCGGCAAAAAATACAAACAATGTCACGGCAAATTAGACTGAGGTAGGCAAAAGCATGGCGGTAGGTTCTGGTGAGTTGCCAGTTCTTCACACTGTAGACGGTGTGCGGATTGGGGTGGCAAGTGCGGGGATTAAAAAAGTTGGCCGCATCGACACCGTGGTCTTTGAGTTGTGCGAAGGCGCGTCGGTTGCAGGGGTGTTTACCCTAAACGCGTTTTGCGCCGCGCCGGTTACCGTGGCCAAAGAACATTTGGCCAGTACGTCGCCGCGTTATTTACTGATCAATACTGGTAATGCCAATGCCGGCACCGGTCAAGCGGGTATGCTTAATGCCCGTAATTCTTGCGCTGCACTGGCCGAACTCGTGGGTTTAGAACCTTCTGCAATACTGCCATTCTCCACAGGCGTTATCGGCGAGAAATTGCCCGTAGATAAATTGGTTGCCGCCATGCCGGCTGCTGTTGCTGCGCTTTCTGCTGACAGTTGGGAACGTGCGGCAAACGGCATTATGACTACCGACACTCGCCCCAAAGCGACGTCTCGCCAAATCGACATTGCTGGCCGCACTATTACCGTCACCGGTATTTCTAAGGGTGCGGGCATGATTAAGCCGAATATGGCGACCATGCTTGGCTATGTGGCGACCAACGCCAATATTGCGCCAAACGTTCTACAAGCAATGTTGGATCAGTCTGCGGATGCATCGTTTAATCGCATCACCATCGACGGCGACACCTCAACAAATGATGCCTGCGTGCTGGTTGCAACTGGTCGCGCCGGTGGCGAGCAGCTTTGTGAGGCCAGTGGTCCTGTATTTGATAAGCTTCAGCAAATATTCAACGAAGTATTTTTGGAGTTGGCCCACGCCATTGTGCGCGACGGCGAGGGAGCTACCAAGTTTGTTGCCGTAGAAGTAAGCGGCGCCAATGATGTAAGCGAAGCCCTAAAAGTTGCCTATGCGGTGGCGGAATCGCCGCTGGTGAAAACTGCATTATTTGCCAGCGATCCAAACTGGGGGCGTATTCTGGCCGCTATTGGTCGTGCCGGTGTAGATTCCCTCGATGTTGCCGCGCTAACCGTTCACCTTGACGATGTGCTGATTACCGAGCACGGTGGTCGCGCCGAGTCGTATACCGAGGCGGCGGGTGCAGCGGTTATGAAGCAGGCTGAAATCCGCATTCGTATCAATTTGAATCGCGGCCAGCATGCCGAAACGGTATGGACCACTGACTTCTCCTACGACTACGTCAAAATCAATGCCGAATACCGCAGCTAATAAACGAGTCCATGTTGCCGTTGGGGTGATCCTTAATCCGCTGGGCGATATTCTTATTGCCCGTCGTGCGAACGGGGCCCACCAAGGTGGCTTATGGGAGTTTCCTGGCGGTAAAGTCGAGGCTGGCGAAGGTGTTAGCGAGGCGCTGGCACGCGAATTACACGAAGAACTTGGGATTTATATTGAGTTGGCGAGCTGCCGTTCACTAATCGAAATCAATCATGATTATTCCGATAAAACCGTGTTTCTCGATGTATGGCTAGTCACTAAGTTTAGTGGCGATGCCGTTGGCCGCGAAGGTCAGCCGCTACGCTGGGTTAGCCCAAAATCACTTTCTGACTACGTGTTTCCGGCGGCCAATGTCGCCATTGTTGACGCCATTCAGTGTGCCGAAGCTGTTTAAATCCGCTTTAATTTGTGCTCCGTTTTCCCCTTAAAAATCCTGCTCTAAATCTCTACTCAAAACGTCATCGTGTAATGAGTCGCCAGGAATGTTGTGCTCTTCATTTGCCCATGCGATTAGATCGTGGTTTTTGCAGGACTCTGAACAAAATGGCCGAAAGGCGTTATTTGTATCCCATACCAATTCTGTTTTGCATTGCGGGCAGGGCACTGTGCGGGCTGCGGCTTTGTTTTGGTCTAAATTCATAGCAAAGGATTTTCCTAGAAATGATTGGCGAGGCTTACGATTTTGCAGCCGCGAGTTTTAGGAATTGTTGGTGCAATTCGCTTACCCGTTCATCTAACTGCGACAAACTCTGGGTGTTATCAATAACATCGCTGGCGGCGGCTAAGCGACTATTGCGATCGACTTGGCTGGCAATAATTCGCTCTACCTGTGCTTGCTCATTATTGTCTCTGGAAATTGTCCGGCTCAGCTGTACGGTTTCCGGCACGTCCACTACCACTAATCGGTCGCACATGTGTTTTTGCTGACTTTCCACTAGCAGGGGCGACACATACATCGCATAGGCACTTTGTACGCTCTGTAATTGGCGCTGGGTTTCTGAGGCAATCAGGGGGTGGAGTAATGACTCTAGCCATTGCTTAGCGGCGGGGTCAGCAAAAATGGTTTGCCGTAGTGCCGCGCGATTCAGCTGGCCGTCGGCGAGCAGATGCGAGTCGCCAAAGTGCGCAGCGATTTTTTGTAGTGCAGTGCTGCCGGGTTCAACTACTTCGCGGGCAATAACATCGGCATCGACAATGCCGATACCCAATTTAGCGAAGCGGTTTGATGCGGCAGTTTTGCCGCTGCCAATACCGCCGGTTAGTCCTATAACGAGTTTGCTCATAACTTGAATAACTTATTGGCGCCTAGCGAATACCGGCGAGTTGCAGGTAACCATCGATCAGTGCCTCTCCCCAGAATAGCGCGATCCAGCCGGCGCCAGCGAGGTAAGGCCCAAACGGCATTGGGGTTGAACTGTCACTGCGCTTAAGCATCATTACCGCGCCGCCAAACACCGCGCCGACTACTGACGACAGTAGAATAATCAGCGGTAAATACTGCCAGCCCAACCAAGCACCGAGCGCCGCGAGCAGTTTAAAGTCACCATAGCCCATGCCCTCTTTGCCGGTTAATAATTTAAACAGCCAAAATACCGACCATAGCGACAAGTAGCCCGCCATGGCGCCCCATACCGCGTCGTGCAGGGGAATGCTGCCGGTAATACTGTTGAATAACAACCCCAACCAAATCAGCGGCAGGGTAAGTTGGTCAGGTAACAGTTGGTGGTCAATATCGATCACGGTGAGAATGAGCAAAATCCAGCTGAACAAAATCGCCGCAAAGGCGTAGGGCGTGAAGCCAAACATCAGTAGCGGGAATATTGTTAACAGGGCGGTTACGCACTCCACTATTGGGTAGCGAATACCAATTGGCGCCTTACACGATGCACAGCGCCCGCGCAGCATTACATAGCTTAATACTGGAATATTCTGCCAAGCTTTAACGGGTGCATTGCAGCGTGGGCAGTGGGAGTTGGGAATTGCCAAATTAAACTGCGGTGGGGTAACCTCTTCGGCGTCATCGACCTCGCTGAGTAATAGTTTGCACTCGTGCTTCCATGTGGCTTCCATCATCTTGGGCAGGCGATAAATCACTACATTGAAAAAGCTGCCAAGCAGAAGGCCGAAGAGACCAAAAAAAGCGATAAGAAGCAGCGGAAAATTCGCGGCGGCTTCGAAAAAACTCATATGACTTACTCGCTTTAGGGGGAGTGCTCATCCCCGCTGGGGGAGAGCCTTGTAGTGACAATAATTCGACATGTTACATTGCCGAACCGAGCATAAAAATGGGTAGATACATAGCGATCATCAGCCCGCCTACCAGCACACCTAGTACCGACATAATCAAGGGTTCTAATAATGCGGTTAGGGTGTCAACCGCATTATCTACCGCTTCTTCGTAGTGGGTGGCGACTTTGTCGAGCATGTCATCAAGGGAGCCAGATTCCTCACCAATTGAGACCATCTGTAGGAGCATGCTGGGAAATAAATTTGTAAATTTAATAGAGGAGTAAAGTGTTTGGCCAGTGGTAACGTCATCGCGAATCTGGAGTATCGCTTTGCCATAGACGGCATTGCCAGCTGCGCCAGCAACAGAATTGAGCGCGTCAACTAGCGGCACCCCAGCACCAAAGGTTGTTGCCAGCGTACGAGAAAATCGCGCAATAACTGAGTTAAAGACAATGTCGCCTATAATTGGCATTTTAAGCATCATTTTGTCGACCCAGTCAGAGAACGCTTGAGATTTCTCTCTTGCTTTACCAAAAGAAAATCCCGCAATGATAGCTCCACCTAAAACGATATACCAATTGGCCTGCATCCATTCAGACATGCTGACTACTAATTTGGTGAAGGCGGGTAAATCGGAGCCGAAACTTTCGAAGGTGATAGCGAACTGAGGTACAACCTTAATTAGCAGAATACTTGTAACAATAGCGGCTACAACTAAAACTGCGATTGGGTAGGTAAGTGCTTTCTTGATTTTTGCTTTTAGAGCTTCCGTTTTCTCTTTGTAGGTCGCCACTCGGTCTAGCATGATTTCTAGTGTGCCCGAGGATTCGCCAGATGCTATTAGGCTACAAAAAAGGTCGTCAAAGTACTTGGGGTGCTTTGCACATGCAACAGCAAAACCACCACCAGCGGAGACGTCGTTTTTAATGTCAATAACGAGCTCTTGCATGGTGGGGTTTTCAACACCCTCGGCCACTATGTCAAAGCTTTGAACTAGCGGTACGCCCGCTTTTAGCATGGTTGCCATTTGGCGAGTGAAGATTGATATGTCGGCCGGCTTTATCGCCTTTTTATTGCTAAAAAGTGGTTTGGGCTTTTTCTTAACATTTTTTGCAGCAATACCCTGTTTACGTAAGTGGGCTTTAACAATAGCCGAAGAGGGCGCGTTAAGTTCGCCGCGGGTTTTGCGACCCTGCTTGTCTACACCTTGCCAGACAAACGTCTCGTTTTTTGCTGCAGTTGCCATCGCTAATCCTTGGTAACTCGGTTAACTTCTTCAAGGCTGGTAACACCCTGCGCGCATTTCATTAGCGCAGACTGGCGTAAATTATTAAAGCCTTCTATTTGCGCCTGAGCGGCTATGGCTAGGGAGTTGCCGTTCTCCATGATAATACGAGATATATCGGGAGTGATGCGAATTACTTCGTAAATACCGACGCGGCCTTTATAGCCATTGTTACAGTGCTCGCAGCCCACCGGATGCATGATTCTAGCTGTTTTCAACAGATCTTCAGAAAACCCCTCGTCTAACAGCGTTTGCTTTGGAATGTCATCGGCGGGAATAGCGCATTCTTTGCATAAACGTCGCGCTAAGCGCTGGGCAATAATCAAACTAACCGAAGTCGCCACGTTAAACGCCGGTACACCCATGTTAAGGAGTCGGGTTAGGGTTTCTGGGGCGCTATTGGTGTGCAAGGTAGACAGCACCAAGTGACCAGTTTGCGCCGCTTTAATCGCGATTTCTGCGGTTTCTAAATCGCGAATCTCACCCACCATGATAATGTCGGGGTCTTGTCGTAAGAACGAACGCAGCGCTTCGGGAAAGCCAAGGCCAACCTTGGCGTTAACGTGAACTTGGTTAATGCCCTCAAGGTTGATCTCGACTGGGTCTTCTGCCGTAGAGATATTCCGCTCGGGGGTGTTTAGAATATTCAGGCCGGTGTACAGCGACACGGTTTTACCCGAGCCGGTGGGGCCGGTAACTAAAATCATTCCTTGGGGCTGGTTGAGGGCTTTCATGTACAGGTCTTTTTGTACCTGTTCATAACCCAGTGCGTCGATACCCATTTGCGCTGATGACGGATCGAGTATCCGTAATACCACCTTTTCTCCCCATAATGTGGGCAGGGTGTTTACCCGAAAGTCGATGGCGCGGGTTTTAGACAGTTTCATCTTAATCCGGCCATCTTGGGGTACGCGCCGTTCAGATATGTCCATTTGCGACATAACTTTCAAACGTGCCGCGAGCCGGTAGCCTAGGCTGGAGGGTGGCCGAGCAACTTCCTGTAATATGCCGTCAGTGCGAAACCGAACCCGGTAGATTTTCTCGTAAGGCTCAAAATGAATATCAGAAGCGCCGCCGCGAATGGCATCTAGCAATACTTTGTTTACAAATTTAACAACCGGCGCTTCGTCGGCCCCTTTTAACTCAATTTCACCGCCGCCATCCTCGTCTACTGCCTCAATATCGAGGTTTTCGAGGCTGATGTCATCCATATCGCCAAGGCTGTCGGCAAGAGACTCTTCTTGGGCAGCAAGATACTTTTCAATGGCGATGTTAAGCGCCGACTCCTCAACAACGATAGGCTCAGTTGTTAGGCCGGTATGAAATTTGATTTGGTCTAGGGCGTGGAGGTTGGTTGGATCTGACATGCCAATAAATAAGCGCTTACCCCGCTTCCACAGCGGAAGCGTGCGGTGGGCTTTAATTAGCTTGTTGTCGATGATTTTTTGGGGCGACAGCTCGGTGGTGTAAGAGCGGAGGTCAAGGAAGGGAATGCCAAACTCATCCGCCGCAATCTCGGCTATACGCACACCATCGGCTAGATTTTTACTAACAAGGTGGGTAACTAGGCTTTTTTTATCCTTTTGGGCGGCCTCTTGGGCCTTGCGAACGGTGGCCTCGTCTAGTATTTCATCGTATACCAGTCGTCGGGCTAAACCGTTTAAAGGAATTGCAGAGCTGTTCATGTGTCGCCTGTGTAAAATTTGTTTAGAGAGTTGGCGCAAATCAAGGTCTTATACCTTGATTGTAGCTTAGATTCTCAAACCTAATAGACTAAACAGTGTAGCCTTAAATAGTAAGAAGAAGAAGTCTACCGTTATTTGGTGCTTAATTTGCTAGGTTGTTTGGAGCAAAAGGCTTAGGGGTGTTGGGCATGATGGTTTTCAAGGGCTTGCACTACTGCTGTGAAACTGAATTTTATTCTATTATAAGGTTGCTAATATGATTGTTGAGTCAAATCGGACGGTGTTTGGGCTAGATACCACGCGGCCGGGCTCAGTGCTGTATTTGTTATTGCTGGCACTGTTGTTCAGTATTTCAATTACAACCGGAATATGGGATTTGGGCAATTCCCATATCGTTATGTTACATGAGCTGGTGTTTGTGCTCGCTTGTGTCGTTGGTGTGGGTGTAAAGCCCTTTGTGACATTGATAAAATCTCGGCCTATTGTGAGTGTGTTGTTAGGCGCATGGCTATTTAGTATCACCTTATCTTTGTTGTTGTCACCTTATAACTTAGCGTATTTAAGTACCGGCCGGGCGCGATACTACGAAACTATACTCCATGTTTTCTTCTTTTTGAGCTTGCTAGTCTATTTGCGACTATATCAGCCGCCGCTACGTTTGGTGTTTTATGTTCTTCTACTAAGTAATGCCTTTGTGGTTATGCAGGCTATTTCAGTTTGGCATTTCAGCTCCGACGTGGGAATTCATTCATCCGCGGCATGGTTTAGTCGTTTTCCCTTTGTGGGTCATGCGCGTCATGCGGGCTACAATATGCTCGTAGCAGTGCTGGCGGGTGCTTTTTTGTTGCTAAGTGAACCGCTGTCTCGGCAACGAATTTTTATTGGCGCAGCCTTATTTTTAGTGGCTGCTTGCCTGTTCTGGTTGGGTGGCAGAGGTTCGATGCTGTCGGCGCTCGTCGCGCTAGGTGTTGTGTTTGTTTGGGTAAGACAAAAGCTCATAATTGATCGTCGATTACTCGTTATAACGCTGAGTGTTGTGGTTTGCGCCGTAATTGCGGCGCATTTTGCGGCCGCTTTTAGCTGGAATGGTGTTTCAAATTCGATTGGCCGCTCGGTTGCAGCAGAAAATGCAGATAGGCTGTCGTCTGGTCGGCTGACCATCTGGCTGTATTCGCTTGCGGCTATTCGCGATGATTGGTTTTTGGGGCTGGGCTCGCAGAGCTATTTATTTATTCCTGGTAAATGGCGAAATACCGCCATGCCGCACAATGCAATAGTTCAGTTTTTAGTTGAGTGGGGGGTGCTGGGAGCAACGCTGTTTCTGTCACTATTTTTATATGCTCTCCGGCAGGCTTTTGTCCGCCTTCGGGTGTCGGCTTCGTCGATTAGTGCTGAGATATTAAGCGCGACTACTATTGTTGTGGCGCTTGCCGTTCATGGTTTAACCGATGGTACCTTTTACCACGGCAAGGCCAGTTTTTACATGGCACTGTGCTTTGCCATTTGCTTGGGTGGGGCCACTTTTAGTAGCAGAACTGACAAAAAGTGTCAGTTAGTGCCGGTAAGGAGCTAGTTTTTCTGTTGGAAATTGCATTCGTTGCGATGAACGCAAGGGTTTCAGAGCTAAAAATACTGGCATGGTAAATGCTCAGTTAGATCTGATTGGTAAATTCTCAATCGTCAAACAATTTAAATTTTGTTCGCTTGGAGAAAACAATGAAAAAAGTTCAACAGGGTTTTACATTAATCGAACTGATGATCGTTATTGCGATTATCGGTATTTTGGCCGCGGTTGCGCTTCCTGCTTATCAGGATTATACCGTGCGCGCTAAGGTGTCAGAAATTGTATTGGCCGCGTCTACTTGTCGGACGGCAGTAACTGAGTACTATCAATCTGGTGAAGTAACTCCTACTCTGAATGGTTGGGGTTGTGAGTCTAGCGCTGTAGGTGGTTCATCTAAATACGTTAAAAGTGTTGCGACTACCGCTGACGGCGCGATTGTTGTAACTGCACAAGGTATCTCTGAATTAACTCCTAGTTCTGCTGATGTCTTGACGCTGTTTCCTGCAACTGCTACTAATAAAACGGCAATGACGTGGAATGCTAATAAAGGTCAAGCGGTATTCCAGTGGGTTTGTGGTGGTACAGGTACAACTATTCCTAAGCAATACTTGCCTGGTTCATGCCGCGGCTAAGTATGTTGCTTAATTAGTAAGTGAAATAGCTATTATTTCGAAAAAGGGAGCTTAGGCTCCCTTTTTTTACGGAAATTTTTTATAGGTGTAATGTTCGCTTGATATTTCGAATAGCATTGTTGTTATCACTGATTGGTACTTCATTTTTTTCTTATTTTGGTTTTCTTAATCCGAACCCATTAGGATTGCTTAGTGATTGCATGGTGTTTACGTTAGGCCTTGCTATGGCGTATCTGCTAATTCCATTTGGACGAGTCACCTTTGCATTGTATTTGACCGGCTTTACGTGCTTTTCTTTTTTAATTTGTGTTAGTAATTGGTGGTATTTTCAGTATTTCCAGTCTTTTTATAATTACGAATCACTCGGTCTTGGTGGCGATATTGTTGCTGCCCTAAAGTCGTTAGAAAGCTTTCAATATAAACGTGAAAGCATCTACCTCTTTATTCTTAATTGCTTTTTTGTTGCTCTATCAATTTTCTTTTATCATAAGCCAGCAAGACGTGGAGCACCCGCCTATGTTGCTGGATTAGTATTGTTGTTGGTCGCGATGGTGTTTGGTTTTGTGGCCAATTTTGCGCTTGAATCGTATGCCAAACTTAATATCTCAATACTGAAGCCATCTTATGTTCACCCTTTACATGCATTCTTTGTTTCTGATAATGCAAATTCGGGGGTAGAGAGTGAAGAGGTTTTAGCATCCGATATATTCACTAGTTTAAATTTGCCAGTGAAAGATAGAGAGTCAGTTTTATTTAAGCAGCAAGCGTATAACGTTATTTACATTGTCCTTGAGTCAACAAGGGCTTCTTTAGTTGGTAAGTACGGAAATGACGATAAATTAACACCGAATATTGATGCGCTTGCTAAATCCTTGGTCGTATCAAAAAACTTCTACGCTAATAGCAATTACACAATAAAAGGTGAAGTTGCCAGTTGGTGCGGAATTTTTGATCAGAATGCGGCGCCGCCGATATCAAAGTCTACTGATAAAATAAAGAGCTTGCAGTGTTTGCCAAAAATTTTGGCAGAGCGAGGGTACGATACATCTTATTTTCACGGGAATACTTCGCTATTTAACAGCCGAGATGAGTTTTTACCCCTTGTTGGTTTTAAACATTTGTATTTTCCAGAAGACGGCGCGAATGCAAATGCGTTACCAAAAATCGGCTGGGGTATTTCAGATGAGTATATGTATCAGTTTATGCTCGATACGTTGCTTTCAAAAGGTGATAAACCATTCTTTGCACATTTCATGACGGTTAGTAGCCATTATCCCTATAGTTGGGATTGGGGTATATCTGTGCCAGTAGCAGAACACGCTAATCCCAAAAATGCATCGGAAGTGTATGAGAATTATAAAAATGCCGTTTTCTATGAGGATTACGCTTTAGGTAAGTTTTGGGCGGCGTTTAAAAAATCTAAGCTCTACGATAATACGATAGTTGTGATTACTGCAGATCATGGTGTTTGGGTTTTTGACGATGAGGAAAATAAGTCGTTAATACAAAAAAATGAAGAGTTTTTCCGAGTGCCTTTATTGATCTACCATCCAGACATTAAAGAGCCAGTGGAGTTGACGGATACTGCTAGTCAAATAGACCTGCCCGAAACAGTGCTTAATATGTTGGGAATAAAGGATTACGACGACTTTTTTGTGGGTAAAAATTTATTTGAAACGGTCGAAAATCCTTGGGCTATTATGATGAAACAGGGCGATATTGTGGTGCGGAAAAACGACACCATCTGCTATGTTGAAGGTGCTGGCTGTGCTGGGATTCAGCAAGATTGCGTGGCAATAGAGTACGGTGAGTTATTGCCCGACATTAATAAGCTGCAGCGCTGCCAAAAAGTGACGGGTAATCTACTGCAAAAAAATGGGGCGGTGCTTAGCGCGCAACCCGCCGATCCCGATTTGATGGATAAGGCGTTTAGCCTTATCCGCTACCACAATAAAAAAGTATTTATGGATTAAACCGCATCGATAAATCCACCGCCTGCGCATGCTTGGTTAGCGCACCTATCGAAATATAATCTACGCCGGTTTCGGCGATGCCCGCCAAGGTAGTGGTATCTACATTTCCAGATGCTTCCAGCTTGGCTCTTCCCGCCGTCAGTGCTACGCCAGTTTTCATATCTGCCAAGCTAAAGTTGTCGAGCATTATGATGTCGGCATTGCCGGCTAGGGCAATTTCTAATTCAGCCAAGCTTTCTACTTCTACTTCCACCGGTTTGCCGGGGGCGATTTCCCGTGCGGCGCTGATCGCGGCGGGGATACCACCGCAGGCGGCGATGTGGTTTTCTTTTATAAGAAATGCGTCGTATAGGCCAATACGATGGTTGTGGCAGCCGCCGCAGGTTACGGCGTATTTTTGGGCGGTGCGCAGGCCGGGGATGGTTTTGCGGGTGTCGAGCAGGCGCACTTGGGTGTGGGCGACGATGTTGGCGTAGCTGTTACAGATGGTTGCCGTGCCAGAGAGTAGCTGTAAAAAGTTGAGGGCGGTGCGCTCGCCGGTGAGCAGTGAGCGGGCCGAACCTGTTAGTTCAAACAGCAATTGGTCGGGAATAACGGTGTCACCGTCGGCGACATGCCACCGAATTGTGACGGAGCTATCAATTTGGCGAAATACCTCGTTCACCCATTCGGTGCCGCAAACCACTGCGTTTTCCCGGGTAATAATGCGGGCTTTGGCGGTTTGGGTAACGGGAATAAGCTGGGCGGTAATGTCGCCACTTCCAATGTCTTCTTTTAGGGCGAAGGCCACGGTTTCTGTGATGTCGCGCTGTAATTGGGCTGATAACTGCATGTTGAATTTCCGGGGTTATTGGCAAGATAATTCGGAGCGCCGCTATTCTACCAGCACATGGCTTGGCCTGCCTATTTTCATGGTGTTTGGCTGGGCAAGTAAGTAGTTGTAACAGTGGCGAGCTGGGGGCTGTTTGCCGTATAACTATGTCATTCATATGAATATTGAGTCATTGTTGTGCTTTTGCTCGACAGTTCAGTGGCTTACGTTTTATATTTCTTGCGTTTACTTCAAATTTTGGCGAAAGCATTATGGTTGACCAGTCACCAAAGGTAGTGGATTTACAGTCGCGGCGAGAGCCGACTACGACTGATGCTACCTTGTCCGCGCCACTCGCCGCGATTCGTGATAAATGTGTTTTGTTTCTGAATGATCGTCTCTGCAATTTGCTAGACGATGTTGACGATGCCCTGTTTGAGTTGGCTGACGAGGCGAGCAATGCCCGTGAGCAACACCTGTATTTTGATGCCATGCGTGAAATTCGGGTGAACAGGCAGGCCATAGAAGTGGGCTTTGCCGAGTCCTTTGTTCAAGGTTTTCATTTTCTAGGTAGTACTAGTCGCAAGGCTAATTCGCTAGAGAGCGGTAAAGCCAAACTTCGCTTGCTAGAGTCTGAAGCGCTTGAAGAGTTAGTGGCGCTAGAAGGAATGGCGAAAAAAGCTGAGCGCCGGTTTCTACAAGAAATATGGGTGCTGTGTACCGCTTGGCAGCAGGGAAGCAACGGCCCTGTTGTGGCGGCGAAAGAACTGCCAATGGGGCCAGCTAAAATAGCCGCTGCGCTTGGTATTGCTTGTCAGTGCTTAGATGTTGATATCAAGGCTAGACTGGTCTTGTTCAAACTGTTTGATACTCAGATTATCACTGCCTTTGGCGACCTTTATTCGGTGCTCGTGCCGGTACTAGAAGCGCAAGGGCTGCCAGTTGAGTTGTTGGCGACAAAACCACAAGCAGCGGCAAAGGACGAGCTTGGGAAGGCCGCGGATGCGGCACCTACCGAACGTTCTAATGCTAAGCCCACAGCGGAAAGCTCTCAGTCGGCAGAGCTGGTTACCCAGTTGTTTGACGCTTTTGATTCGATGTTAGGCGGTAGTAAAGAGCCTGGCGCAAACAGCGCAAAAGCCGCGGTATCCAAACCGTCGTTTATGGTTGCCCTGCAAGACATGCAAAATGAGCAGTTTGCGCAGTTTAATGTGCAAATTTCGATGAACGGTGAAGCCGGTGTTGATTTTACGGCGATCGCGCAAAAGCTCATTGCGCGCCTTTCGCAAGTGATAAGGGTTGCGAGTACCGATGCGTCGGCACTTAGCTACCAGCGCGATCAAGATACCATTAATTTTGTTGGCGCTTTGTTTCAGTATATTTTAGAAGGCGACGGCCTCGCCGAGCCTTTAAAAGGCTTAATCGCTAGGCTGCAAATCCCCGTTTTAAAAATGGCCATGCTCGACAAAGGCTTTTTTGCCCACGAAGAACATCCAGCTCGCAAATTACTTAGCGCCTTAGTGAGTGCTGGTATTGGCTGGTCGCCGGTTGCTGGCGTTGACAAAGATCCCTTGTACCGCGAAATTGAAAAAGTGGTGATGCGGGTATTGCGCGACTTTGGTGTTGATACCCAAGTGTTTGTAGATGCGCATGAAGAATTTCTCACTTTTAATGAAAAGGCCAAGCGTCGGGCCGAGCTGGTTGCTCGGCGCACGGTAGATACCGAAGATGGTCGGGCCGTGGCAGAAGCGGCGCGCATGTATATTGCCGGTGTGCTTGAAATCCGCTTGGCAGGGGTAGATTGCCCGCCAGTGCTGACTAAAATACTGCAGTTAGGTTGGAGCAAGGTGTTGTTCCTTAGCTATATTCAGCACGGTAAAGACAGCGAGCGGTTCGCGGAAGATACCGGCTTAATAAACCGCTTGTTGTGGAGCGTATTGCCCTCGAATGAGGCGGGACATCGCAATGAGTTAATTGCGACCTTACCGCTACTGGTTGAAACCCTGAGGCTGGGCTTTAATCGGGTATCGTTGAATAATTTTGAAACAGCGCAGTGGTTCGAGCAGTTGGAGCGTTTGCATCTTGCCAAGTTAAGCCGGAAAGAGATTGCGCCTCCAGTGGAGCCTGCGCCAGTAGTTCCGTCTGAATCAGATATTGCGGCCTTGGATGCGGCGTTGGCCGAAAGTCTCGATGGCGGCAGTGACGACTCAGAGCGTACTGCCACTAATGAGCAAGCCACTGCAGATAGTGTGGCTAATACTATCAACAACGATGAAGAATCAGCTGCTCGGCTGCAGTCTTTGCGGGTGGGCAATTGGGTGGATTTTAGGCAGAGCGACGGCAAAATGCTGCGCTGCCGCTTGGCCGCCGTAATCAATGGCATTGGCCGCTATATTTTTGTTAACCGCTCAGGGATTAAGGTCGCTGAATTTAATCGCGATGAGCTAGAGTTAGCGCTGCGGCAGAAGTCGGTATTGTTGATTGAAGATGACCGCCTGTTTGACCGCGCACTGGAGTCCGTCATTAGTAATTTGCGTGATATGAAAGACAAACCTCTCTAAGTCTGTATTTTACAGCCCCACCACATTCCGTGTAATCTTGGCCAAGCTGCTTTGCAAGTGCTTGTTGCAATGAGTTTTGGCAGTGTCCTTTGTCGTATTTCTTTATGACACTTCACAGTTAAGAGCGCGGTAGTGGCATGTACACCATAAATAGCGCCGGTTGGCTTAATCCTGCTGCCAAGCATCCCTCGCCCAATTTTAATGATCGGCCAGTTCTTGGCGATATTAGTTTGCTGGTCATTCACAATATTAGTTTACCGGCTGGCCAATTTGGGGGGCGCCACGTTCACGAACTGTTTACCAACTGCTTAGACTGCAATACTCACCCTAGCTTTGACGATTTACAGGGGCTTAAGGTTTCTTCGCACTTATTTATAGATCGGCGGGGCGGCGTCAGCCAATTTGTGTCATTTGCCGATCGCGCGTGGCACGCAGGGGTCTCCCAGTTTGCTGGCCGCGAGAACTGCAATGACTTTAGTATTGGCATTGAGCTTGAGGGTTGCGACGATATTCCCTATACCTACGCGCAGTACCGCGAGCTTATAGCCCTTAGCCATACGCTGCGCCGTGCTTATCCGGCGATAACACCTGAGCGTATAGTTGGGCATAATGACATTGCGCCAGGCCGAAAAACGGATCCCGGCGCAGCCTTTGATTGGACTTATTATAAAAACGCATTGGAATAAACCATGGAATTTTTTGCAATTTTAATTGCTTGGGCGGCTGTGCAGTTTTGGGGTAGCGGCGGTGTTGTGCAGCAAGACGCGTGGTTTGAGCGGCTGCAATTAGTGGCCAACAAGATACCGGCCAGCGCCGTTCGCTTGTTGCTGGTGTTTGGCTTGCCGGTAATTGGCGTATTTGTGCTGGTCTGGATGCTCAGCCCGTTGCTGTTTGGGTTGCCCGCATTTTTGCTCAGTGTGATTATTTTGTTATACAGCTTGGGCCGTGGTGATTTTCAGATTCTGCTAAAGCTCTATTTGAATAGTTGGTTGCGAGGTGATTTAGAGGGGGCATTCCAGCACGGACGGGGGTTTAGCACTGAACTCTGCGAGAGCGGTATCGACAATGCCCTGCAACTGCATACCAGCGTACGCAAGGCCGTGTTTTATCAGGGCTTTGAGCGTTGGTTTGCGGTGGTTTTTTGGTTTGTTTTGCTCGGTCCCGCAGGGGCTTTGGCCTATCGTTTATTATTTATGCTGGCAGGTAGTGAGCGACAGCCGCAGCAAGATCGCGATCATGCGGCAAATGCGTTGTTCTACTTAGAGTGGTTACCGGTGCGCTTATTGGGTTTGGCCTTTGCCATTATCGCTAATTTTGACACCGGTATCAGTGCTTGGCGGCAACATCTGCGCAGCGAACAGCCCAGTGCCGAAGTGCTCGACAATATTGGTATGAAGGCGCTGCCAACGTTTGTGCCAGAGGGCCAAATTGATGGTGAGCAATTTGTAAAATCTGCTGCCGATGAATTGCTGGCGGTGCAACATTTACTGTCGCGCAGCTTGCTGTGCTGGATTTGCGCGGTGGCGGTATTACAGCTGCTATAGTTATTACCGTATTTGCTTAAGTAGGGGTTGGCAATGAAAATGGGCATCGATCTTGGCGGCACAAAAATTGAGGGTGTGGTGCTGTCGTCCAAGGGAATTGTGCTCGCCAAGGAGAGGGTCGCCACCCCGCAAAACTATCCCGCTATTCTCGACGCCATCGCAGATTTAGTCGTTAGCCTAGAACGTAGTGCCGGTGGCCGCGCCAGTGTTGGGCTTGGAGGGCCTGGCGCCGAATCGGCGATAAACGGCCGAATGAAAAACAGCAATACCCAGTGTATCAATGGCGAATCGCTGCGCGAGGATCTTAGTATTCGCCTGGGAAAAATTGTACGTTTCGCCAACGACGCCAATTGCTTTGCTCTGTCTGAGGCGGTCGATGGCGCCGGCGCAGCCTACAACTTCGTGTTTGGGGTTATTCTTGGCACGGGTACGGGGGGTGGCCTTGTTTTTAATAAGCAGGTACTGGTTGGCGCCAATGGTATTGCTGGCGAGTGGGGACACACCCCCATGCCCTATCTAAATGAAGGCCGGCCCTGCTACTGCGGTCGGGCAGACTGCATTGAAACCTATCTCTGCGGCGCGGGCTTAACGCGCAGCTACCGCAACGCGGGCGGTGATGTCCTATTGGTGCCCGATATTGTTAAGCGTGCCGGCGCAGGCGAGGTGCTAGCCAATACAGTGTTAGATGTTTACTGCCAACAACTCGCCTCTGCGCTTGCGGTAGTGATTAATATCGTCGACCCCGCCGCAATAGTGCTGGGCGGCGGGCTCTCTAATATTGCTATGCTCTACGAAAAAGTACCCCAGTATTGGCATGACTATGTTTTTAGCGACCGCTGCGTAACTAAACTCTTGCCTGCAAAATACGGCGATAGCAGCGGCGTACGCGGCGCCGCGTGGTTGTGGGGAGAATAAATAGTCTGGCGTCGGGGGGCTGATGTCGGATGCTTAAGGGCATGCGCTGCGCTTATTTAGAAGCAACAAAGTCCGAGCTTAAAAGTAGGGGCCAAGCGCTTGTCCGACGTCTGACACCAGACCTCCGACGTATCTATTAGCGCTTATCCGCCTGCACCCACAATACTTCCTGACCACCATCGCGCAGTGCCAGCAAGCGCGCCATCACAAACAAAAAATCCGACAAGCGGTTTAAATACTTGCGTCCTGTCGCATTAACGTCATCGGTTTTGCTCAATGCCACCACGCAGCGTTCGGCGCGGCGACACACCGAGCGGGCCATATGGCAGAGCGCGGCGGCTTTGCTGCCACCAGGCAGAATAAAGTTTTTTAGCGGAGGTAAGTCGGCGTTTAATTGGTCGAGGCTAGTCTCTAATTCATCAATACGCTCGGGGCTAATCATGGTGTAACCCGGTACCGCCAGCTCGCCGCCCAAATCAAATAAATCGTGTTGAATGCGGGCTAGTAAGGGCGAGTAGGGGTCTGCTGGGGGTAGCTCAGCCATAAGTAAACCGATAATAGAGTTCACTTCGTCGATGGTGCCAATGCCTTCCATACGGCAGTGATCTTTGTCTATACGTGAGCCATCGCCCAGCCCTGTGGTGCCGTCATCGCCGGTTCGCGTGTAAATCTTAGATAATCGATGTCCCATATTTCCCTCAATCAAGCCCAGTCTTGTAGAATATGCGGCTTACTATACGTCAGATCGCTAAACGGTGGCAGTCTCGGCCTTGTTGTGGAGTTTACTCTTGCTGGAATTGTATTTAGGTGGCGCCCGCTCGGGGAAAAGCCGATTGGCCGAACAGCGGGTGCGCGCCGCCAATATGCAGCGCATTTATGTGGCTACGGCAACGCCAGGTGATGCCGAGATGGCCGCGCGGATAAACCACCATCAACAGCAGCGCCAAGCTGATGATTGGCGTACTGTAGAGGCGCCAGAAGACTTGTCTGCAGCGATACTCCAACACGCCGCTGCGGATAAAGCTATATTGGTGGACTGCCTAACCTTGTGGCTAAGTAATTGGCTGGCCAAAGAAGATGACGATAGCTGGCAGCAGGTAAGGGGGCGATTCTTGCATACCTTACAAACAGCGCCGGGCCATATTGTGTTAGTCAGCAATGAAGTGGGGCAGGGTATAGTACCCTTGGGGGCGCTGACCCGCCGGTTTGTGGATGAGGCTGGGCGCTTGCACCAAGACATTGCCGCAATAGCGGATAGAGTGGTGTTTGTTACCGCAGGCTTAGAACAAATTTTAAAAAATAGGGCATAAGGGAATTGATATGAGTCATTGGTACGAGGAAGCGGCACCGGAAGCCGACGAAGAGATGCGGGCGGCAGCAATTGCGCGGCAAAATAGTTTAACCAAACCCCGCGGCGCCCTTGGTCGCCTAGAAAATGTTGCGGTGCAAATGTCGGCGATTCAACGCACCTTAGAGCCCCACGCTAATAAGGCCTTAATTGCGGTATTTGCTGGCGACCACGGCGTTACCACCGAAGACATCTCTGCCTACCCGCAAACGGTTACCTCGGAAATGGTGCGCAATTTCGCCAATGGCGGCGCGGCTATTAGCGTCTTGGCCAAGTCGATGGGCATTGATTTTACCGTGGTGAATGTCGGTACGGTTTACGCGTTAGAAGACCTGCCCAATGTGCAAGACTTACGGGTGGGGGCGGGCACCCAAAATATGTGCGTTACCGAAGCCATGTCTTTAGAACAGTGCGAAGAAGCCTTGGCCGTGGGCCGCGATATTATTGATCAGGCTGGCGACATCGATGTGTTTATTGGCGGCGAAATGGGTATTGGCAACAGCACCGCCGCCGCGGCTTTGGCGGTCGCACACACTCGCCTGTCGGCCACTGCAATGGTGGGCCGTGGCACGGGTATTAGCGATCAGGTTTTGGCGAAAAAAGCAGCCGTTGTCACCCGCGCCATGTCCCGTCATTTACCCCATATGAAAAATGGCGTTGAGGTGCTGCGGCGCATTGGCGGTTATGAAATTAATGCTTTGGCCGGCGCCTATATTCGCGCCGCTCAGCGCGGTATTGTGGTATTGGTCGACGGCTATATCTGCACTGCAGCGGCTATTTCGGCAGTAAAAATCAACCCCTCAATTCGGCCCTGGTTGTTCTTTTCACACTGTTCAGCAGAGCCTGGCCACAGCCGCTTACTAACCAAGCTAGAAGCCGAGCCACTATTGCAATTGGATATGCGTTTGGGCGAAGGCACGGGCGCAGCTTTGGCATTGCCAATAATGCAAGCGGCCTGCCGTTTGCAAATCGAAATGGCCAGCTTTGAACAAGCCGGTGTAAGCCGCGGCAACGATTAAGCGTTGGCGGCTTTTAAATTTAATGGCGAATCATAAATGAGCAAGGTTACAGAAACCTACATCGATTTACTGCGTCATGGCGCCTGCGAAGGCGGCGAAATTTTTCGCGGTAGCACCGATGTGGCGCTAAGCGATTTAGGCTGGCAGCAAATGCGCGACAAAGTCGCGGCCTTGGGCGAAGTGCACTGGGACCACATTGTTAGCTCGCCGTTGCAGCGCTGCCTGCGCTTTGCAGAAGATTTATCTACCCAGCGCGCCACCAAAATAACAGTGCAGGGCAATCTCCGCGAAATGCATTTTGGCGACTGGGAAGGCCTGCCTCACGCAGAGGCCAAAAAGCAATTTCCTCAGGCGTGGACGGAATTTTGGGAATCACCCGCCGAGGCGAGCCCGCCCAATGGCGAGGCCATGCCAGATTTTTGCCAACGTATTACGGCTGAGCTAGATGCGGTTGTAGAACAGCATCAGGGCAAGTCGGTGCTGCTGGTGGTGCACGGCGCGGTAATTCGGGTAATGATGTGCCATTTTCTGGGCATGCCCATGGGCGCCATGACCCGCATCAATGTGCCCTATGCGGGCGTAAGTCGTTTTCGTATTTACCACCAAGCGGGCAAGGCGCCGTGGGTGCAGTTGGCGAGCCATTTTTAAGGCGCGCTTAGCGCTTAATAAAAAACGAGTCTGCCGACGCAAGGGCTTAAACAACAGTGGGGATTTATCCGCTAAGTTTGCATAACTGCGGCTACCTGAACACCGTCATTTTGAATTTGATTTAGAACCCTATGCAGCCTTAGCGCGTAATGTGTCTGGCTTTAAGGTCACAAAAACAGTCAGCCGCTGTTTTAACATGGTCAAGCCATTTGGACAGTATCGTTCTAAGCTCTTGACTGTAAATACAGTGTAGTTACAATTAGGGCATGGCTCATCTACGATTTGAATGGGATCCTAGTAAGGATGCCTCTAATGTTAAAAAGCACGGCATCTCATTCGATGAGGCTAAAACCGTGTTTACTGACGAGTTCGCCCGCCTTATCGCAGATCCAGACCATTCAGAAACCGAAGATCGATTCATCTTGCTTGGCACGAGTATCAATTCTCGTCTATTGGTCGTCTGTCACTGTGTAAGAGAGGGCGAATTTAT
Organism: Zhongshania sp.; assembly: GCF_029212375.1. Taxonomy (GTDB): domain Bacteria; phylum Pseudomonadota; class Gammaproteobacteria; order Pseudomonadales; family Spongiibacteraceae; genus Spongiibacter. The sequence goes on along the minus strand of NZ_JARGNU010000010.1, from coordinate 2,475 downwards.
TCGTATTATCTCCGCTCGAAAGGCAGACAAAACAGAACGAAAAGTATATGAGGGTGCTAAAAATGCGTGACAGCTATGATTTCTCGAAGTCCAAACCAAACCCCTACGCCAAAAAGCTAAAAAAGCAGGTAACCATCCGACTTGATGAAGATACGATCGAGTATTTTAAAGGCTTGGCGGAGGACAAGGGTGTACCCTATCAAAGCCTAATAAATCTTTATCTGCGTGACTGCGCGCAGTCGCATAAAGACCTTACGATGAAGTGGCAGTAAAGACTGGTAATAAGTTGCTTGAATTCGTTTTGCCCGTTTGTCGCCAGATCAGGAAATGCCGCTCAGATACTTGGTGTGCTTGGCTCTTGTGTCACAACAGCGGTCAGTCGCTGATTTCATTTTCGTTACTTTATAAACTTTCCAACAAAGAAAAACAGTAAATAGCGGTCATAACAGAAGTAATCGCAATTACCAAAAAAAAATTCCCATTTCGAGTTAGAACCCCTGGGATAAAAAATGCAAATGGCCCCATGATCTTAAACACTGTATCTTTATTTTCATTGACATTTCTCAGCAGTCCAATCGATGAAAAAATAAAAATCAGCGTACTCAGTAGTAATATATACGGCGTCATTTCTTTTTTTATCCCCCCCTATAACCGATCGCTAGCGTCACCAAACACTGTGTGGACTGACTTTGATCCCACCCAGCGGTAAGCTCTAGGCCACCGTAAGGTAGCAGATTGGCCACTCCTGCCTTTTTGCCATATAGAAGTGCAAAATACCCTCTATTTCTCCAAGTGCGTATATCGAACCACCGACAATTATACTCAAAGTTAGGGTAAGACTAAAGTCACTGGCCTGAGCGCAAACCTCATTTTTGAAACCTACACAGAAAGATTAAAGTAACAGCACACAATCAACATGCCTAGATGGATACAACCATCCAGAGCGTTACTGCGAAGCCATATAAGAGAGGATCGGTGCGCAGCGCTGAACAAGCTTGTTCAGGCGCCAGAGACCTAGCACTTTGAAGACATCTAACGCTGAATGGATAGTCACCGAAGCATCTTTCAATCCAAATACAGACTTAGCAGTGATATAAAAGGCTCTAGCGTCACAATAACAGTCATTCGAAATGCTCTAATACATATACAAAGCAGGCATTCCCTGACGTCTCGGTCGTACGCGGAACGATAGGTCGGATTGACGCTGCGTACGTAACGGCGTACGCTTCGACCATATGGAGGAAGCTATGACCACACTTAATGCCACAGAAGCTCGTTCCAAGCTTTACGCGCTGATAGATGAAACGTCTACAAGTCACCAACCTATTATTATTACTGGTAAGAGGGGCAACGCAGTTTTGCTGTCGGAAGACGACTGGAATGCCGTCAATGAGACACTTCATCTGCTCTCCATTCCCAGTATGCGCGAATCTATCCGAGAAGGTATGGACGTCGAACTCGACAAGTGTAGTAAGAGCCTTGATTGGTGAGCTGGACGCTTTATTTCACTAAACAGGCTCAAAAAGATGCGCGAAAACTAGCGTCGTCCGGGCTAAAGGATAAGGCTCAGGAGCTGCTGAAAATTGTCGAAAGGAACCCGTATCAAAATCCTCCTCCCTATGAAAAATTAATTGGGGATTTAGCGGGCGCCTATTCTCGCCGAATAAACATCCAGCATCGCTTGGTATACCAAGTGTTGGAAGAGGAAAAAGCGATCAAAGTATTGAGGCTATGGACTCACTATGAGTAAAGCCTAAAACGGTAGAAATATCCCCTAATAACGAAATACTGTTACTTCCAAACCTCCGCTTTCGATCAATTGACGTCATGATTGAACGTCCGCTTAATTACCAGATCAGGAAGTGGCCGCTTACATGCGCAATGTGGATGGCTCTAGCGTCACAATAGCGGTCAGTCTCTGATTTTCAGATCATCAATTTGCCTAGTAAACGAAGGGAAGTCCATACTGTTAAGCATCATGAGAAGTTATGAGTAAATCGTCACTACATGCAGATGCCTTTTATAAAGATGTTGCTAAAAATTTAGTCATTTTTGGCATCAAAGATGATGCGGGCGTTCCCGCTCCGTTGGGGGACAACGTAAAGAGAACCATGCCATTCTGGTCTTCGCGGTCAAGAGCCCAGAAGATTGTAGCTAACGTAGATGCATACTTAGGATTTGTGATTTTTGAGCTTTCGTGGGAAGTGTTTCGAACTAAGTGGCTTGCTGGCTTGGAGAAGGACGGTTTATTGGTGGGCGTGAACTGGAGCGGCGATAAAGCTGTAGGCTATGATGTTGAACCTTCAACCGTTAAAGCTGCTATCGAATTTCAAATTAAAGGTGCGAAAAATGCTTAACAAGGCTGGCAGTGCGACCCATTTTCCGTTGCGCCTTCGGCTCCACTACAAATGCTCGCCTGTTGGCGGCGTTCAGGCTGTAGAAAAATACCTATAGGCCAGGCCATTGCTGAATTCT
>NZ_JARGNU010000026.1 GCF_029212375.1 Zhongshania sp. | reverse complement strand
CGACATCCGACATCCGACATCCGACATCCGACATCCGACATCCGACATCCGACATTGGCTAGTCTGACGACAGGCGTCGGAAGTCGGACGGAAAGGCTAAAACCCGTAACCTCAAGCAACTTTCGTCACGCTTGCAGGTGCGAGTATTTAGCATCCGACGTCAGACGCTCGGCATCCGACGAACGAACTAATGCCTTACCCCCAGCATCTCCCGCGCATGGGCTAGGGTATTCTCGGTAATCGCTATTCCCCCTAACATTCGCGCAATTTCGTCTATTTTTTGTTCATCTTTTAGTGGCTGCAGTTCGGTGCGCAGGTGCTTTTTGTCGCCCACTTTTTGCACGCGAATATGATGATCGCCTTGGCTGGCAACTTGGGGCTGGTGAGTAACGCACAGTACTTGGCTGCGTTTGCCGAGTTCGTTAAGCAATTTGCCAACGATTTCGGCGGTGGCGCCACCAATGCCCACGTCTACTTCGTCAAAGACAATGGTAGGTATGGCTGCGACTTGGGCGGTAACGACTTGAATGGCAAGGCTGATGCGTGACAGCTCGCCGCCCGAGGCGATCTTGTTGAGTGGGCCTTTGGCTGCGGCGGGGTTGGTACTAATTAGAATTTCAACCTCTTCGCGGCCGCAACTGTGGGGTTCGTCGCTGAGGGTATGTAGGGCAAAGTCGACTTCGCAGTGCTTCATGCTCAGCGCGCGCAGTTGTTCTTCTACTCTTTTTTTCATGGTGGCGGCGGCTTTGCGGCGTTTTTCGCTGAGCGTCGTGGCCTTGTCGTTATAAGCTTGCAAAGATTTGCGCTGTTCGGCGCGCAGTTGCTCTAATTTCTCGTCGCTGGCGTTGAGGCCTTCCAATTGTTCGGCTAATGAGGCGTGCAGGGCTGGCAATTCGGCAGGTTGCAGGCGATGTTTGCGGGCCGTTTGGTAAATGGCGTCTAGGCGGCTCTCAATTTCAATTAAGCGGTCGGGGTCAAGTTCGGTGCCATCCAGTACCACTTGTAACTCGCGGGCGGCTTCTTCAATTTGAATACGGGCGCTTTCCATTAGCTGGGCAGCATTTTCTTGGGCGGCACAGCGGTGCTGGCTGCTATTCAGTGACGATAAGGCCTGATGCAAAATTCCCATGGCATTAACTTCGCCCTCGCGGCACAGCTGGAGGCTGTGATGGTTGGCGGCGAGAATTTGTTCGGCGTTTGCCAGCTGCTTCTGTTGATTTTCCAGTTCTTCTAGCTCGTTGGGCTGTAAATTTAAGCGGTTTAGCTCTTCGAGTTGATAGCGGAGTAGTTGCTCTTGGGCATTTTGCTCGGCCACGCTGCTTTCGAGTGTGGCGAGGGTTTTACTGCTGCGCTGGTACTGGCTGCAGTGCTCGCTAACCTGTTGGGCCAGTGCGCTGGTGCCGGCAAAAGCGTCGAGTAATTCGCGCTGATAGGGCTTTTGCAATAGCGATTGGTGGGCGTGCTGGCTGTGGATGTCGATGAGTAAATTGCCGAGTTCGCGAATGGCTGGCAGGGTAACCGGTTGGCCGTTGATATAGGCGCGGGAGCGGCCTTCGCTAGTGATAACCCTGCGCAACATGCATTCGTTGCCGTCATCGAGTTCGCGCTCTTTTAGCCATGTTATTGCACCGGTAATTTGGCTGATATCAAAGAGCGCGTGAATGTCGGCACGGTCGGCGCCGGGGCGCACAATATTGTTGTCGGCGCGGTCGCCGAGGGCGAGGCCAAGGGCGTCGAGCATAATCGACTTGCCTGCGCCGGTTTCGCCGGTAAGTACGGTCATGCCTGGGTGCAGTTCGATGTCGAGGCTTTCGGTAATGGCGTAGTTGCTGATGTTGAGGTGGCTCAGCATGATGCTCTCTCACGGTGGGTGTGGGAAAATTGTCTGTATATTTATACAGTAAAATACTGGGGCCGAGCAAGTGTCTGTGAGGGCTTGTTGAAAAATCTTTGTTGCCGCCTTGAAAAACACGGCTAAAGCCCCATATCCCAGTCAGCGCGGCCTTGCTGCCGCAAGAAATTAGAGTATGACGGAGATGACTGAAGTGGCAGAAGATCAGGATAAGTCGGCATTGCAAGATGAAGATGCGCAGGTAGAGGCAATTGTTGGCGAGATTCAAGATGCGCTTGATGATGTTGAGGCTGGGCAGGCTGAAGAAAAGAGCCTTGAGGTGCAGTTGGAGGAGGCCAAGCAGGCCGCCGCAGACGCCAAAGAGCAGGCGCTGCGCGCTGTAGCTGATGCTCAAAACATCCGTCGCCGCGCCGAGAAAGACGCAGAGAGCGCCCGCAAGTTTGCTCTAGAGAAGTTTGCTGGCGATATGTTGGTGGTGGCCGATAACCTCGACCGCGCCTTGGCTTCAGCCGATATGAGCAATGAGTCATTAAAGCCGATGATTGAAGGGGTGGAGCTGACGAATAAATCCATGCTCGACGCTTTGGCTCGCCATAAGGTTGAGCAGATCAATCCATTGGGCGAACCGTTTAACCCTGAGTTTCATCAGGCCATAGCAATGGTGCCCAACCCAGATGCCGAGCCAAACTCGGTAATGGATGTAATGCAAAAGGGCTTTACCTTGAATGGTCGTCTATTGCGCCCAGCCATGGTGGTGGTCGCTAAAGCGCCGGAATAATTTTTATATATTGTGTAAAAAATGCTCTATGTCCCCTTGAAATATGTGGATAAGGGCCAATATCTGACAACAAGACATAGTGTTCGCCAACAGCGGCGACTAGGTAAATTGGAGAGTTAACATGGGTAAAATAATTGGTATAGATTTGGGTACCACCAATTCTTGTGTAGCTGTTATGGACGGCGACAAGGTTAAAGTTATCGAGAATGCAGAAGGTACGCGCACCACGCCATCGATTGTTGCGTATACCGACGACAAAGAAATTCTGGTTGGTCAGAGCGCTAAACGTCAGGCCGTGACCAATCCGCATAACACCCTGTATGCGGTGAAGCGTTTGATCGGTCGTCGTTTTGAAGACGACGTAGTTCAAAAAGACATTAAAATGGTGCCCTACAATATCTGCAAAGCCGATAACGGCGACGCGTGGGTAGAAGTAAAAGGCGAGAAAATGGCGCCACCGCAGATTTCTGCGGAAATTCTCAAGAAAATGAAAAAGACTGCTGAAGACTACTTGGGTGAGAAAGTCACCGAAGCGGTTATCACCGTTCCTGCTTACTTTAACGACTCTCAGCGTCAGGCGACTAAAGACGCTGGTCGTATCGCCGGTTTGGATGTAAAGCGTATTATCAACGAGCCTACCGCAGCGGCCTTGGCCTACGGTATGGATAAATCTAAAGGCGACCGCACTATTGCGGTATACGACTTAGGTGGTGGTACTTTTGATATTTCTATTATCGAAATTGCTGAGGTAGACGGCGAGCACCAGTTTGAAGTGCTGTCGACTAACGGCGACACCTTCTTAGGTGGTGAAGATTTCGATATGCGCCTGATCGATTATTTGGCGGAAGAGTTCAAGAAAGAAAACAGCATCGACCTAAAAGGCGATTCACTGGCTGTGCAGCGTCTAAAAGAAGCAGCAGAGAAAGCCAAAATCGAGCTGTCTTCTAGCCAGCAGACTGAAATCAATCTGCCTTACATCACTGCCGATGCAACAGGTCCTAAGCACTTGGTTGTGAAGTTGAGCCGCGCTAAGCTGGAGTCGCTGGTTGGCGATTTGGTTGCTCGCTCACTAGAGCCAATGAAAGTAGCTCTGAAAGACGCTGGTTTGTCTGCCTCTGAAATTGACGAAATTATTTTGGTTGGTGGTCAGACGCGTATGCCTTTGGTGCAAACCAAGGTTACTGAGTTCTTTGGTAAAGAAGCGCGTCGCGATGTAAACCCCGACGAAGCCGTTGCCATGGGTGCTGCTCTGCAGGGCGCGGTATTGTCTGGTGAAGTAAAAGACGTATTATTGTTAGACGTTACTCCGCTGAGCTTGGGTATCGAAACCATGGGCGGCGTGGCAACGCACCTGATTGAGAAAAACACCACGATTCCTACTAAGAAATCACAGGTGTTCTCAACCGCAGATGACAACCAGCAAGCAGTAACGATTCACGTAGTGCAGGGCGAGCGCAAGCAAGCTAGCGCCAACAAATCGCTGGGTCGTTTTGATTTGGCCGACATTCCACCTGCGCCACGTGGTCTGCCGCAAATCGAAGTTACTTTCGATATTGATGCCAACGGTATTCTGCACGTGTCTGCTAAAGACAAGGCAACCGGCAAAGAGCAGTCTATTCGCATTACCGCGTCAAGTGGTCTGAGCGAAGAAGAAATCGAGCAAATGGTGCGCGATGCTGAAACCAATGCCGAAGCTGATAAGAAGTTCGAAGCACTGGTCGTTGCGCGCAATACGGCCGAAGGCATGGCTAACGCGACTCGCAAAACTTTAGAAGAAGCTGGCGACAAAGCTTCTGACGAAGAAAAAGCGGCGATCGAAGCAGCGCTGACCGAAGTTGATGAGGCGCTGAAAGGCGATGATCTTGAAGCGATTGAAGCGGCAACTAAGAAATTGACCGAAGCGTCTGGTGGTTTGGCAGAGAAAATGTATGCCGAACAAGCAGCGCAAGCCCAGGCAGAAGGTGGCGCTGAAAACGCCCAAGCTGGCGGCAGCGCAGATGACGTGGTCGATGCTGAGTTTGAAGAAGTGAAAGACGACGACAAGAAGTAAACTCGACGCGGGGCAATGCCTCGCTTGGGTGTAACGCTGGACGGGAGACGGAAGACGCAAAGGCCAAGGTCAGCGTGTTTTGCGATCTCCCGTTTGGCATGAAGGGTAGAATCATTTATAGGGGTAGTGGGCGGCGTTTTAAAAAGCGTCTCCCGCCTCCCGTCTAGCGTGAAGCGAAGCTATGTCAAAACGAGATTATTACGAAATTCTGGGCGTGTCGCGAGATACCGACAGCAAGGATATTAAAAAAGCCTACCGTCGTATCGCGATGAAGAACCACCCCGACCGTAACCCCGAAGACCCCAAGGCGGATGACATCTTCAAAGAGGCCACCGAGGCCTATGAGGTGCTGTCTAACGAGGAGAAGCGCGCGGCCTATGATCGTTTCGGTCATGAGGGCGTTAACGCCGGTGGCGGCGGTGGCGGTGGAGCTGGGTTTAGCGATATTTTCGGTGATGTGTTTGGCGATATTTTTGGCGGCGGCGGCGGTGGCGGCGGTCGCCAGCGCGGTCCGCAGCGCGGTTCTGATTTGCGCTACACCCTCGATATTGATCTTGAACAGGCGGTACACGGTTCCACTGCCAAGATTCGTATTCCTACGCTAGTTGCCTGTAAGCCTTGTGATGGTAGCGGCGCGAAAAAAGGCAGCAAGCCAGTAACATGTAGCACCTGTAACGGTGTTGGTCAGGTGCGCATGCAGCAGGGTTTCTTTGCGGTGCAGCAAGCGTGTCCGCACTGTCGTGGTTCCGGCACTATCATCGCCGATCCATGTACTAGCTGTCGCGGCCAGGGTCGCGTTGAAGAGACCAAAACCCTGTCGGTGAAAGTGCCTGCTGGCGTTGATACTGGCGACCGTATTCGTTTGAGCGGTGAAGGTGAGGCCAGTCCTAATGGCGGCCCAGCCGGTGACCTGTATGTGCAAATGCAGGTGCGCCCCCACGCGATTTTTAAGCGCGATGGCAAAAATCTACATTGCGATGTGCCAATCAGTTTTGCCGATGCGGCGCTGGGTGGTGAGCTGGATGTGCCAACCTTAGAAGGACGGGTTAAGCTTAAAATTCCAGCCGAGACTCAAACTGGAAAATCCTTCCGCCTGCGTGGCAAGGGTATTACTCCGGTGCGTGGCGGCAGTACTGGTGATCTAATTTGCAAGGTGACCGTTGAAACGCCGGTGTCATTAAACAAACGCCAGAAAGAGCTATTGCAAGAGCTGCAGGCCAGTCTTGCCGGTGACGATAAACAATCGCCCCGCGCAAAAAGCTGGTTTGACGGTGTAAAAACCTTTTTTGACGATATGAAAATCTGATTTCGTCAATCTTGCTCGAGGGCTGATTTGCTGAATCTGCCCTCGACTTCCCCGCTGTTTTTCTCCATTCTGGGCTGCAAATAAAAGCCGCGGAAATAAGTATGGACAAGACCCTTAATCAATTCGTCGCGAACTACCTGTGGTCTGAAAAGGTGGCAGATTATTCAGCTCCCCGCCGCAAACTGATTCATCTGCTGCGCTATGGTTACGTGGTGCTCGACGATCTCGCCAAGGGCGAGCTAACCCTGCGTGCCATGAGTTTGGTGTACACCACTTTGCTGTCGCTGGTACCGATGCTGGCGGTGAGCTTTTCGGTGCTCAAAGCCTTTGGTATGCACAATAAGCAATTGGCGCCAATCATGCTCCAGTTTCTGGCGCCCATGGGTGCGCAAGGGGTGGAGATAACCGATAAAATTATTGGCTTTATTGATAATGTAAAAATCGGCGTGCTCGGTACTTTTGGTGTGGCACTATTGTTTTATACCGCCATTTCGTTGATACAAAAGATTGAAGGCACCTTTAATTACATCTGGCGCCTTGATCAGTATCGCAGTATTGGCAGACGCTTCGCCGACTACGGCAGCGTGATGTTGATCGGGCCATTATTGGTGTTCTCGGCGATTGGTTTGTCGGCCAGTGTGCTCAGTGGCAGTTTTGTGCAGGCGATTAGCCAGCAGCTACCTTTTGTACAGTATTTGATCAAGTTCGCGACCGAAGCCGCGCCCTATTTAATGATTATTGCGGCCTTTACCTTTTTCTATATGTTCATTCCCAATACTCGCGTTACGGTGCGGGCGGGCTTGGTTGCGGGGGTGGTTTCGGGGGTTTTGTTTCAGAGCCTAGGTTGGGGTTTTGGCAGTGTAGTGGTGTCGGCCAGTGGCAGTGGTACTTACGCGATTTACTCGGGCTTTGCCATTCTGATTTTGTTTATGATGTGGATGTATATTAGCTGGCTGATTTTACTGGTGGGTAGCAGTGTTGCGTTTTATGTTCAGCATCCAGAGTATGTGGCGCCAACGCGGCGCAGCGGTGATTTAAGTATTAAGCAGCGGGAAACCTTGGCGCTGCAGATTATGGCCGTGATTGCCCAGCGTCATTACAGGGCGCGGAATCCTTTTTCTGCCAGCGATTTTGTGCTGCGCCTGCGAGTGCAAATCCAGGGCGTAACAAGGGTGTTGCGCGCTCTAAAAGAGGCCGGTTTAATTACTGAAAATAGCGAGGAGCCGCCCCGTTACTTGCCCAATGCGCCGCTGGAAAAAACCAGTTTAAAACAGGTGCTTGATGCAGTGCGTAGCGAAGGTACCGCGTCGATGCTGGGTTTGGGTATACCGCGCAGGCCGGTGCGAGGGGTGGCCGCAGTGACCAAGGCAATTGATGACGCTTTGGATGCCGCCTTGGCGGCGACCAGCGTGCGGGATATGGCCGTTGAAGAAGATGGCTTGGCGGTAAATGGTGCCGGTACTAGTGCTGATACCAGCAAGAACAATTGAAATTTAGGTGTGGTGAATAATATGACAGTACGAGTAGCAGTAACGGGTGCCGCAGGGCGGATGGGGCGAATTCTTATTGAGGCTATCGCGCTCAATGAGAGCTGTGTATTGGCGGCAGCCATTGAGCGGCCAGAGAGCTCTTTGCTTGGCGCTGATGCCGGTGAGTTGGCGGGCTTGGGTAAAAATGGCGTCGCCATTGTCGGTGATTTGAGCTCGGTGCTCGCCGACTTTGACGTGCTGATCGACTTTACTGTGCCGGCAGCCACGCTCGCGAATGCTCAGCTGTGCGGCGCTGCGGGTAAGGCCATGGTCATTGGTACTACCGGCTTTAATGCCGAGCAAAAAGCCGAGCTTGAGGCGGCTATTGCGCCGATTGCGATTTGTCAGGCGTCTAACTTTAGTACCGGTGTGAATCTGTGCTTTAAATTGCTGGATATGGCGGCGCGGGTCTTGGGCGACGATGTTGATATTGAAATTGTTGAAGCTCATCACCGCCATAAAATTGATGCGCCGTCGGGCACCGCCTTGAGCATGGGGCATGTGGTGGCCGATGCCTTGGGGCGGGATTTGGAAAAAGTCGCAGTGTATGGTCGCGAAGGCCAAACCGGCGCCCGCGAGCGCGAAACCATTGGTTTTGCCACCGTGCGTGGCGGCGATGTGGTGGGCGATCACACGGTGTCTTTCTTTGCTGAGGGCGAGCGGGTTGAGATTACCCATAAAGCCAGCTCGCGCATGTCATTTGGCCGTGGTGCAGTGCGGGCGGCAGCGTGGGTGAGTGCGCAGGCTGCGGGTCGCTACGATATGCAAGATGTGTTGGGGCTTAAGTAAAATACGCAAATTTAGCGCTTAAAAGCCGAATCTCTGGCTGAAATGCCGCCGCGGTCACGATTGCTGGTATTTATTGCGGTGGACGGGCGGGGGTGGTTTCGCGTAAAATCGCGCATCAGATTAGGGTGCCGGGCTTTATAAGCTCCGTATCCCCGCAAGGAGCGAGGTGAAGTACGTCTTCATCTCGCTTTTTTGCACGCGTATTTTCCTCTGTGGTCCCTAGGTTGTTGTTCCGGCGCGTTAGTCGGTGGCAACTCTCGGCCGCAAGTTTGATCCAGGAGGTAGTCTTGACGGTTCCAGCCATACTTGCCCTCGAAGACGGCAGCATATTTCGGGGCATCGCTATTGGTGCCGAAGGGCATTCGGTTGGCGAGGTCGTGTTTAACACCGCGATGACCGGGTATCAGGAGATCTTAACGGATCCCTCCTACGCCCGCCAAATCGTGACCCTTACCTATCCCCATATCGGCAATACCGGTGTGAACAGCGAAGACGAAGAGGCGACTGAGATTTGGTCTGCCGGCTTGGTGATTCGCGATCTGGCGATGACTGCTAGCAGCTTTCGCAGTGAGCAAAGCCTCTCCGATTATTTAAAAGCCCGCAATATTGTCGGCATAGCCGATATTGATACCCGTCGCCTAACTCGTATTTTGCGAGACAAAGGCGCCCAGGGTGGTTGTGTAATGGCTGGCGATATCGATGAAGCCAAGGCCTTGCAGCTCGCGAAAGAGTTTGCTGGCTTAAAAGGTATGGATCTGGCGAAGGAAGTGACCACCACCGAATCCTACCAGTGGCGCGAAGGCAGCTGGCAGCTGGGTGAAGGCGTTCGCAGTCTCACCGACGCCGAATTGCCCTACCACGTTGTGGCCTACGACTTTGGCGTAAAGCGCAATATTCTGCGCATGCTCGCCGATCGCGGTTGCCGCCTGACGGTTGTGCCGGCCAAAACACCGGCTGCCGACGTATTGGCGATGAAGCCTGATGGCGTGTTCTTGTCTAATGGTCCTGGCGATCCAGAGCCATGCGATTACGCCATTGCGGCAATCAAAGAGATTTTAGCAACAGGTCTACCGGTATTCGGGATCTGCCTAGGCCACCAGTTGCTGGCTTTGGCCTCGGGTGCCAAAACCGTCAAAATGAAATTCGGTCACCACGGCGCCAACCATCCGGTGCAAGATTTAGCGACTAAGGTTGTGCACATCACCAGTCAAAACCACGGTTTTGCGGTAGATGAAGCCTCCTTGCCCGCGAATTTAGAAGTGACCCACAAATCATTGTTTGATGGATCGCTACAGGGAATTCGGCGCACCGATATCCCCGCATTCGGTTTTCAGGGTCACCCTGAAGCGAGTCCGGGTCCCCATGATATTGCGCCCCTGTTTAATCAGTTTATAGATTTGATTAAAGCCTCTAAGCAGGCTGAGTAGAAAGTCCGGCCTCGCGGTTTTGTATGCAGTTTTGCTGGTCTGGCGTCGGGAGTCTGACGTCGGATGAGAAAAAACAGGATCGCGCCCGACTTTAGCGTCCGACGTCCAGCTTCCGACGTCCGACTTTTTGTAACGAAGCACAGAGTCAGATGATTAGAACTTATGCCAAAAAGAACTGATATTCAAAGCATCCTCATCCTCGGTGCTGGTCCGATTGTTATCGGCCAGGCCTGTGAGTTCGATTACTCTGGCGCGCAGGCGTGTAAGGCGCTTCGCGAAGAGGGTTTCCGGGTTATTTTGGTAAACTCGAATCCCGCGACTATCATGACCGATCCATCGATGGCCGATGCTACCTATATTGAGCCAGTGGTGTGGGAAACCGTTGCCAAGATCATTGAGAAAGAGCGTCCCGACGCCTTGCTGCCAACAATGGGTGGCCAGACCGCGCTGAACTGTGCGCTGGATCTGGATCGCGAAGGGGTTCTGGCTAAATACGGCGTAGAAATGATCGGCGCCACCAAAGACTCTATCGATATGGCAGAAGATCGCCAGTTATTCGATAAGGCCATGAAGCGTATCGGTTTGGCTACGCCGCGCTCGGCCATTGCGCACAGTATGGAAGAAGCTCTGCAAGTCCAAGACTCTATTGGTTTCCCCGCGATTATTCGACCAAGCTTTACCATGGGCGGCTCGGGCGGCGGTATTGCGTACAACAGAGAAGAATTTATTGAAATCTGTACTCGCGGCCTGGATCTGTCGCCCACCAATGAGCTGTTGATCGACGAGAGCTTGATTGGTTGGAAAGAGTTTGAAATGGAAGTGGTTCGCGACAAAAACGACAACTGCATTATTGTCTGCGCGATTGAAAACTTCGACCCTATGGGTGTGCACACCGGTGACTCGATCACGGTTGCGCCAGCGCAAACCCTGACCGATAAAGAATACCAAATCATGCGTAACGCCTCTTGCGCGGTACTGCGTGAGATTGGTGTTGAAACTGGCGGCTCCAATGTCCAGTTTGGTATGGAGCCGCACACTGGTCGCCTAGTGGTTATTGAAATGAACCCGCGGGTTAGTCGTTCTTCAGCCTTGGCCTCTAAAGCGACCGGTTTCCCAATTGCCCGCGTGGCCGCCAAATTGGCGATTGGTTACACCCTAGACGAATTGCAGAACGAAATCACTGGCGGCGCCACTCCGGCGTCTTTTGAGCCGGCCATCGACTACGTGGTGACTAAGATTCCACGTTTCACTTTCGAAAAATTCGGCGAAGCCCAGACTCGTCTGCACACTCAGATGAAGTCGGTGGGTGAGGTCATGGCAATTGGCCGCACCTTCCAAGAATCTCTGCAAAAAGCGCTGCGTGGTTTGGAAGTGGGGTCTGCCGGCTTTGAGCACCAGATCGACACCGATCGTGACGATGCCCGCGATATTCTGATTGCTGAATTGACCAACCCTGGCCCAGAGCGTATTTGGTTTGTGGCTGATGCCTTCCGCGCCGGTATGAGTGTTGAAGAGGTGTTTGAGCACTCGTGGATCGACCCATGGTTCCTCGTGCAGATCGAAGATATTGTTAAAACTGAGAACTCCCTGAAAACCGTGGCCTTGGCCGACATCACCAAAGACATGATGTGGCGTTTAAAACGCAAAGGTTTTTCAGATCAGCGTTTGGCAGTACTGCTGGCTGTGAGCGAAAAACAGCTGCGCGGCCTGCGTCATAGTCTCGATATTCACCCTGTTTACAAGCGTGTAGACACCTGCGCGGCAGAGTTCTCTACCTCTACTGCCTATATGTATTCAACCTACGAGGAAGAGTGCGAGTCCAATCCATCAGACCGCGAGAAGATTCTGGTTATTGGTGGCGGCCCCAACCGCATTGGTCAGGGTATTGAGTTTGACTATTGCTGCGTTCACGCGGCACTGGCGATGCGCGAAGACGGTTACGAGACCATTATGGTCAACTGTAACCCCGAGACCGTATCGACGGATTACGATATTTCGGACCGCCTGTATTTTGAGCCTGTTACCTTGGAGGACGTGCTGGAAATCGTCGCCAAGGAAAAGCCAAAAGGCGTAATCGTGCAGTTTGGCGGTCAAACGCCGCTGAAGCTGGCCCGCGACCTTGAGGCCGCTGGCGTACCGATTATCGGTACCAGCCCAGACGCCATTGACCGCGCCGAAGACCGCGAGCGTTTCCAGCAAATGCTGCAGCGTTTGAATATCAAACAGCCGCCAAATACTACCGTGCGCTCCGAAGAAGCGGCGCTGCGCGCGGCGGCCGAGATCGGTTATCCCCTAGTTGTGCGTCCATCTTATGTATTGGGTGGTCGAGCCATGGAAATTGTATACAAAGAAGAAGAGCTTCAGCGCTATATGCGCGAGGCGGTGCGGGTGTCTAACGACTCACCAGTCTTGCTCGACCACTTTTTGAATGCGGCGGTTGAAGTTGACCTTGATGCTGTTTCAGACGGTAAGCACGTGGTGATTGGTGCGATTATGCAGCACATTGAGCAGGCGGGTGTTCACTCTGGCGACTCTGCGTGTTCATTGCCCCCATACTCGCTGGCTGCCGATGTTCAGGATCGCATGCGCGAAATCGTTAAGGCGATGGCGCTGGAGTTGGGTGTTGTTGGTTTGATGAACGTCCAGCTCGCTGTGCAAGATGGCGAAATCTACGTGATCGAGGTTAACCCTCGCGCCTCGCGCACTGTGCCATTTGTGTCTAAGTGTATTGGTATTTCCCTTGCCAAGGTTGCGGCGCGCTGCATGGCGGGCACCAGCTTGGCTGAGCAGGACTTTACCGAAGAGCGTATTCCCAAGTATTTCGCCGTTAAAGAAGCGGTTTTCCCCTTTAATAAATTCCCAGGTGTTGACCCCATTCTTGGGCCAGAAATGAAGTCGACCGGCGAAGTGATGGGCTTGGGCGAAACTTTTGCCGAAGCCTTTGCTAAAGCGGCGGTTGGTGCTGGAGAAGTATTTCCAACCAGCGGTAAAGCTTTTATAAGTGTTCGCGATCCCGATAAAGCGGGTGCGATCGCGGTGGCCAGTCAGTTGGTTGAGCTCGGCTTTAGCTTGCTGGCAACCCGTGGTACGCACAAGGTATTGACGGAAGCGGGTCTTAAATGTCAGCGTGTTAATAAGGTATTAGAAGGCCGTCCCCATATCGTTGATATGGTGAAAAATGGCGATGTCGATCTAATTATTAATACGACCGAAGGTAAGCAGGCGATTGCGGATTCGTCATTGATTCGCCGTAGTGCACTGGCCAATAAGGTGAGTTACACCACGACCTTAGCTGGCGCAGAAGCGATTTGTCAGGCACTGGTGTTTGGCGAAGAGAAAACCGTGCGTCGCTTACAGGATGTTCATAAGGGGTTAATGCAATGAGTTTGCTGCCAATGACAGTTGCCGGCGAAAAAGCGCTGCGCGATGAATTAAAGAAATTAAAGTCGATTGATCGCCCGCGGATTACTCAGGCGATTGCCGAGGCTCGCGCCCACGGCGATTTAAAAGAAAATGCCGAGTACCATGCGGCCCGCGATCAGCAAGGTTTTTGCGAAGGTCGAATTCAAGAAATTGAAGGTAAGCTGGGCGGTGTGCGAGTAATCGATATCACTACCATTCCCTACACCGGCAAAGTCATTTTTGGCACGACTGTGTCACTAATTAACTGCGAAACCGATGAAGAAGTGACCTACCGCATTGTTGGCGAAGACGAAGCCAACGTAAAAATCGGTAAGATCTCGGTAACATCGCCGATTGCCCGTGCCTTAATTGGTAAAGAAGCGGGCGACGTCGCGGTAGTTGTCGCGCCGGGTGGCAATATCGAGTACGAAATCGACAAGGTAGAGCACCTCGCCGAGTAATCGCGTTAACTCAAGCCCGAAGTAGGTTAGACAGCTTTGGGTTTGGGTTCTTCGCTGGGCGATAAATCAAGGCGATCTTGCCAATAGCCTGAATCAGCAGCGCTTTGTGCGCTTCACACAGTTGCTCAATTAACGCGCGGCGTTCAGTTGGTTCAGCTATATTGACCTTAACTTTAATCAATTCGTGATCATTGAGTGCGCGATCCAGCTCCAGCGCAACGCTTTCACTTAGTCCCTTGTCGGCAATCATAACAACGGGGCTGAGTTTGTGGCCGATGCTGCGTAGGTGTTTTTTATCGCTGGCGCTGAATTTGGACATAATATATTGAACCGGGAAAGAGCGTGGGCCGCTATTTTACTAGAAAGCGCGCCCAGTCGGTATCTGAATTCTCGCTAATAACGGAGTTAGTGTGGCGAAACCTAAAGGATCAAGCGGTGCGTGGCTTAAGGAACATTTCGACGATCAATACGTCAAAATGGCTCAGCGCGACGGCTACCGTTCCCGAGCCTGTTATAAATTGCTTGAGCTGCAGGAGAAAGATCGCCTGATCAAGCCGGGCATGTGCGTCGTAGACCTAGGTAGTGCGCCTGGCGGCTGGTCGCAGGTTGCGGCAATGCTGGTTGGGCATCACGGTAGGGTGTTGGCGTCAGATATTTTAGACATGGATTCTATCGCTGGAGTTGAGTTTGTGCGCGGTGATTTTACTGAGCAAGCGGTGGTCGATGAGCTGATGGCGCATTTGGGTAATAGCAAGGCAGACCTTGTAATCTCGGATATGGCCCCCAATATGAGTGGTATGAGAGATGTTGATCAGCCGCAGTCGATGTATTTGTGCGAGCTAGCACTCGACATGGCAGGCATAGTACTTCGCCCAGGTGGTGGCTATGTTACCAAAATATTTCAGGGCGAAGGTTTCGATGAGTATATGCGCTTGCTTCGCGCGCGATTTACCAAAGTGGTGACCCGCAAGCCTGCGGCGTCGCGGCCAAGATCGCGAGAAGTGTATTTAGTGGCCACTGGTCTGCGCGCTTGAATATTGCGTAGAGGGTGCCGGATTTATGGTGTAGAGTGGGCAGATATCCGGGCATTTTTCCCGTTTGCAGCCTCTGCAAACAGTGCAGCGTGAGGATCGGTTTTTGAACGATATGGCAAAGAATTTACTGTTGTGGCTGGTTATTGCCGCTGTCTTGTTGACGGTGTTTAATAATTTCAGCGTTCAGTCACCCACAGAACAGCTTAATTACTCCCAGTTTATTTCTGAAGTGCAGAATGAGCGGGTCAAAAAGGTGGTCATTGACGGCCTGATGATCAGCGGCGAGCGGGCGGATAAGAGTCGCTTTGAAACCGTGCGACCACTGCTTGATGACCCCAAGTTAATTGACGACTTGCTCCAGCACGACGTGGTAGTTGAAGGCACTAAGCCTGAGCGCCAGAGTTTGTGGACCCAGCTATTGGTGGCTAGCTTCCCAATATTGATCATTTTGGCAATTTTTATGTTCTTTATGCGCCAGATGCAGGGCGGTGCTGGCGGTGGCAAAGGAGGCCCGATGGCCTTTGGCAAGAGCAAGGCGCGTCTGCTGAGTGAAGATCAAATTAAAACCACCTTTGCCGATGTGGCGGGTGTAGATGAAGCCAAAGAAGACGTGCAGGAACTGGTTGAGTTTTTGCGCGACCCCGGTAAGTTTCAGCGTCTTGGCGGTCGTATTCCCCGCGGCGTGCTCATGGTCGGCCCACCGGGTACCGGTAAAACCTTGCTGGCCAAGGCGATTGCCGGTGAAGCCAAGGTGCCGTTCTTCTCTATTTCTGGCTCTGATTTCGTGGAGATGTTTGTTGGTGTTGGTGCCTCTCGTGTTCGCGATATGTTCGAACAGGCTAAGAAGCAGGCGCCGTGCATAATCTTTATCGATGAAATCGATGCTGTCGGTCGCCACCGTGGCGCCGGTATGGGTGGTGGTCACGACGAGCGTGAGCAAACCTTGAACCAGTTGCTGGTTGAAATGGACGGCTTTGAGGGCAATGACGGTGTTATCGTTATTGCTGCGACTAACCGCCCCGATGTGCTGGACCCAGCGCTGTTGCGCCCGGGCCGTTTTGACCGTCAGGTGACCGTTGGGTTGCCCGATATTCGCGGTCGTGAGCAGATCTTAAAAGTGCATATGCGTAAATTGCCCTTGGGCGACGATGTTGAAGCATCCGTTATTGCGCGTGGTACACCTGGTTTCTCGGGTGCGGATTTAGCTAACTTGGCTAACGAAGCGGCCCTGTTCGCCGCGCGCAGTAATCTGCGCTTGGTCAGCATGGCGCAATTTGATTTGGCTAAGGACAAAATCATGATGGGCGCTGAGCGCAAATCCATGGTGATGTCAGATAAAGAAAAATTAAATACCGCTTATCACGAAGCTGGCCACGCTATTGTGGGTCGCACTGTGCCAGAGCACGATCCGGTTTATAAGGTTAGTATTATTCCCCGTGGTCGCGCCCTTGGTGTAACCATGTTCCTCCCCGAGGAAGATCGCTACAGCCTTAGCCGTCGGCACATCATTAGTCAGATTTGTTCACTGTTTGGCGGTCGTATTGCCGAAGAAATGACCTTGGGTGCCGATGGCGTAACCACTGGCGCGTCGAACGATATTCAGCGTGCCACTGATATAGCGCGCAAAATGGTGACCAAGTGGGGCCTGTCCGACAAGATGGGGCCGCTGATGTATGACGATGCGGAGGAAGAGGTCTTTCTTGGTCGCTCAGCGGGGCAGGCCGGTAAGGGGCATTCCGGTGAAACCGCAAGACAGATTGATGAAGAGGTGCGCCGTATTATTGACGAATGCTACGCCGCTGCTCGCAAAATACTGGAAGAGCATCGCGGTAAACTAGACGTTATGGCTGATGCCTTAATGCTCTATGAAACCATCGATGCTAAGCAGATTGACGACATCATGAATGGTCGCACACCGCGCAAACCTGCGGGTTGGGATGACGATGATCGTCGCGGTGGTCGCGCTGTGAAAGAGGAGGCCGACGATGATCTGGCGCCTAAGGCAGATGCGGCCGATAAGAAAAATCGTCCCGAAGACCCATTTGTCGACTCGGTGAGTGATCACTAAGTTTTCAATGAGCACCTTTACAACTTCATCGCAGCTGCGCTGCGGTGATCGCTTTTTAGACCTGCGCGAGCCGCAGGTTATGGCGATCATTAATGTCACTCCAGACTCCTTCTCCGATGGCGGTAAATATCACGCCGGCTCGGCCTTGCTCGACAAAATTTTAGCGCAAGTGGATTTGGCCTGCGCCGAAGGCGCGAGCTTGATTGATGTTGGCGGTGAGTCGACTCGGCCCGGCGCAGCCCGCGTTTCGGAGTTGGAAGAGTGTCAGCGCGTGCTGCCGGTGGTCGAGGCCATTGCGCAGCGCTTTGACGTTATTATTTCAGTGGATACCAGTAATGCTGCGGTGATGCGCGAAAGCGCCATTTTAGGCGCGGGATTAATTAACGATGTGCGCGCCTTGCAGCAACCGACTGCAATGCAGGAGGCAGCTGCTAGTGGTTTGCCGGTGTGCCTTATGCACATGCAGGGTGAGCCACAGTCTATGCAGGACAATCCTGTATATCGCGATATTGGTGGCGAAGTGGAGCGCTTTTTGCGGCAACGCATTGCCGCGTGTGCCGCTGCCGGTGTTGGCGCTGAGCGTATTGTGCTCGACCCTGGTTTTGGTTTTGCAAAGACCCTTGCCCACAATCTTGAGTTGTTTCGGCGCTTGCCGGACATGGTTGCGTGGGGTTGCCCGGTATTGGTGGGGGTGTCTCGCAAATCGATGATTGGTGCGCTTACGGGGCGCGCAGTGGGTGAGCGGCTGGCGGGTAGTGTGGCGATGGCCGCAATGGCGGTAGAGCGCGGTGCTCATATTATTCGGGTTCACGATGTTAAAGAAACCGTTGATGCCGTGCGCGTAGCACAGGCTCTAAAGCTAGAGAATATAGCGAATGACTAGAAAATATTTTGGCACCGACGGCGTGCGCGGGCGGGTTGGTGAGGGCGCAATTACCCCAGAGTTTGTTCTTAAGTTAGGTTGGGCGGTAGGGCAGGTATTTGCGAAAGAAGGGCGCAGTAAGGTCCTGATTGGCAAGGATACCCGCATTTCTGGTTATATGTTTGAGTCTGCGCTGGAGGCTGGTTTGGTTGCGGCCGGTGTTGATGTGTTGCTGTTGGGGCCAATGCCAACCCCCGCGATCGCCTATTTAACCCGCACTTTTCAGGCCCGTGCCGGTATTGTTATTAGTGCAAGTCACAATCCGTATTACGATAATGGTATTAAATTTTTCTCGGCCGACGGCAGTAAATTGGCCGATGAGCTTGAGTTGGCAATTGAGTCGGCAATAGATGCGCCAATGACGACGGTGGATTCCGCGCGGTTGGGTAAGGTGCGGCGCATTGATGATGCGGCGGGTCGTTATATTGAATATTGTAAGTCGACGGCATCGACGGGCTTGTCATTAAAAGGCCTGAGGTTGGTTCTTGATTGTGCGCATGGCGCGACCTATCACGTTGCGCCGGCAGTCTTTGCTGAATTGGGCGCCGAAGTAATTGTAATGGGCGCCTCCCCAGACGGTTTAAATATAAATGCCGAGGTGGGTTCGACTCACCCCGCTGCGTTGCAGCAGCGCGTTGCGGCAGAGTCTGCCGACTTTGGTATCGCCTTCGATGGCGATGGCGACAGAGTCTTGTTCGTTGATGCTGCGGGTGACTTGGTCGATGGCGACGAGTTGCTTTACATCATTGCTGCCGAGCGGCTGCGCCGCGGCGAGCAGTGTGCTGGTGTGGTGGGCACGTTGATGTCTAATTTGGGTTTTGAGTTGGCCTTAAAAAGCCTCGGTATTGCTTTTGAGCGCGCCAATGTGGGTGATCGCTATGTGAAGGAGCGGATGAATGCCTTGGCATGGGATTTGGGCGGCGAGAATTCTGGCCATATTATTTGCGCAGATGTAAGTACGACCGGTGATGGTATTGTGGCGGCCTTAAAAGTTGTTGAAGCGATGATCGGTAGTGGCCAGTCCCTTGCCGAATTACGCGCGCCAGTCAGTAAATTTCCGCAAATAATGGAGAATGTGCGCATCAATTCGCCGGTTGATTTAAAAAATTGCGAATTAGTAGCAGCAGTTGATGCGGTTGAGCTGGAATTAGCAGGGCGAGGCAGGGTATTATTGCGCGCTTCTGGAACTGAGCCGCTGTTGCGGGTCATGGTTGAAGGCGAAGATGGGGTGCAGGTTGCCGCACTTTGTCGGCGGCTTGCAGATAAGGTGCAAGAGCTTTCATCTTAAGCGTGTGCATCCTTGTATGTACTTATAAGTTTATGTAAGATTGGCGCCCATTTTGCGCTAAGGGAAATGGCATGCGGAGTAATCTCGTAGCGGGTAATTGGAAGATGTGTGGCGACAATGCCAGCATTGAAAAATTAGTGGCTAATTTAAAGGCCTTATTACCTGCCGAGCCGGCTGTTGATATAGCCGTGTTTCCGCCCTCAGTGTACATTGCGCGAGTTGTTGACGGTTTGGCTGGTTCGCCAGTTGCAGTTGGCGCGCAAAATGTGTGTGAGCAGCCAAATGATGGTGCTTACACTGGTGAGGTGTCTGCGGCAATGCTGGTGGATACCGGCTGTCGGTATGTGATTGTTGGTCACTCCGAGCGGCGCGCCATGTATGGCGATAGTAATGAGCGTGTTGCCCAAAAAGCAAAGCAGGCGCTAGCTCAGGGTTTAATGCCGATTATATGTGTGGGTGAAACAGAAGCTCAGCGCGATGACGGCTCAACCTTAGAAGTGATTGCTGAGCAGCTTCAGGCCGTGTTTGCGGTTTTGAGTGCAGAGGATATGTGCAGTATTGTTGTTGCCTATGAGCCGGTTTGGGCAATTGGTACCGGCAAAACAGCAACGCCATCGCAGGCTCAGGAAGTGCACGCATTTATCCGTGCCTTGTTTGCGAAAAAAGATGAGCCTTTGGCGAAGGGTTTAAGAATTCTGTACGGCGGCAGTGTGAAGGCGGCTAATGCAGGTGAATTATTCGCGCAGGCGGATATTGATGGCGGTTTAGTAGGTGGTGCATCACTTGATGCGCAGGAATTTTCCGCAATATGTCGGGCGGCGGAGTAATGGAACAAGCAATTTTAATCATACATGTGTTGGCCGGTTTATCGATTATTGGTCTGATACTTGTTCAGCAAGGTAAAGGCGCAGACATGGGGGCTTCTTTTGGCTCTGGTGCTTCGCAGACTATTTTTGGCAGCAGTGGTAGTGGCAATGTGCTAACTCGCGCAACCGCGTTATTGGCAACGGTATTTTTTATAACGAGTTTGTCGTTAGCCTATGTTGCCAAGCAGCGCAGTGGTGGTGCAGAAGATATAATTGTCGATGTTCCCGCGTTGCAGGAAAGTCGTGATGTGGCGCCGGTGGGTGATGAGACTATGCCAGCCCAAGCAGAAAAAGCGCCGTCGGAAATGCCTGTAAGTGAAGAAATGCCGGCAGCTGGCGCGCAGTAAAAAGTTTTAGCCGAAGTGGTGAAATTGGTAGACACGCCATCTTGAGGGGGTGGTGAGCATTGCTCGTGCGGGTTCAAGTCCCGCCTTCGGCACCATCAAAAAATCCCTATGTGATTGATTCGCATAGGGATTTTTATTTTCTGCTCGAAAGGTTTTGGTGAATTGACTACGAATTGTCTACGGCTTGCGTTCAAGAAGGTTTAAATTGACCGTTTCTTGTCGGTGGTTCAGGGCTAGATGGCCACATTTCTCTGATGTTTCAGTTTTCGACGCAAGTTTGTTGTTGTCCCTTTTCGAGCGTATTCTTACTCACTTACTTCGGAGCCGGTTGAGGTTGCTCGATGCCTTCATTGGAATTGGATGAATTATTAGCTGGATTGCAAGGGTGTGGCTTTGAGGCCGAGGTATTGCAGTCTTTGTTTCGCGGAATGCAGACAGAAGCGACTACCCTCACTGTCGTACCAAAGGTTATCCAGGCGGTAGCGATTCAGTCGAAGAGAGATGAAGAGTCGGAAATTACTCGCAGTCGCCCCTTGTTAGAGCCTTCTGTTGTTATACGGCAGGGTGGACACGGGCGGATTGGTTGGCGTCCGCTGCCGCAAGTGGTCGAAACATTAATCAAGCATTTAGGGGTTGGTAGGGTTGATATTGCTTGGTTGCGCGAGGACTTTGTGCGCAGTCATCTTGGGCAGCGATCAGCGAATTGGTCGCAGAAATTTATGCGTTATGCGCTCATTGCTCATCGAACTAAGCCGTCTTCCACGGAAAGCGCTGTGGAAGATGTTACGGATGTAGCTCTTGCTGATATTGCCCAGCCCGAATCTGATGCCCCGCCTCCTGTCTTTGATCAAGCTAAAATTGACCAAAACCTTGACAGGTTGGACTCTGCAGTCGCCGAAGCTTTGCGAGGTAAATCTGTATCATTAATATTCAATCACTATCACAATCCTCGCTGGCAGCCCCCGGAGTGGTTAGTGCAGGAGTTATTGAAGCTTGAAATTAATGGTCGCCCAATGTCTAGGGCTTTTATATATGACCCAACAATATTGCGTAGCTTTATTGGTCACTGCCAGAGGGTTGGGCCGCTATTTAGATATTTCGAGCAAGAATACTACTTCTGGGTTCGTGACCGTTTTTACGCTACTTACCGTTTGCGTGTCGATGAACTTAATCGCCTGAGATCAAAGCTTGAATCTGCTGAGATTGATCAGGCACTTCCATCCCTGCGCTCTTAATTAGTGAGCCTGCTTCATTGCTGCGATTTGCCCCTAGTTTGCGTTCTAGTGGGTTCAGATCAACAGCTTCTTGCAGGTGCTCGGGGGCTAGGTGCGCGTATTTCATGGTCATATTTAGCGTTGAGTGACCGAGAATCTTCTGTAGAGCCAAAATGTTCCCCCCATTCATCATGAAGTGGCTCGCGAATGTGTGGCGCAGCACGTGTGCATTCTGTCCTGGGGGAAGTTTGATGCCTGTTCGCATTAGCGCCCTGCGTATTCCGCTGAACCTGATCAGTCGTACCGCTTGAACGTGATCACTTCATTC
>NZ_JARGNU010000002.1:224259-448933 GCF_029212375.1 Zhongshania sp. | reverse complement strand
CGGTTCAGTATGAGAAATTAGCAAATTAATGTGTCCGGTTTTGTTGACCAGAACAGTTCCTTAAAATAAAGTAAATCGGCCGCATTCTGTATTAATACCAATTAGGATAGCGATAGCCCTTAGTACTATCGCTACCCCAAAATAAATTAATAATTTTTAGTTTTCGTCAAACTGTATCTGCAAAGCGAGTTCTACAGCACGACCTGCCTCCGGCGCGTAATCACGGATAAATGAACTCGCACTGCGGATTTCCTCGTCACCCAAATTACGCCCTTTGAGCATGACAGTGTATTGCACGTCGGCTAGTTCAAACACTCGAGAAACAGTCATATCTAGCCGCTGATAGCTCGCTGTTACAAGGTCGTTGGCGCCAGGTTTGGTTTGCGCGTGAGCATAAACCATGCTCAAATCGGCCTGCCAGTTCTGCGTCTGCCAATGTAAACCTAGACCGTCACGCGCCGGGGGTAAACGCGGCGCATTATCGCCATTATCCAATTCACCAGATATTCGATCACCGAATACGCTTAGGCTATAGACCGCACTGCCACTGTTATACATCTGCCATTCAAATTCATATTCCACGCCCTGAAAGCTCGCATCTTGCTGGCGGTAGGCCAAAACATCCACGCCGTCCAGTTCGCTGCCGGTATTATCCAGATAGATAAAATTCTGAAAATGATTAGAAAACGCCGTGAGTTTGCCACTAATCACGTCATAGTCGGCACGCAGACTCAAATCGACATTCTGCGCCTCTTCACTAAGCAATTGCGCATTGCCAACTTCAATCGCGCCGGTAGCACCGTGCACAACGTAACTGCCAGCGGCATTGCCAATATTCGAAAAACGTTCCTCTGCCGTTGGCGCTCGGCGCGAACGAGATAGGGCCAAAGACGCAGTCCAATTATCATTTAAATCGTATAAACCCGCCAAAGAAGCACTGGCGCTATCGGTGTCGTAATCTGCAATATTTTCGTGATTAGCAGATAAACGATCAAAATCTGCGCGCACGCCAGCTTCTATTGACCAGTTGCTGGCGTGGTAATCTTCCAGCCAAAACACCCCCAATTGCTGGGTATTATTGGCCGGTACAAATGACTCTTCACCAAGCGCAGAAAAATCTGCATCCAACCATTGCAAACCTACTACCCCATGCCAATCGCCCCCCCAGCCGCTAAAAGGCCGGTGTGCCAACTCTAAACGGCCCGCCCACGCTTCTTTGTTAAACGTAGTCCCAACGTCACCATTAGCCTCGATTTCCTGATGCTGGTAGTCGCTGTATGCTACCCGCCAGCGCAATAATTCAAAAACACCATCAAAATGCCGGTCACCAGCAAGATCCCAGCGCTTTTGACTCACTGCTAAACTCACTCCCGCCTCGCTCTCTTCCGGCTCTGCGCCATGCTCCTCGTCCTCATGGTGATGCACACCGGCAGGAATACCGTAAGTATTGTCCAGCTCGCTATAACTCAGCCCCCAGTAGCCAGCTTCAAAATGATAGGCACTGCCCAAGGTCGTACGGCGCGTGCGACCGTCGGCATTGGCGATAAAGCCATCACTGCTTTCGTCGGTATCGGCAATATTGCGCGGATTAACAGCTAAGCCCGGAATATCGGGGCTTGCCCAATCGCGGTACAAAGAATCAACATGCACCGCCCAGTTGCCGTCACCCGCATCCACCCGAAATACCCCGCTACGACCGTCGTCAACACTGCTATGACGAAGCTCGGCTGCCCCCGAAGCGCCATTAATTGCCTTGCTCGGCACACGGCTATCTAAAACATTAATTACCCCGCCAATAGCACCACCGCCGTAAAGTAAGGTCGCGGGGCCACGGAGAATTTCTATGCTGTCGGCCAATATCGGCTCTACCGAAACCGCGTGATCGGCGCTATTAGAAGACACGTCTAAGCTCGGTAAACTATTTTGTAAAACCTGAACCCGCGGTCCCTGCTGCCCGCGTATCACCGGCTGCCCAACCGCCGGCCCAAAACTCGCGCTGCTCAATCCTGGTGAATGATTAAGGGTTTCGCCAATCGTCGCTGCCGCTTGGCGACGCAATTCTTCGCCACTTAGCACCGTTAAGGGCAATGCTGTTTGCGCTTCATTTTTGTGGATTGAAGTGGTAACCAAGACATGTTCCATGTGGGACTTTTCAGCCGCCACTACGCATAAAGGCTGGGCGCAAGCACCCGCCACAGAAATTATCATCTTCCAGTTCATTGTGTATTCCTGAGTATCTAATGTTGTGCAGCACTGCTTGCATAAGGCTAAACAACCTTGATCTGCAAATAGCGCTACAAAGTAGTTCTACAGAAAACACCGAGCTTGAACCCGCCATAAAGGCACGGGCACACTGCGCTAGCGTACAGGCGCAGCAGATTTACTTAGTAAGCCGATGTTTCGCGAAACGCGATTTAGACAAAAGCAACAGGAGGTGCCCGAGCGGGCGGGTGTAACACAACACGGGCGCGGATTACTTTGGGTAGCGCCAGTTCATGACGACTGGGTAAAAACGCGGGAATATAAGGGGTAAAGGGGTCGCTAGTGGCCGCCGCACTGCTGTAATGACAGACCACACACTCGCTAAGCGGGCTGTGTTCTGCAATATGAATATGGTTACCCTGCAGCCATAGCGACCAACTGAGGCACAGTAATAGCAGTGCCGCCAGTGATAGGCGTTTATGTTGTAGGTTAAGATTCATGAGGGTTGTGAGTGCTGCGTTAACAAGCGAGCGGCTATGCTAACGCAGTGTGATGATGTCCGGCAAGAGTAAAACCGAAGGCAATCTAAGCGTCGAAGTCGATCCCTAAACGCCGGCCAACTAACTCATAAGACTCAACTACATTGCCAAGGCCTTGACGGAAACGGTCTTTGTCGAGTTTTTCGCGGGTGTCTTTGTCCCACAGACGGCAGCCGTCTGGCGAGAATTCATCGCCAAGATGGATTTCGCCGTCGCTGAACACACCAAATTCCAGTTTGTAATCCACGAGCAGCATACCCGCGTCGGCAAACATCTTTTGGAGCACATCGTTAACTTTAAAGGTTAATTCCTTCATGCGATCAAGCTGAGCGTCGTTTGCCCAGCCAAATGAGCGAATATGGTATTCATTGATCATCGGGTCGTGCAGGGCATCATTTTTCAGGAACATTTCAAAAGTGGGCGGATTAAGCTCCAAACCTTCTTCCACGCCTAAACGCTTAACAATCGAACCCGCGGCAATATTACGCACCACACATTCAATGGGCAGCATATCCAATTTTTTAACCAGCGCATCGTTGTCAGACAATAGCTTTTCAAAATGGGTTGGAATACCGGCTGCCTGCAAGGCATTCATAATGAAGGCATTGAACTTATTGTTCACCATGCCTTTGCGATCCAGCTGCTCTACCCGCAGACCGTCGAAGGCCGAGGTGTCATTTCTGAAATTGAGGATATAGCGGTCTGGGTCGTCAGTCTTAAAAACTGACTTTGCCTTACCGGAATACAACTCTTCGCGTTTTTCCATGGTTTGCCTCATTAGCACAAAAAGATCACGCTATATCTAGCCAGTCGAAACCAGCCTCTTGGTCGGCAGACAGCAGCGCGTCACTGTTTACCAACATCGGTTCTATCGCCATTCTCGCCAGCGCGGGCGTGTTGTTCTTTTCACTCAGGTGGGCAATGACCACATGTTGAAGCCGAGCAACTTCGGCATCTTCCAGCAAACTCGCGGCCTGCTGGTTATTCAAATGCCCCCAATCGCCGCCAACCCGCTGTTTGAGCGAATAGGGATAGGGGCCATTGGCGAGCATGGTCACGTCGTGATTACACTCAAGTAGCAGCGCATCGCAGCGGCGATAGTGCTCCCTGACGACGGGCGTAATACTACCTAAATCCGTGAGCAGCCCAAACGTTTTTTTTTGGTAACTGAACACAAACTGGCAGGGTTCCCGCGCATCGTGGGGAACCGCCACCGGCATTACCGAGACGCCACCGATGTCGATTGCCGCACCTAATTCTAAATGCCGCCAGTGGTGAGAGAGCCGCAGCTGGCCGTGCTCCCCCGTCCCGTAACTGCAATACACCGGCATTTTGTATTTACGCGCCAGCGGCAACACCCCTTTGATGTGATCGCTGTGCTCGTGAGTAACCAAAATCGCGGTTAAATCACTCGGCGTTCGGCCAAGCCTAGCCATGCGCCGCTCGGTTTCTTTAATACTAAAACCGCAGTCGATCAGTATGCAGCTTTGCTCGGTTTCGAGCAGGGTAGCATTGCCTTTACTGCCACTACCCAGCGATGCAAAACGCACTAATACATATACCCCATAATGCGCTTAAGCAGGTTTTCGCGCTCGGTGTCGCGCAGGCGGCGGCCTTTCTGGTAATTAAGGTAAATAAAGGACTCGCCATTGGCGGCTGGACGCAGCTCCACCACATAACGGCTCAGATTAGCGCGACGGGCGCTAAATAAGCGAGTGAACCAGCCCATTTCATCGGCCTCGGTGTCGCTGTAATTCAGCCAGTATTTATTTACTTCGCGGCGGTCATCTTCAATTTCAAAACCCGCCTTAACCAGCGCCAGCCCCAATGCAGCCCAAGCGCGATCTTCTTGCAATTGCAGCCTTAAATATTGACCATCACCTTCGGGAGAGCCTTCAAGAAAAATTTTTCCCTTACCGTCTGAACGCTGAGCCATCATCGATACCGAGGCATCTTGCTCGCTGTCGGCAAGATACTGGGCAACCACGCGCACCATCTGCGCTTCGCGGTCTAGGGAATCAGACTGTGCAGGCCAATCATCGCCGCCATTAATTTGGGTTAGCAGGTGAATTTCGCTAGTGCCTTTTTGCACACCTTGGTCGAGGCGAAAACGAAAGCGCTCCCGCGTACTGCCGTCACCATTGGGGTCGCGCCACTCGGTTTCTATAACCGACGTAGCACCATCGGCACGGGCAATTTTTAAGCCCGCACGACCAAGAAATACCCGCATCCGCGGCCATACTTGGTTTGGATCACCGTCCAGTAATATCCAGCTTTTACCATCTAAGGTTTGAATTTTAACTTCGGCAGTACCCACATTTTTAGCAAGGGGCTCTGGCCTTTTTAATTCAAATTTGCCTGGCAACACGGTGTGGGTCTGCAGGCCAGGCACCACGTACTTGTCATCCAAGGTCGCTGAACTTACACCCGGCGGCAATTCTAAGGGCGCGCTTAACTTAGCTTTGCGGTAATCATCACCGCGATCGCGAAACGCGCCGTCAGACATACAGCCAGACAATACTGCCAGCCCCAAACTCACGGTCATTATTCTAAACACGGTGCTGTGCATATTATTGCTCATTTAGTCGATTAATCCCGCTTTTTGTAGGGCTTCGGTCACTTGTGGTTTGGCTGCGTCGCTGAGCACGGTCAAGGGCAAACGAATACCGTCTTCCATCATGCCCATGGCATGCAAAGCCCACTTCACTGGAATGGGGTTTGATTCCACAAACAAGCGCTCGTGCAAAATTCTCAGTGGCGCGTCAGCCAAGTCGGTGGCCGCTTTATCACCCGCCATGGCCGCCACGCAAACGGCCTTCACCGCCGCCGGCGCAATATTGGCGGTAACCGAAATATTGCCCTTGCCACCCAGCAGCATCAATTCTGCCGCGGTTGCGTCATCACCAGACAATACATCTAATTTATCGCCAACGGCGTCTATCAGCTCTTTGCCCCGCGCTAAATCGCCTGTGGCATCTTTGATAGCAATAATATTGGGGTGTTCGGCTAAGCGGATAGTGGTCGAATTAAGCATGTCGCAGGCGGTACGGCCCGGCACATTGTACAAAATTTGAGGTATCGCCACCGCGTTGGCAATTGCCATATAGTGCTGATACAAGCCCTCTTGGGTGGGCTTGTTATAGTACGGCGTCACCAATAAACAGGCGTCGGCGCCCACTTCGCGGGCAACTTCGGTGAGTTCGATAGCCTCAGACGTAGAGTTTGCACCCGTACCGGCGATCACCTTGACACGGCCAGCCACTTGGTCGACACAGGCTTTAATCACCATCTTGTGCTCGTCCATGCCCAGAGTTGCTGACTCGCCGGTGGTGCCCACCGCCACAATACCGTCAGTACCCTGTTCAACATGCCAGTCTATCAAGCGCGACAAAGCCTGCCAGTCTATACTGCCATCGCTGTGCATCGGTGTTACTAGGGCGACAATGCTACCCGAAATCATGCCTGTATCTCCAAAAATGGTGCAAGCCGCCAATGGTACTGGCCTGTGCCACGCAGCTCAAGGGACAAATCACTGTAAGCTAGCGGAATCTCGAACGAATCCATGCAAACATGGTCAACAACATAGGTCTTAACGACGTTAACACCTATAATGCACCGCGTTTTGCCCATGTAAGACAGGAGAAAAGCCAATGCGTTTCCTAGCGATAGTATTTCTGTTTATTTTGGCGCCAATGAGTATCGCCGACCCTTGGCGCACCGACCCGATCACGCCCATGGACGAACGTTACATGGACAATAGCCGCAAGGAGCTCAATGACCTTGCCCGAATTGAATTGGGCCGCAGCTTCGGCGAAGGCCGCGACAGCGACCTGAGACTGATGCAAACTCTGCTCGATCGCAAACTGGTTAAAGGTGATCAAACTGCACTATTGCAGGCCATGGGCATTGTTATTGGCGACCATCTACGCAAGGAGCACAATTTAAAGTGGGTCATCTATATTGACCGCGTCGGCCGCAGCCGAGCTTTAGACGTGCCGATGAAAGACGAGGCCATATTCCCCGTTACGCAAATCTCTAGCCGCGCCGCGGTTGGCGCCGATATTGACGTTAAGGCAATCTACGAACGCCTAGAAGGCGAAATTGCCCGCGCCAAAAAGAAGATCATTGTCCGCTAAACCTTCTTTTTAGCGCACACCAAGAAAATAGAGTAGTACGGGGATGCTAATAAAGCTGATTAAGGTGGAGCTAACCACCATCCCCGCCACGGTGTCCGGCTCCCGCCGGTACTGCATAGCCAACAAATAATTAAACACCGCCGCAGGCGTTGCCGATTGCAATAAAACCACATTGCGCACCATGCCCTCCAAATCTAGAACGTATACCGTCGCCACGCCGCCGCCCAAGCCGACCAATAGGCGCAGGCAACCCAGCCCTAGCGATTTACCCACTCCCTGCAAGCGCAGACTGCTTAAGGAAACCCCAAGGGTAATCAACATTAGCGGTATCGAAATACCGCCTAGTAATTCCAAGGTATTTTGTAACGGCAAAGGCAAATGCCAATGATTAAAAATCAATAGACAGGCAAACACCCCAGCATAAATTACCGGCGAGCTGAGCACGCCCTTAATCATGGCTTTACCGCTGAGTACCGCAACCCCAAAGGAAAAGTGTGAGATGGTGGTAACGAGGAATACCCCCAGCCCAATCGCCAACCCTTCCTGACCAAAGGCAAACAAACAGAGGGGCAAGCCCATATTGCCAAAATTGCCAAATACCAGCGGTATCAAAAAATCGCGCAAGCTCAAACGCAATAACACACAAGCCGCAGCGGCAAATACCGCGGTAAAGGCCAGCATACACATGCTGGCGAGCAAAACGTGCTGCAGGAGCTCCGCAGATATCACCGTTTTGCCCAAGGTTCCCACGATCAGCGCCGGCGCGCTAATCCACAGCACAATGCGCCGCACAAATTCATGGTCGAAGGGCTGTTTAAAGCGCACCCAAAACACGCCAATGGCCGCGCAGAGTATTACCGGCAAAATAATCGGTACAAGAGGAGAGATTAAGGACATGAGATTCCGGTTAGAAGTGCATTATTGCGGATCAAAGAAGCGCCATTATCAGGGCATTATGCACCTTTTCCAAGCCGCGGCCGCGCATCTATATGGCCCATTACTGCGTAAGCATATAAATATCCAAACCGCTTAGGCCATCATTATGAACACCGTTAACCCCAAAAAACTCCTCAATAGTAAATGGACCGCCGTTAGTCCCGTAGACAAAGAAAAGCATTTTATTGTCACTGAAGCCAAGTTCGATGAATATCAGACCCTCTACCACTGCGAGCTCGAAGCAGTAATGAGCAAACGCAGCTTCACACTGCAGTGGCGAGAGCTGAAGGACGCCAATCGTTGGCTCTGTGGCTGGCAGTAACAAACCGCTGCGGCCAATTACTAAGGCGCGCGACTGGTGGCTGTGCCAAATATCCTCAACCACGAGTAAATGCCTAGGCAGGCCGAAGGTAAAAATTCTATCATTAGCGCGATGATAGAACGTACTATTGAAAGACGCATTAGCAAATAGCTATGGCTTGCGTGACACCAAATTAAATACAATGTTCTTATTCAACATAAAGACATCAACACCTAAACCAATAAAGGATTCTAAAAATGATCGGATATGTAACCTTAGGCGTTAAGGATTTAGCCGCCGCCAAAGCCTTTTATCTTGAACTATTGGCAGATATGAACGTGCAACTGATTTTTGATATGGATCGCATCGCGATGATTGGCCGCCCCGGCGAGCCAATGCTAAGTGTTTGCGTGCCCTATAACGAAGAAGCCCCCTCTGCGGGTAACGGCAATATGGTTGCGCTCGCACCTGGCTCAACTGAAGCAGTAGACAAACTCTATGCTAAAGCAATTTCAATGGGCGCGACCAGCGACGGCGAGCCAGGCTGGCGTATAGAAGGCGTATTTTACGGCGCGTACTTTTTTGATAAAGACGGCAACAAAGTCTGCTTTTTCTTTATGCCAAGCTAATCCTGAGCCAGCATAAATCAATAAGTAAACCCTAGCCAAATAGACTGGGGTTTATTTCTTCAACGCTTATACTGGTAAAAACTCGGGCATAAGCGCCGCGAACGCCGCTCTCTTTCGTTACACACGCTAATTTTTGTTCAGCCGATCGCCAACACATCATCATTGCGGTGTTTACTGCGCTCATACTTATCAGCTGGCGTATTTATTAGCTCAGCAAGTGGCAGCGCATTACGGGATCGCAAACACTGCTCCGGATCAGCAGGGCCATACAAGGTATTGCGTTGAAATGGCTGACGGCCAGCGCGATATATCCTAGCCTCCATCAATTCCGGCGCGGTTTCTTGACCATGCACAGCCCCCGCAGCGCGGGTAATGGTTTCATTCATTAAGGTGCCACCCAAATCATTCACACCAGCATTCAATAAAGCGGCAACCCCCTGCTCACCCATTTTCACCCACGAGGCTTGAATATTGTCGATGAGGCCGTTGAACACGAGTCTGGCCACCGCATGCAT
The DNA here is from genome assembly GCF_029212375.1 of Zhongshania sp. GTDB lineage: Bacteria > Pseudomonadota > Gammaproteobacteria > Pseudomonadales > Spongiibacteraceae > Spongiibacter. The sequence continues at coordinate 439,675 of NZ_JARGNU010000002.1, read as the reverse complement.
TAAAATAGCTTCGCGAAAGCTCGGTCCCCGTCGCGCTTTGCCCTTTAGGTAGATCGGCGCCTCTGCGGGTACAAAGGGCAATGGCACAAACTCAGTAAAACCCCCAGTTTGTTCTTGTAAATTCCGCACGCGCAAAAGATGGCGCGCCCACGATATATAGCCGTCGACATGACCATACATAATGGTCGCCGTCGAGCGCAGCCCAACTTTATGGGCGCTTGCCATCACCTCTAGCCACTGCACGGTATTGATTTTGTCGGGGCACAAAACTGCTCTTACGTCGTCGTCGAGGATTTCGGCTGCGGTGCCAGGCAGGGAGTGTAAACCTGCGTCCTTTAGCTGGCGTAAATAGGTTTCCAGATTGAGACCAAGGGTTTGAGCGCCCTGCCAAACCTCCAAAGGAGAAAAGGCATGGATATGCATGTTTGGTGTTTCTGCGCGCAAGGTAGCAAGAATATCGAGGTAGGTTTGGCCGGTGTATTCAGGGTGAATACCGCCCTGCATACACACCTCTGTCGCACCCCGCTGCCACGCCTCCTTGGCGCGACGAGCGATTTCGTCGCCGGACAAATCATAGGGCCGACCACGCAGATTTTCGCTGAGTTTACCCTTAGAAAACGCGCAAAACTGGCATTTGAAATAGCACACATTGGTGTAATTGATATTGCGGGTAACAACATAGCTCACGCGGTCGCCACAGCGCTGCGCGCGAAGGCGATTAGCCGCTTGGCAAACCGCCGTAAAATCTGCGCCTCGCGCAGAGAACAAACGAGCAATATCACTTTCACTCAGGGCCTGTGCTCGCATCGCCGCAACGATAATGCCTTGGATATCCGCCGACACTGGCGCAGCAAAATCGCGATTATTCGCCTTACCGTTTATAAGTTCGATCTCCGCCGTAGGCGCTTCAAAATCCTGCCCCGCCACCCAGCCATCTTCCTTAGGCAGGCCTTGACCATCGCAGTACTGCAATACTTTGCTGTGCAGCGCGATATCTAACCAGCGGGAGTAATCCCGCACATAGCGCGGATAAATAGTTAGGCGCTCATGCAGGTGCTTGCCTGCGGCCGCGGTTTCTGTCGCCAAAGTTTCAAGATGCGGCCACGGCGCCTCGGGGTTTACAAAGTCTGGTGTTAAAGGCGACACCCCGCCCCAGTCGTTCAAGCCCGCCGCGATCAACTGCGGCAAAACGCCGGGGCTGAGGTTAGGCGGCGCTTGAATACTCATCTGGGCGCCAAAAATCAGCCGCGCCACCGCGATTGTCCACAGTAGCTCATTCAAATCTGGCTCTGGTGCCTTTGCCATTTTAGTTTCTGGCTTGGCGCGAAAATTTTGAATAATCACTTCTTGTAAATGGCCATAGCGCCGATGCAGCGCACGCAATGCCAGCAGTGACTCTACGCGTTCAAGACGCGTTTCACCGATACCAATTAAAATTCCCGAGGTAAAGGGCACGGCTGCGCGCCCCGCCCGCTCAATCGTTGCCAAACGCAGCTCAGGGTCTTTGTCAGGTGAGCCGTAGTGAGGCATACCCTTAGCGCATAAACGACTCGATGCCGACTCCAGCATTATCCCCATTGATGCCGACACTGGGCGCAACATCGCGAACTCCGCATCATTCATGCAACCGGCGTTAATATGGGGAAGCACATTGGTTTCGGCTAATACTCGGCCGGCAACATGAGCGAGGTATTCTAATGTCGTTGCAAAACCCATTGCCTGCAGGGCCTCGCGGGCAGCGCGATAACGCAATTCAGGCTTTTCTCCCAGGGTAAACAGGGCCTCTTTGCAGCCCATGCTTTCAGCGACTTTAACCTGCGCTAGCACGTGCTCTGGCGACAAAAAAGCCTGTTCTATTTTTTTGGGGGTTTTCGCAAAGGTGCAATAATGACAAACGTCACGACACAAATGAGTCAGTGGAATAAACACTTTTCGCGAATAACTTACGCCGTTATTAAACCCGCGATCGCGGAGCTGAGCAGCCACCCGCATCAAAGCCGGCGTTTCGTCCAGTTCGGCCAAATTTATGGCATCTTCCGAATGTAAACCCAAATCGGCAATGTGACTCAACTCCCACGGCAACCCAAAGCTACTCGATTCCTCTTTTTGAAAGCTAGCTAATATCGTCTGTATATTGGCCGTCATAGCGTATTCCAACCCGACATAGCTGAGGTGATAGGCATCAATAATCCTTTGGTATTGGCCTTTATATTTACCTCATCACCCGTCAAGCTTAAGCGTTGAGCGATGCCGCTTGCGTGTAAGAATTTGAGGGTATGCCGCCCAGCGCTGCTCGTTGGCATCGCCAGCAAACGCAACAGGTCACTGCGGGTATCGATGTCTTGGGCAATACCTGGCAAATGTAAAATTTGGGTGGCTATGCCGAGGCGCTGCGCTTGCCGAGCGTGCTGTTCACAACTGTCTTGACCATAAGCTAGCACTGGCATCCGCGCAGGATGACAAACCAAAATATTACTCCCGCGCCGATAGTAGTCCGTCACTATACTGAATCCCGGCGCGCCCTCATTCAACAGCTCGGTGTGAGCGTTAAGGACGGTGTCTAACTCACTATGGCTAAGCAAAGGCAAATCACCGTGTACGACCATGACATTACGGTGTGGCGCAATGCGATGTATATTTGCCAGTGCTGCGCCAACCACCGCGTTCAACCCCTGCTCCCCAAAATCGCGCTCAGGCCAGCACACAACGCCATAGTGCTCTGCCAATGAATGTGCCGCAGGGTCGTCTGAAACCAGCACCACTTGCTCAAATCGGGGATACGAGGCAAGAACCTCAATCACATCCTCTACCATTGCATGAAACAAAGCCCAGCGCTCAGACGCCGTTATACTGCCCGCCAATCGTTGTTTGGCCTGTACAAAAATTTTTAATGGCAGTAGTGCCCACATAATGTCGCTACGCTTCTAATGGATGCTTATTGTTATGATAAATGCGTCAAAGGCTTTACTTATTAATGCGGCTGGCGAAGTCTAATATTGTCTCGGCCAGCTGAGTTTTACTCGCAACATCACTCATCATCGTTTGACTTACACAGGTATCCAGCCCCATTGCCGCCACCTCGTCGGCATAGCTCGCGTCTAATTCATCTAATACATAGGCATCAATAACATCGCCGTAATAAGCGGCTACCGCTGCAGCAGTAGCGGGCATCGCCAGCTCGCGCATCATTTTTGCTGCTGGCCCTTTCACTGCGCGCCCAGCAATAATTGGCGACACGGCAATCACCGGCGCCTTCGCGGCTTTCAATAATTCACGACAGCCGTGCAGGGCTAAAATGGGGTCAACGCTTACAAAGGGATTAGAGGGGCAAATAATAATCGCGCTCAGGGTATCGCCTGCCAGCAGCGCAGCTAACTTCGGGTGCAGTTGCGCAGATTCAATCCCATCAAACAGTAATTCCCGAACTTCAGGTTCGCACTTATCGCGAACAAAATACTCTTGAAATTCTAAACGCCCCTGATCGGTTATGACTTTGGTCGCCACCCTATCTTCCGTCATGGGCAACAGAGTATGTGGAATACCCAAACCACAGCACAGTTTTTCGGTTACCGAGGCCAAGCTATCGCCTTTAGCCAATAATTGTGTGCGCAGAATATGCGTGGCCACATCCTGATCGCCAATTTGAAACCACTCTTCACCACCCAAGCGGCGCATCGCTATGCGGGTCCGCCAGCTTTCGTCCTTTAAGCCCCAGCCGCGCTCCTCATCGTTTAGGTCGGCCAGTGCGTACATAACCGAATCGAGGTCTGGGCAAATTCGCAGTCCCCAGTAGTCAAAATCATCAGCCGTATTCGCGGCGATTGTCAGTTGAGCGCCCGACAATACACCGGCAAGCCCCCTCGCCAACTTAGCGCCGCCGACCCCACCCGTCAGGGCGAGTACGCGTCCGGTATAGGCCGACTCAGTGGTTAACGATGTGTACATTAGCGAAACATATCCTTCTCGCGATCGCGAATTAATGAAGTAGAACCCGCCGTAGAGGGGCGCAAATTTGCGCCCCGAATTAACACCAGCGGTATCGCCTCGTCACCCTGCCCCATCATAAATGAGGCGGCTGCCGCCAATTCATCCGCCACGGCTACCTCGCTTATTTCAAGTGCACGACCAAATAGGTCGCGCTCCCCAATTCTATTTTCCACGGCGTCAAAACCCGCCGTGGCAATAGCAAAACCTACCGTGCCATTGCGCCACGCTCGGCCAGCACTGTCATTAATAATAATATTAGTCTGTATCCCCGTTTTTACATACAAGGCATCACGCAAGGCCTGAGCGCTGGCATCGGGGTTTTCCGGAAGAAGTAATAATCGCGGATTCTCAGGGTCGCTTTCAATGTTTGAACGGTCAATACCAGCATTAGCATGCACATAACCCAATTTGTGTTCAACAATGACCACGCCGGGCCGCTGGCGCAACACTGCCCGCGACTCTCCCAATAAAACCTGCATATGGCGAGGGTCTTTGACGCAGCTTGCCGCCAAGGCAATCGCCTCCGGCCCAGGCTCCACCGCATTTAAGTAGGCATAGCGCCCCTCTGCCTTTGACACTATTTTTTGCGCCAGCACCAGCAAATCACCGTCTTGCAACGACAAACCCGCAGCATCCAAGGCCGTTACCAGTATCTGCGCCAGATCATCCCCCGGCTCAATCATCGGAATACTCGGCACCGCATACAACGTCATGGCCTTATGCGCTGTGCTCATGAGTGCTCCATCCCGGTAACCTTGATCCCCGCATGGCATTTGTACTGCTTATTTATAAAAATCAGTAACGACGTCATTGCCTCTACTGCCGCCGCATTGGCAATACTCCCCGCATGCAGGCCTCGCAATCCCGTGGCCTCGACCAACTCAATGACCTGGGCGCGCGCTTCTTTATTGTCGCCACAAACAAGTACATCACTGTCCACGACCTGCCCCTCTTGCAAATGCACTGCCGCCACATTTTGAAAAGCTGACACCACCCTAACTCCGTCGCCCAATATATTTTGTGCAATCTGCCCAGCAGAGCCTTCTGCTGGCAATTGCACTCGGGCAACTTTAGGGGGGATTAAGGGCACCGTTACGTCGATTAAAATTTTGCCTTGCAGCGCGTCTTTAACGCTTAGCAGGGTACTGGTGTGATGCGCAAAAGGAACCGTAAGTACCACTAAATCGCCGGCACTGGCCGCCGCGATGTTATCCATCGCTAAAACCGGCACCAAACCAATGCCGCGCGCCTGCATAAGGCCGCGCAATTCACCTGCCGCAGACTCGGCATTGTCTTGCGTGCGCGAACCTATAATAATTTGGTAACCAGCCGCCGCCCAGCGCCGCGCCAAGCCTGTACCAAGTCCGCCGGTTCCACCTAAAATCGCAATGACGGGTTTGGGGTTTTCCATGACTTTTATCCTTATATTGTTGGTCATAACCGCTTCTTCAGTGTCGGCTAAGTTTGCCACATCCACAAGCCATAACTGCACCAGCCACCGCTATGCCCAGCACCAAAATAAACAACCGTCTTAAGCAAAACACCGCATACCACATTGCGGTAACTAGCTATATCGCCCTCGGATAGCTCTAATAATCAAACCCCATAAAATCCGCTAGATTAAAACCATGCCAGTGATACTAAGTATATTTATCACCGTATAACGCATTTTTTTGGCATCAATACGCGACCTTGAGGCGCTAGCCATGACCCCAAAACAGATTAGTATTATTCAGCACACTTTTTTAACAGTGACCGCGATTAGCCGCCCCTTCGCTAGAGTCTTTTATCTGCGACTATTTCAACTATCGCCCGACTTGAAACACCATTTCAACAGTCAATCAGACTACAAAGGCCGCAAACTCAATGCCATGTTAGGCACTGCAGTACGCTCGCTTTATAATATAGACGGTTTAAAAGTGGTGGTTAGCAGCCTCGGTCGCCGCTATATCGCACAAGGTATTAGCGCCGAACAACTCGGGCACATAAATCAGGCATTATTAGAAACGCTAGAAATGGCCTTAGGGGATGAATTCAGTGGCGATGTGAGCGCTGCGTGGACAAGTCTCAGCACCTTATTATTAAATACGTTACTTGAGTCAAACTCACCCCGCAAGCTTGCGCACTGTCCTTGGGGATTTGAAGTACCCACCGCGCTTGCAGCGGTACGATAGTCGCTCACACGTATTTGACTAAACTACGATTGGCTTGGGGAAATGCACCTTTACCGCGACCAAATTTTGGCCAAAGGCACAAGTAGCCGCGCCCGAGATCAAGCGCCACCATGTAAAGGGTTTAGATCACCAACACACTCCTGCCTACCAATTTAGTGTTAGCGCTAGATTAAATTTTTTAATAACAAAGGTTTTTAGCAAAAACCTTATCCGCCATTAAACTAAGCGTATACAGCCGCAGATTCTCCTGCGCCTCTTCAAGGGTGCTCGCTCTATGTCGGGCATCGCAATCTTTAAAAAAGTGGCTAATATCCCATGAATACGCCCCAATTGGATGAGGCTTAGCACTAATATCGACCATAATCCGCGCTTTTATACTCTCACTCATACCTTCTAAATTAAAAATATACTCATCGAGAATTTTTCTTGGAGTGCGCATAACATGTACCTCGTCAGTGAGAACACAAATCAAAAATTTATCCAAAAAGGTATAATAATTTACTTATCAGGAAAAGAAGACTACCTCAAATAAAGCACCTTACTCATTAGCGCGCAAGCTATTAGCGCCGAACGAGTTAAATCCTCGCGGCAAGCAAGCGCGCAGCCCTCGCTACTGGCTAGGGCTTAGCGGCTTAACTTACCCGCACTATTTTGAGTGTATTGGTGTGACCGTCAACGCCCACCTCATCACCAGTGGTACCTAAGATCAAATCACCGGCGACCACATGCCCTTTCGATTGAATTTTTTCAACACAACCGCTAATTTCAATGCCATTAGCTGGGCTCGATACCGCATACACGCCGCGATATAAACTCACCCGATTACAAGTAGTCGGGTTTCGACTGAAAGCAAAAATTGGAATGCCAGAAGTCAGACGCGACATTAGCAATACGGTACGACCAGTCTCAGTCATCGACACAATCGCCTTCACACCTACCTGATGATTCGCTGCATAAACGGCGCTCATCGCCAAGGTTTCTTCCACTGAATCAAATTTTCGCTCAAGACGATAACTGGATTTTCTGGCGGAAGGATACTGCTCAGCGCCTTCGCAATTGCGCGCCATGGCTTTTACTGTTTCAACAGGGTACATCCCCGACGCGGTTTCCGCCGACAACATCACCGCGTCGGTTCCGTCCAATACCGCATTGGCAACATCAAACACCTCGGCGCGGGTTGGCACTGGGCAGCTGATCATCGACTCCATCATCTGAGTTGCGGTAATAACCGGCCGATTCAATACGCGGGAACGTTTAATAATGTGCTTTTGCAAGCCGATGAGGCTGGCATCACCGATCTCGACGCCTAAATCGCCCCGCGCCACCATCACGCCATCGCAAGCACGAATTAGCTCATCAAGGTGTTCGTCATTTGCCACCGCCTCTGCGCGCTCAATCTTGCCGATGATATGAGCAAAACAACCCGCCGCTTCTAGCTTCTCGCGGGCATCAATAATATCGGCGGCGCTGCTGGGAAATGACACGGCAATAAAATCGAGACCAATATCGGCAGCCAATTTAATATCTTCAAGATCTTTTTCGGTTAAGGCTGGCGCCGACAATCCGCCGCCAAGGCGATTAATACCTTTGCGCGAATGCAAATTACCAGCACTTTCCGAGCGGCAGTAGACCTTTTCGCCAACAACCCGATCAACCATTAAGCGCAAACGACCGTCATCCAGTAACAAGGTGTCGCCAGCACTTACCGAGCGCGCCAAGGGCTCGTAATCGACACCCAAATGATGATCGCTGCCTTCGCCGTCGGCCAATTCGGTATCAAGTATCAGCTCAGTGCCTTTTTTCAATACAATTGGATCAACCGCTAATTTACGCAAGCGAATTTTGGGGCCTTGTAAATCGCCCAACAAGCCGACAAAACATTTGGCCTCGGCTGCCAATTCACGAATCAATAACGCCCGTGCACGGTGTTCATCTGCGCTGCCATGGGAAAAATTCAATCGAAATACATTCACCCCAGCGCTAATCATCTCGGCGAGTATTTCCCGAGAGTCACAAGCGGGTCCGACTGTGGCCACAATCTTAGTTCGACGCATGAATACCGCTATCCTTTAAATAAATAGTGAATGATGGCCCTATGTTACACCCCAGCCCGCTGCACAGCGACACCTCGCCACTCAGTTTTTTCAACTGCCCGCGCGGTTCAACGTACAGCAATAACACCAGCGGCTTTTTGCCCTGCCCAACGCGCACCACTATTTCACATAACAACTTAAATTTAGCCAAACCAATCACAATTCAAGATATTAAAAATAGGCTTAAAATATACATTGTTATGATGGCTCACATATTGCTAAACCAGATTACTATGTCACATCAACGAGAGCAAACACCCCATCAGGAGCGCCATGAAAGCAAGCCACATTCCAGGCATTTTCGCCCTGCTCGCCCAAGTAAGTAGCGGTCATTTATTTACTCGAAGACGCCCAAGCACGCTAGCGCAACGCCTCGCCAAACTGCCCTTAGCAAACGCACCACTGGCTGCCAAAATAGAAATACGCTGGAACGCACAAATGGTGCCGTATATTTTTGCAGATTCTGAGCGCGATGCAGCGACAGGGCTAGGCATGATTCACGCCCACCTTCGCCTCAGCCAAATCACCTTTTTACGCCAAATTAGTCAAGGGCGAATGGCGGAGTTTTTGGGGCCAGCGGCAATCAACATCGACCACACCTTGCGCATATTGGATTTTGGCCGCAGCACCCCAGCCAACCTCGCCGCATTGCCGGCAAGCACCTTGAACTGGCTAGAGGGCTTTGTGGCGGGCATTAATCATGTCATTGACCACGTCAACCAAGATAAACGGCGCCAACCCGAAGAACTCGCTATTCTCGGCGTGCAGGCTGAGCGCTGGAACGTATCCGACGTATTGAGCCTGAGCCGCTTAAGTTGCGCCGACTTCACTTGGAAAGTGTGGACCAACTTACTGCCACTGCGTGAGCGCAGCGACTGGTCGACGATTTGGCAAAATCTAATGCAGCAAAACGGCGGACCACCCATTCCAGGCCATCACCGCAAAACCAGCGGCCACACTATCGACTGGCTCAGCGACCACTTTGGCAAGCCCGGCGGTTCAAACTCAATGGCAATTAACCCCCAGCTTAGCGACAACGGCGCGGCAATATTAGCTGGGGATCCACACTTACCCATCACACTGCCCAATTTATGGCTAATGGCTGGTGTGCACTGCCCCACCATGAAAGTCGCCGGTTTTATGCTGCCGGGCATGCCCGCCATAATGGTTGGCCGCAGCCCAGACATCGCATGGGGAGGCACGTCTATGCACGCGACCTCGAGTGATTTATTTGATATTAGCGATCTTCCCAAAACTGCAATTCGCCAGCGCCAAGAGCATATCAAAGTGCGCTGGGGCCGCGACCAGAAACTAACAATTAACGAGTGCGACTGGGGGCCAATTCTGTCTGACGCCCCTATGTTTGGCGGTAAAAAATCATCGCCGAATTCCACCAAGTCAAAACCGCGTTTCGCGATGCGCTGGGTTGGCCACGACCCCAGCGACGAAATAAGCGCCCTGCTCGGCGCCGCCAGAGCAAACAACTTTACTGAGTTTCGCGGCGCCCTAGAGAGTTTTGCGGTGGCTGGTCAAAATATGCTGTACGCCGACACCAGCGGCAATATTGGCCAAGTCATGGCGGCCCACTTACCTGCGCGCCCCGCCAAGCCAGCCAAAGACATGATCCTAGCCCGCAGCGAGCTTCGTTTTTGGCAAACTAAAATCACGAGCGCAGAGTTACCCCGTAGCTACAACCCCGCTGAGGGATTTGTCGCTTCAGCAAATAACCGCCCCAGCGAAGAAAGCCCTTATTTAATCAGCAATTTCTATTCACCCGATGACCGCATCCGGCGCCTGCGTCAAATACTCGGCGGCGACGCACCGGCCAGCGCCCTATGGAATATCTCGCAAGATGTAAGTAGCCCAACGGCGCTACCACTGCGCGATGCTATGCTTGCGCTGGTGTCAAACCCTAACAACGATAAGCTCAAGCCCTTGCTAGCGTGGGACGGGGTTTACGACATTGACAGCCAAGGCGCCTTGTTTTTTGAACTCAGCCTCTATCACTTTGCTATTGCCCTGCACGGCGAAGACGCACTCGCGGTATTTACCGCCAACTGGGATCCCCGCGGACTACTCCGCGCCGAGCTAGCTAAGCAGCCAGAAAGTAAGCTCCGCGCAGCCATCGACCAAGCCTTTAGCAAAGCAGCAGCCGACACCGCAAAATATGAGCGCTGGGGAAATATTCACCGCCTAAAATTGGCCCACCCACTGGCGGCCTTGCCCTTATTTGGACGGCGCTGGCGCTTCGCCGACGAGCCCATTGCTGGCGCCAACGAAACCATCATGAAGTCTGCCCATGGCTTCGCCAAGGGCAAACATTATGTGCGAATGAGCTCCAATGCCCGCCACCTTTGCGACATGAGCGATATCGACGCCAATTGGTTTGTGCTGCTAGGAGGCCAAGACGGCGACCCAGGCTCTGCTTGTTTTCTTGACCAATGGCCGCTGTGGCAAAAAGGCGAAATGCTGCAAATGCCATTGCGGGCAGACACCATCCGCACTTTATTTAGCTACTCCACTAAAATAACGCCGGCGCACTGCAGCATCGCAGCCAAAAACTTATCTGCTAGATAACAAAAAGCCCTCAATAAAGAGGGCTTTAGGCGTAGATAAAAATGAGTTGGCGCACCGCGCCAGCTCAAACTTATCTAATAAACAACATTTCCGAGTACTTAGGCATAGGCCACAGATCGTCGGCAACCAAGGCTTCCAGCACGTCAGCATGGCCACGCACTTCCAGCATCAAACTGCGCAAAGTGCCTGCCGCGTACTGCATGTGCTCCTCGGTAGAGGCAAAGTCGTGAACAGCCAAGGCAGTATTCAGCGTAGACACTGCCGTCATCATTGCATTCGCCTCGCTTGCTACCGCTGCAGCCACGCTATTGTCTAAAGTAATACTCAACGCCGCCATCGCCGAGCTAGTTGACGCCAACTGCGACAAATACTCAATTGCCGCTGGGTAAATGCTAGTTGTGGCCATATCGACAACCAACTTCGCTTCTACCTCGATAGACAACAAGTACTGCTCAGAATACACCTCAAAGCGGCTTTCCAGCTCTACCGGAGTCAATACCCCAGTGCTGGAGAACAACTTAATAACCGCCTCGTCACGGAAATAAGGTAGCGCATCTGCAGAGGTTGGCAGGTTTTTCAGGCCGCGATCTTCAACCGCTGCACGATGCCACTCAGCTGAGTAGCCGTCGCCACCAAAGATAACATTGCTGTGCGCTTCCATAAGTTCTTTAAGTACTTTGATCGCCGCTTCAGGCTTGCTCGTGCCAGTAGCTAATTCAACTTCTAGCTTGTCAGCAATCCAGTTTAAGGAGTCGGCCAGCATGGTGTTCATCGCAACCAACGGACCAGACACAGAAGCAGAAGAGCCTACTGCGCGGAATTCAAAGCGGTTACCAGTAAAGGCAAACGGTGAAGTGCGGTTACGGTCGCCAGGATCGCGCTCAAACTTCAGAATCTGGCTCAGACCTAGATCCATAAAGCCGCCCAATTCAGACTTCAGCAATTTGCCTTCTTTGATGTCGTTAAAGACACCTTCCAGCTGGTCACCCAAGTACACCGACAAAATGGCTGGAGGCGCTTCATTTGCTCCCAAACGGTGATCGTTCGACGCAGAAGCAATAACAGCGCGCAAAAGCGGCCCATAAAGGTGCGCGCCACGGATTACTGCACCACAAAAGAGCAGGAAGTTGATGTTGTCGTGAGGAGTGCTACCTGGATCCAGTAAATTTCCCTGGGTTGCGTTACCTACCGACCAGTTTACGTGCTTACCAGAGCCGTTTACGCCAGCAAATGGCTTCTCGTGAAGCAAACATACAAAGCCATGACGCTTGGCAGTAATCTTTAACAGGGTCATCAGCATTTGTTGGTGATCAGAAGCGATATTCGCTGCCTCATAATAGGGCGCGATTTCAAACTGACCTGGTGCCACTTCGTTGTGGTGGGTTTTTGCTGGAATACCCAATTTGTATAGCTTGTCTTCCAAATCTTGCATGAAGACCTGAACGCGCTCAGGGATCGCACCAAAATAATGGTCGTCAAACTGCTGCCCTTTGGCTGGCGAAGCGCCAAACAACGTGCGGCCAGCCAGGGTAAGGTCTGGGCGGCTAGCAGCAAAATTAGCATCGATCAGGAAGTATTCCTGCTCAGCGCCACAGCTGGAATTCAAGGTGGCAACCTCGGCCTCACCCATCAGCGACAACACCCGCTGACCGGCCTTATCCATTGCAGTATTAGAGCGCAGCAGTGGGATTTTTTTGTCCAGCGCTTCACCTGTCCAGCTCATAAATACGCTTGGAATCATCAAGGTAGAGCCGTTATCGGTGTGCATGATATAAGCGGGGCTGGTTGGATCCCAAGCCGTGTAACCACGCGCGGCATTGGTCATCCGCAGACTGCCGTTAGGGAAAGAAGAACCGTCTGGCTCGCCCTTAATCAGCAAGCTGCCAGTAAATTCAGTGATCGCATGACCGTCAGAATTAGCAATAATAAAACCATCGTGCTTCTCAGCAGTGGCGTTGGTCATTGGGTAGAAAATGTGCGAGAAGAACTTAACGCCTTTGCCCAGCGCCCAATCTTTCATGGCTGCGGCAACAACATCAGCGGTCGCGGGGTCAAGCGGCGCACCGGTTTGTACGGTCTTTTTCATTGCTTTAAAAGCATTCTTAGAAAGACACTGTTCCATCTTTGCAAGATTAAAAACATCGCTTGCCCAGATTTTACTGAGGGGCTCAGGCATCGTAACGGCTTTAGGCGTACGATTAGTAATCTGGGAAATAGCTTGAACGCGCGCTTGATTGCGACTCATTAAGGTGACCTCGCCTTATACAATATTAAGTAATGGATATCACTTGAACTTGCTGAAATGCCAAGAACGAAAATGACTGGGGTTTTGCTAGCAAAATTTGCACCAGCTTAGCGCAGCCAGCAAAATTTTTTGAAATAATAGCCCCGTAGTTCGGCAGGCACGCAGTATAGCGATGGTGCGGCCAAATACCAGCCTATGCCAGCGCAAAGATTTGTCGGTATACTGCGCGCCAAATACCCTCTGTAAAAGTGACACTCCTACCGTGCAATTTGGCGCAAACCATTTCGACGTGATCATACTTGGTGCCGGTGCATCAGGGCTAATGTGCGCACTCACCGCCGCCCAGCGCGGGCGACGGGTTTTGGTTTTAGAAAAAGCCAATAAAGTGGGCAAAAAAATCCTAATGTCTGGCGGCGGCCGCTGCAATTTCACTAATCACTTTGTGGAGGCAGACAACTTTATCTCTGCCAACCCGCATTTTTGCAAGGCCGCACTCACCCGCTATACCCAGTGGGACTTTATCGGCATGGTTGAGCGCTACGGCATTGCCTTTGAGGAGCGCAAACACAGCCAGCTGTTTTGCCTCGACTCCGCCAAAGACATCCTTAATATGCTGCTCGACGAATGTGCTCAGGCCGGCGCCGAAATCCGCAGTCACTGCACTATTGATAAAATATCGGCATTACCTGAACAAGCGTACTCAGACAAACATGCGCAAGAGAACCAGCGCAGCCGCTACCAAATAGCGCTACACCAAGGCCAAACTCCATTGAAACTAGAGTGCCATTCACTGGTGGTCGCCACCGGCGCGCTCTCGATTCCCAGCCTCGGCGGCAGCGGCTTAGGCTACGACATCGCCAAGCAATTCGGCATTGCCCTTACCGAGCGCCAAGCGGGACTTGTGCCTTTTATGTTCAGCGACGCCATGAAGCCCCTCTGCGAACGCCTCGCCGGTCTAGCGCTAGAAGTCGAGGTAAGCTGCAATAAGCGCCAATTCACCGAGAATATGCTGTTTACCCATCGCGGCATTAGCGGTCCAGCCATACTGCAGATATCCAATTACTGGAATCCAGGCAACGAGATTGTGGTTAATCTGCTCCCCCAACTTGATATCGCCAACTGGCTGCACAGCGCCAAGCAGCAACAGAGCAAGAGCTTATTGCGCACGGTGCTAGCGCAACAGCTGTCGAAGGGGCTCGTCGCCGAACTGCAAACCCTGTGGTGGCCAGACAGCGCAGAACTAACGCTGGCCAGCTTTAGCGACAAGCAACTCGCCGCCATTGCCGAAAAGCTCCAGCACTGGCGCCTTAAACCCTCGGCAACCGAGGGCTACCGCACCGCCGAAGTCACCCGTGGCGGCGTTGACACCGCGGCTATTAGCTCCAAAACCATGGAAGTAAAATCCCAAGCTGGCCTCTACTTTATCGGCGAGGTTTTAGACGTAACCGGCCATTTAGGCGGCTTCAATTTTCAGTGGGCGTGGTCGTCGGGCTATAGCGCTGGCTTGGCTTGCTAATAACTGCGCGCAACCCCAGCCCACAATCATGATAAAATCCCGCACTTAAAGACCAAATCGGAAATACACCCTGTTCATGCTCAGACTCACCGACATCAAACTGCCCCTCAATCACAGCGACGCCGATTTGCGCAGTGCCGTACTCACTAAACTAGCCCTGGTTGATTCAGAGCTGCTGAATATTCATATTTTTAAGCGCAGTTACGACGCCAGAAAAAAGCACAACATCCTGCTAATTTACCTGCTGGATATTGAGCTGAGCGACGAGACGGAGCAGCGGGTACTGGCGCAGTTTGCTGGCAAAGGGTTTGTTCGCCCTAGCCCCAATACCGACTACCAATTTCTGGGCCAAGCCCCTACAGACTTCCCCAGCCCCGAACTACAGCGGCCAATAGTGATTGGCTTCGGCCCCTGCGGTATTTTAGCGGCACTGGTCTTGGCGCAAATGGGCTTGAAACCGATTGTACTCGACCGCGGCCAAGACGTTCGGCAGCGCACCAAAGACACTTGGGGTCTATGGCGCGAGCGCAAGCTCAACACCGAGTCAAATGTGCAGTACGGCGAGGGCGGCGCGGGCACCTTCTCCGACGGCAAGCTCTACAGCCAAGTTAAGGACCGTCGTTTTCTCGGCCGCAAAGTCATGACCGAATTTGTTAAGGCCGGCGCCCCTGAAGAAATCCTGATGGTCAGCAAGCCCCATATCGGCACCTTTAAGCTGGTGAAAATGGTGGAGAATATCCGCGCTGAAATTACCCGCCTTGGCGGTGAAATTCGCTTTAATAGCAAAGTCGAAACCCTGCATCGCGAATCAGACAATGGCGAACTTGGCAAAGTAACTGGCGTCACGCTTGCCGATGGCAGCCACCTCGCCAGCCGCCATATTATTCTGGCGGTGGGCCACAGCGCCCGCGACACCTTTGAAATGCTGCTCGCGCAAGGGGTTTACCTCGAGGCCAAGCCCTTTTCCATCGGCTTTCGCATTGAGCACCCGCAATCCGTTATCGACGCAGCCCGCTTTGGCGACAACGCAGGCAACCCAATCCTTGGCGCCGCCGACTACAAACTCGTTCATCACTGCAAAAACGGCCGCAGTGTATACAGTTTCTGCATGTGCCCCGGCGGCACCGTGGTCGCCGCCACCTCAGAAGAAGGCCGAGTGGTGACCAACGGCATGTCGCAATATTCCCGCAACGAACGCAATGCCAATTCCGCCATTGTGGTCGGTATTGAGCCCGAAAAAGACTATCCCGAGCATGTGCTCGCGGGTATCGACTTACAGCGTCAGCTCGAAAGCTTAGCCTACCAACTGGGTGGCGAAAACTACAACGCGCCCGCCCAGCTCGTTGGCGACTACCTGCGCAACACACCCTCAAGCGAACTCGGCAGGGTAGTGCCCTCTTACAAACCCGGCGTGAGCCTTGGCGATTTAAGCTTGGCCCTGCCCGACTTTGCCAATGCCGCTATTCGCGAGGCGATTCCCGCTTTTGACAAGCAAATCAAAGGCTTTGCAATGAACGATGCGATTCTCACCGGCATCGAAACCCGCACATCGTCGCCGATCTGTATCAAACGCGGTCGCGATTACCAAAACCTGAATACCAAGGGTCTCTACCCAGCCGGTGAAGGCGCTGGCTATGCGGGGGGGATTTTGTCTGCGGGTATCGACGGCATCAAAGTGGCAGAAGCCGTGGCGATTGATTTACTGGGGCTGGACGTAGCAATACCAGACGGTCGCTGACTTAGCTAGAAAGAGTTCAGCGCACCGGACAGCAGCGTAAGCCCCTATAAATCGAGATTGCGCGTCAATACTTCTGCAGATTTAATGATACGGCTTACACGGTACAGCTCGTCGTGTTTCTCTTCTGCGGAGTAGCCTGCTGGCTCACCGGTGCCGGCGTTAACAAGCCAAGAGGTTTCCGGTCTGCGTTTGCCCAGTAACTTCTTGAGCTCAGGAGCCGTAATACCTAATGCTTTAGCGGCTGCATTATTGCTGCAACGAGTCTGGTTTTCGTTCAGGTAATCAAGTACGAGGGTGATTTTATCTTGCATTACAATAGGATCCTTACAAAGTTAAGCTAGCGGCAAAGTGTCCACCCTTGCGAGCTTATGTACTTTGTTGACAATAAACCGGAGTTGGATCGACCATTATACCGTAAATTGCGGGTAATTATCTGGTTTGCTTTGGCCAAGTCGCAACACATCCATCCTGACAGAAAAATTTAGTGGCGCACTGAATAGCCAAACTAATAACAAGCAAATCAAAGTTGACGTTAACGTAAACTAGAGGTAAGGTGTTCGCTATCTTAATACTGCGAACAAGACCCCATGCCAACTCGACGCTATAGTATTTCCGATCTTGCCTCGGACTTTGACATCACCACCCGCACTATTCGCTTTTACGAAGAGAAAGGCCTGCTCAACCCCGAGCGCAAAGGCCAAACCCGTATTTATAGCGCCGCCGACCGCATCAAGCTAAAGCTCATTCTGCGCGGTAAACGCCTCGGGCTTTCCCTCGAAGACAGCAAAGACATTATCGAGATGTACCACCCCGAGCATGACAACAGTCCCCAGCTCATTAAATTAATCGACAAAATTCGCGAGCGCCGGCGCTTAATAAAAGAACAATTACGGCAGCAGCTTCAAGACCTCAACGACATGATCTCAGAGTTAGACCAAGCCGAAGAACGCTGTGTCGAGGCACTTAACGACATGCAAAAAAAGCCCAGTAAAACCGCATAAACACAGCATTAAACGGCCACATAATTTAATAACGCAAACACACAGGTGATTCCCATGAGTTCTAGCTACCCCTCTCTTAATTTTGGCCTTGGCGAAGAAATCGACATGTTGCGCGACGCCACCTACCAATTTGCGCAGGCCGAGATAGCCCCACGCGCCGAAAGCATCGACAAAGATAATGCCTTCCCAATGGATTTGTGGCGCAAAATGGGTGACATGGGACTATTGGGCATTACCGTTAGCGAAGAGTTTGGCGGCAGCGACATGGGCTATTTGGCCCACGTTATTGCCATGGAAGAAATCAGCCGCGCCTCCGCCTCGGTGGGCCTGTCCTACGGCGCGCACTCCAATCTGTGCGTTAACCAGATTTATAAAAATGGCAACCAAACCCAAAAAGAAAAATACCTGCCCAAACTGTGCTCTGGCGAACACATTGGCGCCTTGGCGATGTCTGAGCCCAATGCCGGTTCCGACGTGGTTAGTATGAAAATGAAAGCCGACAAACAGGGCGATCACTATGTGCTTAACGGCAATAAAATGTGGATCACCAACGGTCCCGACGCCAATACCTACGTGATTTATGCCAAGACCGATATCAATGCTGGCCCGCGTGGCATGACGGCATTCATAGTAGAGCGCGACTACCCCGGCTTTAGCCGCTCACCCAAGCTCGACAAACTCGGTATGCGCGGCTCCAACACCTGCGAACTGGTGTTTGATAACTGCAAAGTGCCCTCAGAAAACATTCTTGGCAAGGAAGGCGAAGGCGTTAAGGTTTTAATGAGTGGTCTGGACTTTGAGCGCACCGTTTTGTCTGGCGGTCCTACTGGCATTATGCAGGCCTGCATGGACGTGGTGGTGCCCTATTTACACGACCGCAAACAGTTTGGCCAAAGCATTGGTGAATTCCAGCTCATGCAGGGCAAGCTCGCCGATATGTATACCGAACTCAATGCCAGCCGCGCCTATTTATACGCGGTAGCCCGCGCCTGTGATCGCGGCGAAGCCAGCCGCAAAGATGCCGCAGGGGTAATTCTTTACGCAGCCGAAAAAGCCACACAAATGGCGCTACAAGCCATTCAAACTCTCGGCGGCAATGGTTACACCAATGAATTTCCCACTGGCCGTTTACTGCGCGACGCCAAACTCTATGAAATTGGCGCCGGCACCTCAGAAATACGCCGCATGCTTATTGGCCGCGAACTGTTTAAAGAAACACTGTAAACCTCGCCGATGCAATTTAATTAGGGCCACCCATAAAAAATAAACAATGGGTGGCCAAATTTAAGAAGCAATAAATACGTTTTTGACGATATAAAACGAAGCACAGGCAGCCACCATGACCGTACTGAAATCGACAATTAATCCCCGCGATACCGGTTTTCTCGAAAACACCGCGCACATGCAAGCGCAGGTCGACGACCTCAAAAACATTGTGACCAAGATCAGCCGCGGCGGCGGTGAAAAATCTCAGCGCCGCCATACCGAGCGCGGCAAGTTACTGCCAAGGGAAAGAATCAGTGCTCTTGTCGATGTCGGCACGCCCTTTCTAGAATTATCGCAATTAGCTGCTTACGAAGTTTACGAAGAAGAACTCGCCGCGGCGGGCATCATTACCGGCATTGGCCGCGTCTGCGGGCAGGAATGCATGGTTATCGCCAACGACGCCACGGTTAAAGGCGGCAGCTACTTCCCCCTTACAGTGAAAAAGCATTTGCGCGCCCAAAGCATCGCCCAAGAAAACTTCTTACCCTGTATTTATTTGGTCGACTCAGGCGGCGCCAATCTACCCCGCCAAGACGACGTATTCCCAGACCGCGAACACTTTGGCCGCTTCTTTTTTAATCAGGCCAATATGTCGGCCATGGGCATTCCTCAAATCGCGGTGGTCATGGGCAGCTGCACGGCAGGTGGCGCTTACATTCCGGCGATGGCCGACGAATCCATTATAGTGCGCGAACAAGGCACCATCTTTCTTGCCGGCCCGCCACTGGTAAAAGCCGCCACAGGTGAAGTGGTTAGTGCCGAAGACCTCGGCGGCGCCGATGTTCACTGCCGCACCTCAGGGGTTGCCGATCACTACGCCCAAAACGATCACCACGCGCTGCAATTGGCGCGCAATGCCGTAAAACGTTTAAATCGCCGTAAACCAATTGAACTCGACATTGCGCCCAGCGAAGAACCCGCCTACCCCGCCAAAGACATTTACGGCATTGTGCCTAAAGACAGTCGCAAACCCTATGACGTGCGCGAAATTATCGCTCGCATTGTGGATGCCTCTGACTTTGACGAATTCAAAGCCCTGTACGGCACTACCTTAATCTGTGGCTTTGCCCGCATATTTGGCTACCCAGTGGGTATTATCGCCAATAACGGCATACTGTTTTCTGAATCTGCGCAGAAAGGCACGCATTTTATTGAGCTGTGTGCCCAACGTAAAATTCCCCTGATTTTCTTGCAGAACATCACCGGCTTTATGGTCGGCCAGCAATACGAAGCCGGCGGCATTGCCAAGCACGGCGCCAAAATGGTAATGGCAGTTGCCTGTGCCAAAGTGCCCAAGCTTACCGTACTTATTGGCGGCTCCTTTGGCGCCGGCAACTATGGTATGTGCGGCCGCGCCTACGACCCGCGCTTTATGTTTATGTGGCCCAATGCGCGCATCTCGGTAATGGGTGGTGAGCAAGCCGCTGGCGTTATGGCGCAAATAAAACGCGACCAATATGAGCGCGACGATAAAGACTGGCCCGCCGAGGAAGAAAAAGCCTTTAAGCAGCCAATTCTCGACACCTACGAAAAGCAGGGCCACCCGTATTACGCCTCGGCGCGGCTGTGGGACGACGGCGTTATCGACCCCGCCGACACCCGCATGGTATTGGGCTTGAGCTTGTCTGCCAGCTTAAACAAGCCAATTGAAGACACAAAATTTGGCGTATTCAGAATGTAGTGCCTTGAGCTTTCAACACAAATTACTCGGCACACTTTTCTAACACTGAATACTGGCTTATTAAATAATACGGAAGCGCAAGCATGTTTACTAAAATTCTGATTGCCAACCGCGGGGAAATCGCCTGCCGCGTTATCAAAACGGCACGCCGCATGGGTGTCCGCACCGTGGCGGTTTACAGCGACGCCGACCGCAACGCCCTGCATGTCAGCATGGCCGACGAAGCCATCCATATTGGCGGCTCCGCAGCGCGAGACTCTTACTTAGATATTGATAAAGTCATCGCCGCCGCAATAAAAACCGGCGCACAGGCCATCCACCCCGGCTATGGATTTTTATCAGAAAACGCGGCCTTTTGTCGTCGCTGCGCCGCTGAAAATATTGTATTTATCGGGCCGCCCACCCCCGCAATCGAGGCCATGGGTTCTAAATCTGCCGCTAAGCAAATTATGGAAAAAGCCGGTGTACCACTGGTAACAGGCTATCATGGCGACGACCAAGATCCGGAAATAATCCGCAAAGCCGCCAACGACATGGGCTACCCGGTATTACTTAAAGCCACGGCTGGCGGCGGCGGTAAAGGCATGCGCCAAGTGTGGAGCGCAGAGGAGTTTGACACTGCCCTTGACGCCGCCAAGCGCGAAGCCATGAACGGCTTTGGCGACGACACCATGCTGGTTGAAAAATACCTTACCCAGCCCCGTCACATCGAAATTCAAGTGTTCTGCGACAGTCACGGCAACGCGGTGTATTTATTTGAGCGCGACTGCTCCATACAGCGCCGCCACCAAAAAGTAATTGAAGAGGCCCCCGCGCCCAGCATGAGCGAAACCCTGCGTGCCGAAATGGGTAACGCCGCAGTATGCGCTGCCCAAGCCATTGATTATGTTGGTGCTGGCACGGTTGAGTTTTTACTCGACGCCGACGGTAGTTTTTATTTCATGGAAATGAATACCCGTCTGCAGGTAGAACACCCCGTTACCGAAATGATTACCGGTTTAGACTTAGTGGAGTGGCAGCTGCGAGTTGCCGCTGGCGACGTTCTGCCGCTTAAGCAGAATGAATTAACAATTAATGGCCACGCCATAGAAGTGCGAATTTACGCCGAAGACCCTAACAATGAATTTTTGCCCCAAACCGGCAGCCTTCACTTTTTAGAAACCCCGGCGGAATCGGCCCATATCCGTATCGACACCGGCGTGATCGAAGGCGATGAAGTCAGTGTATTTTACGACCCCATGATCGCCAAATTAATTGTGTGGGACACCGACCGCCAACATGCGCTGCGGCGCTTGGGTGGCGCCTTAAAGGAATATCGATTAAACGGCGTCACCACAAATATCGACTTTCTGTACACGCTTTGCCAGCACCCCGCGTTTGCCAAAGCAGAATTTGACACGGGCTTTATCGGCAAGCATGAAGACCAGCTGCTAAATCGCGACACTCCCGAACTTGGCGACAATCTCGCACTGGCCGCGCTCTATCTCATTTTAAAACAGAAACAGCTTATTGCCGCCCGCGCCTATGGCAGCAGCGACGCTGGCTCGCCTTGGAACAACCCCCACAGCTGGCGTTTGAATCAACCAGCGCAGCATCACTTTGCGCTGCAATTTGGTGACGAGGTCGTCTCGGTCTGCGCCACGGCTCTTGATACCGATCCCACCAGTTTCAATATTAAGCACGGCGAACAAGAATACACCGTTAGCGGTGAGTTAAACGAGCGCGTATTACAGGCCGATATCGACGGCCACCGCCAGAGCGCCAGCATCGCCGAGCACAACGGTAGCTTCAGTATGTACACCGCCGAGCGCGCCGTGCAATTTAATATCAAACGACCCGACTTAGGCGACAGCAGTGGCGACGCCTCTGAGAACCAATTGATCGCGCCGATGAATGGCACCATTGTCAGCCATCTATTAGCCGCGGGTAGCACCGTCAGCAAAGGTGACGCCCTACTAATAATGGAAGCCATGAAGATGGAACACACTATTCGCGCCCCCGCCGACGGTATAGTGAAAGCGTTTTATTACCAAGCCGGCGAGCTGGTGAGCGGCGGTGCTGAATTAATTGAATTTGAGAAAGCCGAATGAGCTGCACCAGAGCCGCCATGTAAATTCAAAAAAACAACACCGCTTTAACCCCCCATTGGTAACGGAAATCCGCTGCAAAGAGATGCATTGTGTTGTGGGCCCAGCGGCCTATACCAATAAAATGTAACGATTAGCAGCGAACAAAGCTGATGGGCTAGAGTAAACAGAAGATATTTAAAAAGCACTAAAGCTAATGATAATTAGTATGTCTTTTAAAGGCTCCACGCTGAGCGGCACGAGGTACGAGCGACCAGCGTGAAAGGTCTGAACAGCTGCAAATATATTAAGCCTTCTTACCTGCATTTGGCTCCGCAATCCTGTCAATATCGACAAGATTCCACGGCATATTTTTTTGACGATAAATGCGCTTATTTAATTTTGGATAATCACCCACATCATGATCAAGACGTTGACCAACCACGATACATTTCAATATTGAATCACCGACATTTTTAAGAGCATGAGCCTCCCCACCTGCTCGATATCCTATAAAATCTCCCGACTTAACACTGTATATATACTCGCCGATCTGAGCCTCGGCCACTCCATCAAGAATATAAATGCACTCGTCTTCATGATAGTGCATATGAAACTCTGTGGTTTCATGACCAGGTTGAACTTCAATAATATGAAACCCAAATCCAGACAACCCTGTTAAATCGCCTAGCGATTTATTAGTCCGCTTTGCATTCTCATTCAAAAAATGAGTTTTTGATATCCCTTCAAATTGTTCAATTTCTTCTTTGGTGACTAAGTATTTATCCATTATTCCCTCCAGAGGCATTTGAAGCAGCCTCAAAATCGGCGCACTAAGAGTCTATGTTAGTCTGGGGAGTCTAGGCTGGCAACGGTATCGTCTCGTTGACAAAAGACAGCCAGTTAATGGGGGAATCAAGCTAACATCCACAAATGCGCCGCAACCAAGGCTCGCCACGGTGAGAATTGTGCTAGCCACTGCTGTGTCTCCAGCTCACTAATTTTATCGTGGCGAGCTAATAGCAATTGAAGATTACGGCGCACCGCAACATCGCCGTGCAGCGAGCCATCTAAATAGGCGAAGCCCCGCAGCAAAACGTAGTTAACCGTCCACGGGCCGATACCCCGAATACCCAGCAATTGGCGGCGAAGTGTTTCGGCGCTGACGTGATCTAATAGCTGATCGTCGCTTTGGGGGAGTTTGAGTTGGCCACACGCTAGTGCCTGTGCCAAAAATATCAAGGTCTGCGCCTTGGTTTTAGACAAACCAACGTTGCACAAAACCGCAAGCTCACTGGCCGCGACCTGTTCAACACTTGGGTGGCAGCGCAAGCCACTGGAATGTAGGCAACCCAGTAATTGAATAAAACGCCGCCGAATCGACACGGCCGCTGCCACACTAATTTGCTGGCCCGTAACCGCCCAGCACAAGGCCTCAAAAGGATTCACCGACAGCGGCACCCGCAGGTTTGGGCGCTGCTGTAATAAACCGCCCAGTTGCGGGTGCTCGCAATATTGAAATAAGAACGCTTCCACATCTTGATTCAAACCCAGCATCCGTCTCACCATGGCTTGCAGATTTACCTGCCATTGCGCCGCATGCTTAGCCCTAGAACTTTGCGCTAAGGACATATCCAAGTCTAAAACCACTGTCGCCGTTTGACCGTTAAACTGAATACCTAAACAAGCTGGGTAGCCTTCCCAAATCAACGCCTTTTCCAAGGTGCTAGGCAAGGATTGGCTTAGTGTTTCAACCGGCATAACGCAACGCTCAGATACCTGCTCGCTATCACGACCGTGAAACGCGAGTATATCGCCGACCCTGTAGTTTGCTGGCAGCACTAATTCTAGTGAAATTCTCATTATGTGAAGAAGCCCCTCAAAAATCCGCTCATTCGACTTACAGATTTGCCCCAACGTACAACACTCCCAACTAAACCTAGACCCCTTCAGCTGCGAATACGTTAGTAGAACAGCTCTACCTAACACTCAAACGCGGCACGGCCTTCATCCCGCGTTTGAGCTCACCGAGCATCACAGAAATCAATGGGATGCATTAGCGAGGACTGTCTGAGCCGAAGGCGAGCTCCGCCGCGATCCCGTTGAATTTTGTGAGCGCAGGGTACCCGAAGGGTAAGTGATAGCGGGCAATTTAATTAGCTCGCATCATGAAAAATCACGCCGAGAGTATGCCGCTCACCACTGCGCAGCTCACTCACCCCGTGACGATGATTGAGCCGGTAAATGCCACGCGTCCCGGTTGCTGGCCGCTGGTGCACGGCAAAAATCAGGGCATCACCTTGGGCCAAGGGCAGCACCTCTGGCCGCGACTGCATTCGCGGCCGCTGCTCGGTCATTACAAATTCACCGCCACTAAAATCCCGCTTTGGGTCAGACAATAACACCACCATTTGCAGGGGAAACACATGCTCGCCGTAAAGGTCTTGATGCAGGCAATTATAGTCACCCGCCTCATACCGCAGCATCAATGGCGTAGGGCTGCACTGCCCCGCCGCGTGGCAGCGCTGGATAAACTCCTCATGAGTATCGGGAAACCGTGTGGCCAAGCCCATCAATTCATTCCAGCGATTGGCCACCGGCACTAAACCCGCATAAACATCACGGCGCAGTTCGGCAACCAAATCGGGCAAGGGGTAGGAAAAATACTGATACTCACCGCGCCCATAACCGTGGCGCTCCATTACGACCCGCTTGCGAAAAAGCGCCTGTTGAGGATATTGCGCAATCACCTCGCGACAGGTTTCTGCGTTAAACAGGCTTTGAATAAGCGCACTACCGCGGCTATTTAATTGATCTTCTAGCTGAAGCCAGTCAATTTTGGCTAAAGAATGATTTGCGGTGGTGACCACGGGGTGTCCTTTTCTTGGGCAGCGGAGTGCAAAAAAGAACATTGTGACGAATCGACGCTATTAATACAGCCCGATTCTTGCGGTAATCAATACCGAGTCAATTTAGGGGGCCGAAGCCCCCTATAAGACCGCCCTTAGCGATGTAAAGACGAAAGATACAACTCGGCAAATTTTGGCGGACGCTGAATAGACACATCCATTTTCAATTTTCGAGCGATGTCGCTGGCCGAGATAACACCGCGTATTTGGTGGTGCGAGCGCTCTACCACCAAACAGTGTTGATGACCGTATTGCCTCAGCACATCCAGCACGTCTGATACGGTCATTAACTCCAGCTCCCTAAAATCAAACACCTTTAAATCTTGCCGCTTGCGCATCATGTCATTCACCTGAAGCTCCTCGCGGTTGTAGCCGTCGGCCACTTTTTTGATCATTTCGCTATCGCTAAGGTCCTCTAACGCGACCACGCCAAGGAAGCTGCCATATTCATCTACAACCAATTTCAGTCGAACATGTGAGCGTTTCATCATATTCTCGGCTTCTAGCGCCGAGGTCGTGGCATCGATTACCATCGGTTCATGTACTTTAAAATCGGTAAACACCACCATTGCAGGTGAATCACCGTTTAGCTGGTCGAAGTTTTCTGGGTGCGCCAATTGATCGACGCGATCGGCGTCGTATAGTCCAAACTGTTTCATGTTTTTAACTCTCATTAATTAACAGCAACGGCGAATACCGTCGGTTTTGGTATTAATCAGAGTAGTTTTGGCGGCGCGCGAATTGGCGCATTTCGATAAATGCACTGGGCGCCGAGATTTTGCGGGGCATAAACCTGCGGCTGGTCAGGAAAATCAAGGAGAGTATAAGGGGTATTGGTATTAAGCAGTTTGGCGGGCGGGTCTTCGCTACCGGCAAAATCTGCACGGCATTCCGCGATATCGCTAACACTGCCCGCCAGCCAGCTTTTTGCTGAATGATGCCGATCCGCCAGTGCATTGGTGCACAGCAGTACAACGATCATTGCTAACAGACTGCGAAGCATGATTCTCCCGCAAATATGAACAAATTCTTACAGCAGCATAACACAGCTATTAATTCTGTCTATCGAGTACCGACGGGGAACAGTGATGGGTGTTACTCATGCCGATTTATCACGCCAGCGCCAAGCCAACGTAGTGGGCAGTTTTAAATAGGAAGTTCATCAAAGCGCGGCACATTTTCCAGCGCATTGTCCCAGCTCGCCTTGCTACCCATAAAAATATGGCCCTGCGGCGCAAGGCCAATGTCGGTATTAAGACTACCCGCCGGAATCACAACCGACTCGCCATCTGCCGACACAAAAGGCAATGCCGAGCCACAGCGGCTACAAAAACTGCGCTGATGCCGCGTGCCCAACACCTTAAAATTAGATACGCTGTCTTTGCCCTGCAACCAAACTAACTCACCGCCACGGCCAAAAATATTTGCAGCATGCGCCGAGCCCGAGTTTTTACGACAGCGCTGGCAATGGCAGAGAAAAAATTTTTTAAGCTCACCGCCGTATTCATAAATAACATTACCGCAAAGGCAAGAACCTGAGTGTTTCATGATTAGAGTATCTCCAGAATCAACTGCCCCTTTGATTTAACTGGGGCGCTCGTGAATTAGAAATTACTTACATACTTCGAGCAATTACAGATAAAGGTCTTATTTTTTTACTAAATACAGTTTTCAACTTCAATAATTTATCAATATGCCAAGATTTAACCGCCTCTAGCTCAGAATCTGCATCATCAATTGAGCCGTTTGTGTACAAAGCAATTCTTGACGCTATTCCGTTGTCCAGACGCTCCCAGCTAAGCGCTTCACCTAACTCAACCTCTATTTCATTTTTCATTTTCTGTAATTCGTCAAAAATATACTTATTCTTTACTTGTTCACCAACACCAATATATAACTCAGCCCGCGCTTTACCATCTTGAGCGAAATTCGCACCATATGTTATTCCACTAGAACCCGACGAAAATGAATACCAATTTTGAGGCTGACCAGCCCTTGCTGACGTAAACCTATACTTATCCCGAAGCGTATCAATTAGGCTTTGAAAATAATTTCTATACCTCTCCCCTTTCGTTGAAATCGAGGCACTTTGGGACTGCCGTTTTTTGTTTTTTTGCCATTCATTTGGTGAAGCGACTAATTTGAAATTAAACGCAGGCTTTGAGTCATCTATTTTTATCACCTCTACCACCACACCAAAAAATGATGTTTCACTGTCGGTTCTTTGATTAAGCCAGTCCAGTGCCTGCCGGTGCTCCTCCCGAATTGCTTCAGACACCCAAATAACAATAGAGGCATTAAATCCTGCGGCGTAGGTCAGCAACTTACCCAAATGATCATGATCAGTTTGCGTAAGCTGATTTTCTATAATTACAGACTTAGACGAACCTAAGTCTTTAGCTAAGATATCTAAAGAAAAGTCACCAACACTCGCTTCCTGCTCGGTTAGCTCTAGATCCATCCCTAATGATTTCCCAAGCTCGCCTATATTGTCTGCGAGCCAAGGAGTAAAATCTGACGCTTCATGAGGCCAGATTTCACGTAGAGCTACCTTATTTAATTCACCAAACAATTTATATACCTCTTGATTTTGCAAGGCTGTCAAAAAATCCTGTTTGAAGCCTGACGTTGACTGATAACGTTGACGCTCGCATCACAAATCAGCATTTTTCTTACATAGATAACCAATAAATACACCCATACGGTGCAACAAGTTTGTGTTTCACAGTATCTTTAAAACTTGTATTACAACACTTGAACCCGTAAAAAAGCAGAAAACTTAAGGGGCATCGCTGACCAAATCCACCAGCTCTCGCGTAAGCAGCAGTGCTGAAATCTCCTTGCAAGCGCTCGTATTCTGCCCTGCCCACAGCGGCGAAAAATCACCACTACCTTGGCTTTCTGCCTTGGCTCGGAGTGGCGCAATGGCTGTGCTTGCTAGGGGGAAATCCGGGGCTGCAGAGTTTATTGGCCCCAGCTCACGCATTAGCCGATTTACAATGCCCCGCGCTGGGCCACCGCTGAATAGATTGGTAAGCGCAGTGACGCGGGCGGCGTCGCTTTGCAGAGCTGCGCGGTGTATTGGGCTGGTGGTGGCTTCTGGGCAGAGTAGATAGGTGGTGCCGAGTTGGGCAGCAGTCGCGCCAAGGCCGATAGCGGCAGCAACACCCTTGCTGTCGGCAATGCCGCCGGCGGCAATAACGGGAACTTTCACAGCTTGAACAACCTGCGGCAACAAGGCGAAAGTACCGACCTGAGTGCTTATGTCGCGCGCCAAGAAGCTACCGCGATGCCCACCCGCCTCTAAGCCCTGGGCGATGACAGCGTCTACGCCGCGGGCTTCTAGCCAGCGCGCCTCACCGACCGTTGTTGCAGTTGAAATAATTTTTCCACCCCAACCGCGTATGCGCGCCATTAGCGCTGGCGCGGGCAGGCCAAAATGAAAACTCACTACTGGTGGTTTAAATTCGTCTAGTATGTCGGCGGCCTCATTGCTGAACGGCCTGCGACCGGCTTGCGCAGCAATAGAATGCACATCTATACCAAGCTCAATGTAATACGGCGCAAGGGTTTGTAGCCATTGCCTTTCGCACTCTGGATTTGGCGTGGGCGGAATATGACAAAAGAAATTGACGTTATAAGGTTTGGCGGTTTGCTGCTTAATGGCGCTTAATTCTGCACGCAGTGCGTCAGGACTTAACATGGCGCAGGGCAGCGAACCGAGGCCACCGGCGTTTGACACAGCAACCGCAAGCGCATGGCCTTGCACTCCCGCCATTGGCGCTTGAATGATCGGCAGCTCCACACCGAGCAGTTCCATTATATTCATGCTTTGCCTCATACAAAAAACACCGAAACCGAGAACTTAGGGTACTAGCGCTAGCGGTTCTGCACAGTATAAATGTGGATGCGTGCTTATCAGCAGCCCTAACCCCTAAGCCCTAACCCCTAAGCCCTAAGCCCTAAGCTTTACGCGAGTTCCGCTCTCAACTCTAAGTCGCTAGTGAAATCGCATTAAATTGAATAAAACCGTAACGCTGTTATGGCCACCAAGTTGATTAGCGGCCCAAGCCTCCATCTTATTGATACTGCACTGGATTTTCTGCGAACCTTCCAGTGTATGTAGCCAGCCAAGCAGGCTAATGTTTATAAAGAGGGTAATAACAAATACCCCCCGAAAACTGACTTTCTTGGTTTTATGGCGAAGCCTTTGTTGGCCAATAATTGCACCGGGCCAACCACACATTAATGCCGAAATGTGTAAGGTATTTTCCGGCACTCGCCACCGGCCATTGGTGGCAGCCATTTTATCTTTGGCATATAAACCGTAGGAAATCACGCTGGCAATAAAATAGACCAACGCAATTAGCGGCGGCGTATAGCCAAACCAGTAGGAGTAAGCCAAGCCCGCAACTAACAACACAATGGGGATATACCACATTTTCATTTCTATGCCACGCAATGGTCAAGCCAAGTTCCAAGCAAGAATTATATGTAATTCAAGCACTAAGCATCTAAAATGACAGAATATACTGGATCGGTAACTGTTTCCCCTAAAATAGCTCGACTGCGGTATAATTAGGCCCATCGCAGCACAGGAGAATATGGCTATTATGAAACAAGAAGACATTACCACTGCCAAGCCTAAGTCTCTTAGCGTCTTTGAAACGCTTAAGCAGGGCATTTCATTATTATTTGCGCTTCAAAATAAATCGGGACGCAAGCAATTAATGGACTCGGCAGAAACCAACCCCTTGCCAATACTGTTTGCTGGACTATCGGCAATGGCCATCTTTTTTCTTATCTGTTTTGTAACATCGCAACTGGCTCTTAAGTTTATTGTGCAATAAGGAATGTTAGGCGCAACTTGCCTACCAAAATAAGGCGCCCGAGCTTGTAAAACACGGCCGCCTTCCTTTAATAAGCGCCATTAAGCCTCGTAAGTATCAACAACTTCTTTTGCCACGCGCATGGCAGACAAGGCCGCTGGGTAGCCACAATACGCTGCCGCATGCATAACAATCTCGCGTATTTCTTCTGGGCTAACGCCGTTATTAAGCGCCCCACGCACATGTCCTTTCAGCTCCCCCTGCGCGTGTAGCGCTATTAGCATAGACACCGTAACAATGCTGCGGGCCTTAAGGTCTAGACCATCGCGCGTCCAAACTCCACCCCAAGCGTGTTCCATGGCGGCCTCTTGCAAGGGCATGTCAAAATCGCTGGCATTGCCCAGCGAGGTATCCACGTGGGCGCTACCCATAACTTGGCGACGAATTATTTCACCGGCTTTTTGATCTTCAATACTCATGCGCTTTCCACTCATCTCTGGTTTGCAGAGGCAATACTACTGCGAATCGCCGAGTCATGAAATCTAACGCAAAGCCAAAGATAAGAACCAAATTTGGCAGGGCCTAAGGTTTACGGCTATTTCTTATTACTGGGCAATATCCCCATGGTTTTGCAGATAATACTGAGCATTACCTCGTCGGCGCCGCCGCCGATAGACGTTAAACGGCTGTCGCGATAGGCGCGGGCAACTGGGTTGTCCCACATATATCCCATGCCGCCCCAGTACTGCATACAGCTGTCGGAGACTTCGCGCAGCAGACGCCCCACTTTTAATTTAGCCATAGAAGCCTTGCGGGTAACGTCTTCGCCGTCGATATAGCCTTCTACTGCGTTGTATACCAGCGCGCGCAGGGCTTCGACCTCGGTCTGCAATTCTGCCATGCGGAAATGCACCACTTGATTGTCGAGTACCGATTTACCAAAAATCTGCCGTTCGCGGGTGTATTCAATGGTGTTGTTAATGCAGTCTTCCATACCTTTCAAACCACCCGCCGCAGCGAATAAGCGCTCTTCTTGAAATTGCAGCATCTGGTAGATAAAGCCGTGGCCCTCTTCGCCAATTAGATTGCGCTGAGGTACCCGCACATTGTCGAAAAACACTTGAGCCGTGTCTGATGAGCGCATACCAAGCTTATTAAGGCGCTCGGAGAAGGAGATACCAGGTGTATTAGTGGGCACCACAATTAACGATTTATTCAGATGTGGCTTGTCGTCGCTGGTATTGGCCAGCAGGCATAAATAGTCGGCCTGAGTGGAGTTGGTAATCCACATTTTGGAGCCGTTAATAACGTAGTCGCCGCCGTCTTTTTTAGCCGTGGTTTTTATGGCCGCCACGTCTGAACCGGCGTGGGGCTCACTTACCGCAATAGAGAATACCGCGTCGCCCGCAATGGCGGGCACCAAGAATTCGCGGCGCAGCTCGTCGCTACCAAAGCGCGCCAAAGCTGGTGTCGCCATATCGGTTTGCACGCCAATCCCCATTGACACGCCACCGCTGGCAATACGCCCTAGCTCCTCAGAAAACACTATTTGGTAGCTGTAATCCAAGCCCATGCCGCCGTACTCGACCGGTTTCGCAATGCCAAGCAGACCCAGATTACCCATTTTTTTAAACAGCTCGTGGGCGGGGAAAATACCGTCTGCTTCCCACTGATCGGCATAGGGATTAATTTCAGTATCGATAAAGCGGGCAATGGTTTGCCGGATGGCATTGTGTTCTTCACTAAATTTCATAGTAACTCCGTATTATTTTTACAATGCGTTAAAGGTATTAGCCAAATAAATTGGGGACGTTTTCGAAGGGGTATGGCGTAGGCGAAAATAGCGACTGCTCTTTGCCTATCGGCTCCACTTTTTGAAACGCTGGCCGCGCACTCATGCGCTGATAATAGTCCAACACCTGCGGTTCATAGAATTGTGACAAGCCCAAGCCATCACCCAAATAAAGGGCAAACACCACCGCAATATCGGCGACGGTAAAGCGCTCATCGCAGAGGAACTCTCGACCAACAATATGACTATTAAGACGTTTAAGCCGCGCCAAAAACCATTTGTAATAGTCTTCTACCACCTGGGGCTGGCGGCGCTCCGGCGGCTCTAACTGGGAGTAGCGCAGCACCAGCGTTTGCGGAAAGGTTAAGGTGGCATCGCTGTGAAACAGCCAGTTTAAATAATCGCCGTATTCGGGGTGATCGGCTTTTAAACCAAAATCATAGCGCTGGTAGCGCTCAACCAAATACAAGCCAATCGCCGAAGACTCGGTCATGTGGGTGTCGCCGTCGACAAAATACGGCACTGTACCCAGTGAATTAAGCTCTAAAAATTCTCGCGCAAACATGCGGGGCGGAAATGGCAAGGTCTCTAGTTCATAATCTATACCCATTTCTTCTAGCGCCCACAGGGCACGTAGTGAACGGGAAGTGTAGCAATGCCACAACTTTGGTCGCTGTTTGCTTTGTAGATGATTGTGTTCGCTCATTGTTTATCCTTTTTATATTGGCTTACAGGCCGTACTGCCGGGCGGCAAGATCGCGCATAATTTCTTCAGAACCGCCACCAATCGCGTTAACTCGCACTTCGCGATAAAACCGCTCAACCCGATTACCCCGCAGATAGCTAGCGCCGCCAAGGATTTGACTCGCCTCGCGGGCGCAAAACTCCATGGTCTCGCTGGCCTGTACTTTCGCCATGGCCAAATCACCCGGATCACAGCGGCCTTCAATATAGGCTTGGGTAAGGTACTGCAAATAGGTCTGGGTGGCGTTGATGCGCTGTTTCATGCTGGCAATTTTATGGCGAATAACTTGATGATCGGCCAAACGCTTACCAAAGGTCTTGCGCTGTTGCGCCCACGTTACCGCGTCTTCTAGGCAAGCGCGCGCCGCAGCTTCCATGGTAACCGCCAAGCTTAAACGCTCGGGGTTGAAGTTTGTCATAATCACCCAGAAGCCCTTGCCCTCTTCACCCAGTAAATTGCCTACCGGCACCCGCACATTGTCAAAATACAGACTGCCGGTATCGGCGCAGCACCAACCCTGCTTACGATCTAAGGGCGTGCGCCCCACTCCAGGCAAATCGGTGGGAATCAGTAGCATCGACACGCCTTTACCACCTTCGCCACCGGTGCGCACGGCAGTCGACACCCAATCTGCATTCATGGCGCCAGAGATAAAGGTTTTACTGCCGTTCACAATATAGTGGTCGCCGTCGCGCACCGCGGTGGTGGTAATATTCGCAACATCCGAACCACCCGAGGGCTCGGTAATCCCCAGCGAAATTCGCTTTTCCCCCGCCAATACCGGCGGCACCACCAACTGCTTAATTTCATCGCTGCCGTAATTTAATACCGGCGGCAAACCGATGCCGTGAATCAGTAAATTACTCACCAAGCCTCCCGCCGATCCCGCGCGGGTAAACTCCTCACTTACAATATTCATATGCCACTGATCAATGCCCTCGGAGATACCGCCGTATTGCTCGGGGTAGCTGAGCTGCAATACACCGATCTCGGCGG
This sequence comes from Zhongshania sp., assembly GCF_029212375.1. GTDB lineage: Bacteria > Pseudomonadota > Gammaproteobacteria > Pseudomonadales > Spongiibacteraceae > Spongiibacter. The sequence continues at coordinate 406,060 of NZ_JARGNU010000002.1, read as the reverse complement.
CCTTAGCCCACAAACTGGCGGGTATCTGCCCCGCCTCTTCCCAATCGTTCAAAAATGGCTCTACCTCGCGGCTTAGCCACCTGCGCAACTGGGTGCGCCATTCTTCGTGCTCGGGACGTAAATAGGGGTTGTGCAGACGCGCACTGTCAAAACTCAGGGACATTGCCAATACCTATTGGGTTAAAAACAAGTACCGCTCAGTCTAGCTGGATTAAGGATATTGGCTTGGGCAATAGCGCCACTAAGTCGGGCATTCACGCCAGATTGATGACTTTACTTGACAGCTTGGCAATGCTTTACCGCATTTTGATTAATGCCGTAAGAACATCGTCCACTGACGCCGCCCTGCGTTCGACTGTTACACTCAGCGTAGAGATGATCACCTGTAAAGCAGCACGAACAGCTCCACAGAATTATTTACAGGCTCCGTTATGGTTTCTGCATTAAAATCATCGACCGCATTCGCTCTGTAGGAACATAATTAAACTATACGACGAGACGCAAACAGCCATGATTGAATTCTACCCACAGATCAAACTACTACATATCGCCACCGTTTTACTCTCTGGTGGCGTGTTTACGTTTCGCGGTTTGCTAATGGTTGCCAGATCCGCCCAAAGTAATCACCCAGCGCTCTCGCGGCTGTCTTACATTAACGACAGTATTCTGCTCACAACCGGTTTATTACTCATGAAAATGACACATCAGTATCCAGTTTCACATAACTGGCTGAGCGTAAAATTGAGTATGCTAATCATTTATATCGTACTGGGCGTATATGCCTTGCGTGCAGGCCGCACCCATTCCCAGCAAATTATTGCGTTTATCGCCGCCCTAAGTAGCTACTTGTTAATAATATCCATAGCGCGCGCCCACCATCCACTCGGTATTTTTGCAACTGGAAACCTATTTTAGCCATGACAGCACCGCCCCTACTGACTCAAGCATTTTGAGGGCTCTTCCAATTGCTGCGCGTTATGACGCTGTTCGTATTATCGTCTACTTAGCCGGTCTATCTGGCATCCTGCCTCTTAGGCGCGCTACCCTCTGGTATTCCCAAAAAGTCGAATAAGCCCAATACTAAGGTTGACGAATACACACCTAGACACAATATATCCGTAGTAACTCGCTATCATAGGGAATATAATGAGACCCATTCTCATTAGCGGCCAGTTGCAGCTTTATTATGAACTTATCCGAGCTACCAAAAGGCGGTCAAGCAATCGTAGTCTCAGTACGAAATAGCCGTGAGCTAGACCCTATCGCGCATCGCATGCGTGAATTGGGTTTTGTGGTTGACGCCCCAGTAAAAATTTTAGCTAGGGGTCTTTTCAAAGATTCTCCTTTGGTTGTCCGCGTTGGCAACACTCGCTTTGCTCTACGAAAGAAAGAGGCAGAGCGCATTCAAATTAAAGAAGTAATATGAGCCGCACCCCAAATCAAGTTCATCGCGTAGCTTTAGTCGGAAACCCCAATTGCGGGAAAACTGCGCTATTCAACCTGCTCACTGGTAGTAAGCAAAAAGTAGCCAATTACGCCGGCGTCACCGTTGAGCGCAAAGAAGGTTACTGTCGAATCAACGAAGACCTTAGCTTTCAGGTACTAGACTTACCCGGCGCCTACAGCCTATCTGCTACCAGTCCTGACGAGGCCGTTACTCGCGATGTGTTACAAGGGATCTACAAAGGCGAGGCGCAGCCTGAGCTCATTGTTTGTGTAATTGATGCAACCAATCTAAGACTACACTTGCGCTTTGTGCTTGAGCTGGCCGACCTAGGTCGGCCAATGATAATAGCCCTAAACATGATGGACAGCGCTCGCAAACAAAACATTCATATAGATACCATCGGCCTAACTAAAGCGCTGGGCATACCTATATTAGAAACCATAGCAACTCAGCGCGACGGTGCCGCTAATTTACTAGCACAGCTAGCACAGCAGCACTGGCCAACACCGGCGCACAGCAATAATCTCAATATTGAAGCCCGCTATGAACACGTCAATACTCTTATGGCGCGTTACGTTTCGCAAAATAGCACACACAAGCATCGTGGTTTCGATGACCAATTAGACGGCATTCTCCTTCACCCTATCACTGGCCTAATTGTTCTTTCCTTTATCTTATTTTTCATGTTCCAAGCGGTATTTTCGTGGGCGGCCCCATTAATGGATGGCATAACCGCAGGCGTCAATTTATTTGGAAACTTAGTCACAGCGCCAATCCCAGTGGAATCAGCGCTCTACAGTTTAGTGAATGACGGCATAATTGCAGGGCTGGGCAATGTATTAATATTTCTACCGCAAATATTAATTCTGTTCCTGTTCATTCTTTTCTTAGAAGAATCTGGCTACCTCCCCCGCGCAGCATACCTCATGGACAGAATAATGTTTCGCGCTGGGCTCACCGGCCGCGCATTTATTCCGTTACTGTCGAGCTTTGCCTGTGCCGTACCTGGCATAATGGCAACTCGGAGTATTCAAGACCCACGCGATAGATTAACGACCATACTCGTTGCCCCCTTAATGACCTGCTCAGCTAGGCTCCCTGTTTACACACTTTTAATTTCGGCATTTATTCCCCGCCAGCAAGTAGCGGGGTTATTTAATCTTCAAGGATTAGTGCTATTTACCCTGTATATAGCCGGCATTTTAAGCGCTTTAGTAGTGGCGTTTAGTATGAAATGGGTAAAGCGAGATAAAAGCGAGCATGCCTTTTTAATGGAATTGCCCGCTTATCGCATCCCTAAGGTTCGGGATTTAGGCATTGGTCTATTGCACCGAAGTAATATATTTTTAAAACGCGTTGGCGGAATCATCTTTTCACTCACCGTTCTGCTGTGGGCATTTTGCACGTTTCCTAGCGCTCCCGCAGACTACATGGGCGCCGCTATCGACTACAGTATTGCCGGTCGCTTAGGCCATATGATGTCAGTTATTTTTGAACCCATTGGGTTTAACTGGCAAATATGCATTGCTTTAATACCAGGCATGGCTGCCCGCGAAGTTGCTGTATCTGCACTGGCCACGGTGTATGCAATGTCGGGCAGCAACGAAATGGTCAACCAACAACTAACCGAGTTAATTGCCCAACAATGGACACTACCTACCGCGCTATCGCTGCTTGCGTGGTTCGTATTTGCCCCGCAGTGTATCTCCACCTTGGCCGTTATTCGGCGCGAAACTAACTCTTGGCGAGTGATGGGCTTTGCCACTTTTTATCTGTTTGCATTAGCCTATCTCGCTTCATTTCTTGTTTTTCAATTAAGCACAAGCTTGCTGAGCTAAGAAGGCATTTATGTATTGGAATATTGCCCAAATTGTCATCATTAGTGTGCTGCTGGCAATTAGCCTATTAGTAGCACTAAGCCATGCATTTCCCCGCCGAAAGGCCATTTATTATCAACACATCACAACAGCACTACTGCAACCCAAACGGTCCAACGCGCTCCAATGGCTAGGCAGGCTATTATCAAATCGAGCAAAGACCAGTAGCTGTGCAAGTAATGGCTGCAGCAGTTGCCAAGGTTGCGCAACGCAGTTATCAAATAGACCGACAACAAACACTGCTGCACCCACAACGGAAACGACCTCCACCATAGTCATGCTCTGCACCCCTATTGACTAGGGAGATTAGCAGGGTGACTAGGCGGCCGCGATTCGCTAAAGCGCAACTTAAGACCATGTTCATTCGCTAACAGGAAAAACCAAAAACTAAAAAGCGAGGAAAACCACGAGCGACGCGCTGCCCCAGAATATTAAGCACAACAGCGTTTAATATTACGGGGCTATAGTAAAAAAGTGGAATACTAGACGAACACAATATCGAAGATAAACGCGATGGTGTGGTAGATTTCGGTTTCGGAGAATACCTGACGCCCTGTAAGCAATTCGATCTCGCCGTGAAGCGTAAAGGTGGTTCCCGCCGCACCGATAATATAATAGTAAAGACGGCTGGGGTCGCAATCACGCACCGTGCCATGCTGCTGGCCTTGACGAATACAGTTCACAACCATTTCAAAATGATCACGCAAAAATTCATCAACAATCCAATTTATTCTTGGGGTATCCTGCGTGCTCGCCATCGTTAAAATGCGATGCACTTCTGGACGCTCTGCCGACATTCTCACAAACCGCTCTATAAAGCGCTGCAAGCTTACCTCGGCAGGTTGGTTTTCATTGCTTTTAAACAATTCAACAATAGAGCGGCTATAGGCACCCACCGTCGCGGTCATGGTCTCCCGCCACAAAGCATCTTTAGTGTTGAAATGATAGAGAACTAATGGGTGAGTAGTGTCTGCAGCGCGTGCCACGCTGCGAACTGAGGTGCCCTCAAAACCGAATTGACTAAAGTGCTGCAAAGCCACATCAATGATTTTTTGTCGAAGGTGCTCACTTCTACTCGTGCCGCCGCGCAAAGCAGCGACTTGGGCTTGAGCTTTTGCCATTGGAATACCAGATTATTGAATGCTACGGACTAAGAGACGCAGTATATACCTTGTCGACATAGTAGCGTCTCCGAGCGCAGGTCTCAAGTGCGCGGCCTAGCGGCCACGATCAAACTACTGGCAAAGTCTATGGCCAACTCCACGCCATGTAATACCCAAAGTATGCGCAAAGCAGTACCTAAGACACCTGAAATTTCACGCAATGAACACAGTTATGCAGAATAAGATCACAACATTATTGACCACATGGTAAGTTTATGTAATTCTCGCCATCGGCGCTGGGAATTAAAAGCGACCCCATGGCAATTTTTATAAAATAACAGGGCTAATAAAATGAATATGCCGGTAGCTGATTTGCAGTCAAAAATCACAGAAATCGCCCGCCACATCGACAGTGGCAACGCGAGCCGAGCGGCGGACTATTTTGCAGAAAAAAGCACATTACAATTCTCTGGCCACGCCCCAAATCAGGGGGTAATTGAAGGTTTAAGCGCTATTCGATCTTTTTTTCAGCAACGCCAAGACAATGAAAAATTATTGACTAGGCATTTAATTAGCAATCTTCGGATTACGTCTACAGATGCCAATTGCTTTAGGTTGGATTACATATACAACGTTTATCGAGGTCAGTTAGGTCATGCCCTTCCCGACGAAAACTTTGTCTGCGATGTAAGCGACGTTTTCCAACAAGAAGATCAGGATTGGAAAATCATTCAGCGTGAAGTTGCCGTTATTTTTAAACGCTAAAAAATTCGATCTGCAATCAGCTATTTATACTATTACCGCAGGGCAAATACATGAGCACCGAAAAGAGCCTCTTATTATGGCGTCCGTCCCCCAGCCAAATAAAAAGCAGTCACTTAGCTAAATTTCAAACTGCACTGGCCGCTCAAACCGGATTAAACTTCCCAGATTATAATGCGCTACATCAATGGACCATTGAAAACATTAGTGAGTTTTGGCTGGCCGTGTGGCGTTACTGCGGGGTTATAGCAAGCTCACAACCTGAATATGCGTTGGATGAAACTAGGGCTATTTGGGAGGCTACGTGGTTTGACGGCGCAAAACTTAATTTTGCAGAAAATGTGCTTCGCTATAATGATAATCGCTTGGCCCTTGTCGCAATTACTGAGGACGGGCAGCGCCAAACTATTACCTACGCTGAACTTTATGAACAGGTTAAAGCCTTCGCGGCCGGCTTGCGCCACGTTGGCGTTCGCAGCGGCGACCGCGTTGGCGGCATTTTAGCCAATACGCAAGAGGCTGTTGTGGCCATGCTCGCCAGCAGTAGCCTTGGCGCAGTTTGGACCTGCTGTTCTCCTGATTTTGGTAAAGACGGCATTCTCGACCGCTTTAGCCAAACCCAGCCAAAGGTTCTCATTGGCTGCAACGAGTATCAATATAATGGCAAAGTCCACGCTTGTCTCGACAAGATCAAATCAGTAGCCGATGCTTTGCCGTCGGTCACAACGGTTATCTATACCCGCGATGTCGACTTTCCAGATGAGACGCGCGCCTACGCAAGCTACAGCGTTAGCAGCTTTAGTCAATTATCAAAATCGCCGCTCGTGTTCGCCCAGCTGCCTTTTGACCACCCGCTCTACATACTCTATTCGTCGGGCACAACTGGCAAGCCAAAATGCATCGTACACGGTGCTGGTGGCACCTTAATACAACACCTTAAGGAATACGTCCTGCATTATGATGTTGACCGCAAGGACAGCTTTTTCTACTTCACCACAACCGGCTGGACGATGTGGAATATATTGGCCAGCGCGCTGCTTACGGGCTGTAAAGTTGTGCTGTATGACGGCTCGCCATTTTTTCCTGAAGCCGATCGACTGATCAATCTTATTGATGAAGAAAGCATTAGTGTATTTGGCGTTAGCGCTAAATATCTCAGCGCCATTGAAAAAGCCAATTTAAAACCCCGCAATTCGCATTCATTAGAAAGTTTGCGAATGATACTGTCTACCGGCTCGCCACTCGCACGCGAGAGCTATGAATACGTGTATCGCGACCTCAAATCAGAACTGTGCTTGGGCTCCATTTGTGGCGGCACCGACATAATATCTGCTTTCATTGAAGCCACTTACACGCTGCCGGTTTATGCGGGCCAGTTGCAGTGCAAAGGTTTGGGAATGGCGGTAGAAATATGGGATGACCAAGCTAATCCTATCGTTGAGCAGAAGGGTGAACTGGTCTGTAAGTACGCGTTTCCGTCGCGACCAATTTACTTTTGGGATGACGACAACAAACAGCGCTATCGTAAATCTTATTTTGACCGATTTGCTAATGTCTGGGCGCAGGGCGATTTTGGTGAGCAAACAGCTGAGGATGGCTTTGTTATTTATGGCCGCAGTGATGCGGTGCTAAACCCCGGCGGCGTGCGTATAGGCACCGCTGAAATATATCGCCAAATTGAACCCTTCGACGAAATTCTCGATAGCGTTTGCGTGGGGCAAGAATGGCAAGGCGACGTGAGAGTGATCTTGTTTGTAGTGCTGCGAGACGGCCTAAAACTTGACGACAATCTTAATCAGAAAATAAAAATTGAAATACGCCGCAATACCACGCCGCGGCATGTTCCCGCCAAAGTCATCCAGGTTACCGACATCCCGCGCACTATCAGTGGCAAAAACGTGGAAATTGCGGTGCGCGATACCATTCATGGCCGCGCTGTAAAAAATACAGAATCACTCGCAAATCCCGACGCCTTGCAACAGTACGTCGATATTCCAGAGTTGAGCCAGTGATTGCAGGGCTGAGTCCTTTACGCATGGGCATATTAGTGACCACAGACAGCCCTGACAAATCTCGGTTACGCATTCATTGCGCTGTAAATGACAGGATAGAAATAGTATTAACCGAAAAGCGTTTGGCCTTAATGCCTTACAGGAGGAAGGTCGGTACAGATTCCGTGTGCCGCTTCCGCCGCTAGACCAACACTTTCACCCAAGGTTGGATGCGGGTGAATGGTTTTAGCAATATCCACTTGGTCCGCACCCATTTCTATCGCCAAAGCCACTTCGCTAATAAGGTCACCCGCACCAGTGCCAACAATGCCACCACCCACAATTTGACCGGTTTCAGCATCGAACAGCAGCTTGGTAAAACCCTCGTCACGGCCATTAGCAATGGCGCGTCCCGACGCTCGCCAGGGGAAGAGACCTTTCTTATACTGGCGATTCTCTGCTTTCGCCTGGGCTTCGCTTAGGCCCACCCACGCAATTTCTGGGTTGGTGTACGCAACGCTGGGAATTACACGGGGCTCAAATGCCGCGCGCGTCAACCGCGCATCGGCAATCAGCTCACCCACTGCCACTTCAGCAGCGACGTGGGCTTCGTGTACGGCTTTGTGCGCCAACATGGGCTGACCAACGATATCGCCGACCGCAAATATATGCGGCACATTGGTTCGCATTTGCCGATCCACCGAAATAAAGCCGCGCTCGTCAACGGCGACGCCAGCGTGCTCGGCACCGATGCGTTTACCATTGGGCTCACGCCCCACGGCCTCAAGCACCAAGTCGTACATTTGCGGTTCACTTGGGGCATTGGCGCCGGCAAACGCTACGCGAATACCTTGACTCGTAGCCTCTGCACTAACGGTGCGAGTGCCGAGCATAAGCTTATCGAAGCGGGCGCTATTGTATTTTTGCCACACGTTCACTAAGTCACGATCTGCGCTAGGTATCAGGCTATCAATCATTTCGACAACATCAATACGCGCGCCAAGAGCAGCGTAAACCGTGGCCATTTCAAGGCCAATAATACCGCCACCAATTATAAGCATGCGCTTGGGCACCAAGGGCAATTCAAGCGCCCCTGTCGAATCGATAATACGCGGATCATCAGGTAAAAACGGCAGCCGCTGCGCTTGAGAACCAGCAGCGATAATTGCGCGCTTAAAATGCACCACCCGCCCTTTCTCACCATCGTTCACTTGCAGCCGCTGACTATCAATGAAATATGCGTTTCCATTGAGCACGCTAACACCACGCATATTAGCCATAGCAGCTAGGCCGCCGGTTAGCTTACCCACAACCGCTTCTTTGTGGCTGCGCAATTTGGTTAGGTCCACCGCTGGTGCAGCGAAGTTCACGCCAACGCCTGCAAAATGTTTGGTCTCGTCCATCACCGCGGCAACATGCAACAACGCCTTTGAGGGAATGCAACCAACGTTTAGGCATACCCCACCCAAGCTTGCGTAGCGCTCAACCATAACCACCTTAGCGCCAAGGTCGGCAGCGCGAAACGCTGCGGAGTAACCACCAGGGCCAGCACCTAATACTAGAACATCACACCAAATTTCATCAGCTTGACTAGAGCGAATCGAAGCGCCAGATCCTGTTTGCGGTACTAGATCAGGCGCAGATGTCTTAGTGGCGATTGTTTGGGCGGCCTCAGCTTGCACTGAATTTTTTAGTACCGCAATCAAGGCGCCTGCGCTGACTTTATCACCTATCTTTACGGTGAGTTCGCCAACTACCCCAGCCCTAGGTGAGGGAATTTCCATAGTCGCCTTGTCGGTTTCTAGGGTAATTAAGCCCTGCTCAGCCTCAACGTGATCGCCCATACTCACCAATATCTCAATGACCTCAACGCCGTTGGCGCCACCAATATCGGGGACTCTAATTTCTATCATTGTGCAATTCCCTATAACAAAACTCGGCGAAAATCAGCTAATACCGCAGCGAGATACGCGTTAAAGCGCCCCGCCATGGCGCCATCAACCGCGCGGTGATCCCAGCTAAGACTGAGCGGTAATATCAACCGCGGTTCGGCCTCGCGACCGTTCCAAATCATTTGATAACGGGATTTAGACACGCCTAAAATGGCCACTTCGGGGGCATTAATTATGGGGGTAAAATAGGTGCCGCCAATGCCACCCAGCGAAGAGATAGAGAAACAACCGCCACTCATTTCCGCCGCGCTCAACTTGCCGTCGCGGGCCTTTGCCGACAAGGCGCTCATTTCGGCGGCAATCTCCAAAATGCCCTTTTTGTCAGCGTCGCGGATTACCGGCACCACCAAACCGTTGGGGGTGTCGGCAGCAAAGCCAATATGGTAATAACTCTTTAAAATGAGGTCGTCGCCGTCGAGGCTAGCATTAAAATCTGGGAACTGTTTAAGCGCCGCCACACAAGTCTTAATAAGCAGTGCAAGCAGAGTCACCTTGGTGCCGGTTTTGGCTTTTTCCTGCTCTTTATTAAGCTGCACGCGAAAAGCTTCAAGCTCAGTGATATCTGCATCTTCGTGATTGGTAACATGCGGAATACTCACCCAGTTACGATGCAAATTTGCGCCGCTGATCTTGCGAATGCGCGACAGCGGCCGACGCTCGACTGGGCCAAACTTGGCAAAGTCCACCTGCGGCCACGGCAAGATATTGGCAAGCGCGCCGCTGCCAACCACCGGCCCACCCGAAGCGATGGCGCTGAGCTGTGATTTCACAAAGCTTTGCACATCGGCGAGGGTAATTCGGCCCTTACTTGCACTGCCCTGCACTTGGCTTAAATCGACACCAAGTTCCCTTGCCAGTGCGCGAACCGATGGCGATGCGTAGAGCAAATTTGTTTCGGCAAGTTGCGATGGCGAAGTTGCTAGTTTTGCGGGTGTGGGCGTGGGTGCCACAGCGCTTGCGGTCGCCCTTAGCGCTGTAACCGCAGAAATAGGCGCCGCGTCAGCGTTCTCTATTTTCGCTACGCGAGCCTCGACGTTCTCCTGCGCAGAAACTGTGAGCTCGGTCGACGCGGCGTCCAACACCACAATTAAACTCCCTTCGCTAACGGTGTCACCCTCGCAAACCTTTAGCTCTTTAATCACCCCCGCCTGCGGCGAGGGAATTTCCATGGTTGCTTTATCTGTTTCCAGTGTAATGAGGCCTTGATCGACCGCAACTGTATCGCCAACCTTCACCAGCACTTCAATAACTTCCACATTCGCAGTGCCACCAATATCCGGCACTTTCACTTCCAGCACATTACTCATATCACACCTCCCACGACGGCGAGGCATCAACATCAATGCCATAGCGAGCAATGGCCTGCGCACAAACATCTGCCGCAATATCACCGCGCTGTACCAAAGTGTGCAATGCCGACAACACTATATGGTAGCGATCAACTTCGAAGAAACCACGCAGCGCGGCGCGGGTATCACTGCGACCAAAACCATCAGTTCCCAATACCGTGTAGCTAGGCTCAATGTAAGAAGCAATCATCTGTGGCAGAGCACGCACATAATCGGTGGCTACAATCACCGGCGCTTCACCGCGCAAACACTCAGTTACATAGCTTCGGCGCTGAGTGTCTTGGGGATGAAGACGGTTGCTGCGCTCAATGCCCTGCGCCTCACGTGCTAACTCAGTAAAACTGGTTACGCTCCAAACCTCACTTTCAATTTGCCAATCGTCGGCAAGCAACTGCCCGGCGGCGATCACTTCCAATAAGATGGTTCCGGCCCCTAACAGACGAACTTTACCTTGCGCGTCGTCAACATCTTGCAGCGCATAGCGGTACATACCCTTAAGTACGGCATCCTCAACTCCAGCAGGCAAACTCGGCTGTGCGTAATTTTCATTCATCACGGTGATGTAATAAAAAACATCTTCGTCTTCTTCCATCATACGGCGAGTGCCGTGATCCAAAATAACAGCGAGTTCACCCGCAAAAGCGGGATCGTAAGCGCGGCAATTTGGCACTGTTGACGCAATTAAGTGGCTGTGGCCATCTTGGTGCTGCAAGCCTTCGCCGCCCAAGGTTGTTTTGCCCGCAGTGGCGCCCATTAAAAAGCCACGGGCGCGCTGATCGGCTGCCGCCCAAATGAGATCGCCAATACGCTGAAACCCAAACATTGAGTAGTAAATACCCGTGGTGCATTTAGGAAATGACCACTTTCAGGTTGTTTAATTTATTCCCTTCACGTTGGTTGAACCATTGAATTAATGTGAGGGACGCTATCTTTGTCACAATTCTGCGCGAAATACCCTTGAACGATTTTGCATAATTCCGCCGTATCATGAACTGGTCACAAAGTTGTGAAAACAATGTTTCGATCCGCTTTCTGGCTTTACGATATTTAGCCGGAAAGTCTCTAAACTCTTTCTGGTTCTTTCGCATCGGTGTTTGCAAATTGATACAACTTGATGAAAATAAATCTGCTTGCCAAACTCTGCTCAAATACCCTTTATCGCCAATCAAAACACAATTGTTTAACTGGCCTTCAATATCGTTTAGGTAATGGATGTCATGAACCGAAGCCTTTGATATATCGTACATTTTTAACACGCCACTCGGTGAGCAAACCGCGTGTAACTTATAGCCAAAGTAGCGCATATTTTGTGCTGCACAAAAACCAAAATCTGGCGAGCTAGATTCAAATTCTTGGCAAATTTTACTGCGATTAGATCGACTCATTTTACACACTTCCAATGGCATGCTATCGACAATATTTATATCGTTATCAACATCTAATCGCGTGACAATAGCGCTTCTGATTTCTTCTAATTTAAAACTCAACCTTCGCGCTCTTCTGTTATAAACGGAGCGCTCAATTTTCCCATTGATGCACGCAGGCAGCTGTTTGAACAAAAAGTGTTCTGAATCAATGCCCAGTGTTTCAGCTGCAAGACTGAGCGCGAGTAGCTCCTTATCGCTTAGCTTAGGTGTTCTGATTTGATTCAAAAAATTATCGGCTGGCTCAATTTCGTGCAAAAGAGACAGAATTTTGCTATAAACGCTGTGTAAGTTACTCATCTCGTTACCATTTTTCTCGTAAACTAATGATAACCTCTTTATGAGGGTGAGTAACTTACCTCCTTCCTAAATGCACCACGGGTTAGTAAATATAAAACGGTAGCATTCGGATACCATGCACCGAATAGCTGGTGGCCGCAGCCACCCACGAGCTGATTGCCCCAGCTTCGCTAATACCTTCTTCAAGAATCTGGCCATCCTTTGCTTCGCGATAACTGAGAATAGAACCGATATCCTCCGGTTCATAGCACTGCCCTGCACTGGAATAAATGCCTACCTGCTTAAAGAGATTCGCCATACCAAAGGTGCGGGCTTCATCGGCCACAATAGGCACCACGCGCTTGCCAAGCTGCTTGTCTTTTAACAAATTGGTCATCATGCGCACAAAGGCCATGGTGGTAGACATTTCTTTGCCATCTGCCTGCAGCGCAAAGCCGCCGTAAACTGATAGCGCGGGCACCGCCACAGGGTCGGCAACAGAAATACGGCTCGGCATATAGCCGCCAAGTATTTGACGATGCTCGTGCAAATAGCGCATTTCGGGGCTGTTTTTCTCGGGCTTGTAAAAACTTAAGTTCGCTGCATCGTCGTCGGACAACGGCAGGTTAGAACGATTGCGAAAATCGATTAAGGCCTCGCGATCTAGTTTTTTCTGTTGATGGGTCGTCATCTTGCCTTGGCCTGCCTCGCCCATGCCAAAGCCTTTTTTAGTCTGGGCAAGAATAACGGTCGGCTTACCACTGTGGCGCACGGCCGCGTCGTAGGCGGCATATATTTTCACTAAATCGTGACCGCCACGCTTGAGGCGATCAATTTGTTCGTCGCTTAGGCCTTGCGCCAATTTTGCCAGTGCTTCATTTTGACCAAAGAAATGATCACGATTATAACGTCCATCTTTTGCCGCAAAGGTCTGAAACTGACCGTCCACAGTGTGTGAAAAGGCATCGACCAAGGCGCCGTCTTTATCGCGGGCAAATAAGCCGTCCCAATCCGAGCCCCAAACTAATTTTATTACGTTCCAGCCAGCACCGGTGAACAAGGCTTCGAGCTCGTCAATAATACGGCCATTACCGCGAACGGGCCCATCGAGGCGCTGCAAATTGCAATTAACCACCCAAACCAAATTATCGAGACCTTCCCTTGCGGCAAGTGTTAGCGCCGACATACTCTCGGGTTCGTCCATTTCGCCATCGCCAAATACCCCCCAAACTTTGCGCTCTGTCGTATCCAGCAAGCCGCGATGCATTAGGTAGCGCATAAATCGCGCTTGGTAGATTGAACTGATCGGGCCGATCCCCATAGACCCCGTTGGAAATTGCCAAAAATCGGGCATTAGCCATGGATGAGGGTAGCTGCACAAACCCCGAGTGCCGCTTGGACCGGCGCCAACCTCTTGCCGGTAATGGGCAAGATCGGCTTCTTCTAGGCGGCCTTCCAAAAATGCTCGGGCATACACACCCGGCGCGGAATGCGGCTGGTAGAACACAAGGTCGCCACCAACGGTATCTGTGCGAGCGTGAAAAAAGTGGTTAAAGCCAACCTCAAACAAATCAGCGGCACTGGCGTAGCTGGCAATATGGCCGCCCAATTCGCCGTAGGCCTTATTGGCCCGCGCCACCATTGCCAGCGCATTCCAACGCATAATCGACACAAGCTTTTCTTCAACGGCAAGGTCGCCTGGAAATACCGGCTGCTGATCAACCACTACCGTATTCACATAAGGCGTACCCCGCGCTGGTTGCCAGCCTATAGCAGGGTCGCGAGCCATGGCCGTAATGGCATCAAGTACCTGCCGCGCGCGCTCGGAGCCACCGCGCGCCACAAGCCCCACAAACGCTTCACGCCATTCAGTCAGTTCAATTGGGTCAAAATCGCTATGCTCAGGCTGGGTAATACTGTTCATTTCATCCGCCATATCGTCAGTTCATCCTGACAACTATGGTAGTGGATACAAGGCAGTTTTTTTCACCGCATTAGCTGCAATTAAACGATCAAAACGGCACAATATGCCGCAAGATAATAATTTAACAGCATGAAGAGCTTCTATATGAAATTAGACAACATCGATCGCAAAATTTTGCGTGAACTACAGAACAACGGCAAACTGGCCAACACTGAGCTAGCCAAAAAAGTCAATTTGTCGCCCTCGCCCTGCCTAACCCGCGTAAAGCGACTTGAAGCTGAGGGCACCATTCGCCAGTACGTGGCCTTATTAGACCCACAACAACTCGACTTACGCCTCAATGTATTCGTTTTCATTAGCCTTAAAGCACAAAGCCGGCAAGCGCTCAAAGATTTTGAAGCGCGGGTTTGCGCCTATGACGAAGTAATGGAGTGCTACCTTATGACCGGCGACGCAGACTATCTAATACGCTTGGCCATGACCGACATGGAATCACTAGAACGCTTTATTGTTGAAAACTTATCGCCAATGCCAGAAATAGAGAAAATTCGTTCGAGTTTCGCCTTAAAGCAAGTGCGCTACAAAACCGCCTTACCCCTGCGCTAAGCTCACCACGGAGTTTCTAAGAGTTTTCCGGCAGCGCAGGGTGTTAACAAAGTTGAGAATAATCGCTTTAGAATGCAGCTCCACTGAAGTAGGCCGGAATTATTAACCAAGCGTGATGGGTGTCATCCTGGGCGAGTCGCTAGCGCCAAAATTTCGGGCATAACAACTGACTTATTATTCGATTATTGCGAACAGCGGAGGAATCCCACTCAAGAATTGGTAGTGGCATTTATTTCCTAGCACTAGGCTTGAGCACAGATAAAACCTCATACCGAATGCGCCAAGCCGCTATAGCTGAAGACCGGCCGAGTAATGACCTACCTAGCGGAGGCCGTTGCCACTCAACGTCCCACTCACTTACAGTAACCCCCAAATTAGCGCGCTTTAACAAGCTGCCCGAACAACCATAACAACGTGACTTGCCAGTGCACTCACCGATTATGGTGTTGACCGATTAATGAACGAAATGCGCTAGCCAATATTTGCGACCGCACATTACAATACAGATATTGACCGAGTGGTAAACGTGGTGATAGGCTAATCAAATAGTTAAGAAGCAATAAATATACGGGGCATACGGCGACGCTAAGCAGTCGCAATAACTTAAGGTGATTTTTGTATCAAGCCCTCAATACACCCTAAGTAATTAAATCTAATAGACCAACGAATATTTACTGCGCTATGTAAGCTAAGCCGCGCCGTGCTCCTAATAGCGTTGGCTATTGTAATGTAGCCGCGCTAACGAAGTGACGTACCTCCCCCTGCACTACCCGCTCGGGGCATCGTCATTCGGCAAGTGCGAAAACGAAGAACACAATGATATTTCTAGTGATAACAATAACGCGTAAGAGGTAGTTCCAATGACGAATAAACTAGACGTAGTGATCGACGAACTCGGAATGGCAATTGCTGGCCGCGACATTAATCGCCTGCGCAACATCTACGACGACAAGGTTGTTGTTTGGCATTCTGCAACCGGCCAAGCTCAGACAAAAGAAGAGAATTGCGCCCTGCTAGCGAAATTATTCACAATTAGCGCAGAGCTGGGATACCACAGTATTCAGCGCCATGCTATTGAGGGCGGCGTCGTTCAGCAGCATTGTTTAAAAGGTCGATTTAATGACGGCACCGAAATGCCAGCGCTACACGCTTGCATGGTAATCAAAGTTGAGGGTGGAAAAATTATTCGAATTGATGAGTACTTTGACTTCCAAACATTTGCCCCAGTTTGGGAAAAGCTACTCGGCGAATCATAATACATCCAACAACAACTGCGCGAACGGAAGTATTTCTTAGAATAAAATGGCGGGAGCATAAATATGAATAGCAACACAGGCGAGGCGGCGTTTCAGTCGCGCGGCACTTTTACAGAAGACGCAGGGTTATCAACATCCCCTATACCTCTTGAGCCATACTATAGCGAGGCATTCTTTGAACAAGAAAAAGAAAAAATTTTTCGCCGAGCGTGGTTGCTGGTTGCACGGGAAGAAGAGTTGCCTGAGCCCGGTTGTTTTGTTCTAAAAGCGATTCACACGTTAGACACATCCATCATCATCACTCGCAACCCCAAGGGCAAGGTGCAAGGCTTCTACAACACCTGCTCACACCGTGGCAGTCAAATTGTTACCGAGAGCGAGGGGCGCCGACGTTTGTTTGTGTGTCCATATCACAAGTGGTCTTATGACACCGATGGTGACCTTAAATCAGCACCCGATGAGCAAAATTTCTTCTTCAACAAAAAAGATTGTGGCCTGACTCGTGTTGCCACCGAAGTCTGGGAAGGGTTTGTTTTTGTTAACATGGCCGAACAACCAGAAATAAGTCTGGATGAGTATATAGCACCTCTTAAAGAATATATTTCAGGCGTTAACTACCTAGGCGCCTCTAGTCCTATCGTTGTAGAAGCAGATTTAGAGGCAAACTGGAAGGTGGTGGTTGATGCATTTTTAGAGAGCTACCATATTCCCTCTATTCATCCTAAGACCATAGCCGAAACATTTTCAAACCAAATTAATCCCCATGCTCGGCTTCTAAATTCAACTCCCCTAGGAACTCATCAACAGGTTTCCATGTTTGGAAACAGCGGGCTTAAGCCCAATCCGAACAACCGCGCAGAGCAACTTGCTGCCGGTGACACCGGCAGCGTTATCTCTGCTGCGGCGCTTAAGGATACAGAGGCATTTTTAGCTCACCCAGCGATCAACCCGACAAAATCTGCCGACTGGTCAATGGACGTTAACCAAGTATTCCCCCACGTTCAAATCGACTGGGGGCCAGGAGGCTTTTGGGTTCATCACTTTTGGCCGTTAAGTGCCAGCCGCACAAAATACGAAGTACGTTTTTATGTGACCGAAGCACAAGATTTTAAACAACGCTTTCAACAAGAAATGTACGTTGCCAGAGTTGCCGAAGTGGTTTTAGAAGACCTTGTAAATGTAAAGCGAACCCAGCGCGGCATTAAAAATGGCGGAAAAAAGCACATTCAGCTACAAGATAGTGAAGTAGGTATTCGCTACTCTACCTCGCGCATTATCAAGTGGGTTAATTCAGACACGGTACGGGAGGCGATTAAATGAGTAAAAACCTACAATCAGTGCTACCTCATGGGTTCGCCTCGCTGGAACGTTTTGTTGATAAATGGGCGAAAGATACAAGCCAAGCGCGCATGGAAGCGCGGTGCACATCAACACAAGAACAAATAATTGAATTTTACGAAGCCGTATTGGCAGTCAGCGACGTTGCGATGGCCGAAATAGCAAAACACCCACTTACTGAGATGCCTGAACAAATTCAGAAGCTCGCCAAACTCATCCTCGCGTTAGCACATGCATCAATTGCGGTTGAGGTTCACGGCCAGCCACGCGCCATAGGCGCACCCTTCCCTAATAGCGTACGAGTGTCTAAAGGTGCAGCGCCTTTCGGCTAATAATAATCAGCGAAGTCAGGAGTTTACAATGTCATTCTCATTAGAAAACAAAGTTGCATTGGTAACCGGAGCAGGGTCCGGTATTGGTCGTGCCTGTGCTCGCAAGCTAGCAGAATGCGGCGCAAGCGTATTAGTAACAGATATTAATAAGGAAGCTGCCGAGAAGGTCGTCAGCGAGATCCGCGAGGCTGGGGGCACCGCTAGCGCGGGAATTTGTGACATCGGTGACGAAGCGAGTGTAGCCGCCGCAGTTGCGCTGGCGGTGGAAATTTTCGGGGGATTAGATATTCTCCACAATAATGCCGCCTATGCCTCTGCAGAATCAGTGGCCGCAGATACCGACATTGTTGATATGCCTCTAGCGCTATGGGATACCACGATGGCAATTACTTTGCGTGGCACCATGTTGGGTTGCCGCTATGCAGTCAAAGAAATGGTCAAGCGCGGCGGTGGCAGTATCATCAATACTTCATCCCAGTACGGCGTCTCCGCATTTAACAAAATGCCCTGCTACGGCGTAGCAAAGGCGGCGATCAATATGTTAACCGAGTACGTTGCCACCGCCTTTGGCAGAGAGGGCATTCGCTGCAACTCAGTGGCCCCTTCCATGATCCTAACACCACTACTTAAAGCTGCCATTCCCGAGGAGTTAATTAAACTCAATGAAGACTCGGCCCTGACACCCTTTTTAGGGGAGCCAGAAGACATCGCAAATATCGTCGCATTTCTTGCATCCGACGAGGCAAGATATTTGACTGGGCAGGTGATTCGGGCCGACGGCGGGATGACCGCTCACTTACCTACTTACGCCGATGCGAGACGATTCTTCGGAAACTAAAAAATCGGTTTATTGAACGCGTACAATTTTTGAGTTGACCAGCGCCACCCTCCGTTAATTTGGCACAGCCAAATTCAGGTATAAAATAACCCAGACCAATAGCCTAGGTTATTTTATACAAGACACCGATATGTATTTGTTGTGTTCCGCACGACTCGTACATTCCAAGCTTTGTTCGTAACAATAATTTACGTACATATTTTAAATAAATTAAACCTAGTAACGTATATTCATGCAATTATTGTGGTGTACAGTCATCATTATAAGCTATAATTTTTATGGCGAAATTACGTCTGTTCGATATCGTTACAACGGCGCCATAAATATTCTAAAATCAAAAAATATCGCGACGTCTTAATCTGCCGAGTCAAACTCCCATTTCAAGCTAACACCATAACTAACGGGTTGCGCCAATTTTCCAACCACGCCAAAATCAGTTTGGAACTGATAAATATAATATCGAGTGTCTTCCAAATTACTGCCAAATAGCGACACGTCGATATTTGAGCGCGTATGTGAGTAAGTTACCCTCGCATTTAGCATTGTGTATGCCTCCTGCTCAAGCTGGTTAGCTGCGTCATAGTAGAAACCGTCATTGAAATAATAATCAGCACTAACATTAATTTCACCGGCGGGTACTGCATGATGCCAATTAAGGCCAAAACTTGCGCTCACTTCTGGGTTACGCACTATCGTATTGCCGCTGTAATTTTGATCTGGGCTATATAATCCAGCATAACCGTTACTTGGAGCCGTGTAACCAACGGCATTTTCAAACTTATCATAGCGGCCATGCAAATAGCTGGCGCCAAAAGTAATAAGCCACGCTTCGCTCGCGGCCCATTGAACATCGATATCGCCACCCTGTACAGTTGCTTGCTCGGCATTCTGAAATTGCACAACCCCACCTGATAACAGCGATACGAACTGAGATTGTAAATCTTCTATTTCGGTTTGGAAAATAGCCGCATTTACCTGCAATCGTCGTTCAAACAACGAAGACTTAACACCAAGTTCAAGCGCACTTACTGTTTCAGGCCGAATAAAGCTCGGCGATTGCGTCAGATTAACAATATTGTAGCTGCCGCTTTTAAACGCTTTCTGAAAAGACGCGTACAGTAATTGGCCCTCACTGGGGATAACGGACACGCTAAGCTTGGGAGAAAAATTTGTTTCTTCAAACTCTTCACTGGCGTAACTGAGCAAATTGCTTTCAGAAAGCTGCCCCAGAGTTCGCGTTCGAACCGCCAGATCCGTGTCATACACCCGACGCTTCTCACGCTGAAATCTACCACCCGCGGTGACATCCAACCACGACAGAGGACTCCAAGTAGCTTGGGTATACGCCGCCTGCGCAATGGTATCTAACGAACCAGTAACAAGCACTGAGGCTTGGGCAGCTTCATCTAATGGGGATAGTAGAGCACCGACAACATCTAGCAGTGGGGATATTGCCGAGAGGTCTACGGGCAATGGCACGCCGCCGTCTACAAGGCCAGATAACCCATTATTCAAGCCGGCCACTGCAAATCCTACTGGGTCGTAACCCACCGTACTGTCGAGATAGTAGAGTCCAAAAATCCACTCTAATTGCTCGCTCCAAGGTGAATCGCCATTGGAAATAAACTGCAGCTCTTGCGAGAAAATTTCGCCAAACAATTGTGGTTGATTTTCCTTTTTTGTCCCGTCGCCACCAAACTCAACTAGATTAGCATTCGAACCGTCGAAATCTACTAGAGACTGACCATTGGTGTCTTGGTAAGACGTTATTGATTTAACATCAAAAGAACCAGGGAAAAACTGCAGCGTTAACGCGCCGGCCTTTAATTCACTAAAGGCTGTATTGTCTAAGTTAGTATTTGTCTTGTAATCAGCAGCGCAGGACATACCCAAAACCGCACCCAAAGCGGAGGGCTGAAGGCAGGCGAGTAGCGACGTACCAACACCCTCAGACTTAAAATAATAGCCAGATAAACGCGCGTCAAACCATTCCGCCGGCAACCAGCGAGCACTCACGTTTACCCCTTGTTCTTTATACGGTTGTAGTTCGTCGTAAGACAAACCCGCTACCGGATCGTAATAATCATCTCGCGTGTTATAGATAACGGCAGCACTTGCAGAAAGTGCATCAGTAAGTGGACCACTCGCATAAAGACGACTATTACTTTCATTGAAACGCTCATAGCTTGACGATGCTTTAACCGTAAACGTATCACTAGGCTGCCTTGTGGTAATACTAATTGCTCCCCCAGTTGAGTTGCGACCAAATAGCGTTCCTTGTGGCCCTTTCAATACTTCAACACGCTCAACCTCGCCTAATGAACGCGCCAAGCCAAAGGAAATAGGAAAATAAACACCGTCAATATAAGGCGCCACACTTAAATCTGCAGAGGGAATAAATGCATCTGTACCGACACCACGAATAAATATAACGGCATAATTTACTAAAGTGTCGTAAACTAGCCCTGGTGTTTTAATCGCAAGGTCAGCCATCGATTTCACGCCGGCCCTTTCCAGCGCATCACCAGAAAATGCATTAATAGCGATTGGTACATCATTAACATTTTCAGAGCGTTTCTGGGCCGTAACTACAACTTCTTCTAGCGCGTATTTTGATTTTTCTAATTCAGCAAATGACGCATTACATAGAACACTAGCAAGGAATATCAATACACTATTTCTACCGAGATACCATTTTATTTTATTTTCCGCGTACATAATTACAATCCCATTAGTAAATCTTGATACCGATCATGCTCTACGGCATGAAGAAACTATTCCAGCCCGTAAGCAACCTTACACTTAACAGTGGAATAATTAGGCAACCGACAAAAGTAATGTTAAATATGAGCACCCAAGCCAAAGCGCGGACGTAGGGAAAAACCACACCTATCTCTGCTGTCGCACCGTCGCCACTTATCCGAATATTGTTATAACGCGCTAACCCCGATAACGCCTCTAAGCGGTTCAGCCCCTTCTCATCTGGCGCGCCAACTAGCCATGAAATTAAATTTGGCCACACAAACATCGTCAGCATTGGCCACATTAATGGAAAGTTACCTCGGCCCATATCTAGGTAGGGTCCGATTGGTGGGTCATAGGTCCACCAGCCCATATAAGCAGCGGTACCCTCAACCAAAATATTCCATACAAAGGTAAGCGGCACGGTAAACATAATAATTGCCTTACCCAGACTCGCCTTAGGATTCCGAGCTTGATAAACCTGTGCAAGGCGCAATATTGCCCAAGTATGTAACACCCAATACACCGCATACATAAAAGGCATCCACAACGGATTGTGTGGCGCCGTATACGGGAGATCGAGTCCATAGTGATAAAAATTTGGGCTGTAAAGTAAATGCTGGCCCCAGTCGCCGAAGGTCTCTAACCAAAATGTTGATGCGCTAGCTACGCACATCAACACCCACCAAGTGAGTTCACCCTTTTTGATACTGTCGCGAATCAAAATAATTAAAACCAATATTGCCAAAGCTGGTATTGCGTAATTCAATAGCCAACTTAATGGCGGGTCTATTATCCCATCGGGCAAACAGCGACCATCTTGCCAAAATAAGCCCTCGCCACCAGCACAGACTTCACCTGGCGTCCCTATATGAGACGTGTTGGTATTGATTAGCTCCGCATGAGAATTATTATTCGACCAATGAAATTCTATCACTGTGTATACCTATGATTATTGTCATTAACACAAGAGTTATAGTCTCAGCTATAGACGTGACGGGAAAGTTGATCTGGGTCGGATTATAAATATCTATTTACATAACGTAAGCTATTATTATTTATATGATTTATTAAAAATTACGCAAGCGATCGTCGGGCGCTGTCCAGCTTTTTAAACATTGCTGGGCAAAAATCAAATAAGGCTGGGCAAAAAAAAGCTCAGTGCCATCGACAGTAACAGTTCACGCAACAGCGGCTGATGTCGATAATCTGGATTGTCTCGCAAAATATGATAGGAAGTCTGTTCAACCGCTCGTCCCATCGCCTGGGCACGCAAATCTAGGTCTGCGGCTGTCATCGTCGGATAGTGGCGCGCAAAAAATTCCTTTAATAAGTCTGCACCCGCATCATGCTGGTCTGAGTAACTGTCGTAAGCCGTCCAAACACCGAAATAGCCGCTGTGAGACTGATAAAAGCCTGCATCGAGATCGATAAGCGCAGACTGCAGCTTAATCGTAGAATCAACAATCATTGCCAAACCCTCAGCAAGGCCCATTGTGTTCCACTTAGATTCTAATCGTGCAGACCAATCTTCAAAATGCTGTTTAATCTCATGTCGAAACACTTCTGCTTTGACTGCATCTAGGCTGGGAAAATACTGATAGATAGAGGCTTTAGGAACACCCGACACCAGTTCTAAGGAAGTTGTCGTCAGCGCGTCGCTACCGGCATCTAATAGAATTTTCCGCGCCGCCTGTTCAACAGCCAAAACCATGCGCCGCGAGCGCTCTTGCTTTGGCTCGCGCCGTAAGCCAGCGGGGCTAGAACTATCCGTGACCATAACAAGCCATCGCTATCATCATCCGCAGCACCTATTATAAATTATTATGTTTTTAGCTAAGCCACAAAACGCTTAAAATCTTACGCATTGGCTGATATTTTAAATTCTAAAGGCACACTTTCCTTGCCAACTTCAAGCCTGATGCAGGATTGTTTTTAAAAAATACATCAGCTGATCCGGTGCGTTACTAAGACCACTGTCATCGCCAACATCAAGACTCAATCCCACAACCAAGGCTCGGAGCAATACCGCTAGCTCGCCAAAATTTGGCGGTTCAGCAACCCCTGCACGGCTGTATAAAGCGCTTAACATTAGGCGAACACTCTCATTCACCTCATTTAAATAGCCTCGATACTTTGCAGCAAAGTCCCTATTGCGCTTGGCGTGGAGCTGAGCCTCAATAACGAACATACCCCAGTCGGCCTGCCCCAAATAGCGTGCAAAACTTCCGCGCATATACTCAAGTATCGTTTCGAGATCTTCGGGCATGGCCAAAAACTGACGCCACTCCTGAATTTCACGACTATTATAAGCCTTGAGGACATCAATTAAGATGTCCTCTTTGCTTTTATAGTTGGCGTAAAAAGCGCCTCGAGAAAAACCCGCAGATTCGGTAATTTTGTCGATCGCCGCGCCGCCAAAACCCCAACGTGCAAATTCTTGCAGGGCTGCGGTTCTCAGCTTTTCCTGTGTGATACTGCGGCTGTCTTCTCGACTAAGTCTTGTCACGCGTCTACCTTATTGAGCCAAACTAACGGTTTTTAAACGAATAAACTCATCCAGACCTGGACGGCCACCTTCCTTACCAAAGCCAGACAAGCCGAGCCCGCCAAACGGGGCATGGGCAGGAATATTACGACTGCCGTTGATATGGACAAAGCCAGTTTGCAGTTCTGCAGCTAAGCGGTGTGCTCGCTTAAGGTCATTGGTCTGAATATAACCGCCAAGACCATACTGGGTACTATTGGCAATTTCAATAACCTCTTCTTCGGTACTGAACTTCTGTATTACCAATACTGGGCCAAACACCTCTTGCTGGGCAATTTCACTTTGCGGATCAACATCGGCAAAAATCGTCGGCGAGACAAAGAAGCCCTTGGCCAGATCGCCACCTAAACGTTCGCCACCCAATACTAGGCGTCCAGCCCCCGCCAACTTTGCGCGCTCAACCATGGCCAAGATACGGTCACAGGCCTCTTCGTTAATTACTGGACCAATAAAGGTATTAGGGTCACGCGGATCACCAATCGGCAGGGCTTTCGCTATTGCGACAACTTTCTCGACCATTTCATCATAAACGCTATCTTGCACTAGCAATCGCGTGGGCAATTCACAACCCTGGCCGCTCAATAAGCCTACGCTCATCATAGCTGCATGCTGGGCAGCAACATCAAGATCGGCATCCGCAAAAACAATATTGGCCGACTTGCCGCCCAACTCCATCACCGACGGTTTAAGTAGTTCGGCACACTGATGCAGTATCTTGCGCGCGGTAACTGGACCTCCGGTAAAACTGACTTTCTGTACATCTGGGTGGGCAATCAAGGCCTGGGCAGACTCAACCGCGCCCGGCAAAATATTAATAACGCCTGGTGGAATACCGGCTTGCAGGGCCAATTGGCCAAACAGCGCTGCAACAAAAGGAGTTTGCTCTGCCGGCTTAACCACAACCGTATTACCCGCCGCTAAGGCGGGAATAACTTTCATGCCCAAACTAATAAGCGGACCATTCCAAGTCACTACAATACCAATAACGCCATAGGGCTCAGGCAGGGTGTAAATAAATTCGTCACTCGGGTAGCTGCTAACCACCTGGCCGTCAATTTTGTCAGCCCAGCCTGCATAGTAGCGGGTCCACTCTTCAGCCAAGCCTGCACCACCGGCAGCAACACTAAAGGGCGTTCCACCCTCTAGCACAGCCAAACGCTGAAACTCACTCGCATTCGCTTTAATGAGATCAGCCAATCGTCCAAGTAATACCGCGCGCTCACGGCCCGGCATCCGTCGCCAAATCTCAAATGCAGCTTTAGCCGTAGCAACTGCGTGTTCAGTTTCGCTTACACCAGCCAGCGGAATCTCTGCCTGGGCCAAACCGGTGGCTGGATTGATATGGGTGTACACACCGCCAGAGGCTTTTTCAATTACTTTGTCGCCAATTAGCAAGCTGCCCTTGGGGCAGGTTGAATCAAATTCGATAGTCATAACATTGTCTCTTTAAATGCGTCGCTTAAATCCGAATGACGGTGCCGCCATCGACGGGGAAGACTTGGCCATTCACAAAGGCCGCCTCATCACTGAGCAGGAATACGCCAACTTGGGCGATTAGCTCTGGGCCGGCCACTTGACCTGTCGCTTGACCAGACATTTTTGCCCACTGCGCCATTTGCTCTACCGACATAATTGGCTTCATGCCTTCAGTGTCGACCGTACCGGGTGCAATCGCGTTAACGCGAATATTGTCGGCGGCGAGGGAATGCGCCAAGTTTACCGAAAGCGTATTCACGCCCGCTTTAGAAACTGAATAAATACCCGTCGCCTGCCAGCTGCCGATAGACGAGGTATTCACAATAGCGCCACCGCCCTGCTTTCGCATCTCCGGTACTGCTGCCTGAGTCATATACAAAACACTGTGCATATTGACCGACATCACTCGCTGATAATCGTCTATAGAAAGATCCTGCAAAGGCGGCATAAGCGCAGCGCTTAACAAGCCCGCATTGTTAACCAAAAAGTTTAGCTGACCGAAGGCCTTCACTGCCGCAGCAATACACTCCTTACAGGATTCAGGTGAGCCTACGTCAACCTTCACCGCAACCGCCTTACCGCCAGTAGCGGTAATACTCGCCGCAACCGACTCCGCCAGCTCAAGGTTAATATCAGCCACTACAACGGCAACGTCACGCTGACTAAGTAGTCGTGCATAAGCGGCGCCCATACCCTGAGCGGCACCGGTAATAACTGCAACTTTTCCACTAAAACTCATAATTCTTCTCCTCAGATAGGGTGTGGCCGGGATAGATAAATGTATCGACCAATATTTTTACGTAATAATTGTTCTTAATAATTTTTGCTAATTGCTACCAACGTAGCTGCAAACTTTCCATTGCCATTACAGCACCGCCGCGCACTTTTGGCGTAAATCCCTCTTCAACAGAAAATGCGGGCATACGCTCTAGCCACTCTTCCAAGAAAACCCGCAATTCCAAGCGCGCCAAGGTCGCTCCTGCACAATTATGGGGGCCACCATTAAAGGCCATGTGACGAAATTTGGGACGTTCTAAATCCACTAAACTAGGGTTTTCCAAAGCGCGGTCATCGTTATTTGCCGCCGCTAGGCTGCAGATAATTCGATCGCCAGCACGCATCTGCACGCCCTTAAATTCCATGTCGCACGCCACGCGGCGCGGAATATTTGGAAACGAATAACGTCGCAACAACTCTTCAATCGCACTGGGAATTAACTCGGGCTTATCCCGAAGTTGCTGCTGAAATTCAGGATTTTCAGCCAAGTGCCGAATCGAAAAAGTCATGGCATTGGTGACTGTATCTAACCCCGCCAGAAATAGCAGATTGCACATTTCCAACACACGCTTGTGACTGAGTTTTTCACCACCCACCTCAGAGGCCAACAAGATACTAATGGGGTCGTCAGATGGGCTTTTAACTCGCTGTCGGATTAATGATTTAAGGTAAAAACGCATGCGCACAAAGGGCGGCAGGCGCTTTAGCATGGTGTCCGAAGCCAAAATGCCATTTGCCCACCTAACGAACTCCTCGTAGCGCGACTGATCCATGTGCATCAAGCCCATAAAGGTTTTAACCGGAATCGGCACCGACACCGCCGACATAAACTCACAAGCCCCCTTGGGCTTAACATCCTCGATCAAGCCAATCGCCAGCTCACGAATCTGACTCTCTAACTGCACTACCTTTTGCGGCGACAGAAATTTCATCAATAACATTCGGTAATGGGCGTGATCAGGGCGATCCATATCTTGCGGCGGCAATGACAAACCGAGCTTGGCAACATCGGGGGAAAACGGCGCCTTACTGCTCGAAAACAACTCTGGACTGAGCATGATTTCGCGAACATCTTCCATTCGCGTCGCAATCCAGTGACCGCCATTGCGGGGCGTATAAAAAATATCTGGCGCACTGTTGTGCAAGGCTTTATGACTAGCATGAACATCGCCGCCACGGGCCGAGTCACTAAAAATATCGAAATCATAAATAAGGCCAGCGGCAATATGCGGTGGCGCCACGCTTGGTGATTTCGATTTAAAAGGGAACATAAACTGACCTTCCGAGCGATTATTGTGCTTTAGGGTAGCCGCAACTGCTTACGACCTGTCCGCTTCAATATAGGTGAAAATCAATATCAAATACAACAGTGTATTAGGATTTATTAATGTATGTTAATTATAGGCCAGCATCACTTAGCGTTTCACAAGTAGCTTAACTGCCGCGGCAACATCTAAATCCTCAACCGCAGCGTTAATACGCTCCCAGCTGCGATCCATACTTTCTCTACTCTGCAAGCCTTCCCAGTTCCGTGTTAACTGAACCGCATCCCAGCCATAAGCCAACCAGAAACGATAAATATCAAAGGCTTCATCTAAATCTATATCAACAACCACGCCCTTCTCGCGCAGCGTCTCAATGTAGAGGGCTAATAAATCTTTCTCGTGCTGACGCCGCAGTTCAATTGGCGCCCCAGTCCCCAGAAAATAGGCAACTTCGCGCAGGCCCTGACCTCGATGTGCGATCTGCCAATCCAGCAAACCACTGCGGCCATCGTTCAGAATATAAGTATTACCAAGATGGGTATCGCCATGCACCAAGGTATGCGGCCCGCGCTCGCGCACGCCGACAACCTCGTCTTCATACTCGGTCAATACCCCCGCCAACTCGCTAACTGACTTGGCGGCCACTTCTTTGCCGTTAATAAAGCGCTGCCGAAAGCGCCGATGAACCGCCATCATCATTTTAAAACCCGGCCGAGAACGCTCCCTATCGAGCCAAGCCAACTCATTATCAAGTTTTGGCGACTCCCAAAATGCCGCGTGCAAGCTTGCTAACGCAATCATCATGCCGCGCAAATGCGACAACGGCGCCTCGTCAGCCAAGCTAAAGGTCTGACAACCTCGCTCGGACAAATCCTCTAGCACCAATAAAAAGCGCGCCCCCAAACCAATATTTGAAGCGTAAACCTTTGGCGCCTCATCGCCGAGAAAATGCCGCGCCGTGCGATAAAACTGCACCTCGTTCGACGCCATTTTGAGCGGTCCAACCATAAGTCGACTGCTTGTCGTTTTAGGCGTCGACTTAACAAAAACCATACTGGGCAATCCGGCCCGTTTACCAAGCTCATTCCACTCCAGACCCAAGCGCTGACGGTCAGTGGTACCAAAGTCGCCACCAACAAGTGACGTCGACAATAGCTCTGCACCAGCAATACCACTGGCAAGTTGTTTTTGTAGCCAAGACTTTTTAATATCTTTAGCCCGCATTGGCCCTACACTGGGCACCCACGGCGACACGCTTGTTACTGCGCGGCCAAGCATTAGCGAGGCATCGAATAAGGCATTATTTTTATAGGTCACACGCAATCACTCCCAAGTACATTGAGCGCCGAATAAACTAGGCTGCTTTAAGTTTTTTCACTTGCTTAAGCGTGAGATTGGCCAACATATCTGGCGAGAAGAGCTGCATCATAAACATAGAAAAGCGCAGCATTGGCGTCACAGAAATACGACGCTTACCCGCCATCAGCCCCTTGTAACCCGCTTTGGCAACATCTTCAGCAGTGAACATATTCCCAGACACAAATTTTTCTACCGCTTTGCCGGTATCGTCGTCACCCTTGGCGGTCGCCATGAATTTACTTTGGGTAGCAGGCGGACACAGCACACTAACCTGCACACCGTAATCTGCTAGTTCAGCGGCGATACCCGCGCTAAAATTATTAACATAGGCTTTCGACGCGCAGTAAGCCGCCATGCCAACGGTTGGAATATAGCCCGCCATAGAGCCGACATTCAAAATCTTTCCACTGCCGCGACGCTTCATTTCATCACCAAATACTCGACACATTTGGCTTAAACCGACCACATTCAGCTTCAACATACTCTCAAGGCGCTTACCATCTACCGCGACGTGGTCACCAAACACACAAAATCCAGCATTATTTACCAGTACATCAATGGCCAAATTATGTTGTTCGCAGTAAGTCAGCACCTCGTCGGCAGCGCCGTCTTGGGCAACATCTTTTTGCACGAGTACAGTTTCAACACTCGGAAAATCCCGCTGCAACTCAAGCGCCAAATCGTCCAGTTCATCTTGCATCAAACTAAATACCACTAAGCGATAGCCGTCTGCTGCAAACAAGCGACAAAACTGACGACCGATTCCGCTACCGCCACCGGTTATTAATACTGTCTTCACTTTTAACTACCTCAATATTTTACAAAAATGCTGCGAAGGAAACTCCTTCGCAGCGCAATGAGCCCCCTACTGGGAGCACCGCTAAAACTCGTAATCCAGCCGCATTCCGTAAACCCGCGGCCTACCGGTATAACGCACAAACACATCTGGCTGGAATTGGGTTGAATTGAAATACACTTCATCCGTTAGGTTTCGCACGTAAGCTTGGATATTCCACGGGCCATCGTAAGGGCTGAAGCCAACTCTGGCATTGAGAATAAAATAGCTGGGCCGAACAGTAATAGGGTCGTTAGAGAGGTCGCCCTGCGCTGCATCAGAATACTTGCCGTCAAAACCAATACTTGCTGAATAATCTTTAAATACTGGCCACTCATAATTGACTACTGCGGTTACCTCCATTGGCGAGGCGTAATCGAGCTCATTCCCAGAAAAGTCTTGTTCATTGCCATTAATATCAATACCAACATAATTTTTGACTTCGGTATCTAGCAGAGAAAGACCGACAGACGTATATAAACCATCGAAGGGTGCCGCTTGGATTTCTAGCTCTAGCCCCTGCACAATCGATTCAGGCACATTATCTAAACGCTGAATAGCGCCAAAAATAGGATCTTTAAATACGGTAAATAGCTGTTTGTCTTCATAGTTATAGCGAAATAGAGAGCTATTCACTTTTAACAGCCCGTCATACCACTGAGCCTTCATACCAAGTTCAAAAGCTTCAATACGCTCTTGGGTAACAGGGGTATATTGTTCATCCGTTGCGGACAATAGCGAGGGGTAACTACCTGCTTTATAGCCAATACTGTATGAAGCATAAAACAACATCGCATCGCTGGGAGTCCAATCTACTGCGATACGGCCAGAGATATTGTCTTCTTCTAAGCCACCGCGAACCAAGCCCGACTCATTGGTCTCACTGTTTAAAGTTACGCAATCGCCAACACCGGGGCCGCCAGAGAGATCACCGGTCAAATCCAGCAAACCCGCATCTGCCGCCGCAACCAGTGCCTGACCAATAGGTTCGCTCAACGCCGTTATGGGCAACAGACCCGCAACAACCTGCCCTACTTGGCTAACCTGCTCACTGGTCAATAGCGAAAACACATCACCCAGCCCTGCACGCTGCAAAACGCCAACTGCTTGGAATAAAGACGCTGTGGTACCGTCGGCATCGCGGGTACAGGCATCGTAGTCGCGGGAGTCTTCGGTATAACGCAAACCAAGGGTATATTTAAATTGCTCACTCGCCTGCCATTCGGCTTGGCCGAAAAGGGCGTGACTTTCAGCATCTTGCTTGGAATAGAGATCTACCTGACGGACAAATATACCGCCATAGCCGCCGCTGGACTCCGTGGGGTAGGTGTAGCGAGTGTCTTCAAGTTCATCGCCGCTGTAAAAGTAGCCTGCAACCCACTGCACGCTATCGTCAAAGGCGAAACCCGAAAAACGGAATTCCGCGTTCCACGCGGTAGTGTCGGTTGCGGTATCGTAGTCGAGGTCGCTTACATTGAGACCGTCATTGTTATAACTGTCGTTACCGTCAAAGCGCTGCAAGGCTAAGATCGATGTGAATGTAGTAGATTCGCTAAATTGCCAGTCGGTGCGAACAGATGTCGCGATATAGTCCTGATCCAAGCCCAACTCGCGCTCGGGATTATATGCTGTTGCCCGCGCATCGCCCTCTGGTGCGGTAGGATGGTTCTGCACATTTTCGGATGCCTCGGCGGCAGGCAGGGCAGAGAAATTCTTAAACTGAAAATACTGGGGTGACTGGGGTTCACTGCGATCACGCCAACCATCTACCGACCACTGCACAGACACCTCATCGCTGGCGTTCCACACCAGCAAGAACCTAGCTGACTGTTTGTCGACCTCGCCCAACTCTGCACCCAGCCGAGTGTAATCGTATTGCCAACCTTCACTACTGCGAATATCACGCACGGCAAAACGCGCCCCAAGGCTGTCGCTCAGCGGGCCACTAACATAGGCTTCCAGATCTGATTGAGCGTATTTTTGATAGCCCGCCGAGAACCCCGCTTCAAACTCTTCACCAGGCTTTTTACTAATATAGTTTACTGCGCCGCCGGTAGTATTACGGCCATATAGCGTACCCTGCGGACCCTTTAATACTTCGACCCGCTCCAGATCAAGGTTTGCGCCCTTGGTCATTACAGGAAAAGGAATATTCACTTCATCAATATACACACCAACAGCAGAAGTCGCGGTTTGACTAATTTCGTTAAAGCCAACACCACGCAAGGTATACACAGGGATGGAAAAGCCACTGTCGGTATAAGAGAACCCAGCTACCAAATTGGTTAAGTCGGCGGTGTCGGTAATGCCAAGCGCTTGAAGCGTGTCATCACTGAATGCCGAAATGGCAATACCAACATCCTCGGCAGACTGCTCTCGTTTTTGGGCCGTAACCACTACTTCTTCGATCAAAGAGCTGCGTTTACGCTCCACTTCCTGTGCAAACCCAAGCTGGCAGCAAATCACCGACCCCAGCGCCAATAGCGATATACGCCCCATTTCCCTATCTCCTCTTATTATTGAATCAACAAATTTCTCATATCGGCCAAATACTGGGGCAAGGGAAAACAATACGACTACTGTATTCTCTAGATTCGTGTCACACCCCGAAGAAAAAACACGATTCTCAGCGGCATAATGGACAGTTGAACGATTTAGCCCTTGCCAAAGAAGTAAAAACCCAAGTTATTTTTCTCGACATACTATAGCGTCATCTTTAACATACTGTAAAGTAATCCTATATATCAATTAAACAATTAATATAACATACTGTTTTATATGATAATATTCTACAAAAATGTCAATAGCGAAGTATTCACTCATGCTTTTCAAACAAAAATATTACATATATAAAAATATGTTGCTTTACAATGAAACAACACCCACAAAATGTACCTAAAATTCGCATACACAAACTCAAAAGCATAAGCTTTACGCAGAGAAACAGTACAAATTACGCCAAGGAGTCAGATTTTATGCCCGACGTACCACTTCACATAAACAGCCTGCCGTCATTCCCTTGCCTTGACAGTGCCCCCAATTCTCAAGTCCCTGCTGTCGCCGCCAGCAATGGCCAAGGCCAAATCAATACCAGCATAGGCAACCGCGAAGCCCTTTGCCGGTCGCCAAGCTCAAAGAGAGAAATTCCAAAAGTATGAGCAGTATTCGCATAAAAATTCTCGCTACGGCTGAACAATATTTAAAAGACCACAGCCTGGCAGATGCCCAGATCAATGCGCTGTGCCAATCGGCAGGGGTATCTAGAACCTCATTTTATCGGGAGTTTAGAAATCTCGACGACATGTTCTCCTGCGTAGTCGCAAGCATGTGGGCCAATATACTCAAAGACATTATTGCCGACGTAGAGGCCATTGAAGCCCCCGAACAGCGCCTTTTTGAATTCAGCAAGCAGGTCGCCAGCATCGCCCAGTCGCGCCGCTATTTACCCTGGGATGAAAAAAACATCACCCACGCGGTGAAATTAATGCACAAGGAAGACGGCAAGGGGCTCGCCGCCATCCTTAGTGTGATATCGCCTTTTATGCTGCGCTGCCAACAACAAGGTGTGCTCCGCCAAGACCTGCACAGCGATGAAATCGCCGACTGGATACTAAGACAAATGTGGACGCTGATGAGCATTCCACTCCCCCCTAGTTTCGCGAACGAACCACTTGACCGCTATATACAAATTTTTATTGTTGATGCGCTCAGACCTAACACAACTACCGCAGCCAAAGCTGACGACATCAACACCAAGCTTGATCAAATATTAGACAAGCTCCGTTATCTGTAAACCAAACCTAAACCCCTAACAACGACGACAATGAGTGCCGATTTATGAACCAGCCACACCAAGACAGCGCCAAGCCGCTACAAGAACTGCTGCAAGCACAACGCGATAGCTTTATGAAAGACGGCTTTCCCGACGCCGCAATCAGAATCGACCGCCTAGCCCGCATCGCCGACATCCATCTGCGCTATAAAGATCAATTAATTGAAGCCTTGTCTCATGATTTCGGTCACCGCAGCCGCTTCCAGTCAACCATCACCGACGTACTCGCCAGTAGCCGCGAAGCCAAAGAAACCCAAAAAGAAGTCAAAAAATGGATGCGCCCCGAAAACCGCAAAGTGCCTTTCCCCATGAATATAATGAGCTCTAAAGCACAGATTCACTACCAGCCACTCGGTGTGATAGGCAATATGTCGCCGTGGAACTTTCCCGCGCACTTAGCGTTTTCACCTGCTATAGGTGCTATTGCCGCCGGCAATCGGGTCATGCTTAAACCTTCGGATTTAACGCCTGCAACGTCTACCGTCATCAGCACCATGGTCGCAGATGGTTTCGACCCCACCGAGATGACCGTGGTAAATGGCGACGTAAATACCGCTATAGAATTTTCTAAACTAGCCTTCGATCACTTGGTCTACACTGGCGGACCAGAAATTGCTAAATCGGTCATGGCTGCTGCCGCGCAAAACCTAGTACCACTGACCTTAGAACTCGGTGGCAAATGCCCAGTTATCGTCGATCAAAGCGCCAATATTCAGCAAGCCGCGCAACGCACCATGACCATGAAAATCATGAATTCTGGACAGCTCTGCCTGTCACCGGATTACGTGTTACTGCCAGAAACTAAGCTTGAAGAATTTCTCAGTGCAGCGACAGCCACGCTTGGCGGTTTTTTCAGCTCTATCGCCGACAATGAAGACGTCACCTCGATTATTAACCAGCGCCACTACGACCGTTTGCAAGGGTACATCGACGAGGCAAAAGCCGCCGGCTGCCGAATCGAAGAATTCAACCCCGCCAACGAAGACTTTAGCAATAGCCCACGAAAGATGCCCTTCCGCTTTGTTATCAACCCCGACGAAAGCTTAAGAGTAATTAACGATGAACTGTTTGGCCCGATACTGGTGATTAAAACGTATCGCGATTTCAATGAAACCGTGAGTTACGTCAACAGTAAACACCGGCCGCTGGCGCTGTACTGCTTCAGCAATAACAAAACCAATATTCAAAACCTACTGCAGAATACCTGCTCTGGCGGGGTAACAATCAATGATGTAGCGCAACACATTACCTGCCCAGATCTTCCTCTAGCGGGTATTGGCAACAGCGGCATGGGCTCTTACCACGGGCACCATGGCTTCTTACAATTCAGCCACAAAAAAGCGGTTTATCACCAAGGCTTACTGAGCATTGGCAAATATTTAGCACCACCATCGACGGACAAAAAACAAAGATTTGTGGACAAAATGCTGTAGCGCGAGCTACACACCCGCTATATATTTTTCAATTATGTTGTGGTGTTGCAAGACCCTGCGCCGCGCTAGCGAGGGGTCGCGGTGTAGCACCGCGTCGACGATAGCAGACTGGCTCGCCGTAATTGGCTCAGCATATTTTGCTAACTTGGCCAAGGCCTGCTTACCCTGCTCGGTGAGATAAATACTGTCTAGCAAAGCATCGTAATAGAAGTTAAGTATGGCATTGCCACCCAGATGGTTAATCGCTTTTTGGGTAGCCATCGCCGCACTGGTAAAACTCGCCTCGCCAACTAACGCCTGCTGGGTTTCAATCAAAACTGACAAAGACTTAGCGTCATCTTCAGTCAGCATTTCTGCAGCGAGGGGTATAGCTGCAAGCTCAACCGCAGCGCGCACTGCGGCAATATCGGCATAGGGCGCTGCGGTCGCATTCAAGTAATACACCACCGCCGATATCGCATTATCAGGCTTTGGCTGTCCTACTCTAAGGCCTCCATCGCGCCCCTTTTGCATATAAACCAAACCCACTGTTTCCAACACCCGACACGCTTCGCGAAAGGTACTTCGGCTCACCGCATAGCGGTTCATGAGCTCAGTTTCTGTTCCCAGGCGCTCGCCATTTTCACAGCCAGTATCACGGATATCGCGATGTATCCGGTAAATCAAGCCTTCTGCCAGCTTACTATGGCTGTCATCAAACCAATCCGGATAGGCCGACACACTGTGCAACGTTGCTATTTGACTGGCCACCGATTCAGCCGTGAAATCCAAAAACCCTTGGAGGTGCGTACTCGCTATTGCGCTATTACCCGCAATAATTTCATTCAGCAATAAACTGAGTTTCGACCACGCCAAGGCACTATTAAGGGCAAATTCCTCGTCACTCAGCTTTTCAAAATTAACCAAATCAACAGTGACAAAAATTAAAGGCATCAAACATAAGGTAACAACGTCGTTATCGGTAATATCCATTAACTGGCGATAAAAACGAAACAATAAAACAACAAATTGCTCTCGCGGCATTCCCTGCTGGTATTGGCCCTGCAAAATCCGCAATTTAACAATGTCGCGGTTGTCCAATTTCTGCAGCGCCACCCGCACTAAATCTTGTTCGAGCACCGCTCGCACCTTTAGCAGATCACTAAAATCGGCTTGGGAAAAATCAAAATAATCTCGGAGCAAATTCACCACCAGCGACTGCTTGGGCGCCTGCACGTATATTCCGCCATTAATCCCGCGCTGCGATCGCGTAATACCGAGCCACTCTAATTGGCGCAGGGCTTCGCGAAAGGTATCTCTACTAACCGAATATCGGGCGCGAAGGTCGGCCTCGCGGCCAAGAAGCTGATCGGCCGAGAGCCCGCCAGCAACAATGTCTCGCGTAATTTGCTTGGCGAGACTATGCGCCAATTTCATATCATTTGGTGACTGGAATCCCATAAGCAGAAATGATTATCCTTTGTGCTAAAAAGCTGACTGCAAAACTTACAAACCGTAGTACTAGACAAAGGGATTCTATGTCGAGCGAGCAAACTGGACAAGCCATTAGCCACTCAACAGCAAGGACCTACATCAAGGTATATTTTATTTATTCAATAGACTGTGACTAATCAAGGCCACGGCCTGCTGTATTTCACTAAGCCGCTTTTCCATATTATCTAAACGTTGTTCGGCAGGCTGTTTGGCAGTAATAACACCAAGGTCATTATCGAGATTGTCTTTCAAAAGCACCGGCAATAAAAATTGCCGAACTCGCCGCCGCAGGCGATGCTCGGTCCAGTCGCCTTCAGAAACCAATAACAAAAACTCGCGCATCAACCACTCGGCGACTTCCTCGTTGTCGAGACCATCACGAAGCTCGCCAGACTCCCGCGCCGCCTCCAGCGATGGGATCAAAATAACCAACACCAACTCGCGGTAAACAGGCCGAATAAGGCGCAAATTCTGAGGATCATTGCCATGGGCAAAAATAGCCGCGAGCGCCTCATACTGATTAATATTCAACACCGCCTGCACGGTGTTAATTTCCATCTGCTCAGCAAAACTCTCAGCGCCCGCCGACAGACGTATTGCATCTTCAACAAAAGGCCGCGCCTGCTCAGAAATCAAGGCGGCAATAATGGCGTCGCGACTACCGAAGCGCCGATACAGTGTGGCCCGCGACATCTCGGCCTCGGCGGCAATATCGTCCATCGCCACCTTGTACACACCGAGGCGAGCCACCGCCCGCGCCGCCGCGCTCAAGACCTTATCCAGCCCCTCGTCGCTGCGCGGGATTGCTCCAACTACCTTCATTACCGCCCCTTGTTTTTCCTTAATCGCTCAACGAACTTCGTAAACATCATAAATAAGTTTACTCATGCCTTCCGCATGACCACGCCCCACCGCCTGCACCTTGTTTAGCCACATATAGCGTGGATCTGCCGTTTCAAACTTTGGCGTAATAATAATCGGCGCCGTACCGCCTTTTGAATAATCCGAGCGCCCTTCGTAGCTAATAAAAATGGTCGCGCCGTCATGGGTCTCAATTGTCGCCCGCACATCAATCATCAGCGTGCCGTCGGCACTCACCGTCGCCCAATCCCCTGCCGGGCATGGCGCGCCAAGCGCTTTAATTCGCGCGCCATCCCAGCTCGCCTTAGTAACATCAACCATCAAGCGAGTACCCCGCGGCCCTTCAGGAATAATGATCGGTACACCAAGCTCCAACACCACCTTGGCAAGATGCACCAGCTCAATCCCGTGCCCCTCACTGGCCTGCAATACCACTTCTGGCTCGGCGGCATTGGCGCCCTGTTTCAAGGCCGCCTCGTAACCGGAGGCATACATTGTGACATGAGATGCATCTGCCGTGGGCTCGGCTTTACTGAATTTTACCGGCATACGCTTGATACCGTTGGTGAAATTACTGCGCAGACGATCAACCTTGCCACCCAACTGTACATCTGGCAGACGGGTCACCAGCTGCTGCAACATGGCGCGCAATTCGGTGCGGGCCAAATTCGCGCCCAAGCAGCGATGAATAGCCCCGGTCGCGCCAAAGGATAAATGTTTATTGGCATTTTTGCGGAAGATATTAAAGGTATTTGGATCGTCAAATACCGCCTCGTCGCGATTGCCCGAGACATACCACATCAAGACTTTTTCACCAGCCTGAATCAACTGGCCATTAACCACATGATCCCGAGCCGCACGCCGTGCAAAACACATCGCTGGGGTGGTCAAGCGCAGCATTTCTTCTACCGCATTATTCATCAGCGAGGGATCTTCCCGCAGTTGCGCCGCCACTTCAGGATGCTCAATGAGCAGTAGCGCACCCTGCAGAAATTGGGTGCGCGTCGTCTCGTTACCCGCAGTGGCCAGTACGATAAACGTCGCACCGAGGTCGATGTCACTAAGCTGCTCGCCATCTTCCTCTGCAGCAGAAAGCATACTAAATACATCGTCGCTAGGATTAGCCCGACGGGCCATGCCCAAACGGCGAGCATAGGAAAACATCTGAAACGCGCCCATCATATTGCGTTGAGGATCAGACAGCTCTGGGTCGCTGCTGCCAAACATGGCATTGGCCCAATCAAACAATTTTTGTCGGTCGTGGGCGGGCACACCAAGAATTTCCGCAACCACTTCAATCGGCGTATAAGCTGCCATGTCGTGGAGATCACACACACCCTTGTCGATAATCGCGTTCATCGCATCTACCGCACAGGTTTGTATCGTCTCCTCAAGCTTTTTAATCGCCTTTGGTGTAAAGGCTTTCATTATCGCCTGACGCAAAAAGGTGTGGCGCGGTGGATCACTCATAATAATCGAGTGATCAATGGTATTTTCTAAGGTCGACTGCGGCACTGGCATCGGACTGATATCGCAGCGGCTGGTAAAAACCTCAACGTTCTTTTCAATTTCTTCAATGTCTGCATAGCGAGTGATATTCCAAAAGCCGCCGTTCTCCTCATCTGGCTGCGGCTGCCACGTAATCGGCGCCTCCTTGCGCAGCAGCGCAAAGTATTCGTGGGGAACAGCCTTTTCAAAAATTTCAGGATTAGCTAGGTCGACGTCACCAACCTTCAGGGTATTACTACTCATGGCAGAGCCTCTCACATATCAAAATGAAACATTTAAGTATTTAGTCTCACATATTGATACATAATACTTAATTGTTGTAAAGATGCAGATGATTAAGCGCACTCGAATCACGGGGCTTAAAATGATGTTAAGACAAGGTTTAGGCGGCGACAGCCAGTATCGACAGGTGCAGCGGCGCCAGATAAAACGTTTTAATGCCTGCTTTTGCGGTGTTAGCCAAGGCTTTCGGGGGAGCTGTGCTTTGGGGTTGCTACAGAGGGGTTGCTACAGGAGGATTGCTTTGAGAGCTAAGCGTAGAGCTTAAGATTAGGGGCTTAAGATTAGGGGCTTAGCACAAGCCCCTAATCGATCAATTAAAGACCGTTAACTAGCTATTGCGGCTGAGCACTTCCAGTATGGTGGTGTCTTCGTAGCCAGAGATCCACATTTGGTAGGCCGCTTCATTGTGGCGACGCCAATGCGCCACCGCCTTGTCGGCATCGCCCGCTTCAATCAAATCAATCAGCTTCGCCTGTGAACGCAGGCCCGCAGCTAGGGTCTTCTGCCCTGTTTCTTTGTTACGCCACTTTGCTTCAGCCACGATGGCCTGATGCGCAGAGATAATCGAGGAAATAGCGCTGTAAAGTAGCCCCAGCGGACGGTTGCCAGCCAGATCAACCAAGGTACTGTGAAAATCTGCCAAGGCCCGCGAGAATGCCTGAGGGTCTTTCAGCAGCGCAGCTTCTTCTGCAGCCAAACACTCGCGCAATTTGGGCGGCGCCGCTTCCTGCGCATTATTCACCACCAGACGCACCAAGGCGGGCTCAGAAGCATTGCGCGCTAAATAAACTTCAGAGACGGTCACCCCCTGTGACTGCAAGACCATAAGGGTGTTTTCAGCAATCAAATCGGGGCTGGGCGCATGCACTACCGCGCCACCTTTGGCGCCTCGGGTAACCGATACCAGCTGCTGCGCTTCAAGGATGCGATACGCTTCGCGAATAGTCGGACGCGAAACATCAAACTGTTCCATAAGATTGGCTTCAGCGGGCAGCTGATCCCCGTCCCTAAGCTTGCCCCGTATAATCTGGTCGCGAATACTACCGGCCAGCAACTCAGATGCCTTCGGCACTTTGAAGCGCTTGGCACCGCGACTATTCTTACCCTTGCCCGGCTCACCGGTGCGACTGGTCACATCTGCAATTTCAATCATGTCTGCACTTCTTCCTATGACCCCTACTCAACAAGAGCGGGGCGCAACTACTAGTGACGGTATTTAATCATATATATCATTTTATTTCTGTAGGCAAACCAACGCATTTTAAAAGTAGCTCTAAGCTAGACCAAAACGCCTCTTGTTAATCATGTATACGATTGCTATGATTGATACAATTAAGGCAGCTTACGCGCCCCCAATATAATTTTAATGCCGCCAGCCAAACGCCGTGGGCAATCTACAGTCATCACAACAGGATTCAAGCTCATGCAACCGAGCCTTATAGATCGCATCAATCAAGTATTAGCGCTATCTCCTAGCAGCGAGGCTTTAGAATTTCAGGGACAATGGTTCAGCTGGCAGGACATTAGAGATGCCATGTCCAGTCTAGAAGAATGCCTAGAAAAAGCGGGTTTAAGTGAAGGTGATGTTGTCGGTGTGCTTTTACGTAATCGCCCAGCTCATGTCGCAACCCTAATGCAAGTGCTGGCCTCACGACGTTGTATTGCCACGATCAACCCTTTTCAAAGCCCAGAAAAAGTCGCTCAAGATATTCGCCAATTAAATCTCAAAGTCGTGGTTTGTGATCGCGACGACTTAGTGCACACGGAATTACACGCCGCCGCCAACGACAGCGGTTCGCTGCTTTTAGAGATGCATACCGACCAGCACCTCAATATCACAGCTATTAATGCCGACCGTGCGCCAACAGCAAAAGATTACCACCCAGCGCTGCCAAACACCGCCATCCTCATGCTCACCAGCGGCACAACGGGACCGGCTAAACGGATCGAACTGCCCTATTCGAGCTTTACACTCTCGCTAATGGGCACGCCAGGGCACTACAGCAGTCATGCCGAGATTGAAGAAATTCGCCTAAAGAGCACGCCAGCAGTACTGACCACGCCACTGGTTCATATAGGCGGCATGTTCGCGGCCATGGCGGCAGTGATCCAAGCTCGCCCTATTGTGATTCTTGAAAAATTCAGCGTCGCCGAGATCCGCCGAGCGCTCGTCACTTACCAGCCAAAATTAATTTCGCTGCCACCAACCGCTCTGCGTATGATCCTCGATGCCGACGTGCCCGCGTCAGAATTACGTTGCCTACTCGCCATCCGCACTGGCAGTGCGCCACTACCACCGTCGCTTCAAGATGAGTTTGAAGATAAATACCGTGTTGCCTTACTCGACTCCTATGGCGCCACCGAGTTCGCTGGCGCGGTTGCTGGCTGGACCATTGGCGACCATAAAAAATTCGCCAAGCAAAAGCGCGGCTCTGTAGGCCTAGCGCAACCCGGTACAAAAATTCGCGTGGTGAACGCCGAAACCGGCGAAGTACTGCCCGCCAATACCGTCGGTGTACTGGAAGTGGTGTCTACCCAAATTGGCAGTAAAGAGTGGACGCGCACCACTGACCTCGCCGAAATTGACGACGACGGTTTTCTTTATATTCGCGGTCGCGCCGACGACGCGATTATTCGCGGTGGCTTCAAAATTCTGCCCGACGATGTCGTAAAAGTATTGCGCAGCCACAGCAAAATCAAATACGCCTGTGTAGTAGGTATACCCGATGAACGCCTTGGGCAAATCCCCGTTGCCGCCATTCAGCTGCATCACGGCGTCACCGAGATAGATTTGAACGAGGTCAAAACCTTCCTAAAATCCAAGCTAACCTCGTATCAAGTACCAAGCGATATTAAAGTGGTAGAGGACATGCCCCGCACGCCCTCGATGAAAATTTCAAAACACGCCGTTAAAAACCTCTTCCTCGACGACGCAACAAGGGATTAAAACTGTGGCAGAGCAACTGGTATTACAACAACTCGAAGATGGGATTTTAACGCTGACCTTAAACCGGCCAGATAAAGCCAATGCCCTAAACCCGCCAATGATGCGCCAGCTCACCACTGCGATGAGCGAAGCTGCCAGTAATGAGCGTGCGCGGGTTGTTATTGTCACCGGCGCCGGCAAAGCCTTTTGCGCGGGCGGTGATATTGGCGGCAAGCCAGAAAAGAAAAAAGACTTAAGCCCAGAAGAAGCAGCAGCGGCGGCTGAGCGCCGCGCCAATCGTCCAGCAGACACTTTAGTTAATCGCATCAAGTGGCTGCGCGACAATATGGAAACTAGCCGTATTTTATACGAGATGCCCAAGCCGACCATTGCCATGGTCAATGGTGCCAGCGCCAGTGTTGGCCTTGCCCTTGCCGGTGCCTGCGATTTTCGGGTCGCCTCATCCAAAGCGGTGTTTGTGACCTCGTTTATCAAAGCCGGTTTGTCTGGCGATTACGGCGCCAGCTACTTTTTAACTCGCCTACTCGGCAGCGCCAAAGCCCGCGAACTCATGTATTTATCTGAAAAAGTCAGCGCCGACGAAGCCCTGCGTATCGGCATGGTGACGAAGGTATCTGCACCAGAAGAGCTCTACGCCGACACCATGGCGCTGGCCAACAAACTGGCCGCCGCACCACCGATCACCCTGCAATTAATGAAACAGAATATGAACGCGGCAGTGAGTGCCAGCTTAGGTGAACAGCTCGATCAGGAGGCCACCAATATGGTGTTGTCGTCGCTGACCGAGGATCACCGCGAAGCGATCAAAGCCTTTATCGAAAAACGCGAGCCGGTCTTTACTGGTAAATAAGCCGTAAACACTCGCAAGTAAGCACGGAATTTAAAAGAGGAATAAAAGATGTCTGAGAAAAAGACCGAAAACAAAATTAGCGACGAGTTTGAAAAAGCCACCAACTACGAACTCACCGACCACGATATTGAGCGCGCTCGCCTATTAATCGGCATTGATTTGGCCTGCCGTGACAAAGAGCAAATCACCAAAATCACCGAAGACAATATCCGCACCTACGCGCAGGGCTGCGGCAGCGACAACCCCCTGTTCGTCGACGAAGACTACGCCGAAGGCACCCGCTGGGGTGGCGTATTTGCGCCGCCAATTATGTCGGGCTTTGTCAACAAGCCGATGCTCGGCGACCCGATTCCTAAAGAGATCAAAGACCAAACCAAAAGCGTATTCCGTGGCATTCACGCCTTTATCTCTGGTGGCGAGTGGAAGTTTTACAAGCCTATGTATCCCGGCGACACCATTTACAGTTTCTCCGGTGAAACTGATCTAGAAGTCACTCCGTCTGAATTTGCGGGCCGTAAAGTCACTCGCTTAAACCGCTCGGTAAAAATGAACCAGCGCGGCGAAGTCGTGGCCGAATACACCTACCGCCTAATCTTGACCGAGCGCAAAAAAGCCCGGGAAAAAGGCAAGAACCTCAGCATTGAACCAGCCAGCTACAACGACGACGATTTAGTTCGCATTGACGAGCTGTACGCCAACGACAATCCCCGCGGCGGCGACAAACTCTTTTTTGAAGACGTCGCCGTAGGCGGCGCCCTCACCGATTCCGTGCGCGGCCCACTCACCGTCACCGACGTAGTGAACTTCCACGCCGCCGGTTATGGCTGGGTACCCTATGGTCTTCGCACTGGTCGGATGTGGCACAAAAACCGCCAGCGCATTGCACCGTTCTACGTAAAAAACGACATGGGCGTGCCCGATGTGGCCCAGCGTCTGCACTGGGACAGTAGCTGGGCACAAGCCATCGGCAACCCCCGCGCCTACGACTACGGCGTAATGCGTGAGCACTATCTTTACCACTATTTAGCAGAGTGGGCTGGCGACGACGGCTGGGTAGTGAGCATGTACGAC
Source organism: Zhongshania sp. (assembly GCF_029212375.1). Taxonomy (GTDB): domain Bacteria; phylum Pseudomonadota; class Gammaproteobacteria; order Pseudomonadales; family Spongiibacteraceae; genus Spongiibacter. Next base: position 362,322 of record NZ_JARGNU010000002.1, on the reverse strand, counting down.
GAGATTCGCAAATTTAACTACATGGGCGACGTCCAGTTTGTTAAAGGCGAAATCATCGGCAAGCGCGTTGAAAACGGCCAGTGTTTGGTCGACATCAGCGTGAGCATGATTAACCAGCGCGACGAAGAAACCGTGCGTTGCACTGCCACCGTTGCCCTGCCCAGCAAGGAACACGGTATTGTCATGCTGCCCGAAGCCGCGCCTGAGACCAAGCGTCGCGCTGTAGAAATGCTGGCCCGCCACCGTGAATTGATGGCGGCTAAAAAGGCCTAAGGGTCTTATTCCAAGTACTTATTGGTCCCAAGCAATTATTGGAGAGATGAAGTGGATCTCAGTTACAACGCGGAGTACGAAGCTTTTCGCCAAACGGTGATCAGCTTTTTAAAAGCCCATTGGCCCGTGCCAGACAGCGCTGGCGAAGGTGCTGCTGATTGGCCTCGGCCTAAAAAAGAGGCTTGGTTTCGCAAACAGGCTATTGAAGCGGGCTTTTTGTATCGCGGTGTGCCCAAGGAATTTGGCGGCGCCGAGCAGGAAGCCGACATTTTAAAAGCCACCATAATCCGCGATGAATTTTCAAAACGCCGCGCCCCCATGGAAGCCCCCGGCATCGGCAATATGATGTTGGTACCTACCTTATTGGAGTGCGGCACCCAAGCGCAAAAAGAGCGTTTTGTGGCCAAAACCCTGACTGGTGAATACCACTGGGCGCAGGGCTATTCAGAACCCAATGCCGGTTCCGACCTCGCCTCCCTGCGCACCCGCGCTGAACTTGTCGAGGGCGAAAACGGTTTGGAATGGTCTATCACTGGCCAAAAAATCTGGAGCACTTTAGCCCAATACGCCCAGTATATGTTCGTTCTCGCCCGCACCGAACCAGACGCGGGTAAACACGCGGGCATCTCCTATTTGCTGATCGACCTCAAAGCACCGGGCGTAACCATTCGCCCAATTAAGCAGGTCACCGGCGGCAAGGAGTTTTGCGAGGTGTTTTTTGACGACGCCCGCACCCCCGCCGACTGGATTGTTGGCGAGCGCGGCCAAGGCTGGACAGTATCGAAAGCCACCCTCGCCCACGAGCGCAGCTCTATTGGCGGCGCGCAAACCTCGGTCGGTTTGTTTGAAAAATTATTAAGCCTCGCCAAAGGCGTTAATTACCAAGGCGTACCGGCCATTGAGCACCCAGTGATTCGCGACCGCTTAGTGACCTTAGAAGGCTATGTGCAGTCGCATTTGTATTCTAGCTATCGCCAACTGTCGATGGCAGCGGCTAAGCAAAACCCCGGCCGCATCACCTTAATGAACAAGCTGATTAATACCAATATTGGTCATATGGTCGCCGACCTCGCCAAAGACCTCATTGGCGATGCCGCCCTTACCATGCCGCCAATCAAAGGCCGTGCAGAGGGCCATGAAAAATGGCTAAACCAATTCTTTGGTTCCCTCGGCGTTGCCATTGCCGGAGGCACCTCAAATATTCAGCGCAATATCATCGCCGAGCGGGGCTTTGATCTGCCCCGTGACGATGCTCAGGAGTAGCGCGCATGGAATTTTTACTGTCAGCAGAACAACTTGAAATTCAGGACACGGTAAAACGTTTCCTCGCCAAAAATTGCGAGTCGACCAAGCTGCAACGCTATATCGACGAGCCGCAAAATCTGCCCACCGATATTTGGCAGGGTTTGATCGACATGGGTGTGCCCGCCCTGATCGTGCCTGAAGAATTTGGCGGCCTTGGCATGGAATTACTGAACTTAGCCATTATTGCCGAGACCCTTGGCTACGCCGCCGCCCCCGGCCCACTGCTGGGTCACAGCTTGTGCACTCAAGCCCTGATACTCGCAGGTAGCCAGCAGCAGAAAGAGAAATGGCTCCCGCTACTGGCCAGTGGCGAAGCCCTCGGTAGCTTCGCCAGTGCTGAAACGGGTCAGTGGTTTGGCGCTGAATTAGCCCTAACAGGCAACAGCCTTAACGGCAGCAAGCAGCACGTACCATATGCTGAACACGCTGATCTCATCGTCATTGCACTAGCCGACAATCAGTTTGCGCTGGTCGAAAAATCCGCAAGCGGTTTAAGCATCAGCCCAGAAGACGTCACCGACCGCAGCCGTCCGCTGGCGAGCCTGAACTTTGCAAACTGCGCCGTGGAATTACTGCCCAATAGCAGCACCGAGGCCGCCGAGAAAGTGCTAAACACCGCACTGATTCTGCTCGCCGCAGACAGCTTTGGCGGCGCCAGTCGCGCAATCGACATGGCGGTAGACTATGCTAAAACTCGGGAGCAATTTGGCCAAATCATCGGCAAATTCCAAGCCCTGAAACATCAGCTCGCCAATATGGCCGTAGACGTTGAGCCCATGCGCGGTCTTTACTGGCATGCGGCCTACGCCTTTGACCGCGAGCCAGAGGCGTCATCACGGCAAGCGGCGCTGGCCAAGGCCCACCTCTGCGAGCGCTATTTACACGTCGCCCGCGAGGCCGTGCAGGCCCACGGCGGCATTGGCTATACATGGGAATGCGATATTCAAGTCTTTTTAAAACGAGCACTGTTTAACAATGCGTATATGGGCGCTCCCGCCCTACACCGCAAACGCGCTGCCGATTTGGCCGCGTGGTAAACACCAACAAATAAGATCGCCTGGAATTAAATTTCCCGATATAAAAAGCGGAGCACAAAAATGAAAACACGCGTTACAGAATTACTTGGCACCCAATACCCGATTATCCAAGGTGGTATGCAGTGGGTCGGCCTCGCCGAACTCGCCTCAGCGGTATCCAATGCGGGTGGCCTCGGTATGCTAACGGGTTTAACTCAGCCAACACCGGCTGATTTAGAAAAAGAAATCGCCCGCTGCCGCACCATGACCGACAAGCCCTTTGGTGTGAACATGACGGTATTCCCCACCATCAAGCCGCCGCCGTACGAAGAATACATCGACGTTATTATTAACAGCGGTATTAAAATAGTCGAAACCGCCGGCCCCGGCGCCGTTGAGTATATGCCCAAGCTGAAAGCCGCCGGCATTAAAATCATTCACAAATGCGTCGCCGTGCGTCATGCCCTAACGGCGCAAAATTTAGGCGTAGACGCCATCAGCATCGACGGCTTTGAATGCGCAGGTCACCCCGGCGAAGAAGACATTCCAGGCATGGTGCTAATTCCCCTCGCCGCGCGCGCATTAACTATTCCCGTTATTGCATCCGGCGGTATTGGCTGTGGTCGCGGCATGGCCGGTGCCTTAGCACTGGGCGCCGAAGGCATCAATATGGGCACACGTTTTTGCGCCACCCAAGAAGCGCCTATTCACGCCAATATCAAACAAGCCTTGGTGGATGCCAAAGAGCAAGACACCAAATTGATCTTCCGTACATTGCGCAACACCGCCAGAGTTTTGAAGAACGATATTTCTACCGCGGTTGTTGAGATTGAAGGCCGCGATGGCAAAACCGACTTTAAAGACCTGCAGCCACTGGTAGCCGGTGCACGGGGCCGTGCGGCACTCGCCGCGGGCAATGTTAACGACGGCATTGTTACTGCGGGCATGGTCGTGGGTTTGATAAACGATATTCCTACTTGCGCCGAATTAATCGAAAGCATCGTTGCTGAATGCAAAGCCGAATTAGGCCGTGCAAATAGCTATTTATAAGTGAAATAACACCAAGCAACGCCACTTACGGGTGGCGCTGAATGATAAATTGAGAGCCTATTCATGAAAATAGCCAAACAGGCTGCCGTTGTCGGCATCGGCGCCACCCCTTACTACCGCCGGGGCGAGTCACACCCGCAGACGTTTAACGAACTAATCTGCAAGGCGATTATTAACGCCACTGAAGATGCGGGCTTATCGGTCAAAGACATTGACGGCTTTTCCTACTACTCCTTTGGCACCGACACCGGCTTGCTGATGGAGTCGCTGGGTATTCCTGAAGTGCGCTACTCCTCTATGGTCAGCGGTGGTGGTGGCGGCAGTGTTGGCGCGGTGCAGAATGCCGCCATGGCCGTAGCCACTGGCGCGGCTAATGTCGTGGTGGTGCCCTTTTGTATGCAGCAGCCCACTGGCAAACGCTATGGCTCGATCATGTCGCAGATCGACCCCACGCCAGACAAAGCCTTTTTTATGGCTGGCGGACTCGTCGGCCCCGGCCACTTCTTTGCGATGCTGGCTAAGCGCCATATGCACCAGTACGGCACCCGCCGCGAAGCCTTTTGTGAAGTGGCTATGTCGACCCGCGAAAATGCCATCACTCGCCCCGGCGCGCGCTTTCAAAAAGCACTCACCAAAGAAGAATACTTTGCTGGCCCAATGATCGCCGACCCGCTGTGCCGTTACGATTTCTGTCTAGAAAATGACATTGCTGGTGCGCTGATTATTACCAGTGCCGAGCGCGCCAAAGACCTTAAGCAGCGCCCAGCCTATGTATTAAATGGCGAACAAGGCGGACGCCGCGAATGGGGTCGCTCAATCGCGTGGATGAATATGCCAGATGAGTATTTTGCCTCTGCGGGCCACGCCAGTATCGCCAAACACCTTTACGCCGATGTTGGCATCACCGCCGCCGATGTTGACGTCGCTTTACTCTACGACCATTTCTCGCCCATGGTGGTGATGCAATTAGAAGACTACGGCTTTTGCGCACGTGGCGAAGGCGGCGCTTTTGTTGAAGACGGCAATATCCGTTTTAAAGGGGGCAGCATTCCGGTGAATACTCACGGCGGCAATTTATCCGAAGCTTATGCAGTGGGTATCACCCACATGATTGAGGGCGTTCAGCAAATTCGCGGCACCGCGACCAATCAAGTTAAAGATGCCGAAATCGCGCTGGTTACCGGCGGCCCAGCTTCGCTGCCAGTCAGCGGCCTATTGCTGTCCCGCTAAGCCTAAATAAGAATTTGGAGCACACCATGAGTAATGAAGTTTTTGCAAAAGCACCGCCAGACGAATTGTTCCAGCTTGAAGTAGATACCTGGACCCAGCCCTATTGGGACGCGGCCAAGGATCATCAACTCAAGCTGCCAAAATGCGGCGACTGTCAGCAGTACTGCGAGCTGGGCGCCAGCCATTGTCGGCACTGCCGCTCGCAAAACATTAGCTGGGTAGAACACAGCGGCAGCGGCAAGGTGTATTCCTTTACCATTATTCGCTTCCCCGTAATCCCGTCACTGCAGGACTCCGTACCCTATGTACCGGCAGTAATCGAACTAGACGGCGTAGACGGCCTCAAGCTGATTTCCAATGTGGTTGATGCGCCGCTGAGCGAAATTGAAATTGGCAGTGCTGTCAGCCTGCGCTGGCACGACCGCGAAGACGGCGTATCACTGCCGCGCTTTACCCTCGCGAAATAGCACCGAGCATATACCGCGTTAGCAAAAGGTAATTAGAAATGACCACAATAACAAATGATCAATTTTTCGATCCGACGGTAGAAACCATGCCCCGGGCGGAGCTGGAAAAACTGCAGGAAGCGCGTATTCTGCAGTTGGTTCCCTACGTTTATGAACGCTCGCCGCTGGTGCGCGATCTCTGGGAACAACACGGTGTTACCCCCGACGACATTAAATCGCTTGCTGACTTTAAAGCAAAAGTGCCGTTTATGGACAAAGACACCATTCGCGCCTACCGCGACAAACACAACGACCCCTACGGCGGTTTGGCCTGTGTTAGCGCGCCCCATTTGCGCGGCGTTGGTTTCACCTCTGGCACCACCGGCGATCCAACCCCGCTGCCACGGCCAGAAGACAACGCGGTGGTGAACGGGCTTAAACGCGAATTGTGGCAGATCGGCGTGCGCGCCAACGACAAGTTTGCCTACATGTTATTTTCCTTTCGTGACGGCCTGAACGCCGACCGCTGGATGGACTGCGGCATGATTCCAATCGCCGTTCAGCATTCGCCGCTGGAGATTCCCTACCTTGTTAAAATCTCACGGGAACATCGGCCAAAGGCACTGTTTATGATTTCCACGCCCATTATTATGGGACTTGACGCCTACCAGAAAAAATCTGGCGACGACCTGCGCGAAGCCTTTTCATCCATTCAAGGCGTGGTGTTTGGCGGCGAGCCAATGAGCCCCAATCTGCGCAAAATTGTTGAAGGCTGGGGTTTAGAGATATTCGAACTCAGCTCACTCGGTGACCTTGCCACCGCTATGGAATGCAAAGCCCACGACGGCATGCACACCTGGGAAGACATCGCCCTTATCGAGCATTTAGACCCCAATGACAATATCGAGATGCCCGACGGCAGCCGTGGCGAATTAGTCGTTACCGCATTGACCGACGATGTTGCGCCGTTTATCCGCTACCGCACCGACGATCTTATCTCGTTCACCCGCCAGCCCTGCACCTGCGGCCGCACCCACGGCCGTATGAAGCCAGTAGGTCGCAAGGGCGATGAAATGCTGATTGGCGGACGCTCAGTTCTGCCTATCGATATTTTCCCATTTATTGGCGACTTCCCAGAAACCCGCAGTGGCCTGTTCCAAATGATTCGCCCCCAGCGCGAAATGGACGCACTGCGACTGCGGGTCGGCTTTGACCCCGACGAACTGCACGACGACGAAGCCGCACTCTGCGAACGTATATCGAGCAAGCTGCAAAGCGAACTGGATATCCCTATTAGCGTAGAGCTGATGTCGAACGAAGCGCTATTAAAACTTGGCCCACCAAATAAAATCCCGAGGGTGAGCAAATCATGAGCCAAATAACCCAAACCACACTAAGCCCAATCGCGGTTGGTCGCTACCTTAACGTCGATGGTGAGAAAACCTCGCTGCCGTTTTCACTGATGGAAATAGACCGCTCACGGCGCGCCATATTGCGGGTGTTAAACACCTTCCATTTTCGCACCGGCGCTAACATTCTTATTACCTCGCTGTTCGACGAAGGCGCGCACATGATGCCCTTTGAGCGCGCCGTAATGACCTACGGCATGGTTGCGGCCTCCGCTGACTCCACGCCATGGGACGCCAAACGCGTCGAATCCATCGTCCGTATGTTCGCCCTCTCTGGCGCCGCCGGTATCAGCGGCGACGTGCTCGACGGTTTAGCGCAATTGGGCTTTAAGCCCGAAGAACTCTTCGACGGCATGAAAGTTTGGGCAAGACCCGATGCCTACGAAAGACTCAAAGCCTTTCCTAATCTCGACGTCTACCGCTGGATGGAGATTGGCCCTGCGGTTGCCGTTGAATGCAGCCAAGGCGCCGGTGCCCATATCGATCGCTTCGAGTGGAATGTTGAAGAGATCGATGGTGAAGTTGTGCTAACAAATCGCCTTAACCGCTGTGTGGAATTCAAAAATTACCACACCGGCTTAAAAGCCAAAGTCCATAACGGCGGCTGCGACTGCGGTAATCCAGATCCGCGAATCATCCCAGCATGAATACCTTTACAAAATGCAAGCATAGGGTCTAACCATGAGTTTTGGCGACAAGCAGTATCAGGCAATCCGCATGCACGGTATCGGCGATGTACTTCGCGAGCACACCCGCTCGCGCCCGCACATGCTGGCAGTACTGGATGGCGACATCAAACTTAGCTGGCCCGAGCTAGATCGCCGCGTAAACCGCTTGAGCAATCTGCTGCTATCCGCAGGATTAACCGAAGGCAGTCGCATTCTCTGGCTGGGCCAAAACTCCTTTCGGCTTTTTGAAGCGCTGCTCGCGGCGGCTAAAATTGGCGCCATGGTGTGTCCGGTAAACTGGCGCATGAGCAGCGACGAAATGGCTGCGGTCATCGACGATTTCACGCCCCACATTACGCTCTGGCAACAGACCGACATTGGCGAGACCTTGCTCGAAGCAAAAAACAAAGCCAATCATCAAGGCCGCTGGATACAGCACGACGGCAATGATGAGGAAAGTTACGAAGCCCTGTTACTCGGCGCAGCCGACACCGACCCAAATATTCCAGTGCATCCAGATGTACCTTTGGTGGCAATGTATACCGCCGCCTTCGACGGCAAACCTAATGCTGCACTGCTGTCGCAATCGGCCATCCTCTACCAAAGCTTGATGATCGCCTATGGCTATTCCATTACCGACCAATCGGCCAACCTGAATTCTGGGCCGCTGTTCCATTTGGGCACCATGCTCGCAACATGGGCGACCTTTAGCTTCGGTGGTAAAAATCTGTTTGTTGCGAGGGTAAACGCGGAAGAAATGCTGCAATTGATTGCGCGCGAGCGCGTCAGCCATGCCTTTGTTGCCCAGCCCACCGTTGAGCAAATGCGGGAAATTAATAAAGACGGCAAATACGACGTGAGCAGTATTTGGTCCGATCCTTCAGCGCCCGAGTGGAGTAGTCCACTAGTAATGCCCGCAGACTCGCCTTTTGCCAAACAAGCGCGGGTATACGGCCAGACGGAAATTATGGGCTTTGTCAGCTTGGGCTTTTTAGGCGGCGGTGGCGCTGGCCGCGTTTCACCGCTGGCGCAAGTGCGCATTGTCGACGACGAGGGTAATGACAAAGCCATTGGCGAGGCCGGCGAAATTGCGGTGCGTGGAGCGCTAGTGATGAGCGGCTATTACAATCGCGACACTGAGAATGCGCGGCGCAGCCAGCACGGTTGGCATCTCACCCGCGATTTGGGCAAACGCCTAGAGGACGGCAGCATTGCCTTTGTCGGCCCAAAGACCACCATGATTAAATCTGGGGTTGAGAATATTTACCCCGCCGAAATTGAAGCCTGTATTCGCCAGCACCCCGCCATTCAAGACGTTTGTGTTATCGGCGTGCCCGACCCTAAGTGGCAGCAAAACGTGAAAGCCATTGTGGTGTTTAAAACCGGTGAACGTGCGAGCGCAGAAGACATCATTGAACACTGCCGTAGCCGCATGGCCTCGTACAAAAAGCCCAAGCTCGTCGATGTCGTCGATAGCCTGCCCCGCAAGCCCGACGGGCAATTAGATCGCAATGCCGCAGACCAGTTGTTTGGCGGCGGCGGCTATCCAAGCACATCAGGCTAAGGAGTAAGAATATGGCCTGTTGTATTTTTGCGGCGATGATTATCACCAATGTATTGGTGTACTGGCGCCGCTTAAAAGCCTTTTTGGGTTATGCCGTCAGCGACAATCCCGGTTTAGTGACGGCAAATACCGCACAGCTAGCCAAAAAAGACATGTCGTTGCGCTACAGGCTGCGACGCAGCGCCGTTCCCACCCTGCTCATTTTGGCAACGGTAAGCTTTGGCACCATGCATTGGCGCCACATGCTACACGAACTCGACCTTGGCAGACCACATGTTGTGTCCGCCGATGCACCAATAGAAGCCTCATTTTTTAAAGGTGCTTACGACTTTATTTGTAATTAAATCGACGCATTTAAATTTAGCGTCACCACAACACCAATCATAATTTTATCCTGAGGTTGATATGGACCAAGCCCTAAGTAATATTGAAAAAGATCCGCGCTTTAATCGCGAGGTCAGCGCTGGGCCACTGTCAAAAGCGCGACTGAAACGCACCAAATTATTCTTTCTTGCCATAGCGATTGTCGGCTTACTGCCCAGTGTCTTTGGCCTGTCCCCTGCCCTGCAAAGCGCGGGCTTAGGCTTGTTATGGCCGGGCGGTGGTTTTGCTGCCATGGGTGGCTGGTCACTATTAATGATTCCGGTATTTTACGGCCTGTACTGGCTAACGCTAGTAGTGTGGTTTGGTACCGGTAATATTCTCGCGCCCATTTCGGTTTGGGTATTAGGCGCCATCATTCCCGCCTTTATGATGGGCGACACCACCGTGGTGTGGCCGTATGCTCCGCATCTAGTTCTTGCACTGGTTGCCCTGCGCGAAGGCCGCGATATTTACAAAAATCGCAAGCAACTCAGCGAAGCCGTTGCCCGCCGCGAAAAGCGCAAAGCCTATTTAGCAAAAGCATTGAGTAATGTCGACGCCCGCGCCATTCCCGAAGCTGCCGCTGGCAGCCGTGAACTCGACGAGAAACAATTAGCCTCTGCACGCTATCTTTATGAACGCGCTCTACAGCCTATTGGCCAATTTCAGGGTTATAACAAAATTGACCAGTTTCAAACTTCAGCGCTGCGCTACCAGATTAATACCGTTAGCTATGCGCTGGCCGAAATGCAGTGTCACTACACACCAAACTTTCACGGCTATTTAAACGAAGCGCAGCAGCGCCTTATTGAGCAAATGTTACAAAAGCCAATTTGGGGTTACTGGCCGCTGGAAAATATGTGGGGCAATTTCAATTTCAATTTTGATCCCTGCGCCAAAGACAATATCATGCTGACCGGCTTTTTCGGCCTGCAAATTTGCCAGTATATGTCTAACACTGGCGACATGCGTTACGCCGAACCTGGCTCGCTGACCTTTATCTACAGCGATAACAAACAGTACAAGCACGACATTCACAGCGTCATTGGCTCGATTGTTAACAACCAAAACGAACAGGCCTTCTGCCTCTACCCCTGCGAGCCAAACTGGGTTTATACGCCCTGTAATTTTATGGGCATGAAGGCACTGGCGCTCTACGACCGCTTGTTTGGCACCACCCATTTTAAAGATATTTATCCGCAGTTTATTAAGCAGCTCGACGCCGAATTCACCCAAGCCGACGGCAGCGTTATCGCCCTGCGTTCTAACCTGACTGGCTTCGCAGTGCCATTCCCATTCGCTGACGATGGCCGCGCATTGTATTTCAACCCCATCAATCACCAGCGCGCCAAAGAAGCTTGGGCACTGGCCCGCGCCGAGATGTTCTATCGCGAAGACGGCGTACTGAAAATTAAGCTCGAAGGCAAAGGCGTTGACATGGGCAACTACAGCCAAGGTCAGCAAGCCAATATTCAAAATCTGCTGTCCGCCGCCAAAGAATTTGGCGATGCCGAAGCGGCAAACACCGCAGAGCAGTTGCTTGAAGAAATGTATCCGCCAAAATTTGAAAACGGCACGGCCGTCTACCCCGGCTCATGCTCGACCAACACCACCTTGGCCCGTGCGTTCATGTTCGGCGCCAATGACTACCTCAACTCGGTACTCAAAGGCCCCGCTGAATCTGCATTAAAAGGCCCGATTCTATCTGGCATCAAATACCCAGAAGTGCTTGTCGCCAAGGCCTTTAGCCATAGCGGCGCAGATTTGGAGCTCGTGTTGTATCCCGGCGATGGCAATCGCGACATCACGTTTGTTATCGAACGCTTACAAGCCAATGCCAGCTACGACTGCGTGATTGCAGGGCAAAGCGCGCAACACCAAGCGGATGCCGATGGCCGCCTTCAGCTCTCCGCGAGTTTGGACGGACGCTGTGCGGTCACCTTAACCCCCGCATCGGCCTGAAGCCCAAAGCTGGCTCAAGTACGTGGGCCAGCACAATCCTTTAGCCGCGAGTGGTGATCGCCCACCACTCTCTTGAGGCAGCAATAATATGGCCGACGCTCCAGAAAATGCGCTAACAATAGATCATAAATTTATCGACGAAACTAAAACCGACACCGGCCGCGCCCGCCGTATGATCGATCTAAAACGCTGGGATGCAAATACCGTCGTTGGTTGGTTAGAAGATGACTTTCATCATTTTGGCGTAACACTCAGCCATGATGGCGAGCTTATTACCGGCGTGTCCGCGACGGCTGCTCGCTACCCTTGGGCTAGCTGTGCCTTTGCTCCCCAAGCCCTGCAGCCATTAGTGGGTAAAACCTTATCTGCGCGCAGCAGCGACATTGGTCAACGCCTTGCCATGCGCGAGCAATGCACGCATATTTTTGATCTCACCGGCCTTGTTATGGCCCATGCGGTGCGCGGAATTTCACACCGGCACTATCAAGCCATTACCGAAAACAGAGAAATTCTCGGCTGGAAAAACCACAAAAATCCAATTTTTGGCCCCACCACCATACACCTAGAGCAAGATGGTAAAATCGTTATGCAATGGCGCAGCGAAAAAGCCGATATCATCGATAACGACACCGGCCATCGCCAGTCATTAGGCCGGGGCTTTCGGGAATGGACTGAGTCCCTAGATTTAGAGCACGGTGAGTACGCCACTATTTTGCGCCGCGCCCTCCTCGTGTCTGGCGGGCGCTCCATGGTGCACGACAACTACCCCAGCGCGGCGGCGATGGAGCAACCCGAGCTGTGCTATTCCTTTCAAGCCAGTCGCCGTGACAGCGCATTGCGCATGCACGACACCACCAAAGACTATGCCGATAGCCCCGAGGCCATGTTGGCCTGTGTAAACAGCAAGCCCTGAGGCCATAAGGACATGACTAATTTTTTGCTTGTCGCTCTTTTCGCGATTGCAGTTTATTACTGGTATCGCCGACGCACGACCCCAGCACCCAGAGTTACGGCAGCGGAAAGCCTGCGCCAAACGCGCTACGGCGAGTTAATCGGTTTCAAAGATCGCAACGGTTTATTGTGCTGGCAGGGCATCCCCTTTGCCGCGCCACCCATTAATGAACTGCGCTGGAAGGCACCACGCCCACCCGCTCCGTGGCAAGGCGTGCGTGAAGCACTAGCACCCGGCAATAAACCCGCGCAAGTCGGCAGCGCCACTGGTGGTTTTAAAAAGGCGGACCACGGCAAACCCGCTGGCAGCGAAGACTGCCTATACCTGAATATTTGGGCGCCGGAAAAGCCCGCCAAAAAACTGCCGGTGATGGTGTGGATTTACGGTGGCGGCAATGCCGCCGGCGCCGCAGATATTCCCGCCTACAATATCCCCTACTTCGCCGCAGCTGGCGACGTGGTGGTGGTGACATTTAATTATCGGCTCGGGATTCTAGGCTGGTTTTACCACTCGGCACTGGCCGCCAGCGCCGATAATCCCGAGGACGCCTCTGGCAATTACGGCACCCTAGACTGTGTGCAGGCGCTGCGCTGGGTAAAAGAAAACATCGCCGTATTTGGTGGAGACCCTAACAATATTACCGTTTTTGGTGAATCCGCTGGAGGTATTAACACCTTAAGTATGCTGCTGGTTCCTCAGGCCCGTGGTTTATTCCACAAAGCCATTGCCCAGAGTGCCATCACCACCTGCTACAGCCTTGATGAAGCACAAAACTACTCTGACGACCTTATCGCCGGACATGAGCACAGCTCAAAAGAAGTCATTAATCTATTGCTACAACAGCAAGGTTTAGCCGTCGACTCAGATGCCGCACGCCGCCTTCAAGACAGCATGGACGAATCGGCAATACGCCAATTTCTATGCGGTCTCCGCGCCGACGAATTACTCTCGCCCTTTAACAAAGTAGTAATGGGCATGTACCAGTCGCCGCGCCCAATTGCCGATGGTGCAGTCTTCCCCACCTGCTCATGGCATGAAGCCTTTGCCGATCCGGCGCTGCACTATTCGGTGCCGCTCATGATTGGCGCCAATCGCGATGAGTTTAAACTTTTTTTGGCTGGCGACACCGACGACTACGTGGATATGCGTTTTGGTGTATTGCCCACGCCCAAAGATCCAGAGCGCTATCAGCGCGATGCTCGCTACCTCTCGGATCTATGGCGCGCATCTGCCGTCGATGAAATCGCCCAGCGCCTGGTCGTTCACAATACTGCAGCCACCTACGCCTACCGCTTCGACTGGGACGACTGGCCACGTCTGCCATTTATGAATCTGCCCGAGCTGGTTGGTGCCAGCCACGGCGTTGAGATTATGTTTATGTTTGGGCTGGTCGCTGAACGCCCTTGGCTGCGCTACCTGCTCGGCGGGCGACGCTTTACAGAGATGCAGCAACTCAGCGAAGCCATGCGCCAGTACTGGATCACCTTCGCCAGCACCGGTACGCCGAACACGGCTAACAACAACTCGCTAGCACAGTGGACGCCATGGCCAAGCAGCGAGCGCAGCACCGACATCACGCTGCTATTACTTGATACGCCATTAGCAACCAGCAGCCACATGGTTCGCGACATCATCAGCATTGCCGATATTCGTAAGAACTTACTTGCCGACCCACTGATTAGCAGTAATCCCGACGAATTGCGGCGCATGTATGCACGCTTATTTATTTACGGTATTCAAGGCCGCTATTGGGACAGTATTCCCTACCCAGGCCTTGAACAATACCAAGCCGGGGGCGCCGAACGCCATTGGGCCGAAGCCTGCCGACCGGCACTAAAACCCTGACGCTTTAGGCTCACAGTCATTAGGAAATAAAATATGGATATAACATCAGACAGCTCGGAATTACCGCTGCAAGGCCTTAAGGTTGTGGAACTGTGCCATCGCCGAGGTCATATTACGGGCCGCTTCCTCGCCGACCTCGGCGCCGAAATACTGTCCGTAGTCGATGACAACAATGAGGCCTTAAACGCGGCGCCACACTTTGAGGGCCAGAGTCTGCGCTTTGCCGTTCACAGCGCCAACAAACAAGTAATTGCGGCGAAATTTACAGTTAAACGCCAACAAAATACGATTCGTTCGCTATTGGCCAACGCCGACATTTTATTGATCGACGAACTCCCTGCCGCTCTACAAGAAGCCGGTTGGAGCCTAGCAAGCCTGCATGCCGATTTCCCGCTGCTAATCATTCTGTCAATCCGCGACTTTGGTTTACGCGGCCCCTATAAAGATTTTGTTGCAAGTGAATCTGTGCATATGGCCATGAGCACCGTGCTTAGCCGCTCTGGTCGCGCTGGCCGCGAACCACTGCTGCCACCCGGCGAAATGGCCCTTGAAACAACCGGCGTACAAGGCGCATGGCTTGCGCTATTAGCCTATTGGCAGCGTCGCCGGCTTGGGGTTGGCGATGTACTAGACTATTCAATCAACGACGCCCTCGCGCAAATTCTCGACCCTGGCATCGGCTCTTCTGGCAGCGCCTCCGCAGGACGAACCCCAGTTGAAGTGGCGCCGCATTCACGGCCACTGGTCGAGGCCGAGCCTGGCAAGCTGCCCTCAGTCGCCCTGATGTACCCCGTATTTAAATGCGCAGACGGCTCGATTCGCCTCTGCGTACTCAATCCACGGCAGTGGCAGGCTATGTCGGACTGGCTTGGCGACGACCACCCCTTTACCGACCCCAAGTACAAAGAAGCTCGCAATCGGCTTTTAAATATCGACAAGATTAATGCGCGTATCGCGGCTGTGTTTGCCGATAAAACCCGCGCAGAATTGGCCGAGCAAGGTCGCCAGCGGGGTATTCCCATTGCGCCGCTGGCCAAACCGGCAGAGTTATTCGACAACACTCATTTTGCCGAGCGCGAGTTTTTCACTGCAATCGATATCAGCGGCAGCCAAGGCCGCGTGCCCGCAGGCTATTTGTGTGTCGACGGCAGAAGGCTCGGCATACGCCACGCCGCCCGCCCACTTAACGTTAACGAGGCGCGCTTCACCAGCACCAGCGACGCCATGCCAGAGGGCAGCGACATGGGCGCCAGCGCCCGTCCGCTAACTGGCATTCGGGTACTGGATCTTGGCGTTATCGTTGCCGGTGGTGAATTAGGACGGATGTTTGCCGATCAGGGCGCCGACGTTATCAAGCTAGAAAACAAATCCTTTGGCGATGGTCTGCGGCAAAGTATCGACAATAATCCGGTGTCGATCAGCTTTGCACAGGCCTCTCGGGGCAAGCGTTCGCTCGGGCTCAATCTGCGCAGCGACCAGGGTAAAGCCTTGTTCTACAAGCTCGTGGCGCAATCCGACATTGTCTTATCCAATTTCAAACCGGGTACCACAGAATCCCTCGGCATAGACTACGCCACCTTAAAAGCCATAAACCCACGAATTATCTGCGCCGAAAGCAGCGCCATGGGCAGCACCGGCCCCGACGCAAAAACTATGGGTTACGGGCCACTCGTCAGAGCCAGCACCTCCCTTACCGGATTGTGGCGCTACCCAGACCAAGACGACGGCTACGGCGACGGCGTTACCATTTACCCAGATCATTTTGTTGCCCGGGTGAGCTCCACCGCTATTTTGGCCAAGCTTATTCAGCGCCAGCGCACCGGGCTTGGCGGCTTTGTCGATCTATCCCAAGCCGAATGCATTATGACCGCACTGGGCACCGAGTTTCTGCGCGAATCCTTAGAACCTGGCAGCATGGTCGCCAAGGGTAATCAACACGAATTTGATGCGCCGAACAGTATTTTTCAGTGCGCCGGTGACGACCAATGGTGTGCCATATCGGTCAGCACCACCGCCCAATGGCACGGCTTGTGTAATGCAATGGAACGCAATGACTGGCTGGCAAACCCCAGCTACAGCACCAGCGACGGACGCCTTGCCGCTAGAAACACAATAGAAGAAATGGTGAGCAGCTGGTGTAAGCAACACTCGCCACAAGCCATACGGGATCTCCTTCAAGAACACGGCGTACCCGCTGGCGATATGCTGCGCCTTAGCGAGTTTTTGCAAAACCCCCACTACCGTGCGCGGGGCTACTTTCGAGTCTTACATCAGCCCACTGCGGGCAGGCCACTGCCAACCGAGAATGGCCTAGTGCCGCATTGCGAATTAATCCCTGAACCCAAAATCCGGCAGGCGCCCGCTCGCGCCGAACACAGCCGTGAAATCGCGACTACGCTTTTAGGCGTCTCAGAAGCGGAGTTTAAAAACTTAGTGGCCAACAAAGACATTGAACAGGGGCACTCGGCAAGCAAGGGCGCGCGCACCCAAAAATACAAAACAATGGCAATATCCGCAGCAATGACCGGCGTGCTCCAGCTTGCCGCCATTCGTGGCAAATTTGAAAAATAATTTTTAACCCAAAAGTGAATCCAAGAAAAATACCGCTCATCGCAACGGATTCAAGCGTCTTCATAGAGGAAGTGAAAATGAAAAAATTAGGGCTGCTAGATGCAATTTTTGTTCACTCAGAGTCCAAAGACGCGCCTCGGCACGGCTGCGGATTACAGATATTTTCGCCGCCAAAAAGTGCTGGGCCAAATTATCTTCGCGATCTCTACGATTCCATGCGCAGCGTGCCGATAAGTGAAGCGCCGTGTAATTGGAAACTCAACCAAGACTCACTGCTACGCAAAATTTCGCCGGTATGGGAAACCCTCGATAATGTTGATATCGACCAGCATTTCTTCCGCTGGGGCCTACCTGCACCGGGTGGCCAAAAAGAGTTGGGCGAGCTGGTGTCTCACATTCACTCTCAGCCCCTGGATTTCTCACGCCCGCTGTGGGAATGCCATCTTATTGAAGGCTTTGACGACGGTCGCTTTGCGATCTTAACCAAAGGCCACCACGCCATGTTCGACGGTATGCGCGCACTGCGCTGGCAGACCTGTATGCTGAGTACCAATTCTAGAAAGCGCAATATGGTGCCATTCTGGGCGGTAGGCCTACCCAGCTCCGTGCAAAAAGAAATCAAAGAAAACCCGCGCCTGCTTCCCGATGTTTTGCGCACCCAACTAAAAAGCAACTACAGCTCCGTAAAGAGCTTAGCCACCGCTGCGCTGCAGTCTCTCAATGCCGCCACCCAAAAAGATAGCGAATTGATTGCCCCCTACTCTGCGCCTAAGTCAGCCATGGGCGACCCGCTAACTTGGCGCCGCCGCGTTGCGACCCAAAGCCTCACCATTGCGCGAGTTAAAGCCGCCTCCATTCCAGGAGCAACCATTAACGACGCCGTGCTCACCTTGATTGGCGGTGCCTTTCGACGCTTTTTAAGCGAAATTAATGAGCTGCCAGATAAATCACTGGTTTCTGCGGTACCCATGGCATTAAAGAGCGCAGACGCGTCAATGAGCGGTGGCAACGCCCTAGCCAATTTACTCGTGCCCATTGGTACCCATATTGAAGACCCCGCCGAGCGCATGCAATTTGTTATGGATGCCAGCACTAAGGCAAAATCTCATATGCAGCAAATGTCTACTCAGGGCATGCAGGCGTGGATGATATTAACCACCTTACCAGCGCTGCTCGACATAGCCTCAAAAGAAAACCTCATCGCGCGGCGCTTCAGTAATATGCTGATTTCCAATGTACCAGGTTCAAAAGAAGCCCTGTATTTTAATGGCGCGAAAATGGACTCTTGGTATATTCCATCGGTTCTCATCCAAGGCTCTGGCGTCAATATTACGGTAAGCAGTTACAACGGCAACCTAGATTTTGCATTCACCTCCTGCCCAGATATTCTGCCTCACATACAAAAAGTATCTATATATCTACGAGAGGAAATAGAGCGGCTTGAAGCCCAACAGGGTATAAAAAATGCCTAATTACCAAGCTGATAATTGCATTTCGCAAATCAGCTTAGAGGGAGAAATCCATTGAAAAATAGCAATGTATTATCGCTATTCAATTCAGCCAAGCTCACCAAGGTGACAGAAGCACTTGCCGAGGCAAATAGTTATTCCCAGTGGCATGAGCTCGCAACCAAGCATGACAAGTTAACTGGCATGCAGCAGTGGCGGGCGGTAGAGCGCAGCCGTCTCTACGATTACCAAGAGATTAGCCGCCGGCACGCGCGGCTCACCACTCTGCTCAAAAATGGCGACCCTAAAGCCTTGTTACTCCATCTTAATGAAGGTGTACACGGCAATATGGGGGGCATGGGCAGTTCCCGCCTGTATCACCGCAGTTTGGTCGGCACCAAGCATTTAATAGAAGAGTACATCGACCTCCAGCTCGCCGCCCTAGACTGCATTTGCAATGATGCGCTGGGGTGTCTAAGCGAAGTAGAAAAAGTCGACTTTATCCGCAGGGCAAGCCACTGCTACGGAAGAACCGCCTTAATGCTAAGCGGCGGCGCGGGTTTAATTTACTTTCACCACGGGGTGGTTGCCGAGCTAGCTGAGCAAGGCTGTCTGCCCAATGTGATCTCCGGCGCCAGCGCTGGCTCCTGGGTATGCGTGCAAGTAGGCGCCCTCACCGATCAGGAACTAGCCGCTGGGTATCTAGATAAACACCGCTATCCAGAAATTCAGGGCAAGCAAGTATGGGCAAGTATCCGCGATAGATCAGGCAATCTCGCCAATCAAATAAGAGCCGACCTCATCGACAGCTTCTGTGGAAAAATGACTTTTCAAGAAGCCTACGAACACACTGGCCGCTACATCAATATCGCAGTAGCGCCAGTAGAGCGGCATCAAAAAGCCAGATTATTAAATGCCATAACCGCACCCAACGTCACTTTGCGCTCGGCCGCCATGGCATCATCGGCAGTGCCCGGTATGATCGAATCTGTCCAATTAGAATGCAAAGATACCCAAGGCAAACTAAAACCCTACCTCCCCAGTCGTCGCTGGGTAGACGGCTCAATGACCCAAGACCTGCCTGCCAAGCGCCTAGCGCGTTTATACGGTGTGAATCACTCGCTGGTCAGTTTAATCAACCCGCTGGCCCTACCCTTTGCCAAAGAGCCTGCGCTACACAGTAATAGCCTAAAAGCGGCAGCGGGACGCTTCGTGCATAACATCAGCTTAGAAGTGCTAAAGCTAAGTCAGACCACCTTGGAAAAGTCACCACGAACAGCGCCGCTCAGTAACTTAATTTCTACCGGTTATCACCTGCTAGATCAGGAGTACACCGGCGACATTAACTTTATGCTAAACCGCAACAGCTACCGCCGCGGCAACACCCTGTTTATGTACAAAGAAAATGATATCGAAAATCTAATTTTAGCCGGCCGGCGCTCGGTGTGGCCGCGTCTAGCCCAAACCAGAAACTCGCTGTGTTTGAGCCAAAAGTTAGATGAGTTACTGGTTAAAGTAGACCAGCCAAAGGGCATACAGCGCTTTATGATTCATTGACCTGAGTCCACTCGCCCTCGGCACACCCAATTGTGCTGAGGGCGAGCGGAGCAATGCTAAATTTACGCAGTTACAAAATCAGATTGCCGCCAAACTACTGCCGACGATAATCGCCGCCAACGCCGACACAAAAGTGCCAATCAGCATATATTCGGCAAATTGTTTGTCTTCCAATTGCTTCATTCGCGCAAGGCCTTTCGCGGCAATAATAAACGCTAAGGCACTAAACTCGCCGGTCTGAAAGATAATCATAAACATCAGCCAGCGCTCTAAAAAGCCAATCACCCTGCCGGCATTGTATTCGGCATTATCAATTGCACCGTCAACACGATCTGCCGCTGCGGGTTTGGGTTCTAAGTGGCAATGATGGAATACCGCCCGCAACAAAATATTCACTTCGTTGGCCAGTATTAATAAACCAAAAACGATTAAGCCAATTTGATCGGCACCGGTATAGCGCGGCCACTGCAATATCGACAGATGCGACTGCAAATGCGCACTCACCGTCAGTACCCAGGGCTGTAATTCAAAGCGATCACCAAAAGACGCGGCGTAGTCTGGCAATAACAGCAGAATGAATAGCGTAATAAGGCGATAACCCTTACTCAGATCGAGGCGACGCTCTAAACCGAGATTAACCAAGGCCACCAGCACCACGGCGAACAAGCTCGCCATTCCTGCCGTATTCCACGTAAATACCAATAACACCGCTAGACCTTGCACGGCGCTTAACAAGAGATTTGCGCGGCGGCTTAGGGGGCCGTCATTGCGCAAATACACCAAGCGGCTCAGCAAAATTAAAATGGCGTAAATTAAATACTCAGTGCTCATTCGCTTGTTCCAAACTTTCAGTCATCAGTACGCCAATTTCATGCATCAGCCCTATCACGCTCTCTAAGTCACCGTCGCGAATATTCCGATACACCGCCTGTTCAGACACACCCAGCTTGGTGGCAATATCGTTAATCGACTGCTGCTGTAAAAGCGCAGAGAGAATTCGATGGCGATTCTGCTGCCACTTATCACGATTATGCGACAGCATATCAAGACTGTGACGAACAAGGCCTTCGCCACGATGCAATCCCAGCAGCCGGTAGCGCACCTTATCTTTTTTCATCGTTTCAATTCCCGCGCGGGCACGATGAAACGCTGGGCCATCCATCGCCAAGGCTGCTTCGCGGTTGATGTCGGTGGCAATATCTCCCAGCCCGAGGGCAAAACGAATCTGCACCGGATACATCTCGGCCTCAATTTCAGCAATGCACGGCCAAATATCCTTGGCAGCAACAAACAATGCCTGAAACTCATCGCCCAAGGTCACGGTAAAGGGCGAGATTATCCCTAGGCCGTCGGCTCGGCTATTTAACGCAGCACAGCACCGCGTTAAACGGCGTTGCACCGCAGCGCGATCTGACAGAGACTTTGAAGCGACAATATCGCCAATAAGGGCTATATAGCTCATATTAAACCAAATCAGTTTAAATACAGAAATTAAACCATATTGAGATAATATGCAAATTTAAACCAATTACCCGCCGCTTACTACGATGAGCGCCCCATCAACAAAACCTGCATATCGCCCTTAGCCCGAACACTGGCCACCAGTATATACAGCATACTGACCAGTCCGCCGCCCAGCACACAGGCTAAAGCCAGCGCAAACCCCGCAGCTGAAAAACGATGGCGCCATGCTACCCAGCTCCCCAAGAGCAGAAGATGCGCTAAAAAATCCACATTAAACTGGGCGCGCCAATTCAATGCCTGAATATCTGACACAAACAGCTCACCGGCAATCATGCCTTGCTGGTTAAAAGCCTGCACAGTAACAAATACAATGGCTAACCAACACAGTGCTAAAAAAACCTTAAACACGCTCATACCACCCCTCACTTTTTAATTTCATTATTAGCAATATTTTAAAAATAAATTCACTATATCTGAACACAACTGTATAGCGTTTTGACATAACAGGAAACCGATTAACATTCATTTAGAACGACACTCCGTCATCGTAAATTTTACTCTTTAAGATGGCGGTTTCAGTACTTATAATTTTTTCATTAAGCTCGATAAACGCCCAGCAATGTCATTCTCTACAATGGAACCATTAGTTGCGATTAAGCCGCGCTCCAGCGCTGCGGTGTCGTGGTTGTAGCTGCCATGCACAAACGCCGTGATGTTGGCATCCCAATGGTCTAGCACGAAGAGGCAGTAAAGATTCCATGCCTCATCGGTTTTAATAGCTACGCCCAAATCCCGCAGGGTGTCGATATAAAGATTGAATATGGACTTTTCGTGTAGCTTGCGGTCGTCTTCGTCGATTGCAGATAACAGAAAATACGCGAAATCTCTTAAGCCGTGACCACTGAACACAACCTGCCAGTCAAATAGCCCAGCGCTGCCGTCGCTGTAAGAAAAGGTATTGCCAAGATGGGAGTCGCCGTGCAACACAGTGCTTGGCAGTGTATCCATATATTTGAACACCGCATCGGCGCCGAGGCTCCAGTCTTGCAGCATAGACCTGGAGGTTTCCGGCAGTAATATCTCGCTGGCGGTTTCGGCAAAGGCCGCTCGTACACTCTTATTCAAGCCATTGAGCCACGGCCAGCCATAGCGGCAAGTGCGTGGTCTTACCCAGCGCAAATCGCTTTCAAGACGCGGCGACTGCCAAAACTTAGCATGCAATTTGGCGAGGCTTATCGCTACCGCCTTAACATGCTCAATACTGGCCTTGTCACGAATCCAATACGGCTTACTCGCCGAGGATTCGAGGTCTTCTAAAACAATGAGAAAACGCCCACCAGCGTAAAATTCCGAATAAAAACTGCGCGGCGCAATATCCGCGATTTCTGGTTGAATGGTGTTATAAAAACGCGCCTCAAGTTCCTGCATATGCAACACCGACAGCATTTCTCTGTGGGCGGGCTCTGGCGGTGTCGACTTCACGAATATCGCCTTGGGAAGGCCTGCACTTTGCCCGGCAGCGTCCCAGTTGAGCGTCCATTTCTGTCTGCTCGTCATGCCAGAATGTTCGTCGGCCGTTGCCATGGAGCTCAGTTTAGCGCCGCCAGTCGACAGTATTGATTCCACAAAGGCTTCGTTAACGTCGGTGAGAAAATGCGGGCCGTCGATTGCCAAGGCGGGGGCATGGGCGAGCGCTACATCAGCGGCAGTCAAACTATTCAATGCATCCTCATGGTAGGCATCAGTATTTTCTAAATGATTAATTGTGTGCGCTGACATAGGCTTATTCCTTGCGATGGTTTTATTACTATTGTGATTGCCGACAACTGACAACAATAATATGTAAACATATCACCAAGTGTCAACTAGTTTACATAAATCCATTAAGCGTATGGTATTGGCGACCAAGATCGGCCAAAATGCGGTGGCTTACCGCGCAGTGCAGCCATTAGCATAGCGCTACATCGACCGGTTATTTTGAGGTGATTTTTGACAAAGCAGGCTTTAGAAAGCGTATCAAAAGCGGACAATGCTGACTTGAGCACCGAGTTTCGGCTGCACGTATTTAAGCTAAACGGCTTATTACTGAAAGACACCGAAGTGTCGCTAGATAAATCCAAGCTTACCCGCGCGGGTAGCTTGGCCTTAAGCGTATTGGCCGCCAGCGACCAGCCGATGACAGCGTCTCAGTTGGCAAAAGAAATTGGCCAAAGTCGTCAAGGCGTGGGCCGCTTGGTTAATTTACTCGCCAAAAAAGGTTTGCTTGAACTTTCTGACAACCCCTACCACGCCAAATCAAAACTGATCGCCGTTAGCGCAGAGGGCCGCAAGGAATTTGAAAAAGTGCGGCGCACGCACAATCAACTGCAGGCAGATCACCCATTACCCCTCAGTAACGACGAACTTAAGGCGGCGATCAGCGTGCTCAATAAGGCGATCAACCACCTCAGCAATACTGACGGCGCCTACTAATCTACGGTTAACAACATTGCCCCCGCCAGCGGCCCGCCCGCCGTCGACAGTGCGGCTACGTTTAGAGGTTTTGCTATTTGGCGCTCCCCAGCCCCGCGCCACAACTGCAAGCAGGCCTCGTGCACCTGACCATAGGCGTGCATACGACCAGCCGAAAGCGCACCGCCGTTGGTGTTTATTGGTAGCATGCCGTCTAGCGCTATATTGTGGCCACCATCGATAAAGTCACCCGCGCCGTAGCGTTCACAAAAACCAAAGTTTTCTAACCAGTTAATGGAGTGGAAGCTAAAGCCGTCGTATAACTCGGCAAAGTCGACATCCTTGGGTTTTAAATCAGTGCGCGACCACATCATCTCGGCGACTTTGGGCTGGGCTTGGGTATCCAGTGCGTCGAGCTGAGTCCAGGAATTGCGGTAGGCCATGCTGCTGCCAATCGCTTCGATCTTAATCGGCTTGTTCGGCAGGTCTTGGGCGCAGTCCCAGCGCGAAATAATAATTGCGGTAGAGCCGTCGATGGGCACATCGCAGTCGAACATGCGGATTGGCGTCGAGATCATTGGCGATGCCAAATAGTCTTCCAAGCTCATCGGGCTGCGGTACACCGCTTTAGGATTAAGCGCGGCATTGCGACGTCCGTTAAGCGCAATCTGCGCATATTGCTCTTCGCGTATACCCGACCTATGCACATAAGCCTGAAAATACATGGCCTGCTGAATCGCCGCCGCATAGGTGTGATACGGCGAATACCACTGAAAAAGGCCGTGGTCGCGCTGGCCTGATGTCATTAGCGCATTGGCGAAGGCGGTTTTACGGGCAGTGGCTTCAGTCAAGGTTCTAAACACAAGTACGTGCTTACACAGCCCTGCGGCAATGGCGCCGATTGCATCAAAAATTGCCGCGAATTGACCCGGCCCCTCAGGCGCGCCGCTATACCAGTTCAACTCTAGGCGCAGCGCGTCTTGAATATGGGGAATACCTACCGGCGAAAAGCCCGAGGCATTGTAATCTGCACCTGGCCAGGTGGCGATGCCGTCGATATCGGCTCGGCTCAAACCTGCGTTAGTGATCGCTTCCATACAGGCATCGACCGTCAACTCTAGGCCAGTTTTACTGCTGCCGCGAGAAATCTCAGACTGACCTATGCCGGTAATGGCGGTGTTTTTCTCAGGGTATTTAGAGGCTGAATTCATAGCGCAACATCCGGTTCAAATAAGGGCACCCACAGGTCTTCGTTCTCCTCAAACAATACCTTCACCGGCATACCGATATACACCGCATCCACCTCGCAATGCACAATATTGCTCACCAAGCGCACGTCTTCTTGCTCGGCAATCGACACCAGCGCAACCACGTAGGGCACCTTCAAGGACGGCAGCCATTGCTTGTGATTAACCGTAAAACTGGTGATTACACCTTTGCCAGACGTTGCCGAAGGCGCAACCTTGCGACTTTCGCATTTAGGGCAAAAAGCCACGGGGGGATGAACATAGTATTCGCAGTCTGCGCAGCGAAATATCAGCAGCTCCCCACGCTCACCCCCAGTCCAATACGCCTGCGTATCGGCATTGGTGGCGGGCAAGGGCCGTGGCACACCTTGATCGAGATCTAACATAATTATTTAACTCGGTATTATTGTGAATGGGCACGCCCCAGTTCTGCGCAAAGCGACTGGGGCAGATACGGCGAGTCCTTTACGAGGCCTAGGCCGCCGCGTCATCGCCGCCTTTACCTACATTATCGGCAAACAGCTTAATCACGTCGCCAGAGGTCACTACTTTGCCACCCGCCTCAAGATGCGGATTGTGACCGCCCGCCGACACCACGCTGGTGTCTACGCCATCGCGGCGGGCTTGGGCCTGCAGTGCAGCAACCGTGCAATTCTCGCGACCCAGCAAGGTGATTGGGTCAAAGCTAAATTCGCGAATCGCATTTTGATGGGTGACCTTGTTAATGACGCGCTCGGGCAGGTCTTTAACACTCTCCCACAGTACATCGGCGGCATTGGGCCACACACAGTCGGAATGGGGGTAGTCGGTCTCAAAACAGATAATGTCTTCACCAATATCGGCGTAATTCTTAATGCCAAATTTGTCGTCAATAAAGCAGGTAATGAAATGTTCTTTAAACACCTCACTCGGCTTTTTGCCGCCAAAGCTCATATTGGTCCAGCCCGCGTGCTGCTCAAAAGAAAAGTCAGCGCGCTCCAGTAAATAGGGAATCCAACCAATACCGCCTTCGGTGAGGGAGATTTTAAGATTCTTGTATTTCAACAAGGCGCCTAAGTGCATCCAGTCTGCGGCAGAATTGGCAATCGAGATCGGCATGCTGGTGATCCAGCTATTAATTGGCGATTCCATAGACGGATGCGGTGGCTGATAACCCGTGCCAATGTGGCAGTTCACCACTACCCGCAATTCATCGCAAATCGCCCACACTGGGTCCCAAAAAGCATTATGGATAGACGGCAAGCCCTTCACCGTGGGGTTGTCGGGAAAAGTCACCGCGTGACAGCCCTTCTTCACCACCCGCTTAATTTCTGCCACACAGGCCATATTGTCCCAAAGCGGAAGAATCGCCAGCGGTATCATCCGGCCTGGGTGCTTAGCCGCCCATTCGTCAATGTGCCAATCATTGTAGGCACTCACCATGCGCACGGCGTTTTTCTTGTCTTTGGCATCAACAAAAAAACCACCATCAAAGCCAATAAACGTACCAAAACACATGCAGCTCAAAATGCCGTCGGCATTCATATCGTCAATGCGCTTATCTATATTGTAAGCCGCTTCGCGGATCTGACTCAGCGAGGTCGGCTCACAGCCGTATTCGGTCTTGGGCCGACCAACCACCGCATTAAGACCAACGTTAATGACTTTACGCCCTTCAAACAGCCAAAAATCGACACCGGACTCGTCGCTAATAAATTGCGGCGCCTTGGCTAGCTCGGCTTTACTCAGATGTTGTTTAAACATGTCTGGCGGCTCGATCACATGATCGTCTACACTCATTAAAATCATGTCTTCTTTCTTCATTTCAACACCTCTAATTATTGCCTTAGCACTACAGAAATAGGCCTGCTAGCTCAATCGCTTAGCAACAGTATAGGGCTAAAATACGGCGCGTATTATTCGCATTCGGGTTTTGCTGGCGCGTTATTTCCCTTTGATTTATAAGGATTTTTGCGCATACTAGCGATAACTATAATTTATTCGCATTTACGCCTATGCAAGCTCCTAAGCCCCGTAAGCAACCCAAGCAAGAACGCTCGCGATTACTGGTAGAGTCGGTAAAGCAGGCCTGCCGCGAAGTACTCAATAATGAGGGCGCCGAGGCACTCACCACCCTGCACCTAGCCGAAGTCACCGGCATCTCAGTTGGCTCGCTCTACCAGTACTTTCCCAATATTGAATCGGTGGTCGCTGCGCTGTACGAAGATTTACTGCGAGAGTACTTAGAAGAGCGCAAACATGCGGTAATGATGAAATACCGCAATATGAACGCCGAAGCTGCCCTGCAATCCATGATCGACGGCACCATTGGCTTTCACGCCAGTTTATTAAAATTAAATTTTAAATTTCACCAACGCTACCACCGCTGCTTTGACCTAGACAAAGCCTATGACGAAATCGCCGGTGTAAACAAATTCTCGATCAGTGTTATTGCCAATGCCCTACTCAGCGAACACCGCAATATGAGCGAAGCCGAGGCCCAGCGCTGCGCACTGCTGTCTACGCGGTGCTGCAAAGCCTTAGTAATGGAAATTATGGACGAGCAGCCTGAACTGCTGTTTGAAGAATGTTTTGCCAAAGAGATGTTGGCGATTTGTAGTGCGGTATTGCCGCCGAAGTGATTCTTACTTGCAGCACGGTAGTGGCAAAAATCTGCAGAGATTATCAATTTCCCCTTGATATCCCTGCCCTGGATAGCCAGTTTGAAATGCGTAACCAAGGATCAATATTTGGCAACAAAGGAGCGCCGGAAGGCACAGATTTTGATGGGAGCCTGCAGGGTTATCTGCAGCCTCATCCTATGATCAGCGACAGTTTAAAATTAGCGTTTGAAACTATCCATTGGAGTTAATTGTTAACGCACTATTGCTCATTTTTACTAAGCATATATTTATTCTGGAACGAAACGAATATCCTTGCCTCGCACTGCACATCTTTTTCAAGAAGCATCTTCAAGTAACTCGCCCGCAAGGGAGTCAAAATCATATACCTTAACAACCGCTGGGAAACTCATTCTTGACGCACTACTCTTGATAAATTCAAGTTCCCGCTCCCCAACATTATCCGTGACTATAGCGAATATGAATGAAAACTCTTTCTTCTGAACATCGCTTAAGCTGTCATATAGCCTCGATACTCTTTCTAAAGTTTGCAGTGACGCGGTACCCCCAGCCCGTCTCATATCCCTCATAAACTTAACCTCAATGGTCGTTAGCTGGTTACCTGACCTAGCGACGCCATCAAAAACATATCGCTTTCTACCAATCTCAAATTTCATTTCTTTTTCTATTTTTACACCAAGTTCATTCTCCAGTTTTTCTAAAGCCAGTTTTTCAGCCATTTGTGAATCTCGCATACTGGCTTTATTGGCGGCTAGAAAAACTCTCCAATAAAGCTCACGCGTTTCTTTATTTCTAATTTCAGAGCTGTCTTCCTCCAAACGTATTGCAGTTACCAGAAGACCATCCTCACCTGGATTCTTGATCTCACTCGATACGTCAACTTTCTGAACCCATGCGTCATCAGCGTTGAAGTCTACACCCTCTAACTCAATTAGAGTCTCGTTTTCAGTTTTTGCCTCTTCACCAAAATCTTCTATCTGATCCTTAAGAGACGCTTTCTGTAATATATTTATAAAATGATCTTCATCCTTAAAATCACTAGGCGCATAGAGAACTTTGTGATTCCAATTTAGAGTAATAAAAAATTGCGCAATCAAAGTAAATGGAAACAACATCAGGAACCAGATGTAAGTTGACTGAGCCCCAGCTTCCAAAAACGGAAGTATAGCCGTACCACTAATCTCTGCGGTGCCAGCAAATATTGCAATAACAGTTAAAGGATTTTTTACAGTACCTTTTCCTTGCACGATACTCTCCCATGATTATTAGCGCCCGCAGTAAAAATCGACTTAAATTTGCTGCGCAAAGCGATAGCGGCTTTAAGCCGTTATGATTTTCTGTACCTTTTATACCTATTCCGTCAACTCTGGATTCAGGACATTAGAATTAAGATCTTCTAATGAAATACTCCACGATTCGGTGAGCATATCCCTGCAGGAAATTGCTACAGACATTGATTTACCGTTGTATACAGGCCTATTACATATATCTTTATTTTCGGCGCCAGCATTACACTTTACTGCATGAGAACCAATTTCCCCAAGATACTGCATTGTCCTATTATCTAAAAATAACTGCGCCTCACCAAAGTACAATACGAATAGCTTGTCGATTGATTCTTGAGATATTTTCTTATTCGATGATTCATTCGCAATATTTGACGCTGCATTTGATACTTTAAGGCAGTATTTTAGCTGAGATTCCCAAAAAGGCTTTTTGTAATCTTTTTCGATGCTAAATTTATATTGATACACACCAAAAATTAATGCCAACACTGATAATCCAAGCCCGAAATTTTTTATTATAGTATCCCAATATCTATGATTTTCTTCATTCATGGATTGACCCTTAAGTTGACATAATACTTTCATCATAATCGAAAAATTTTACTTCGTGGGATTACTCAAAAAAAATACCGCAACTCATTGAATTTATATTGAAATAGCGAGATCTGATACCGAGTAGCGCTTTTACACAGCGCGCTTACATAAATATGTTTTTGGCGGGGTGTCATATGTCTTACCTCACTATCCTATGTGATTGATCCTAAATTCCTTTTTGTGAGTAGAGCTGGCGAAACGAGCACCCTACTCGCAGAAACCGAGCATAAATCTTTGCGTCGGAAAAATATACTGCTTATTCAGCTGCGTGCGATGTGGATGTATTTAAGTTCCGGCTTTTGGAAAATGTGACGCCGCTGTGCTGGGCTTGAACCGACGTCTAGTTGAGTGGGTGCAAATTGTTTTGGTGGTATATGGATTCTGAATCGAGTTCAGAATGACGAGGTGTGGGATTCAGAGTGACGAGGTGTGGCACTCAGAATGACGGCATTAGAAGCTCAGAGTGACGGCGTTTGGGGTTCAGAATGACGGCGTGGGGTTCAGGGTGACAAGGTCTTTGGTTCCGAATACGCTGCATACCGCCAGTATTAAGAATAGTCATCACCTCACTCAGTGCTAGTCACACACTTCGACCTCATACGCATCGCCATCTTCAAAACGAAAACAGATACGCTACTAATCATTTTTGAAATCGAGTGCTGTTCCTGCCTGAAACAGCGCGAGGAACACGCGTCCGGCGACCGAAGGGCGCGCATTTAATGGCTTAGTTATGCGCGCTATTACGCAGCGACAAGCTTTTTGACCTTGAGGTCTTTACGGTGTTGTTCGGCATGCCACAGCTCATATTGAGACTGCTGGGTTAGCCAGCTCTCCGATGAGGTATTAAAAGCGATAGAAAGCCTAATAGCCATTTCCGGACTAATTCCGGCCTTGCCGTTCAGAATGTCGCTTAAGGTTTTTCGACTGACCCCAAGCGCTTCTGCAGCTGCTGTAACAGACAAGCCGAGTGGTTCCAGGCAAAGCTCTCGTATGATTTCACCAGGATGGGGTGGGTTGTGCATCAACATAGGAGTACCTCAGTGATAATCTTCGTAGTTCACTATCTCGGCGTCTCCATCCTCAAAACGGAATGCCACGCGCCAGTTACCACTTACCGTCACCGACCAAATTCCCGAGCGATTGCCGGAAAGCTCATGGAGCCGAAGGCCTGGTAAGTCCATATCTTGGGCACCGGATGCCGCAAACGCAGCCGACTGCAAAGAGACCCAGCGCGCTATCGTCGTTTGCTTTTGTTATGCAGCATGCAGTGGCTTTATGCGAGCCACTTCTTCCTTAACCGACTGCGCCGCCGTCCAAAGATCGACAGATCGCTGCGCATTCAACCAAAATTCCGGCGAGTTACCAAATAAACGGGCAAGCCTGAGCGCCATTTCAGGGCTGACCGCTCGACGTTCGCGCAGTAATTCATTAACGGACTGGCGAGAGACACCCAGCGCATCAGCCAAGCCCGCTACGGTCAGCTTATAGTCCGGCAGGAAATCTTCTCTCAGCATTTCACCGGGATGGGTCGGCTTGCGTTGCATACCGCCAGTATTTGGAATAGCCATAGTCATTACCTCACTCAGTGGTAGTCACACACTTCGACCTCATACGTATCGCCATCTTCAAAACGAAAACAAATACGCCACTGATCATTGATTGAAATCGAGTGCTGCCCTAGCCTGTTTCCGGAAAGTTGGTGAAGGCGATTACCGGGCGGCACTTTCAAGTCCTCCAGCCGCTCAGCCAGACTCACGTATTCAAGCTTTCTGGCCGCTCGCGGTGCAACATCCGCAGGAAACTTCTTTGATTTGCCTTTGGAGTACAGTTCTTGAGTCTGTTTGTCGGCGAAGGATTTGATCATGCTCAAAACTGTATCGCGTCACGTGACACATGTCAATACATCGTAAAATGGTGGTATAAGCCCTAGCAAACTACCCAGATTGAATGTCACAAAGGCCGGGGCTACAAGCTATTGCGACGAAGCCCTTATACCGAACTTGAAGCGGCGACTGCTTGGGTGGGTGCGAATTGTTTCGGTGGTATATGGATTCTGAATCAAGTTCAGAATGACGAGGTGTGGCGCTCAGAATGACGAGGTGTGGCGTCCTGAATAACGGCATTAGGGGCTCAGAGTGACGACCTTTGGGGCATAGAATGACGGCGCCGGGTTCGGGGTTCGGGGTTCGGGGTTCGGGGTTCGGGGTTCGGGGTTCGGGGTTCGGGGTGACAAGGTATGGGGTTTAGAATGATGGCCAGTGGAGGCACCGTGCTAGAGGGGATGATTGACCCAATTGTTATGCGCTGATACCATGCGTACATATTTTTGTACATGTACAGGTAAGTCATTATGGAAAGTATAAGCTATACTGCCGCGCGAAGTAACCTTGCCAAGACTATGGAGCAGGTATGTAACGACCACGCCCCTGTGGCTATCACTCGCAAAGGCGAAGGCGCTGTGGTGATGATTTCGATGGCCGACTACCAAGCCTTGGAAGAAACCGCCTACTTGTTGCGCAGCCCTAAGAATACACGGCGCTTGATTGAGTCTATTGCCGAACTTGAAGATGGAAAAGGTCAAGCAAAGGAATTGATTGAGTGAAATTAATTTTTGCAGAGAAGGCATGGGAAGATTACCTATACTGGCAAAAGACTGATAAGCAGATGCTCAAACGTATTAATCTACTTATCAGGGATATTCAGAGAGAAGCATTTGAGGGGATTGGCAAACCTGAACCTTTGAAGCACGCCCTTTCTGGGTATTGGTCTCGGCGAATTAACGACGAGCATCGAATTGTTTATAAAATTCTTCAAGACTCCATTCTTATTGCGCAACTACGGTATCACTACTGAGCTAAGCACGTACTCCGCGGTTTGGGGCTTGCATGGAGCGCCAACCGAATGGCGGCCCCAGCCAAAGGCGACAACACCGCCTTGTTACAAGTATTACGTGCTGAACCTTGTATGTAATTCAAGCAGCTCTCCATGAAGGTCACCTGCGACCCGATTTATTTTCCTCAAATTTCCATATTCCCCCTTCTATGCCTTCGTCCGCAGCACCCGCTATAGAACTTAGCAAGTATCTATCTGCGGCATCGTGAGCCAATTTGTTTCTATATATGGATTCTAAATCAAGTTCAGAATGACAAGGTGGGCGTTCGGAATGACGAGGTGTGGGGTTCAGAGTGACGAGGTGCCACGGACTATAGCGTGGCGGGCCGTCAGTCGGTCTTGATGCTGAACATGATTGGGTGGGCGCGAACTATTTCGGTGGAATATGGATTCTGAATCAAGTTCAGAATGACGAGGTGCGGGGTTCAGAATGACGACGTGTGACGCTCAGAATGACGACGTGGGCGTTTGGAATGACGGCCAGTTGCGCTTGGCAGCTGGGAAGTAGCCGTCATGCCGGACTTGATCCGGCATCTGGTGGGCTAAGCGCTAATATTCTGTATTAAGAAAGCCCGAGCATCATTTTTATTGCTGGCTCCGGGTAGCTGTCGGTAATGGCCGAGGACATATGCCCAGCATCTACTGGCAGTAACACACCCGTCACGCCGCTTGCCACTGGCGAGGCCAGAAATATCATGGCATTGGCCATTTGTTCTGGTAGTAAAAATTCGATACCCGCCGCTTCGCGGTAGCCATGGCCAAAGCCGAGCCACACATCTGCGTTTGCTCGCGCCAAGGGCGTGTCGGTGGGGCCGGGTAAGATGCTATTAATTCTAACGCCCTTGCTTAACAGCCGCAGTGCCGAGGACGCGACATAGGCATTGGCGGCCTGTTTGCTGAAGGTATAGGTGTCATTGCCTTCATTGGCTTTTAGCCAAGCGTCGGCCTCGTCCCAAGTGCTAGTTGCCAGAAAATCTTTAAGCTGGGTCAAATTCTGCTGCCAAGGCAAGCCGGCAATAGAGGAGATCATCACTACCGACGCACTATCTGCAAGCTTTCCCGACGCCAGCAGGGTTTCAATAATATAGCGCTGACTAATAAAGTTGATCTGCATAATGCCACCAGTGCCATCGGCAACACCCGCGCAGGACAGCACTACATCAAAGCGTTCATCTAGCTGTGCCAGCGCTTCTTCTACGCTAGCTTGGTTGCGCAAATCGACCTTTACGTAGTTCTTAACAGGGTAATCAACCGGCGCCACATCCAGCACGCTGGGTTCGCCGCCGAGGCTGTTAACCAACAGTGAGCAGGCTCGGCCCATGCCGCTGGCGCCGCCCACGACTAATACCGACTTGTTTTCAAAATTAATAAAATTGTTATTCATAACTCACCTGTTCATATTTAAATTAATCACGTTTCGAATCACTGATTTGTTATTAGACTCGCCCAGTTACCGGCAAAATCGAGCCGCTTACCGCGCTGGCCTCATCTGAGGCTAAAAACAGCATGACCTTGGCTAGTGCTGCTGGGCTAACCCAGCGTGAAAAGTCTTCATCTGGCATCGCCTCGCGGTTGGGCTGGGTATCTATAATGCTGGGCGCCACGGCATTAACGCGAACGCCCTTGTCTTTTAGCTCTGAGGCCAGCGACTCGACAAACCGCGACACACCAGCTTTTGATGCAGCATAGGCGGCTATTCCAGCCTCGCCTTTTACGGCGGCTCCGGCGCTCACGCACACAATGCTGCCCCGCTGCTGCTGTAAAAACACCGGTAACACCGCCTTGCTTGCGGTAACGGCAGTCTTAACATTCATTTGATACAGGCGATCCCAGGTATCTAGCTCGTCGCTGTCAAAGTTGGCCCAGTGAAAACCGCCAGCAATATTCAGCAGGGCCGATACTTCGCCAAACTGGGCCTGCGCTTTGGCGACCACACTTTGCGCTTGGGCAAAATCACAAATATCCACACCCCCACAAATCAGTACTTGGGGCGAGTCGCTGAAATCGGCGCCAAGCAGTTGCTCGGCTCTGTCTACTAACACAATGCCGTAGCCCTGCTCTAGCGCTGCCTGCGCGGCGGCGCGGCCAAGGGAACCAAAGCCGCCGGTAATGATGATGGTTTTATTCACTGTCATAACATTGGTCTCTATTAAGCGCGTAGATTGATTGGCTCTTTAGCGGCGCTGCATTTCAAAATCACTTTTTTCTCGGTCCCAGGTGCTGGCGGTACAGCCGTCGTCACGCAGTTGAAACTTCATTATTTTGCCAGTGGGATTGCGGGGTAAATCCGTTCTAAATTCGATATAGCGGGGTACGGCAAAGAAAGGCACCTTGTCTAGGCACCATTCACAGAGTTCTCGCTCAGTCAGGGTTTCGCCTTGTTTTAAAACGGCGGTCACTTTTACGTCGTCTTCACCCATCTCTGATAACACGGCGTGTACTGCGACATCGCTTATTGCTGGATGAGAAGCAAAGGTCTTTTCCATTTCAAAGCTAGAAATATTTTCTCCGCGGCGGCGTAAATAATCTTTTTTACGATCCAGAAAATAGAAGTAACCTTGTTCGTCGAGCTTGCCAATGTCGCCGGTATGCAACCACATATTGCGCATGATTTTTAAGGTGTCTGCTGGGCGATTCCAATAGCCTTCAAAACAGACATGGGGTTGCAGTGGCCGCACCACCACTTCGCCAGCTTGGCCACGGGGCAATTCGCAGTCGTAATCATCGACGATCATGACCTCAAAATCGTCTTGAACGCGGCCAGAGGTATTGGCTGGCGCATTCTCGTCGCTAAGCTTGCCGTAGACCACCATCGCCGCCTCGGTAAAGCCATAGCCTACCGAACCAAGCACTTTTGAACCAAAGCGGGTACGCCAAATTTGTTTAAGCTCTTCAGGAAACGGCGCAGTTTGCACCGTTCGCAACTGGCCGAAGCAGCGCTTGCTGGCATCGCTGTCCGGCGCAGTGCCAATAAGCGGTGCCATAGAACCCAGCAAGCTCGCCATGGTGGCGCCGGATCGTTCGATATCCGGCCAAAAGCCCGACAAAGAAAAGCGCGGATACACCACCACTCTCGCGCCAATCATTGCCATCATCATAATGCTGCTCAGGGCATTCATGTGGAATAACGGCAGTGCTGTCCAGACCGTATCTTTCGCGGTCGGCTCCCAGCAGTACAGTGCTTGGCGCGCCAAGTTACAGGCGTAGTTATGACTAATCATGCAACCCTTCGACGGCCCAGTGGTGCCCGAGGTATAAATAAGCATACTCAAATCGCCGCCCTTAACATCGGCAATTTGTAGCTTGCTGGCATCGACGGCTTGCAGCTTGGAAAGACCAGATACCGGAATAGTACTCGCTGCTTGCAAGGGAAGTTCGCCGCGACAAACAAGGTGTTTAACCTTGGGCAATTCCGACGCCACTTGCTGCACGCGCTCAATATAGTCGGCCTCGGCAATCACGATCGCCGCGCCCGCGTCGCAAATCTGGTGGCGCAGAAACTCGCCTTTGTATGCGGTGTTAGTGGGTACGCTCACGGCGCCGATTTTATTAATAGCAAACCACAGCACTAGGGCATCAATGCTATTATCAAGCACCGAAACCACGGTCTCCCCCGCCTTAACGCCCATATCCAGTAAACCTGCCGCAAGAGTATTACTCAGCTCATCTACCTGCCGATAGGTATATAGGTCGCCGCTAAAATCGACAAATATTTGCTCGGCATACTTCGCCACCGCGTCTGCTAGCACGCTATTTACAGTATGGTTTGGCGCCGAGCCCCAGCCCTTTGACATAGTCTTTTCCTTTCTTAAATACGGTTTAAAAAATCTAAGATGGCCGTGTTAAATTGGGTATTGTCATCCCCTGCAACCATATGCCCAGATTTGTCGATGCTTATATGCTCAGCATGGGGTATTAGCTTGCGAAAATGATCGACGCCGTCGTCGTCAACAATATTGCTGCGTCCGCCGCGAACTAAGAGTGTTGGAATAACGATGCTGCGGGCATCCCGCTCTAACTCTTCAAGGACATGTTTGGGCTCGCCAACTGTGAGCAATTTGGGGTCCCAGTGCCAAAAATACCGGCCGTTTTCAGCAAGACGTAGGTTCTTTTTCAAACCGTCATAATTAGTCTGGCGTTTACGGTGTGGTATGTATTCGGCGATTAAATCAGACGCTTCTTTTAACGACGCGAAGCCGTCGGGTGCAGCTTTCATAAATCCGGTAATTTGGTCTACGCCTTCTGAATTTACCTTGGGTACAACATCAACCAATACCAACGCCCGAACCAAGTCAGAGCAAAATCGGCTAGTAGCCACCAATGACGCGAGCCCACCAAGCGAGGCGCCGACCAGCACCGGCTTTGCGGGCATACGCCTAACTAGTGCATCTACATCTTGAGCAAAATGCACTAATGCATAATCTCCGTCTGCACTCCAGTCGCTGTCGCCATGCCCACGTAAATCGGCCACCTGCGCGTAAAACCCCTTACCG
The DNA here is from genome assembly GCF_029212375.1 of Zhongshania sp. GTDB lineage: Bacteria > Pseudomonadota > Gammaproteobacteria > Pseudomonadales > Spongiibacteraceae > Spongiibacter. The sequence goes on along the minus strand of NZ_JARGNU010000002.1, from coordinate 325,615 downwards.
GCAAGGGTTTGCGCAGCAGCGCCCCAAGAGTAGCGAGTTTGCCCGCCGCCATGCAGCAAAATGACCGGTGGGTGACTGAGGTTGCCAAATGACTCAGTGGCAATATTTATACCCTTGTACGCCGCAACGCCCTGCATAGCCTCAACACTCCAAGGCTGATGTCGCATCGACATTGAGTGAAGCGCGAATAAAGTTTTGCATAGTCACATACAGCAACTGATGAAATTCTTGGTCAGCGAGTTTTTCTGGGTAATAACGCAGCGCCGCAAAAAATAGGCTATTCAATTGATTTAGTGCGAGATTGGCGGTTTCGCTAATCAACTTTATCGAATGCCCCGGAAACTCAGCGGCTATGGTTGGCCCTAAATAATTGCGGCAAAATTCCTCGCTGTCAGAAAGCTCAACAAAGCGCTTACCCACGTCGAAAAATAATTTGTATTGCTCGTAAAAAGTAGAATGCAGATCATGCATGGATTTGTGCCATGCCACAGCATCGTCAATAATAAAATGAATTAACGCGTCTAATCCGTCTTTACCAATCAGTCTTGCTGTGACTTTTCCGCGAGCAACAAACTCAACGAATTCTCTTTCGAATAGGGCTGCCACTACGGCGTCTAAATTGGGAAAATATTGATATATAGAACCCTTACCGACACCTGACACCTTCTCAAGAACAACAACATTGAATGCTTCTTCGCCATGCTCTTGGAGAATTTTTTTACAGGACTCAATAATCACATTTACCATCATATGCGAACGCTTCTGTTGCGGCTGCTTTTTAGGCTGAGGCGGACTGACTAGTGACAGATCTGAGGTCATCGTGATATCCCATTTTTATTGTCATAACTTAATATTTTATGTAATCGTAATAGTGGATAGAGACAAAAGCTCTATACCTAGACATCGTCAACGCTTATCACTTTATCCCCCTATTAATCAGCAGGGCAACCTATTTACGCCAAATGCGAAAGCCCTTTAGCCAAACAAATAATATCTATATTTATCAACACTTTATAAAGAAATAAAAATCCACAAAAAGCGACATTCAATTAGTGGAGACAGGCTTCCAATTAACCTATTGTTATTGCATCACTCGACAATAAGATTTCATGCACATGACAGTAATTGATAGCGCCATCACAGACACTCTTCCTAGCCATATTCCTTCTAACTTGGTAAAAGCCGTCGACTATAACAATGACCCAGCATTGAAGATTGACCCCTATTTAGCGCTAGCGCCACTGCATGACGGCCCGCCCATATTCTGGAACCCATTAAATATACGTCATAACGGGCTTGGCACCTGGGATGTGCCTAGAGCCAGTTATATGAGAGAGATACTGGCGGATCAGGCTACATTTTCAAGCAAAAACTGCGCTGGCTTTTCCGCATTGATTGGTGAAAGCTGGTTGATGACACCGCTTGAAATTGATCCCCCCGACCATGGTTTTTACCGTAATTTTCTAAACCCGCTGTTTTCACCCGTCGCGGTCAAAAAAATGGATGAACGCATCCAAAAAAGAGCTCAGGACTTAATTGATGGTTTTAAAGATCGCGGCCACTGCGAATTTATTACAGAATTTGCACGCCCCTTCCCTATAGCCATTATCATGCAGCTACTCGGTCTGCCGATTGAGGAGCTGGATATATTTATTGATTGGGGGCAGCGCCTACTCCACGGCGAAAGCTTAGAGGTTAAAGCTCAGGCTGCCAATGAAATCCATATTTACCTAAAGGACCGTATTGCCGAAAAGCGACGCAATCCTCAGGATGACTTTATAAGCTATATCTGTAAAACCGAGGTTGATGGCCGTAGACTTAACGACGATGAATGCATGGGAATTTGTTATCTCATGTTTGTTGGTGGCTTAGACACGGTGGCATCGTCTTTGGGCTTCCAGTTTCACCACCTGGCCAGCCACCCCGAGCATCGAAAATATCTTATAGAAAATCCCAAAAAAATACCCGCAGCGGTTGAAGAGTATTTACGCCGTTTTTCCTCGGTAATGACGGCAAGGCAAGTGACGACAGACATCGATTTCCACGGCGTTACGATGAAAGCTGGCGACTGGATAACGCTGGTTCAGGCCAGCACATCGATCGATCCATTAGAGTATGAAAATCCGATGGAAGTTGATTTTGAACGTCGCCATCGCCATCTCGCCTTCTCATTTGGCCCGCATTTTTGTCTAGGTAGCCATATTGGTCGTCGCGAACTGAATGTTGCCCTCGAAAAAATCCTCGTACAGCTACCTAATCTGCGAATAAAACCAGATTCATCGGTTATTACTCATGGCGGTGCGGTTTTCGGCGTTGCCCATTTAGAACTAGAGTGGGATAGCTAAACCTTAAAACAAAGAACGAATAATCAAAATGCTAAAATCGGATAAAACATTATGAATGCCTTAACGACCAATAAAATGCTTTTTATCGACAACCAATGGTGTCCGGGTGAAGCGCCCGCACAGGAGGTCATTAATCCCGCCGACGAAAGCCTCATCGGTATGACTCCCGTTGCCTCGGCGTCGCAAACCGAACAAGCCATAGGCGCTGCGCGCGAAGCCTTTGACAATGGCCCGTGGCCGCAAATGTCGATGAATGAGCGAGTGGCCTGCATGCAAAAAATGCACGACTATTTATATACCCGCAAAGCAGAGCTCGTTGAGCTTATCCGCACGGAAGCGGGTTGCTCACAGCAGCTAGCCGATTTTCTGCAATTTGAGCTACCCATGAAGCACGCTCGCCAACTCATGGCAGACGCTCTTCAAATCCAATCTGAAATGATTAGACCTGAGATCACCCCTGGAATGGATGGCCGAAAAACGCTGGGAACAGCGGAAGTGATCTACGAACCCATTGGCGTGGTGTCGGCCATTACCGCCTATAATTTCCCCTTCTTTCTTAACGTGGTTAAGGTCTATCACGCTTTGACGATGGGTAATACCGTGGTCTTGAAGCCCTCGCCGCTCACGCCCTTCCAAGCATTTATTTTTGGTGAGGCAGCGTTAGCAGCAGGATTACCCAAGGGCGTACTTAACATCGTTAATGGCGACATAGATACCGGCACCCTCCTTAGCACCGACAAGCGCGTTGATATGATCACCTTTACGGGCTCCGACAAGGTTGGAGCCGCGATCATTGCTCAATCTGCCCCCACCCTTAAAAAGACCCATATGGAGCTCGGCGGCAAGTCGGCGCTGATTGTTCGCGAAGACGCCGACATCCAAAAGGCCGCAATGGCAGCAGTTAGCAACTTTACTATTCATGCTGGCCAAGGCTGCGCTTTAACAACCCGCGTATTAGCCCACCAAGGTATTCGCAAGCCATTGATTGATGCCATGCAGGTAATGCTAAGCCATGTAAAAGTGGGCAACCCAATAGATCCATCCGTCAGTATGGGGCCACTAATCCGCGCTAACGCCCGTGATAGAGTGGAACGCTATGTTGGCCAAGCCTTAGATAGCGGCGCCAATCTCGTGTTTGGCGGACGCAGGCCTGATATTGAAAAAGGCTTTTACTATCTACCCACCCTATTCGATGGCGTGGACAACAGCGCAGTAATTGCCCAACAAGAAATATTCGGGCCAGTGAGCGTGGTGATTGGTTTTGACAACGACCAAGAGGCCATTGCGATGGCCAACCATTCTGATTTTGGCTTGGCTGGCGGCATTTTTTCTGCCGATGCAGGTCGCGCCTATGAAATGGCCTTAGAAATGAGAACCGGCGGTGTGGCAATTAACGGCGGTGCTGGCACTGTGTTATCCAGCGCGCCCTTTGGCGGCTACAAACGCTCTGGCTTTGGCCGCGAGTACGGTCGCCAAGGCCTGTTGGATTTCACCGAAACCAAGGTTATTTCCTTTCACGCTGGCTAAGTAGGAACACTCCAATGAACAATAAAACAATTCTGATTACCGGCGGCAGCAAGGGCTTGGGCCTATGTACGACTCGGCGCCTTCTCGAAAAAGGCACTCAAGTCATTGTGCTCTCACGCAGTGAGGGCGAGCTGGGTGAATTACTCGCCACCTACCCCAAGCAGCTGCATTGGCTAAGAGCTGATTTTGCCGACACCGCCTCAATTGCTGGCGCATTTGAACAGGTCAAAGCCATCACAACAAAGCTCGATGCACTAATTTTGAATGCCGCCCAAACCGTGCCCATGCCCTTTGCGCAAATGAAAATAGCCAACCTAGAACAGAATATTTCGGTAAACGTCACCTCGGCACTACTCTGCCTGCAATACAGTTTGGCGCTACTGCGCGGCGGGCGCGCTATTTTTATCTCTACCGAATCCGTGGACAAACCCTTTCCGCTGCTGTCGGTTTACGCTGCCACCAAGGCCGCCGTAGAGACGACCTTTAACGGGCTGCGCGGGGAGCTGTACAAAGATTTCAATATTCAGCTCACCTCACTGCGCGCCGGTTATATGGCCGACACCGCCTTTGGCGAAGCTTGGCCACCAGAAATGGCAGCAACATTTTTTAAACTGGCAGAAGAGTCGGGCAGCCTTCGCGCTGGCGGCTCACCCATGCCTACCAGTCGAGTGGCCGCGATGATCGAACATATTATTGAACTGCCCCAAGACGTGACGATAAACCGACTGGATGTGCGCAGTGGGGACTCTTTTTAAAAAGCAGTTCCCGCTTAGCATTCTACTGAAACTGACAACACTCATTTCAATACTCATTTTCTAATTGCTTGCATTCACTTCGCGACCCGTCATTTATCCGTGCGCAGCGCTTTGTCAGGCATGCGCCAATTTAAGGCCGACGATTCCCACAAAAATAAAACCAAGGCTAACGATTTTTAGTACGTCAGTGGACTCATTGAAAAGTATGATACCCAATATTGCGGTTCCAATAGCGCCAATGCCTACCCATACAGCGTAGGCTGTACCAACGGGAAAGGTTCTCATTGCGATACTTAGCAAAAAGCGCTCGCAACTAGCGCAAACACGGTACCTAGCGTCGGCCAAAATTTAGTAAAGCTCTCGGTATATTTCAGCCCAATTGCCCAGCCAATCTCAAGCTATCCTGCCACGAAAAGAATAAACCAGTTCATAAACACCTCTCAATTATAGGGGCCGTCGCCTAGTGATTTTTGAGAGATGGGGTCGTCCCCACTCTGAATGCATAACAATTGGATCTCAAGCACGCACGGCTTGCCGTGAAGAAGCACCACAACAACTAGCGCAACCCATTAAATTTAAATAATAGTATCGACACTCAGCCGCAAGCCGAGCAAAAGTCTTAGCGACGAAAAAATATACAGCTTATTCCGCCACCAGTGTAGCGACGCAGGTGAATACGCGTCTTTCACGAGTGTGATGCCGTCATGCCGAACTTTAGTGGGTATCTGGAGGGGCACCGTGAACTAGTTCAGTGGTATATGGATTCTGAATCAAGTTCAGAATGACGATGTAGAAAGTTCAGAATGACACTCTCTACAACGAAGCCGTCATACCGGACTTGATCCGGTAACTGGTGGAGCCACTGTGAACTAGTTCGGTGGTATATGGATTCTGAATCGAGTTCAGAATGACGATAGCGGGAGTTCATAAGACCGTATAAGAAGTTCGGAATGAACGCGTAGCGAATTCAGGAATGACAGCCTCTACAACGAAGCCGTCATGCCGGACTTGATCCGGCATCTGGCGGAGGCACCGTGAGCTAGTTCGGTGGTATATGGATTCTGAATCAAGTTCAGAATGACGATGTAGGGAGTTCACAGACCGTATAGGAAGTTCAGAATGACGGCGTAGCGAACTCAGGAATGACAATCTCTACGACAAAACCGTCATGCCGGACTCTACAACGAAGCCGTCATGCCGGACTTGATCCGGCATCTGGTGGGGGCACTGTGAACTAGTTCAGTGGTATTGGATTCTGAATCAAGTTCAGAATGACGATGTAGGGAGTTCAGAATGACGATAGAGGGAGCTCAGAATAACTCTGTAGGAGGTTCAGCATGACAGCGCACAAAGTTTGGCATGATGCCATTTACAACGAAGCCGTCATGCCGGACGTGATCCGGCATCTGGTGGGGGCACTGTGAACTAGTTCAGTGGTATTGGATTCTGAATCAAGTTCAGAATGACGATGTAGGGAGTTCAGAATGACGATAGAGGGAGCTCAGAATAACTCTGTAGGAGGTTCAGCATGACAGCGCACAAAGTTTGGCATGATGCCATTTACAACGAAGCCGTCATGCCGGACGTGATCCGGCATCTGGTGGGGGCACTGTGAACTAGTTCAGTGGTATTGGATTCTGAATCAAGTTCAGAATGACGATGTAGGGAGTTCAGAATGACGATAGAGGGAGCTCAGAATAACTCTGTAGGAGGTTCAGCATGACAGCGCACAAAGTTCGGCATGACGGCATTTCCCGCTATTCGTTTTACTTAAACAGCAAGCCAGTAGTTAAGACCATCATCCCCCGCGCTAGCCACGCCGCTCGCGCCAATCACTTCCTTTTCGCCGCTGATAAGGGCTTGCAAGGTCGCTGGGGCATTAACCGCTGCGAGGTGGCGTTTGTTTTCTGGGGTTCTGCAAATTAATGCCGCGCGCTCGGGTTGGCCGTCACGGGAATACCATAGCGAGTAGGTTTCTAGAATCGATGGGCCACTGTAGGCGCTAAGTACTTCGGGCACGTCGCCGTAGTTAGCGTCTAAATCGTCTTGTAAATTAAGATTCTCGACTGGATTGCTAGCTGGCTGGCGATACAAAACTACTGCATGGTGTTTGGTTACAAACTCGCCGTTGCCATACAGCAAACCGTTTTCGCCTTTGCCTGCGCGAATAGCGTGAACCATAGCGGCAATGGCATGGCCCATGTAATTGTTTACCGCCGCGCCAAAGAAAGTTAAGCCCCCAGTAACCGACAGTACGGCGGTTTCGCTTAGCCCTAAGGCGCGCCGTGCTAACTTGGGTACGCAGGGGAAGCAGCTGTAGAGTTCGACCAGCTCAGGCACTGCGCTCATGTCATTTACTTCTAAGGTTTTCTTCAATACCGATGACATGGCGTGGGCCTCGGTATAGCCACTGCGCGACAAGATATCCCGTGGTTCTGCACCGCCCACGCCGCTGCCAATGTAGACCAATTTGTCTTCGGCCACACCAAGGGCAATGGCTTTTTCATAGGTGGTAACAATGCAGGCCGAGGCCTGATTCACCACCGGATTGGCGATCATCCACTTGGTGTAGGGGTGAACGACCAAGCGGTTCTTTTCTGACGGCGTGCTGATTTCTTCAGAAGAGAAAGCTTTGCCTAACCACGAATTTGGATTAGCCGCAGCCACCGCCGCCATGCCCGCGCCAATATCACCCGACTCCCGCTGAGCCTCGGCAAAACTTTGGCCCCACTCTGCGCGAATTGCGTTGTCGTATAAGGGGTAGACGTCTATCGGCATATTTAGGCCGTATTTAAGCGCTTCGGGGTGAAAGAAGTCGGCTTTGCTCGGGCGTGGTTTACCCGCTTGCGGTGGCGTCCAGTTTGGTCGCTGTTGTAATTTACCCGCCGCTACCAGCGAGGCGGTTGCCTCGCCACCAGCAACGATGACCATTGCCTGTTCACCGCTCTGCACCTGACGTGCGGCCTCGGTTAAATACAGGGTGGGCATATTGCCGCCAACGGGGCTTTCTTCACACAGCGCATTGCTAATGCCAAGGTTTTCGGCGGTCAAACTGGCAAGATCGGCGTAGGGCCAGCCCATTTGATTGATCACATATACAGCGCTGATCACGGCCTTTAGTGCCTCGCTGTTGGCGCCGGTATCGGCCATTGCATTTTCGCAGGCACTAACAATCAAGCGCATGGGTTCACGGCCAATTTGACCGTTTTCTAATTTCTCGGTGATCTCGCCTACGCCGATAATAACCGCTTGTTGATTTTTGCTAATGGTAGTGCTCATGAAAACCCTCATTCTTTTAATTTAATGATGCTGCGCTCGCTATTCTGCCTGTAGCAGTTTTCGCGCAGTCGCCTTTAATAAATCCTTTGCTAAAACCGTTTCGGCGTAGGCTTCGTCTGGCAAGGCGTCATCTTCTAGGGCCTGAATAAAGGCGAGCTGCTCTAGCTGCAATTCGCGCCCAGCATCCTGCAAGGTGCTCCGCAAAACACCGTCATCGTCGGTAAGGGAGAGCAGTTTCTTTTCTGCCATGGCGCGAAGAACCGCGTCATCCACGCGGTAGCCGCTAACCTGCACTAGGCTGTCGATTTCGGCCGCTGTGCGCTTATCTTCGATAGCAAGAATATTAAGCACCGCCATTTCAGTTTCGGTAATGCCACGCTTTTTCAGCTCTGTCGAAGCGCGCTTCATTAACTGGAAATACACCAAGCCCATTAAGTAGGTGAGCGAATTTGCCGAAAAACCACGGCTGCGCACATCGTCTACTAATGCTTCTGGCTTTTTCTTGGGCACGGCCAAAGCGTATTTGCCGCCGTGAAATACCAGCGCTTTGCGGTCAAAGTGTTCGAGTTTTTCGACGTGGCCAACATAAATTTCGTGGTCGCCACCCTCGTAGCGGTATACCGTTTTGCAATGAAATACCGCTGAGCAGCCGTCCAAAATTGGCACGCCGCCAACGCCGCGATGAAAATCAACCTCAGCGAATTTGTCGATACCCCGTGTTGCAAAACGCTGGGATATTGGCTCTTGGTCTGCAGCCAAAATATGCACCGCAAAATGGTCTGCGGTGTGGTAGGTATTAAAACTACCCGCCGATTTTGCCAGACTCCACAGCACCATTGGCGGGTCCAGAGACACTGAGTTAAAACTATTTACGGTAACGCCGGCGTCTACGCCATCGTTGCAGGTTGTTACTACCGTAACACCGGTCGTAAAACACCCTAGTGCATTACGCAAGGCCATTGGATCTACAACGTCATTTTTAGTCATTTTTGCTCTCCTTATAAGCGGAGCCTCGGTAGCTATATTACGCGGCTAACACTAGGCCTCAGTCGATATTAAACTCAGACTTTATTTATTGAGAAAACAGCGCCAACACGTCGGCAGCTACTCGTTCTGGAAATTCGTGGTGCAAGTTGTGTGAGGCATCTTCAAGCACAAGATCACTACGATGCTGATAACACTTAAGCCTGCTCGCTAAGGCCGCACTGTCTTTAGCAAAGATATCGGCGACAAAAGATTTAAGCCCGCGGCACAGCAAGACCTTGGCGCGAATATTTCGCAACAGTTCTTCCACTTGCTCGTAATGGGGGTAAATTGGCGTAATCTGGCGGGATTCAGCATCGGCTAGCGGTGCCAAACTGCCGTCGGCCAATACCCCTAAAAAATGCTCCGCCAAAAAGGCGGCCCATTCAGGTCTAAGGCGCGGGTTCCTTTCAACTAAGCGCGCGGCAAACTCGCTATGACTTTGATAAGACTTGCTTATACCTCGGGGGCCATCAAGCCAGCGCGCCACAGACTTAGGCACACCGCTGCTGAGCAAGCCACCAGGCATGGGCGCCAAACCCTCGATATTGACGAAATGGCTGACCCGATCTGGCCGTGCGCCGCTATACATAGAAGATAAATTAGCGCCCATGCTGTGGCCGATAATTTTTACTTGCTGCTCGTCACCGCAATAGGCCTTAACCAGCTGCTCCATGTCGGCCAAATAACCAATAAACAAGGAGCCTCCCGGACGCGGCGCCGACAAGCCGTAGCCACTCCAGTCGGGGGCAATAAAATGCCAATTTTGGCTGGATTGCGCGATAAGCTCATCCACCAAAAACTGCCACGTTGCCGACACATCCATCCAACCGTGAAACAAAAACACCTTTGGCGCGCCCGCTTTGCCCCATTGGCGCACGTGGTAGCGAACGCCACGTATTTCACGATACTCAGACCACGAAGGCGTATAGGCCAGCGCGTCATGGCAGGCAGTTGCAGCAGCCATCAGCGAATCTCGTATTCTTTTGCCGCTTTACGCGCAGCGTCTACATCTAGCTCTTGTGCGGCTTTTGGATTGCCAATTTCACACAACCGCAGGGCGTGATTGAGCGCAGCAGCACGAGGCATGTCTAAGCCCTCCCAAATTGCGCGAACGGTGTTTTGTATTGCCGAGGGCGGCTTAGCGGCAATCTTGCTGGCCAAGTTATGGGCGTGCGCCCAAAGATCTGCTTTGGCCACAACCTCTGAAACCAAATTAATGCGTAAGGCCGTTTGCGCAGAGACGCGCTCGTCGCCACCCATCAGGGAAATACGCAGCACTTCCTGCAGCGGCACTCGGTATGCCATGCCCACTGGCTCTACCCCACACACCATGCCGTAGCTAACATGTGGATCAAAAAACTGAGCATCATCAGAGCAAATTACAAAATCGGCTTGATTAAGAAAATAGAAACCGCCTGCGCAGCACAGGCCGTGTACTGCAACGATCACCGGTTTCCAGCAATGATTAGAGCGCGGCCCAAAATAATCGCCGGGGTCTTTTACATAAAAGGGGTTGGTGGTTTGGTCGGCACTGACGCCAGACTTAACATCGGCCCCTGTTGAAAACGCGCGACCGTCTGCGGCGCGAATAACCACCGCATTAATTCCGTCGTCGGTATTAATTTGCTTCCAGAGCTGGTCGAATTCTTCACACATCTCCATGGTGAAAGCATTCAGCGCGTCGGGGCGATTAATAGTAATGGTGGCTACCTTGTCTGCCACTTCGAACAAAATAGTGTTGAATTCACTCGCCATGCTGGTCGTCCTTATTGATCTATCACGATTATTGTAGGTAGACGCGCGGCGCAAATATTCGCCAAATCGCCCTAATCGGCTCAATTAAATTTCGGGTGAGGCCAAAAGCCTATGTCATACATCCTATCATATAGATGATTTAAATCATTATAGGTGTTATAGTCCAAATTATACATAGCCATGAACCACTTTTTCTGCCCGCCCACCGGCAGTTTAACCGTGCTTCACTTGCTAACTCATAACAATGCCCAGTGTAGGTAACAAACCCAGCTCCAAGGGAAACACCGACAAGTCACTGGGTAAAATTTGGCAATTTCAATGAGACTACACCATGATTGATGCATTCATCTTCGATCACGTGCGCACCCCTCGCGGCAAAGGTCGGCCTGATGGCGGCTTACACAGTGTGCCCCCTATCGAATTGGCAGCCCAAACACTTAATGCCATTAAGTCACGCAGTGACCTAGACACCTCTACTATAGATGATGTCATCCTCGGCATCGTTACCCCCGTTGGCGAACAGGGCTGCAATATGGCCCGCCCCGCACTGCTCATGGCAGACTACGACGAATCGGTGCCCGGTATGCAAATTGATCGCGCCTGTTCGTCTGGATTAGATGCGGTGAATCTTGGCGCAGCGCAAATCATGTCTGGCCAAGCGGGCATGATCATTAGCGGCGGTGTGGAGTCTATGTCGCGGGTGCCCATGGGCAGCCAGGGCGGCGCGTGGGCCAGAGACCCCGCAGTGATCAGCAAAACCTATTTTGCCCCGCAGGGCATTGGCGCCGATTTGATCGCCACGCGCAGTGGTTTCAGCCGCAGCGATGTCGACAGTTATGCCCTTGAGAGCCAACGCCGCGCGCACAATGCATGGGAAAACGATTATTTTAGTAAATCCATGATCACCGTGGTTGACGATCTCGGCCTGCCTTTATGTAGTAAAGACGAACATATGCGCCCAAGTGCCACGGCTGGCGATTTGGCAGCGCTAAAACCAGCCTTTGCAGCAATGGGTGAGCAAGGCGGCTACAACGCCATTGCCCAACAAAAATACCCAGAGGTTTTTGCCATTAACCACGTGCATACCGCAGGCAATTCTAGCGGTATCGTCGACGGCGCCTCGGCACTATTACTTGGCAGCGCCGCCCAAGGTAAAACTGCTGGTTTAACACCGCGCGCACGTATTCGTGCCTTTGCCTCGGTGGGCAGTGAACCCACCATTATGCTCACCGGCCCTGCCGCTGCCGCGCGCAAAGCACTGAAAAATGCAGGCATGAACGCTGCCGACATTGACCTGTTTGAACTCAACGAAGCCTTTGCTTCGGTAGTGCTTGAGTTTATGCGCGAGCTAAACATTCCCCACGACAAAATCAACGTTAATGGTGGCGCCATTGCCATGGGTCACCCACTGGGTGCCACCGGCGGTATGTTGATCGGCACAGTACTCGACGAATTGGAACGCCGCGGTCAACACACCGCACTGATCTCGCTGTGCGTGGGTATCGGCATGGGCGTAGCAACCATAATAGAGCGCGTATAAAACGACGACTGGATAAAAGACGATGAGCAGCCAATTCAAGACTATTCAATATCAGCTAAACGAGCAGGGTATCGCCATCCTTCTGATGGATATTCCCGGCAGCAACGCCAATGTCATGGGCGACGCTTTCCGAGACGAGCTAGATCTTGCCGTTAACCTCATCGCCAGCGATGACAATATTAAAGGCGCGGTAATCGGCTCGGTGAAAAACGATTTTATGGCCGGTGGCGACCTCAATGCCATGGTTGAAATGTTCGCCAATGTCACTGATCCACAAGCTGCCCTCGACATTGCCAACAGCATCAAACCCACTCTGCGCAAATTAGAATGCTGCAGCAAGCCAATTGTGGCGGCCATCAATGGCCCCGCCATGGGCGGTGGTTTAGAGCTGGCACTGGCCTGTCATGGCCGAGTTGTGAGCGACTCAGCCAAAGTTATTATGGGCCTGCCCGAAGTTACCTTGGGCTTGATGCCCGGCGCCGGTGGCAGCCAGCGTTTACCGCGCATGATCGGCATTCAAAAAGCCCTAGAAATCATGCTGCAAGGCCGGCCCTTTAACGCCGCCAAAGCACTGGAACTGGGTATTGTCGACGCCATTGTCGCCCCTGAAAAACTGATAGAAGCCGCTTGCCAACAAATTACCGATGGCCTCGACCCCATCAAGCCGTGGGATAAAAAAGGCTATACCATTCCAGGCGGAAGTGGCTTTTTTGATGCCGATCTCGGCAATCTCTACAACTACCTAACAAGCACAATTTGCCGCGACACCCAGCGCAACACCCCTGCGCCACTCGCGCTACTCACGGCGGTCGCACGCGGCACGGCAGTTCCCTTTGATGCGGGGTTACATATCGAATCCTGCTATTTTGCCAAGCTCATTCTCGACCCTACCGCCCGCAATATGGTGCGCACCTTATTTGTTAGCAAAGGTGAGCTAGACAAGCTTAGCCGTCGCCCTAAAGGCATAGACAAAGCCAGTTTCCAAACCATTGGCGTGATCGGTAGCGGCCTAATGGGCGGCGGTATTGCCCAAAGCGCCGCCAAGGCTGGCATCGACGTTGTTTTGCTCGACATCAGCGACGAACAAGCCAGTAAAGGTAAGGACGCAATTGCCAAATCCTTCGGCAAGCTTATTGCCAAGGGCCGCATGCAGCAGGAAAAAGCCGATGCACTGTTGGCAAAAATTACGCCTTCTGCGGATTACTCCAAGCTCGCGAGTTGCCAGTTGGTTGTAGAGGCGGTGTTTGAAGACGTCGCCCTAAAGCAGATGGTTTTCAAAATGGCGCGGGAGCATATGCCTGCCGACGCCATACTGGCATCCAATACCTCGAGCTTGCCGATTAGCCAAATAGGCGAAGGCCTGCCCTCCCCTGACCGTTTCTTGGGTCTGCACTTTTTCTCGCCGGTAGAGCGTATGCCGCTGATCGAAGTTATTCGGGGTAAATTCACCAGCGACAAAACCCTCGCCGAGGCCTTGGACTTTGTTGCCTTGCTGCGCAAAACGCCGATTATTGTTAATGACTCTCGGGGCTTTTTCACCTCGCGGGTCATCTCTGCCTATTTGCAAGAAGCTTTTGCCATGGTGGCCGAAGGTATTTCGCCAACGCTCATCGACAATATTGCCAAACAGGCCGGTTTCGCCATTGGGCCACTGGCACTCATTGACGATATCGGCTTAGAAAATGGCTACAAAGCCTCGCTGGCTGAAAAACAAGCCTTAGGGGAACGCTGGGTAGAACCCGCCGGTTTTAAAGTACAAAAGCAATTTAACGAACTCGGCCGTATTGGCCGCCGCGGCGGCATGGGCTTTTACGACTATAGTGAAGGTGTGCGCGCCCCATCAGCGGCGGTGGCCAAGCTTTACCCCGCCTCAGCAAGCGCGGTTGATGCCGAGCAAATTAAACAGCGCCTACTCTACGTGCAAGCATTAGAAGCCGCGCGCTGCTATGAAGAAGGCGTCATTACCGACGCCGCCGAAGCCGATGTTGGGGTTATTTTGGGCATAGGGTTTCCGAGCTATACCGGTGGGGTCTTCTCGCTGATCGACACACTTAACTGTGGTGAATTTGTCGCGGCCCTCGACGCGCTTACCGAAACGGTTGGCGAGCGATTCCGCGCTAGCGACTGGCTGAGAAGCCGCGCAGAAGTCGGCATCCAATTTTATGCTTAATAAAAACTGAACCGAATTAACCTAAATAATTAATTGTCGCGGCATCGCACCGCGCACCGACAGGAGATGATAATGAAAGCTTTGGACGTACAGCCGCCCGCAGCGATGCAAGACGAAGAGATCACTATGTTTTCTGACGCCGCCAGCCGCTTTTTTGAACGACACGTGACCCCAGAAGTATCTGAACAATGGCGTAAGCAACACCACTGCGATCGCGATATTTGGAATAAGGCCGGCGAAGCCGGACTGCTGTGTACCATGATGCCAGAAGAATACGGCGGCAGTGGCGGCGACTTCCGTCATGAAGTAGTGATTATTGAGCAGCTATTCCGTCACGACGCCAACGGCATGGGCATTACTCTGCAAAACGCAATTTTAGCGCCCTATATTCTGCTGCACGGCACCGAAGAACAGAAGCGGCGCTGGCTGCCAGGTTTAGCAAGCGGCGAACTCGTCGGCGCTATCGCCATGACCGAACCCGGCACTGGATCAGATCTCGCTGCGGTGCGCACCACCGCCAAAAAAGACGGCGACAGCTACATTGTTAACGGCCAAAAAACCTTTATCTCTAACGGCTCGCAAGCCAACCTGATTTGCGTAGTAACTAAAACAGACATTAGCGCCGGCAATAAAGGCGTGAGTTTGGTGATGGTTGAAACTGACAAAGTTGAAGGCTTCAGTCGCGGCCGGATTCTCGACAAAGTGGGGTGTGAAGCCGCCGACACCTCGGAGTTATCTTTTCAGGATGTTCGCGTACCTGTAGACAATATTCTTGGCGGCGTCGAAGGCAAGGGCTTTGGCCAATTAATGGCAGAGCTTCCCAAGGAACGACTCATTATTGCCCTGCAGAGTATTTTTGCGATTGATGAAGCCTTGGCGACCACCATCGAATACACCAAAGACCGCAAAGTATTTGGCCAAAGCGTGATGGATTTTCAAAACACCCAGTTCAAATTAGCCGAATGTAAAACCTTGGGCACGGTTACCGCCGTGTTCGTATACCACTGCCTAGACCTGCTTCTGCAGGGCAAGCTCGACAATAATATGTCGGCCATGGCCAAACTCTACGCCTCTGAAACCCAAGGCAAAATTATTGACGAGTGCCTGCAGTTATTTGGTGGTTACGGCTATATCAACGAATACCCCATTGCGCGGCTGTATCGCGATGCTCGGGGCCAGCGCCTGTGGGGCGGCACCAGCGAAATTATGAAAGTACTCATAGCCCGATCTTTATGACCACATACATTGGCAACCGGAGAGTAATATCATGAACATTCCAGCGCATGTGCCCGCGCACCTCGTTTATGAGTTTAATCATAATACGGACGAAGGACTGTTGAGCGATCCCCAGCAACGCTTCAAGGAATTATCAGATAAATTCCCTGGCGGGCTATTCTATAGCCCATGCTTGGGTGGCTTTTGGGTAATGACCAATTACGAAAATTACGCAACTGTGGCCAATAGTCCGGATTTGTATTCCAGCCGTGAAGTCACTATTCCCAGTACTGGCGGTATGTACCGATTAATTCCCGTCAATATCGACCCACCAGATCATGCCAAATACCGCCAGGTATTAGCCAAACAGTTTAGCCCGCCGCGCATGCGCAAAATGGAAGACGATATTCGCGTGTTAGCAAATCAGCTGATCGACAATATCGTTGACAAACGCGCGTGTAACTTTGTTGACGAATTCGCCGAGCAGCTTCCCGTCACTGTATTTATGAGAATGATGGGCCTACCGCTAGACAGGCTTGAAGAGTTCCGCGGCTGGGCAATGGTGGCATTAACCGAAACCGATCCTAAAACGCGGATGCCGGTGATGATGAACATTATCGGCTTTATGACGGAGTCACTCCAAGCGCGCAACACCGAGCGTCAAGATGACTTACTCAGTGACATTATCCACGCTGAAATCGATGGGCGGCCGATCACCATGGAAGAAGCCCAAGCCTATTGCTTGCTGCTGTTCCTCGCCGGCCTAGACACTGTTGTTAATGCCACCTCGTTTGGTATTCGTCACCTCGCTAAAGACAAAACCCTGCAACAGCAAATGCGCGAAAATCCAGAGATTGCACCTGCCTTTGTTGAAGAATCACTACGCCGTTATTCCTTTGTGAATATTGGCCGCATTGTGAGCAAAGATCATGAACTTAATGGCCAGTTGTTAAAAGCCGACGAGATGATTTTGGTTCCTCAGATTCCCGCTAATCTCGACGAACAGGCCTTTGAAAACGCCCTAGAATTTCAGCTCAATCGCAAAGGGCCAAATCGCCACGTTGCCTTCAACACCGGGCCGCACAACTGCCTAGGCGCGCACTTGGCAAGAATTGAACTCGCGCTAACCTACCAAGAGTGGTGCAAGCGCATACCAGAATTTAGTGAAGACCCCACCGTACCACCGGTATTAGCCGCTGGCCCAGTAATGGGTATGCGCAATTTACAACTGACTTGGTAGACCCAATCACGCGGTAGCACCTTGGCGGCCGCCCTATTTTTAGACAATAAACCGACGACCTAGTCGTTACAGTATTGCTAGCGAGTGAATAAAAAAATGACATCACCTCTTATCCATCCCAGCTCTAAGCCAGCGCCCCTGCGGATGCATCATACCATTCTGGCAATTGCATTAAGCGGAATAATTCCCTCTGGTCATTTGTATGCAGCAGCGCTAGAAGAAGTTGTGGTAACTGCCCGCAGAACGGCAGAAAGTCTGCAGGATGTACCCGCCGCAGTCACCAACTTTGGCGGCGAAGCCCTGCAAGACAGCGGCATTAGCGATCTTAGCGGTATAGCCAACATTACACCGAGCTTGGTATTTGCCCCCAGCCCAGGCGTTGGCGTTAACCCTCAAGTTGCCATTCGCGGCCAAGTGCAAAACGACGCCACGGTATTAACAGTAGATCCAGCGGTTGGCGTTTATCTGGATGACGTTTTTCTCGGTCGCTCGCCGGGTTCTCTGCTCGATATGTTCGACATCGCCCGAGTCGAAGTATTAAAAGGCCCTCAAGGCACGCTATACGGCAGGAACACCACCGGTGGTGCCCTTAAAGTTATTCCCAATAAAGCCCAGCCCGGTGGCGGCTGGGATGGCTTTGTAAGGGTCATGACCGGAAACTACGGCCAACAGCATATAGAAGGCGCAACGAACATACCTATTACTGACACCTTCGCAGGTCGCATCGCCTTATCTCAGCGTGAGATGGACGGTTATGGCAAGGCAACTGTGGTTTCCGCAAATAACCCTGAAGCGATTATTGGCGAATTTGATCCCGGTGCTAAAGCAACCGACACCCTGCGCCTAAATCTTATGTGGGATGTCACCGACAGCGCCGTTCTGGAATTTGGTTATGACTCCAGCGACACCGAAACTAACGGCGCGCCAAGCTATGATCGCGCTGGCGACCGAGCGCGAACCACTGCCGCTGTCATTACCAGCTACGAGCGTTCATCCGACGATCACTACAGCTATTTCACCGATGTAGAAACCAAAGCAAATGCCCTCACCGAAGGTGTTTACTTAAAGGGTAGCTACAATTTCTCGTGGGCGGAGTTAAAAGCCGTCGTTGCCCAGCGCGATCTTGATTACGCATTTACGATTGACCCCGACGGCACCAGCGCGCGCGGTGTATACACCGACACCCAGCAGAATGTAAAACAAACGTCTTTCGAACTTCAGCTCAGTGGCGCCGTGTGGGATGATCGTATTCAATGGATTATTGGCTATTTTGATTTTGAAGAAGACGGCCGTGATCAGACCTATACCTTCGCATCTGACGTGGTAGCCGGTGCCGCCGTTACCGGCTTACCAACCGTTATTCTCTTTCCAGCAACCGGTACAGCACCCCTGCTAAATGCCACCGGCGACGCCAGTATCTTAAACACCAGTGACTCTGCCTTTGCGCAAATAACCTGGGATGCCCTCGATAATGTGTCATTTACTGTCGGCGGCCGCGCGATTAACGAAAACAAGGCATTGGATATTACTCAGTTTGACTCGGGCTTAGCCAATCTTGCCCTTGGCCCCAACCCAACAAACAACTGCGTATATGCTGATGATCCAGCCAACGGTCAATCAAACGGCACCGACGCGTCTAGCTGCTACTTTCGCCAAGACACCGACTACAAGTACAACACCTGGACATTCTCCGGTAGCTGGAACGTCACCGACGACATGATGCTCTACGCGAAGAAATCACGGGGCGTGCGCTCTGGTGGCCAAAACTTCCGCGGCCGTACTGCAGAAACCCTGGTGCCCTTTAACCCTGAATTTGTCACCGACACCGAGATCGGCTTTAAAGGCGAGTTTTTTGATAGCCGTGTGCGCCTTAACTTAGCGGGTTACCACACCGACTATAAAGACATTCAGTTCTCGGACATCGTAGGCATCTCAACCTTTATTCAGAACTTGGGTGATGCGCAAATCCAGGGTACTGAAGCAGAATTAACTGTTGCAGCCAGCGATACTCTGACCGTGATTGCAACAGGCACCTTGATTAACTTTGAATACGATGACGAAACCCTGCAAGGCCCTTTTGCGCCGCATAAGAAAGCCTCTATTGCGATTAACTATAAGCAGCCATTGCGCTGGGGTGAGTTTGGCAGCAACCTGTCTTACGCTTATAGCGACAAAGTGCCGCTAGACAATGATGCTAACGCCTATGAGAACAACCCAGATGTATCACAGGAAGCTTATGGGCTATTAAGTTTTACGGCCTATATTAACTTTGAGTCTACTGGCCTGCGGCTTGGTATATTTGGTAACAACCTTACCGACGAAGAAACCTTTGGCAACGTAATACCGTCATTTGTGTTTACCGACCCACTGGTTGGCGGTGTTGGCACCACCGGCTCACCACGTATGTATGGTATTGACCTGACCTACCGTTTCTTTTCCCTGTAATACCAGCCGAGGGCGGCCTTAGCGCGTCCTCGGCTCCCGCCCCTAATTACGTATATTTTATTAATCTCGACTTGAAGCCTTGAAAGATCACATTTCAATTTTGGTTTACAAATTGGTATATGCCACCCCCTGTAAATACCCAGCTTTCGCACAAGCTTCTCTTTTAGATGGATCTAATGGGTTTTTACCCATTTCTTTCTTTGAATGGGAATCCGGAGAAACTACAAGAACGTCACTTCCATGTTTTTGTAACAAGTCAATTTCCGCCTTTAAACTACTACCCAGCATAGACATACAACCTAGGCCAACAGGTGAAATAATCAATACTTTTTTTGCGCCCAAGGCAAAGTCAGCGTTTTCGCCAGAACGAATGCCGCCATCGTAATAATACTCTCCGCTTATTTTCACGCTAGGCCAAATCCCAGGTACTGCGCAGCTCGCCGCTACCGCATCGACAAAATTAACATTGGAATTTTTGGTGAAATTAATAAGCTCACCCGAGATAGCGTGTACCGCCATAATATGCAAATCAACACTAGGCCACTCATGACTTGGCATTCGCTCTTGAATAACTTGCCGGCGTATCTCCGCGTCGACGGTCTTGGCCTTTAAGGCCATAGCACCAATGCGCTGCCGAAACCTGACAGGATTATTTTTTACTAATAGCGCAGGTATTAATTTGAGGATAATTTTGAATATATTTATAGACGGTGCAATTTCATTAACTTGCTTTTTTACGTCGATTTGCCGCTGCTAGAAATCTTCAACCTTAACGCCACTGGTAATTTGCGCAGCTAAAGTAGCGCCTGCAGATGTACCTATTAATTTATCAAATTGCTCAAGATTTAGGCCCTTCTCTTCTAAACCTCTAAGTACACCCGTCATCCAAGCAATGCCGGTTACCCCGCCGCCACCCAAAACTAATGTGTAATTGGCTTGTTGTAATTCTGCTTTTGTATGCTTAACGTGCATCCCCATTTTTCCCTAAGCAGCAATAATTGCAGTTTACTACAGAGATGGCGCAACGTAATCACGACGCTTTATTCAATCATATCGCAAACATTACAGTGAATTTTGAAATCGGCTGGAGATGCAATAGGGATATTAATATGCGACGGGTACAAGGCATTACGCTGAATATCATATACACCCCCCACTAACTGTTCGATCATTGGCAGTGAGGGCAGTGCAAAGGGAATATCCGATGTTGATATAGTCACACGCAAACGCTCACCGGCGTTAATCTGATAAACCGTTGGCCAAATGGCAATATCAAATTGTGTCACTTCATTTGGCACTAGATCTTGATTCGCGGCAGGCGTGAGCACCTGCACTGGCATTATTAATTTTTCGTCTTTATACCACGCGAACTCGTCGATAAGTGCGCGCTTTGAGGCAATCATCGCCCCGCTCGTTATGGAGACCGGCGTGCCGTCTTCCAACACGCGAGATAGGCCAACAATAAATTCTGCGTTTTTCGTGGTCGACGCCGCATACAGGGTCATTGCCATATTCCCTGCAATGATGGTGTCTTCTGTAAAAGGCTCGGTAGTGTAAGTAAGCGCCACAATCTGCGTTGTCGCTTCGGAACCACTCCCACAAACATCATCTGCAGGCAGGCCTGTCATTTCCGCCAAGCCTGCGGATTGAATCCGCAAACGAACACTACAAGGGCTAGACACGCCACTCCAAGGCACTTGATCGAATCCAGTTGCGGTAGCTGGCGGGTTCAGGGATAAGCTGCCGTCATTAAGCGATGGCGCGCCGCTGTCACTCGCTTCGCCTAAATAGAATGTTTTTACCGTTGCTTCTTTCGGTGGCCATATATCGGTTTCGACCCAGCGATCGGTATTCATAATATTAAACTTAATCGGCGAGTCGGTGAGTTCTATGCCGCTGCGGACGTCTTTCAACCAGCGGTCAAACCATTGCAAGCGCATCTGTTGAGTCATCGGGGTTAGTGTACCGGCGTGGGTCCATGGCCCCATTACGAGCTGGAACAACGGGTCTACGCGCTGCCCCTCTACCATACCGTCCCGCGCTGAGCGACCAGTGACAATATTTTGCAGGGCCACGTAATTGCGATAAGGGCCAAAACCCATAATGTCGTAAAAGCCGCCGATCAACATCGTCGGTATACGGTTTGCCGCCAGCCCCTCTAAGCGATAAAACGGACTGCGCGGATCCCAAAAATCCCCCACATAGGTACTAGGCCCATCCAGCACCATGTCTTGAACCAAGCGATTTGAAAACATGCTTGAGGTTTCTATGGTGCTCAGCGTCCTAACAGATAGGTCGAGCGGCTCTTCTAGCCCCATATACCCTGGCAAACCTGCAAGACCGGTTCCGGGAAATAGCACGGCATAGAGTAAACCAAATCCGCCATTAGGTAGCCCACCGTAAAGACCGTCACGGGCAACATCGCTAATAGCCACCTGCGGTGCTATCGCTTTAATCGGTGAGTTAGGACCCGCCGCTGCCGCCGTCATAATCTGGGTAATACCCAGATAAGAAGCGCCAAACAAACCCACCTTGCCATTGCTATTGGGCAGTTTGGAGGCCCAGTCTGCCAGTAACACCCCATCACGCGCTTCGCGCTCATCCCACAGGCCAAAACTTCCCTGCGACGCACCGCGCCCCCGTACGTCTGCAACCACGGCGATATAGCCACGCTCTACGAGATAATTAATGTCATCGCCTGTACTCAGGCCAGGCGTGCTTTTGCCATACGGAGTTTGGGTTAATAGTGAGGGAAACGAGCCTATAGCCGGCTCGCCAGATTCGAGATCAATTGGGTAGTACACGTCTACCCGCAGCACAATACCGTCGTCGGTTATAACCTCGACGTTTTGTTCGCTTGCTACTGCGTAGAGCGCCTCGCCTGGCGACCAATCGACGATTTCTGCTGCGGGTGTATTAGCGCTCGGCGCAGCAGCAGACTTACTCGAACCACCACCACACGCATTAAGGCTAACGCTAATAAATATCAAACACAGGTATTTTATTATTATGGTCATAAGCCAACTCCACTGATTTAAGCTAGCGCCCGATAATCGGTAATCGTTAAATTATGGCGCTAGAAATCGTAGCGAATATCAATACCATAAGTACGCGGCTCACCGAGGGGCGCGTTGGCAATGGCGACATTATTGCCGGTGCTCACCCCGAGACCAGCCGTTGTACCTGCGTCTACAACAACCAGTTGCGGAGTTGTAGCATACTCTTTGTCTTCGAGATTGCGCCCCCACAATGCCACGTTGATGCCGCTATCTGGCATATCAAAGGAGATCCGCGCGCCCAGTAAGGTCACGCTTTGTGCGGTTGCTGCATTAAAGTTATCAACATCATCCTGACCATTAACCGCATTGGCAAAGGACTTAGAGCGCGAACTTACGTTGAGATCAAACATCAAGTCGCCTGCGTCCATTGGCACCAAATAATTAAGCCGGGCAGAGCCTTCTAACTCTGGCGCGGAGGGAAGAATAAATTTCCCCTCCTCAAATTCCCAAGTAAGATAAGCGCCGGTTACCGCAAACTTTAAATTCGAGCTAATAACCCACTCTGCGTCTACTTCAAAACCGTCTATATCAGCCTTTGCCGCGTTGTAGACTTGGGTTGCCAAGCGAATGTCTTGGCCCGACGCCACCACAACGAGCAGGCTCTGCTGAATGTCGGAATAAAATGTGTGGTAGTAGGCGGCGTTGAGCCGAACACTATTATCAAACCAAGTAGATTTTAGCCCTAGCTCAATATCAGTCGCGGTTTCGGGATCAAATGGTTTAGCCGATTCACCGCCACCCCCACGGGCGTTCTGTCCGCCTGAGCGACTAGAGCTAGCGTTTTTAAGGTAAACCATTGCGTCATCATTGAGACGCCAATCGACGGATGCCGTCCAAGAAATAAATTTATAGGTGTCGCTGGCATACCAGGTGCAATCTTCAAAGTCGGCGTTGGGTGGTGGACTTAAGCTATCCATTCCGCAGTTATTACTGCGACCATTCGGGCCGAGATGATCTGGGCCAACATCGCCGGTAGCCAAGCGAGCATAATAGTTGGTGGCCAATAAGCTTTTTTCATCTTCGGTGGCGCGCACACCCAAAGTGGTGCTCAAGGAATCCGTTAACATCAAGGTGCCAGACACAAAAGCCGACTTACTGGTGTTTACTGCATCACCATGATTGAGATTATAGAGATTACCACCCGCGTTACTTAAAATTCCGCCCGCCTTGCTTTCATCGAAACCTTCTTCATCAAAGAAATACAGGCCAGCGATCCAGTCCAGCGCCCCATCGAAGGATAAGCCACCGACCTGCAATTCTAAGGATTGCTGTTCAGCATACTGAATAAATAAATCTTCGAATGAAACCAGAGGGATACTGGTACCGTCGACATCGCTGTCAAATGCGGTATCTGTTTCACGGTAGCCGTAAACCAGCTTAGTCTGAATAGTGTCTGTTAGGTCATACTCAATGGTGAACGCCGAGGTAGTGGTATCTGAAAATGAAATATTGATAGTGTTAAGCTCTGCGTCGTAATAGCCCTGATCGTCACGGCGTCCAAGTGGCAGAAAAGCTGGCGTAGTAGACACGTCGCCAGCCCATGGCGCCTCCTCAGATACGTTGCGCGACGCAGCTACCATCACCGAGCTATTAGTCTCGTAGCTAAATAGAAATCGCAGTGCATCGCTCGGTTCAAACGTAACGCCTAAGCGCCATAGATCGTTGTCGCGCGTACCAACCTCTTCCACCGAGGATACACTCTGATCGTAATCAGCCAGTATATTTAGCGGCTGTGGCAGCGGAAAACTGTCATCGCGCTTTTTAACTACCGCGATGCCATGGCCGTCATTTTTTTGATCGACTAAACCTGCGAGGCGTATCGCTAATTTATCTTGAATTATTGGCAGGTTTATCGCCCCACCGTAGCGCCGAGTATCGTAATTGCCATAGGTAGCGGACAGAAAGCCATCGACTTCACCAAAAGGATCAGCCTTAGCGGTATTTAATTTGATCGTGCCGCCGGTGGTATTGCGACCATAGAGCGTGCCTTGTGGCCCCTTCAGTACCTCGACCTGAGTAAGGTCAAACATACTATTGGTGGTGCCATAGGCGCGAGCGAGGTAGATATCGTCAATATACCAACCCACCGAGGGGTCAAGGGTAATCAAGCTGTCGGTTTGCACCTGACCCCGCAGGGTCACTTTTGAGGTACTTCCCCCCTGTGCTGGCGCTTGTTCAATATACAAGCCAGGGGTAAAACTGCCCAGCTCGCTGGTCTGACTCAGGTTAAGTGCGACCAAATCATCCGCCGACATGCTAGTAACCGCTACCGGCACATCCTGCAGCGTTTCTTCCTTTTTACGAGCGGTAACCACGACCTCTTCGAGCGCGAAGCCTGCGGCATAAGCATGATCCACTTGTGCAATGAAAGGAATAGATATAGCAATGGTGAGACACAATAGCTTCGGGTGTGGCAGTTTCATGGCGACTCCAGGGTCCGTACGTATGTTTTATTATTAGCGGTCTAGGTACAGCACCAGGAAATTAAGCCCGCCGCAGGAATAAGCTTAATTATACATATGATTAATATGTATTCAACACTAAAGCATATTTATACCACTTTGCGTAGTTACGGCATAAAGCGTGAGTACACGGGCTAAGTTGAACATTGCGCGAATCTTTGGAGGGATTTTTAGAAGAGATAGATAAATTGCGGTATCGCGGCCCGACGTTTGGCGCCATAGCGTTTGAGCTATGGCGCCAAATATTAGTCGCTACTTAATTTTAACGATTTAAAGCATCGTTTTTGAGGCGAAACAATTTCGCTGCGTTTAAGCCAAGAATCGCCGCTTTGTCTTCGTCAGAAATATCCACACC
The DNA here is from genome assembly GCF_029212375.1 of Zhongshania sp. Classification (GTDB taxonomy): domain Bacteria; phylum Pseudomonadota; class Gammaproteobacteria; order Pseudomonadales; family Spongiibacteraceae; genus Spongiibacter. Next base: position 300,442 of record NZ_JARGNU010000002.1, on the reverse strand, counting down.
ATCAAAAATGTGTTTGATCACTTTCTGAGAATGGGGGAAGGTGCCTTCCATATGCGGGTAGTCAGACGCCCACAGCAGTGCCTGAACACCGGTAATTTCACGAGACAATACGCAGGCTTTGTCGTGTTGGAAGGAGCAGTAAATCTGATCGCGCACAATTTCGGATGGGCGACGTGCCAGTTTAGGACGCACAAAGAAGCTGTGAGCATCAAATACTTCGTCCATACGCTCGGCCAAGCCAGCCAGCCATGAGGCGCCGGTTTCAATACAGGCCACTTTTGCTTTGGGGTTGCGATCTAAAATACCACTGCCGACCAAGTAGTAAATTGCTTCTTGGGCATCGCACATTAAGCGAGTGTAGTTGATGATTGCACCGCCCGCGCCGCGCTCTGGGGCAAAATCTTCCAAGCCGGTTCCGGCATGTAAGATAATAACTACACCGCGCTCGCCAGCCTTGGCAAACAGCGGCTCCCAAACAGGGTCGTTATACTTGGGCACACCGTCTGGCGTTACAACAGGCAGCATCGCCGCGGTATAGCCAATATCAGCAACGCGATCAATTTCCTTTATTGCTTCGTTTACGTCACGGCACGGCAGAATTGCAGATGGTACAAAGCGATCTAAATTCTCGCTGAAGTGACTGTGGCACCAGTTGTTGTATATACGGCAGCTTTCGGCCTCAACGTCGGCTTCTTCGATGAAGTAAATAATCAAACCCAGAGACGGGAAGATAAGTTCGGCATCGACACCATCGCGCTCCATATCTGCAATACGACGATCTATGTGATGGGAGCCGCTGCGCTTTTCACCTGGCTCGTGCATGCCGGTCTCGTCGGCCCGTTCGCCACCCATTTTAATGCGGTGCACTATCTTGTCGCCGACTTTGCTGCACACAAAGCCATCTACTGGTGTCATCGTAATCGCGCGATGCATCATGCTCTCTGGGAGGGCGCTGGTAAAAATATCCAGTGGCTCGGTGACGTGGGCGTCGGCACTAAAAATAAATGGTTTCATAATGGTATTCCTCTCTATTTCATTAAAGTATGTAGCTATTTTTTCTTGAGCTAATTTCAATCGCTATAGCTAAATGCTTAGCCAGTTATAAATTCATTTTCTTTCATTACTTCCAACACGCCGCTGGCGACCAGTTTCTCGATCTCTTCCGCGTTCAGTCCAAGCAAGCTCCCGGCAAGTTCACGGGTGTGTTGCCCTTGAAACGGCGCCGGACGAATCTCCGGCTCAGGCAGATCACTAAAGCTGACGGGGCCGTTTTCGGTCTGTAATACCGTGGGAAAGCCAGGCTGTTCGAAATGCCGGAAAAACTTACGCGCGTGTAAATGCGGGTTTTCGTCGAAGTCACTGAGGCGCTGCATTTTTCCCGCTTTTATGCCGACTGTTTGCAAGCGCTCCATGACTTCGGTGGCGTCAAGTTGGGCCGTCCACTCCGCCACTGCCGCCTCAACTAAGTCGCGGTGTTGTAAACGATCTTCTGCTGCAGACAAGCGTGCATCATTGGCCAGCGTCGTATTTTGCATTAGCCCGCATAAGCGCTGCCATGCAGCATCATTGTCCACATCGATCACACACCACATATCATCGCCAGCGCAGGGAAATACGCCGCCGGGACAGCTGAACTCAATCTTATTGCCCATTGCCTTTAAGGAGCCGGGCTGCAGTGATTCACGCAACAAAGGTGTCGCTAATAAATTAAGAATCGACTCTGCTTGGGAAATTGCGATGCGCGCACCAATACCTGTGGTTTCGCGGCGAATGAGAGCAGCCATTATCGCCACCCCCGACACCCGCGCCGCAAAGTGGTCCGGCACAATGGTAATGCCGTCGCTGTAACTACCCTCAATTTCAGGGTAGCGCCACAAGCCGGTGAGGCCAGAGGCGGCACGGACCAATGGCCCGTAGCCCATGCTTTTAGCCAAGGGCCCGGTATTACCTAGGGCACTGCTCTCTACTGCGATAATTCTGGGGTTAATAGCCTTGAGCTGCTCGTAGCCGATACCGAGGGATTCCATGGTGCCGGGTTTGAAATTAGACAACACAATATCGGCGTCTTTAGCCAAGGTATGAAATATCGCGATACCTTCTGGGCTGCGCAGATTTAAGCCAAACGATTTTTTATTGCGCGAGCCCTGACAAAACGACTGACTAATTGCCACGCCTGGCGCCGACGTTTGACGTAGGCCATCGGCAAAGGCAGTGTTTTCAACCTTGATAACCTCCGCCCCTTGGTCCGCCAAAATCCGTCCCGATTCTGCCCCTGCCACAATCACGCCGAGATCGAGTACGCGAATACCACTTAATGGTCGGCGACCCGCGCTCCCGGTTACCGGTGCTGCTTGTTTGGGCTTTATCGCAGCCAGTAAGCCATTATCCCTTCCCGCCGCGGGCGCTGCGCTCCTTGGCCCAATGCGCCGACCATCAATTTCAATATAGCCGCTGGGCATTTTGCCCAACTGGCCACCAACCGCAAACTCAACAAAGGCTCCGCGCGCATTGAAGTGCTCGTTCTCTAGCACCTGAGTAGGCGTGGCAACCGCCGCAATAGGTACGCCCCGACGTTGCCCCTCAATCACCAAATCATCCGCCGCTTGATCAGCAAACAAGGCGGCGATCAAGGCATTAATGTCTTTAATTACTTTAAAGCGCTCGCCGATATTGCCGTATTTAGGATCCGTAAATGCATGCTCATTACCCAACCAGCCACACATGCCCTGCCACTGCCGAGGGTTGAGTACACAAATACGTACATGGCCGTTTGCACAAGGAAATATTGGGTACAAAAAGCCAACTGGCGGCCGCCCATAGGGTGCCAATTCGTTAGCACTGCGACCCGCTGCCGCACTGCCCGTTACACCAAGACCGGGGTCGACTACCTGGGCAGTAGCTTCCAGAACGGAAAAATCCATGCTATTGCCGGTACCGGTCTGAAGTTTCTGCCAGTAGCCCAACAAAACCACCCACGCCGCTTGCACGCCGGTAGTTTCTAGCGCCAATTCCCCTGGCGGTAGCAACGGCTGGTTACCCGCTATTCCCGAACGCGCCAATACCGCGGCCATAGCCAGCTGCACTGCATTGCTGGCTTGGTAGTCGCGGTAGGGGCCGGTTTGACCAAAATCAGAAATAGACATCACTACCAAATCTGGACGGCGCTCGCGCAACGCGGCGGCATCTAAACCCAGCGCGGCCATGTCACCAGGTTTTGCCGTTTCAATAACAATATCGGCGCTGTCGATTAGCGATAAAAACTGGGCTTTGCCCTGAGCAGATGTTAGGTCGAGGCACACACTTTTCTTGTTGGCATTGTGGCTGGCGAAATGCAGGCTTTCGCCCGCGACCAAAGGTGCTTTATGGCGGGCAGCCATACCTTCTGGCGGCTCGACTAAAATGACTTCAGCGCCCAAGTCGGCGAGTAATCTACCGCACATTTCGGCCTTGCCATCGCCTAGGTCAATAACCCGCAAGCCGGTCAGCGGCAGTGTGTTTAAATCAGCCATTGTTCATTCCTTATTTTGGTATTCATTCACTAAGCAGCCTAAGCCGCGTGTGCAGCCGCAATATTGCTACCAAGGGCGGCGAGCACACTATTTTGCCCACCTAAATCCATTTCTAATTGGCGCGCCCAAAGGCAGTAGCGAAACAGCGGGTAGTCACGGTCTACGCCGGTGCCGCCGTGCACTTGCTGGCTGCGATGACTAATACGGTGCAGGGCCTCAGTAGTCCAATAGGCGGCGACCAATGCACTCTCTTCAGCGTCAATACCATCGCGAAGCTGGCACGCCGCCTGCTCACTCGCCACCCGCAAACACGCTTTATCTATGTAGCAGTCGGCTAATTGGTGGGCGACCGCCTGAAAACTTCCGAGTGGGCGCCCAAACTGCTTACGCTCGCTGCAATGTTCGCTGGCTAAGGCAAGCATGCCTTCGCAGAGGCCGGTCGCCAGTGCCGCCGTTGCCGCTTGTTGGTAGTGGCGCGCAGCGGTGAGCATAGCGTCTGCATCAGCACCTTTGACCAGCAATTCCGCTTGGGCACCATCTAAACTGAAATGCGCAAGGCTCTGACCATTGGTGGTTTCTTGCGCACGACGCTTTACGCCCACTTGTTCACAGGCAAAAAGATAAATGCCAACGTCGCCGCCATCTTGCGCCACGGTCCAACAAGCACTGGCTTGCATACCCGCAGGCACACGGCTTTTCTCACCGTATAAATACAGCTTGCCGTCTCTGTTTTCAGCGAGGGTGTCCGAGGCCGAGGAATTGGTGAAACCGGAATCTGCCAACGCGGCAGTTAGCATTCCCTCGCCAGAACATACGGCCCGTAACGCCGCCTGCACACAGGCCACATTGGCATAGGGCAGCAAGGGCAAACTTGCCGTTGCCAATACCGGCAGTGCTGGCACCGGCGCGACATGGCGCCCCAGCTGCTCCAGCAATACCGTTAGGGTTTCAAAGTCTTGGGCCATACCGCCAACCGACTCCGGCAGAGCCAAGCCCAGCAGCCCGGCGTCGGCCATTTGCTGCCATAACTCCGCGTCGAAATAGCCTAAGTCCTCGGCCTTGCGCAGCCTAGCTTGCGTGCAATAGTCGCTGAGCAGTTTGTCGCTAAGATCTAATATTTCGCGCTGAAATTCGGTTAAATTAAAATCCATAACAAGCTACTCCCTATGCGCCGCGAGGCAGACCTAAACCCGCCGTAGCAACAATGCTGCGTTGCAATTCATTGGCGCCGCCACCAAAGGTGTGCACCGTACCTTTGCGATACCAGCGCTCCATCAAGCCATTCAATACCGCATCGTCGCCGCGCAAATTACTCAGCGGCGCCAGTATTTCCGCCATTAGTCGGCCCAACTCTACATAGAGCTCCGAGCCAAACACCTTGGTCGCTGAAGCCTCAACCATGCCACTGCCGCCCTGTTCTATTTTCCAGGCACTCTTCAGGCACATGAGTTTCAATGCCGACAAGCGGGCTTTGGCCACGGCTAAATTGCGCTGCACCCAGGGGGTAGCTAAAAGCTCGCGGTAAACAGTATCGCTATACAGCAGTTTTAGGGTTTCGTCATAAAGTTTCGCCACGTGGCCATAGCTAACCAGTGATAAGCGCTCAACATTGAGCTGGCCGGTAATTAGCGGCCAACCGCCGTTCACCTCGCCCACACGGTAGCAATCGGGTATCCGCACATCTTGGTAATAGGTGGTGGTCGTCACCACGCCCATGGTCTGGATCAAGGTGCAGGAATAGCCGACGCTATTGGTGGGCACCAAGAAGATGGTCAGCCCTTTGTGGCGTTTAGCTGGGTCGGGATCGGTGCGCGCCGCCAGCCAAATGTATTGGGAAAAATTGGCGCAACTGGTCCAAATTTTTTGACCATTGATAATCCAGTCATCGCCGTCGCGCTCGGCGCGGGTGCGCAGGGAGGCGAGGTCGCTACCAGCCGACGGTTCTGAGTAGCCAATGGCGAGGTAAGCTTCGCCACCCAAAATTTCGCCCACAATCTTGTCGCGAATCTCAGGCTGGGCATGTTTGGCGAATACCGGACCAATGGAATTAGCCGACAGCGCTGGCCAGGGGAAGCCCGCACGCTTGGCTTCATCGACCAGCAAATACTGCTCGACCGGATCGGCGCCAGCGCCGCCCAGCTCCTCGGGCCAGGAGTAACGTATCCATCCATCTGCGCCGAGCTGGCGCATTTTTTGCCAATAGATTGGCCCGCCACCGTGACTAAACTCCTCGCAGGCCAGCTCGGCCTTAAAGTCATCGGTCATCATATGCTGGCTCATATAATCACGAATCTTTTGGCTAAAGGCCTGCTGCTCCGCACTCAATTCAATGTTCATTAGGCTTCACTCACTAAGGCCGACAGACTGCTCGCCGCGTCGACAAATTCTTCTAGCATTGCCATGACCACCTGACGGACTGAAGACTCGTGTTTCATATCGCCAACGATCTGCCCAACGGGGTAACTCATATAGTCTTTAGCGCCCGCGCGTTCGATGCGCATCCGCATTTCTGCGGTGGCAATGGTTTGCAGGGGCATCGGCAAAGTCGCTGGCGCGCCGGGGGCAAGCCACATGTCACTGAACTCACTGCGCAACATGCGGCAGGGTTTGCCGGTCATCGCCCGGGATTGAATCGCGTCTTCGGCCTTTGCCGCAAACAAGCGCTCCTTCAATTTTGGCGTTACATCGCTCTGGCTGGTGCCCAACCAAATAGAGCCGCACCACACCCCTGCCGCGCCCATGGCCATTGCCGCCGCCATTTGTTTGCCGCGACCAATACCGCCAGCGGCCAGCACCGGCATGGGCGCTACGGCATCTATCACCTGCGGCCATAACACCATTGAGCTAATACTGCCGGTATGGCCGCCTGCTTCGCCGCCTTGGGCAACAATAAAATCCACCCCCGCGTCGACCTGGGCCAAGGCGTGATCGGCCTTGCCCACCAAGCTCGCCACCCGAATCCCCTTTGCTTGCAGCATGGCCACGGTTTCCCGCGGCGGTGTACCCAGAGCGTTAACCAGCAATTTAATGGGATAGCGCAGGGCGACATCCAGCAGGCCCGTAGCCTCTTCTGGCGTCATTTGAATCTTGTCTAGCTGGGTTTTGAGCAATTCAGCTGCTTCGGATTCCGGCAGCGGCGGAATATTGGCCTCGGCACATTTATTAGCCAGAAACTCGCGGGTTTCACGGGGAATCAAGACGTCTAAATCCAGCTTGCCCACGGCGCGCTTTTCATAGGTATTGGGAATAAGTAAATCGACCCCATAGGGTTTGCCGTCAACGTGGGCGTCGATCCACCGCAACTCTTCCTCTAGGCGCTCCGGCGAGAAACCGCTGGCACCGAGCACGCCCATACCGCCCGCTTTAGAAACCTCCACTACCACATCGCGGCAGTGTGAGAAGGCAAAAATGGGTAATTCAATACCGAGCATCTCGGTGATTGGCGTTTTCATAAATTATTATTCCCACAGTGGGTTATACTCGCTAGCTACTATCTCGCGCCTAAGGCTTTGCCGGAAGGACAAGAATTCACAATCCGCCTCACAAAAATATGCACGCGACTGAACAAGATCCACCACTCGAGCTGCAAGCCGAATTTAACTACCGTATGGCAGTGAGTCGGCTGCTGGCTGGGGCAATCAATCACGGCCTAGACACCAATGCCTTGCTTTGCGACGCAGGCATGAACCCCGCCGCCATAGAGGGCGACGGCGACGTCTCACGCAGCCAGTACATAAACCTGCTGACCAGCTTATTGCCGCCGCTGCAAGATGAGTTTTTTGGGTTGAGAGAGCATCCTGTAAAACCCGGCGTAACCAGCATGATGGTCGAAATCGCCCTAGGTAATGACACCCTTGGCGCAGCCATGACCCAAAGCCTGCGCTTTATGCGGCTGGTCTGCGACGATATGCGCATGAGCCTCAGCGACGAGGGCGACGATATCGCGCTGGTGCTCGCCGGCTTAGACTCCCAGCGAGATCCCGGCCACTTCTTAGTAGATTATTGGCTCAATTATTTACATCGCGTTTTCAGCTGGATGATCGACCAGCTTATTCCTGTTAAAGCCGTTGAGCTCGCGTTTTCCGAAAACGTAAATCCCGAGCGCCTCGTATATCAACTGCGTGGCGACTGGCAAAGTGGCTGCAAACGCAACGCGGTGGTATTTAGCCGCAAATACCTTTCTCTACCCATTCTGCGCAGCCGCAATGAATGGCTGGCCCTGCGCCAAACGGCAATACAAAGCGGCGTAGTCCACTGGCCCGACGAGCAAGTCCAAGTCTCGTCAAAGGTACGCTCACTGGTCTTCAACGCCCTGCGCCAAGGCGAAGCCATACCGAGCCTTAATACTGTAGCCCAACACCTGCACTTAACCACCGCTACCCTGCATCGTCACTTGAACAGCGAGGGCACCAGCTTTCAGCGTATTCTCAACGATGTGCGCTGCGACACCGCCATCGACAAACTGCGCTTTCAGAAAATGTCCGTTGCCGAGGTCGCCGAACAGCTGGGCTTTGCTGAGCCGCGCTCCTTTAGCCGCGCGTTTAAGCAGTGGACCGGCGCCAGCCCGTCCGATTATCAGTCCTAAACTTTCTGTTACGGATATTACGGCGACGCCTATTTACCCGCCGGCAATTGGGCGAAGGCAATGTCTTTATCAACGCGAATATCGCCGGGCAAGCCTAACACCCGCTCCGCAATTTGATTGCGCAGAATTTCATCGGTGCCGCCAGCGATTCGCAAGGCTGAGGCCCAGATATAACCGTACTGAAACTTCTTGGCCAGCTCGTTATTTTCTGCAGAAAAAGCGCAGTCCATGCCCAGTATGTCGCCAGCGATTGCGGAGATATCCTGCAGCATATTGGCAGACACCAACTTGCCCATATTCGACATGGCGCTGGGGGTTTCACCGCGAGAGACACTTGTTAGTAATCGTGCTCGAAAGTTTTTAAGGCCCATGTCGGTTGCAACATGACGCGCCACATCCAAATGGTAAGGTGCGGCATCATCACCTGCGCTGCGCACCACATCGAGAAGTTCATCAATACTAGGCAAGCCCTTGGACTCACCACCCACATTGAGACGCTCGTTCATTAGCGTCGTCATCACCACTTTCCAGCCACTGTTCACATCGCCTAAGCGGTAGCGGTCAGGAATTCTCACGTCGGTGAGAAACACCTCATTAAACTCCGATTCACCGGAAATTTGCTTGATGGGTCGAACATCGATGCCCGGCGTTTTCATATCCAATAAGAAATAGGTCAGGCCTTTATGTTTTGGCACATCAGCGTCGGTGCGCACCACCAGCACCCCCCAGTCGGCGGTATGGGCCCAGGAGGTCCATACCTTTTGGCCGTTAACGACCCAGTCATCCCCATCGCGCACGGCCTTAGTGCGCAGCCCGGCAAGGTCTGAACCCGCAGACGGCTCAGAAAACATCTGACACCACAGCAACTCACCCATCAGGGTTTTATAGGCAAACTGTTCAATTTGCTCAGGCGTACCGTGGGTGTAGATGGTGGGTACTGCCAACTGGCATCCTATCGTTACAAAAGGACCAACTGGCACGTGGTAGCGCCCTTCTTCTTCGGCAAAAATAACTTCCTGCATTGCCGTGCCACCCATGCCACCCATGTCTTTGGGTAGGGAGATTGCGGCGTAGCCGGCCTTTGCCTTTTGCTTTTGCCAATCTCGGCCTAACTCCGCAAAGCGGACATCCCCTGGCGACATGCCCAGCGGCTGGCGATAATCACCGGCATTGTCGTTCAACCAATTACGCACTTCCTCGCGGAACATCGCTTCTTCGCGGGTATCATTAAAATCCATGCTGTACTCCTAAACTATGCGGGGCGGCTCAGGCGGCGGCCAGTAACTTCTTAGACCAGTGGGCGATATTGCCGATACTCATTGCGAGCAAGCGCGCACGCTTGTAGAAAAAATGGCAATTGGCTTCCCAGGTATAACCAATTCCGCCGTGCAGGTGCAGGTTTTCTTCCGCAGAAAAATTATAGGCATCGGTAGCACTCACCCTAGCCACCGCAGCGGCCAGCGGCAGTTCGCTGCCACCTACCGACATTGCCCAGGCGCCGTAATAGGCATTGGAACGCGCCAGCTCGATCTTGATCATCATGTCTGCCAAACGATGCTTCACCGCTTGGTAAACACCCACTTGGCGACCAAAGGCGTAGCGTTCCAGCACATAATCCCGGGCCATATAACAGGCCACTTCAGCGCCACCGAGCTGTTCAAAGGCGGTGAGTATCGCGGCTTGATTCGTAATGACATCGATTAGCGCCTCAGCACCCTGCTCACTTTGCAAAACGATAGCTGGCACCGATTCAAGCGAGACGCGCTGGTAACTGGCCAACTCATCGACACCCTCGGGTAAATCTAGGGTTTGATAGCCAGTCGCCGTAGTGTCGATCAGCACCAAACTTAGCTTGCCATCCAGCAGCGCGCTGGTAATCAGAAAATTGGCGCTGCGCGCATAGGCCACCGCGGGCAGTGATCCGCTGACGGTTAGCAAATCGGCATCGACTTGGAGACTCTTTGCAGCCAGCTCTACCGCCACAATCGCTTCGCCGCAGGCAATTTGTCCCAAAAGTTCAGCAGCCTCGCTATTGCTACAGCGCTTAAGCAACTCTGCACCAAGGCAAACCGTGCTAAAGAACGGCGTTGGCGCCAGTACACGACCTACCTCTTCGGCGAGCACACACAGCTCCAAAGCACCCATGCCCAAGCCGCCCTGTTCTTCAGCAATGCTAATGGCGGGCCAGCCAAGCTCGACCATCTGCTGCCAAAGTGCCTCATCGTAATCTGCACCGCTGGCAATATGGCTGCGCAACCGCTCTGGGTCACAGCTCTCGGAGAGAAATTTGCGGGCATGATCAGCAAGCATTCGCTGATCTTCAGAAAAATCGAAATTCATACGTCTCTCCAAAGAGTCGGGTGTCGAGCCAAGATCTATCGCGAGTTCTGCGACTATTCTTATATGAGTTTAGTCTCTTCGGCTGAAAGCTTGCGCGGCATCCAGCGAATACCAAAACAAAGGCCATCTTGCCATGGCAATTGAAGTATATATAATAACAATCATATATATGATTTGGAAGTACCTAATACCCTCGACTCCGCCCACCTTAAAAAATAACGAGTGCATACTATGTCTGAGCCACATCTATTATTTGAACGCTTAAGCCCGCAAATCGCGGTTATTACCTTAAATCGACCCGAAAAACGCAATGTGATTAGCGGCGAAATTGCGCAGGGGCTGCGCGATGCAATTCAAACCGTCGAAAACGATCCTCTGCTGCGCGTTGCTATTCTCACCGCCAAGGGCAAGGTTTTCTGTGCTGGCGCCGACCTCACGGAAGTCAACGCGGGTCGCGGCCATGCCCTGACCACGAAGAGCGGCGGCTTTGCGGGATTTGTTCACGAACCACGCAGCAAAGTGTGGATTGCCGCAGTAGATGGCCTAGCGCTGGGCGGTGGCTTTGAATTATTGCTGGCCTGCGATTTAGCGGTTGTTAGCACCGAGGCTCAGCTTGGCTTGCCCGAAGTGAAACGTGGATTAATAGCGGCGGCAGGTGGCGCATTTCGGGTTGGCCGCTCACTACCAAGAGCGATTGCTATTGAGCTGGCGGTGACCGGCCGCGCGATAACTGCTGAGCGCGCCTTACATTTTGGCCTAGTTAATAGCTTGGCTGAACCAGGCCAAGTGCTCGACGCAGCTATTACGCTGGCCGAAGAAATTGCCGCCAATGCGCCGATCTCCGTTGACCAAAGCCTCGCGCTCTGCAAAGCAGCCCCCGAGTGCGACGAGGCGGAGTTGTGGCAACGAAATCAAGGCGCCGCAGGCATCGTCATTAGCTCGGCAGATTCCAAAGAAGGGATGCGCGCCTTTCTAGAAAAACGCCCGCCAAATTGGCAGGGCAGCTAATCCCTTAGCAGCTCACTAGTCTAAATCGAGCAAGGCAATACACTCTTTCTCTATCGGCTTTTCCGATACAGTTTTAGGTATTGCCGAGAGCACTTGAAATATTTCAGGGATATCGTTTTTCTCTAAATTTTTGTGGCAAAACTCACGCAGCACGTCCTCGCTAAAATCGTCGCGGTCAGAGGCCACAATGGCGGCCACCAAGGTTTTCTCGCCAGCAATATTGTTAGGACGCGTTACGCCGTAAACGAACACATCTTGCACATAAGAGGATTGCAGTAGGCTCGCTTCCACCAAGGCGGTATTAACAAAATCGCCATTGCGCCGCACACCGCCACCCACGCGGTGATGAAAATAAAACCAGCCGTTTTCGTCTTTGTGGCCCAAATCTCCCATGCGCAGCCAGCCGCCCTGCACTTTTTCTGCGGAGGCGTCCTCATTCTTGTAATAGCTCACGGTCGTCGCTTGGCCATTTAGACGACGAAAGCAGATTTCGCCCTCAACTCCCGGCTTACAGGCAACACCCTGACTATCGAAAATCTCTGCTTCCCAATCTGCACTTGGCTTACCAATGCTTCCAACTGGACCAATACCCGGTGGGTTGGCTAGGCCACCGCCCTCCGTCGCGCCGTAGACTTCAAATAATTGCACAGCAAAGCGGCGCTCGAAGTCCTTCCATATCGACGGAGGCATACCGGAGCTTAGAATCAGCCGAACGGGATTATCTGCATCATCAGAATTTTCAGGAACAGCGTAAATTTCAGGAATCATGCCGCCCAATAAACTAAATATGGTGCAGCCGTACTCTCGGCAAATATCCCACAAGCGGCTTTTACTGAATTTGCGGCTGATCACCACGGGAATGCCCAGCGCTAGGCCATTGCGTAAAAAATTCTGAGCATTAATGTGGGTTAACGATAAGCCGGTGTAAAACACATCATGCTCATTCGCCCCTAATTTAGCGAGGCTATCGGCCTGCGCCATATACTGCCCCTGACTATAGACAACCGCTTTGGGATTACCGGTGGTGCCCGAGGTAAACATCATAAACATGGGTATATCAGGAGCGTGATCGACACCTAGCAAACTCGACGCAGCATCAGTTAAACATTGCTGATAGTCTTCAATTAAATTAGCAAAGCTATTCTTAGCTCCCGAATTTGTACCAACACATAATATCCATTTTAAACTCACCTCATCACCAAGTACCTCAAGCACTTGATCTAGACAGTAATCGGCGCAGACCAAGCCATCGCAATCGGTATGGGACAACATATACGCTAACTTTAGACCTTTAGCGCGGGGATCTATGGGCACAAAAGGCGCGCCAAGTATAGAACTCGCCACCATGGTTTCAACAAACTCGGGGTGGTTATTCATCATCAGCGCAATATTGCCCGGCCTGCCGCCCTGTCGTTCATTGATGACAGCGGCAAGCGTCGACGCATTGCGCCACAGCTGCTCGTAATTGCGGGTTTCGCCGCACAGTGCGCCGTCAGTATCGACATGAACAAAGCGCAAAATTTGTAATTGCGGCCGCTGCTCTGCCCCTGTAGCAACAACCTTCGCCAAAGATAATTGATGTAAATTAGCAATTTTTAGTAATTCCATTACCGCCTTAAACTCCAAAATTTTAAGAAAAAAAAGCCAGCGCAAGCGCTGGCAAAGCAAATTAGACCGTATTCATTTACGCTAGAAGTTGTAAGTCACATCAACACCAAAGGTGCGTGGCTCGCCCATTGGCCGGTTAGCAATCGCTAGCGAACCAGGGAAGTAAATATTCAAACCGCTAGTGGAATACTCTTTGTTTTCAAGGTTACGCGCCCAAAATGACACATTAAGATTAGTATCTTTCACTTCCAACTGAGCGCGAGCACCAATAAGCGTCAGACTCTCTGCGGTTGCCGCAGGAAAGTTATCGATAGCATCCTGGCCGCCCGAGGCATTACCCAGCAGCTTCGATCTTGATGAAGCGTTCAAGTCAAAGGTCCAGTCACCGGCCGCCGTCGGCATAAAATAATTTAGGCGTGCGGTACCTTCAAACTCAGGTGCCGATGGCAGAATGGGGGTTGAACCGGAATCAGGTTTTTCGAATTCCCAATCTAGATAGCCCGCTGTTACTGTTAGCATCCAGTTTGGCGTAATGACCCACTGCGCCTCGGCCTCGATACCATCAATATCGGCATTACCCGCATTCACAACTTGCGTGATTAACCCTGACGGCGTCGCAACAAGATTCGTCTGCTGGGTGTCTTCATAGAAAGTATGGTAGTAGGCAGCATTCAACTTAACGGAGTTTTCAAACAATTCTGATTTAATACCCAATTCAATATCAGTCGCGGTTTCTTCATCAAAAGGCTTGGTGCTATCGGCGTCTATGCCTCGAGCATTTTGGCCACCAGAGCGACTAGAGCTAGATGTTTTAACATAGGTCATTACATCTTCATTGAGGCGCCAATCAACCGACGCGGTCCAAGAAATAAACTTAAAGGTTTCACTATCTGACCAAGTACATTGATTAAAATCTGCATTTGGTGGCGGACTAGCCGCGTCGATCCGGCATACCGCTGCTGAGGGGCCAGGATTTGACGCAACCCCAAGTGGAACCGCGTATTGCTGCGAGAAAAAGGCCTTTTCATCCTCAGTAATACGCGCACCCAGTGTCGCATTAACATCTTCTGTCAGGCTAAACGTACCCGACACAAACGCAGATTTACTGGTATTTTCGGCGGCGCCAAAGCTGTAATTGTAGTCGACGCCACTCCCGTAGGTTGACAAGCCGCCACTACGTGAAAGGTCAGAGCCGTCCTCTTCAAAATAGTATAGACCGGCGATCCAATCTAAAAAGCCGTCTAAAGCTAGACCACTAATCTGCCATTCCAAGGAGTCTTGGCTAGCCACTTGTTCTAGCGGAAAATTAAATTGAGAAACTGGAACCGCCGTGCCATCAATGTCGCTCATATAAGCTGTATCAACATCGCGATAGCCGTAAACCAATTTAGTTTGGAGGTTTTCAGCAAGATCGTATTCAAAGGTCAGCGCAAACGTGTCGGCGGTGGCATCGGAATAATTGCCATAGTTGGCCGCAGAGTCATAGTAGTCGGTAGAGCTACGAGTCAACGGAAAATAACCGGGGGGCGTCGGCTCGTCGCCAGCGAAGCCAGGCTCATCAGAAAAATTTCGCGAGGCCATCGTCATATACGATGAATTGTGTTCGTACGACATCAACACCCGCAGGTCTTCGCTTGGGTCATAGGTTACGCCAAGACGATACACTTCATTATCGCGGGTACCCACCTCTGCGGTTTCACCAGTAGGCGACTGAGTAAAACGATCATAAATGGTGATTTCACCAAAACCATTCTCGCGCTTATCCGCCTGCGCCGCTAAACGTATCGCGAGCTTATTCGGTATAAGCGGAATATTAACTGCGCCGCCGGCCTTGTGGCTTTTGTAATTACCAACACCGCCTGTAACAAAACCGCTTAGCTCAGCAGTAGGGTCGGCTTTTTCAGTAAGAATCTTTATCGCCCCACCTGTTGTATTGCGACCGTAAAGCGTGCCTTGCGGGCCTTTAAGTACCTCTATCCGGCTAATGTCGAACAAGCTATTTGCCGTACCGTAAGCACGTGCCAAGTAAACGTCGTCGATATACCAACCCACCGACGGGTCTAGTGTAATTAAGTTATCGGTTTGTACTTGGCCACGAATGGTTACCTTGGCAATACTGCCGCCCTGCGCCGGAGCAGGCTCGATATGCACACCGGGAGAAAAACTGCCTAAGTCTTGAGTGTCACTCAGATTTAGCGCTTTTAGGTCATCAGCAGACATACTGGTAACCGCGACCGGTACATCTTGTAAGGTCTCCTCCTTTTTACGGGCGGTAACTAAGACTTCCTCAATTGTAAATCCCTCGGCAAAGGCGGGGGCTTGAACAGCAAGATTCCCGCCCAAGGCAAAGGCAACAGCAGAGGCAACTCTCGTTAATTTGGCTTTCATGGTGATCTCCCAGGAGACTAAGTATTTATTATGATTCGAATGTAACGATACAACTGAAATCAATTATAGCTATGATTATAATGATTGCAATGTTATTAACTAACACGCCAAATAGGTACTTATACCTAATATAATGCCTCAGAATAAAATTAACTTATTGTTTTTTATAAAGTTTATTAAAATAATAAGTTAAACATAAATGAATAAAAAACTTTCTGGCGCATTTAGCCCCGCCCTTTTGTCACAGATTTGGCCGATTACCCTGTGCTGCAAGCACTGTATGTGGCCAAACAACGGTTGATCCGGTTTGTGCTGCTCAAGACCCTGACGCGCAAGAAAGCCAGCATCAAGTTGCCGGTATTTATGAGATTGCTTGATGAACTAGCTGAGAGCCCGCTACGAGCACTAGCTAACACATTGCGCTCATGGTTGAAGCCCATTGTGGCCATGTGGCGATTTAGTAAAAGTAACGGAATAACTGAGGGCTTCCACAACAAAATGGAAATGATGACACGACGAGCGTATGGTTTTAGAAACTTTGAAAATTACAGATTACGCGTGCTAGCCCATTGTGGGTGGGACGGTGTGATTAACAGGGTTTAATGAGTGCCATCCCCCGTTAATGGGGTAGAGCCGGTAGAGCCTGTTGCAATAATGCGCTAAAAGTTGCGGAATAGTTTGGGATAAAATGGGGAATTTGGGATAAATAAAAAGGGCTGCATCTCTGCAGCCCTTTATATTTGGTGCGCCCGGCACGATTCGAACGTGCGACCGCCTGGTTCGTAGCCAGGTACTCTATCCAGCTGAGCTACGGGCGCTTCAGGCTGCGTACTATATGGATGTCGCCCCCCTCTGTCAACGACTTCATGAAATAAATTTGAAATTAGGGCCTATTGCTCAAAAAATCGCCAAGATATTGATATTTAACAGCATTACTCTGTGTGACTAGCACGATTCACGGGCAAAAATACAGGCCAAAAGACCGTTTATCACAAGAAAACTTAATCCGCTAATTGGCCTGGGGTTAGTAAGTAATGCCCAACAAACCATTCTTGGCCACCACGGTAGGCGAATAGCTCGGAGCAGGCCAACATAAACATGCGCCAACGCTGGAATTGCACTTTGGGCGTGGGTGCATCTTTAAGTATTTTTAGGGCCTCTGCCTTATTGTCGTCGAGTTTATTTAGCCACGCTTCGAGGGTTTTGGAGTAGTGCTCGCCATTTACCCGCCAGCTGTCGACCATGCGCATGTGCTCAGAGAAGTGCATTAAGGTGTCGAAGGCGGGCATTTGACCACCGCTAAAGAAGTTGTCGGTCATCCAGCCGCCATCAAAGGGATAGTGTAAGTAGGCGTGACAGAAGATATGCACAAACATTGAGCCGTTTGGCTCTAGCCAGCCAGAGACATTGGCGAGTAACTCGCGGTAATTACGGACATGCTCGAGCATTTCCACTGTTACGACCCTGTCGAAGCGCTAGGTCAGGGTTAAGTCGCCCACGTTGCAGGTAATGACCTTGACGTTAGTCAAGCCTCGCGATGCGGCCTGTGCTTCGATAAATTCCCGCTGACCACTTGAGTTAGATACCGCCGTAATCTGCGATTGGGGATAACGGGCGGCGGCCCACAGTGTGAAGCTGCCCCAACCGCAACCTAAGTCTAGTATCTTTTGACCATTTTCTAATCGCGCCCTTTCGGCGTACATCGCCAGCATGGCTTGCTCGGCATCCGCTAGGCTTTGGCAGTTTTCGTCCCACCAACAGCTACTGTATTTCAAACAGGGTCCGAGCATGAGTTCAAATAAGGCGGCAGGCACTTCGTAGTGTTGTTCATTGGCAGCCCCAGTATTAATGGCAATGGCGGACTCGCTAAGTTCGCGGCGAAACTGGCGGCGGCGTGTTTCATTGCTGTGCAAATCACCGCTGCACTCCTGCACCAGCCGATCGGCTAATTCTCGGCGTATGCCTCGACGCAGCAGCGGGTCAGGCACAAGACCACGCTCGGCAAGTAGAATAGGACTAATCATAATTTACTCCGTAAAGGCATATAGGTAAGGCTGCGTTTTTTGCTTATTACGGCGCCCGTGGAAATACGGATTTTGTTAGCACAAAATTCAGCCAACAAAAAAGGGCCACAAAGGCCCTTATAAAACAAATAGTAGCGATGGCTTTACGCTTAGCTTAAAACACCGTCAGCACGCAGGCTGGCCAAGCTCGCCGCATCGTAACCCGCTAGCTCGCTTAGTACCGATTCAGTATCGCTACCTGGACGCGGTGCGCCCTTTAGCACTTGGGGCTCAGTGCGACTAAATTTAGGCGCTGGCCCTGGCTGTATTTGACCTTCTACTTCAATAAAGGATTTTCTGGCAACATTGTGTGGGTGTTTTGGCGCTTCAGCCATCGACAGTATTGGCGCAAAACAGGCGTCTGAGCCTTCAAATACCTCGCACCACTGGTCGCGGGTTTTGGTCAAAAATATTGCAGTAAGTTTCTGCTTCAGTTCAGGCCAACGTGCGGTATCCATTTGCGCGCCGAAGCTGTCTTCGTCTAGACCCAGTTTTTCTTTAAGAATGTGGTAAAACTGAGGTTCAATGGGACCGATCGACACATGCTTCGCGTCGCTGGTTTCGTAGGTTTCATAAAAATGTGCGCCGGTATCCAGCAAATTAACGCCGCGCTCGTCTTTCCAAAGTTTCTGGTTATAGAAGCAGTACACCATATGCATGAGTGCCGCCGAACCCTCTACCATCGAGGTATCGACCACCTGGCCTTTACCGCTGCGACTGGCCTCTAAAATCGCCGATACCACACCAAAGGCCAAGAACATACCACCGCCACCAAAGTCGCCCACCAAATTAGCGGGGGGTACCGGCTTGTCGCCAGCGCGGCCCATGGCATGCAGCGCACCAGACAGGGAAATGTAGTTAATGTCGTGCCCAGCGGCCTGCGCCATTGGGCCGGTCTGGCCCCAACCGGTCATGCGGCCAAAGACCAATTTTGGGTTGCGAGCTAAGCACTGCTCTGGGCCAATGCCCAAGCGCTCGGCCACACCGGGCCGAAAACCTTCAATCAGCGCATCGGCCGATTCACACAGTTTCAATACTGCTTCCACTCCGCGGGGGGCTTTTAAGTTAAGGGCGATGGATTTCTTGCCCCGCTCACTAATAATATTGGCTACTGGGGCGTCGGCAGCGGCAGATTTGCGGGTAATCGAAATTACCTCGGCGCCCATGTCTGCGAACATCATGCCGGCAAAGGGGGCAGGCCCCAGTCCTTCCAGTTCAATAATCCGTATTCCGCTAAGTGGTCCCATAGTTATTTCCTGTTAATAGCATTGATTAGTGAGTGCGCCCAAGGTGGGCTTTATTTCGGATTAATCCGATTATTATTTAGCGGCCAACATTCCATTTTTGCCGCCAAGCCCGCTATTTTGCACCGCTCGCACAAATTAGGCAAAACGCGGACTATTGAAAGTGGCACCTAGGGCCAATGGTTGAGTTTCCAGTAAAGTGCTATACACATACCCGCAAGCACTGACACCACCAGACAGCCCGCGACAAAAATGCCATGATAAGTTCACTAATAAAACCTAAGGCCAGAGGCATTTATGACTTCAGCTACGCAGATTCAAATCGACCGCCGTCCACCACTGCTGTGGGTCACTATTAATCGGCCCCTCGCCCGCAACGCTGTAGACGGCAAAACCGCCCACGCCCTCGCCAAGGCGTTTCAAGCTTTTGATAGCGACCCAGAGTTATCGGTCGCTATTCTCTGCGGCGCCGAAGATCATTTTTGTGCGGGCGCAGATTTAAAGGCCGTGGCCAGCGACGATCCCGTGCAACGCAACCCACTTAACACCGAAGGTATCGGCCCTATGGGGCCTAGCCGGATGCAACTTAGCAAGCCAGTAATTGCCGCCATAGACGGCTATTGCGTGGCCGGCGGACTCGAATTAGCACTGTGGTGCGATATGCGCATTGCCACCGAACGCGCCATTTTTGGGGTATTTTGCCGACGCTTTGGGGTGCCGCTTATCGACGGCGGCACGGTGCGCCTGCCGCGGTTAATAGGCATGAGCCGCGCTATGGATATGATTCTAACCGGCCGCGCCGTCGACGCCGCAGAAGCTCACGGGATCGGACTAATTAACCGCGTAGTGAGTGTTCACAACCTGCGTGATAGTGCTGAGCAACTGGCACTGCAAATTGCTGCCTTTCCCCAGCAGTGCTTGCGCAACGACCGGCTCAGCGCTTACCAGCAATGGGGCATGGATGAGGAGCAGGCCATTCGCAATGAGTTCACCTTGGCGGCAATAACGCTCGCATCGGGTGAAACCCTCGCTGGCGCCCACAGCTTTAGCAATGGCCGTGGCCGCCACGGCGAAACCGAGAGTTGATGTAAACTGCCTAGATAGCCATTAAGTAAGCCTAACGCTGCGATCAAACCGTGTTCTTAGGCTCAAATTCCGGACCAAAGGGTTTGGTGATTAATAATAACGCAGGCATAAATAGCATATCAGCCAATAGTGCCACGCTAATTGCCACGCACAGCAATACTCCAAAGCTAGAGATAATCGCCATATTCGACAGCAAATAGCAGGAAAACGCGCCGATCAGTATTACCGTAGTAATCACTAGCGCAGGGCCTACATCACGCATAGCGTCTTCAAGCGCACGGCGGTAATTGCCAGTTTGTAAAAAGCAGCGCCGAAATCGAATCACCAAATGCAAGGTGTCGTCCACGGCAATACCAATGGCAATGGTCGCTAACAATAGTTTCATATAGTCGAGGTGAATACCCAGCCAACCCATTACCCCCAACACCACAATTACCGGCGCCAAATTGGGGATCATCGCCAACATACCCACTTTTACCGAACCAAAGGCCACACACAAAAAGCCAGCAACCATAATAAATATAAGGCTATAACCATAGAGCTGAGTCTCGGCAATGTACTCACCCATTTTCACCCACATTAGGCCAATACCCGTTTTACGCACTTGGGCGTTAGGCAATGGGTTTGCCGCGATATAGTCATCGATGGTTTTTAGCAGTTCGGTAATTGCCGCCGAGCCGGTCATTTCTACCCGCAGTTCCATCACTGTGCGGCTATAATCCTGGGACACAAACTCCTGCAACTCTTCGCCACCGGAAATTTCGTAAACCAAGAAATATTGCGCGATTAAATCCCGCGCGTCCGGCAGTCGATACCAAGCGGGGTCGTCGCCGTGAAAACTGCGATTGAGGTCTTTTTGTATATCCACTACCGAGTAAGCTTTTTTAACCAGCGGCTGCGACTCGGCAAAGTTTTGCACACTTTCAATGGCCTTTAATAAATCGGGGCGTTTAACACCTTCGGCGTCATTGGTGTCGATGATATAAGTCACATTTAGAATGCCGCCCATGACACTTTCGGCCAGTTCAGTATCTTGGCGCCACTCAACGTGGGGCTTAAAGTCTTCTAAGAAATTAAAATCTACTTTGATCTGAGCCAAACCAATAAACGATACCAGTAGCACCGCCCCGCCCAGTGCTAGCAACGTCATTGGCCGCTTGAGGTTGACCGCAATGCAGGCCTCCACGGCGCGCAAAATCACTGGCAATACCGTGGCTTTTACTTGCTCAGGCCTTGCCTTTACGTTGCTTGGCTTGCCAAAAGATAAAACCACTACGAGCAAGGTCATAGACAATAAAAAGGTGAAAATCACCCCAGATGCCGCATATAAAGCCATCTCGCTCAAGCCCTTGAGCTGCGACACCGTCATCACCAAAAAGCCAACGGCGGTGGTAATTGAGGCTAGCAAGCAAGCGCCCCCCACCTTAGCTATAGCGGCCTTGACCGAGGCCTTGCGATCGCCGGTTTCGCCGTAGGCGCGCTGAAACTCCAATAAAATATGCACTGCTTGCGCCACACCAACCGCGCAAATTAAGGTGGGCACAATGCCAAAGAACAAACCCAGCACCCAGCCAAAGGCGCCCATCATGCCCATTACCATCACAATACTGAGCAATACCACCGCGAGCGGGCCGAGCAAAGCAATAACGCTTGCCCTAAACAGAATGGCAGAGAGAATGGCTAATATCACCAAGGTCACTGCGGTGCCAATGGCGGCGTCTTCCATAAACACATGGTTATAGGCCGAGTTCATTGGCACGTCGCCGGTCACAAAAAAGTCGATACCGGCGTACTCTGGCCTTGCCAGTATTTCGCGTATTTTATTGTCGCTGACCTGGGGGTAGAGGTTCTCTAACTGGTTACCCAATTCCTCGTCGTAAATAATCTTTTCTAGCGGGTCAACGCTGCTGCGTTCCATTTCTAAAATAATCGCGGCGTAGTCCGCCTTGGCGTTAATCAGGTAATTAACATACAGGGGGCGATTTAAGACCTCTTTGCGCAGTTCCAGCAGTTCAGCCTGACTCTGAGGAAAATCCAACATCAGCTCATCAACGCTAATCGAATCGCCGTCGGCGCGAATAAACTCCACCGTCGGCAGGCTAATCACATCACGTACATAGGGAACCTCGTCAGTGAAGGCCTGACTGAGCTGGGCAATTTGGCGCATGGCATCAATATTAAAAGGCCCGTGAGCACGCTCTGGCACCTTATAGACTATATAAGTGACTTCGTCCGACAAGAACTCATCTAAATATTCAGTGTAAGCAATATAAGCCGGATCACTTTTATCAAAATAAGCATCAAGGCTATTGTCGCTCTTCACCATGCTAGCGAAGAACAAACCCGCACTCAAAAACAGCAGGGACAACAGTAAAACGATCGCGCGATGATTAACCGCCCATTCGGCTAAATGGCCAAATAGCTGATCCACTTTGTCGACAAATTTATTACCCTGAATAGCCATACTCGGCAGCAACTCCCCTGTTTATTATTATCGCCTGCGGTGAGTCCAGCGAAGGCCACTGCGCGCACAAACTAAGCAAATTTGATTTATGGCCCGATTATGCTTTAAGTTCACCCGTCCCTACAAATGTATAATTGCTAACCCCCCTGTCGCTCCGGAGCTTGCCACGTGACCATAATAAAACCGCTAGCACTTAGTATTAGTCTTGCTTTTAGCCTATTACTGCCACTTCCCAGTACAGCACAAGAGACATCATCTGCGGCCACTCAACAGCTTTCTCCACAAGCCAAAGGCCTCACCATTGCCAAAGAGATGAAAGCCCGCGACCGCGGCTGGCAAGACAGCAGCGCCGACATGGAAATGGTATTGCACAGTGGCAAGCGCGAAAGCCGCCGCGAGATGCGCATACTCGCCTTGGAAGTTGCCGATGACGGCGATAAATCTATGACCATCTTCGACAGCCCCAACGACGTTAAGGGCACAGCATTCCTCAGCTTCACCCACACCAATGCCATGGATGACCAATGGTTGTACTTGCCCGCGCTTAAGCGAGTTAAGCGCATCTCGTCCAAAAATAAGTCCGGACCGTTTATGGGCAGCGAATTTGCCTACGAAGATCTGAACTCCTTTGAAGTAGAACAATACGACTACCGCTGGCTGCGCGATGAAACTGTGGACGGTCAAGACTGCTTTGTTATTGAATCCACTCCACGCGACCAGTACTCCGGCTACCGCAAACAAGTAGCTTGGGTAGATAAGACCCACTATCGCGTCCTTAAAATTGATTTCTACGATCGCAAGGACACCCTGCTTAAAACCCTCACCCTGTCGGACTATAAATTACATCTCGATAAATTCTGGCGCCCCACCACTCAGAGCATGGTTAATCACAAAAACCAGCGGCGCACCGAGGTATTTTTGCGCAACTACCAGTTTGGCACGGGTCTCGACGAGAGCGACTTTACCGAAAACAGTCTGAAACGGGCGCGCTAAGGGCGGGTTTATGAAGTATTGCCTCACTACCTTACAAGGTCTTAGCTTAGCCACAATCACGCTGCTGCCCTTATGCGCACACAGCGAGTTACTCGGCTATATCGGCATACAGGGCCGCACTTACCCGATGTCGGCCGCCGAGCAGGCGCAAGGTTCCGAAACCCTCTCCGCGGTGATTGCACCCGAGTGGTTTAGACAGTGGAATGACGGCGACGACAGTTTTAATATCAAGGCCTTTTACCGCTACGACTCCCTAGACGAGGAGCGCAGCCACGGCGATCTGCGGGAATTTTACTGGCAGCACGTCGGCGCCGACTGGGAGCTGAGCGTGGGTATTAACACCGTATTCTGGGGCGTTACCGAGTCCCAGCAATTAGTCGACATTATTAATCAAACTGATTTTGTCGAGTCCGCCGACGGCGAAGACAAGCTCGGCCAGCCCATGATTCACTTCGCCAGTATTAAAGGCTGGGGCGTGATCGATGTTTTTATACTGCCCCAGTTTCGGCCCCGGCAGTTTGCGGGCGAAGCGGGCCGCCTGCGCTCTACCCCCGCCACTGTCAATAACCAAGAATTTTACCAAAGTAGCAAAAAAGAAAATCATATCGACTACGCCCTGCGCTGGAGTCATTATTTAGGCGACTGGAATTTGGGCTTATCTTGGTTTCAAGGCACCTCGCGGGAACCCCTCTACCAAGCAATAAGCCATAACGGTGGCATTGCCCTAGCGGCCTATTACCCGCTAATTGAACAAAGCGGCATCGATGCCCAATACATCAGCGGCAATTGGTTGTGGAAGCTAGAAGCCATTCATCGCCGTGGTATTGGTCACTCTCCGGCCGAAGATCTTAGCGCCAGTACCGCCGGTTTTGAATATACCTTCACCGGCATTAATCGCCGCTTCTGGGATTTAGGCCTGCTACTGGAATATTCTTGGGACAGCCGCAGCACGGCGCAGGCGGGGATTTTCCAAAATGATCTGTTCACCGGCGGCCGCCTCAGTTTGAATGACATTGCCTCCAGTGAAATTTTATTTGGCCTGAGCCAAGATCTCGACGACGCTCAAAGCCGTTCAGCGGTCATCGAAGCCAGCACCCGTATTGGCGACACCGTGCGCCTAGTTGGCGAGCTATATCACTTTCACAGCACACGTAGCGATGACCCACTGTATATGATTCGCCGCGACAGCTATCTTGAATTAGGCTTGGAGTTTTATTTCTAGGGCGGTTACTACTCGCAAATACACACCCTCGCCCAAAGCAACGCCGCTCACAATCTAAAACCATGCCTTGCATACTTTATGGTTTTCCAGCAATGCGGTAGCGAGCAGCGCCATTATTGACTATGATGACAATTCACTACATTACACGGGAGGTATTTGGTGTAGTGAGTAATGGAGCGTGCATTCCATTGCACAAAAATAATGATTTCCAACATCGAGACGGACCCCGACGCATAGAATCCGCAGCTTATTTAAAACCCACCTCATCGAACCGTGGTTGCCCAACGCAAGCGGAATAAGCGACTATAAATTACATCGAAACCGCTTTGTTGTAAGAGTGCTGTGGGCAACGCTGTTTTACATTACAACAGTAGTACTTGCCAGTCAGTTTTGGGAACATATCGAAATAGAAAGCCGCAATTTATTAAGCGAATTTTCATTATTCGCCATCGGCGGCATTATCGTTTCATTATTTACAATTCGTCTCGCTAACCGCTTGTTTTTGGCTGTAAATATTTTCATCACCACACTCAGTTGCGGGCTACTCTATGTTGTCCTAAACACCGGCGGCATTTATTCGCCTATAACGCCCTGTATCGTTATTATTCCCGCCTTGGCTACCCTTAGCATTGGCGCCGTAGCGGGAGTTATTTGGAGTGCCATTGTATTTATTGCAAGCCTGTGCCTCTATTTAGCGGCGCAAAAAGGTGTTGTTGTAATGAATGTAGTAGCGCCACAAACTCAAATTCTGGCCGAGTTTGTCGGCATCTTCACCGCCACGGCATTTACTATTTTTATTACGGTGCACTACGATCTATCAACCCGAAAACTGCGCAAACTCGTGGACGCTGAGCACCGCAATGTTGTGCATTTAGCACACCACGACAGCCTCACAGATTTAGCCAATCGTCGTCATTTTATTAAAGAGATCGAGCGCGCAATATTTAACGCCAAACTTAACGACAGCGTCTTCTGCGTTTTGTATTTTGATTTAAACGATTTTAAAAAAATTAATGACACCCTTGGCCATCACTGCGGCGATATTATTTTAGTGAAATTTGGCAGGCGTTTACGCAGCCAAAGTCGCGGCAGCGACATTGTCGCTCGCCTTGGCGGTGACGAGTTTTGCATGCTATTACCAGGCCTAGGCGACAGTGAAATAATACAGAAGAAAATATATTCATATTCCAAGGCCTTGGCCGAGCCAATACAATTAGAAAATCTCTCTTATCAAATCTCCGTTAGCATCGGCTATGCGGTCTATCCTAGACACGGCGAAGATTACGAATCATTGCTCAAAGTCGCAGACCAAAGAATGTACGAAGTGAAACGGGGAAACACGGGCAAAATCCCAAGTGCGGTGTGAGCCTAAGCAAGTACATCACTCTAAAATCCCCGCTACCGCCTGCACGATTGCCGGCGAATTTCCCGCAGACACCCACACCACCAAAACACTCTGCTGCTGTCCCCGCTCAGGGATACTGGGCGGCTTAAACCGCGCACTGTAACTATCAGAAATATCGCCTGCAAGCGGCTGCCGCTCCAGGCTCAACACCACAAAGTCGTGGGCCAAGGTTCTACCACTATTTTCACCGCGCTGTACTTGTGTTGTTAAGCCCATACCCAATATCGCAATATTTGCCCATAGCGACTTATCTGCTAACACCTGAGGCTTAAAATCCACCGCAATGAAATCGTCTGGGCTTTCCCATAGCGCCGTTAGCACGCCTGCGTCTCGGTTTGGATTCACAAGCTGCGCCGCCGACGGCTTACTGCCGCGTTTAAACCACCCCCGCCATTCTGCGTTGTTCACCACAAAACCTGGGGTATACACCTGCGACAACACAGCATGAGCCTGCATTTGCCGCTGGCGAGTAGAGTAAGCCGCTGCGGAAAAGCGATCTCGCCAACCCAGCTGATTCCAGTAATCCACATGAAAAGCCATGGGAATAAAGCGCGTAAATAATTGGGGATCGTATTTAAGGGAAGACAACCACACATCGGCTGGCGGACAACTGCTACACCCCTCAGAGGTGTATAGCTCAATAGTTGCCGTTGCCATTGTAGCGCTGCGCAGCTCTAGAGATTGCGCATTGGCAGTTGCCAGCACGCATAACAGCGTTGCCACTGCACCTCGCATGTTCATTGCACATACTCCACGTTGCGAACAGAGCACAAGGCCGCCGAGCAGTGGCCGACCTTGGATATGCAATTAAGACGAGGCGCGCTAGGCCTTGTTACAAAGAAAAATACAAAACCAACTTATTTATTAATGGCACGCAGCATCCACGCGGTTTTCTCGTGTATGCGCATGCGGTCAGACACCAGCGAGGCGGTAGACTCATCATCGCCCTGCTGCGCCACTTTTAAGGCCGCGCGGCAGCTTTTTACAACTTGCTCGTGGCCACGGGTAAGGATGTCGACCATGTCCTCGGCAGAGGGCACACCGTCAATCTCTTCAATCGAACTTAAACGCGCAAACTCCTTGTAGGTACCCGGCGCAGCAACGTCAAGCGTACGAATGCGCTCGGCAATATCATCAACCGCCACCGCCAATTCAGTGTAATGCTCTTCAAACATCAAATGCAGATCGCGAAAACGCGGGCCGGTCACATTCCAATGAAAGTTGTGAGTTTGTAGGTACAAGGTGTAAGAATCAGCAAGCAAAGCTTTTAAGCCACCCGCGATCTCTTCACGGTTTGCTTCGCTAATACCAATATCAATGTTTTCCATGACATACTCCTGTGAATTTCTAAGTCTTGATGCCAGACTAGCAAAAGCCTATCCATATCTAAAATTTTTAATTACGATAGATACGATAGCTGTTTACTATGATGACTTTTTGGACTCAGGGTTCCCTTGCCGTACCTGATACCTCTTAACCACGCACAACAATGGACCGACCGATGCCATCAACTATTTACCTACGCGCTGTGAAACTAAGCTTATTATTGCTGTTGGCGGGGGGCTTACTCAGCGCCTGCGCAAGCTCTAAGCCGGCACCCGATGCTGCCGTTGTCGAGGGTTTTAAAACCTGCGAAGCGCCTCGCCCAGAGATGTGTACCAGAGAATACAAGCCCGTCTGCGGCCATGTTGACACCGGCATTCGCTGCGTAACAACGCCCTGCCCGTCAAAGCGCCACCAAACCTACGGCAATGCCTGTAGCGCCTGTGCAGACGAAAAAGTAATGGGCTTTGAGCTAGGCGATTGTGCTAGCTACGGAAAATAATGCACTGCAGAAAAACAAAAAGGCCAGCTTCCTTAAGCTGGCCTTTTATTTAAAACGCGAAAGCCTCCCCAAAGAGGCGCAGCGAACTTAACGCTCAATAATCGCCGTTACGCCCTGACCGCCTGCCGCGCAGATCGAAATCAAGCCGCGACCGCTGCCCTTCTCTTCAAGCATTTTTGCCAAGGTCGCTACAATACGACCGCCTGTAGCCGCAAAGGGATGACCCGCCGCCAATGAACTGCCGTTCACATTCAGTTTGCTGCGATCAATACTACCCAGTGCTTTATCTAGTCCCAACTTGTCTTTACAGAACGACTCATCTTCCCATGCCTTCATTGTTGCCAAGACCTGAGCGGCAAAGGCTTCGTGAATTTCGTAATAGTCAAAATCCTGCAAGCTCAAGCCCGCTTTAGCCAGCATCCGTGGCACAGCGTAGGCTGGAGCCAGAAGTAATCCTTCTTTCTCAGAGGCGCCATCTTTACCGAAAAAGTCCACCGCTGCGGTTTCGACAAAGCTCAAATATGCGCGAACTGGCAAGTTATGTTCAGCAGCCCACTCTTCACTGGCCAATAACACCACGGAAGCACCGTCGGTTAGGGTAGATGAGTTACCAGCCGTTAACGTGCCCTGCCCGCTTTCTTTGTCAAAAGCTGGCTTTAAGCCGGCTAACTTTTCTGCGGTGGTATCGGGACGCAGAATATTGTCTTTGTTCACGCCATTGAACGGCGTAATTAAGTCGCTGAAAAAGCCGCGATCGTAAGCTGCCGCTAAGTTCTGGTGACTTGCCGCCGCCAACTCGTCTTGCTGGTCGCGGGGAATTTGCCACGCTTTGGCGGTAATTTCGGTGTGACCGCCCATCGACATGCGGGTGCGCGGCTCAGCATTGGCGGGAATCAACACGCCCACGTCTTTAGCGCGCAGCTGCAGGAAGGGCTTAACGCGTTCGCCAAACGAGCGCGCCTTGTTGACTTGCAGTAAAATTTTACGCAGACCTTCGCTCACACCAATCGGCGCATCAGAGGTGGTATCAACGCCACCGGCAATACCGGCATCAATCTGACCGAGGGCGATTTTGTTGGCCACCAAATTAATGGCCTGCAAGCCAGTGCCACAGGCTTGCTGAATATCAAAACACGGGGTATTGGCGTGCAGCGAGGTGCCCAATACCGATTCTCGCGTTAGGTTAAAGTCGCGGCTGTGCTTCATCACCGCACCGGCGGCCACTTCGCCCAAACACTCGCCCTGCAAATTATAGCGCTGCACCAAGCCTTCTATGGCCGCAGTGAGCATTGTCTGATTGCTGACGCCAAAATACGCAGTGTTGGAGCGAGTAAAGGGAATACGGTTACCGCCAATAATTGCAACGCGCTTAATAGCCTGTGTCATATCTGGACCTCAGTATTAAAAATAAGGATATTGAGTAAAGCCTAAAGTGCGCGCAGTGTAACAAGCCTGAATTCCCCAGCATTGGCTGAAGCGACGGCCAGCAGGCGCGCCACTGTCAATCATGTTAGCTTATAGAGTCGTTACAATGCCCAACACAACGCAGTTATCAAGAAATTGTCGGGCCAACATTAGCAAAAAATACCCCTGAGCCTAGGCAATGTAAACTGAATTCAGACAATAGCCCCATAGGGCTGCGGAGCACACAGCATGAGCGACAAAATCGAAAATTTGATCAATTCCAGCGTCGGCAAAAAAATCATGGGCGCGCTCGGCGTAACCGTACCCACCGAATTATTGCGCTACCACGCCGAGCAAAATAACTTTTTCTCGGGCGCCCTGCTGTTCGGTGCGGGCAACAACGCGCAGTTAGTTGATGCCACCCTGCGCAATCTTAACGACAGCGACGCCAGCCTCGCGCTAACCACTGAGTGCGCCGCCCAAGCCAGCAAGGCCCCAGAAACGGTGGTCGCTGAGCGCTACCAGGCACTGGTTTTTGACGGCAGTGGCTTTACCGACGGACTGCAATTAATTCAAGCCTACCGCTTCTTCAACGCCAATATTCGCAAATTACGCCCCAGCGGCCGCATTGTTATTCTGGGCCGGCCGCACATGGAGTGCGCCACCCCCGAAGCGGCCGCTGCCCAGCGCGCCTTAGAGGGCCTGAGCCGCTCACTGGCCAAAGAAGTTGGTAGCAAGGGCGCAACCGCCCAGCTGATTACCGTCGCCGAAGGCGCCGAAGCCAACCTAGACAGCAGCCTGCGCTTTGTGCTGTCGCCCAAGTCTGCCTACATTAGTGGCCAAGTTATAAAAGTGCGCAGCGCCGCAGTAAACGAAACCGCCGATTGGCACAAACCTTTGGCAGGCAAAATCGCCCTCGTTACTGGTGCCTCGCGGGGCATTGGCGAAGCCATTGCCGAAACCCTTGCCCGTGACGGCGCCACCGTTGTTGGTGTCGATGTAGTGCAAATGGAAAAAGAACTCGCATTGGTCATGACTCGCCTTAAAGGCCAGCCAGTTATTGCCGACATTACCAGCAGCGATGCCCCCGCAAAAATCGCCGCAGCCCTTAAAGCTTTGGGCGGCGCCGACATTGTAGTTCACAACGCCGGTGTAACCCGCGACAAAACCATTGCCAATATGTCTGAGCAGTTCTGGCAGATGACTTTAGACATCAACCTCGCCGCTGCCCAGCGCATTACCAGCGAGCTGCTCAGCAGCGGCGCGCTTAACGATGGCGGCAGCATCATTGGTGTTTCTTCTATGAACGGCATCGGCGGCCAGCGCGGCCAAACCAACTACGCGGCATCTAAAGCCGGTGTTATTGGCTATGTCGACTTTATGGCCAAATCAGAAGAGCTGGCGGCGCGCAACATTACTGTTAACGCCGTGGCGCCTGGCTTTATTGAAACCGCCATGACCGCGGCCATTCCCCTGTTCACCCGCATGTTTGGCCGCCGTTTAAACTCGCTATCCCAAGGCGGCCTACCGGTAGATGTAGCTGAAACAATCGCCTTCTTCGGCAATCCGGCTTCACGCGGTGTTAGCGGTAATACTGTGCGTGTTTGCGGCCAATCCTGGTTTGGTGCGTAAGCGTTAGTTTAGCCCCAAAAACCAAAAAACCCCGCAGCTAATAGTAGCTGCGGGGTTCAATTAAGGCGGGGAAAATTATGCTAAGCCCGCTGCAACAAGTCTAGAAACGCGGTCTATGTGACGCACTCAAACTCAATCGTAGCATCCGTATATAAACCGTAAGCTTAAAGGCCACTTTGGGTACTGAGCGAATCACAACACTTCCCAACATTGCGCGCTAATCACGCCCTGCAGGGAAGCTGCCTCCCTTTGGTCAGAAGACTTTTTTGAGTACTACGTAGAAATCGGTTTCTAGGCGCTCGATCTCGTCGTTAACGTCGAAACCATCGTCAGCAATATTACGTGCCGCGACCGCATCCAGAGTAAGCCCCCAGCCGAAGTCTGCGCTTACACGCACACCGGCGTCGGCAATACTGCGCTCGTCACCCGCTGCACCCGAAACATTTTCATACCACGCTGCGCCGTATTCGGTGAATATTGAGCCAGTGATCTTCACGCCTGAAAAGTCAATTTGATGCTCATAGTTAGCAATACCAAAATAACCGCTGTCACCTGCCAATACACCAGGCAGATACGCGCTGATCGAACTCATGCCACCCAGTACCCACTGCTGCTGCTGAGGTACTTGCTCATCCGAATATTGGGCTAACACATTAATGTTAAATGAGCCCGCATCGCTCACGGGGAGCTTGAGAGATAATTTCGGTTTCAGGGTAATAAATTCAGCGGTGCGCGCTGCTGGCGAAATCTGTGCTGACAGGGCCGCAGCGGGATTAGCCGCTATAAAGTCGTCATATGTACCTAAGGTGCCATCATCGCCAGTCACGCCGCCTTTTACCGACAACTGCGCCGACCAACGTAACAAGCGCTGATTACTGATGGCGTGTGCGGCGAAGTACTTTACGCCTAACTCTAGTGTGGCGTATTTTTCATCTTGTATGGGGTCAAAGCCATCGACGTCAATTTGCGAATCAACATAATCCAAACGTTCAAACAGATTAAAGCGATAATCAAGGTCGCTAGCGAGCACTTGTTCACCGCTTAAGCCGACAACATTTATGTCCGCCTCTAAATCGACACTAGCACTTGCGGACGCAGCCGGCGTACACAAGCCCAGTGCCCCCAATACCTGACACAAGCCTTGGGACCCAGCGTCACCAGCGTTACTGCCAAGGTTCTGCGCGTATTCAACATGACTTGCTGTTACGCCGTACAATCCCGACGCAAAGGGTTTATCCAAGCCTATTTGTATGCGGTGATAATCTTCGCCTCCGCGAGATTCACCCCACTCGGTAAACGCCGTCTCATACCCAATAGACCCTTTAGCGCCACCGCTAAAGTTGTGGTTAAGTGCGATGTCACCAAAGTAGCGACCTACATAACGACTGCCCTGATTACCAAGCTGCAGGATTAGGTCAGTGGCGTCGTGATCTTCAACCGGCTGCGGATTAAGTACGAGGGTGACGCCTTCGCCGTCGTTATCAACACGAAAAGAACTGGTGTAGTTCACACCAACTCGCTCGCTTTTAACATTGGCCATTACGCGCGCGCGATCAAATTCACTGCGGGTTAAATCAACGTCGCCGACAATCGAGTCGAAGTAGCCAGCAATGCCTTCACCCTCAACACGGCTCACTCGCTTCTGAACGGCGTGCACATAAACCACTTTACCGTCTGGCACGTAAACCATACTGACTAAATAGTGGCCTTTTAACGCGACTTGCGCATTCATCAAAATAATGGCCTGCGACGTTGTTTTGGCCGCAGCCATCACTCGGTCTAACTCATCGTTACTCAAATAGTGTTGGCCGCTAATATTCAGCTGGTAGCCATTCACATTACCCACGTATGGCGCGCCCGATGAATAGGATTGAATTTCTTGCAGTGTTACTAACTGTGGCGGAAGCGCCGGAGGAAGATCAATAGCCATAGTGCCCATCCCTTAATAATCAATATTCAGTTTATGCAAGCCGATGCCGATCTGTCTGATGTGCATCAACTCGCAAATATCATTTAGTACAGCGCGACTTAGCGCTCCTTACAATTCTGTGGTTTTATTAATCTTGTTCGTTATTTTGCTTTGCTACCGCAAAATCTTCCGGTGAGAGAATGTTCAGTTCAACTCGGCGGTTTTCTGCACGTCCAATTGGATTGTCGCTGCCGTCCTCGTAGGTGTTTGGGGCTATCGGCATACTTTCGCCAGCACCACGGTACACTAAGCGATCTCCGTCGATACCTGAATTAACAAGGTACAAGTAAACTGTGCGTGCACGGCGATAAGACAGGCGTTGATTGTAGTCATCGTCACCTTTTGAATCAGTGTGGCCATCGATGGACACCAAGGCCTCAGGTTGAGCATTTAGCACGCTTACCGCATGTTCCAATATCGGTGTAGAAACAGACGTCAGCACGTCTTTGTCAAATTCAAAATTGACGCCACGCAATACCAATGGCACACCTTCTTTAAGCACCTCTTCACCATCGGGTGGAATGCAGCCATCGAAATCAACCAAAGTGGCAGCAGGGGTATCTGCACACTGGTCATACTCGTTGCAAACGCCATCGCTATCACTATCGATACAGCCATCCATTTGTTTCAAAAATTCAGTGTTAGGGCAACCTGTTGCGCCGGAAGCAGTACAATCCGTCGCGCCACTGTTGTCTTCATTGCTAGGAGTATTAATCGCTGCAACCGTAATGGCACCGCCGGCGCCAGAGTTAGGCCCATTCAGCGCGGCAACACTGGTGAAGTCGGTATTACCTGAATTTGCGCCATTGATTGCCGCCACCGCTAGCGTACCGGTATTACCGGAATTATCGCCATTTAATGCCGCTACCGAACCAAAATCAGAGTTGCCCGAGTTATCGTCGTTTAGTGCGGCAATAGCCAGTGCATCAGCATTGGCAGAATTATTACCATTGAGCACACCCACCGCAGCAGAATCGCCATTGGCACTATTGTCACCATTTAAAACACCGGCGCCAACACTGCCACCGTTACCACTATCACTGCCGTTTAACACGGCAACGCCAAGCGTGTCGCTATTGCCACTATTGGCACCACCTAGCACAGAAACCCCGATAAGGTCACCGTTGCCAGCATTGTTTCCGCCAAGAACTGACAAGCCGATTAAGCCGCCATTTCCAGAGGCGCCATCTGTTAGCAGAGCAATACCCGCCAAACCATCAGCGCTTGCGTTGCCAGAATTGGGTTCACCCAAAATAGCCAAACCCAAGGGTTGGTCATTCAAACCTGGCAAGCCGCCCAATTCACTTACTTGTAAACTGCCATCACTAATCATTGCCGTCAGTTGGTCAATGCTATCGACAACGGTGAGGGTAACAGTGCCATCTGGACCCAGCAGCCCACGCAATTGAGTTGCCAATCCAGTGTCGTAGGTCAAGCCTAAGGCATCCAGCAATTGGCTCAAACCTAAAGCATCCAGAGGAATTGCTGTCGCGGTTCCCGTATTATTGCCGAATCCAAGCAACTCGCCTGACGCTAGCGTGGCGCCCAGATCATTTTCAGAATTCAATAAATCAGCACCAACAAAATCATTATCGCCGGTACCGTTGGGATCTAATACCGAAGCACTGATATCGCCCACTGGTTGCGTAACATTCTGCAATTGACCAGCACCAATTGACTCCAAAAAGTCAGTAATCGGATCAGCGGCTACGTGGCCGGCCTGTGACAAGATCAGCGAAAATGCCAAGCCTGTGAAAATTTTATGAGGTAGCACCATAGGGAATATCTCCATTGGCTATGCGGAAATCACCT
This sequence comes from Zhongshania sp., assembly GCF_029212375.1. Classification (GTDB taxonomy): domain Bacteria; phylum Pseudomonadota; class Gammaproteobacteria; order Pseudomonadales; family Spongiibacteraceae; genus Spongiibacter. The sequence goes on along the minus strand of NZ_JARGNU010000002.1, from coordinate 265,885 downwards.
GCAAAAGTATCGGTAGCGGGTAACGAATATGGTTAAGTAGATGCAACACTTCCCACAACAGCAGGTATTGCAAAATGCGGATCTGTCAGTGTGTCGAGCCAAAATTGGCCGGTAGACTATTAGACCAAATAATGCATGACGAAACAATTACAATCCCTGCGGAAAAATCACGCAGCAAACCACGCGAAACGAGACCTACATCACATTATAATCATTATGTGCAATATAGCCGATAGCCATCGCTGCAAAAAATACGATACAAACAAAACACAAAACAGTGCACAAAAAGAATCTTGGCAATATGGCAAGTTCGATTTGCTCGCCTAAGCAGGAAGCTATACTGCCTAAATATCGCGTCGTTAATTTTTTTGGCATATATTTAAAATCAACCCGTAATACAGAGCCCAACAAGGTTCTTTGTGCAAAAAAATCATCTAAGATTGGCAAGATATTATCGGCAGCGGCTACGATGGATACCCAAATGGCGTCCATTTGGAGGCATAAATATGACGAGTAATTTCACAAGAAATATTGCACCACATGTGCAGGCCGAGCTGGAATTGGCCGACAAATCCCGCGCCAGCGGTGATCCAGCTAACGAATTTCATCACCTAGAAAACGCCCATATTATTGGCCAAGAATCAACCTATTGGCACGTAAATGTACACTGGCAAATGCTGAAATGGGCCGTTAGAAACTGCGGTGGCAAAGAATTTCTTGGTCAAATTCTTCGCTTGGTTGGCGCGGCGGCATTAACCGCGTTTGGCCTGATACCTCAAGGCAATACTGGCGGCGCCAATGTCAGTCCCTTTAGCGTTATGCCAATTAAAGCTGAGCATCAAACTATCATTAGCAAAGCCAAACGCTAACGTTCATTTCAAGCAGCGGGCACCGGCAATGAAAGCTACAACCACAATAAAAACCAGAGCCTCGCTGAGTAATTGGTTCTCTAAAAACCTCGGTGACGCGATGCTAGCATCAGAGGCCATTGCGTCCCTCGAAAATTATTTTTTGACTCGATACACCGACGCCAAGCAGCCCAAAGATATGGCAATTTTTATGCGGCATGAATCAGAAGGGCGACTGCATTGCGAAGTAAAGGTCTACTTCTCCCCTGCCGCAGCAGATATTGCAAAAGAACTCAATGCTGAGCCATGCCAAAAACCCTACCCCAACGGCTTAAGCCTGCTCGCTGGTGCAGAAGAGGCTTGGCAAACACTCTTTCCCTCAGCCGAGCCGAGGCTGCCATAAAAATCGGTATTAACAACGCATTATTAACAATGCTTAAATCGGCTCTACTATTGAGCCAATATCTCCCGACTTTGCCAAGGTTAAAAACGCCTCACCCAGCTCTAGGCTCCGTTTCGCAGAATCCCACCACAGGCGTTTGCGCAGTGGGTCGTCGCCCTGCATACGCAGGAAATCGCGACGATCAGGAATGCGGCCTAATTCAGTGGAAGCCAAGAAGGATTCCGACGGGCTGATTAACACCACTTTATCAAGCAGGGCTTTAGGAGTTTTGCGCCAAAAAAAGTATTTATCAAACCAGCCAGAAGTAACTTCTGAGTAAAAATGTGGGTAGAGCACCAAGCCATCCCCCTGCCACACGTTACCTGGCACGGGGTGATAATCGAGCAAGCCGCCGTCGCGGTGCATACCCGCCGGCGCGCCAACAATGTCGCTCACGCCGTGCATCACCACCGGAATCGAGCCAGAGCCAGTTATCGCAGCACGTAAATTGTCGCGGTTTAACACAACTCTATGGCTCGTGTAGGCGTCGCGACCCGCTAGGGTGCCATCGGCTCTGGCGTCTGCAAATATCACCCGCTGCATGATCTTTGTGTGTATATTGCGGCCAAAGCCATTCAGCGCAAAGGCCATGGCCATTGCGTATTTTTGCCGAGTTACCGACGTACTCGCCAACCCGCCTTTGGCCAGTACACTACCGCAGTGATACCGAAACACCGGATGACTGAGGATTTCATCAAGCCCCGCTGCATCAACAACAGAGTCCAATAATTTTTGAGTTTCTCTATCGATAAGGTCAGCACTAAAGCCATTGGGGTAGGATTGTTCAATATAAGCGTGTGCCAATTCATCTAGCGCTTTGCCAGGATTCTGCCGGCACGCCCCCGCCAATTTAAAGGCGCCTACCGAGGTGCCAAACAGATTGATCGGCTGGGGAGCATCAACCAGCCACTCTGAAAATATAGCGCGGTCTAAACCGTATATTGCCAGCCATTTCGCAGCGCCAGAGGCACCGAACACCGCACTAATATCAGACGGGCTAAGCCCCTTGCTTCGAATATGCTCAAGTGCAGATTGTCCTGCTCGAATTCGTAGTAAACTCATTACACCCTATTAAAAATATGCCACCTGCTGATGCTTTCCATAATACACCACCCGACACTTATGCAGATAAGCACCGCAGGCTTGTATCATTACCGTACACTGTGCGCTCGCAAAAACTGGATGCCCTGACGTTGACTACTGCCGCTGTCCTACTTATTACAACTTTGGTATTAACCGCACTGATGCTGCCAGCTCTGCGCCGCGCTCGCGACTGGCGCGCCACGGTCACGCCCTTAGCCTCCATAATCGGCAGTGGTTTTTTGGTGGTTGCGCCGCTGCTCACCTCCAGCTTTGGCAACTATGCCGTGCTCGCGATGCTGCTTATTGTCATTACCGCCTACGGCTTAGGCGATGCAATGCGTTACAACATATTGCATGTTGAGCCCCTGCTAATAAAACAAACCCCACCACTTGGCCTAGCTCAACGCGAACAATTATCCCGAGTAGTGCTCGCTTTTGCCTATGTAGTATCGGTATCGTTTTATTTGCAGTTACTGGCTGCATTTGTGCTTGAAGCGCTACCGGCTAACGTCGTTTTATCGTCTAAATCGATTACCGGCGGTATTTTGTTGGTGATTGGTGTATTGGGTATTTGGCGCGGCTTGCAGATGCTTGAGTCGTTAGAAAAATATGCGGTCTCGGTCAAACTGGCAATTATAGCGGGGCTGTTGGCGGGGCTGTTAAGCTACGACCTATCGCTGCTAAGTAAGCCCGCGTTAGCCGCCTTTCCAAGCCTGCCAATATTCAATGGCGATAGCGTGCGCAGCCTGCTGGGCATGTTGATTATTGTGCAGGGCTTTGAAACCTCCCGCTATTTAGGGGATGAATACAGCGCCGCAACTCGCGTTAGCAGCATGCGCCGCGCGCAGCGACTATCCTCGCTAATCTATCTGCTATTCATTATTTTAATCTTGCCCGTGGCCGGACTCCAACAGGGTATTAGCGAGACCGCGATTATTCAATTTGGCGCACAAATCAGCTGGGTGCTGCCGCCGCTATTAATTATTGCGGCGTTAATGAGCCAATTCAGCGCAGCGGTGGCCGACACCATTGGCGGTGGCGGTTTATTCAGCGAGGCCACGCACAGCAAAATACCACCGCGCCGCGCCTATTTGCTGGTTACCGCACTCGCCCTTGCAATTACCCTACTCACTAATATTTTTGAGGTTATCAGCCTTGCCTCCCGCGCGTTTGCACTCTATTACCTATTGCAGTGCATAGACGCAGTGCTGATAGCACATCACCGCAAAGACCGGCGCCGTAGTGTTATTTACGGGTTGCTCGCGCTGATTATGCTAGCGGTTGCTCTATTTGGAATTCCAGCTGAATAAGCCAACGCAATACCACAAAACCTCAATAAAAAAGGCATTATTTGTTATTACGCACTACCGAGGCCAAGTCGATCGCGCACGCAGCTCAGTGATCGGTTTAGGTTTATCAATGTGGTAACCCTGAACCAGATCCACACCGATGTCGGCAAGGGTGTCCATTATTTCTTTAGACTCGACGAATTCGGCTATGGTGGTGAGGTTCATCAAGTGCCCAACATTATTAATGGTCTCGACCAGCGCCTTGTCGATAGGGTCGTTAAGAATATCCCGCACAAAAATGCCGTCTATTTTTAGGTAGTCCACTGGCAGGCTTTTGAGGTAGCCGAAAGACGAGAGGCCGCTACCAAAATCATCTAGGGCAAATTGACAACCCATCTCCTTAAGCTCAGTGATAAAAACCCGCGCCTTGGCAAGGTCGGCAATGGCGGCAGTTTCGGTGATTTCAAAACACACCCACTCTGGCTTAACCTTGTAGCGCGTAATACAGGCTTTAATTTCGGCAAGGAAGTCGGCATTGGTTATCGACGAGCCCGACAAGTTAATTGCATAGCAAGCTGGCTCGCAGGGCTTGCTGCCGATAAACGCCAAGGTATTGCGCACCACCCAGCGATCAATAGCTACCATTAGGTCGTAGCGTTCTGCCGCGGGAATAAACGAACCTGGCGATACAATTTCATTGTTTTCATCAAGCATGCGCACAAATATTTCGTAGTGGGCGACCGCAGCTTGTGTAGTTTTATCTGCCGGCACAATAGACTGGTAGTAAAGGCGCAGCCGGTCTTCATCTATAGCTTGCTGAATTCGCGCCGCCCAGTGCATTTCGCCGCGGCGCGCGAGTATTTCGGCATCGTCATGCTGATGAATGTGTACGCGATTACGACCGCCGTCTTTGGCCATAAAGCAGGCGGTATCAGCCATACCCATTACCTCTTCCGCGCTCTCTACCTCCTTGGTAATTGCCACCACGCCAAGGCTGCCGCCCACTGAGAAAATCCCCTCGCCCCACTTAAAACGGTAGCGCTCAATTTCCGCGCGAATATTCTCGGCCAATACAGCGCCCTGCTCTAGCGAACAATTTCCGAATATCACACCAAACTCATCACCCCCTAAACGGCCAACGGTATCGCTGCCCCGCACACTCTCGGTAAATACATTGCCGAGCTGGCGCAGGAGTTCGTCGCCCGCATGGTGCCCGCAAGTATCGTTAACAATCTTAAATTGGTCGAGATCGATATAGCAGAGCACATGGCAACTATCATCAATCTTGGCAAGGTGCAGGGCTTCGCGCAGGCGATGCTCAAACTCGCGGCGGTTAATCAAGCCGGTCACCACGTCGTGAGCAGCTTGATAACTCAGTTTCTGCTCCAGCTCGCGCTCCTGCGACACATCCTGAAACACAATAACAGTGCCTACCGGCTCAAAGTGACGATTGCGAATCGGTGACGAAGTGCATTTTACCGTCACCTCGGTGCCGTCTTTTTTACGCCGCAGGGTAAGCGCATTGTGGCGCTCAACTCGCAAGTGAGTGCGCGACAGACGGCCAACTTCTATCGGTTCGCCTGACTGCTCATCTATACACTCAAAGCAATCTGCCAAACGTTTAGGTAGAGCATCGGTTTTTGCTAAGCCTATAATTTTTTGCGCCACCGCATTTAGGTAGGTAACTTCACCGTCGGGGTCAGTGGTAATAACACCCTCGCCCAAAGACTCCAAGGTCACCTGAGCCATTTCCTTTTCGCCAAATAATTGATCCTCAAAACCTCGGCGCTCAGAAATATCACGGATTAGCGCAGTGAACGTGTCCGGCGCGTCATTGCCGTCAATGCGGGTATTAAAGGAAGTAAATTCTAGGACCAGTTCACTACGGCCTTCACTTAACCGCGTTGCCTCGCGCATTACTGGCTCCAAATCAAAGCCTTTAGCGTTACTGCGCGCAGGGTTTAATCGCCGCTGGCAGAGGGTCTCAACAAATTCTGACTCGGTGGTGAATCCAGCATTTTCAAGCACCCCGACTAGGGACTTACCAATCGCGTAGCGGCCCTCTTGGCCAAGTAGTTTTTCGGCGCCAGGGTTTAAGCTCGTAAGCACCCCTTCGCGGGTAAACGTAATAATACCGTCGCGAATATCACGCAAGACCTGCCGAGTTTTTTCATTGGCAGACTCCAAGGCCTCCATTACCCGATTGTAACGGCCGGCAATCTGGCCAACTTCGGTAAACGGCTCAACCGGCACACGCGCACTCAAGTCGCCGCTGGTGCGCTGCAGCTCCATTGCATTGAGCAAATCTAGCATTGGCGTTCTGGCGCCGTGCTCAGCCACATTCAAGCCAATATCCTCGGCTTCGGCGCTAACCCGCAAAGGCCTGCGCCTAGCGCGAATTTTAAGGGCGCAGTAAGTCAATACAAAGGCCAACAGCCCGCAGCTCACAATGCCCTCTAACTGCACTTGCAGTTGCGCCATTCGCGACAGCCCGGTACCGAGTATTTCTAGGTCACCAAATAATGCGACCGCAACCGTACCCCAGATTCCGGCAAATAAGTGTACGGGGATTGCGCCAATGGCGTCGTCAACTTGGTTTTTAAGCAATAAGCGCTCGCCAAGTAACATCACCACCGCCCCGCCCATGCCAATCATCGCCGCCTGCCCCGCGTGAACTGCGTGACAACTGGCAGTGATTGCCACCAAACCGGCAAGCGCACCGTTAATCAATGCCGTAGGCCCGTCAGTGTCTGGCGACAACCGCGTGCGCAGCATAGCCGCAGTAATCGAACCCACACAGGCCGCAAGAATGGTATTCATGACGATGCCCGGAATCGCCATCGACATTTCTAAAGTGCTACCGCCGTTAAAACCAATCCAGCCAAAGATAAACAACACCAAGCCCAGCATACACAGCGGCAAATTAGAGGCCGGCATTTGCTGGGGTTTACCATCGACAAAGCGGCCGCGACGGGGGCCTATTAGCAATACCGCTGCCAGTGCTATCCAGCCACCAACACTGTGCACGACCGTTGAACCGGCAAAATCGACAAATCCGCTGGCGGCAAGCCAACCCGGAGCACCCACCAGCACACCGCCCCACGCCCAGTGGCCAAACAAAGGGTAAATTACCGCGCTGGCAAGCACAGTGAGAAAAATATAGGTATCAAACCGCGTGCGCTCTGCCACCGCGCCCGAAACTATGGTGGCGGCGGTTGCGCAGAACATCGCTTGGAATAGGAAGAATACCGCTTCCCAAGGGTCAAAACCCGACGACCCAGAGAGAAAATTGGAGAACCCGAACCAACCGTTAACGCTTTCGCCGAACATAATGCCAAAGCCAAGCACCCAGAACAGAATTACCGCAACGACGAAGTCGACCACGTTTTTCATTGCGACATTAATCGCGTTCTTGGTTCGAGTAAGACCACTTTCTACACACAGAAACGCCGCTTGCATTAGCAGTACCATTCCCGCCGCAACCAGCAGCCACAAAATATCGATATGGTCTTTACCGTTCAAGGACACACCCTCATTCCATATATTCAGCATCCTGCAAAGGTCGCCGCCTTAAACCAATACTGTTTTATCAACAGCAGCGGGTAGTTAAGAAAGCGATAAATTTCAGCAGCTCAACGAATCAGTAAGGAACGCTGGGTAGACGCGACACACATCTGCAAAGTCCAATTTCACACAAGATGCCCTCCACAAACCCAGAGTAGGGTAAGGTGGCAAGAAACGTCGATAGGGGATTATCCTTAAGCCTCGCCGCCGCCGTAACGCTGCGGCGCAAAAACTAACGAAATCAAGGAGCGATTCGTTATGCTAGCCAAGCAAGGCGTACTATTGCTTTTGTTGCTCACTGTACTCTGCGGTAACGCAGAACAAGGCCGCGCAGTAACACCAGATTCACACCCAGACAAACCCGCACTGATGCTAGCAAAAGCCTATCGCAGTGATATTAGGCTTAGCGATTATTGGGTTAGCGAAAAACTCGACGGCGTTCGCGCCTACTGGAATGGCCGCCAGCTTATCTCCCGCCAGGGAAATACCTTTGCCGCGCCACAGTGGTTTATCGGCAGCTTTCCCAAAACCCCGCTAGACGGCGAGTTGTGGATGGGGCGCGAAAATTTCGCCGAGGTTTCCGGCGCAGTACGGCGCCAAATACCCAATCCAGCCCAATGGCAAAAAATTCGCTTTATGGTGTTTGATGCCCCGAGTGAATTGGGTGACTTCGACCAGCGGTTACAAAGCCTCAAGACTTTGTTCCACACCTTCAACTCCCCCTATATTGCATTAATAAAGCAGTATAAGGTCGATGACGAAGCAGCATTGATGCAGGAGCTCGACACAGTCATTGCCGGCGGCGGCGAAGGGCTGATGCTGCATTTAGGCAGCGCGCCGTATCGCGGTATACGCAGTGATGATTTATTGAAGCTGAAGCGCTTTAGTGATGCCGAAGCGATCGTTATTGGCCACGTTCCTGGCAAAGGTAAATTCAATGGCATGCTGGGAGCCTTAATTGTAAAAACCCCAGCGGGGCGCGAATTTAAAATCGGCTCGGGCTTTAGCGATGAGCAGCGCCGCCGCCCACCCGCAATTGGCAGCACCATAACGTATAAATACCAAGGTTATACCGCTACGGGGCTACCGCGCTTTGCGAGCTTTTTTCGGGAGCGCAATGACTTTTAAAACCAGCTTGGCGAGGACTACTCAGCCTCGTTAACACCGTTCTGCGCCGCCTTCTTTTGCTGGCGATATTCGATGGGGGTTAATTCGGTCCAGCGTTTAAACGCGCGATAAAATGTACTGGGTTCCGAAAAGCCAGTGAGGTAAACCACGTCGGCGATACTTTCATCGGTTCTCGCCAGCAGGCGCTTGGCCAATACGCAGCGGTAATCCGCTAACACCTGATTAAAGCTGGTGCCGGCTTCGGTTAATCTGGCCCGCAACACACGTTCATTCATATCTAAGCGAGTCGCTACGCTCTCTAAGCTCGGCTGGCCAAGCTCGAGCATTTCGGCAATGATTTGCCGCACATCGCCCACCACATCTTGGCGCGACAGCCGCTCTAGCTGTTTACTGGCCAGCTTCTCGTGCAGGCGCAGCAAGTCTGGCTCGGCATGGGTAGAGGGTGTTGCCAGGATACTGGTGGCAAAAACCAGCGAGGCTTCCTGTTGTTTGAAATTCACCGAACAGCCCATCACCTTGGCGTACTCGGCCGCGTCGCCCACCGCCTCGTGACGCAAGTTCACTTCGTCGGCAACAAACGCGCCCTCGGTCACGGCTTGAAAATAACGAATTAAAAAGCGCGTAAAACACTCGTTGCGATGACGAAGGCTTTGACCATCATCACCCGCGAAGCCCAAAACCAATTTAGATTGCACCTCCCCCAGCTGAAACTCAAACTGCATGGCGTCGGTTACCAAGCGCTGGTAATTCTGGGCGCGCTTAAGCCCCTCGCCAAAGTTGGGGCTACTTAAAAACAGGTATTCTAGTACTTGGCCTCGATATACTTGCACCGCGTCGGCAAGGTGCAGGCCAATCTGCGGATCGCCGCTCACCTCTTCTAACACCCGCCAGAATTGCTGCTGGGCGGCGTGGGGGAAACGCGAGCTGCGATCTTGTAGCAAAGCCGGCGATATCCGACATTCGCTCACAATACGCTCTACGTCTAAGCCCATTGCCTGCATGGCGGGATAAACCAGTTGAATTAAAAAACTGGAATCACTGAGGTCAGAGAGATTTTTGGACCTTACTTCAATCATTCAACGTCGTTTCTATTGTGTATAAAGGTGAACAGGATTAAATCAGTGGCTATTGGCCGAAAACCAGATAAAAGACCATGGTCGGGCTAATTATTGGCAGGCAGTTTTTCATTATACTGCAAGCTCACGCACCACTGGAATTTTCCAGTATGGAGATAGAGTTGTATGACCGCAAGTAATGAGTTGAGGCTGAAACGCCTGCCCAGCACGCTGCCGATGCTATTAAAAGCGGCGATTACCCGCAAAAAGCCCAGCTCTGCCCCCCGCTTCCCCAGCTACACTTTAGACGTAGATAAGGTCGTTTGCGCTAATAGCCAATTACAACGCTACCGCAAAGCCTGTGGCTTTAATACCGACAACACTATTTTGCCCGTCAGCTTCTTGCACGTTCAGGCCTTTCGCCTGCATATGAAAATGATGCTAGACAAGCAATTCCCTGTGTCGCCCATGGGCTGCGTACACCTAAGTAATAGTATTACTCAGCTGCGACCAATCAATGCCAAAACCCCTGTTCGCCTAACCTGCCGTGTTGCTGGTCATCAGATTACCGACAAAGGTATCGAGTTTAGCTTTCACTGTAGCGCCTTTGTCGACAATGAAAAGGTTTGGGAAGACACCAGTCGCTACCTGTCGCGCTGTAAAACCGACGTTGCCGCTGCGCCCAAAGCTGCGCGGAGCAGCCCTCGGGTTTATAGCCACAACCGCAGCATTGCTATTGGCCGTCAAGATGCGCGCAGCTACGCGCGCGCCTCGGGTGATTTCAACCCGATTCATTTGCACGACATAAGCGCCAAATTATTGGGCTTTAAGCGCATGGTCATTCACGGCATGTGGAGCAAGGCAGCGTGTTTGGCGGCATTGAGTTCAGAAATCAACAGTGTGAGCTATTCCTGCGATGTCGATTTCAAAACCCCAATTTTTTTACCCACCAGCGTGCAATTGCACTACGACAGCCTCGCTGACGGCGTGGATTTTGAGCTGCGTGATAAATCTGGCGACAAACCCCACCTCATTGGCAGAATTCGCACTATTGGCAATTAAAAGAAGTAGTGGAGATAGCAGCCAGTACCGTGCAAGGCAAGGTACTGGCTAATGTGGCGGGGCTTATCGCTTACAAGTAACTTTCCAGCTCACGCAACCAATCTTGAAGTTTTTTCATATTGTCCGGCCCTAAGCGCCACATCCACTTACTCAGGGGGTCGGCATTTTCCAGCACGGGATCAACATACTCGTACAAAACTTTGGGGCGTTTAAACGCGGCGTCTTCAGGAATAGGTTCAACCAATAACAAGTGCTCAATCATGGTTCGCAGCTGATTATCAAAGGATTGAGGATTACCCAATTCATTGTAGGTTCCCTCTAAGAACGGCGACCATTTCTTATAAAAAATAGCCAAATTCTTAGGTTCTGCCGCCGTCACAGTAGAAATCATACCGTTCCAACGCTGGTAGTTGCCCGGATCGTTAACCAAGCCTTTTTCGGACTTAATCACCAGAAAAGGCTCTTTATTGTACACAATGGGTAAATGTTTAATGGGCAGGCGATAAGTGGCGAGTTGATCGATAGCCGACACCCACTTGCGCACTTGCTCGGTGGGTTGCAGCCAACCCGCCAAAGGCGCAGACAGTTTAGCGGCAGCAGCGCGCAACTGTTCGTCGCTGCCATTTATCTCGGCAGGCGGCTCTGGCACTTCAGCCGCTTTTTCGCTGTAATCGGCTTCAGATTCAACCGCCAAGGTTTCCTTAACGGTCTTTTCAGGTTTTGCAGAGTCGTCCGTCACCGTAGCCATAACTTCATCGTTAAATTCGCTAGTGGCAGAACGATCCAATACAAACCATACGAAGGCCGCAATTCCGACGATGACCGCAACCGCAGACAAGGCTTTCCAGTTCATTACAAAATCCTGTTGTTAAATGGAACTAATTATTGCTGTGCCTATAGTTTAGGCCAGTGGCAGACTCCTACCGTAACGCTCAGGGCAACTGCATGCAAATACCCTTATGTTACAACGATGGTATTACTGCGAAGGAAATTCAGCAAGCCGTAGCGCAAAGCGAAGAGATATAAATGAAAAACGCCACAAATTGTGGCGTTTTGCTGATGAACTTTGCGCTCGCCCCACGGTTGAAAGGCGCAACACATCACTACAGGTCGAAATCGTCCAACAAATCCAGTTCATCCATCAGGCGTTTACGCTCTAAGCGCTCCTCGATTTTACGGCGGATACTGCTGTCGCGCCCCCCCATATCACGACGCTCGTCAAAGTCGGCGCTCGAGGAATCATCGTCAACGATATCGTCGATATCGTCATCTGCTAGGTCACTTGCCATTGCTTGCCCACTCCAGTACTACGTCGATACAGAATGAACACCTCGGCTAACCGTGGTGGTTCAGGGCACTATTTATGATGATCTCGCATTTCTGTCAATATAAATTTTCGACTATTTCATCGCGCCAATTTTTAGCTTTCGTCAAAGCCAAAATTCCTACAGCAATATCGCCAACAATCTCTCGCGGCAAGCGCGAGCAGCCACTAACTTTTATGCAGCAGAGGTAGGTATATGTCGCCGTCAGATTGCATCGCAATTAAAGGCGGTTTAGACCATTCAAGGCGGCAGTACGATAAGCCTCGGCCATGGTCGGATAATTAAATGTGGTCGTCACAAAATAGCGTAGCGTATTACCGCCGTTCTTTTGTTTCATTATTGCCTGACCAATGTGGATGATTTCGGCCGCCTCGGCACCAAAGCAGTGAATGCCAAGAATCTCCAAAGTATCAACATGGAATAGCAATTTGAGCATTCCCACGGTCTCGCCGCTGATCTGGCCGCGGGCAGTGTCTTTAAAAAACGCACGGCCCACTTCATATGGCACTTTTGCCTCGGTGAGTTCGCGCTCGGTAAGCCCTACCGAACTAATCTCTGGCAGGGTGTAAATACCGGTCGGCACATCGTCAACAAAACGGCAGCTCTCCTTGCCCCGCGCCGACGCAGCCGCCGAGCGACCTTGATCGTAGGCCGCGCTAGCCAAGCTGGGCCAACCAATAACATCGCCCGCCGCGTAAATATTTGGCACGGTGGTTTGATAGTGCTCGTTCACCACCAACTGACCGCGATGATCGGTTTCCAAGCCAATAGTCTCTAACCCCAAACCGTCGGTGTTACCGCTGCGGCCATTACACCAAAGCAGGGCATCGGCATGCAGGCGCTTACCCGATTCCAAATGCAACACCACTTCTTTATCGCTAGCTTCAACCGATTTATACACCTCGCGGTGACGAATCATTACGCCGGTATTGCGCAGCTGGTAGCTCAGGGCGTCGGAAATTTCATCGTCCAAAAACTCCAATAGGCGATCGCGACTATTGATGAGTTCAACCTTCATGCCAATACCAGCAAATATCGACGCGTATTCGCAGCCAATCACCCCCGCGCCATACACAATAATTTTCTTGGGGGTGTTATTCATTTTTAAAATGCTGTCGCTGTCGTAAACCCGCGGATGCTTAAAGTCGATATTGGCGGGCTGATATGGCCGCGAGCCCGTGGCAATAACCACCGTCGCTGCCGTAATGACGTCTTCCTGACCATCCTCGCCACGCACCGCAACGGTGTGCGCGTCAACAAAGCGGCCAAGCCCGCAAATTAGCGGAATTTGATTGCGGTGGTAGAAGCGGCTACGCATTGCCACTTGGCGAGAAATAACCTCATTGGCGTGGCTCAGCAAGCGCGGATAAGTGAGAGTACGAGGATCACCTATTTCGCGAAAAATAGGGGTTTGATTAAAGCGAATCGCCTGCCTAACCATATGACGCAGGGCTTTAGAAGGCAATGTGCCCTGATGGGTGCAAGCGCCACCGACGGTGTCTTGCGCTTCAATCACCACCACACTACTGCCGTGCTTCACCGCATTAAGTGCAGCACTTTCACCTGCGGGACCACTGCCCAACACCAACATATCGTAATCGAACTTTTTCACCACGGTCCTTCCTCGTATTTCGTAACACACCCAATACTGAGTCAGCGCTGTGCGACAAAACCAGCGCACCTACTCCTTCCTCATCAAATTGCGAGCATGAGCAAAATTACTCGCCAGTTTTCAATTCAAACCATAAAATGCACGCCACACTTAGCGCCAAGCAGGAGATTCTCCATGTCTGCCCCCACCTCCCACAGCCAGCAGTTTTATGGCGTTACCAGCTTACTAGCCGCCCATCCCGATATGCGCAGACTCAAACGGCGCACCGCGGCTACCCATTTGCATGGCAATAAACTCTGGGGCAGCGCCTATATTCTAATGGACTATTTGCAAGAAAATCCTTTGCCGCTGGGGAGCCGCGTACTTGAGCTGGGTTGTGGCTGGGGCCTAGCCAGCATATATTGCGCCAAGTACCAGCAGGCAGCAGTAACAGCGCTTGATGCCGATCCTGCGGTGTTTCCGTATCTGTCCCTATTAGCAGAGCATAATCAGGTGACGATCAACACCTTAACAGCTGATTTTACCGCGTTTAGCACTGAAGAACTCGGCGCTTACGACATTATAATCGCCAGCGATATTTGCTTCTGGGACGAGATGAGCGAAACCCTGTTTAATTTAATCGACCGCGCGGTGAATGCTGGGGTTAAACAAATCATCATTGCCGACCCTCACCGCCCGCCATTCATCGACGTGGCCGAAGCCTGTATAGACGAATTTTTTGCCGAACTTCTGCCCAGAGAAGTAACAACCAATCGCCGCCATCGCGGCAGTATCTTGCTAATAGAAAACGCCTAAATGCGCTTTTAAAAATGCCTATTTTGTCTTAAAAGTGACATAGCACAGTCACACAAATGCAAACAGCGGGGCGTATGGTCTTAAGTGTGAGGACCATACTATGCGCTTAATACAGTCGATAAATCAGTTCGATGTGAGAATGTTTCTGGCCTGCGTAAATACTCGCCACCAGCAACATTTATCTCGTGTAGCCCGCAGTGTATCAAAAACTGGCGACGGCTACGCTCAACTCGGCCTTCCTATCTTGGTGTACGCCACGGGTGTGCAGCAGGGCCTAGCCTATTTTAGCGCAGTGTTAATCAGCTTTGCCGCGTGGTTGCCCGCATACTGGGTATTAAAAAATACCTGCCGAAGACGGCGCCCACCGGCGGCCATCCCCGCCTTTTGCGCCGCGATTATCGCCTCAGACGAATTCAGTTTTCCGTCGGGCCACACCGCCGCCGCCTTTCTACTGGCAACAATGACCGTGCTGTTTTTTGGCATTATCGGCGCGCCGCTATTCATTTGGGCCACGGCCGTTGGTGCATCCCGCGTCATCTTGGGGGTTCACTTCCCCACCGACACCTTGGCCGGCGCCAGCCTCGGCATTGCCATCGCACATTTAGGCCACAGTATTGCGACCGTCTGACTGCCAGCGCCTGCGCCCAACATCAGCGCTCGCGCATTTTATTTACCCAGTAAGAGAATCTCTATGAAATTGCTTTACGGTGTGCAGGGAACCGGCAACGGCCATATCTCGCGCGCCAGAATGATGGCTCACCACTTTAGCCAACGCGGCATTGAGGTCCAATATTTATTCAGCGGCCGCCCGCCCGAACAGTATTTCGACATGGCCGCCTTTGGTAATTATCAGGTTTATGCGGGACTGACCTTTGTTACCGACAAGGGCCGTATCAGCAATTTAAAAACCGTACTCCAAGCGCAGCCTGTGCAATTTATTCGCGACCTGCGCAGCCTCGACCTCAGCAGCTACGACGCCATCATCACCGATTTTGAGCCCTTAACCGCCTGGGCTGGCCGCCTGCAAAACAAGCCAGTAATCGGCATTGGCCACCAGTACGCCTTTGGCAATGCCGCCGTACCAGAAAGCGGTGTAGACCTGCGCAACCGGCTAATTATGCGTTATTTTGCACCGGCAAAATTTCGCCTTGGCCTCCACTGGGATCGGTTTAACGCCGCCATCGTGCCGCCGATTATAAACCCCGCCGAACAACGCCAAACGGTGGCGGAACATGTTTTGGTCTACCTGCCTTTTGAAGACCAAGCAATTGTAAGCGCCGCGCTGCAAAATATTAGCGGCCAACATTTCATTCAATACGCGCCGCAGCTCAGCCATGCCGAGCTAGGCAATGTTAGCCAGCGCCCCACCAGCTTGCACGGATTTAAAAAAGACCTGTGCAGCGCCAAGGCGGTTATTTGCAATGCGGGCTTTGAATTAATTAGCGAATGCCTGCACATGGGCATACCCGCACTGGCCAAGCCGGTGGCCGGCCAATCTGAGCAACTCGGCAATGCCGCCGCACTCCAGCAACTCAAATTAGCCACCGTGATGCCCGAGTTTAGCCAAAGCGATATTGAACGCTGGCTTAAGGCCATTCCCGCGCAAGCGCCCCAATACTACCCCGACGTAGCCGAGGCCATTTGCGACTGGCTACTGAGTAAGCAATGGCATAATAGCGACGCACTGGTCGCGCAATTGTGGCAGAGCAGCGGCGCTATTCGCGAGACCTACCCAGCCGCTGTGGCTGGCTAAACGATGCCGCAAAGCCAAATTTATACTGATTTTGACGCCACCAGCGACACCCCTGCCAAAGAGCCCGTCGGCCCCGCGCTGCCCGATCTCACCACCGTTATGGACGCCTGCCGTGGCCGCCTGCATCGGCGCCTGTCTGAGCTGCTGTCGCTGGAGCAGCTCTGCCGCCAAGCCGGCGCGCTGATCAGCAGCCGCACTGAAGCCCTGATTGAGGTTGACGAATTCACCCTGCCACTCACGTCGCTGGTCATAGGTAATCCAGACACCGCCAAGCACTGCCTATTGCTCACTGCCGGCATTCACGGCGTGGAACGTATTGGCACCCAAGTTTTGCTAGCGTGGCTAGAGAGCGTCATTGAGCGCTGTCGCTGGGACAGCCACTGGCGCCGCCAATTCGACGAAGAAATCTGTATTGTCGCCCTGCCCATCGTCAACCCCGGTGGCATGCTCAGGGATTCGCGCTGCAACCCCAATGGAATAGACATCAATCGCCACGCCCCCATCGACGCCGAAGACAAAGTACCCTTCCTCGTTGGCGGCCAACGCCTGTCGCGAAAAATACCTTGGTATCGAGGCCGGCGCGAAGACGACTTTGAACCCGAATTTGTTGCGCTGCAAAATGTAATTGGGCGGCACTGCCGTGTCGGCCGTCCGACGATTGCCATAGACTTTCACTCTGGCTTTGGCTTTCAAGACCATATTTGGATCCCCTACGCCTACCGTCGCCAACCCATCGCCGACATCGGCAGCTACGTGGCGCTAAAGCTATTGTGGGAGCGCAACTTTCCCCACCATAATTATATTTTTGGGCCCCAGGCCATGCACTACCTCAGCCACGGCGACATCTGGGACTACTTTCACCAGCGCTGCCGCAGCGAGGGCATTAGCCTACTGCCGCTAACCTTAGAAATGGGCTCTTGGCTGTGGATTAAAAAACACCCTCAGCAATTATTCAGCTTTGCTGGTTTATTTAACCCCACCGTACCCCACCGCCACGCCCGCGTATTGCGCGGCCACTTACTGCTTATCGATTTTATCCTAGCGGCCGCCCGCAATATTGAGCACTGGCAGCCCCACGGCGAACAGGCCCGAGAAATGCAGCAAATGGCGCAAAGCCTCTGGTACCGACAGCTTTAACATGGCAAACCACATTCAAAGCACTATTGAAGCACCGATTAAAGACTGGGTATTTTTGCGCGGTTTAAGTCGCGAGCACGCTCACTGGGGAGATTTTCTCAGCCGTTGCGAGGCAGAGTTGGACTGGAATTGCCACGCTATTGACCTACCCGGCTTTGGCAGCGAGTACCAGCGGCAATCGCCACGTAATATCAGCGCTATTCGTCGCGACGTGCAAACGCGGCTCCCCCACCCCCTTCAAAACAGCACCAAGCCATTTGGCATAATCGCCCTCTCGCTGGGCGGCATGGTCGCACTAGACTGGCTGGCGAATAGCCCAGAGCAGATCGCCAAAATAATTTTCATCAATACCAGTACCGGCGACTGCCCCTTGTTTCAACGCCTACAGATCAAATCGTTAGGCCCCGCCCTCGGCGCACTGCTCGCGCCCAGCCTTATTAAACGCGAGCGCGCCGCCTTAGCCATGGTGAGTAATTGCCATTCCAACGACCCAGAGCTGTTAAAAGATTGGTGCCAAATAAGTACTGCGCGGCCAATAACAAAAACAAATGTGCTACGCCAGCTATTCGCTGCCGCCCGCTATCGGGCTCCCGCGACAATATCCGGCGCACCGCAGTTACTCATTAGCAGCCGCGCCGACCGTATGGTTTCTTATCACTGCAGCGAATGCTTGGCGGCAAAATACCGCTGGCCACTTGTATTGCATAATAGCGCTGGCCACGACCTGCCAATTGATGATCCGACGTGGTTGATTGAGGTGTTTAAGAGGAATGCTTAAAAAGTCGGACGTCGGGTGTCGGAAGCCTGACGTCAACGCTCGTAGCTGACATCGGACGTGGCTCGAGTTTGCCATGACATTTAAAAAGATTTACTTTAGCAGTAATCCGCACACAACGATCCTTCCGGTGGTTTTACCCCACGTCAGACATCAGACATCAGACACCCGACCTCGCCCCCCAAATACCGTTTCCGCCTTGCCGCTTTCATTTTCGTAATATCCACCAACACCAAGCCATCAATACAATCGGCAAAGTCGGGATCGACATTAAACGCCGCAAAGCTAACACCACCCGGTTCGCACAGCTCAGTGTATTGTTTAAACAAGGTGGGTACCGAGCACGACAGGTCTGCGAGCTCTTGTTTTAGCTGGGTAAACTCCTCGCGGTAATCCTCGCCGGTAAAATTAATATTGGCAGACTCTGGCCGGTAGGGGCTTTTAGCATTGACCCATACCTGCGTTGTGGGAAAGTGGGTTTGATAAAAGGGTATCAACAGGTCTTTCGCCGCGCGGGGCAGACTGTCGCTTAAGCTCACCGGCCCAAACAAATAGCGCACTTCTGGGTAGCGCTGCAAATAGGTGCCCAGCCCCTGCCATAAATAGTCTAGGCCGTTACGGCCCCAGTAGCGCGGCTGCACAAAGCTGCGACCAAGCTCGGCGCCATGTTCAAAATACTCTTCGGCGTAGGGAATCTGATAATCGAATAAGGATTCGCTGTACAAGGTTTGGCCATCATCAAGACTGGCAATGCGCTTTAGCCGGTAGGCACCCACTAGCTCTAATTGGTTTTCGTCCCAGAGCACAATGTGGTCGTAGTAGGCATCGAAGCCATCAACGTCTCGGCGGCGACCGGTGCCTTCGCCAACGGCGCGAAAACTCACTTCGCGCAGGCGGCCAATTTCGCGCATCACGGTGCAGTCGCCGCTGTATTGATAGCAGTAAATTTCCATACCGTCGCGGGTGCTGCCTAAATGGTCGCAGCGGCGAATCGCAGTGCGCAGCTCCTGTCGGTCTTCTGGGTGAGCCACCGCCTGCGCCACTGGCATAAAGCAGGGTTCGCCACCGCGCTTGCGCCGGCCAAGCTTATACAAATGCTTCTTAAATAAACGTGCCTTGGCTGGCGCGGTAACAGGTAAATTTTGATATACGTCATACTCAACTGCCGAGCCAATAGTAACTCGCACCGTGCGGTTATTTTGTTTGAACATTTCGCGAATCAACCACAGGGTCGACAAGGGCTTGGCCAGCAGCGAAAGCGCATAGAAAAACACCGAATTACGGGCGTTAATATGCACAGGTAAAATGGGGGCTTTTGCCTTAGCGGCAAACTTAATAAAACCATTGCGCCAGCGACCGTCGCGAATTCCTGCGGGGCTAAACCGAGACACCTCCCCAGCGGGGAAAATAATCACCGCGCCTTCGTCATTTAAATGGCCGTGAATAGCCTGCAAGTTTTCTTTGCGGTTACGCTTACCACTCATATTATCAACCGGCAGTAATAAGCTGCGCAGTGGTTTTATGGCGTAGAGCAATTCATTGGCAACCACTTTTACGTCTGAGCGTACCTCAGATACCAGCTTCAACAGCGCCAAACCATCCAAACTGCCAATCGGGTGATTAGAAACAATCACCACGCGGCCAGCCACCGGAATGCGCTCTTTATCTAGGGCACTTACCGCGTAACCAAAATCAAAAAACTCTAAGCCTTTTTCAACAAAATCCAGCCCTTGTAGGTAGGGGTAGTCGCGTTCAAACTGTTTGAACTCCGCTTCGTGAAATAAGTATTTAAGCAAGGCTGCCAAGGTTTTTTTAATGCGCGGACTGCCCTTTGATATCCGGGGAAACTGCTCATCGATAACTGAATCAACCGATATCATATTATTAACTCCTATTGATTAACCGACGCGACGCAAAGGCAGAACATCGGCCGTTGCCCGGCCGCCATTGCCGGTCATGCTCTGTAGCAGGGTTTGATGTTCCGTCCACTGCAGCAGCTCTAAATTGCCTTCGTAAGTCTCACCCAGCAGGGTGCAATTCTCGATCCAGTCGCCGTCGTTGCAGTACAGCAAGCCCTTCACTTTTTTAAGCGCCGGCTGATGGATATGGCCACACACCACGCCATCTAAGCCGCGCCGAGAGGCTTCCCGAATAGCGGCCTCTTCAAAAACACTAATAACTTGGCGGGCGTTAGGAATGCGCTGCTTTATATAGGTAGCCAACGACCAGTAGTTGCGCCCAAAGCGACGACATCCAAAATTGGCCCAGCGATTGAGAAACAGCAAAAAATCGTAGGCAGCGTCGCCAACCAAGCCTTCCCATTTACTTAAACGCATGTGCTCGTCGAGGCAGTCGCCGTGAAACATCAGCAATCGTTTACCGGCAACCGTGGTGTGAATAGCTTCGCGCTTAATTTCGATGGGGCCGAGAATATGGCCAACATAGTCCCGCAGGGGCTCGTCGTGATTGCCCGGGATGTACACAACACGGGTGCCCGTGCTGGCTTTTTTGAATAAGCTGCGAACCACCTCATAGTGGCTTGTTGGCCAGTACAAGCTGCGCTTCAATGCCCAAAGATCGACAACATCGCCAACCAAGTACAAGGTTTCGCACTCTGTTTTGGCTAAAAAATCGAGAAGATAGTCCGCTCGGCAATCTTTAAAGCCGAGGTGGATATCAGATAACCAAACAGTTTTATAACGCTGTCTTAGCTCCACCCGTATATATCCTCTTTGCCTATTTAGGGCAAGACTAGGGCTTTACTGTGACAATAGCGGGACTAAACAAGGACAGTTTTATGACAGAAAGCTCGAGTCACACTGAACTCAAACATTCGTATTAGAGGAGTAATCGTGAGATAGGGGCGATTTAAGTTTTCACTACCTGAGGGTAGTGAGCCGCGAGTACTTCTTCTAATTTTTTCTCAGTTAGCGGTTTACTTGAAAAGGCTTTAACCTCTATTTTGCCTTCCGCCAACGAGGCGTCATCGGGATTTAATGACGTAGTCAGCATCACAACCACTACACCAGCCTGTTGTGCCTCTGAGAGCTCCGCATATTTTTCTAGGAACTGCCAGCCATTCATCACCGGCATATTGATGTCTAAAAAAATCAACTCTGGATTGGGAAAGCTACCGTCTAAGTCATTGGTCAAATAATCTAATGCCTGACGGCCGTTACTAACCTCCACCACAGCCTCGGTGCAGCCATACCTCTCTATTACCAGCCGATGAATATAATTTGTTGCCTTACAATCATCTATAAGCAACACTCGTTTAAGCTTATTCATCACAATTATCCCTGAGCGTAAAATAGAATACCGTGCCCACATTAGGCTCCGATTCTAGCCAAATTTCGCCGCCGTGTAACTCCACCACTTTTTTACAGTGGGCCAAGCCAATACCACTACCTTCAAATTCATCACGGCCATGCAGGCGTTGAAAAATCATAAATATGTGCTGAAAATGCTCGGGCTCTATGCCAATACCGTTATCGCTAACACTAAACTGCCAACAATCTTTACGGCGCTCTGCGCTAATAGCAATTTTAGGAGGCACTCCCACACGGCTAAATTTGAGCCCGTTGCTAACTAAATTTTGAAACAATAAGCGCAACTCGGTTTTCTTTCCGCAAATAACCGGTAAATCCTTGTATTCAACAGTACCGCTCACATCATTAATCCGCTGCGTCAAATCCACACACACCGCCGCCACCAACTCTTGGCAATTTACCTCACTTACCTCTGACTCACCACCTAAGCGGCCATAATCCAACAAACCGCGAATCAACTCAGTCATCCGCGCGGTGGATTCATTGATAAAACCTAGAAAGGTCAACCCCTGCTCATCCATCTTGTCGCGGTAGTTCTCTTCAAATAACTCAACGAGGCTTTGCACCGTGCGCAGCGGTTCCTGCAAATCGTGCGACGCAATATAGGTAAATTGCTCCAACTCCTTATAGGCGGCAGACAATTTTTGATTATTCATCCGCAGCTCTAGCTCAGCAGCTTTGCGCTCATTCACCTCGGCCGCCAATAGCTTTTGTTTCTGTGATAGTTCTCCCAACAAGTTATCAAAAGCACGTGCCAATTCACCCAACTCTCCGCCGTCGTGAATCGGTAAATCTCCGCTCTCAGTTGCCAAACCATTATTATTAAGGGTGTTGTGCATGGCAACAATCGGTCCCGCGATACGTCGCGATACATATATTGCCAACACACCAGACATCAACAGTACAAAAATCAAAAACAAATAAATTTTACTCAACATCTTGTTTTTGAGCACTAAGGCATCTTGAAAACCATGGCTAGTCGCTAAGATTATACGGTCTGTCTTATCCGCGGGGTTATAGGCAATACTGCGCATAGAAAATACCGTTTCTTGGCCATTAAATTTACCTTTACCGTTAAGCACCTCAAGCTGAGCGTTTGTTAGTAAATTTTGTGCGGTGGGAAAGTCCTCTAGAATATTACTGCTGCGGCCGTATTCAAACGCAAAGCTACGCTCAGGATCAGAGTGCACAATATACTCACCGGCACGGTTAGTAATTACAAATTGATGATCAACTCCTGCCAATGATTTCAGCGCGTCGAAGGTAGCCTGCAAATTGTGATTTATAATCACAATACCAAATAGCCCACCATCACTGGTATACACCGGCGTTGCCGCTCGAATAACGGGCTGTATAGGCAGCGAAATTTTGCCAAATTCGCGATTAAGCTCAATATCAGAGAGGTAAACATCGCCAGCGCCTAATTTTAGAGACTCCGATAGATATTTACTTCCGCTTTTGTCCTGTAAGCCATTTAGAGGGACTAGCCGAATATCGCCGTTAGGGCCATAACGATCGACCCTAAGAAACTCAAGACCATTTGCGCGAATAAGGCGAATTTGCACGTTCTGGGGTTTTGCCTTGAGCATTTCAGTGAATATCACCCCAAGGCGCTCTACCCATGCTTGCTCGCTAGAACCATCTAAAGGATCCGCCCCGCCATTGCGCTCGGCGCGAATAAGCCCCTGAATTGGCGGCGTTCCCGTCACAAATCGCAGATCTCTACTCAGTTCGAGTATATTGGCGCGAAACTGCACCGCTTGCAGCTCAGACTCATTAATTAAGTCCTGTTCAGTGGCATCAAGTAATTGTTCATCCAATTGGCCAATGATAATCGAAATAATCACCGCATTACTGAGCACAATAAGTACAACTAAAGGAAGCAGGATACGCCGAGTAATACTTTTTCGTTTGCCTAAAATTGGCATACGCTAGGAAGCAGACATATAGCAAGCTCGTGATATAAGAATGGCCATTATAACGAATGACGCACCGACAATGGCGAAGGTCGACACATAATCCCTTTGCTTCACTATAGGCATTATGTGCGCATAAGGCTATTGCGTGTCGACCAAGTCAAATAAGTAGTTGCCACTATATTCACAAGTATTCTGCCTCGGTGACCTCTGCGAATCACCGAGCTAAATCTGCCTAAAAGTGGTAGGCCAAGCTCGCTCTAAAGGTGCGTGGCTCCATTGGATGGGCGTGCATGTCTAACTGAGCTTCAATACCGGCGCTGCGCTCGGATAAAGTCCGTGAGGCATAGTAATAAGTGATATCGTCATCACGTTCATCCAAGGCATTGATAATCTCAAGCCCCAGCGATATGCCGTTGTTAAAACGGTAGCCAATATTGGCATTTAGGCTCTTGGATGCCGCCGATTCAATATCACCAGCTTCCGTTAACTTGCGAGGGCCGAAGTAGCGCAGCCTAAGACCCGCGTAGACGCCATTGTCTAAATCGATACTCGCTCCCATAGCAAAGACCTGCTCCACGCTGTCGGGCACATATTTACCCAATACCTGCCCCTCCTCGACCTGCAGTTGCTTAAACTCGGTTTCCGAGGAGGCAACATCCATATCCAGCACAAACCAGTCCACCGGCTGATAAAATACGCTCACCTCAAGGCCTTGGCGACGGCTGGCATCCCGAGGTTCGGTTGTCGACTCATCGCCAACAAACACCAACTCTGAGTTTAAGTCTAAGCGAAACGCCACCACCGACAGCTGAATATCATTGGCCAGCAAGCTACGCATACCCAATTCATAGCCCACCGACTCAGACATCAGCGGCACTGCACTTTCCTTTCTCACTACACCCCGCGCATCATTGCTGTGAAAGCCCTCGCCATAATTAATGAAAAACTCCGTGCTCGCGAATGGGCCAAAGCGCAATGATAATTTGGGCGACAACAAGGCCTCGCGGTCGCGGCCACCCGCCGTCGCATCAAGCTTATCGGCTACCGCCACATCAATGGTTTGGTAACGCAAACCCGCTATTGAGGCAAACCACGCCGTCCATTGGCTGTGTACGCTGCCGTATACACCGAGCGCCTGTTCTTCCACCGCGGCGCTGGCAAACAGATCATATATTAGGCCTCGCTGGCTAAAGCCCACACCCACGTCGTTAATATCGTCCAGTCGCAATTCACCGCCGTAGCGCAATTCATGTACCGCGCTTAGGGCCTGCGTAAAATCTAGCTGGCCGCCGAGGGTCAGGCGATTATCGAATTGGGTAAATTGGTCACCGCGCACCTCGGGGTCGTCACTGTTATCGCGGGAGTAATAACTCGCGTTAGAGCTTAAACGCAGCGCGTAATCCACCACGTAAAAATGACTTTGCAGATTCAGACCATCGTTCAATACCGACCAAATTTCAGCCGACAGGCTATAGCGATGAGTGTCGCCACCCGTGCTTTCATCTAGGGAGCCATAACGATCCACGCTACCCTCAGCCACTAGCCGCTGGGGAATCTGATCTGTCGAGGTCCAATCCGCTTGATAGGCCATGGCCGTCAGCGAATAACCTTGCTTGCGATCACCACCGCTGTATTTCAATACACCATTGGCTTTATCAAATCCCTCTGGCACCTGCCATGGGCCGTCGTTTTGCTGAGACTCAAGAGCGTAAACCAGCTGGCCATCTGCCGCAGCCACTCCGCCAAAGGCCAAGAGACGCGCATAATCGCTTTCGCCCACGGTAAGTTTCACGGTCTGATTTGCCATAGCCCGCGCATAAGATGTTCGCGCTGTACCCGCAGAGGAAAAATCCCCCGCTTCGGCATAATAGGGACCTTTGCGATAAACAATACGGTCGACCAATTCGGGAATTAAAAAATTAAGATCGGTATAACCTTGGCCATGACCGTGACTCACCATATTGATGGGCATGCCGTCGACATAATTGGCAAAGTCACTGCCGTGGTCCAGATTAAAACCCCGCAAAAAATACTGATTCGCCTTGCCGTCACCGCTGTGCTGGGTCACCACCATACCCGGTATGGTTTCTAATAACTCGGCGGGGCGCAGCGCTGGGCGGTGCGCAATTTGCGCTGCCAGAACCGTGCCTACCGAAGCAGCCTCAGCATCGGCCAGGCCCGTATTGGCAAGTGCGCTACCTGTAACCTGCACTTCTTCAAGCTGGCCGGCGCTGCGCTCACTTACACCACTTATGCCAGCCCCATATGCTGGACATACAATTGTAAAACAACTTATTACTAGCGGATTAAATATCGAATTTTGCAAAGGAATCGCCTCTTGATTGCAACAATCTCAATGGCGGCGGGAAATTAACGAGGAAATAGCAGAAGCCACAGAAATGACTCTGATTATACTCGCCTGATTGCACACCCCGACCATCAGGTAAATGCATATCAGGCAGGTCTACTGGCTCACGACTTCATTCTACGCGTTTAAGAAAACGCCAGAAAATGCGCTAATCGCCTTCCCAAGTTCAGTGACAACACCTTACTCAGTGGCCGTGATTAGCGCTCATCGCATACAGTTGCGGGGACAGCTTCAATTAATCGCGCAAAACCGAAAGTCAATTTTACGCACTGAATTCCCTATTAATCGCTACGGTGAAAATATCACCTTGGAACCTGAAAATGCGCAGCGACTTTAACCCAAGTAATATTTAAATTCATCAAAAAAAACTATTTAAACAAGTTACTTTAAACCGCAAAAAATAAATGAAACAATATGGTATCGAAACCCAAAAACCGAATTAAATGTCTGTAAATAAACACTATTTTTACCTAAAAAGCACAACACGCAACAATCCAACCGCTCTCAAAATAAAAACTAAAGACGACAAAATACCCTCCAACAATATGGAGTCATTCAAGTACAAAGCTATTAAAAAATTAATTTATTTACACGCCATCAATAAACTTAATCCCTCAATACTAATCAGTTACATCAATCCTTTTACTTCAATCACTTCTACGCAATGGACACCCGCATGACGAATTTAGAAAACCTGCCCAACAATTGCGGCTTACTTATCTGTGGTCACGGCAGCCGCGCCAAAATCGCTGAGCAGGAATTTAGCCTACTCGCTAAAAACCTGCGCCAGCGCTACCCCAAACTCAAAATCGAATACGGCTTTTTAGAGTATTCCGCGCCCAATATTCACATGGCCCTGGATGCGCTTCGGGAGCAAGGTGTAAAAACCATGTACGCCGTTCCCGGTATGTTGTTTGCCGCCACCCACGCCCAGAACGATATTCCGTCGGTACTCACCAGTTACCAGCAAAAGCACCCAGATCTGCATATTCACTACGGCCGTGAACTGGGCCTACACAGCAATATGATTGCCGCCTTTCAGCAGCGCATTCTCAATTCTCTTGGCCACACTGAGATTCCCGCCCCCGGCGCCCTCTACGACACCATGCTAGTGGTGGTCGGTCGCGGCACCTCGGTCGTTAATGCCAATGCCGACGCCGCCAAGCTCTGCCGTATCGCCGCCGAGAGCCTGGGCTTCGGCTGGTCCGAGACGGTCTATTCCGGCGTCACCTTTCCCTCGGTTGGCCGCGGTTTAGAAATGGCCTGCAAGCTCGGCTTTAAAAAAATTGTTGTCGCTCCTTACTTCTTGTTTGGCGGCCGGCTTATTGACCGTATTCACCGTTATATTGATAAAGTCGCCGCCGAACAGCCCGAGGTGCAGTTCATCAAAGCCGACTATCTCCGCGACCACCCCAAGGTCATTGATACCTTTGTGGCCCGCTTTGCCGAAACCATGAATGGCAGCCAACAACAAACCGGTCTACTCGCCGACTTTAGCGCTCGCCTCGCCCGAGGCGAAGTTGACTTACATCACCACCACGCCGAATACCAAGAACCCAATGCAACGCATCATCACAGCCACGATCACCACCATAGCCATTCACATGAGCAAGAACATTCCCATGAACATGAAAAGCAACATGAACATGGCCATAGCCATGCCCGCTACCAACACATCGCCCATCCCCACGGCCCCCGCACCATGATTAACGACAATGTCTGCTGCTGTTTTATGAGCCAATTCCCAGCAGAGCTCATTGCCGAAGAGCAGGCGCGCAAGCCTGCCCTAGACGGTATACCGGCCTGCAAGAAGCGGTCTGCTTAACACCATTCGGCCCATTCCAAACTTACAGCACCGGCTGTTTTAAGCTGGGATGGGCGGCACTGCTATTCACATCGCGCTGGCGAGCCGGCTTAACTTTGGGGCGATACACATGGGCCTTATCGTGGTCGTATAAATACGAGTCGCTAAAGTCTTCACTGGCCAAAACCCAGCCCACTAAAATCAAACTGGTACGGGTAAATTTCTTGTCGCGCACCTTGGCAACAATATCGCTTAAGGTGCCAACAACCTTGTCTTGATCCGGCCAGGAGGTGCGGTAGCAAACTGCCACTGGGCAGTCGGCGCCGTAGTGGGGAATTAGCTCCTCCACAATTTTATGAATACGGGTCACCCCCAAATGAATCGCCAAAGTCGCGCCGCTGGCGGCCAAGGCAGGCAGTCGCTCGCGCTCCGGAAATGGGGTTTTACCTTCGTAGCGGGTGTGAATAATGGTTTGCGACACCCCTGACAAGGTTAACTCCTTGCCGAGCCACGCCGCCGAGGCCGAGGTTGCGGTCACGCCGGGAATAATCTCATAGTCAATATTTAGGGCCTGCAAACGGCGGATTTGCTCGCCGATGGCGCCGTAAACCGAGGGGTCGCCGGAGTGAATCCGCGCCACATCATGGCCCTGCTCACTGGCCCAAGAAATATGCGCCATGATTTCATCCAGGTCTAAAGACGCGGTATCGACAATCCGCAGGGCATCGCCTTGCCGTCCAGCAAAAATATCGGTGGGCACCAATGAACCAGCGTAAAGCAACACCGGACAGGCGCTAATTAAGCGCTGGCCTTTTACCGTGATTAACTCTGGGTCGCCGGGGCCGGCGCCTATAAAAAATACTTTCACAGCGTTTCCTTTTTAAAAATCTTTAAGCAAGCCAGTCTTAAAATTTACGCCTTGCTGGCATAACCGCGAGGCGTGTAAATCCATTCTTTACTGCCGTTAACAATATGGCGGGTTTCGCGATTGCCCACCGACACCAAGGTGAACATATCAACGTCGCTGGCCTTAAGATCGCCCAAGCACGTAAAACGAATATCTTCGTCGCTGCGAGTGAGCTGGCGACCGATCACCACGGGCGTACTTGCAGGGCGGTACTGCAATAAAATGTCGCGGGCAGTATTCAGCTGCCAGTCCCGCTTTTTAGATACCGGATTATAAAAAGACACCACAAAATCGCCGCTGCCAGCGCCGTGTAAACGTTGTTCAATCACTTGCCAAGGCGTGAGTAAATCAGAGAGCGAGATTGTGCAAAAATCGTGGCCTAACATGGCGCCAACACGGCTCGCCGCGGCCTGCATGGCCGAAATACCTGGCACCACTTCAATATCGACCGCCAGCCATTCGGGGTGATGCTCTGCGCCGTTAAGCTGCTGATCTAATAGCTCAAACACCAAGGTGGCCATGGCGTAAATACCAATATCACCACTGGACACCAGCGCCGTGGCCTTGCCACTGGCGGCAAGATCTAGCGCCAACCGCGCCCGGCCAATCTCCTCGCCCAAGGGCAAATCATGGCAGCGTTTACCGGTGGTCATGTCTGCCAGCAAATCCAAATACAAGCCGTAGGCCACCACGTCGCTACACTGGGCGATAACGGCGCTAGCCAGCGGCGTAATCAAGCGCTCGTCGCCTGGGCCCATACCTACTAAATATAATTTACTCACAATCGCTCAATGTCCTTTTTGTGCTTCTATCGAATTCAACTTGGGGTAGGCTCGCGCTATCGCGCAGGTCGCCTTGGCATTTTTCTGTTTGCTTAGCAGTAATTCTGGGCTGTCGCCGGCGTAGTCTTGGGCCGCGTACAAGGCGGCGGATTCGGCCACGCCGTATACACCCACCGTTGCAAATACATAATCCGAGCGCTGACTAAGCAGCCCCTCAACCGTCGTGAGTTGCGGCACCGACCAAGTTTGAAACGCCAAGCGGTGCTTTGCGGCCAAACTGATTAAACCCATTTCGTCAGCCTTAATATCAATGCTGTTCAGGCTGTGAATATCGACCATCGACAATCCTGCTTGCTGCAGGCAGCTCGCCAGTAACTCTACCAAGACGCCTTCAGGGCAATGTCGCTCGCAGCCCATGCCCACGGTATACACTGGCTTGAGATAGGGTTTAGCCGTGGTTTGCACAAATTGCGCGCCGAGCAGCTGCGCCACGTCAAAGCCCCAATCATTGGCGCCGCCCTCGTGACCAGACAATAGCGGAATCACAAACGTGCCCTGCTCATCTAACACCAGTACGGCGGGGTCTTGATGCTTACTCACCAGCACCGGCGCCAAGCAGCGCACCGCAATACCGGTCGCACAAATAAGAATTAAACGCTCGCCGCGCAAAAAGGCCTGCTGCACAGTGCTAGCAAAATTAACTGGACGATAGCTCAGCACAGACAATGGAATCCGCGACAGTAAGTGCTCACCTAAACACTTCCCCGTTGGCGTTAAAGCAAAAATCCGAATCATGCCCGCGCCCCGCTACGGCTCACCAAAAACAGCGAGAAATACGGCCCCTGCACTGCCTCCAACTGCCTAACATCCTCAACAATGCGCTCATTGGGCCGCCCCACAAATTCAAGATAGCGGGCATCGGCTTGCCGCCCCGCCTCGCTCAGCGCAGCGAGAATTTGCGGCCGCGCCTGCCCTGCTTTTAAAATAACCACCGTATCGTGGCGCCCAAGGGCCGCGCGTAATTCATCTGGGGCGTGGCGACCGCTAAGCACCGCAAACGACTCGGCAAGCATGGCGAGTGGTGTTTTACTGCGAGCAGCGGCGGCATTAATCGAGCTAATGCCGGGCACCACTTCGCAGTGAAACTCCTCAGCCAAACGCGCCATTAAATACGCAAAGGAACCAAAGAACAGCGGGTCGCCCTCACACAAAAACACCACATTACGGCCCGCACGTAGCTGCTCGCTAATCCGCTGCGCGGCATCGTCATAGGCAGCATTTGCCAGCGCGCGGTCGCGGTTCATGGGCATATAAATAGCAAGTCGTAAAGCTATACTCGCACTCATAGACGCCGCCGCAATTTCAGCCGCTTGAGAGTGACCGTCGGCATTTTCTAAAAAGGCAATCACATCGGCTTGGGCAATTAGGCGATGGGCTTTTAAGGTCAGTAGCTCTGGGTCGCCAGGCCCCACCCCCACCCCGTAAAAAATACCTTTTGCTTGGGCTGGGAGTAGAGTGGGAGTTTGCGTTACCGGCAAATGCTCAGACATTGTCGATAACCTCGCTGCGCGCCGCCGTTTTTTCAAAACGGTACAAATACACCGGCAATAGTGGTCTAAAGCAGGGTTCACCGGCCAGTTCACCACGGCGACTCACCGCAATTTGAAGGGCTTCGCTGCGATATTGGCCAGCAACTAATTGCTGTTCAAAACGGCGTAACAACTGCTGACTGGTCTCGGTAACCGCGCTCACTACCACGCAGCCCCCACGCGGAATACCCGACCACACTTGCTGTAAAATATGAGTAAGCTCACCACCACTGCCGCCGATAAACACCTTATTCGCTGGCGGCAACTCAGCCAAGGCCGCAGGCGCGCGCCCCGCAATAATATGCAGGCGATCTGGCACCCCAACGTAATCCCGATTTTGCTGCAAACACGCGAGGCGCTGCGCATTAGATTCCACCGCGTACACCTGCGCCCCGCCGCCCCAGCGCGCCAACTCTACCGCCACACCACCGCAGCCTGCGCCGATATCCCACACCACATCGCCGGCCTGAACTTGCATTAGCGACAATATGTTCAAACGCACTTCGCGCTTGGTGAGCATGCCCTGACCACTGGCGCCGTCGGTAAAAAACTGCGCGTCGGCAATACCGGGGAATACCGGTAAGACGCCACCGCCCACCCCCGCGTGAATCACCGAGACATGGAGCGCAGCAAACTCGCGATTCTGCCCGCTCCCCTCTGCCAGCAATTCAGTGACAGTCCAATGGCTAATCGCTTCCTGCGGGTAGCCCAAGTTCTCGCACACACTGATTCGCGCTTGGCTAAAACCGCACTCCACACAGAGCTGAGCCAGCTGGCGGGGATGACTGTGTTTGTCGGTCAATATCAGCAAGCGCGCGCCAGCGCGCAAATAACGCCGTAAAACTGAAACCGGACGGCCATGCAAACTCAGTACGTCTACATCCTGCAGCGACAAAGCCAAGCGATGGCAAGCCGCCTGAATACTGGATACCCCTGCATGGAAGCGCAGCGCATCAGCGCCAAAGTGGGCGATCAAACAGCGACCAATGCCGTAGTACAGTGGATCGCCCGAGGCCAAAACCACCACCCGCTTGTCTGGCATGTCCTCAAGCTGGGCGAGTAGTTCTGGAATTTTCGGCAGCAGACGCGCTCGCTGCTCAGGAACCCACGGCGCAACCAGCGCCAATTGCCGCGCACTGCCGATAACCCAATCTGCAGCGCCCAGTGCCGCTTGCGCGGTGGCGGCTAAATGCAATGGCTCGCCAGCCGAATTACCCACGCCCAAACCAATGACATCCACGGGGGAAAGACGCGTTTGGCTTAATGACGGCATCGCCTTATCTAGCGGCATCAATACAACTCCCCGCGATTACAGCGCAGCAGGGCATTGCACACCGAGGCGGCAATAGCGCTGCCCCCTTGACGGCCCAATAGGGTAATACACTCTATACCGAGTGTTTGATGACAATCCCACAGCGCCTGTTTGGATTCCGCCGCGCCGACAAAGCCTACTGGAATGCCAATCACCAGTGCGGGGCGGCCCAAACTCGAATCACTCGCCAGCATTTCTAACAAACGAAATAAGGCGGTGGGGGCATTACCGATAATCACCACGCTGCCCGCTAAGTGCGGCCCCCAAAACTCCAGTGCCGCCATGCTGCGGGTTTCGCCCCGCGCTTGGGCTATTGCACTCACGCCCTCGGCATTTAAAAAGCACTGGGCTGGGCGCGCCAACATGCGCTTGGTCAGCCCCTGCTTAAGCATTTCTACATCGCAGAGTATTGGCGCCTGCGCGGCCAAGGCCCGCCGCCCAGCATCGCAAGCGCCCACACTAAACCGCAGCTGTGCTGCCAATGCAGGATCACCCGCGCTATGAATTACCCGCATTGCGACCTGTGTTTGCACAGCGTCAAAGGCCGACAAATCAGCCAGTTCGCGAATCATCGCAAAGCTATTGCGCTCTATTGCTTGCGGGTCTATTTCGTAATCGAATGTCATTTTAAAACCACGTCCAAAAACTATTCATTAGGGCTACTCGCCAAATAGCTTTGTTTAAGCGCTAACACCAAGGCCTGTTCGGTACTAAATTCTGTACACCATCTTTCATCACCCAGCACAGGCTCTGGCCGCCGCTGCATATACACCGGCAGGGATAATTGCCGCGCCGCCGCCAATTTTGCTGCCACTGCGTCGCCGCCACTGTTTTTGCAGACGATGGCGTCAATACCGTAGTTGCGCAGCAGCGCAAGTTCGCCCGCTAAAGAAAACGGCCCCACGGCCTGCACCCAAGACGCGTTATTTGTAAGCCCGCCTTGCAGCGGAATAGCGCTGCGAATGAGCAGCAATTGGCGATCTTTAAACAGCGCCAAATCATCGCTATCGAGCTGGCCTAGGCTCATAAAAATACGCTGTGGGCTTGTCTGAGCACTGGCCTTAAACAAGCTCGGTAACTCCGCAAAGTGGCTAAACTCATGCCAATTATCATTCGGCCCCGCCTGCCACAGCGGGCGCGTAAAGCGCCAACAGGAAATACCTAGTTCGGTACTCGCAGCACTGGCACTGGCGCGTATTCTGCTGGCAAAGGGATGGGTGGCATCGACAATGCCTTGCACCCCGCGCCGCTGACACCACGCGGCCAAGCCGCCGTATTGGCTGAAGCCGCCACTAATGACCTCGCAAGGCAAGACTGGCTGGCGCACGATGCCAGCAAGGCTATAAATCAGCGGTCGGCCAATATTGGCTAACTGCTGGCAAATCGCCTTGGCCTCGCTAGTGCCGCCCAATATTAAAATCGTCATTGCGCTAGTGCCGTAGTGTTAGCCGAGAAATCACTGGCATGGCCGACGACTTCGCCACGGCGATTTATTGCCCAAACTTCTAATTCGGTGGTGTGCGGCACAATGCGCCGCGCTTGGACTAGAGCTTGATTGCAAACAACGGCAGCGAGGTCTAGCCCTGCTGCATGGCAGAGGTTTAGCGCCTCTATACTGGTGTTAGCATTTTTTACTTGGTTGCAAAGTGCATCATTAGCCCCTGCTTGCGCAGCCCAGTCGGCCAACTGCATAAAGTCGATGCTTGAGGCGCGGCTGTGTAAATCTAAATGCCCCGCCGCCAATTTACTGATTTTGCCAAAGCCGCCGCAGAGACTTAATTTCGCGATAGGCTTACGGCGTAAATACTTTAAAACCGCGCCAACAAAGTCGCCCATTTCAATCAACGCCATATCCGCCAGCTGATAATGGCGGCGAATAAAATCTTCACTTTGGTTGCCGGTGCTGGCGGCGATATGCGCGTAGCCATTGCTCGCCGCCACATCAATGCCCTGATGAATAGAGGCGATGTATGCGCTACAGGAAAACGGCCGCACAATGCCGCTGGTGCCTAGTACCGACAAACCACCAAGAATCCCCAAACGCGGGTTCATGGTTTTTAAGGCGAGGGCTTCGCCGTTTTCTATGCCAATACCAATATCAAAACCGCCGTGATAATCCGCACCCGCCGCAATACCTTGCAAATGCTGGCTAATCATTTGCCGTGGTACCGGATTAATCGCTGGCTCCCCCACCGCCAAAGCCAAGCCACTACGAGTCACCGTGCCCACGCCGCGCTCGGCACGAAAATGCATGCCGCTGTTGGCGCTTAAAGCGAGATGAACAAACACCGTGGCGCCGTGGGTAACGTCGGGGTCATCACCCGCGTCTTTAATGGTTTTGGCCAGTACCCCTGCGCCTGCGGGGGCCAAATACACAATGGGCAAGTCCACTATTTTGCCCTTGGGCAAGGTAATGCTGGCGCAGCTTATCGATTCATTGAAAAACAACTTTCTCGCTGCCGCTACCGCACAGGCTGTGGCGCAGCTACCCGTGGTTAAGCCGCTGCGCAGCGGCGTAACTGGGCTAGCGTTTTGGCTGGAATCTGCGCTCTCTGGCCACATAATTTATAGCGCCTGCACAAACCACACCGCGCCAAATACCACCGTGGCCGCGCCTAAGGCCTGCCTGAACAAATCAAATAAATTGCTGTGGCGCTGAGCCAAATACGATTGCACACTGCCAAGGCCCAAGCCGAACACCACCATGCCCAATAGCACCGAGCAGGAGAAAACCAAGACATAAAGCAGCGCCGACAATAGCGCCATATCATTAATCACCGGCACCAAGGCCAAGGCTGGCGCGCTGCCCGCCAAGCCGTGCAGAGCGCCAACCATAACTGGGGTATGGGCTTTGGCCGCAGGCATTGCGCTATGTTTTGTAGGGTTTGCGGAATCGGCACCGGCATCATTCGCTGTACTGCTTTTTACTAAGTGAACATGCTCCAGCTCGCCATGCTCGTGCTGGTGCTTATGACGCAACACCACCACCCGTTCCCGTCGTAATTGCCACAACAGCGAGCCGCCAATCACGACCAGCACCAAACCCACCGCAAGCTCGGCAAAATGACCTAGGCTCGCAGGCAAGCTCAGCCCAAGCCCAAACACCACGCCAGCGCTCAGCAGCAATACCGCGCCATGGCCCAATGCCCAATGACTGCAGTGCCGCAAGGTCAGCGCTAAATTGGCCGCTATGCCGCGCTTTTTACCATTGTCGTGATGGCGATTGCTCAAGGCCGACACCGCCATAACATGATCTGCATCCATGGCGTGAATAAAGCCCAGCGAGAAACCCAAGGCGAGAATTGAAAGACTAATCCCTGACACAATCTGCATCCTTTATTTGCGTATGTGGCAAAAATACCTTGGCGATTACCTCGGGTGCCGAGGGAAAGAACAAGTGCAAATACGAGGCGGTTAAACCACCCTGCCGGTATATGGACTCACCCGGTGCGGGGTGCTTTGGCCGCCTGCCGTAGCCAATCGGTTCTGGGGTGTTTTCTGACTGAGAGCGATGATGGGCGTGGGCGCGCAGCTCACCTTCAGGCAATACCGCACTCTGCATACCTTGGCAACCGCCACGGCCACGCATAGCTGCTTGGCCAGCCAACAACCCCAGCATGGTATGGCGAGTGCCAGCCAAATCTTTGAGGCTTTCAAGGCAATACATAAAGCCGCCACACTCGGCCAAAAGCCCTTTGCCGCTTTGATAAAACTGCTGAATTTCGCTGTGCATTGCGGTGTTCGCCGCCAGCGCCTCTGCGTGTAATTCTGGGTAGCCGCCGGGCAACCACAGGGCGTCGGCCTCGGGCAATTCAGCATCGTGAATTGGCGAGAAAAATAACAATTCCGCGCCCATCGCGGTTAACAACTGGGTATTGGCTGGGTAAATAAAACTAAAGGCTTCATCCTGCGCAATCGCAATGCTTACCCCCGCTAACAAGCGCGGCGGCGGCATAATTGACTGGGCAGAAAACTTCACCGGCGGCGGCAGGCTCGCCAAGCTACTGGCAGCAACCAGCTCGGCGGCGGCATTAAAGCAGGCCTCTAACTCCTCGCGCACTTCACAGGCCTGCACCAAGCCGAGATGACGTTCCGGCAAGCGAATATTGGGGGTATTGGCAAAGCTCGCCAGCAGAGGAAGGCTCGCAGGCAGGGCGTCGGCAATCAGTTGCCGATGGCGTTCAGAAGCGCAGTGATTGACAATTAAACCCGTCACCGCAACGTCGTCGCGGTAATTGGCTAGGCCACAGGCCAGCGCCGCCGCCGTTTGCGCCATGCCCTTCACATCCATAATCAGCACAATGGGAATGCCAAAGGTACGCGCCAAATCTGCACTCGAGGGATCGCCGTCGAACATACCCATGGCGCCTTCCACCAAAATCAAATCGGCAGTTTGCGCCGCGCGGTAAAACTGATCTCGGCAATAGGCCTCCCCCGCCATCCACAAATCGAGCTGGGCCACGGGATGACCAGAGGCCTGCTCAAGAATTTGCGGGTCTAAATAATCGGGGCCCATTTTAAAAATGCGCACCTCGCGGCCCTGCAAACGGTGGTAGCGCGCAATAGCCGCAGTAATTGTGGTTTTACCTTGGCCCGAGGCGGGCGCAGCCAAAAACACCGCCGGACATAAAATATCAGCAGGCATACATCAACCCATCCTTTATTAAACGAGAACGCGCAATAGCCCGCATTTGGGCGTGCAAACGCCGTGTCATTTCCTACTCCTTTAGAAATTCTGAATGTACTTATATCGCCGTTAAATTAACGACGACGCGATACCATAAAACTCAGAACAAACGTGGGATGTAGAATAAGACAGGTAGGCGAAATAGCTTAGCAACGCGAACAACACGCGTTATGAAAAACGAGGGAATATGCGGAATAGCGGCAATAAAGCCGAATTCCAGCGCTGGAAATTGCGCAGAAAACCGAGAGTACATGAAATCTCCTCGCACCCGCCGTGCGATGTTCTGTGAATGAAACCAATGGCCGGTCTTCGGGCTCATAAGCGGATCTCTCCTCGGTTCACCCCTTCCCATACCGTGGCACAGTGGTTATGGCGAACCTAGCTTAATTACCGATGCGGGGGCAGCGCTGGATTTAAATACACACCAGACTTCCCGATTATCTCTTTACAGAGCACCTTTGGTGGGGCGATTGTAGCGACTTTAGGCTAGGAGGCAAAGGACTATATTGATGGGTGAGCCAACATGGCTAATCGCTACACTGTTACGCGAGACTAGAATTTAAGCTTGCGACAACACTTGTGATGGCGGCCTAA
Source organism: Zhongshania sp. (assembly GCF_029212375.1). Lineage (GTDB taxonomy): Bacteria > Pseudomonadota > Gammaproteobacteria > Pseudomonadales > Spongiibacteraceae > Spongiibacter. The sequence continues at coordinate 228,726 of NZ_JARGNU010000002.1, read as the reverse complement.
GCTAGATTCAGCCAAGGCTTGTAACATCACTAAAGCCGTTTACACTCTTAGCTTGCTCCGTTACTCGCGGTAGAACTATTTACCAATTTCTGTCTAAATTTTTGGCTCTATAGTTTGATTAAAGACTGTTATTGAGTAAAAAGCTGACGGTCGAAATACCAAAATTAGATGGAAGTTGGCAGGTTTTTCTACAGTGTCAACGCCCGGCTCACCGAGCAAATTTTTGATGGCGGCTTTTGTGCGAGTTTTTGCACAAAAGGTGACAGTGGAAATTTGTCCGGTGCAGCCGCTTGTTACATGCTATTAGTGGTACTTCATTTTTCTGTTAACGAAAGCAGGCATTGTACCTTCAAGCACATCGACAACCTTCCTATTTATAGCGCTGCATTCAATAGCACCAGGTGTATACGAAATTTTTTGCGCATTCTTCCTGTCAATTTCACAGTGAACTATCTGCTCTGCATCGCAAACTACAGCTAAGTTAGGATTATGAGTAACCATTATAATTTGTCGTTTTTGCTTCGCTTCGTTCAATACCGGCACCAACAAACTAACAATCGTTTCGTTATCGAGATTTTCTTCTGGCTGGTCTAATATAATCGGATTATTCCCTTTATCTACGAGAAGGTAGAAAATTAAAAGTAAAGAGCCTCTTTGTCCCGGGGAAAGCTGTCCTATATGGGCATCTTGAAACATCAAAGTATATCTTGGTTTCAGGTACTCAAGGTCGAATAAAAAGTCGTAAACTTCATTTGCGGAGCGCCCTTTGCGCAACATAGACTCAATACCAATCTGCCCGTTCGAAGAGCTTTCCAATTTATCGTGTAATTCGGATAAAAAATTAAGCAAGGATTTTTTGTTGTTTAGATCGTGCTTATCTTTTAAATCCTTTATGGTAGCTAAGCTTTCTGAGTCCCCTCTAAATTCACCGGACGCTTGTTTTACAATCGAAAATAATTTATCAGCGATTAATTCTGTAGTACTGCTTAGCTCAGCTTTAAACTCCAATCTGTACTCATCCCTAATAAGCTTGTTGCTGTGAATAAGTTGTTGAACAGGGTGAAATAACGTTTCTCTATTAACTCTTTGCTCGTCTAATAGATCGAATATTTGAGCGGACTTATCTAACCTTTCATCCTGCAAACTCTTTCTTTTCTCTGGCAACTGGTCCAGCTGCTCTTTTCGGTGTTCCAATCCTTTTAACGTATCTGGCAAATAGCTATTGCCTAATATATTAGATCTGTTTTCTTCCCACTCTTTTAGATTTTCAAGGTAATTTTGATAGGCTTGTTGTGGAGCATTTAATTTCAAGTTCAGAGGCTCTCGATTCGACACAAGGAGCAGCTCACGCTCCTCAATATCTTGATTTTCCTTTCTAAGCTCGGCTTCACGAGCTATCGCATCATTATTGACATCAGAAATTCTCTGGTCATTTATTTTTAGATTAATAATATCCTTTATATCGATCCCTAATAATGCAGCGTCATCAGCAAATGATGCGATGAATTGCTGAAGGGCCTGATTAACTACATCTATACCTTCACGAATATTTCGACCAGCCTTTTTCTTGGCTGCTAAATTTGTTAGCTTTTTATGATTATTTTCTTTTCTAATTTTGATCTCGTTTAGCTCAACCGCTATTTCAGCAAGACTATCGGAAGCTGTTTTCTGATCATCTGACAATTCACTTTTTGGCGTGGAAACTTCTTCTGGCTTAACCTTATTGTGCTCATCCAGAAGTCGGTTTTTCTGTAAGAGCAGCTCTTCTATTGATCGCCTAGTCTCGGGCAACATTTGCTTTTCAATAGAATATATTTTTTGATTGATGTTATGTAGCTCGCTTCTTAATGATTCAAGACGACTTCTTAGCGAACGTTCCTGCTGCTCTATTAACTGATCAAAATCAAGCGCACCTAAACGAACTGCATCATCAGCATGAGAAAATATTACTGCGCGAAGCTCTTTTTCAAATGCATCCGACTTCCCAGAGACATGTGCATTACAAAGCTCTTCAAAATGTCCTTGGGGGATATATTTAACTAGCTCTACGTTTTCGATTGCAGAGTTATCATTTAGATTTCTTTCCATCTCCTGACCATCCGCCCATGTAGACTTAGCCATGAAATGCTTAGCTGGCTCCCCAGTCTTCCCTCTAAAGCGATTTTCTTTCAAGAAAGAAAAGTGGTGGTTTTGCTTTGAGTTTCCTAATAGTGCGGTGATGTCTGCCAACGCGCTTTTACCACTTCCTTTATTTCCAATAATTGCTATTAAATCGGGATTTAAACTCAGCTCAGTTTTATTGAGCCACTCATCATTAAGAGCAGAGCCTACGACCTTGTTAACTTCTAACTTATCAATAAACAAACTTCTATTTGCATTGTAGAGCTTAATTTTTAACGGCTGCTCTCCAATGTACGAACGCTTGGCAGGTTCTTTGATTGCTTGCTGCAGTCCTTCAAAAGTTGGGTTCGCTTTAATCCAAGTAATTTTACCCGATGGGTAATCTCCATATCCTCTTTTATCATTATTGCCAGTCTCTCCAATAAAGCAATGAGCATCACTACCAGATACTGCCAGTCTCGGGGTATTGTTAAGGGCGATTTGAAATTCATCAACCCAACCCGAATTCCGATCACTCTTAATACCAGAAAAAGCTTCCCAAAGACCAATATTTCTGGTTTCAAAAATCGGTGATGATTTAAACAGCCCTAAGACATAAGCATAGTGCTCGTTTCTCTCTATTCCTGTGAGTCCATCACTAGTATCAAAAGGCATAAAACCAATTGCCTTATTGTCTTTTACTTTATAAATAGCTTGCTTATAGCTGTCACAGTTCAGCTCAGCCATTATTGAGCCTGCTCTAAGAGCATAATTTTCATCCTCCAGAATTTTAGTTTTATCTAAGGAGTGATGATTCAGCTTATCGACAGGTACAGAACGAGCGTATTCTTTCAATGCGCTATTCGAAAGCTTTCTAGCGGGTTGACCTGGAAACTCGATGAGAAGATCTGACTTGAAGTCCACTAATTCTTGATCATCAATTTTGTCAGAAAACAAAACGTGAGCATTCAGCCGTCCTTTCATTGGAGCCATTAAACGTAATTCAATACCTGGGAAGACTGTCTTTTCTAGCTTAGGGGCGCCTGTTTGCGCTAGTCTACGCTTCAGTGCAAACCAACCATCAAACGTCCAATAATCCATAATCGCAAATACTGCCGGTTCAGCAGCATTTATTGCACGAATCATTTCATCGACTAGAGCTGTGTTTTCCGGACAGTCAGGTTCATCCTTAAACCTTTTCCCACTCCAGTGGAACGATGCTGGAGTGTGTATATGAAGATCCCACTTCCGCCATTCGGAACCGCGATTATATTTTAAATCCGACATGTAAATCCTTCTTCATAATCCTACAAATGCCACGAAAAGTGCGTACGTTTTTGGCATGTAACGTCGTAAGCAGGCGCGCCGCTTTTTGGCGTCGCCCTGCCTTACCTTGTTAAATGTTGCTGGATTTCTGCTACAGAGTTAAACATGCCATGTCCTTCTACGTATCCTACATTTGGCAGAAATTCTAGGAGCTCCAGCCCCTCCGGAAACGGCCGCAAATCGTACACGCCAGAAACGACTGTGAAGCTGCCCCGCTTATTTGGCTTTGAGAATACTACCTCTAAGCTAATGCCGTGCTCGTCCCAGAATAAACATTCTCCGTTTTCAACGTCGATTCCCTCGCAAGCAGCAATAGCCGCTTCTTTTGATTCGAATACTTCAAGACCTCGGTCGTCTGTGGAAAAAACGAAAATCTTCATAGACATTTAACAGTTTTGTTATGACGACTCGCGCCATATATCACTTTGGCCCCCTTATCTAAAAATGGGCTTCAGCATCGATTTAAAAAACTCAGGGGATTCAATGGGATAGTGGCATCGCAAAAAAACGCACCGGACAAACGGTGACCAATTCCCTTTATTTCTGTGAAACATCCCTTTCCCCTGATCATATCCCGTTTTATATAGATTTCAATGCGTTAAATAGCGCGCCGCGATGTTAATGGGAATGGCTCTACTGTTCACCGCTCATAATGGCGCAGAAAAAGAGATTATACGAGTAAGGTAGGTGTTTGCTGGTTCAGTGGTATTGGATTCTGAATCAAGTTCAGAATGACGGGGGGTTGCGTTAAGAATGACGATGCGTGACTTTCAAAATGACGACGCGTGACGTTCGGCATGACGACGCTTGACGCTCATGATGACGACGCGCAGCGCTCATAATGACGCAGAATCAGGGGTTATACGTGTAAGGTAGGGGTTTGTTGGTGCAGTGGTATTGGATTCTGAATCAAGTTCAGAATGACGGGGGGTTGCGTTCAGAATGACGGGGGGTTGCGTTCAGAATGACGACACGTGACGTTCAGGATGACGACGCGTGACGTTCGGCATGACGACGCTTGACGCTCATGATGACGACGCG
>NZ_JARGNU010000002.1:0-224159 GCF_029212375.1 Zhongshania sp. | reverse complement strand
ATGACGACGCGTGACGTTCGGCATGACGACGCTTGACGCTCATGATGACGACGCGCAGCGCTCATAATGACGCAGAATCAGGGGTTATACGTGTAAGGTAGGGGTTTGTTGGTGCAGTGGTATTGGATTCTGAATCAAGTTCAGAATGACGGGGGGTTGCGTTCAGAATGACGGGGGGTTGCGTTCAGAATACCTGCGAGTGCATTCAGAATACCTGCGAGTGCATTCAGAATATCAATGCATGACGCTCTGAGTGAAGACGTATGAAATTCAGAATGATGGTTTGGGTGAGAGGATATGTGAGGCGCGGCGTTAGTGTGACTATCCGCCTGTATAGCAAGCGGATAGTGTATTCAAAAAATAATTGCGATCTATTTTGATGCCAAATAGGCTCGCCAAGCGCCTAAATGGCTAATGTCTTCTGCCCCCGCCAACCCAGAGGCTTCGCAGATAAAACCACTCACCTCGCTGCCGTCTGCCAGCGCGACTTTACCTATACCCAAAGGCGCAGGAATGCCCGCTACAAAGCTGCCGAACTCGCTGGCGGGTAGCGACCACACTTCTACTTCGATGGCTTGGCCTTCTCCCGCTGGTGCTACCACCATGCCTGGCCTAAACGGTGGGCCGCCAGCCAGCGCATAGAGTTTGTAATTTGGCGCCGATGTGGTTTTTTCAAGCAGGTAGCCTCCGCGCTCGGTGAGCTGCCAATTTAGTGGCTGACCTTGTAAGTGAGCGCCGCACACTGCCACGGCTATGCGCTGCTGATTGGCAACAGGGCTCGCCGTAGTCGGCTGGAAGGCGCCTTGATCTTTGCCCAGCGGCAATTGGAAGTACTGCTGTATGCGATTGGCGATCGACAGCAGGCGACGATCGGTAAAGGCCTCGCCAATTAAGGTTACACCAAAGGGGAAACCGCTCGCCGTGAAACCGGTCGGCACTGCCACCCCCGCCAGATCGAAGAGGTTCATGTAATTGGTGTAGTAGCCAAGATTGCTATTCAGCTTTATGGGGTCGGCGTTTACGGCGTCGATGCTATAGGGCCGACCTGCGGTTGGGCTTAATAAACAATCTACCGACGCCAACACCGAGGTTGCGGCTTTGCGCAGGGCTTTTAAACGGTACTGAGCTTGGAAGGCGTCTACCGCCGAACTCTTAGCGCCGCCACCGATAATGGTTTGAATAACCGGCAGCATGGCCTCGGGATTGTCTTGAATCATCGGCGTAGTTGCAATATAGCGCTCTGCAACCCACGGCCCTTCGTAGAGTAGCCGCGCCGCTTCTATAAAGGGCGCAAAGTCCACTTCGATAATTTCTACACCTTGTTCTTTTAAGGCGGTGATCGTTTCCTCGTAGCTAGCTTGGTAATCGCTGTGACCAAAAAAGGCGAGCTGATCTGCTGGCAATACGCCGATTCGCAGCGCACCCTGCCACGCGCCGTAATGCCGCGCCTGATTAGCAAAGGGATTTACGCGGCTATAGGCATCGCTGGCATCTTCACCCTCGGCGACGGCCAACAGTGTATTGGCATCGTCGCAGTGCAGGGCAAAAATGGTGATGCAATCCAAAGAGCGGCAAGCGGGCAACATGCCGCTGGCCGACAGCAAACCAATGCTGGGTTTGACGCCAACTAAATTATTGAAGCAGGCGGGTACTCGACCTGAGCCAGCGGTATCTGTGCCCAATGAAAAGCTGGCCATGCCCAAGGCAACCGAAGCCGCCGAACCGGCACTGGAGCCACCGCTGACCATGCTCGGATCAAAGCTGTTTTTACAGGCGCCATAGGGCGAACGCACGCCAACCAAGCCAGTCGCAAATTGATCGAGGTTACTTTTGCCCACCGGAATCGCGCCAGCATCAATTAAGCGCTGCACCACAAAGGCGGAGCGTTCTGGTATATAGCTAAATTCTGGGCAGGCTGCGGTCGTCGGCACCCCCGCCAAATCGATATTATCTTTAATGGCGAAGGGAATTCCGTATAGCGGCAGCGCGCGTATATCCGCTTGTTCCAGTTTTAAAAAATAAGTTTCTAACTCTGCCGCCGTTAGGGTGTGAATCCAAATATTGTGTTCGCGATACTGTTCGATGCGCTCGCCAATGGTCGCAAATACCTCGCGCGGCGTCAGACTGCCGCTCAAATATTGGGCGCGGAGATCCGTCAAACTTAAAGAAGAAGTGATACTCATGATACTGCCTCCAAAATCAGCAGAGATTGGCCGGCACTTACGCGGGCACCTTCACGCAATAATTGTTTTTTTACACGACCGGCCTCGGGAGCAAGTATCGCAATTTCCATTTTCATGGATTCCAAGAGCAGCAGCGGCTGCCCTTCTTTAACAATATCGCCCTCTGCTACCAACAGCTGCCAGACACTGCCCGCCACTGAGCTGTCGACGGGAATTTCGCCCTCGGCCAAGGTCACGATATCAACATTGTCGACAATCTCCGGCGCTTGGTAATGAAATTGGCCATCGGCATGCCAGCGCGCTAACTCCTCGGCAAAGGCCTGCTCGCGCTTAGCGTTGTGACTGGCAATCTCATCGCCATTTTCTTGCAACATGCTTTGATAGTCTGCAAGCGAAAATTCACCCTCTTCAATCCGCAGGGGGTATTTACCCAGCGGGAAGTCATTACGGATTTGCAGCAGCTCGTCTTGCTCAACCTCGTAGAAACGAATTTGATCAAAGAAGCGCAGCAAATAAGGTTCGGTAAATTCGGCGGTGCGCCGGTAGCGATTCCACATTTGCAGGGTACGGCCAATAAATTGGTAGCCGCCAGGACCTTCCATACCGTATACACAGAGATAGGAACCGCCGATACCCACCGAGTTTTCGGCGGTCCAGGTGCGCGCTGGATTGTATTTGGTGGTAACCAGACGATGGCGCGGATCAACCGGCGTTGCCACTGGCGCGCCTAAATACACATCGCCCAAGCCCATTACCAAATACGCCGCGTTAAAGACAATATCCTTCACCGCTGCGATATCGTCGAGGCCATTTATGCGACGAATAAACTCTAAATTGCTTGGGCACCACGGTGCATTTTCACGCACCGATTGCTGGTATTTTTCAATGGCCAATTGGCAGGCGGCATCGTCCCAGCTCAGCGGTAAATACACTGTGCGCGACGGCACATTGAGGTGTTCCAGTTGCTTAGACAAATACGCTTCTGCCGCCACTAATTTATCTAGCACTGCAGCCAAGCTAATTTTCATGGAATCGTAGTGCAGTTGCAGCGAGCGTATGCCAGGTGTGAGCTCGATTACGCCGGCAATTGGGTTTTGCTGCAAATACTGCATTAAGGCGTGGGCGCGAAAGCGCAGGCGAATATCCAGTTCTTGGGCGCCGTATTCCACCAGTAAAAAATGATCACCAGCAACGCGGTAAACCACATCATCGCCAACCTCGTCGGCACTTAGCTGCCGCACTATAGGCGATGGCAAAGTCGTCAAGGGGTAGGCATCGGGGCCAGGTGGCGACATATCGCTTAAGGTCAGGCGCTGAAATTTCTCGGCGGCCACAGCGTCGTTCACACTCACCGCCACAAAACGGATTTTGTCACCAGCGCGGAGCTGGCCGAGCTTCCAGAGATCGGCGGTAATTACCGTGGCGGGGCAAACAAAGCCCCCCAGTGAGGGGCCGTCGGGGCCGAGAATAACCGGCATATCACCGGTAAAATCGACGGTGCCAAAGGCATAGGCATTGTCGTGAATATTCGACGGGTGCATACCGGCTTCGCCGCCGCTGCTCCGCGCCCAGCTTGGCTTGGGGCCAATCAAACGCACACCGGTGCGACTCGAGTTGTAGTGCACTTCCCAGCTCGCCGCAAAAAATTCGTTAATATCGTCATCGGTAAAAAAGTCTGGCGCGCCGTGGGGGCCGTAAATCACCCGCAATTCCCAGTTGTTACCAATCGCTGGTTTAAGAACATTTGGCAATGGCCGCGGCGCAACGCTATTGTTTGGCGCCGCTTCACACAGCGATAACACATCGCCAACCCGCAGCGCGCGACCACTGTGACCACCAAACTGACCCAAGGTGAAGGTAGACCGCGAGCCTAAATATTCGGGGCATTGAATTCCCCCCGCCACCGCCAAATAGGCGCGCGCACCGGCCACAATGCGACCCAAGGCCAAGGTTTGCCCCGCTTTAATATTAATAACCTGCCACAGCGCCGAGGCTGCTTCGCCCTTAGGATCTATGACGTGGGTATCTGCACAAAAATGCTGACAGCTAAGGGGCTGGCCATCAATTGTTACCGGAATTTCGGCGCCGCCAATCACCACCTGAGTATCCACACTAAATAATAAGCTTGGGCCCTGCAGGGTGATTTCCAAACCCGCTGCGCGAGGATCATTGCCCAATACACAATTGGCCATACGGAAGGAATAGCTGTCGAAGGGGCCGGACGGCGGCACACCAACATTCCAGTAGCCCAGCCTTGCGGGGTAGTCCTGCACGGTGGTTTGGGTGCCGGCTTGCACCACATCTATACGCCGTGGCTGCCAGCTAAAATCATTTAAATAGCGAGTAGTAAGCTGGCCGCTGATTAGCACGCTGTCGTTGAGCAAGGCGCGCAAATAATCGCGGTTGGTGACAATGCCGTAGAGTTCGGTGTCGGCCAGCGCGGTGCGCAAGCCCGCAAGCGCCGCTTCGCGGTTGTCGCCATGGAAAATAACTTTGGCCAGCATGGGGTCAAAATACGGCGACACTTCTAAGCCGCTGTCTAGCCAATGGTCAATACGCAAACCGTCAGCCACCGGAAACGCGACCTTGCTCAGCAGCCCTGCGCAAGGTTGAAACTGCTTGTAAGGGTCTTCTGCATACACCCGCACTTGCACGGCGTGGCCCTTGGCAGATAAGCCGCTGCGCAGCTGATCTAACTCGGGTAAATCGCCGCTGGCTTGCATCAGCATCCACTTAACTAAGTCTACGCCCCACACCGCTTCGGTCACGCCGTGCTCTACTTGCAGGCGGGTATTCACTTCTAAAAAATAAAATTGCTCGGTGTCGGGGTCGTAAATAAATTCTACGGTGCCCGCATTGCGGTAGTTCACCGCGGCCAATAATTTTTCGGAAAGTGAATACAAGCGCTGGCGCACGCTGTCGGGTAAATTAGGCGCGGGACATTCTTCTACCACTTTTTGGTTGCGGCGCTGGGCAGAGCAATCCCGCTCGCCGATGGCCACCACCTGACCTTCGCCGTCGCCAAAAACCTGCACTTCGATATGCCGCGCGCGGGCAATAAATTTCTCTAGAAACACACTGTCGTCGGCAAAATTATTGCTGCCGAGTTTTTTTACTTTATCAAAACTGCCGCGTAGCTCGGCTTCGCTATGGCAGATCTGCATACCAATACCGCCGCCGCCTGCGGTGCTCTTAAGAATAATGGGGTAGCCAATGGCCGCCGCTTCGCTAACTGCCGTTTCAAGGTCGGCCAATAAGCCGGTGCCTGGCGGTAGTGGTACACCCACGCCTTCGGCAATATCCCGCGCGCGGTGCTTTAGACCAAAGCTTTGCATTTGCTCGGCAGTTGGGCCAATAAAGGCGATATTGGCGGCTTCGCAGGCCGCGACAAAACCGGCGTTTTCGCTGAGAAATCCGTAGCCTGGATGAATAGCCTCGGCGCCACAGGCTTTGGCAATGGCTAAAATTTTAGCGGCGTCGAGATACGTTTCGGCGGCGCCACCCTCGCCAAGGCTATAGGCTTCATCGGCATTGCGCACATGCATGCTGCGCGCATCGGCTTCGGCATACACCGCCACCGCAATAACATCGAGCTCTTTAAGGCTGCGAATAATCCGTGTGGCAATCGCGCCGCGATTGGCAATCAAGACTTTAGTGAACATAGCAATCCTTTACGGGCCGTCCCGTGGCACTTTACGACAGTGGCCGTCCACTGAAGTGATTTAAAAAGTCAGATGCCGGACGTCGGGCGTCTGACGTTGTGCTTAAGCATTCCAAACGAGGTATTCAATTGGCGTTGGGTTATAGGCGTTGCAGGGGTTGTTTAATTGCGGGCAGTTGGAGATCAGCACATAGATATCCATCAGCGCTTTTAGCTCCACGTATTTGCCTGGCGCAGAAATACCGTCGGCAAAGCTCAGTCCGCCCGCTTCGGTTACCGGCACGTTCATAAAGAAATTAATGTTATGACTGATGTCGCGTTTGCTTAAACCGTACTCGGGCTTTTCGGCAATGGCCAGCATCCAGCTGTCGCGGCAGGCGTGCATGCAGCGCTTTTCTAAATCGTAGCGCACGGTATTGCTCTCGGTGGCGCAGGCGCCGCCCAGGGTGTCGTGGCGCCCGCAGGTGTCGGCGACAATTTCGAGCATGGCGCGGTTTTCATTGCTGCGCAAAATTGAGCCAGCAGTGAGGTAGACATTGCCCTGTTCGCGAATGGTATCGGTCGCGCTATAGCGCTCACTGGGATTCGCCGCGCTATAAAACAAGGTGTCTGCGGCTTGGTTGCCTTCTAAATCTAAAATCCGAAAAGTTTGTCCGGCGCTGACTTTGCCAAGATAGTAATCGCCTGCGCCGACGGTCATCGAAAATACGGCGGTGTCGGCCTGTAATTGACTTGTTTTAATCATCTTCAATCCTCCGCCTTAGGCGCCCAAGTAATACAGGGCGTTATTGGCAAAACCCCGCGCATTTTCTGGGCAGTGGTTTAGGCATTCGTCATCCTCGGCAACGGCGGCGGCCAAACCAAGCTCGATACCAATGCGGTGTTTGGGATATGTCTCTGCCTTGCTATAGGGATGCGGGCAGCTATGCAGTAGCACCAAAGTATCCATTTCAAAGCGCAGGGTGACCGTGTCGCCAATATTGCTGCCCGACGGCGCCAAGGCCAAATTGCCCTCGGCGTCGGTCATCACTTTGCTAAACCAATTGAGATTAGCCGCCATGTCTGCGGCGCCTAAACCGTATTTGGCCAGCTCGACCAGAAAAGCATCGTAGCCATTTTGGTGCCAGTCGTTGCGGTCAGTTTGGTAGTCCCGCGCGCCCCATTTCTCGGCAATATGACTGGCGTGGCTATTACCACACACCGTGTCGTGCCAGCCAAAACTGTCTGCGGTAATTGATGCAAAAATTCTGCCCATATCCGAGTACAGGCAATGGCCCTGAGTTAATTTAAAGGTGTGCTGGCACTTGAGCGTGTCGGGGGCGTTATAGCGTTCCAGTAAATTGCGGGGGTTGTAAAACAACATTCCTACATTGCTAGCACCGCTTAAATCCCGCAGGGTCAGTTGCGTACCCCGCCGCAGCTCCAGTGACCAGTGGCCACCTGGCGCTAATTCTGTTGTGTAATTTTGCATTGCTATATTTCCTCCGCCTGCTTATTGGCAGACAGACTCCCGTCTATTTCTTCAAGTAATTCTGGTTCGCAGGCGCCGACCGGCAGGTCGTAGGTAATACCTGCGCCATAGGCATTGGGGGCCTGTGGGTCGACCCGCAGTTTGTCGAATACCCACAGGCGGGTGCCAAGGTGAAAACCTTCTTTTAGATCGTGGGTGACCATAAACACGGTGAGTTTGTGCTTGCGCCACAAATTTAAAACCAGCTCGTGCATGTCGGCGCGAATACCGGGGTCGAGGGCACCAAAGGGTTCGTCTAATAATAAAATGCGCGGCTTTAAAATAAGGGCTTGAGCAATGGCCAAGCGCTGACGCATGCCCCCAGAAAGTTCATCTGGGTAGCGATGCAACATGTGACTTAAGCCAACAATATTAAGCAGTTCAGCAGCCTCTTCCCGCGCGGTTTTCTTCGCTGCGCCCCATAAAAAGCCCAGTCTGCTGCGCTCAAAGGCGCGGGCGATCACCACGTTTTCCAATACCGTTAAGTGCGGAAAAACCGAGTACTGCTGAAATACCACACCGCGACCCGAATCGGGTTCGCTCGGTATTGCTTTGCCGTCTAGCAAAATACTGCCTTGCGACGGCGAATCAGTGCCCAGTAGCATCCGCAAAAAAGTGCTTTTACCGCAGCCAGAGGCACCAACCAGGGTAACGAACTCACCTTCTTTTACCGTGGCCGAAATATTTTCCAAAATAATGTTGTCGTCGAAGCGTTTCCAAACATTGCGAATTTCAATCATGACTTGCCCTCCTGCTGGGCATGCCAAGGGAAGGCAACGGCGCTGAGTTTGGCGAGGGCGTAATCGATAATAAAGGCCAGCAAGGCAATCCACGCCACATAGGGCAGAATCACATCCATAGATAAATAGCGCCGCACTAAAAACACGCGGTAGCCCAAGCCGTCAGTCGAGGCGATGGCCTCAGCGGCAATTAGGAATAACCACGCCGAGCCCAAGGACAAGCGCACTGCATCTATCAAGCGCGGCAGCAATTGCGGAATTAACACCCGCACAATAATTTGCCAACTATTGGCACCCAAGGTTTGGGCTTTGACGAGTTGCTCACGGGGAATTTCTAAGCTGCGCTTTTGAATATCGCGGGCGATAAACGGGGTAATACCAATGGCGATCAAGGCGACTTTAGACACCTCGCCCAAGCCAAACACGATAAACAATACTGGCAACAAGGCCATTGGCGGCACCAACGATACCACGGTAAGCAGCGGTGCAAAGCTGGCATTGACGACCGGCAAGGCGCCGGTCAGCAAACCGAATAACATACCCAGAGACGCGGCTATTGCCATACCAATGCCCAAGCGGCGCAGACTGCTTAGGGTGTCTTGCCAAAACAAATAGTCGCCGCTGCGCTTGCTGGGTTCAAAGGCCAAGCGATTAATGGCATCGCCCATTTGGGTGAAGCTCGGCAGTAATTTGTCTTGGGGGTTTTCAGCAAGCCGCGCGTCAGATGCCGAGATATACAGCAGTAAAATCACTGCAAAAGGCAGTAGGGCTAGACCAATCCGCCATACTCGACTGGGTCGTACATTGATCAGTCGTTTCATAAATTTGCTAAACCCGAGTGCATACGCTGTTGGCAAAGCGAAAGGTGGTTGAAGGTAGGCGCATCCCTGCGCCTGATTGTTGTTACCCGTAATCTACAGGCTTAGTCTCCCTCCCTGTTGTTGGAGGGTGATCTCGTCAAACGCGAGATTTACAGTTTGCCGTCTGCCGCCATTTGCATATAGCTGGGGTCAAAACGGAATTTGATATTGGCTTTGTTACCATAAACACCAGATGGGGTTTCAATGCCGATAAAGCCAGCGTCGGGTGCACCGTCACCCAGCAAGCCGTGGGCAAAGGAGAATTCCGCCACATTCTTCATGGTGGTTTTTAAGGCCGCACTCTTGGTAAAGGCAACTGCTTCTGCGGGCGTGTAAAACATTTGGGTACTCGCCAACTGGGCTTCGTAACCGGCTAAATCGGTGCCCGATGCCACACCCATGGTAGTGCGCGCTGTAATTCCGGTTTTATCCTTGGCGCTCATGGTGGCCATGATTTCATACCATGCGCCGGTCAATGCTTTGCCCAGTTTCGGATTGGCTTTCAAGACCTCGGTGTTAATAACCATTAAGTCGATTATTTCACCTGGAATTTGCGAGGAATCAAAAACCTTATTGGCGCCCGGCATAGTCATAATTTCGCTGAGCAGCGGATTCCAAGTAGCAACTGAAGTCACGCCTGCGGTGGGGAACACGGCAACCATATCAGCGTCGGAGGTGTTTACCACCGTAACGTCTGACTCGCTCATGCCCACGCTCTCTAAACCGCGAGCGAGCAGGTAGTGAGAAACGCTCAGCTCAACCAAATTTACGCGCTGACCTTTAATGTCTTTGAGTTTGTCGGAGCCTTTTAAGACTACACCGTCATTGCCGTTAGAAAAGTCGCCAACAATCAAGGCCGTGCTATCGACACCACCGGCAGCGGGTATGGTCAGTGCATCCATATTGGTCATGGCGCAGGCGGCAAATTCACCCGTGGTATATTGGTTAATGGATTCGATGTAATCGTTGATTTGTACTACCTCAATATCGAGGTCGTACTTTTTGGCCCACTTATCCATAATTTTCTGCTCGGCGGCGTAGCCCCAAGGCATCCAACCAACATAAATTGACCAACACACCTTAAAGCTATCGGTAGCTGCAGCAGAAAACGAAGAGAATGTGAGTGTAAGCAGTAAAGCGGAAAGTCGCTTCATCGTTGAACCTCCAGAGGTTTTACACAGTTGCATAGAGCACTCCTGGCGCATATCGCCGTTCGTCTCCCGGGCTTTTGTCCCGCCGTGTAACCTTTTTGCAGCCAAGCTGCTTACTCTAAAGGTCGAAAGCTCTCGGACCAGTCGTTGCCCTCACTGACTTAGTGCGGCAACCGGAACCCTAGCTTTCCATTTTTTGTGTCGTGTCCAATACCACCAAGAGTGCGGACACAAGACACTATACACATAGCGTGCCAAGCGCGGCATTCTTAGCTGACAGGGCTTATAAGCGAGCTAAACTGAGGCGATAGCGCCGATTGGGTGCGAAAAATCGCACCAAAAACAACCATAAGCACCAATATGGGTCAATATACAGCCAGTAATTCCTAATCACGACGCCATCCAAACCCTGACGCAGCTCACCATTAATGCTTATGGCTGCTACCAATGCCATTGCCCTGAGCGTCGTAGATACCGGAACTACCGTGGTCAATAAACCCGAGATTGATCATTTTTCGTATGAAGGGGTCCGATTCGCTGTCGCCAATGTCGGCGTAATCGGTTGTTTGATAATTAAGATACTTATCAAAGAAGGCCTTAATCATTTTACTGTCGCTACTTTTATTCGTCAGCGCCCAGACCGTGAGCTGGCCGTTAAGCTCACGCTGATAATTTTTTACAAGCTGGGATGCGGGCAACCATGTGAGTGTAATGAGCTGAGTATCGTCGTGTAATGTATAAATTTCTTCGCGCTCACAGCCCTTGCCAATTTTTTTATTCAACGTCATTTTGGCAAGCAGTGAATTAGCAATAAGTTGGCGCTTCATGCTCCAGTCATCATCATTTCTTAAGCCTTTAATATCGCTGGGGGCATATTCAATACCACGCTCATGGGCGTCAAAATAGCGGTTTAGCTTTATGGTATTAACGTGATTTCGCTCCCATATTTCGGTGACTTTTTTTGCAGGGTATTGCTCTGCAACGCTATTCCCGCTGCGCCACAAACCCATATTGGTGACCGTGTTAGCCTGAGTCTTAGCCGTGTGAATACGAATAGTATATTGCGCGCTAACTGGCATATTGGCATCGCAATTTTTTGCGCTATAGGCGAATGGGCTAACACCCATGACAACAGCGGCAATGGCAACAATACGGTATCGCCAACGGCGGGCTTTTTCAGTATCTATCATGTCGGTTTTACATCCTTAAATCTGACTACATGGCGCTGACAAACAAAAATGGCGTCGGTAATTGCCGACGCCATTAGGCGGTAAACCTATTTTTACGGTGCGAGTTGCTTGTTATTCGCCAAATTCACAAGGTCTGCCGCGTAATCCATAACATGGAAGATTAGGTTTTGCTCATTCGTGCCGCTAAGCAACGCCGCCCCGGGACCTTTAGCATAAACACCAACGTCTTCACCGGCGTGAGTTTCTGACAATAGCGGAACCAAGGCCTCTTGATGAAAGCCCGGTGACTGGGTGTCGACCAGCAACAAATCTTGGCGCCCGGTATCAATAGGATAGTTATAGCCTTCATCCGCATCGGTTTCGTCGCCTAGATCGCGGAAACCTAAACCATTGGTGTAGCCCAATGTTGTATAAGGCATGCCATCTGCAGCGAGTGTTGGCGAACTGGCGCCTACACCAACCACTTTACCTAGAATTGGGTTGCCGCGTTTTGGGTAACCGGCAATGGTGAATACATGGCTGTGGTCAGCGGTGACGATTATGAGGGTGTCATCACTATTGGTCAGTTCAACAGCTTTAGCGACAGCTTCTGATAGCTCAACGGTGTCCGTAAGAGCACCGTAGGCATTACCCGCGTGATGAGCGTGATCAATACGCCCAGCTTCGACCACCAAAAAGTAACCACTGCTGTTATTGTCCAATACCTTGATCGCCTTCGCGGTCATATCACGTAAGGAAGGCTCCCCAGCCACATCATTTTTGCGGTCAGCCTCGTATTGCATATGCGACTCATTGAATAAGCCCAGCAGTTTTGTGGTGGTTTCGGTATTGATTGCATTGAAGCCAGCTTTATCAAAAATATAATTACCCGCAGGATAGCGAGTTTGCCATTCCGCGGTGAGGTCGCGACCGTCAGTGCGGTCACCCTCAATGGCACTTACCGCATCTGGGCTGTTAAATGCGGCGTCGTTGGGCAAAAAACTACGACGACCACCGCCCATCACAACCTCAATACCATCCACGTTAATACCCGCAATGCGGGCTTCCAGGTTGCTTTCAAAATTGACCAACTGCAATGCAATATCTTCACAACCTGCCAATTTGGCCGCTGCGGGCATATCGCCATCGTCTTCCCAGTTGCGATCAGCAGACTTGGCGTAGCTTGCCGCTGGCGTTGCGTGGGTAATACGAGCAGTAGACAGCACCCCCGTGGATTTACCCGCAATTTCAGCCAACTCAAGTGCGGTCACTAGTTCATTACCAGCAACCGTACTGCAATCGCCGCGCACAATATTTTCATTGACGCCAATAACGCCAACATCCGTTTTTACACCACTCATAATAGCAGTCATGGTGCCTGCCGAATCGGGGGTTTGCGCGTCAACATTATAAGTTTTGGCCAGGCCGCTGTATGGGAATATATCAAAGCTTAGATTGTGATCTTCGCCAAGCTCGCCGTTGAGCTGCCCTTCTAAAATACGGGCTGCCGTTACCGTAGACACGCCCATACCATCACCAACAAATAAAATCACATTTTTGGCGGCGCCACGGTTCAAGTTTGGCTGGCTTACAGAGGCAACATGGGCCTGTGCATCAGTGTACCAAGCATTGTTTTTAGTCTGAGCAATAAGGTCAGTTTGCGCCGGTGCCGTGTGGGCTTCGCAAGCAAATTTAGTGTCCGTGATCTCGCTGCTTTCTAAGCTGCCATTGCCATTGCTATCTGGGCCGCTATCAAACTGAATGCCGCCACCAGGACAGTTGCTATCGCCTGCAGCAAGTTGCGTTTGTGTAATAAGGCTATTAACGCCGTTCGCGCCGTCTATACCGTTTATGCCATTGCTGCCATCGTCACCGCCGCAAGCGGCAAGGCCAGTGATCGCGGCACTTAAAATTGCTAATTTAAACTGTTTCATGGTCTTTCTCCTTATTCGCTGGCCAGCAGATCGAGGGCTTGGTTAATCACATGGAATACAAGGTTCTGCTCAACAACGCCGCGCACAAATTGGGAGCCAGGGCCACGCGCATGAAGGCTAATATCTTCACCAGCATGGGTTTCTGACGCTAGTGGCACGAGTGCCTCTTGATGAAAACCAGATGCTTCGGTATCAACACCGCTAAGATCAGCGCGACCCGCCTGAATACCCGCAGAGTAAACTGCCTCAGCATCGGTTTCTGTACCTAAGTCATGAAAACCAAGACCATTGCTATACCCTACGGTGGTATAGGGCATACCGTCTGCCGCGACCGCGCTGGTGTCATCTACGTTAATAACTTTACCCAATATTGGGTTACCGCGTTTGGGGTAGCCGGCAATGGTGAAAACATGGCTGTGATCGGCAGTTACCAAAATCAATGTTTCTTCAGGATTAGTGGCATCGACAGCCGCTTGTACTGCACTGGCAAGTTCAATGGTGTCGGTCAGCGCACTGTAAGCACTGCCAGCGTGATGGCCATGGTCAATACGACCCGATTCCACCACCAATAAATAACCATTATTATTTTGCTTAAGAATTGCAATTGCCTTGCTTGTCATTTCGGTCAAAGACGGTTCACCAGCAACATCGTTACCGCGATCCGCCTCGTACTGCATATGAGACTCATTAAACAAACCGAACAATTTGGTGGTGGTGCTGGTATCTACCGCGTCGAATCCAGCTTGGTCAATCACATAGCGCCCTGCTGGGTAGCGGGTTTTCCACTCGGCGGTGAGATCGCGACCATCGGTGCGATCCCCTTCCACCGCGCTTAATGCATCATTGCTATTGAATGCGGCATCTTTTGGTAAAAAACTGCGGCGGCCGCCGCCCATTACCACGTCGAGACCGTCGACATCAGCCCCTGCAATACGCGCTTCCAGATTGGGTTCAAAGTTGACAAGTTGCGAAGCGATATCTTCACAGCCCGCTGTTTTAGCGGCGGCGGGCATATCACCGTCATCTTCCCAGTTGCGATCTGCTGATTTAGCGTAAGCCGCCGCCGGGGTTGCATGGGTAATGCGCGCAGTAGACACAATACCCGTCGCCATGCCTTTAATTTCGGCCAGTTCAATGGCGGTGATCAGTTCGTTACCACTGACTGTGCTGCAAACGCCGCGCTCTATATTTTCAGAAACGCCAAGTACACCTGCATCACTTTTCACCCCAGACATCATCGCGGTCATGGTGCCCGCTGAATCTGGGGTTTGGGCGTCGACATTGTATGTTTTGACCAAGGCCGTATGGGGGAAGGTTTCAAAACTCAAATAGCCTTCCTCGCCGAGTTGGCCGTTCTCCTGGCCCTGCAAAATACGCGCAGCGGTTAGTGTCGAAACACCCATACCGTCGCCAACAAATAAAATGACATTTTTTGCTTTGGCACCTGGGGTGGCAGCCGCGGCTTTGGCGGCAGTGATGCTGGCGGCATCGGTATACCAAAGATTGCTGGATTGATGTGCGGGTAATACTGCGGCAGTGGCATATGACGCCATAGCAATGGGCAGTAACCCAAACAAAATGGTGGTTTTAATACGCATTTGAAGGCTCCTAGTCTGGAAATTAAAATTTCCTATGTCGGTATGGTGTGCTTGGGCTGGCTCAGATAAATATTGCGCAGTGGCATAAACGCCCACTTACCGGCAGAAAGACTAGTGCCTGCTGTTTACAGTTTGATTGCGTTAATACGGAAGTTTTAAGACAGATTGATGACGCGAGCGCCACAGTGGCTTAAATACACTAAAATCGCGGTTTTTATATGGAATTGGCAGAGCCGTGGTGTATATGTATTCCGTAAAAAAGCTAGCCGAAATTAAGCAACGCAGCACTTCCGTTAAGCACTAAATAACTAGATAGTGGTCTACCACTGAGATGAACTTAGGAATAATCATGCCCCACAAAAAATACGCATTTATTATGCCCCTGCTTGCCGGACTGAGCGCGCTATTATTGTCCGCCTGCCAGCAGAGCGCCGCATCTCAGTCGGCCGCTTCCGGACCCGATACCCGCCAACACCAAGCGTCACTCGACAAATACCAAGGCGTCCCACTCATTGCCAACACCTTGAACAATACCTGGTATCGCAGCGCCGAACACGCCATCGCCAATAAGCCCTTGGGTGACGCTGAGCGCGGCCAGGCCCGCAATATTATTTTGTTTTTAGGCGACGGCATGAGCATCGCCACCGTCACGGCAGCCCGTATCCTCGCCGGTCAGCGCCAAGGCCACAGCGGCGAAGAACACAGCCTTAGCTTTGAATCATTCCCTTACACCGGCCTGTCTAAAACCTATAACGTCAACGCCCAAACCCCAGATTCAGCGGGCACCATGACCGCGATTATGTCTGGCCTAAAAACCGACACCGGCGTACTGGGTGTTGATGAAGGTATTGACTCTGGCAATTGCCAAAGCCTCGCCGGCACCGAAGTTGTCACCACCCTAGAATTAGCAGAGCTGGCCGGTAAATCAACGGGCATTGTGTCTACCGCACGCATCACACACGCCACCCCCGCCGCAACCTACGCCAAATCCCCAGACCGCGACTGGGAAGATGACAGCAGCCTACCCAGCGACGCAAAAGCAGCTGGTTGCGAAGACATCGCCAGCCAGTTAATTCACTTTGAAAAAAACCTAAAAGCCCGTATTCCCGGCGCCAATATCAACGGTATCGAGGTGGTCTTAGGGGGCGGTCGCCGTGGTTTTATTAGCCAAGACGATCCCAGCGGCAAGGGCAATCGCCTAGATGGCCAAAACTTGATTGAACAGTGGCAAAAACAATACCCCGATGGTCACTACTTAGAGAACGCCGCTGATTTACAGGCCTTAGATCCTTCGGCTACGGGCCACATTTTTGGCTTGTTTGACTCCTCGCATCTCGAATATGAAGCTGATCGCGACACCGGCGCCAAAGGCGAGCCCTCCCTGACCGAGATGACCGCCGCCGCCATTAAGCGCCTTAGTAAAAATCCCAAAGGCTATTTTTTGATGGTTGAAGGCGGTCGCATCGATCACGCCCACCACGCGGGCAATGCCTTTAATGCCTTAAACGAAACTATTGCCTTTGCCGACGCTGTAGCAACTGCGGTGTCATTGAGCCAGCGCGACGACACCCTTATTATTGTTACCGCCGACCATGGCCACGCCTTTAGTATTAGTGGCTACCCCAAGCGCGGCAATCCTATTTTAGGCAAGGTTATTGAAGTGGGCAGCACTATTCCCGCACAAGCCAGCGACGGCATGCCCTACACCACCCTAGGCTATCGCAACGGCCGCGGCTTTCAAAATTTAGGCAGCGACAACAATGCCGATACCGCGTATCAGCAAGAAATACAGCCCGGTCGCCATAACCTAGATGAGGTAGACACGCAGAGCAGTGGTTTTCATCAAGAGGCCTTAATTCCGCTAGCCGCCGAAACCCACTCTGGCGAAGACGTGGCCATTTACGCCATTGGTCCAGGCGCAGCCCTCGTCAGTGGCAGCAATGAACAGAACCTGATATTCCACGTTATGAATTATGCCGCGCAGCTGCTTGACGTCACTCCACCGGCCCACGCTAAGTAATGTTCCCTATAGGGGATAGGAGCGCTAGCACTTACAGTTGAAGAAACCGTATTAGGCCGAAATTTTATGTCGCTGATTCAACTGATTTATACCAGCACCGTATCCGAAACCTTTGAGGAAAAGGATTTAACCGCAATTTTAGCAAGTGCGAAAAAAGCGAATGCTGAAGCCAATATTACTGGCCTACTGTGCTTTGACGGCAATTTTTTTATGCAATGCCTTGAAGGCGGCCGCAGCCAGGTCAATGCTACCTACGCCAAGATCCTCAGCGATAAACGCCACCAAGCCCTAGAGCTATTGTCATACAGCACTATCGATAAGCGCAGCTACTCTCAATGGGAAATGGGGCTGGTACCAAAAGCCGCACTCTCGCGCCCCTTAAACCTGCTTTATACCGCATCGGGCCTGTTCGAGCCCTATTCGATGAGCGCGGCAAGTGCCGACCAGTTTTTGCGGGCGTTACGTACAGCTATGCCTTTGCTCTAAACAATAAAAAAAGGCGTATTGCCATTACAGCAACACGCCCAAAAAAGACCTAAAGGGAGGGGGTAAAAATTTACTTCGCAGAGACCAGCATCTGGTTGTGGCGACGAACCAAAGCATTATATTGTTCAGCCGTTTGCTCTAAACGTGTTAGAGCCACATTATAAATAAAGTCTTCTGAATATCCGCCACACGCCTCTAAACGCTGAGAGGCATGATCTAAATACGTTTCTACTTCTAATTTAAGCGCAGCGACATCGGCACTTTGGCTCGCTTCAAGCGAAGGCAAACTTGGTGCGTTCTTAACCGCAGCCAAAGCACAATTGGCGTAACTATTTACCGACGTTAAGCCCAAAACTGAAAAAACGCTTACTGCTATCAATTTCTTCATTAGATACACCACGTGCTTTAGCGCACAAACTCTAACTAGGTGACCTAATGATACCAAAATACACACAATTTAAAATGGGAAAAGTAACAAATTTCTAAGAAATAAGAAAATAAAACAATATATTGTTTTATTTCAACGAGATATATAATGCCAGAGGTCAATAAATTTCGTTACCTATTTCACCCACACCCCAGCCAGCAACAATCAAAACAGGCAAAAATCGACCGCAGCCAAATGCAGTACGAAAAGGTAATGACAAAATCAGCAAAATTATCAGTGCCCGATCACGCTAGGCACCGATATAAAAAACGATTAGGAGTAAACCCGCACAAGAAGTGCGGCGAATTACAGCGGACTAAGGAGCCCTGGAGATAAATCAATAAATCGATCAACCAATATATCTGGCTTGGCATCTGCCACCGGCGCGCCATGATTGTAACCATAGCTTACACAGGCTACCGGCATATTCGCCGCTCTGGCGGCCGCAACATCATTCACTGAGTCGCCAACCATTACGGTATTGGCAGCGGCAACGCCGAGCTGCTCGCAGGCCAGCAGCAAGGGCGCCGGATCGGGCTTACGCACCGCGAGCGTGTCACCACCAACCAAAACCGGCATAAACTCCTGCAAACCAAAATGCGCAAGAATGGGTTCGCTAAACCGCGCGGGTTTATTGGTAACGCAAGCCATTTTAATGCCTTGGGTATGCCAGTGGCTTAGTGTTTCACGCACCCCAGAATAAAGCACAGTTTGCTCGCAGGTCTGCTCGCCATAGTGCTCAAAAAACACCGCGAGCAACTGGTCGATCAAACTTGGATCTAGCGATTTTTCTGGCACTTCGAGCGCAAAGGCCAAGCCGCGCTGCACGAGCTTGCGGGCACCATTACCAACCCAGCCCCGCACCCGATTAACACCGGCGGGCACATAATTAAGCTGTTCTAGACTCGCATCTAGCGCCGCAGCAAGATCTGGCACACTGTCGATAAGCGTGCCATCCAAATCAAATAAGATGGCCTGCAACTCGCGGCCATCTAGTAGGTCTTGCAATAATTTCATACGCTGGCTAATTCGTTCCGCATTTTTTCAATTGTTTCACTGTAGTCGCCGCCATTAAAAATCGCCGAGCCAGCCACAAAGGTATCTGCCCCCGCAGCCGCCACTTCAGCAATATTTTTAGCAGAGATACCGCCATCTACTTCAAGACGAATATCCCGCCCAGAGGCGTCGATCAAGGCCCGCACTTCTTTGATTTTATCTAAAGTAGACGGAATAAAGCTCTGACCACCAAAGCCGGGGTTAACCGACATCAGTAAAATCATGTCGAGTTTATCCATAACGTATTTCAATACGTCGGGGCTTACTGCAGGGTTTAGCACCAATCCCGCCTTGCATCCGGCGTCGCGAATCATTTGCAGCGAGCGGTCAACATGGGTTGTGGCATCGGGGTGGAAGGTAATAATACTGGCGCCTGCCTCGGCAAAATCGGCAATCATGCGATCCACCGGCGAAACCATCAAATGTACGTCAATTGGCGCTTTTACGCCGTGCTTGCGCAAGGCCTTGCAGACCATCGGCCCAATAGTCAGATTAGGAACGTAGTGATTATCCATTACATCGAAGTGAACAATATCAGCGCCAGCCTCGAGCACAGCGTCGACTTCCGCCCCTAAACAGGCGAAGTTTGCCGATAATATCGATGGGGCTATCCAGTAATCTGCCATTTTTTATTCCTGCAAAATTGAGGCGCTAGTTTAATGCGCAAACCATTACGGTATCTATAAGTACAAAGTCGGTATTTTACGGCACTTTCGGCGCTGAATCAGTAGCCTGCGGCGGCGCATTTAAAAAGTCGTCGAGATCAGCCAAACGCTGGGGCGTGCCAATGTCCCACCAGTGGCCCGTAAATAATTCACCACTGAGGCCGCCACTGGCAATCGCGCTCTGCATTAGTGGTTTTAGCGCGCGCGGTCCATGGGCCAAACCGCGAAACATCGAGGGTCGCCAAACACTAATACCCGAAAAGGTATAGCGCGACCCAAGGTCGTCCTCCGTCACCAAACCGGCTTCTGTCAGCGAAAAATCACCGTTAGGATGGTGCGGCGGGTTGGCAATCAGAACAAGATGAGCCGCTTGCGGCTGGCAGTTTAATAGCTGACTAAAATCAATATCTGTCCAGACATCGCCATTGACCAATAAAAATGGTGCGTCGTCGTCACTGTCTAAATAAGGCAGGGCTTGCACTATGCCCCCCGCCGTTTCCAGCGGCTGCGCTTCTCGGGATAAATGAATATCAAGTCCATAACAGTTGGCCGAACTAAGGTAGCTTTGAACTTGCTCGGCCAGCCACGAGCAATTCACCACTACCTCACGCACACCAGCAGCGGCAAGCTTGGCTAAATGGAAATCGATAAGCGGGCGACCGCCAGCCCGCAACAGCGGCTTAGGGCAGTGATCGGTCAGGGGCCGCATCCGGGTCCCCAGCCCTGCAGCCAAGATCATCGCTTTCACTCGTCGTCCTTAAACCAGCTCTGCTGACAGATTAGCGGCATTAATTTACGGTCAAACCAGCTGAGAATTTCATCAAATTCGGGGTAGCGGCTAGCAATACTCAAGGTGTATTCCAGCACCAAAGGTAGATCCGCCATATAAGCCGTTTTGCCATCGCGCAAATTTAGGCGAGCGAAAATACCCAGCACCTTAATATGGCGCTGCAAGCCCATCCAATCCACATCTTGACGAAACTCCTCGGCACTCACCGCCTTTAATACGCCCACTCGCATTGCCATGAGGCGATAGACCTCTATCCAGTCATCGACCTGCTCCTCTGGCCAACTGACGTAACAATCGCGAATCAATGACACCAAATCGTAGCTAACTGGCCCCACTACCGCATCTTGAAAATCAATCATGCCCAAACGTTCATCCGCCAGCACCATCAAATTGCGGCTATGAAAATCGCGATGCACCAAGACTTGCGACTGCGCCAGTGCACGAGCGCTCAATAAGCCAAACACGCCGCGCAGCATCGCCAGCTCATCTGCGTCAAGCTGATAACCCAGTAGACCGCTCACAAACCACTCGGAAAACAAATTCATTTCCGCAGTGAGGCGCGCTTCGTCGTACTCGGGCAAGCTGTGCTGGTCATTAGGAATGCGCTGCATCGCCAGCATTACGCCAAAGGCTTGACGATAATAGTGATCTGCCGCGGCGCTATTTACCAACAAAGGCCATAGCAGCTGATCGCCAAAATCTTCCTGCAGTAAAAAGCCCCGCGGCTTATCCCAGCCCAGCAGAGCAGGCACCCGCGCGCCGTGCTTGTGCAGCAGTGCCTGCACGGTAGCAAAGGCTAAATTGTCTTCTTTATCTGGCGGCGCGTGCACGGCAATCACACTGCCGCCCGCCGCAAGCGGCAAGCGATAATAGCTGCGGAAACTGGCGTCGCCAGACACCACGACCAACTCGCTCGCCGCGTCAGCCGCATCGAGCGACAGCTGCTGCAAGCACCAGCTGTGGAGTTCTTTTAGTATATGATCCATTTTTGCTTCCGTTAAAAGCCAGTATTTTGGCCTTTTATACACACAGGCGGGCATCCTAGCAGAGAATGCTTTATTATCCACCTTCGCCAATATCGGCTCCATCGCCAGAATAAAATCACTAACTGATGCCAGTGTTTCGCCAACTTACTTTATGCTTTCTTGCCGCCGCTGCTAGCCACACCAGCCTAGCGCAAGCCGCCGCACCAGAAAACTGCAGCGACACCCTCACGGCACCGCTCAGCGCCGACATTAGTGATTTGCCGGCCTATTACCAGCACTGGCACTGGGTACCCAACAGCCATTTGAGCGACGCCGCGCGCTGCGGCCTTACCCCCGGCTGCCAGGGCCGATTCATTGAGCCCACCAGAGACTGGGAAGGCGCGGGCAGCAAGCCGCTTAGCGCACCGCTCAATGTCGCTGCCGACACGATCGAGTCCATCGGCGCCAAAGCGACCATGACCGGCGATGTGCAATTGCGCAAAGGCGATCTCAGCCTAGATGCCGGCTATGCCCAATACGACCGTAGCAATAATACAGTGTTGTTACGCGACAATGTTATTTTGCGCCAGCCCGGCATTCTGCTGCGCGGCCAATTTGCACAAATTGATACTAATCGCGGCCTCGGTGAACTCCAACAAGCAGAAATATTAAGTTTTCAAACTGGCGCCCGCGGCACCGCAGAACGCATCGCTCGGCCAGACTACAGCCGCTTTGAAATGGAAGGCGCCAGCTACACCCAGTGCACGCCAGACAACGAAACATGGTCATTACACGCCGACAGCATTGTTTTAGATTACGACAGTGGCCGCGGTGTGGCGCGGGGCACCAGTATTCGGGTATACGATGTACCAGTATTTTACAGCCCCTACCTAAATTTTCCCGTTGATGACCGCCGCGCCACAGGGTTTTTATTCCCGTCCATCGGCTTAGCGAATAATAGCCTCGACATTTCTACGCCTATTTACCTTAATCTGGCACCGAATTACGACGCTATTATCGCGCCGCGCTATATTGAAAAGCGCGGCGAAGCACTGGAAACCGAGCTGCGCTACTTAAACCCCTATAGCGAATGGGCGGTCAGCAGCAGTTATTTGCCCAACGACCAAAGCGAGAACATCGACCGCTGGCTGCTCGATGTTAAAGAGCAGGGCTTTATTAATGATCACTGGAACACAGAAGTCGATTACACCAAGGTTAGCGACGTCGACTATTTTACCGACCTTGGCTTAGCGAATTTGGCAGTTAAGCGCAGCACCCACTTAAATCAACAGGGCGCGGTAAATTACAACTCAGACAATTGGACTGGCCGCCTCGAAGTTCAGCGTTACCAGACCATCGCCGCCGTTGAAGACCCCTACCAAAAACTGCCGCAACTGCGTTTAGATTACCAATCGCCAGCCAAAAACTTCCAGCTAGAACCCAGTATTGAATTTGAATACACCCAGTTTGACCACCGCGACAAACTGCGCGATGGCGGCAGCAAAATAACAGGTGAACGTCTTTACGCCACCGCTGGCGCCAGCTTTCCTATGCGCTGGCGCTGGGGCTTTGTTGAGCCAGCGTTAAAAAGCCGCACCGTCAACTACCAGCTTGAAGATGCCCAGCTCGCCGGCATCGACGCCAACCCCAGCGCCAGCAGCGCCTTGTTCAGCGTCGACAGCGGGCTGTACTTTGAGCGCGAGCTCAAAATTAGCGACCAAGACTGGACCCAAACCCTTGAGCCCCGCCTGTTTTATCGCTATTCCGAATACGAAGACCAAAGCGATCAACCCGACTTTGACAGCGCTGCACTCACCTTTACCTACCAGCAACTGTTTCGCGACACCCGCTTTACCGGCCACGACCGCCTCGACGATGCCAATCAAATTGCCATTGGGGTGAGCAGTCGTTTTATAAATAATGCAGCGGGCCGCGAGGTACTTACCGCGAGCATTGGCCAACTTCACTATTTTGATGATGGTCGTGTGCAACTGCCCGGCGATGAAGTTCGCAAAAGTAGCAACTCCGACTATGCCGCACAATTTCGCCTGCTGCCCGACGACAATCGTTGGTTCAGCGTCGATCTTCTGTATGATGCACGTCAAGGGGTGCTTAATCAGAGCAATTTGGGCTACCATCAGCGCAGCGATAATGGCGCACTGTTTAATATCGGCTACACCTTCCGCCGTGAAGGCAATGAATTTGGCGGACTGGAAAACAATATCAAACAGGGTGACGCCTCGATAAGTTTGCCGCTAAACAGCCAGTGGAAACTATTTGCCAAGACCCAATACGATTTTGAAGACAATCGCCCTGTAGAGAACCTCATTGGCGCCGAGTATCAAAATTGTTGTTGGCTGAGTCGAGTGGTTTATCAGCGCGCGCTGGAACCAGACGACAATAGTGGGTCTAACACCAGTGGCACCGACAACAACTCGGCGCTACTCATTGAATTTCAATTGAAAGGGCTGGGTGGACTTGGCACCGCAGTAACCAGTGTTCTTAAGGAAAGTATTTTTGGCTACCTATCTGATGAATAATATGCGTTTACTCAAAGTATTAACTGCCACCTTGCTGATTGTGCTGGCACCGCTGGCCCAAGCTGAAACCAAGTGGCTCGATAAAGTTGTCGCCATTGTCGATGACGATATTATTTTGGCCAGCGAACTCGATACTCGTATTGAGACTATCATGACCAATATTGAGCGCTCCGGAAAAGAAGCGCCACCGGCAGACCAACTCCGCAAGGAAGTGCTCGACCTGCTTATTCTGGAGAACATCCAGATGCAATTAGCCAACCGTTACGGCGTGCGCATTGAAGACGAAGAGCTCAATGGCGCTGTCGCGCGGATTGCCGGCAATAACAATATGAGTTTGGCGCAATTCCAGCAGGCCTTAACCGCCAGCGGCGCATCTTACCTAGCCGTGCGCGAGCAAATCGCCAAGGAAATGATCCTTCAGCGCGTACAGATGGGCAATGTGAACCAGCGCATTCAGATCAGCGACCAAGAAATTCAGAGTTTTCTCAAATCTGAAGAGGGCCGCCAGCGCACCGCGCCCGAATATCACTTCTCTCACGTATTAATTCCCGTGGACTCCGACGCCAGCCCAGCTCAGCGTCAGCAAGCAGAAGCTAAAGCCAAAGCCCTGAGCGCCAAAATGCGCGCGGGTAAAAGCGTAGATAACGCCACCGACGCCATTAGCATCAGCGATTTAGGTTGGCGTAAAAGTACCGAACTACCGTCATTGTTTACCAAAGTTGCGGCCAAAATGAATGACTTTGACGTATCAGAGCCAATTCAAAGCGCCAGCGGTTTCCACATTATTAAACTGCTGGAAAGCCGTGGCGTGAAGCAAATGGTTAAACAGACCCGCGCCAGCCACATATTGCTCAAGCCCTCAGCCATTCGCAGCGAAGCACAGACAATAGCGCTAGCAAAAGAGCTTCGGCAGCGCGCCCTCAATGGCGAGTCTTTCCGCGATCTTGCCAAAGAGTATTCCGAAGATATCGGTTCTGCCCAAGAAGGCGGCGACCTCGGTTGGACTACGCCCGGCCAGCTCGTTCCCCAGTTCCAAAAAGCCATGGACGAAACGTCGCCCGGAGAAATTCACGAGCCGGTTGCCTCTGACTACGGCTGGCATGTTATTAAAGTCATTGAGCGTCGCAACCAAGACGTGACCAAAGACATGCGCAAACAGATTGCTCGCAATATTATTCACGAACGCAAATATGCCGACGAACTGGACATCTGGCTGCGCAAAATTCGCAGCGAGGCCTTTGTCGACATCAAAATTTGATGCCAAGCCGCATTGCGATCACCCCCGGCGAACCCGCTGGGGTCGGCCCAGAACTCCTCGTTAAACTTGCGCAAGAAAACTACGACGTCGAACTCGTGGCCTTTGCCGATCCGGCGCTGCTAATGCAGCGCGCCGCCGCCATTGGCCTGCCTCTGCAATGCCTGCCCTGCGACCTTAACGCACCCGTTCAGCCTCACCGCAGCGGCCAGCTACGAGTCGTCGACATTGCTCTGCGCCAACCCGCGCTGCCAGGTCGGCTCGACACCGCAAATGCCGCCTATGTGCTCGACACCCTGCGCCAAGCCACCGATGCCTGCCTAGCAAATCAATGCCAAGCACTGGTTACCGGCCCCGTGCAGAAATCCGTTATCAACGACGCCGGCATCGCCTTTAGCGGTCACACCGAATTTCTCGCCGAGCGCTGCGCGGTCGACAAAGTGGTAATGATGCTGGCTACCGAAGAGCTGAGGGTGGCACTGGTGACCACTCACCTGCCCCTGAGCGCCGTGCCCGCCGCCATTACCGCCGCCACTCTGCAACGCGTAACGGAGATTCTTCACAGCGCCCTGCAAAGCCAATTTGGCTGCGAGCGGCCGCGCATACTGGTACTGGGCCTGAATCCCCACGCTGGCGAAGGCGGCCATATGGGCCGCGAAGAAATCGACACCATTATTCCCTGCCTCAACGCCCTGCGCCAGCGGGGCTGGCAGCTCGAGGGGCCAATGCCCGCCGACACCGCCTTCACTCCTCGCCATCTCGCAAAGTGCGATGCAGTATTGGCGATGTACCACGACCAGGGCCTGCCGGTACTAAAATACCAAGGCTTTGGCCGCGCGGTGAACATCACCCTAGGGCTGCCGATTATTCGCAGCTCGGTAGACCACGGCACCGCCCTTGATTTAGCTGGTAGCGGCAAGGCCGACGCCGGCAGTTTTGAAGCTGCACTGCGCAGCGCCATTGCCATGACTAGGCACAGTAGGAAACACCTTTAATGCAATCCCCAGCTCCACACCGCGCGCGCAAGCGCTTCGGTCAAAACTTTCTGCACGACCAAGGCATCATTCGCGGCATTGTGCGCGCGGTTTCACCTCTCGCGGGTCAGCGTTTACTGGAAATCGGACCCGGCCAAGGGGCAATTACCGCCTCGATCCTCGACACCGATTGCCAGCTCGACGTCATTGAGATCGACCGCGATCTTGTGCAAATTTTGGCGGATAAATTTTCTAGTCGCGACAACTTCAAAATTCACGAAGGCGACGCCCTAAAATTTAATATTGGCGCACTAGCGGGCGCAGAAAAACTGCGCGTGGTCGGCAATCTGCCTTATAACATCTCCACGCCCTTGATATTCCACTTGCTCAGCGCCCATGACTGCATCAGCGACATGCATTTTATGCTGCAAAAAGAAGTGGTAGACCGCCTTGCCGCAGGGCCAGGCAGCAAAACTTACGGCCGCCTCAGCATCATGGCCCAGTATTACTGCGCAATTGAATCGCTATTTGCCGTGCCGCCCGAAGCCTTTTCACCCCAACCTAAGGTACAATCCGCTATTGTTCGGCTAACGCCCTACACTGAGCTTCCCTACCCAGCCAACGACGTTAAACTATTGCAGAGAGTGGTTCGCGACGCCTTTAACCAGCGCCGCAAGACCTTGCGCAATACGCTCAAGGGCTTAATTAGCAGCGAGGGTTTGGAAGCACTGGGCTTAGACCCGGGCATTAGACCAGAAAACGTTAGCCTAGAAAGCTATGTAGCGATTGCCAACGCCGTTGGCGACGCACAAGAAAATGATATTGCGGAGTAAGAAATGCCAGATTCAGCCCCAGTCGACATTCAGGTAGAGAGCCAATTTCTGCCAGACCAATCGGTGCCGGAAGAACAGCGCTTTGCCTTCGCCTACACCATTACCATTCGCAATACTGGCGAAGAAGCCGTGCGCCTGATCAACCGCCACTGGATAATTACCGACGGCGCCAATCAGGTTCAAGAAGTACAAGGCGAAGGCGTTATTGGCAAACAACCGCTAATTGAACCTGGCCAGTCCTTTAGCTACACCTCCGGCGCGGTAATAGAAACCGCCGTCGGCACCATGGAAGGCAGCTACGAAATGATCAGCGCCTCTGGCCGCCCCTTTATTGCGCCCATTGGTATCTTTTCCTTAGCTCGACCCTCAGCCCTGCACTAATAACCGAGATGTAACACCGCCACAAAATAGAGAGGCCAATATCGTGAGCAGATACGCAGTGGGTGATTTACAAGGCTGCTTAAAACCCCTGCAATGCCTGCTCGCCGAGGTTGATTTTAAGCCTGAGCAAGACCAGCTATGGCTGGTCGGCGACCTTGTTAACCGCGGCCCAGATTCGCTCGAAACCCTACGCTACCTCTACGGCATTCGCGACAGCCTGCGCATTACCCTTGGCAATCACGACCTGCACTGCCTAGCACTGGCCCGCGGCACTACCGACCGCGGCCGCCACCCCACTCTCGAAGCCCTACTTAATGCCCCCGACTGCAACGAACTAATGGATTGGCTGCAACAGCAAGCACTCGTGCTGCGCTCCGATGACGGCCGCTACTTAATGAGCCACGCCGGTATTCCTGCCGCTTGGAGCAGCGAACAAGCCCTGAGCTTGAGCCGTGAAATTGAAGCCGTGTTACAAAGCCCGCAGGCTAACGATTTTTTTAAGGAGATGTACGGCGACCAACCAAGCCGCTGGGACGATAGCCTAACCGGCCTTCCCCGCCTGCGCGCCATCACCAACCACCTAACCCGTATGCGCGCCAGCAATTCCGACGGCGAGCTGGAACTAAAATTTAAAGGCGCCCTCGCCGACATCCCGCAGGGCTACCGCCCGTGGTTCGAATGGCAAAAACCCAATGCCCGCAATGAAACGCTGATCTTCGGCCACTGGGCGGCACTGGAATGCCAAACCAGCCGCGACGATATTATCGCCCTAGACAGCGGCTGCGTGTGGGGGCGGGAAATGACGATGTTGGATATGGATAGCGGAGAATTACATCGGTGCACATGCTAAACGCGGGACGGGAGATGCAAAACAAGCGTTTACCGTCTCCCGTCCAGCGTCTCCCGCTTTTGCTATACTCCTCGCACAAACCCACTAAGACCTTATAAACAATGAAGATCTATCTCGTCGGCGGCGCGGTGCGCGACCAATTACTCGGCTACCCCTACCACGAGCGCGATTGGGTGGTGGTGGGTGCCCGCCCCGAAGATTTACTGGCGCTGGGTTATCAGCAGGTGGGTAAGGACTTTCCGGTGTTTCTGCACCCCAAAAGCAAAGAAGAGTACGCCCTCGCCCGCACCGAGCGTAAAAGCGGGCCCGGCTATCACGGTTTTGTCTGCGATTTCAGCCCAGACATCACCCTTGAAGAAGACCTTAGCCGCCGCGATCTAACCATCAACGCCATCGCCCAAGACGAAGGCAAGGCGATTATTGACCCCTACCACGGCCAGCGCGACATCGCCGCCAAGTTGCTACGCCACGTCGCCCCCGCCTTTGCCGAAGACCCCCTGCGTATTTTACGAGTAGCGCGATTCGCGGCGCGCTACGCCCACCTCGGCTTTACGGTAGCCGATGAAACCATGGCGCTAATGCGTAGCATGAGTCGCAACGGCGAACTGGCGACCATCGCGCCAGAACGAATCTGGGTGGAATTAAGCAAAGCCTTGGCGGAGCAGAATCCAGCAAGTTTTTTCGCGGTGCTACTCAACTGCGACGCCCTCGCCGCACTCTTCCCAGAATGGGCAGCATCGTTCACGCCAGCGTTATTAACATTGATTGATAACGCCGCCCGGCAAGACTTATCATCAGACCAGCGCTTTGCCATTAGCTGCAGCAATCTCGATGCCAGCAGCTGCAAAACCCTGTGCCAAAATTTGCGCGCCAGCAATAGCGCAAGCTGGCTAGCGGAACGCTGCGCGGCAAACACCCCACTCCCTGCGATGAAGTCAGCGGAAGAGTGGCTAAAGGTTTTGGAACAATTTGATTACGCTCGCCGCCCCGAACAGCTTGCCAATTTTATCGCCATTGCCCAACTACTCCAGCCCAGCGAGACCCGACTGGCAATATTAGCGGATACTGGCAAGCAATTGAGCGCCATTAACGCTACGGAATTAATGAGCCAAGGCTACAAGGGGGCGGAACTGGGCGCCGCTCTGCGCGAGCAACGTCTGGCGGCATTGCGTGCGATTACAGGCGCAAACTAGCGGGGGGTTTTAATGCCCAAATCAGCCACGCGCTTTTTGCGTCGGCTGCATTTGCCTGCTCAACGTTGATTGCTCTAAACGTTCAGCAAGCCATACTTTAATAATGGACTGACGAGTAACCCCTAGGCGCGAAGCCTCTTTATCAAGTGACTCAATCATCCAGGTGGGAAAATCTACGTTAACCCGTTTCTGCATTTGATTGGGACGCTTGATGGATGAAAGATCAAGCTCATCGATAACATCCAATTGATTATCGTCGAACTTCTTATCCAGCGATTTAGCTTTCATAAAGTACCACCTCAGAATTTCGGGACCGCCGAACGGAGATGATCCTAATCCTGTCCGTACGGTAAGTAATAATGGCAGACCAATGCTTCCCGTCGATCATGCCGACCACCAAAGCTCTTGGCTCATCATCTGATTTAGCCATAACTTCAATAAAATCAGTATCCTGCCAGATAGCTTGGGCATCAACAAAGTCAATGCCATGCTTCTCGAAGTTGGATTTGCTCTTCTTTGGGTCAAATTAGAATGAATACATAGGTATAAAAAATATACCTTTTTAGCAATTTTGGCAAGGTGGTCGCTGAGGCATTTAACAGCGATTTCTAGCCGAGCTTTATTGCGGCCAGCAAAACTCGACCGGCCACAACTTCTGCTCACTAACATAGCCCGCCCATAATTCGCGATAGGTTTTGCCGCTCACTGGATGACAGTGATCCGGCGCCAATTCGCTCAGTGGCCGCAGCACAAAAGCGTTGTAGGTCACTTCGTCGCGGGGCAGTTCAATGCCAGCAAAATTACCGCAGAGATTATCGTAGCTGAGAATATCAATGTCTAAGGTGCGAGGGCTGAACTTAGGCGCGCCAGGCACACGACCGAGGCGAATTTCGATCTCGCGCAGCAAATCAATCAAGGGCCCCAAGGCCATATTGGTGTTAAACGCCACCACCATATTTAAAAACACACTGCCGCGAAAACCCACCGACTCACTCTCGTACACCCGCGACAAACGCAGCGGCGCAAAGTGTTCGCTCAGCGCATCCAGCGCACTCGTCATATGGCGATAGCGCTGTATATTACTGCCTAGCCCTAGAAATACCTCAGCCATTACTTATCACTAGCATCAACAGCTGCGCCAATCACCAGCGGCGTACCGCGTTCGATTACTACACCGACTTCATTTGCCTGACGCATTGCACCGGGTTTGGCGATACTCAGGCGCAGCCAGGGCACCTCGAACTCCGTCATGATCAAGGCCGCACAACGCTCCGCGAGGGTCTCTATTAACAAAAACTCACTGCTGCGCACAAAGGCAAATACCGCTTCTGTCACCGCTTTGTAATTCAGGGTTTTGCTAATATCGTCTGTCGCTGCCGCCGCGCGAATATCGGTGCCCAGCTCTAAATTCATCACCACCGTTTGCCGGTGCGCGCGCTCCCAATCGAAGATACCAATAACGGTATCAACGCTTAACTCTCGTATATAAACAATATCCATGGTGTTTCCCGCTACGCCTGCGCGCTACAACTAATACTAAAATTTACAATATTAAACGGCATCTAACTCGGTCATTGGCCAGCGCGGGCGAATCGTCACCCCGAGCTCCTCGTGCTGCCCCACCGCTAAGCGGCAGTGACCTGCATAGGCGATCATTGCGCCATTATCAGTACAGAACTCGGGACGGGGGTAATACACGCGACCGCCGGTTTTTGCCAATTTTTCAGCCAAGCGCGCCCGCAGCACGGTATTGGCGCTAACGCCGCCCGCAATAACCAAGGTACTCAGGTTTTCTTGCACCAGCGCGCGATGGCATTTAATCACTAGGGTCGCGACCACTGCCTCTTGAAATGCGGCGGCGATATCGGCCTGATCCTGCGCATCATAAGTACCCGCAGCACGGCTGGCAGTGACGGTATTCAAAGTGAAGGTTTTTAAACCGCTAAAACTAAAATCTAAACCAGGCCGATTCACCATGGGGCGGGGAAAGGTGTAATGCCCCTCGCGGCCACGCTCGGCTGCCTTAGCCACCTGCGGCCCGCCGGGGTAGCCCAGCTCCAACATTTTAGCGGCTTTATCAAAGGCTTCACCGGCGGCATCATCTAAAGATTCGCCTAATAAGGTATAGCGACCAATGCCGTCTACTCTTACCAACTGGGTATGGCCGCCAGATACTAACAGGGCAATAAAAGGAAAAGCCGGGGCGTCTGCCTCTAGCATCGGCGCCAGCAGGTGACCTTCCATGTGATGTACGCCTATGGCGGGCACCCCCCAGCCATAGGCCATGGCGCGCCCCGCACAGGCGCCAACCATGAGCGCACCCGCGAGGCCAGGGCCTTTAGTAAATGCCACACCGTCGAGTTCAGAGCCCTGCATATTAGCTTTGGCGAGTACTTCGCGAATCAAGGGCAATAATTTGCGCACATGGTCGCGCGAGGCCAACTCGGGCACCACGCCGCCGTATTCCGCGTGCAAGGCAATTTGACTATAAAGAGCCTCGGCCACCAAGCCCTGCTCAGTGTCATATATTGCCACCCCTGTTTCATCACAGGAGGTTTCCAGTCCTAAAACCCGCACAATTGCTCACTTCCTACGCTAAATAAGCGCGCATGATACTGACTTCAGCTTATTCGCACCAGTTATCAGCGCAATCGCTTTGCTTTTTGCGGCAACTGAGTATAGAATTCAGCGCCCTTGGAGTGCCGCTTTTAATTAATGCGGTATAGACAGCAAATTCTTGCACAAAAAAATCAGGACAGGTTTAACGGATGCCTTCAGTCAAACTCAAAGAAAACGAACCATTTGATATCGCCCTGCGCCGTTTCAAGCGCTCTTGCGAAAAAGCCGGCGTACTGGCCGAGGTTCGCCGTCGCGAATTCTATGAAAAGCCCACTTCTGTACGCAAGCGTCAAGCAGCTGCTGCAGTAAAGCGCCACGCGAAAAAAGTGTCTCGCGACACTAAAAAGCAGCAACGCCTCTACTAAGACTTACGTCTAGTAGGGCTTTTGCCCGCTAAGATCCAATCCTCTTAACAGGGAGTCTCTGCGCACTATGGCAGACCAAACGCTGAAGCAAACGCTTAGTGACGCGATGAAAACCGCGATGCGAGCCAAAGATAAAGCGCGACTCTCTGCCGTGCGGCTTATTCTTGCCGACATTAAGCGCATTGAAGTTGACGAACGCATTGATGTCGATGACGCACGGGTTCTTGCCGTGCTCGACAAAATGCTTAAGCAACGCCGCGACTCGATCAGCCAATACGATGGCGCTGGTCGTGTCGATCTTGCCGATCAAGAACGCTTTGAAATGGACGTTATTCAGTCTTTTCTGCCCACGCCACTGAGCGAAGCAGAATTAGACGCACTGATTAGCGCTGCCATTACCAGCACTGGCGCCGACTCCATTAAAAATATGGGGCAAGTCGTTGCCATCCTCAAACCGCAGGTTCAAGGCCGCGCGGATATGGGCATGGTCAGCCAAAAGGTTAAGTCACAGCTTCAGTAGCGCTGGCAATTTCACCCACTATGGTGAATTATTGCTCAACTACGCACCAACAAAACGCTTTTCTACTTTGCTTTTGGATACGCTGACGTGGCCGCAAAAGGACGCATTCCGCAATCTTTTATCGACGAGCTATTGTCTCGCGTCGATATTGTCGACGTTATCAATCGCCGTGTCGCCCTTAAGAAAACCGGCAAAAACTACAGCGCCCGCTGCCCTTTTCACGACGAAAAAACCCCCTCGTTCAGCGTAAACCCCGACAAACAGTTCTACTACTGCTTTGGCTGTGGCGCAGGCGGCAATGCCATCGGTTTTATCATGGACTACGACCGCCAAGATTTTCCTGGCGCGGTCGACAATCTTTCCAGCCTCGCTGGCCTTGAAGTACCCCGCGAAGAGATCAGCCCCCAGCAGCAAATAAAACAAGAACGCCGCAAAACCATTTACGACCTAATGGAAAAAGTGGCCAGTTATTATCAGCAGCAACTTAGAGAGCACCCCCAAGCCCAGCGCGCCGTAGACTATTTAAAGCAGCGCGGCCTAAGCGGACGCATCGCCCGCGACTTTGACATCGGCTTTGCGCCACCGGGCTGGGACAACCTACTTAAAAGCCTCGGCGACAGCGAGGAACACCGCCAGCAACTTATAGACGGCGGCATGCTCATTGAAAAAGACGACGGCAAACTCTACGACCGTTTTCGCGATCGCATCATGTTTCCCATTCGCGACAATCGCGGCCGTGTTATCGCCTTTGGCGGCAGAGTACTCGGTGACGACAAACCCAAATACCTCAACTCGCCCGAGACCGATATATTCCACAAGGGCAAAGAGCTCTACGGCCTCTATCAAGCCCGCCAGAACAATCGCCACCTAGAACAACTGCTGGTGGTAGAAGGCTATATGGACGTGGTAGCCCTAGCGCAGCACGGCATCATGACCGGCATTGCCACCCTAGGTACCGCCAGCAATACCGAGCACCTGCGCACCGCTTTCCGCTACGCCAGCGAACTAATTTTTTGTTTTGACGGCGATGCCGCCGGCCGCAAAGCTGCCGAGCGCGCTCTAGAAAATGCCCTACCGACCATGGAAGACGGTCGCCGCATCCGGTTTTTGTTTTTACCCGAAGGCGACGATCCAGACAGCGTTGTGAACCGCGACGGCGCGGCGGGCTTTCAAAAACTCCTCGCCCAAGCACAACCGCTGGAGCGTTATTTTTTCGAGTCTTTCCACAGCCAAACTGACCCCAGCACCCTCGAAGGCAAGGCGCGACTAAGCAAACTTGCCCTACCCATGCTGCAATTACTGCCGCCTGGGGTTTTTCGGCAGCTGATGCTCGACTCGCTGGCCGAGCGTACCGGCCTTAGTCGCCACGCCCTAGACCAGCTCATTGACGACATTCCCCCAGCGAGCAAACCTAGCGATGCCGACAGTGCCCCGCAAATCCAGCGCGCTGCGCCAAGCCCGCGCAATAGCACCAAAAAACTGGCGGCAAACCTACCCAGCTCAAGTCGCGACCCTCTGCTATTTGCGCTGGCAATGGTGTTGTTCAATCCCCGCGGCGCCACCAACCAAAGCCTAATACTCAACACTGACGACACCTCGCCAGCTGCCGCGCTACTCAGCGCCATTCTTGAATTGCTCAATAAACGGCCCGGCTCAAGCACCGCCATGCTGCTCGGTCACTGGTACGGCCAAGCCGAGTATGACATTATGATCGAGGCCTTAAAGACCATAGCGCTACTCGGCCCAGAGCTAGACGACGAAAAAGCGCAACTCGCCTTTTTAGACACCCTCGGCCACCTCGACAACCTTAAATCTCGGCAGCGCCTCAGCCAGCAAGTTGAGCAATTGCGCAGCAGCCATCAATTCGACAAACCAGCAAGTGACAACTACGCTGGACTTAGTGACGAAGCCAAACAACAACTCTTGGCCATTCAACAACTGCTCAATCACAAACATCAGCGCTAATACTTTGGCCAATCCCTGAACGCAGCCGGATTTTACTGGTCGTATAGGGTCTAAATAGAGTATAATTTGCGGCTAATTTTTCACCTGCACCTAGCGAGTAATTTGAAAGAATGAGTGACTCTAAGCATCAATCGCGACTCAAGCAACTCATTGCCAAAGGCAAGGAGCAGGGTTATCTAACGTACTCTGAGGTCAACGACCACCTTCCGGAAGATATTTCTGATCCGGATCAGGTTGAAGAAATCATTCAAATGATCAATGACATGGGTATCCAGGTGTTTGAACACGCACCGGATGAAGATACCCTGATCATGGCCGGCAGCGATTCGCCGGATGATATCGCTGCGGCTGAAGCTGCCGCAGCACTGGCCGCAGTAGAAACCGAAACTGGCCGCACCACCGACCCCGTGCGTATGTATATGCGCGAGATGGGTACAGTAGAACTACTGACCCGCGAAGGCGAAATTGTTATCGCCAAACGCATCGAAGAAGGTATTCGGGAAGTCATGGCAGCGCTGGCTTATTACCCAGGCGTTGTTACCGGCATTCTAGCCCAGTACGACAAAGTGGCCACCGAAGAGCGCCGTCTTGGCGACATTATGAGCGGCTACTTAAACCCCGCTGAAAATGTGCAGTCGCCCCAACAGCAAGCCGCCGCTGCGGCTGAAGCCGCAGAAGCGAACAATACCGCTGCCGACGACACCGACGAAGACGAAGCCGTATCTGGCCCAGATCCAGAAGAAGCGCGAATTCGTTTCGCAGCCCTGCAAGAGCAGTCAGACAAAGTAGAGGCGTCTATTGCCGCCCACGGTCGCTACAGCAAGCAGACCGCAAAAGAATTGAACGAACTGGGTGAGATTTTTAAATATTTCAAACTCACCCCAGCAACCTTCGACCCGCTTATTGAAGAAGTGCGCACCACCCTGAGTTCGATCCGCTCAATGGAACGCGAGATCATGACGATCTGCGTGAAAAACGTTGGCATCGACCGCAAAGAGTTTATTCGCAGCTTCCAAGGCAATGAAGCCAACTTAAAGTGGGCTGACGAGCTTCTTAAGAAGCACGCCAAACTGGCCGACTACAACGACGTTATTCGCCGTATTCAAAACAAGATTGCCTATATCGAAGAGCGCCAAGACCTGACCATTTCCGATATTAAGGAAATCAATCGCCGCGTTTCCATTGGCGAGGCTCGCGCCCGCCGCGCCAAGAAAGAAATGGTAGAGGCCAACCTACGTCTGGTTATTTCGATAGCCAAGAAATACACCAACCGCGGTTTGCAGTTCCTCGACCTGATCCAAGAAGGCAATATCGGCTTGATGAAAGCGGTAGATAAATTTGAATACCGCCGCGGCTATAAATTCTCTACCTATGCAACATGGTGGATACGTCAGGCCATTACTCGCTCGATTGCCGACCAAGCGCGGACCATTCGTATTCCGGTACATATGATCGAAACGATCAACAAGCTCAATCGGATTTCACGCCAAATGCTTCAAGAAATGGGCCGCGAGCCCACGCCAGAAGAATTGGGCGAGCGCATGGAAATGCCAGAAGACAAGGTTCGCAAGGTACTTAAAATCGCCAAAGAACCAATCTCTATGGAAACGCCCATTGGCGATGACGAAGATTCGCACCTAGGTGATTTCATCGAAGACAGCACCATCTCCTCGCCAATCGAATCTGCGACGGGTGAAGGTCTGCGTGAAGCCACCAAAGAAGTGCTGGCCGGTCTTACGGCTCGAGAAGCAAAAGTACTCAGAATGCGTTTTGGTATTGATATGAATACCGACCACACTCTGGAAGAGGTTGGTAAGCAGTTTGACGTTACCCGCGAGCGGATTCGCCAAATTGAAGCCAAAGCCCTGCGTAAACTGCGCCACCCCACTCGCTCAGACCACTTGCGCAGCTTCCTCGACGAGTAATTTCATTTGTGCAGCGGCTAATCTAACGTAGCCGCTGCCTACTCTCGACACCTAGCGCTTTACCCTAAAGCCCACGGAAAGCTGATCAATGCTACGACGCCTCCCCACGCTTACCCTACTCAGCAGCCTTGCCTTAAGTGCCTGCCAAAGCCCCGCTACCACGCCACCGCCAAACAACGAGCAAGCCGTACTATTTCGCAGCTTGGCGCTTCTTGACAACAAACAATACCAAGCGGCAGAGCCACCGCTGCAAAATTTACTTAACAGCAGAAGCGAGCTTATTCACCAACAAGCCCTTGCTGGACTGTGCCTACTCTATTTACAAAATCAAGAAATGAACAAGGCCACCGCCACGCTAGACGAGCTCTACCAGCGCGCGTTGCGCGCGCCGCAAGGCGATGCCAGCCTTAAAATGCTGCGCCTCAGCCTGCACGTCAGTTTAGAAAACACCCTGCGCCTCAACACAGAGAGCCAAGCCCGACAAGCTGCCGAAGCTCAGCAATTGAAGCTGCGCAACGAGTCTCAGGCACTGCAGCGCGCAATAGAAAAACTGCGCCACCTAAGCCTGCAGTAATATTCGCAGGCGCTGCAAATTAAACTTACTCGCCAGCAGATTAGCAGGCTTAAGCCCGACTTAAGTACGCCCCCAACTGATCGCTCAAACTCTGAATTTCAGCCTCAGTTTGCGCCAGCATAATCGGCACTTTGCGGCCGTAGTCTTTACTTAAATAAGCCAATAAATCCGCCACCGCCACCTTATCGCTGTGCGGCCCCATGACAATAAGCTGCAAGGGAAGGTCTTTAAGCAAGGTCGTTGCCTCTGCGACTTCGCTGCAGTGATAAATCTGCCAATATTCCGCGCCGGGCAATAAGGCAATGGCTTTTGCCAAGCTATCGCCCTGCTCCAGTAGCAGCAAATTGCCCACCGCCGTGGCGGGCAATAACTCGTGCACAACCGCAGTTAGGGTTGCGCTATCCACCGGTTTCACCAAATACTCGTTGGCGCCCAGCAATAAGCTCAGGTCGCGCTCATTGAGCATCGACAACATCAATACCGGTACATCGAACAAGCTGGGATCGGTACGCAAACTGTGCAAAACCTGCCAGCCGTCCATACCCGGCATCATTACATCCAGCAGTACCACGTCTGGCCGACTCTGCCTAGCCATACGCAAACCCTCGGCACCCGAGTCAGCCAAATGCACCCGATAACCCGCCTTGCTCAAGGTTCTACTACACAGGTCTAA
This sequence comes from Zhongshania sp., assembly GCF_029212375.1. Taxonomy (GTDB): domain Bacteria; phylum Pseudomonadota; class Gammaproteobacteria; order Pseudomonadales; family Spongiibacteraceae; genus Spongiibacter. The sequence goes on along the minus strand of NZ_JARGNU010000002.1, from coordinate 186,277 downwards.
GGCCGCTGGGTCGTCATCAATCACCAGCACATCGCCAATCGCGACACCGTCAAATTCCGTTCTTAGCCCCAGCTCTTGGGTGCCAAGTGGCAGCCTTAACTCAAAGCGCGAACCCACGCCCAGCTCACTTTCGGCGCTAATCGAACCGCCTAATAACTCGGCAAATTTGCGCGAAATGGTTAAACCCAATCCCGAGCCGCCATACTGCTTGGTCGTTGATAAATCGGCTTGCACAAAGGCGTCAAACACTCGCCCCAACTGCTCGGCACTCATACCAATACCATTATCTTTCACCTCGGCAATCAAATAGCTCTGGCCGGCTATTTGCTGCTCAGACACCCGTAAACTCACCTCGCCTTTTCTGGTGAACTTAGCTGCATTGCTCAATAGGTTTAACAGTATCTGTCGCAAGCGCGTTACATCCGTGCGAATCAATTCACTCTGCAGCTCAAAATTGCAGTGCAGGGTATTGCCATTTTTGGCCATCAAGGGCGCCATGGTCACTTCTACATCGCGCAAAACACTCTCTAGCGCCACATCTTCCCAATACACCGCCATGCGCCCCGATTCGATTTTTGAAATATCCAACACGTCGTTAATCAGGGTAAGCAAATGCTTGCCTGCCAGCTGTATTTTGGCCAAATCTGGCCGTAAATCTTGGGCGCTTACGTCTGGTTCGTCGTCGATTTCTTCAATCAACATTTCCGAGTAGCCAATAATGGCGTTCATCGGCGTGCGCAATTCGTGGCTCATATTGGCCATAAACCCGCTTTTTGCCTGATTCGCGGCATCAGCGCGACGGCTGGCCTCGCGCACCCGCGCCATGGCCTCGCGCAGATTGGCGGCCATATCGTCAAAGGAATTGGCCAATTGCCCAAATTCGTCGTGACCCATATCGCCAATGCTGTAGTCGAAATTGCCACTGCCCCACTCCGCAGTGCCTTTTTGTAGCTGACGAATCGAGCGTCGGGTATAACGGGTCATGTAGTAACCCAAAATAAACGTGGTAATCAATGCCAGTAAAAACACGCCTAGCGCAACCTTATTGGTCATACTCACCACATTGCGCAGGCCCACGTTTATTTCGTCTGAGCGCGTCAACAGGAACCACTCATTAGCGCTAACGCGGCCACTCAAGGCCTCGTACTCGCGCAACACATAACTACTATCTAAGGCGTCGCCCTGCTCCAAAAATTGCCGCCACCGGCTCAGCAGTATCTTCGCCTCTAAATACTGATAACGGCCCGCCTCCAAATACTCTTGCAAATCGCCATTCAACTCAGTTTCGAGGGCCATCAACGCATCAATCGTGCTTAGCAGCTCTTGCCGCTCCTGCGCGGTAATACGGTTCTGAACACCGGAGTCAGACAGGGCATCAACCACCAAAATTTTACGGTGGGTGCTGTACATGCGCTGGCTAAAATCATTGAGTTCAGACTGGGTGCGAATCACATGTTGCAGCAGCCACACATTGCGGCGACGGGTATCATTACCCCATATTTGAATTAGCACGCTGCCCAGTGACAGCAGCAATATCGCCACAAAAGAGAAGGTTAAACGGCGGGTAAAACTCATTCAGCAGGTCCCAACAAACACTCTATTTTGGCCAACAAGCGCGGCAGATCGACGGGCTTGGTATCGTAATCGTCGCAGCCAGCCTGCAATGCGCGCTGGCGGTCATCTGCCATCGCATGCGCAGTCAGGGCAATGATTGGAATATTACAAAGCCCACTGTCGGCCTTCATCTCCCTGGCCACCTGCCAGCCGTCCTTCACCGGCAAGCTCATGTCTAATAACACCAAATTAGGCATTTCGCTGCGACACAAATCAATGCCCTGCTGGCCATCGACCGCCAGCAACACCTCATAGCCTTTGCGCTGCAAGCGCCGGCTCAACATATCGCGATTCATTTCATTGTCTTCAACCAGTAATACTGTCGGCATCAACTTCTCGCTTAATTTAGGTGTGTCGGTAAATTGCTTAGCACTGCGCGCAGCGCCTCGGTTGCCGAGGTCAGCGTTAAGGTATACGTCTCACCCTCACCCTCGGTCACTTTTGCGTAACAGCTTTCGATCAAGCCCTCCAAGCGCACATCCGCCAATAGCGGCAGCGATGCGGCACTCGTCAGCCGCAGCTGGTCACCCGCCACCGCCACTAGGCGCACCGGCAATTGCTGCCCCGCCAGTTGCTTGCCACTCATTAAACTCAGCTGTAACTCAGGGGGTGACGAGATCGCCTGCCACTGCGACTGAACGCCTTCTAGCAATAAATCGTAGGGCAAACCCACCCCCAAAATCTCGGCCAAATCCACCGGCTCTGCCATACCTTTTAAAGACACGCCAACACCCTTGCCGGTGAGCACCTCCACCGACGCGGCGGCCACCGTCGCCGGTGAAGCCAATATTTGCCCGCCCACAGTACAAGACTCAATACGGCCGGTAAGATTCACATTGTGTCCGACTACACCGTATTTAGAGCGCAGCTCAGAACCGATATTTCCAGCCACCACATCGCCGGTATTCAAACCAATACCAATCGCAATCTCGGGCAAGTTATCGGCACGGTTGCGGGCATTCACTTCTTTTATTGCCAATTGCATGGCTAGCGCGCAGGCCAACGCGCGGTCGCAGTCATCTTTATCGCTCACCGGCGCACCGAATATCGCCAGAATTCCATCGCCAACAAACTCATCAACCGTGCCACGATAGCGCTGAATAATTTCAGTCATCACCCCAAGGTAATTATTCAGCAGCTGCACGCACTGCTCAGGCGCCAACTGTTCGCTGATCGCTGAAAACCCGCGAATGTCCGCCATTAAGATAGTTACCGTGCGGCGCTCGCCACCCATACTCAAACCATTATTATCATCCAACAGCCGCTGAACGATTTCGTCTGACAAATAGCGGCCAAACACTTTGCGAATAAAGCGCTGGCTCTTCTCCAGCTCTGCCAAATACTCGCGCTCGCGGTCTTGCCAGCGCTTGGTCTCCAATAGCGCGCCAATTCGCGCGCGCAACAAGGTCGCGTTTACTGGCTTAAGTAAGTAATCACTCGCGCCAGCATCTATGCAGCGCACCGCCCCCTCCTCATCCTGCATACCGCTAACGACAATCACCGGAATACGGCGCAGGGCCTCATCGCTGCGAATCACCTGTAGCACTTCGTAGCCATTCATATCGGGCATCACTAAATCGAGCAGTACCAAATCTGGATTGGCGCTGCGCATCACCTCTAAACAGCGCTCACCGCTGGCGGCCTCGATAACCATATGATCTTGACGCTGCAACTGATGGGCTAATAAATCGCGGCTGCTGTCGTTGTCATCCACCACCAAAATACTGCCGGTAAGATGATCTTGGTCGTCGCGGATAATGCCCCGCTTAAAGCTCTGGAACATCGCGGCAATAGGATCGACTTTTGAAGACTCTGCAGGTTGTAACGAGAAGCCGTCTAAGCGCTCTTGAAACAAGCGCGATTGATGTCGAATTTGGGTGAGAAACGCCTGCGCCTCCGCCGCGCCGCAATCCTCCATCAGCATCTCGCTGTAACCATCAACCAAGCCAATGGCATTGCGCAAATCGTGGCGCAAACGGGAAATCTCGGTTTGCGACGTCACACTGAGCGTCGAGACCACCTGCAGCACATCAAGAATTTCAGCCGCCGCTCGAGCAATGCGCTGGGCATCGGCCAACAGCGCGTCGTCACCCGCAATCGCCGGTAACTCCAGCAACGACTCGGTATACGCCGCCACCGACGCCAGCGGCGCCTGCAGCGACTGACGCTTATCATCAAGATACGCTTTAAAAATCCGCTCTTTGTCGTCCAAAGTCATTTCCTTAACCAGACCATGTCTACTAGATTATTGCACTTAAACTCCACATAAGCACAAAAATAGCATGGCCCCTCAATGACTTCCGGTAAACAAGGGATTAAGGAAGCACTGGCCAACAGGCACTGGCAGCATTATAATGCGCGCTGTTTTTCCGGTGTACACGCCACGGCGCGTAATCAAACCACCGCAGCTGAACTGATTGGCATAACTAAATTCACGATTTAGCCCACACCAACAGCACTCAGCACAAGAAAAATGGGCCTTTAGCTCAGTTGGTTAGAGCATCCGACTCATAATTGAGTGCGCAGAGTGGCCGGAGAGAAGAAAAAGTAGAATAAATACAGGTAGTTACACGGATTTGCATTTTACGCATAGCGCCCCATGTAATTGACGTGTATTTAAATTTAAAAATTAGGGCCTTTAGCTCAGTTGGTTAGAGCATCCGACTCATAATCGGCAGGTCCCCAGTTCAAGTCTGGGAAGGCCCACCATTTCAAGGCCCCGAGCCATAAGGTTTTCGGGGCTTTTTACTAAGATGAAAACCCTCTTAAAATCTTGCTTACATGCGCTTACATAGAGATTAGGGTAATAACTGGCAGTGGGAACAAATCGCTACTATTATCATCTATTAATAGTTATACTTTTTCGTGCAGTACAAGCCACCTTTAAGGAGGTTCAGATGAAATCTGCCAAAAACGATACGAAGAATAAGAGCACAATTAGCAAAGTAGCAAACTCAGTCAGCTTTAGCTCTGATCGGCTATCGGATAAAAAGACCGTATCTAAAGATAGAGAGCGCTATATCAAGAGCGTATCCGCAAAGGCGTTGACAGCCATTAGCGCCTAGAAAATTAAGCACATATTTCGGACGCCCCATTATTGGGGCGTTTTTGTTTTGGGGAAACAACTTGGATAAAAAATGGGTTTTTGAATCTCTCGTAAAGGATGATAAGGATTCTATTGGCCTTATAGCTTATGCCTTGTACAAAAACAAAAAGCACACACTAGCTACATCCCTCAGAAATGAAGGCAAGGATGAGCCTCACATTCAACAGCAAGTGCAGACTTTCCACGATCAAACCCTACAAAATAACTCGCTCGACGACTACAGAGAAAAAGCGAAAAACTTCTTAGATAAAATCTTCAGCGAGCTTGAAGATAACATCAGTGCGAAATTCGAGAAAGAAAAAGCTCAACTTGAAAAGCAGCACCAAAAAAACGTAACGAACGAAAAGCGAAAACTTTTCCAAAACATCAAAAATTACCAGCATGCAAATCGGGCATGGTATGAAAAACTCGGAGCATGGCTGTTATCAGGTATTCCCGGACTAGCATCATCCTTCTTCATTACCTGCTTAATCATCGGCGCCTCCGTGCTGCTGATTACCGAAGATAAGCGACAAGATATGCTGAGAAGCCTATGGGCAGAGTATTTTGGCATTCAACAGCAGGCTCCGAACCAGCCCACAAAACCAACCACAACCCCGAAACCATAAAAATCCGTACATACACGGCGCTGACAGCCGATCGCTGCCTGCGCAGCCCGCAGCGACTTTACCCGTAAACGACTACAGCCACAACGGTCGAGTTTGCCAATCAGCGGGGAAGCCCATTTTTTTGGTGTCTATGGCGTGCGTTGCTATTAAATCCTTCACCCGTGCCTTCCAGTGATGATCGGGGGCAATCATATTCATCATGTGCAAAGTCATCGTTAAGGTGTTGTAGAGTTTTCTCAAGCGCCGGTCGCTCTCCGGCAGTATCCACAAACTGCTTTGCAGTTCTTTGGGACCGTGAGTGGGTAGCGTCATTTTCTTGGTAATATCGCGGTTCCATAATCTAGCATGATGCGCGGCCATATTTCTAACTAATGAGAGGTGCTCACAGTAAGATGTCATGACCTTATCGTCCACACCGTAATTCCGGCTAATGGCCCTTCGATCTTGCCTAGCTTTTATATTGGAAAACCACTTCGAAAGCTGTCCCATAGTCATAAGCTCAACGACGGCCCAGATTGGCGGTAGTGCCTCCTGATACTTTGTTATTAAATGCCTGATAAAATCTTCATTACTTTTGGCGACATCTTGCTGCAAGCTCATCACCCCTGCCTGATATCTACCTTTGCTTTGAAATAGCCCTGGATCAAGATGTGGGTGGGCCGTGTTGTAACGATGACTAAGTTGATAAGCCATTTGCGTTCTCAGCGACACTTCTACGCGCTCTATTGCATCTAGCAGGAGTATTCGTAACTCCCTGTCAAAAACATAAAGATTCAATACATCATCAAACGATGTACCCGCGACAAACCGATGCGTGGCATGATCTTGCTCAAACGGCAAACAATAAGCAGCGAAACGATAGTAATTGAGCTGCGAAAGGTAGAATTCAGCCTTAACCGGATCGGGAATATTTAATCCGTGGGACTGTAAGATTTGAACTTGTTCGGCAAATGTTCTGGGCGGCTTTGAAAACGAGACTTTTTGCGGGAAGCTCATTTTTCAGCCCCCCAGAAACAAGTAACCCCTCGCAGGGCGCTGATCTTACGGGTAGCGGGAGGGGTGTTGTTGCGGGTAATTTTAGACCTTAAGCAATTAATGTCAACCACCTTATAAACCAAAGATCGCTGACGCCAGACGTCAATTTCTCTATATCCATTTGTTTTATATGACATTTAGCGTCCTGCTATAGCAAATCAGTATCTAGTCCGGCGGACTTTAATCTTTGAGTCAAATCCCTCATTTTGCTGAATTCAGTGCCGAAACTTGGCTTTAATCCGACACCAAACGCGAATAGCCGATGCTATTGCACAGGGGGGCTTTCACTACGCAACCTAGCCCATGCAATCCGTCCATCACCACTAGGTACATTATGACTAAAGGCCGGAACTACCACATAGAGCCAGAATGGCCGGCCAACAGCTTTCATTTGTAGGCCGCGGCTTATCGCTCAGTGAGCATTACACCGGCTTAAATATCCACCGTTGCCCATATTTCCCCTTTGGGAGTCCCACCAAAGAGTTGTAATCGTCGCGGTCTAGGTCCGTGAGGTAGGATTCGGATTCAATTGGACCTCCGCTTCCATCCCCTCCGCCAACGCTCCAGATATAGGCACCATCTGTCTGCCAGCACTTGTTCATGCCACTGTAGCTCGAATCAGTGCCAGCACCGGTAAGCTCGGTCGTACCACCCTGAGGAGTGCCCTTTCGTGCGTCTGATAAACGGTAGTATTCGTAATAGTTTTTAGCGCTACCAAGTAATTCCATAATGGGCGTACCACTTTTCAACTCGTGTGGTACCGGCAGAGCTTCCAGCGATTCAATCAAGCCTGGCGTCGAATAAGGTGGAGCGAAACCCATCTTTACAAACACTTGCCAAGCACTCTCTCTCTGTCCAAAATTTTGGTACGGGGGCCTGAAGGATGAAGTCGTCAATATTGAGCGCAAATTCGTGCCATTGTTTAAAACTCCCCGTCCAAAAATTAGGCATCATCAATTCAAGTTGTGGGTCGGTGGTTTTCACTCGCCGTGCTGGATGACTTGTAATACCGATGACATAACTACCGATGTTTTGTTTCTCTTTAACAGCGACACTGACTAGAGTGGCACGAACCTTACCGTATGAGTCTACGCTATCGTTGAAACACCACAGCGTCTCTAATTCCGGCGGCGCTTCTTCCTCATCCTCATCATCGTATTCCAACATTAAATGCGGCTTTCCAGTTACGACCGTGGTATAGGTGTTGCCCAGCTGATAATCCTCATATTCTTCAGAGTCAGCAAGTACTACCCGAATCTTGCGCTCAGTATCGATGTTAGTAATTGTAAAATCACCGCTAGGAAATTCTGACATATACTAGCTCCTTCTAGAGATTGGTAGTTGGTTAATTATATCCATATACATCTGAGCAATCGCGACGCCCGCTACACCTTCGGGGTGCATTCCCTAGGTCGACTACTCCGCACCGGGACGGAACGAGAGGCCAGACGCGGCCTCATTGTCGTCGAAAGAGCGCTGGCGCTTTTCTTTGTTGATGCGCTTATTTACCGCAGAGCCTGGAAAAGTTTCAATACTGTTGTTAAATAACTCTACATTCTGGTTAAAAATGCGGATGGCGGCGGCAATATTATCCTGCTGATCAGCAATTTCACGCATAAGATTGTTCATAAGGCTGGCGGTCTTTAGATCTGGATAGGCCTCCATGGCAACTTTGAGACCAGAAAGCGCAGACTTCGTCTTCGATTCCGCAGTCTTAAGGGCATCTGTATCTACTGTGTCGCTGGCAAGCTGAGTAACTGCAGCACGCATTTCAGTTAGCTTTTCTAACACGCCAGATTCATAAGCCTTATGCTCCTCAACGATCCGCTCCAGCTCGGGAATCACTTTCAGCTTTTGTCGCTCCTGAACAATAACATCAGACCACGCACGCTGAATGGCATTGCGCCCGCTTACAATCTGGTTGTAAAACCAAATCAGTACAACAATGCCGATGACAGCAATTAAAGCCAGAATTATCGTGTCGCTCATTACTTCACTCCTTGATTGGATTCCCAAGTATTATCGTTGTTCAGTGCCGAAAAATTGGACTGAGTGTGTCGCTGAATCAGCGCTACCAGCTCAAGCGCTACATCTAAAATAGGCATTTTTGCACCATCTTCGATAATTTTCGCTAGCTCCTCAGCCCTATCTTTTGATCGCATAACGGTTCGAACATTGAACGGATCACTCTCCCAAGTTAGGCATATCTGGCCGTTCAAGCCAAATTCCAAGTTTGGATTCTTCAGCTGGGTAACGGCCGCCTCAAGAGCAATAACAATGGATGGTTTAAGAAACTTGGCAGTTTGCATCTCCTCAACACATCGAAGTTTGTAGAGCCGATTGAACGCGACAGAGGCTGGTCGGTATTGTAATTTGTACTTGCTATTTGGCGCATCAGAGCTGATCTGTATACCGCTAAAATTGCCTTCAACCAACACTCCATACCGATCGTAATGATAGTAGGTGGTCTCTGTTTTACTTGTAGAGTGGCCGTTGTGATCAGTCTCAGTGACTTGCCGCTCCTCACACACTACCCAATGAAATCGGAAAAGCGAATATGCTTCACGCCCGCTCTCGCCGCGCCCCGCTGCTGATCTGCAGTACATTATCTCGCGGGAATGGTTGCCTCGGTTAAATTCATGAAAATTCCTATCCCAGTCCTTCAGCTTAGGTATGGGTTCGTCGTTAAGGCCATAACTTGCTAGGGCTGCATTTTCATAAACTTCTTGTACAAATTTTTGGGCTTTGCGCCGCCGGAAAAACCAAAACAGAATAAAGCACGCAGCCAGAGCTATCGCGACGTTATAGATAAGCACGCTAGAACCCGACGTACCATCTGGGCCTATCGGGTAACCTCGTTCCGACCCAAGGATATGACCATAGGCCCCTATACCGAGCAAGAACAACCCCAACCCGAGCTTGCCGCTATCTTCGTAGCGTATTGGCCCACCTAGCGCTCTCAACTGGGTGACTATTCGCGCGGCATCATCTTGCGTGTTTGAGTTAGCCTTAGCGCCGCGAACCGACTTTAATAGTGCGTTTAGCTTTTGATTATGGGACATTCCTTTTCCCTTCTAACTATTTTCAATAGCCCAGCTATTGAAAATCATTCACCTAAACTAAGATTACTACGCTTTTTAAACGAGCCGAAATGATCAAATAGCAGCCATTCAAAAAGTGGTAGCGCCAACTGAGTTTCCAGCAGGTTGAATTCGACTATGCCGGAACACTGAAGTAAGCGACACCGAGTATAGTGCTGAACGCAGCAAAAATTAATACGCTCCCCATATAAAACCACTATTCACAGACATTTGGCTCGGCCGCCGAACCGGCTCACTATTACTCCTTTGCTGGCATTTAAATGCTCGCGCTTGCAAGTGCTTTGTTTGCGCCCTACTCGCCCTCAACAAGTTTCGCCATGGTAGACAAGTTACTTTACTGATTGATGTTTACTGTTAATTAAGACCGCTCATAAATTCGAATGCGCCCGCTCTGAAAACCATGTGCAAATCACTTGCTATCGTTTTCAAACGTAGTATTCTTCAACCATGAACATACTACTACACTCATCTTCGCAGCTCTCCTTAGGCGTACGGGAACTCTACCCCGTTAGCGCCTTCCTCCCTATTGGCGGTTAAGCGCAGTACTGTCTTAATCGCCCGAAAATACTCTATTAAATAAACTTATGCCGCTGAGTTTTGTAAAGACTCGGGCTTAATTTTTGCGTGCACTGCTTTTTGTTGGGTGAGGGTTTCTTATGCCTATTGAAAATGAATTGATTATTTCTGAGTCAGACTACGAAAAATTGTCGCGACTTGTTTATGTTAGTCGGTCCGACGCCACCGCGGCACTTGACAGAGAATTATCGAGAGCCGAGGTTTGGCCCGACGCACAAATGCCTTTCGACATAGTTTCACTTTACAGTGAAACACATTTCAACGACGTACAAACGGGCAGCCAACGCATTGTTACCATTGTGATGCCATGGGAATCTAGTGTTACCGAGATGCGTATATCTATCCTTTCGCCAGTCGGAATAGCGCTTATCGGCGCCCGAGTGGGCGCGGTAATTGAATGGCCGCTTTTACGCGGTGAATCAACAACGTTAATAATTGAAAAGGTATTGCCCACCACAAAGGAGTTATCCAATGCGTAACTTGGCTTTTTGGAATAATGCAGTTGAACTTATAGATAAATTGGCCAGTATCGATACCGGCAAAAGCGAACTAAGTATTGACGACGTATTAACTACCTTTAATGAGAGTTATCGGGGCTCATTTGATCCTAGCGACGACTTTGAGGAGTATATATTGGTAACACTAGTCGACAGAGTTAGCCGAATACTACCCTCACCGCACCCAGACAATAAGTAAAAAATACTTATCAAAAAACTTTCTATTAGCGTTATAAAATGCGCCAGCGCAAATCCCGCTGGCCAATCTATTAAGAGACTGAATCCAGCAGGCACCGATTACTACAGCTTAACATGGGGCTTTCAGCGCTTTAGCGGCCAAGCCCCACCGCCAATTTCCTGACTTTTAAAAAACATAGCCCACAGACAAGGTGTAAACAAAGGGATCGATATCGACATTTACGTCGACTTTGTCGCCGTTGTTGAGATCGATAGCGGCATCGGTTTCAATATCGATTTTACGCACCGAGGCATTCACCAACCACTGATTATTAATTTTGTAATCAACACCTACCTGAACGGCAAATCCAAACGAATTATCTAAATCCATTTTGTTGGCACCGAGTGCTGACTTTAATGTAGCGCTTGGCTTTTCATCAAAAAATGCGGTGTAATTTATGCCGGCGCCTAAATAGGGCATAAGTGCTGAATGGGTGTCAAAGTAATACACTGCGCTCAGTGTTGGCGGCAATTGTTTTGTCTCACCAATATCAAGACCGGCTAAGTCTCCAGACCCACTAATTTTATGCTTAAAGGGTGTTGCTGCAAGCAATTCGATACCCAATTGTTTAGACAGCATGTACTGAATATTTAAACCCAACTGTTCATTGGTATCGACACTCACCCCACTCTGGGTTCCTAACGCCGCGCCATTGTCACCATTAACGCTAACCACCGAGCTTGACTCATCTGGCGCTACTTGCGTAACACCCGCTCGCACAATCCAATCGCCAGCTTCATATGCAAATACAGAACAGGACAAACCAACTCCCACAACCAAACACGCAGACGCGCCTATTTTTTTCATAGCAACTCTCCCCAAACAGAATTAAATTAATATTTTTCAACGCCACTATTAAACACCGAAGCATTATTTAAAAAATTGATCCATGACAATTAGAATTTAATTGCTGCATGAAATGGCGTTATTAACGAGACAAGGCCAGAGGAGTTATACTTTCTTACATACGAAATGACGGGACGTATAAAGACAATTTAAATTGCTTTTACAAACAAAAGATCACATATAAAAATGTAAAAAAGCCACTCCAAATATTGAAGCAATTGACCAAGCACAGGGAATTCAAAATTTCTATTTTGCACGCAACAACCGAGCTTAGCTGGCGCAAGCTCGGTTGCTGTTATTCCAAATACTTCAAACTGTGTCTCGCGCTCTTAAGGCCATGGCATTAAGGTCTAAGGTCTCGGAAGCAATTTTGAGCACGGCATCGCAACCCGCTGGCGATTTTAAGTTTTTCGGGTTGTACCATGGCATGCATGCACTGGCGACGCGAGGAATGATAAACCCGAGCATACTAGCGTATGAGCGCGTTTTACGAAGCCGCCCCGCCATGCCACCGGCTACTCTGCCGGCTTTTATATCTTCGCTAAGCATATATTCACTTAGTGAAATGGCGAACCGAGCAAGGTGTGTTCCGGCGCGGGCAATTCCAGCGATGCGCGCCCAATATGCGCCATACAACGCTTCAACCGCATTAAATGCAACGCAGCGATGTTCAAATTCTTCAGACAAATGCCAGCGCCACAAAGACAAAGTAACCAAGTCAACATCTTGCTCAGTGAGCCGCTTATTTGCTTGCACTAAAAAATAAGCCGCTAAAATTGGCCCCACAGTTTCAAAGCCTTCGGAGTAGAGCAAGGCGTCTTTGGCATCGCGCGATGCATCCATGCGTTTGTAATCATCACGCAAGCGCTCTATATGTTCGTCTAGCTTTGGGTACCGGCCGCTGTCGCGAACCACCTCATTAAATTTCATATGGGCTTTGGTGTGATTTGCCTCTTGGCGACAAAACATTTCACAGTCATTTTTTAAATCAGCTCGCGATTCAGGAAGTTCGCGCTTGGCTTGCGATACGGCACGTATCATATAACCTTCCAGCAAAGGAAGGCCTAAGCTAACGGCGTTCCAAAATTGCGCCAACTCTGGATCATTGGGAATCCAGTCAATTTTTGCGGTAGAAAAGTCACCTTCGATTTTGCGTACGATCATATTCATGTTATTGCCCACCTAGTTATTTTCGATGGGTCAATAATTACCACTATTGACCTTAAGATCAATATAGATTGTTTTGAATGTCGCGCTTACTTGATGTAAATCAAAAATAGTGGGCTACTGATACAAATTTAGGGGTATTGAGCTTGCCGTGCAATTAATTGCGAACCGCTAATTTAGCTAATTGTTATTTAGAACTGATATGCCAGCGCAACAGTAGCGCTGGCATAGAGTGAGAAGGCTTAAGGAGCCTTCACCTGGGCTTGGGCTTGCAAGCTAGCCGCAACGCGACAGGCGCGCACCGGCGCCTAAGTAACGCTAAGTAGCGTTGCGGCCTTTTTAATCTGCCGCCTCCAAATGCTTACTGATTCGCAGTGCCAACAAGGTACAGAGCGCGCCGGAGATCAAATACAAACTCACTGCCATCAGCCCAAAATGCACTGATAGACCAAGGGCAATTAGCGGCGCGAACGCGGCGCCAAACAGCCATGCAAAATCTGAGGTCAGTGCCGCCCCAGCGTAGCGGAAGCGACGCTCAAAATTAGCGGTTAAGGTGCCCGAGGCTTGTCCGTAAGAAACACCGAGTAACGCAAAGCCCACCAATATGAAGGTGTCTTGCATTGCTGGTGAACCGCTCATGAGCATTGGTGTAAACAGGGCAAAGATCGCAATCAGCACCGCCATTAACGACACTGTGGTGCGTTTACCAATGCGGTCGGCAATCACCCCAGAGGCGACGGTTGCAAAGATGCCAATACAGGCGCCGAACACCTGCACAATTAGCACATTGCCAATTAATTGCGACTCACCCAAGGAGATCCACGACAGCGGAAAGATGGTAACAATATGAAACAAGGCGTAGCTGGCGAGTGCCGCGAAGGCACCCAGAAAAATATTGGGGCCTTGCTTCTCTAGCATTTCACTGGTGCTAATCGGTTCCAGCTCACTCTCTTCTAAGGCGGCGGTGTACTCTTCGGTGAGCACTAGGCGCAGGCGCGCAAACAGCGCAACCACATTAATTGCAAAGGCCACAAAGAAGGGATAACGCCATGCCCATGCTTGGAAATCTTCGGCGCTGACGCTGCTAATTAAATAGAAAAACAGCAAGTTGGCAATCAAAAAGCCGATAGGTGCGCCAAGCTGGCCGATCATGGCGTACCAGCTGCGCTTGGCCGGCGGCGCATTGAGCACCAGCAGCGACGGCAGGCCGTCCCACGAGCCGCCAAGGGCAAAGCCTTGCAGAATACGAAACATGGCAAGCAGGAGTATTGAGGCACCACCAAGGCTGTTATAACCTGGCAAAAACGCAATGCCGGCGGTGGCGGTGCCCAACAAAAATAAGGAGCTACTCAGCTTTACACTACGCCCCCAGCGGCGCTGAATATTCATAAACAGCGCGGTGCCAAAAGGCCTTGCGACAAACGCCATAGAGAAAATAGCAAAGCCGTATAACATACCTTCTAAGGTACTGGCGAAGGGGAAAAACACGCTCGGAAACACCAATACGCAGGCCATGCCAAACACAAAAAAGTCAAAATGTTCTGAGGCGCGGCCAATAACCACGCCGATGGCAATTTCGCCTGGGGCGACTGGTGAATGCCCCGCTGGCGTTTGCATATCGGCGGCGAGAGAAGAGTGTGTTGTACTGGCCATGGTGCGGCGCTCATCCGTAGGTTTTATGAATTATTGAAAGACTACTCCGATTACCCCACGCCAGCCATAGGACAAATTGTCCAATTCTTTCCCACCCGCAATTCGCTTAAAGTCTGCGCCCTCTCATTAACATCTGGACTTGCGAGTGGCGATGTCAATTCCCAAAACTCTGCGCACTATATTTGTTTCCGCTATCGGAATGGCCCTGCTGTCTGGCTGCGACACCGTGGTTATGTCGCCGTCTGGCGATATTGCGGCGCAACAGGCCAAGCTGATTGTGTGGGCGACGATTCTTATGTTGATCGTCGTGGTTCCGGTTATTGTGCTGACCTTGTTATTTGCATGGCGCTATCGCGCATCCAATAAAGAGGCCACCTACACCCCCGACTGGGATCACTCCACTAATCTGGAACTAATCATTTGGGCTGCGCCACTGGCCATTATTATCGCCTTGGGCGCGCTAACTTGGGTGAGCACTCACCAGCTGGACCCCTACCGCCCCCTCGATCGCATAGAAGAGGGTCGCCCCGTGCCCGAGGGTGTTGAGCCACTGATTATTGAAGTGGTCGCGATGGACTGGAAATGGCTGTTCTTTTATCCCGAGCAAGGTATTGCGGTGGTCAACCAATTGGCGGCCCCACTGGATCGGCCAATAAAGTTCAAGATCACCGCCACTACCATGATGAACTCTTTTTATATTCCGGCGCTGGCAGGGCAGATCTATGCTATGGGCGGTATGGAAACCCAGCTACACGCGGTTATTAATCAAGCGGGTAGCTACGACGGCTTCTCTGCCAATTACTCTGGCGCGGGCTTTAACGGCATGCGTTTTAAATTTTTGGGCTTATCCGAGGCTAAGTTTGACGAGTGGGTGAGCAAGGCCAAAACCGATGGCGAAGTGCTCAGCCGCAAGGTGTACACCGAGCTAGCTGAGCCCAGCGAGTACAACCCCGTGCAGTACTACCGCGAAGTGGCGCCGGATCTTTACGACGCTATTCTCAACCGCTGCGTAGCGCCAGGCACCCTGTGCATGAAAGACATGATGAAGCACCACGGCAGCCATGGAGCCGGTGCACACGCAGCGGAAACCAAGCGCGTCAGCCCAGCTGTAAATCACAACACAGATGATGAGGGTCACCATGCCCACTAGCTACCTTTGTGCAATTACCGTGGTCGCGAAGCGTCCGTCCCATTCACTTATAGCGCGTCAGGGCGCCGGTAACTCTCATGTCTGATTTCAGTACCCTTATATTTGGCCGGCTAACACTCGACGCCATTCCCTACCACGAGCCAATTCTGCTCATTACCTTTGCCGTTATGGCGAGTGCGGTTATAGCCTTACTAGTGGTGCTCACCCGCTACAAAGTGTGGGGCTATTTGTGGAGTGAATGGTTTACCAGCATCGATCACAAGCGTATCGGTGTGATGTATATGATTCTGGGTTTGGTCATGCTGCTGCGCGGCTTTGCCGACGCCATTATGATGCGGATACAGCAGGCAATTGCCTTTGGCGATTCCGCAGGTTATTTGCCGCCAGAACACTACGACCAAATCTTTACCGCCCACGGCGTGATTATGATTTTCTTTGTGGCCATGCCCTTTGTGGTTGGCCTTATGAACTACATTGTGCCCCTGCAAATTGGCGCGCGAGACGTTGCGTTTCCGTTTTTGAATAACCTCAGCTTCTGGATGACCAGTGCCGGTGCGGCGCTAATTATGGTGTCACTGTTTATTGGTGAGTTCGCCAAATCCGGCTGGCTGGCCTACCCGCCATTAACGGGAATACTGCAAAGCCCTGGAGTCGGGGTGGATTACTATATTTGGTCGCTGCAGATTGCCGGGGTCGGCACCCTGCTATCCGGTATCAACTTTGTGGTCACCATTGTCAAAATGCGCGCGCCCGGCATGAATATGATGAAAATGCCGATTTTTACCTGGACCGCGCTGTGTACTAACATCTTGATTGTGGCGGCCTTCCCTGTATTAACGGCGGTAATGACCTTGCTGTCCTTAGACCGCTACTTGGGCATGAATTTCTTCACCAACGACCTTGGCGGCAACGCCATGATGTACGTAAACTTAATTTGGATCTGGGGTCACCCAGAGGTTTACATACTGATTCTGCCGATCTTTGGCGTGTTCTCAGAGATCGTCTCTACCTACAGTGGTAAGCGCCTATTCGGTTACTCGTCCATGGTCTACGCGACCTTGGTCATCACCATTCTGTCTTACCTCGTGTGGCTGCACCATTTCTTTACCATGGGATCTGGCGCAACGGTGAATAGCTTCTTTGGTATCACCACCATGATAATTTCGATTCCCACCGGCGCGAAAATCTTTAACTGGTTGTTCACCATGTACCGTGGTCGCATTCAGTTTGAAGTGCCCATGCTGTGGACCATCGGCTTTATGATCACCTTCGTGATTGGCGGCATGACTGGCGTGTTACTGGCTGTACCACCTGCTGACTTTGTGCTGCACAACAGCCTGTTTTTGATTGCTCACTTCCACAACGTCATTATCGGTGGCGTGGTGTTCGGCACCTTTGCCGCGATTACCTTCTGGTATCCCAAGGTCACCGGTTACAAGCTCGAACCCTTCTGGGGCAAGGTCTCGTTCTGGTGCTGGTTTATTGGTTTCTACCTCGCCTTTATGCCGCTGTACATGTTGGGCTTTATGGGCGTCACCCGCCGTATGAGCCACTTCGACGATCCATCGTTGCAGATCTGGTTCCAAGTTGCCTTGGGTGGCGCGGTGTTAATTGGCGCGGGCATTATCAGTTTCTTGATTCAGCTCTATGTGAGCTACAAACGCCGCGACTCGCTGCGCGACGAGACTGGCGACCCGTGGAATGGCCGCACCCTAGAGTGGTCGACCTCGTCACCTCCACCAAAATACAACTTTGCGTTTACCCCGCGGGTTTACGACCAGGACGCGTGGTGGCATATGAAGAGCAATGGCTTTAAACACGCAACGGCGGGGTTTATGGCAATTCACATGCCCAAAAACACCGCCGCTGGCATGGTAATCTCGGGCCTTAGCGCCGCCTTTGGCTTTGCCATGATCTGGCATATGTGGTTAATCGGTGGCCTGACATTTGTGGCCTTGATCGCTGCAATTATTATTCACACCTTTAATTACAAGCGCGACTACTACATCCCAGCTGAAGAGGTTGAGCAAGTCGAATCCAAACGAACTGAGGTGCTTGCCTAAGATGTCTCATTCCACTGTTTCGCCCGCCGCTCAGGCGGGTCAATTCGACTTCCTCGTTAAGGGGGAGCATCACGTCGCCAACGGCACCTTGCTGGGCTTCTGGCTGTATTTGATGAGCGATTGCCTCATCTTTGCCGCACTGTTTGCCACCTACGGCGTGTTAAGCCAAAACTACGCAGGCGGGCCATCGGGCGCAGATTTATTTGATCTGCCGCTGGTTGCCTTAAACACCAGTTTTCTGTTGTTTTCGTCGATCACCTACGGCTTTGCCATGCTGCAAATGCAGCAGCGTAAACTTAAAGGCACCATGATTTGGCTGGCCATTACCGGTGTATTCGGCGCGGGCTTTCTGGGCTTAGAACTCTATGAGTTCTATCACCTTTTACACCAAGGTGCCGGCCCCCAGCGCAGTGCGTTCTTGTCGGCCTTTTTCACCCTTGTCGGCACCCACGGCTTGCACGTGTGCATTGGGATTATCTGGTTAGTCACCCTGCTATTCCAACTCCGCAAGCACGGCCTGACCACCGCAAACCGTCGCCGGTTATTTTGCCTGTCGATGTTTTGGCACTTTCTGGACGTGGTCTGGATTGGCGTATTCACTATTGTTTATTTGATGGGGTCACTGTCATGAGCGAGCTTTCACACAACCACGACGAGCATCACGCAGACCATCACCAAGAAGAAGGCCCACACAGCAGTTTCAGCGGTTATATGCTGGGTTTTATGGCCTCGGTGTTCCTCACCGCCATTCCCTTCTGGTTAGTAATGGGCGACGTATTCAGCTCACGCAATACCACCGTGCTGATCATTCTCGCCTTTGCTCTTGTGCAAATTCTGGTGCATATGGTTTATTTTCTGCACATGAATTTTCAGTCTGAAGGTGGCTGGACAATGCTGTCGCTCATTTTCACCGTGGTATTACTGTTCATTACCCTGTCTGGTTCGCTGTGGGTGATGTACCACATGAACGTAAATATGATGCCCTCAATGATGTCGGGCGGCAGCTAAACCGTGACCATCCGCCGCACAGTCAAATTATCGCTAATTAGCCTGTGCGGCCTACTTCTCTTTACAGCCTTTATTGCCCTTGGCAATTGGCAGTTAGAACGTCGCCTGTGGAAACTAGACTTAATCGAAAAAGTCGAAACCCGCGTTCACGCTCCCGCTGAACCTGCGCCAAGTAGCAGCGACTGGCCATCGGTTAACAAAGACGATGACGAATACCGCCATGTTGTTTTAGACGGCCAATTCCTAGCAAACAAAGACACCCTGGTGGTTGCCGCCACCGAGCTTGGCAGCGGCTATTGGGTACTCACTCCGTTTCGGCGCGGCGATGGCAGTATTGTGTTGGTCAATCGCGGTTATATCGGCCAAGGCCTTACACCATCAGCGCCAGCTACCGGCAACACATCTATAGCCGGCCTAATCCGCCTAAGCGAGCCCAAGGGCAGTGTGCTGCGTGAAAACAGCCCAACTAGCGGCCGCTGGTATTCACGGGATATAAAGGCCATTGCCAACAATCTCGGTATCAGCGCCGCGCCTTATTTTGTAGACGCCGATGCTACCCCCCCTCAAATACCAAACGAGCAAACTCCGGTCGGCGGCCTTACCGTTATTAGCTTCAACAACAGCCATTTGGTGTACGCAATTACCTGGTACGGCCTCGCCTTTTCCGTGCTGCTCGCTGGCTTTATTGTGTTTCGGGAAAGTCGCCGTAAAGACTGACCGCGGCTGCGCGCTCAGCCCGTCATGCGTATACTGGCTTGCGCGCTTAAAATAGGCTTGGGGAGAAATACAATAATGACCGACACCAGAGCGCTGGCCGCGGTAAACCAGCTGCTAAGACAAACCGAATCCGACGATACCGACACGCTTGGCAAACATATGCGCCAGTTGGTGCAGTTGCGCTGGATGGCGGTGCTCGGCCAATTACTCACTATTCTCGTTACCCATTACGGCTTTGGTGTTGAACTGCCCTTGCAGCTTATGTTGAGCGTGCTCGGCGGGCTTATCGCCTTTAATGCTTTTAACGAGCTGAGCCTGCGACTGCGTCGCCGAGTGCGCACCGCCGAGCTATTTATGGGCCTGCTAGTCGACATGGGCACCCTCACTTTTCAACTGTTTCTTAGCGGTGGCGCGACCAACCCCTTTGTATTTCTCTATTTATTACAGGTTGGCCTCGCGGCAGTACTTCTAGCGCAAACCTACGCATGGGTACTATTGGGCTTCGCCACAATGTGCTTTCTTTGGCTGGCCGAAGCGGGCCACCCCCTCGACCTACCCCAAGATTATCACCTTGGTATACGCAGCTATTACGTAGATGGCATGCTAATTTGCCTAGTGCTTAATGCCGCGCTATTGGTGGTTTTTATCAATCGTATCAACCGCACTCACCGCGAGCACGATGCCCGCCTTGCCGAATTGCGCCAGCGCGCCGCCGAGGAAGAACACATCTTGCGCATGGGCTTGCTCGCCTCAGGAGCGGCCCACGAACTGGGCACCCCGCTGGCGACCATCGCGGTAATTCTCGGTGATTGGCGGCATATGCCCACCCTCAGTGCAGACCCAGACCTTTGCGAAGAGATCACCGAAATGCAAACGCAGGTGCAACGCTGTAAAACCATCGTTAGCGGCATTCTCATGTCGGCGGGTGAAACCCGCGGCGAGTCCTCTGGCGAAACCAGTGTGTGTGAGTTTTTCGACGAGCTACTTAACGAGTGGCAGAGCACCCGCAAAGTTCGCGAGTTCAGCTTTGACAATCAATTTGGCGAAGACCTAGATATCGCCTCCGACACAGTACTAAAGCAGACCATCTGCAATCTGCTCGACAACGCGCTAGAAGCCTCACCAGAGTGGGTCGGCCTCGACGTCTCCCGCCAAGACGACACGCTTGTAATACGGGTTGTCGATCATGGCCCTGGCTTTGCCAAAGAAGTATTCGACCGCCTCGGCCAGCCCTATCAATCAACAAAAGGGCGGCCAGGCAGCGGTCTGGGATTATTCCTTGTATTCAATGTGGCGCGAATATTAGGGGGCCAAGTGCGCGCCCGTAACCGGCAAGAAGGCGGCGCTGAAATCAGCCTGCGCCTGCCACTAGACGCACTCCGGCTCAAGGAGGTTTAAGGACATGACCAACGATTCAAACGACGCTGAAGCCAAGATCGAAACAACCACTGACGACAGCGCACCAACACTGTTACTGATTGAAGACGATGCCGCCTTTGCGCGTACCTTGAGTCGCTCCTTTGAGCGACGCGGCTACGCGGTGATCAGCACCAGCAGCCTCGACGGCGCCCTCACACTGCTAGAGAGCCACTCCCCTGGTTACGCGGTGGTCGACCTCAAATTAGATGGCGAAGCCTCTGGCCTGGCCTGCGTACAGGCCCTGCACAAACACGATCCTGATATGCTGATCGTGGTGCTCACCGGTTACGCGAGTATTGCCACCGCAGTAGAGGCGGTAAAACTCGGCGCTTGTCACTATCTTGCCAAGCCTTCGAATACCGACGATATCGAAGCGGCATTTAATAGCGCCGAAGGCAATGTAGAAGTTGAAATTCGCGGTCGCGCCACCTCCATAAAAACCCTAGAGTGGGAGCGTATTCACGAAACCTTGGCCGAGACCGGATTTAATATTTCAGAAACCGCTAGGCGGCTTGGCATGCACCGGCGAACCCTAGCCCGCAAGCTCGCCAAGCAACAAGTGAAGTAACGCGGCCTACTCAAGGCCGCCAAGACACAAATATTTAATTTCGACATAATCGTCGATACCGTATTTTGAACCCTCGCGGCCACTGCCAGATTCTTTCACGCCGCCAAAGGGCGCCATTTCATTTGAAATCAGCCCTTCGTTAATCCCGACAATCCCGTATTCCAAGGCTTCACCAAAGCGCCAAATGCGCGCGTGGTCTTGGGTATAAAAATACGCCGCCAAGCCAAACTCGGTATCGTTAGCCATCTCGATGGCTTCTTCCTCGGTATCAAACGCAAACAGCGGCGCCACGGGGCCAAAGATTTCTTCTTTAAAAACTCGCATCTCTCGTGTTGCACCGGTCAGTACTGTGGGCTCGTAAAAGCAGTCGCCCAGCGAAGAAGCTCGACCACCGGCTAAGGCTGTCGCGCCTTTGGCCAGCGCATCGTCCACCAGCGCAGTCACATCCCGCGCCGCCTTGCTATTCACCAGCGGCCCCATGGTTGTTTCCGCAGCGGCGCCATCACCTAACTGGAATTTGCGTACTTCTGCGGCGAGCTTTTCGGCAAACTCATCGTAAATACCGCGCTGTACCAATATGCGATTGGTACACACGCAGGTTTGCCCCGCATTGCGGTATTTTGAGGCCATCGCACCGGCAATAGCGGCGTCGATATCGGCATCGTCAAACACAATAAACGGCGCGTTGCCGCCCAGCTCCATCGAGGTTTTTTTCACGGTGGCCGCGCATTGCTGCAACAGGGTTTTACCCACTGGGGTCGATCCGGTAAAGGTCAGCTTGCGCACCAGCGGATTGCTGGTCATTTCACCGCCAATGGCGCTGGCAGAACTACCACACACCACATTAAACACCCCAGCGGGAATACCCGCCTCCTCGCCCAGCACGGCCATCGCCAAAGCCGACAGTGGCGTTTCTTTGGCCGGTTTACACACAAAGGCGCAGCCCGCCGCTAAAGCCGGTGCCACCTTGCGGGCAATCATTGCATTAGGGAAATTCCAAGGGGTAATCGACGCCACCACGCCCACCGCTTGCTTAATAACGAGGATGCGTTTATCCGCCGACGGCGGCGCAATAATGTCGCCGTAAATACGTTTAGCTTCTTCGGCAAACCATTCAATATAATTGGCGCCGTAGGCAATTTCACCAGCGGCCTCAGCTAGGGTTTTACCCTGCTCCGCCGTTAAAATAGCCGCTAAATCCTGTTGATTGGCCATAATTAAGTTAAACCACTGCCGCAAAATATTAGCGCGTTCTTTGGCGGTTTTACGGGCCCATAATTTTTGCGCCTGCTCTGCGGCGGCAATCGCCCGGCGAGTTTCATCAACGCCGAGATCAGCAATACTGGCAATAAGCGCACCATTAGCAGGGTTTATTACCGCTAGTGTTTTGCCATTGTCGGCATCAAACCACTGGCCGTTGATATAAGCCTGCGAGCGCAGCAAATCTGGGCGCTTTAGCTGCAAGTTAGTTGCGGGCGTAATTTCCATAAAGTCACCTGTAAATAAAGAGTTCGAAGCCTCTGCAGCGCATTTGTTCCATTTTTTATTTATGTATAAAGGATGAGCCAAGGCTGCCGAAGTACAGCTTTTATGAGGCTGTCAGCTCACTCAAAAACCACACTTTTGCGACTACCATAAAGCTGATGCAAGGTGACGCGACTGGCGCAGTCCTGACTTTTGCGAATATGGTTAGTCATTTCATCGACGGCCACAGCGAGATCCCGCGACAATAACAACTGACAAATGCGGTAGTGTTCTTCATAAGTGTCAATAATGCTTTGTGCATCGGGAAACCCCAACCGTCGCACCGAGCGAATTTGGCTGTTGATATCGCGAATATAGTGCTGCAGAACCGCGTTTTTAGAAATCTGCGCCAAGTCTTGGTGAAAGTTTTCTTCTGCTTCTTTTATGGCATCGTTAACAGTAATACCAAAATGTAGCTTTTCCGGGTGCCAAAGTTCGGCGACGGCTTTAAGCTCGGAGTGGTCGCTAAGCTTGGCAATTTCGGCCAACACCATGGTCTCGATACTCACCCGCACATCGTAATATTGACTGATTTGGAGCAGGTCAATATTGCGAATAAAGCAACCCTGCTTGGCGCGAATCGATAAAAACCCCTCGCTCTCCAAACGCTGTAGTGCGGCGCGAATCGGGGTGCGGCTAACTTGAAAATAATCGGCCAACTGGGTTTCAGTTACCCGTGAACCTGGGGCGATTTTTAGCGCAATAATCATCTCCCGCAACTGCTCGTAAACCAGCTGGGCATTCGGCTTTACTTGGGTATTGGCTTTAACGCTCATTGGCTATGGTTTACGGCTATGGTTGATGAAAGTGGACAGTGAAAACAGCCCTAAGTCTTTAGTATTCGCCCAGCCTTTGCAAGTCGTAGAAATTTTGTACACATCGGCTTCATTTCAGTGCACAAGCAATCAACATGCACGTAGTTGGCGCTAACCGCGGCAGGCATTACATTTGTTCAACCCCGCCTACCCCTAAGATCTTCTTCTTAACTATCTGATTTAATTATAAATCATAGATCGTCAATAAATGGCTCACCGAACTGGTCTGGGATTTGCTTTGTTGTATACAACAATGAATTCAACGTTGTACCCAAACTTACATGCACTATATACCCTGTTAGGAGAGCTGCAAACATGTCCCGAACTAATCTGCGCATTTCGGTATTCGCCCCCTTCCGCTGGCCTAGCATTCGCACTGGCGCCGCGCTCTTGGCAAGTTTACTGCTTGGCTCCCAGGCAGTGGCTGGCGCGGCGCAATGGAGCTCTACCAATATTCAGTATTTGGCTGGCAGCACTTACGAGGCAATTTACTTTGACAGCGATGCCGGCAAGCTGAGCTCAAAAGAGGACTCCAACTCGATTATCACCATAGAACACGTTAACGGTTGGAAGTACGGCGACAATTTTTTATTCGTCGACATCACCAACCCCGACAGCAACGATGCGGGAGCACCAACCGGCTATTACGGTGAAATTTCACCGCGGCTGAGCTTTAGCAAAATAACCGGCAAGGATTTAAGCGCGGGTATTATCAAGGATGTGTTAATCACCACCACCGCCGAAATCGGTCAGGGGTTTCACACTTACTTATACGGACTGGCAGTGGATTTGGACATCTTCAGCATGCCGGTTTTTCAGATCAACTATTACGTGCGCAATGAGACAGCGTACGGCGCCGACACCGGCAACCAGCTCACCTTGGTGTGGCTAAAGCCCTTTGACTTAGGCGCATTATCGTTTTCCTTTGAAGGCTTTTTTGACTACGCCTTTGATATGGATCACGCCGAAGACAACATCATTACCGGCCCACGCTTACTACTAGACGTAGGTAAATTGTGGGGCGCGCCTGGCGTGCTGCAAGCCGGTGTTGAATACCAAGTCTGGCGCAATAAATTTGGTATCGACGGCATTGATGAAGATGTGGCCCAGGCCATGGTCAAGTGGATCTGGTAATTCCAGTACCAACAACAACGCACAATGATTTGGAGATGCAAGGATGAAACAAAAAAGTCAGTTGTCACTCAGCCGCAGAAAGTTTGTTAAAACCGCCTCAATTGCTGCCGCCGGCTTAAGCATGGCGCTTAAAACGCCCCTCGCGCTGGCCGCAGCCAAAGTAAAAATGGGTTTTGTTTATGTTGGCCCCCGCGACGACTACGGCTACAACCAGGCCCATTTTGAGGGTAAAGCTGCACTGGCCGCGCTGGACTGGGTAAAGGCAGTAGACGAAGAGAACGTGCCCGAAACCATTGAAGTACAAAAAACCATGGAGAGCATGATTCAGCTCGATGGCGCTCAAGTCTTATTTCCAACCTCCTTTGGTTACTTCGACCCCCATATTCTTAAAATTGCCAAGCGCTATCCCGACACCACCTTTCTGCACTGCGGTGGGCTGTGGGATGCCGAAAAGCACCCCAAGAATGTCGGCAGCTATTTCGGCTATATCGATGAGCCAGTTTATATTTCCGGCATTGTTGCGGGGCATATGAGTAAATCCAAAAAGCTGGGGTTTATCGCCGCCATACCCATTCCGCAGGTACTGCGCAATATCAATAACTTCACTATGGCCGCGCGCAGTATTGACCCATCTATTACCACCACGGTGGTGTTTACCGGCGGCTGGTCTGACCCAGTTAAAGAAGCGGAGGCGGCAAATAGCTTAGTGGACCAAGGCATCGACGTGCTGACCTGCCACGTGGACAGCCCCAAAGTGGTGGTGGAAACCGCAGAAAAGCGTGGCATTTACTCCTGCGGCTACCACACCAATAACGCGGTGTTAGCGCCCAAGGGCTTTTTAACCGGCGCGGAGTGGAGCTGGGCAACGGTGTATAAAAACTACGCCGAGTTAATTAAAAACAAACAGCCTATTCCTAATCTAGTACGCGGCGGTTTAAAGGACGGCATTGTTAAAGTATCACCCTACGGCGCTGTAGTAAGCGACGCCGCCAAGGCCGACGCCGACAAAGCCCTAGCCTCGTTCATGGACGGCTCTATGGTGGTTTACAAGGGCCCAATCAAAGACAACAAGGGCAACACGGTCATCCCAAAAGGCAAATCCTACCTCCAGACTGATACTTGGTTAGAGAGTATGGATTGGCTAGTTGAAGGCGTGGTTGGCTAAATCCAGACGAGGCGCGACCATGCTAAAAACTGTCGAAATATGGTGCTTGTCACTGGGGGCATTGCTGCTGTCTATGCTACTCATTGCCGCCTTTATTTTCACCACGGGCAATTCACCTTCCGAGGTATTTCACAGCCTATATCGAGGCGCATTTGGCAGCTGGTTTTCTTGGCAAAACACTCTAGTGCGAGCGGCGCCGCTAATGCTCACTGCGCTGTGTACCGCCCTGCCCGCTAGGGTGGGCTTAATCGTGATTGGCGGTGAAGGCGCTATGGTGGTGGGCGGCCTAACGGCAGCAATAACTGGTATTGCCATTCAGGACGCGCCCTCGTTTATGGTGATGAGCGCCATGATGATCGTTGGTGGCGGCTGCGCCGGCCTGTGGATTCTTGCTGTGGGGGCACTGCGCCACTACCGCAATGTGAATGAAACCATCAGCTCGCTGCTACTCAACTACATTGCCATCGCGGTCTTAAACTTTTTGGTGGTGGGGGTATTAAAAGACCCCGCGACCCTCAACAACCCCTCCACGTATTCGATTGGCGAGAAGAATATGATCACCAGTATCGGCGACAGCTCAGTGCACTGGGGTTTGGTCTACGGCCTAGTGGTTTGTTTAGCCATGTGGTTTGTGGCGCGCCGCACCACCTTTGGCTTTGCCGCCGACGTGACCGGCGGCAATATCCGCGCTGCGCGTTTGGTGGGTTTGCCGGTGGCCAAAATCGTATTGCTGTCGTGCTTTCTGGGCGGCGCGGCGGCAGGGCTGGCTGGGGTGATTGAGATTGCCGCCATCCAGGGCCGCGCCAATAGTTCACTGAATGCGGGCTATGGCTATGCCGGCATTCTGGTGGCATTTCTGGCTAGGCACAATCCATTAGCCATTATTCCCTACGCCTTGCTGCTCGGTGGCATTCAGGCATCGGGAGGCTTGCTACAGCGCGCCCACGATCTACCCGATGCCACCGTGGCGGTTTTTCAGGGCATTATTTTTATGATGATTCTCAGTAGCGAAATGTTGTACGGACGCATTAAGTTTCTGCAGCCCAAGAGCATGATTTCATGAGTGCTAACAGAGCAAGTGTGACGCCTTTATCCCTGAGCGACAAAAATAGGACGCAGCGCTAATGGAAAACGATATCGGACTTTGGAGTGTGCTTATTGCGGTGCTCGGTGGCGCCATCCGTGTGGGTACGCCCTTTATTTTCGTCAGCCTCGGCGAATGCCTAACCGAAAAAGCGGGGCGCATTAATCTTGGCCTCGAAGGCAATTTAATAATGGGTGCCATGACTGGCTACGCGGTGTCCTACCTCAGCGGCTCGCCGTGGCTGGGGGTGCTGGCCGCCGGTAGCTCGGGTTGTGTGCTGGGCATACTGCACGCCCTGCTTTGCCAAAACAAACAAGTAAACGATATTGCCGTAGGCATTGCCATGATGCTGTTCGCCACCGGCATCGCCTTCTTTTATGGCAAAGCTTTTATTCAACCCAGTGCGCCGCACCTACCCTCGATTGGCTTTGGCAACTGGAGCAGTTCGCCGGTAATAAAAGCCGCGCTGGATATCAATGTATTGTTTTTCCTCGGCGTCGCGCTGGCGCCGGCTATGGCCTGGTTTCTGCGCACCACCCGCTGGGGGAATGCCGTGCGCGTGGTGGGCGAGAGCAGCGACGCCGCCTTGTCGCTGGGCATGAATATCAATCGCGTGCGTCTCCTCAGTACCATGGCCGGTGGCGGCTTGGCGGGTATTGGCGGTTCCTATCTGTCGCTCTACTACCCTGGCAGTTGGAGCGAGGGCCTATCTAGCGGCCAGGGTTTGATGGCGGTGGCGCTGGTTATTTTTGCGCGCTGGAATCCCATGAACTGTCTCTATGCCAGCCTGCTGTTTGGCGGCGCTGCGGCCTTGGGGCCAGCACTGCAATCGGTGGGCATTAACTGGGGATACTATTTGTTTAACGCCGCGCCCTATGTGCTCACCTTAGTCATTATGATTGCCGCCTCTAGCGCCAAGGGCACAGTGCGCGGCATGCCAGGTGAATTTGTTAAATAACGCCAATTGGACTTGTTAAAAAGGATATGCGTATGAGCACTATCACCATTGACGCCACGCCCTACCCATGGCCCTACAACGGCAAACTTACGCCGCAAAATACCGCGCTGCTGATTATCGATATGCAAACCGATTTCTGCGGTGTGGGTGGCTATGTAGACAGCATGGGCTACGACCTGTCGCTGACCCGCGCGCCAATAGAGCCCATCAAGGCGCTGCTGGCGCTATTCCGCGCCAAGGGCTTTCACATTATTCACACCCGCGAGGGCCACCGCCCC
Source organism: Zhongshania sp. (assembly GCF_029212375.1). Classification (GTDB taxonomy): domain Bacteria; phylum Pseudomonadota; class Gammaproteobacteria; order Pseudomonadales; family Spongiibacteraceae; genus Spongiibacter. The sequence goes on along the minus strand of NZ_JARGNU010000002.1, from coordinate 157,953 downwards.
GACCTCAGTGATTTACCGCCCAATAAGTACTGGCGCAGTCAGCGCATCGGCGCTGGCATTGGCGATGCTGGGCCCTGCGGGCGCATATTGGTTCGCGGTGAACTGGGCTGGAATATTATTGACGAACTGGCGCCGCTAGCCGGTGAGCCAATTATAGACAAGCCTGGCAAGGGTTCTTTTTACGCCACCGATTTAGAATTAATTTTGACTAAAAACCGCATCGAAAATCTGATTATCTGCGGCATAACCACCGATGTCTGTGTAAGTACCACCATGCGCGAGGCCAACGACCGCGGCTACGAATGTTTAATGGTGGAAGACTGCTGCGCCGCCACCGATCCCGACAACCACCAAGCGGCCATCAATATGGTAAAAATGCAGGGCGGCGTGTTTGGTGCCACCGCGCCATCTGCCTTGCTGCTGGAGGCGCTAAGCAAATGACTGAGCAGCCGATTCTCGAAGCCCTGTCGATCTGCAAGCAATTTGGCGATGTGCGGGTGCTGAATAATATTTCCCTAAAATTGGGACGCGGCACCGTGCACGCGCTGCTGGGCGAGAATGGCGCCGGAAAAAGCACCTTGGTTAAATGTATTATGGGCTACTACCGCCCCGACGACGGCCAGCTGTTATTTGAGGGCCGCGAGGCGCAGATTGTCAGTCCGGAGCAGGCCACCGCGCTGGGCATTGGTATGGTATACCAGCACTTTACCTTGATTCCCAATATGAGTATTGCCGAGAACATTGTGCTGTCGCGGCCCAATTTACCGGCGGTCATCAACTGGCCCGCCGAGATTTCACAACTGGAACAGCGCATGGGCGAGATGCCGTTTCAGTTTGAACTGCGCCGTTCAATCAATTCACTGTCTGCCGGTGAAAAACAAAAAGTCGAGATCATTAAGCAATTGTTGCTCAATGCCAAAGTATTAATTTTGGATGAGCCGACCTCGGTATTAACCCCCACCGAAGCCGATGAAGTGCTCGACAAAATTTATCAACTCACCCGCGACGGCAAACTCAGTGTTTTAATCATTACCCACAAATTCCGCGAAGTAATGAAATACGCCGACGACGTGACCGTGCTGCGCAAGGGCGAATACATCGGCTCGGCCAAGGTTGCCGATGTCGATCCCGAGAAGCTCGCCAAGATGATGGTGGGCGAAGAGACCCTGACCCAAGCGCCGTCTCGCGCCAGCCATAAAAATCGCCGCTGTGTTGTGCAAATAGACAAGCTCACAGTGAACAATGAGCAGGGCTTAGCCGCTATTAGCAATCTTGATTTAGAATTGTATGCCGGAGAAATCATCGGCATCGCCGGTGTCTCCGGCAATGGTCAAAAGCAACTCACCGAAGTCTTGGGTGGGCAGCGCGCGCCGCTGTCTGGTCAGCTTCGCGTTAACGGCCAAGCCTTTGGCGCCAGCCGTCGCGAGATGGTAGAGCACCAGTTTTATTGTCTGCCCGAAGAACCCCTGCGCAATGCCTGTGTGGCGAATCTGAGCGTGGCCGACAATATCGCCCTGCGCAAATTCGACAGCCCCGCGTTTACCTCAATGAAATGGATTGTTAAGCGCAAAGCCATACGCGACTTTGCCCTCGACCTTATTCAACAATACAAAATTCGCACTGCCGGTCCAGAGCAAAATATTGGTGCGCTGTCTGGCGGCAATGTTCAGCGCGCGGTACTGGCGCGGGAACTGGCCCAAGCGCTATCGGTACTGGTGGTATCTAACCCCTGCTTTGGATTGGATTTTAAGGCAGTGGCCGATATTCGCGCCCGCCTGCTTGAGGCCCGCAACCAAGGCACCGCCGTACTGCTGCTCAGCGAAGATCTGGATGAAATTTTGGAATTATCTGATCGCTTCTTTGTGATCTCGGGCGGCCAGCTGGTTTACCAAACCACCCCGCAAGAGGCCGACTTACAAACCATCGGCCGCTATATGGGCGGGCATTAAGCCCCAGTTTAAGGAGAAGATATGTTTACTATTGCCGCCAGCCCCTATCCCTATGTCCTGCCCAGCGGCAGCAAACCCTGCCTGATCGTAATTGATATGCAGCGGGATTTCGTCGAAGCCGGTGGTTTTGGCGAAGCACTGGGCAATGATGTGTCTTTGCTAACTGCCATTGTGCCCACGGTAAAACGTTTGCTGGACTGTTTTCGAGCCCTAAACCTGCCCATTGTTCACACTCGCGAAGCCCACAAACCCGACCTCAGCGACTGCCCACCAGCCAAACTTAAGCGCGGCGGCGCCAGTATGAAAATCGGTGACCTTGGGCCAATGGGGCGTATCCTCATAGACGGTGAAGTAGGTAATGAGTTATTGCCAGAATTGCGTGCTCTGCCGGACGAATTAGAAATAACCAAACCAGGCAAAGGCGCATTTTACGCCACCGCCCTGCAAGACTATCTTCACGATTTGGAAATCACCCATCTGCTGTTTGCCGGTGTCACCACCGAGGTCTGCGTGCAAACCTCCATGCGTGAGGCCAATGACCGTGGCTACGAATGCCTGATTGTTGAAGACGCGACCGAAAGTTATTTTCCCGAATTTAAACAAGCCGCCATCGCCATGATTATCGCCCAAGGCGGTATTGTCGGTTGGTCGGCAAGCTGCGAGCAAGTGATCGCCGGACTGGAGCAGGCCTATGGATAAGTTAGCGAGTGCATTAGCTATTAATGGCTTGTTGGAAGCCGAAGCCCTGTTGGCTAGTCGAGATTGGCAGCCGCTGCGCCCCGGTGTGGCTATTTCCTATATTTACCGCACCAGTAGCAAAGGCCCGAGTGCGGCATTTTTACACTACCAAGCTGGCGCCTCGGTGCCTCGCCACAAGCATATCGATTTTGAACATATTTTGATTCTGCACGGCTCGCAGAGCGATGGCACGGCCGTGTATGGCAAAGGCTGTCTCGTTATTAATCCACCCGACAGCCAACATCAAATCCACTCTAGCGAAGGCTGTATTGCGCTGGCAATTTGGATGAGACCAGTGGCTTTTTTAGGCGAAGCCGAATAGGCGCTAACATACCGAGGTGCGCTTATGAACAAACACGTCAATCTGCAATGCTTGGCAGTTTATACTCTGCTCGCCATAGCGCCGCCTGCGCTATCTCAGTCGGCTATTACGCAATCTACCGTCATCGATTTGAGCGATCTACGCGCGAATACCGCCAGCTATGAATGGTTTGATTTCAAGCATGGCCTTAAAAAACTGATACTGAGCGGCACGCCGGATTCGCAGCATGTCAGTATTCTCTGGTATTGGTATGAGGACAAAATGGGCACCGTGCCACTGCACTACCATGCCAAAACCGAATCGATCTACGTCATTGATGGTTCACAAACCGATGACAAGGGCGACTACCCCAAGGGCAGTTTTTATTTTAATCCCCCTAGCAGCGGCCACGACATTCGCAATAGCCGCGGCCTATTCTTACTGTCCTACGCGGCGCCACCAGACTTCAAACATACCGATGCTATTCAGGAATACAACAACACCATCATCGACGCCGACTACAGCAAATTACCCTTCGCCACCTGCGGTAAACTAAGCAATTGCTACAAAGTACCCCTAAATAAAGACGGCGGCATGAGCAGTATATTTGCCTCGCTGTCCGGCGACGAGCAGTGGCATACCCAAGCCAATGCGTTGTTATTGCTATCGGGTTCTTGCTCGGTAGACAATCAATCCGTCGCCAGCGACACCCTGATTGTAGCCAAAGCCACCGCCCCCATTCCCTACATAGTATCGGCCGCAAAAGATGCATCGTGTATCGCCTTCAGCCTATCTTTTTAAGGCGCAAGGTCATTGCCAACCTGAATAAAGCCGGAGACACGCCTTAAGCCAAGTGCCACAAAACCACGCTATTGTGCTATTTGACAATAAGGTCGGTGCCGCCATATAGTGCTGTAGATCAATAAAACCCCTTTTAATAAACATAATAAATAGCGCTGTATTCGAACTGCCTGAATACAGCGGTGTTGCGCGCGCAGGAAAATAGCCATGAGCGAAACGGTTACCTACACCCACTGCAATATCTGCGTGGCGGGCTGCGGTCTTAAAGTGACTGCCAAAAACAATCAGATCGTGAATATTGAGCCCGACAAAGACGCTGCCGTGTGGCGAGATTTTTGCGTGCGCGGCGCCGAAGCTCACCACGCGCTAAACCATCCCCAACGCATTACTCATCCCATGAAACGGGTTGGCGACGGCTATGTACCCGTGCCGTATAAGCAGGCCATTAAAGAAATCGCCCAGCAACTCAAGACCATTCTCGACCGCGACGGCGCCAATGCACTTGGCGCGTATACCGGCAATCCCGGCGCCAGTAATTTTGGCGGCTTTGCTTTTCTTGGTCTGTTGCTCGATGCCGTGGGCACCGACAATCGCTACTTTGTTGGCTCGCTCGACGAAAACGCCCACCACTATGTGTGCGATGCCATGTACCACCAGCCGTGGACCATGTTGCAAGCCGATATTGAAAACACCGATTTTCTGCTACTCGTTGGCGCTAATCCGGCCATTAGTGAGTTTGCCTGGTTTTTTGCGGTTAGCGAGGGCTGGAAAAAAGCCCAAGCTATGCAGGCCCGTGGCGGTCAAATTGTGGTGGTCGATCCGCGCCGCAGCGAGTCGGCCCAAAAAGCCAAGTTGCACTTAGCCCCGCTGCCAGACAGCGACTGGGCATTGCTGCTGGCCTTGCTGCATATCATCGCCAGCAATGATTGGTACGACAAAAACGCCGCTAAAGATTGCGACGACTTTGAAGGTTTACTAACCCTGCTGCGCAATCAAGATTTGCAAGCCCTTAGCCAGCGCTGCGATATCGCTAGCGAGATATTGGAGCAAGTGGCAAGAGACTTTAGTCGTGGCAGCGCCATGTGCTTGGCTCACACTGGGGTTGGCCAGAGTGTGAATGGCACTGTTGGTATGTGGCTAGCGCATTTGCTAAACCTAATAACTGGCAATATGCGCCGCAAAGGCGGCCTGTATCACAACCGTGGTGCCTTGGATTTATTGCGCACCGGCGCTGAACTATTCCCCGAAGCCAAGCGTAGCAGCCGCGTTAATAAGGCGCCGTCGGTTGCCGGATATCTACCGGTCAATGAAATGGCTACCGATATCGCCACCCCAGGGCCTGGCCAAATCAAAGCCTTTATTATTCAAGGCGGCAACCCGGTGATCTCAGGGCCTGAGGGCGACAGCCTAGACAAGGCCTTTGCCGAATTAGAATTATTGATTGCCGTAGACAGCTTTCAGCGCGACAGCCACCGTCACGCCCACTGGTTAATACCTGCGCCCTCTTTTCTGGAAATTGAAGAACTCTCGGCGCTTATTCAAGAAATTGGCGCCGAGTCTAATATCCAGATGTTGCGCGCAACGGTGAAAAAGCCAGATAGCATGCCCTATGAATGGGAATTCTTTCGCGATCTCGTGTTGGCAATGGACAAACCCCTGCTACTGGGCAAGCCAGCGCTTAACTGGGTGGTAAAGGGCTTTAATTTATATGGCAAGCTGACCGGCAAACCCTACGATGGCTTCAGCCCCAAATCAATTGGCAAAGAGCTACTCAAAAAAGGCGGTATTGTTAGTTATAAAGACGTAGACAAAGCAGAACATGGCCTGCGTTTAAACCAGCCGCGCGACTACAACTACTTTTTGGATTCGGTCGCGACCGCGACTGGCAAAGTCGCCGTTATGCCAAGCGCCTTAACCGAGAGATTGCAGCAGTTATTAGCCGAGCCCCACTTGCACAACAAAAGCACTGAGTTTCCACTGCAATTAATCAGTCGCCGCCGCAAGCATATGATGAACTCGTGGCTAACCCATGGCGCCATGAAAAAAATGAAACGGCCCGAAGGCGACGTCATTGAAATTAACGACATGGACGCCCAGCGCTGGGCGCTAAATGATGGCAGCCAAGTGCGGGTGCGCTCGCGGGTTGGCGCCATCGACGCCAAGCTCAAGGTCAGTGACCGCGTGCGCAGCGGCGTCGCCGTAATGAGTCACGGCTGGGGCGGCCAAACCTATTCACCCAAAAATGGCAGTGCCAGCGAAGCGGTGGGTGGGGTTAATCGCAATTTATTGGTTGCCGCCGACGATGTCGATCCGCTGTCTCGCGTGCCAAGGCTTAACGGCACGGCAGTTTGTGTGGAAGGAATTTAGCTGCAATACGAGGTTTAGCACTACCGGCGTTTATACGCAGAATAGATTAATTCTGAGACAAAAATAATCACTGCCGACGCAGCGCCTGCAAGGTGGGCTTCTATCGCCACCCGCAGGCCAATCAACTCCTCCGTCGCTGCGCGCGGGTATAAATCAAATTGCTCCAATAGCAATTTCCCCAACAATACCGCAACACCCGCGTAGGCAAGCATGGGTGTATTGCGCCGCATCGACAGTAAAATCAACAGTAGATAGCCGTGTAAAACCCCAGACAAACCGAGGTAATAGTCCAGTGCTGGGCAGAACAGATACACCATGGCGCCGCACAAGCCAGACAAGGCGACAAACTCGGCAGCTTTGCGCCGAGCAGCGCGATGATCCAATAAGCTTAAACAACTAAAAACGACGCTATTACTAACAAAGTGGTAGGCATTGCTGTGCACCCACTGCCCGCTCAACAATCGCCACCACTGACCGCGACTGATATCAGCGCGGATCAAGGCGAGGTCGGCAATATAAACATGGCACAGCTGAGCGACAGCCAAAAGCAGTAACATCAACAGCAGGTAATAACTCGGCTTTAGTAACGACAGCATCCGCTCTCCACGCCAATAACTATAGCCCTCAATATTAGTCCCCTTATTCGCTGTTAATGGCCTCAAAACATAACAAGCCAAAGCGAACTGTCATTTTAAGCTGCCATACCAACAAAAACGCGCATCAAGGCAGGCGTTATGGCGCCCGTATTAATATTGAGCCACTGCAAATCTTTTGCTATTTTAGAGCTTCACTGCTTAACAGCAGACCCAATAGCGGAATGTAGCTCAGCTTGGTAGAGCACTGCGTTCGGGACGCAGGGGTCGGAGGTTCGAATCCTCTCATTCCGACCAGCCGGAGCTAAGCCCAATAACCGAGCCAAAATAGACCAGCCGCCCGCCCCGTCCAACGTCCAAACCACCCTTTTTGGCAGCCTCATCACAAGTTTGCCGCAAAAGCAGAACATTTAGGCTAATATGCTTTAATAGTTAGTGACTTACTGCGTTAAATTGATAAAGAATATAATCTTAGGGCAAATACAACCCCAATTAAGTAATTATGGATAGAGGACACCGCTTATGAAACTCTTTTCACGCACCAGCCTGCTGGTCTTGGCAGTACTGCTTTTTGCTGGGTGCGGCGGTGGCGGTAGTAATGGCGGGCCGACGTTAACCATTGACGACTCAAACAATAGCGGTGGTACTACCGATAGCAGTGTGCGCTTCGGCATTTCCAGCGGCGGCAGTTTTCAGGATGGCGTGATTGCCAGCGACCTTGCTGAGCTCACCCAAAACGAGAGTACCATACTTAGAGTTTCCTTTGTGGACGCCAACGGCGCCCCAGTAACCACCCCTGCTGTGGTCAACTTCACGTCTACCTGTGCCAGCGACAACTCCTCAACAATTAGTCCCGCCAGCATCACAAACTCGACCGGTCTCGTTAGTGTTACCTACACCGCACAAGGGTGTAATATAGAAGACACTATCATTGCCAGCACGAGTATCAACAATATCGATTTAAGCGCCTCCACATCACTGCAAGTAAGTGGCACCCTCGCGCCAGGCAATGGTGGGAATACCGGCGATGTTCGCTTCGGTACACTAAAAAATGGCCAATTTGTCGACGGTGAGATCAAAGCCAACTTCACAGCATTACAACCAGGCGACTCTGTTGACCTGTACGTCGCGTTCATTGATGCGGACGGTCTACCGTATTCCGACGCAGCCACAGTGAACTTTACTTCAACGTGTATAAGCGCAGGCCTCGCAACAATCACGCCGGCCAGCGTAAACAACACTACTGGCCTTATTCAAGCAAGCTATGAATCGGTAAGCTGTAATGGCGAAGATAATGTTATCGCCACAACGCTCGTTAACAACAAAATATTACGCGCTACTGTTGTGCTAACAACCACTTTCAATACCCATTTTGGTAATTTCGTAGGCGGGATATTTAGTGATGGCCGTATCAATACCTCCTCAAACTCACTGAAAACAGGCCAAAGCACAACCCTTACAGTCAAGCTGCAAAATGCCCAAGGCAATGCTATCGCCGGAACTGAAGTGCGCTTCTCATCCAGCAGCTGTGTCGGCTCCAGTCTGGCCACTATCACACCCAGCGCGACCACCAATGCAAACGGTATTGCGACCGCAATCTACACAACGAATGGCTGCGACGGCGACGATATCATCATCGCAGAAACCCGCTACCAAGGGCAGGATCTGAGCGCAACAACAACCTTGAGCCTAGACGCACTGCAAGTACAGTTTGGCTCATTCAATCAACTCTTATTTAATAATGGCACTATCGCAAGCAGCAAAAACGGCGTTATAGAAGCGGGCGAGACCACCACCTTAACGGTTGATCTCATTGATCAAAACGGCGATAGCTATACTGGGAGCGCAAGCATCTTCTTCAACTCGACTTGTCTTGCCAGTGGACTTGCAGAAATTGACCCTGCCATTGCCACCAACATTGGCGGTACCGCAAGTGTCATTTATACAGCTCGCGGATGCGATGGCGACGACCTAGTTACGGCAAGTACAAATGTGGCTGATAACACCCTTACCGCTGCGGTTACATTGACCACAGACCAACCGCCACTAGGAACTCTGCAGTTCATTTCTGCAACACCGCAAATTCTGGGTCTAAAGGGCACGGAATCAATCAACGACGCTGATAATGAGGATGGTCGCGAGATTGGCGCCCAATCCGTCGTCACATTTAAGGTCACGAGTACTTCTGGGCAAGCCCTGCCAAATCAGCGTGTAGATTTTGAAATAGTCACCGGCGATACCGGCTCAGGAAATAACGGTCCAGATGCCTATTTGAGCAGCGCCTTTGACACCTCAGACAACGAAGGCTTGGTCACTACGGTAGTAACTCCAGGAACCACTGCGACCCCCGTACGTCTAAAGGCCACAACAACACACGAGGGCGCCACAGTAACTGCAGTATCTAACAGCTTGGTTATTACGACAGGCATCCCAGACCAAGACAGTTTCTCCATTAGCGCCTCCTGCCTCAATCCCGATGCCTGGGCCTATAATGGTGTGACCTCACGGATCACGGCCCACGCTTCGGATCGATTTAACAACCCCGTTCCAGACGGTACCTCTGTGGTATTTTGGACTGAAGGCGGATCAATAGAAGCAAGCTGTAATACCGGCGTTGGCGGCTTCCCCCATGGCGAGTGCTCGGTGTTATGGCGCTCGCAAGACCCGCGGCCCGTCGATGGACGACTCACTATTCTTGCACGCGCCATCGGCGAAGAGAGCTTTGCAGATTCTCAGCCAACCAACGGACGCTACGACGATGCTGAAACTTTTAGCGATATCGGCGAACCCTATTTAGATGCAAATGAAAATGGACTTTATGATGTCAACGTCGAGAAATATGGCGACTTCAATAACGACAACACACGCAACGGTCCAAACAAGCTCTACGACGGACTACTCTGCGACAAAACTGGCGCTAATGCGAAATGTAATCCTGACTCAGAAACGTTGTTCGTAAGCGATAGCATCGTACTGGTGATGTCTGATGCCACCAAGCTGACTATTGAGATACTGGATGGCCCCGACCCACTCACCGCCAACCCTATTAACGGCATTGATCTAACGTCAGGCGGCGGCACGATCTATGCGCATATTTACGATGAGCGCGGGCAGCTACCACCAGGGGGAACAACGGTCTCAGCATCGACAGATTTAGGTAAAATGATTGGCAGCGCTGAATATACCGTTCCGTCATCCAATTCCAACGGCTCATATATTGCTGCATTTACCATCATACCGAGCGATGCGCCAAACGAGGCAAAGATTGGCGGCTTGGTCATTAGTGTAGACACCGGAGATTGCTCAGAAGTAAGCGGGGGCACCACCGTGAACTACAGTGTGTATATCCCCTTGAAACAAAATCCACCAGCTCCGTAATTACACTAGTTAGCAACAAAATTGCTAGTGCCTCGTGGTAAACTACGGGGCACTTCATTCCTAAGAATGCCCCATGACCAAACACGACACCCTCTACTCCACCCCCCACCCCAATCTTGGTCGCTTTGCCTTTGATGAGCATGTGGTGGAAGTTTTTCCCGATATGATTCTGCGCTCGGTGCCAGGTTATGCCACGATTATCGCAATGACAGGAGTGATGGCTGGGCGCTATGCGCAGGGGGGTAGCAATATTTATGATCTTGGCAGTTCGCTAGGTGCCAGCACCTTGTCGATGGCCAGAGAGCTAGGCGATCGCGACTGCACGATTATTGGGGTGGACAATTCCGCGGCGATGATTGCGCGCTGCCGAGGCTATATTAGCAGCACCACACCGCCAATTGAGCTGCGCTGTGAAAACATTCAAGACACCGAGATTCGCAATGCCTCGGTGGTGGTTTTAAATTTCACCCTGCAATTTGTGCCTGCCGAGCAGCGTGGGGAATTAATTCAGCGTATTTCCAAGGCCATGCGCCCTGGCGGCATTCTCATTTTGTCGGAAAAGATTCGTTTTGCCGACACCCATCTTCAAGAGTTAAACACCGACCTCCATCATGCCTTTAAACGCGCCAATGGCTATAGCGATCTCGAAGTCGCCCAAAAGCGCTCAGCATTGGAAAACGTGCTTGTGCCAGAGACCCTAACAGAACACCAGCAACGGCTGCGCGACGCCGGATTTAGCAGTATCGATGTGTGGTTTCAGTGTTTTAATTTTGCCTCACTGGTCGCAATTAAATGATGGATTACCGCGATTTTCTCGCCACTCTTAGCCAACAACACCCCAAGCTCGCCGACTGGGCACTGCAACTGCCAGAACAAATTGCCGCAGGCCTCAGTGAGTCCCGCTATGGCGATCTGCCCCGCTGGAAAGCGGCCCTCGCCGCCCTGCCGGCACTCAGCCCGACAAGCGTTCAATTAGATGCTTCGCGCGTTGGCGCCAGCGGCGAGATTTCCGACGAGCAGCGCAGCGCGCTAGAGCAAGGCCTTAAAGGCCTGCACCCCTGGCGCAAGGGTCCATTTGAGCTATATGGCGTACATATTGACACTGAATGGCGCTCAGACTGGAAATGGGATCGCCTAAAAGACGCCATCGCGCCACTGCAAGGTCGCAGTGTGCTGGATGTTGGCTGCGGCAGCGGCTATCACTGCTGGCGGATGCGTGGCGCGGGCGCCGCGCTAGTCGTTGGCATCGACCCTACACCGCTGTTTGTCACCCAGTATTTCGCCTTACAAAAATACCTTAACGAACCTTCTGTTGCGGTACTGCCGATGGGCATTGAGCACTTGCCCGAGCGCTTACAAGCCTTCGACACCACGTTTTCGATGGGAATTCTCTATCATCGCCGCTCACCCTTTGACCATCTATTAGCGCTGCGCGACACCCTGCGCAGCGGTGGCCAGCTGGTATTGGAAACCTTGGTGATCGACGGCGAGCTAGGTGATGCGCTGGTTCCCGAAGGTCGCTACAGCAAAATGGGCAATGTTTGGTTTATACCCAGCACCGCTACCTTAGAAAGCTGGCTTAAAAAAGTTGGCTTTAAAAACCCCCGCCTCGTCGACGTCAGTCAAACCTCCTGCGACGAGCAGCGCAGCACCGAGTGGATGCAGTTTCACTCCCTCGCCGAGTTTCTAGACCCTAACGACGCCAGCAAAACAATAGAAGGCCACCCAGCCCCGAAACGCGCTACCTTTATCGCCGAGGCGCCTTAGCTCGCCCCAATCAAGCGCAAGCCAAATCGTGACATTGATCAAAACCTGAACAAATAACACCCATCTTCAGTTTCTATGTGACATTTGTGTGATACCTTTCAAATTGATATACGCACTATTACGTAGCGGTTTGGAAAATTCATGCCTCATAGCGATACGGGACCATTATTAGACCGCCTAAAATCACAAGCCCGACAGTGGTTTGGCGAGCACCTGTACCGTTATTTTGACCGCCTGCAAGACAATTTCCATCGCCGCGCCCTCACTGCTAGCAGCACTACCGAGCAAAACGAGCTACTCAGCCAGCAGCGCGCAGTAAAAACGGGGCAAGATGAAGCTTTCCGGCTATTTGCCGACCATATTAACCAAGCGTTTACCGCCAAGCGCAGCCTTGAAACCGGCAGTTACCCCGAACTCGACCGTTTAGCCCAGCAATTGGAAAAATTGCCCGACGCGCCGTTTGGTAAAGAAAAAGCCGATCTTCACTACTTTTGCCGCGCTATTGCGCCAATTACCTTGCTCGCTGGCTTTCAGCACATCATTGTGCCGCTCCGCCTCAACAACCAACATCGCCACCAAGCCCTCACCATGTTTCAGGGCCTGTTTATTCAAGAGCTAAGCAAGCTTTACGAGCAGTTATTAAGCGCGCTACCCAAGTCAATACCCGCCCACAACCTCGGCGACTGGATAGCCCACAGTAAGCTTCAGCTCAGCGAAAAGAATTTATCTACCCAGCAGCGTGCCTTAACCGAGCTGCGCCTGCAGCGCCTACTCAAACTCTACGACCATCGCCAGAACAGTAGCACCGCGCCCACCATCGAGCCCACCGATGATGAATTGATTGAAGCGGCCGCCAGTATTTTTCACGGCCTGAGCAACCGTCGCCGGCTGTCGCCCAGCATCTTGGCATCGCTGAATACTTTGCAGAATCTGGCCAGCAGTATTGCCCTACAAGATCGCCAAAGCTTTTTACACGCCCTGCATCCGGCGCGGCAGGTTTGCCGGCAAGTTGTGAACGCCCTCGCCCACTGGGATCACACCGACAATAGCCAGCGTTTTCAATTTGAGAGCGCCCTCAAAATCATTAGTCGAAAATTAGCGAAAGATGGCGTGCAAGCCAACGATTTTGCCCAAATTCGCAGCCAAGTCGACGACTGTTGCCAGCACCTACTGCAGAGCATCAAGCTCAACGACAAACGCAACCTCAGCGCCGAGGTGGGCCAAAAACGGCTCACCCGTTTGCGCCGCAAAGTGCACGAAATGCTCGACGAAAAAACCGCTGCTATCCAGCTTCCCGTTAGCGTCGACAATATGCTGTACGGGCCAATGACCACGATTGTGCTGTATCACTGGCTGCGCCATGGCAGTAATAGCACTCCGCTGCGCCGCAGCATTAAATTGATCGACGATATACTCTGGTATATTAAACCTCATGCCGACTGGTCGGAGCTGCGCCGCGCCAAAGCCATGAGCAAAGACCTTGAAGCAGAGCTCAGCGAAGGTCTCGCCCGCATTAATTTCAGTTACCAAGCCAGTCAAGCCCTCATTGAAGAGCTACACCAGCTGCGAATGATCGCCTCTGGCCGCAGCACCAGCCTCAAACGCCCCTAACACTGGGAACTCGCTACGCCAATTGTGCGTATTCGGGTGACGACACCATGTAAAAATAGGTATAATTTTGCGCCCGCATGTTTACTCTTCACGAGTGAACACGGCCCAAACCACACTCGTTTTATCGCATTCAACTGCGATCACGCACTTAAGGTGATGACTTTGCAACTCGACCAAGCTTCTTCTACGCAGCTACGCGAATGGGAAACCTCTCTGGCTCAAGAGTATCAGCAGTTTAAAGCCTCTGGCCTCAATCTCGATCTTACCCGAGGCAAACCCAGCGCCGAACAGCTCAATTTATCTGACGAGATCAACCTCATTTTGGGCGACGACCTCAGCAATGAGAGCAACACCGACTTGCGCAACTACGGCGGCCTCGACGGCATTCCCGAGTGCAAGCGCCTGTTTGCCGAGGTCTTGGGCGTCGCCAACGACGAGATTTTAATTGGCGGTAATAGCAGCTTAACGCTGATGTACTTCGCGGTACTCTTTGCGCAGAATCAAGGCTTTGGCGCGCTGGGCGCGAGCTGGGCCAGCGAAGGCAAAACCACCAAATTTCTGGCACCCGTACCTGGCTACGACCGCCACTTTAGCGTGTGTGAGCACCTCGGCATCGAACTCATCCCCGTCGCCCTAAACGACGACGGCCCAGATATGGACGCGGTTGAGCAATTAGTAAAAGCCGACCCCAGCATTAAGGGCATCTGGTGCGTACCACGCTTTAGCAACCCCACTGGCACCGTGTATTCCGAGCAAGTGGTTGACCGTCTCGCCCAGCTGGGCAAGCTCGCGGGCAGCAACTTCCGCGTGTTTTGGGACAATGCCTACGCTGTTCACAGCCTGACTGACGACGCCCCAGAGCTCGCCAACATTATGGATCGCTGCCGCGCCCACGGCACCGAAGACAGCGTGTATCTGTTTGGCTCCACCTCTAAAATCACCTACGCTGGCGCTGGGGTTGCCTTTGCAGGTATGTCTAAGGCCAATATCAAAGCCTTTAGCCAGCACCTTGGCATGAGCCAAATTGGTCCAGACAAAATCAATCAGCTGCGCCACGTTCGCTTTTTGAAAGACAGCGAGGGCCTCAAAGCCCATATGCGCGCCCACGCGAGCGTACTCAAGCCCCGTTTCGACATTGTGCTCAAGCACTTGCGTGAAGGTTTGGCCGACACAGGCATGGCGAGCTGGAACGAGCCCCAAGGTGGCTACTTCATCTCCTTTGACACCCTGCCCGGCCTTGCCAAGGAAGTGGTTAAGTTAGCTGCCGAAGCAGGCGTTAAACTTACCCCCGCCGGTGCAACCTTTCCCTACGGTAAGGACCCCGACAACAAGAACATCCGCATTGCGCCCAGCGTGCCAAGCTTGGAAGAGATCGACCGCGCCATGGCGGTGTTTGTGAACTGTGTAAAATTGGCGTCAGTGCGTCAGCGCCTGAGCTAAATAGAGCACAACAAAAAGGGGGCGCCGATAATCGGCGCCCCCTTTTTTTATATCGATTTAATGGCTACTCAGAATCTGGACTGCGATTAATGGGGCGGCCTGGCAAGCTTGGGAAATTGCGAACGTTACTGGTGCCACCCTCGGCATCAACAATTTTGCCAGCACCTTCTTTTTCCACTTCATCAATCCGCACAATAGAGTGCATTGGGATATAGCTACGCGTTACCCCATTAAATTCATTTTTGAGCTTTTCCTCACCCGGATTCACCACAATTTGGCTCTGCTCGCCAAACACAAACTCCTCAACTTCTATAAAGCCGTACATATCGCTTTGGTAAATCGCGCGCGCGTAGAGTTCATAGACCTTGTTGTTATTATTAAAAATAACTTTATAAATAGGAACTTGAGGCATAGTCTTTCCGTAGTTTAACAGCACTGCTTTAGCGAGAAATCGCACCGGAAAACCGGGTCGCGGATGATAGCATAAATTTGGCGAATCCACTGCACTTCTGGGTTTTAGACCACAATTTGGCTATAATGCCTCCCCAATTTTGTTTGCGGCCATTAGCGCCCCTAATTGTTTAAAAAAAATACTTATGTCAGAAACCAGCGAGACAGCAAGCACCCCTCTAGCACCTGAACTGATTGCCAGCTCAGCCAAGCCCAAAAAGGTGTTTATTAAAACCCAGGGTTGCCAGATGAATGAATACGATTCCTCACGTATTCAGGATTTGCTCGGGGTCAGCCACGGCATGATTCCCACCGACGATCCCAATGAAGCTGACGTGCTGCTGCTCAACACCTGCTCGATTCGCGAAAAGGCCCAAGAGAAGGTTTTTCACCAACTGGGCCGCTGGCGCAAACTCAAGGCCAAACGGCCAGATCTCATTATTGGTGTTGGCGGCTGCGTTGCCAGCCAAGAAGGCAGCGATATTGGTCGCCGCGCACCCTATGTTGATCTAATTTTTGGACCGCAGACCTTGCACCGCGTGCCGGCGATGCTAGACAGCAAAAAGCCCAACGGCCCGATCGTGGTCGATGTGACCTTTCCTGAGATTGAGAAATTCGACAATCTGCCCGAACCCAGCGTTGATGGCCCCAGCGCCTTTGTCTCGATTATGGAAGGCTGCTCAAAATACTGCACCTTTTGCGTAGTGCCCTATACCCGCGGTGAAGAAGTCAGCCGCCCGTTTGACGACGTTATTGCCGAAGTCGCTCAGCTTGCCGCCAAAGGCGTGCGCGAAGTTAATTTGCTCGGCCAAAACGTTAACGCCTATCGCGGCGTTAACCACGAAGACGATATTGTTGACTTTGCCGAACTGATCCACTTTGTGGCCCAAGTTCCAGGCATCGACCGCATTCGCTATACCACCTCGCACCCAGTGGAGTTCAGCGAGGCTTTAATTCAGGCTTATGCCACTGTGCCGCAATTGGTAGACCACCTACACCTGCCAGTACAGCACGGCAGCGACCGCATTTTGGCGGCGATGAAACGCGGCCACACCGCCGATGAATACCGCGCCAAAATTGCCAAGCTCAAAACTATTCGCCCCAATATTAGCCTGTCGTCTGACTTTATCATTGGTTTTCCCGGTGAGACCGATGAAGATTTCGAACACACCATGCAGCTAATTCGAGATATTGGCTTCGATCTCTCCTTCAGTTTTATTTACAGCGCCCGCCCTGGCACCCCCGCCGCGCAGCTACCCGATGAAACCCCAGAAGAAGTGAAAAAAGAACGCCTTGCAACGCTACAACAGCATATTTTGCAAAACGCGGCGCGAATCAGCCGGCAAATGGCGGGCACCACCCAGCGCATTCTGGTTACCGGCGCCTCCCGCAAAGATCCAGGTGAGCTGCAGGGTCGCACCGAAAACAACCGCGTGGTGAACTTTGCCTGTGCAGACCACAGCGTTATTGGCCAATTTGTAGACGTCAATATTTTAGAGGCCTACGCTAACTCCCTGCGCGGTGAGTTAATCAACTGAGCCCTGCCATATTGACGCCACAGCAAAGCGGTCTAATAATCGATGCAAGCATCGGTCTACGCCGCTTTTCGATCACACATTTTGCGCCGCAAACGCGGCATTCGGTGACTCATTGACTGCACAAGATATACAACGCGTTCTCACCCTTGAACCCAACGACACTCGCTTGCTGGCAGACCTCTGCGGCCAGCACGACAGCAACCTCAAAATGATAGAGCAGCGCCTGCACGTTCGCATCGGCGCGCGGGGCAATACCTTTCAGATTAACGGCCCCAACAATGCCGTTGACGATGCCGTGCAACTTATCAAACACTTGTATAACGAATCACTCGAAGGTAGCAGCCTAAACGCCGAGAGTGTGCACCTGCACCTGCAGGAAGCCGGCATTGAGCAAATCAGTAAACCCGTGGTTGCCGATCACCTGCCGGTGGTAATTCAAACCAAAAAGGGCAGCGTTAAACCCCGCGGCGAAAACCAGCAACGCTATGTAAAGTCGATTCAAAATTGCGATATTAATTTTGGCATTGGCCCCGCCGGTACCGGCAAAACCTATCTGGCGGTAGCCTGCGCGGTAGAGGCCTTAATTACCAATCAGGTACAGCGCATATTACTGGTGCGCCCAGCGGTGGAGGCTGGCGAAAAATTGGGCTTTTTACCCGGTGATCTGGCCCAGAAAATCGACCCGTATTTACGCCCGCTCTACGACGCCCTCTATGAAATGCTGGGTATGGAAACCGTCACCAAGCTTATTGAACGCAATATCATTGAAATTGCGCCGCTGGCCTTTATGCGCGGCCGCACCTTAAATGACTCGTATATTATTTTGGACGAAGCCCAAAACACCACGCGGGAGCAGATGAAAATGTTTCTAACCCGCATCGGCTTTGGCTCCACCGCAGTCATCACCGGCGACGCCACTCAGATCGATTTGCCCCGCGGCACACCCTCTGGCTTAGTACACGTAATGAAAGTACTCGGCGATATCGACGGCATTAGCATGACCCATTTTGCCGCCAAAGACGTGGTTCGCCACCCCTTGGTGCAGCGTATTGTTGAAGCCTACGCCGCTTTCGAAGCGAGCACTGGCGGCACTCAATGAGCCAAACCGATCTCGACCTCGATCTGCAAATTGCCTGCGAAGCTGGCAATTTGCCCAGCCAAGCGCAGTTTGAGCTGTGGGCGAGGGCAGCTTTGCAGGAGCACCGCGACGAGGCTGAACTTAGTATTCGCCTTGTAGATATAGCGGAAAGCGCCGAATTAAACCTGCAGTATCGGCAAAAGACGGGACCAACCAATGTACTGTCTTTTCCCGCCGATTTGCCCCCAGAACTGGAACTGCCACTACTGGGCGATCTGGCGATTTGCAAACAGGTGGTAGAGCGCGAGGCAAAAGAGCAGGGTAAAGCCTGTCACGACCACTGGGCGCACATGGTAATTCACGGTACACTCCATCTCCTCGGCTACGATCATATTGACGATGACGAGGCAGAAATTATGGAAGCGCTAGAAATTGCGCTTCTAAAAACGCTAACGATTAGCAACCCCTATACCCCCATATGCGAGGACAGCACCCAAAACCATGAGTGAAGATCGATCTAGCAACGATCCAAGTGACAAGTCTTGGATCGAGAAAATAGCCCATGCTTTTTCATCTGAACCCAAAACACGGGAAGATCTGTTTGAACTGCTTGCTGTCGCCAAACAGAATGAAGTCATTGATGACGATGCCATAAGCATTGTTGAAGGCGCCATGCATATCAGCGATATGCAGGCCCGCGAAATAATGATTCCACGCCCGCAGATGGTGGTTCTCAAGGCCGACCAACCCCTTAGTGAGCTACTGCCGATCATTATTGATACCGGCCACTCTCGCTATCCGGTCATTGGCGACACCCTCGATAATGTGCTCGGCATTCTGCTCTCTAAAGATTTGCTGCCACTGCTGTGGAAAACCCCCAACAGCGAAGACATCGACATTCGCGACGTGCTCCGCCCCGCTACCTTGGTGCCCGAGAGCAAACGCCTGAATGTGCTGCTGCGCGATTTCCGCGAAAAACGCCATCACATGGCGGTGGTTATTGACGAATACGGCGGCGCCGCTGGCCTGATTACCATCGAGGATATTCTCGAGCAAATCGTTGGCGATATTGAAGACGAATACGATGAAGATGACGACCTGCCAATTCGCAAAATCACCGACAACGATTTTGTGGTGCAGGCCCTAACCCCCATCGACGACTTTAACGACTACTTCAACGCCAAACTCAGCGACGAGGATTTCGACACCATCGGCGGCTTACTCCTTAAATCCTTTGGCTACCTGCCCACTCGCAACGAAGTGGCGCGCTTAGACAACTACGAGTTTAAGGTAGTGAACGCCGACAATCGTCAAATTCATTTATTACGCATGCGCCAAATAGCCGATATTAATAGCTAATCACAATTTTCACGCAATAATTCGACGGGGTTGCGGCGCCCCGTCAAACTAAATTCATGGTTTCGGTCTACACTGGCTTAATACACCGGTATTTTAACTGCACCCACGAGGTTTTCATGTTCGCGAATTTGTTCGACACCCTCAACAATATTGCCAATACCTTTATCGAATACGGAGCCTTGGTTTTTCTGCTCGCCCTGGCCGCAGGTATTGTCTACCTGATTTGCCTCTATATCAGCGATATCACCCAAACTCAGCATGCGATTCGGCGCAACTACCCTATCATTGGCCGCTTTCGCTATATCTTTGAACACCTAGGTGAATTCTTTCGCCAGTATTTCTTTGCCATGGACAGAGAGGAATTACCTTTTAACCGCTCGCAGCGCTCCTGGGTTTACCGCGCCGCCAAAAACGTCGACACCACCATTGCCTTTGGCTCCACGCGCCCGCTGAGCCAAAGCAATGAAGTACTGTTTATGAACTGTTTCTTTCCCACCCTCAGCCAAGACGCCGTGCCCACCCACGCGGTTACCATTGGCGAAAATTTCGCCAAACACCCCTATACCAGTTCTGCCATTTTCCATATTTCGGGTATGAGCTTTGGCGCCATTTCCAAACCCGCAATTCGCGCCCTTAGCGCCGGCGCCAAAGAAGCCGGCATTTGGTTGAACACTGGCGAAGGCGGCCTGTCGCCCTACCACTTGGAAGCGGGTTGCGACATTGTGTTTCAAATTGGCACCGCCAAGTACGGGGTGCGCGACCAAGATGGCCACCTCAGCGACGAAAAGCTCCGCAATATCGCCAGTCACCCCCAAGTGCGGATGATTGAAATAAAGCTCAGCCAAGGCGCCAAACCCGGCAAGGGCGGTATTCTGCCAGGCGGCAAGGTCACCGAAGAAGTCGCCAATATTCGCGGCATCGAGATTGGCAAAGACTCGATCAGCCCCAATGGCCACACCGACATTCACAGCATGGACGATCTGCTCGATATGATTGTGCGGATCCGCGAGATCACCGGCAAACCAGTTGGTTTCAAAGCCGTAGTCGGTTTTGCAGAGTGGCTAGATGAAATGTGCGAGGCCATTCACAAGCGCGGCCAAAAATACGCCCCCGACTTTATTACCATCGACAGTGCCGACGGTGGCACCGGCGCCGCGCCGCAAAGTTTGATGGATTACGTTGGCCTACCCATTCGTCGCAGCCTGCCCTTGGTGGTGGATAAACTCTGTGAATACAATTTGCGCAAGCGCATCAAGGTCATCGCCTCGGGCAAAATGATTAACCCAGCCGAAGCGGCATGGGCACTGTGCGTGGGCGCCGACTTTATCGTTAGCGCCCGTGGCTTTATGTTTGCGCTGGGCTGTATTCAAGCCCTGCAGTGCAATAAAAACACCTGCCCAACCGGTATCACCACCCACGACCCCGAACTCCAGCGCGGCCTCGACCCCACCAACAAAGCCACTCGCGTTAAGAATTACGCGCTCAATTTAATGCACGAAGTTGGCGTTATCGCCCACTCCTGCGGGGTTAAAGAAGCCCGCGCCCTACAGCGCAAACACGTGTACTTAATCGACAATAGCGGTAGCCCAGAGCCCCTAACTAATCGCTACCCAGAGCAAACGCCCAAACCCGAATACCTCATTGCCAGCACCGCCGAGCCAGCGCGCAGCGCAGCCAGCAGCCCAGTAAAAGATGCCACGCGACTGCCCGCCAACGACAAAGATATTCGTCAAGCCTGATTCATCGTAATGCGCTAGCGGTGAAGCTGGCGCATGGTTACACTAGGCCCTCGCTAAATTTGCCCTTCAGCTTGGATCAGCACCCTGTGGATACCCCGTCACTGCAATCTCCGTTACCGTTAAAATTTAGCCAGCTCCTATTTCTCGCCCTTGCCGGTGCCTGCATTCCCTTATCACTTGCGCCCTTCGATTGGTGGTGGACAGGTATATTGGTGATGGCGGCCTTGGCCGCGGGCCTCAATCGCGCTGGGCCCAAGCACAGCTTTTTACTGGGTTGGAGTTTTGGCAGCGGCAGCTTCTTAACTGGCGTGTCGTGGGTGTATATCGCCATGCATGACTTTGGCGCCACCCCCGCCTACCTCGCCCTGCCGATGACCGCAGTGTTTTGTGTTTTTCTGGGCCTAGTACCCGCGCTGTTTTGCTACGCCTACAGCCGCTGGGTGCGCGACGGCAAGGCCGGTCGCATCCTCGGCTTTGCGGCTATCTGGGTATTGTGCGAGTGGCTGCGCGGCTGGTTATTTACTGGCTTCCCGTGGCTGTATTTAGGTTATGGTCATCTTCACACCGCACTGGCGGGCTGGTCGCCGGTCGTTGGCGTGTACGGCCTCAGCTTTTGGGTTGCCCTGAGCGGCGCCGCCCTTGCCCAAGTGATTATCGCCCCGCCATCTGCCAAGCGGCCCAGTGTCGTCGCACTACTCGGCTGCGCACTGCTCTTTGGCCAAGGGTATTTGCTTGCGCAAAATGAATGGACGCAAGCAACAGCGAAGGAGCCCCTGCGCATTAGCGCGGTGCAGTCAAATATCTCCCAAGAAAAAAAATGGGCCTACACCCAGTATTGGGCAACATTGGAACTCTACGACCAAGCCTCAGAAAAACTGTGGGCAGACTCCGATTTAGTGATTTGGCCAGAGGCAGCCATTCCCGCGCTCTACCACAGTGCCCAATCCTTTTTTGACTATATCGCCGAGCGCGCCGCCGCCAATAACAGCGCCTTGATCACTGGGGTGCCCACTCGCTTTGACGAGAAGATGCACAACTCCGCCATGGTCATCAGCGGCGGCGAAGGCATTTACCACAAGCAGCGGCTGGTACCCTTTGGCGAATACGTGCCGCTTAGCAGCTATATTCAGGGGCTGTTAAAAATCTTCGATCTGCCGCTGTCCAGCTTTAGCCGCGGCGGTTCAGATCAGGCCCACCTCAGCGTTAAAGGCTGGCAGCTAGCGCCGTCCATTTGCTATGAAATTGCCTACCCAGATCTTATTGCCCAGAGCGCGCGCGATTCAGATGTGCTGTTTACTATTAGCAACGACGCTTGGTTTGGCCACTCCATAGGCCCCGACCAACACATGCAAATGGCGCAAATGCGCGCCCTAGAGAACGGCCGCGAGTTAATTCGGGTAACCAGCACCGGCATCAGCGCAATTGTTGACCACCACGGCAATATTCGCACTAGAGTGCCGTCGTTTACCCAAACCGCGCTGCGCGGTGAAGTCTACGCCCGCGAAGGCTCAACGCCTTTTACCCGCTACGGCTCCACCCCCATTATTTTATTGTGCTTCGTCCTTATTCTCTGCGCGCGGATCGGCGCCAAGCAATCGCCCCGCCCCAGCTAAGCTGCTAGAATAAGCGCCCTAAACTTTAACTGCCCGCTGTATAGAGAATTGACACTGCCAATGGACCATCAATACGCCCCCCGCGACATCGAAACCTCTGCCCAAACATTTTGGCATGAGCAAGGCAGCTTCACCGCTGTAGAAGATCCCAGTCGCGAAAAATACTACTGCTTGGCTATGTTTCCCTATCCCAGCGGCAAGCTTCATATGGGCCATGTTCGCAACTACAGCATCGCCGACGTAATCTCACGCTACCAGCGTATGCTTGGCAAAAATGTGCTACAGCCTATGGGTTGGGACGCTTTTGGCCTACCCGCTGAAAACGCCGCCGTTAAAAACAAAACTGCGCCCGCCAAGTGGACGGTAGAAAACATTGCCTATATGCGCGACCAGCTCAAACAGCTGGGCTTTGCCTACGACTGGAATCGCGAGCTTGCGACCTGCAAGCCCGATTACTATCGCTGGGAACAGTGGTTCTTCACCCGCCTTTACGAAAAAGGCATGGTCTACAAAAAGACCTCGGCAGTGAACTGGTGCCCCGTTGACGAAACCGTGCTGGCCAATGAGCAGGTTATCGACGGCTGCTGCTGGCGCTGCGACACCCAAGTACAGCGCAAAGAAATTCCTCAGTGGTTTATTAAAATCACCAGCTACGCAGAACAGTTAATCGACGACTTAGACCAACTCGACGGCTGGCCTGAGCAAGTTAAAACCATGCAGCGCAATTGGATTGGCCGCTCGCAGGGCGTGCAAATGCGCTTTGATTTAGAAGCCCCCGTTGCTGGCGCCGACAGCTTTGAGGTTTACACCACTCGCCCAGATACCCTGATGGGCGTGACCTATGTCAGCCTAGCCGCGGAGCACCCCATCGCCATTGAAGTGGCCAAAACCAATAGCGAACTGGCCGCCTTTATCGACAGCTGCCGCAATAGCTCGGTAGCCGAAGCTGATATGGCGACCATGGAAAAACGCGGCATGGCCACTGGCCTGCAAGCTCGCCACCCGCTAACTGGCGAGTTGGTGCCGGTATGGATCGCCAACTACGTGCTCATGGACTACGGCTCTGGTGCGGTTAT
Organism: Zhongshania sp.; assembly: GCF_029212375.1. Taxonomy (GTDB): domain Bacteria; phylum Pseudomonadota; class Gammaproteobacteria; order Pseudomonadales; family Spongiibacteraceae; genus Spongiibacter. Next base: position 134,155 of record NZ_JARGNU010000002.1, on the reverse strand, counting down.
GGCGGTACCCGCCCACGACCAGCGCGACTATGAATTCGCCAAAAAATACGGCCTTGGCATCAAGCAAGTTGTTGCCTCGGCAAACGACGAAGCCATCGACATCGACGTAGCGGCCTTTACCGAAAAAGGCGTGCTAATCAATTCCGGCGACTTTGACGGCCTCGATTTTACCGCGGCCTTCACTGCCATTTCGGACGCGCTCATCGCCCAAGACAAAGGCCGCGTGACCACTAATTACCGCCTGCGCGACTGGGGTGTTTCTCGCCAGCGCTACTGGGGCGCACCTATCCCCATGTTTAATTTACCCGAGGGCGGCGAGATTCCCGTGCCAGCCCACAAGCTGCCCATGCTGCTTCCCGAAGACGTAGAAATGGACGGCGTACAGTCGCCCATTAAAGCCGACACCGAGTGGCGTAAAGACGAACTCGACGGCAAGCCCGTAGAGCGCGAGACCGATACCTTTGACACCTTTATGGAGTCGTCGTGGTATTACGCCCGCTTCACCTGCCCCGACTTTGAAGACGGCATGCTCGACCCCGAGCGCGCCAATTACTGGCTACCGGTAGACCAATACGTGGGCGGCATCGAACACGCCATACTTCATTTGTTATATGCGCGTTTCTTCCACAAGCTGATGCGCGACGAAGGCCTAGTGAACTCTGACGAGCCATTTAAACAATTGCTCTGTCAGGGCATGGTGTTAAAAGACGGCACCAAGATGTCTAAGTCCAAGGGCAATACCGTCGACCCTCAAGCGCTGATCGAACAATACGGCGCCGACACCGTGCGCTTGTTCATTATGTTTGCCGCGCCGCCAGAGCAGAGCTTGGAGTGGTCAGACAGCGCCGTTGAAGGCGCCCACCGCTTCCTTAAGCGTCTGTGGAATTTGGCAGCTAGGCATTTAGATGCGGGTAGCCCAGCTACGCTAGATACCGCGAACTTGTCTGGCCTCCAGCAGGATTTGCGCCGCAAAACCCACGAAACCATTGCCAAGGTCAGCGATGACTTCGGTCGCCGTCTAACCTTTAATACCGCCATTGCCGCAGTAATGGAGTTGATCAACGACGTATCTCGCTTCCAAGCCCAAGGCCCGCAATGCTTGGCCGTTGAGCGTGAAGCCCTAGAGGCCGCCGTGCGTTTATTAGCGCCCATCGTGCCTCACATCAGCCACCAGCTGTGGATTAACTTGGGTCACAGCGAGGCGGTAATTGACGCGCCTTGGCCGCAGGTCGACGATGCTGCGCTAGTGCGCAACACCATTCAAATGGCAATACAGGTTAATGGTAAATTGCGCGCCACCATCGAAGTTGCCATTGACGCTGACGGTGACGCCATTAAAAAGCTGGCTAGAGAGCAGGAAAACGTTAAACGTTTTATTGGCGATTTAACCATTCGCAAAGAAATCCTAGTGCCTAAAAAATTGGTGAATATCGTTGCAAATTAAGCGCTTGAGAATATTACTGACTGTCGCCGGCTGCCTGTGGTTGACCGCCTGTGGCTTTGCGCTGCGCGGCAGCACGAGCTTGGCGGCTGATATGCAGCCGGTGTACATCAGTGCCGAGCGCGACAGCCAAGAGCTGAAACAATCGCTGAAGCGGCAGTTTGTAATAAATGATGTCGCCGTTACCAAGCGACGCGGTGAAGCCAAGCTTATTGTGGTGGTTAAACTGCTCGAAGAACAAAAGCGCAGCGCCGCGCTGGATCGTGAAGCAAGGGATGCAGAATACGCCCTTTACGAATCTGCCAGCGTTGAACTGCAAAGCCCCGACGGTAAGAATTTAAAGGGCCCCCATACCCTTCAGCAGCGCCGCTTAATTGTGAACGACCCCGACAATCCGGTGGGCGAAGAAACCGAATCCACCATCGTTCGCGACGAGATGCGCGAGCAACTCAGTATTCGTCTGGCCCGTCAGGTGGAATACTGGTCAAACCAACTGCAAGCCAAGCCCTGATGAAACTGCGCCCCGAGCAATTAGCTGCGCAGCTCGATAAATCACTAGCGCCTGTCTATTTGGTGTGTGGCGATGAGCTGCTCATCACCCAAGAGTGCTGCGACACCATTCGTCAGCACTGCCGCCAGCAGGGTATACACGAGCGTGAAGTACTCAATGTTGAGCGTGGGTTTGACTGGGGGCAGCTTATTGACTCTGGGCAATCAATGTCGCTGTTCGCCGAGCGTAAGCTAATCGAGCTGCGCCTAGGCAATAGTAAAATGGACCAGAAAAGCTCGGCGATACTGCAAGAATATTTAAAGAATGTCGACGGCAGTAATATTTTGTTGGTCAGCTGCGGCAAACTCGACAGCCGCAGCATGAATAGCAAGTGGGTAAAAGCCCTAGATGCAGCGGGCGCCGTCATTCAGGTATGGCCTATTGAGCGTCAACATTTGGGTAACTGGATTATGCAGCGCATGCGCAGTATCGACCTAAAAGCCGAGCCTGATGCAGTGCAATTACTCGCCGACCGCGTTGAAGGTAATCTGCTTGCCGCCGACCAAGAAATCTCCAAACTGAAAATTTTGGCGGGCGATCGCACCATCACCGCAGAGGTGGTGGCCAGCGCCGTGGCGAGCAGCGCGCGCTATGACATTTTTAAACTTATCGACGCCGCCCTTGCCGGCCAAGCTGGCAGCGCACTGCAAATGCTCAACAGCCTACTGGCCGAAGGTGGCGAAGAAATTGCCATGCTCGGCGCTATTGTCAGAGAAATTCGCGGTCTCTATGCCTGCGCGCAAATGCTTGAGCAAGGCCAGAGTATCGACAAGGCTTTAGATAGCCAACGGGTGTGGGACAAGCGCAAGGGTTTATATAAAAACACGCTGCGCCGCTTAAAGAGCCGCCAACTGGGCGCGCTATTACAACTCGCAACCCGCATTGATGCCGCCCAAAAAGGCCAAAGCGATGAAAATGCCCAGCTGCTATTCAGCAACCTCGTCTCCGCCCTTGCCGGTCAACGGCTTATCGGCAGTAGCCTAGCGCGCTAAACGTTTTCGCATACCCAAGCTACGCTTGGGCCCTGCACTTTACACCTACTTAAGCAGCGCCAAATCAGCTTGTAAATCGGCGCGGTAAGAAGAGCGTACCATTGGTGCGCTGGCCACGCTTTTAAAGCCCAACTCTTTTGCGATACGGCCAAACTCTTCAAACTCTTCTGGTGTCACAAAGCGGTCAACGGGCAAGTGATCTCGACTGGGCTGAAGATACTGGCCCATTGTGATCATGTCGATATCATGGGCGCGCATGTCTTTCATGACCTGAATCAGTTCTTCGGCGGTTTCGCCCAAGCCCAGCATTAAACCAGATTTAGTTAGCACGTCGGGGCGGCGCTCTTTGTATTTTTTAAGCAGATCCAGCGACCACTGATAATCAGAGCCGGGACGAATTTTTTTATACAAACTGGGCACGGACTCCAGATTGTGGTTGAACACATCGGGCGCTTCTTTTTCGAGAATATCCAGTGCGATGTCCATGCGACCACGGAAGTCTGGCACCAGTATTTCGATACGAATTTTAGGGCTGCGCTCGCGGGTTTCGCGGATACATTCGGCAAAGTGCTGGGCGCCGCCGTCGCGCAAATCATCGCGGTCTACCGAGGTAATAACTACGTATTTAAGCTGCATTTCAGCAATGGCTTCGGCCAATTCCCGCGGTTCATTTTCTGCCAAGGCATTGGGGCGACCGTGGGCGACATCGCAGAACGGGCAGCGACGGGTGCAAATTTCACCCATAATCATAAAGGTAGCGGTGCCGCCACTAAAGCACTCACCTAGGTTTGGGCAGGCCGCTTCTTCACACACCGATGCCAATTTGTGCTTGCGCAAAATACTTTTAATTCGCCCAACTTCTGGGCCAGCGGGCATTTTTACCCGAATCCACGACGGCTTTGTTGGCAACTCTACAGTGGGGATAACCTTAATGGGAATACGAGCTACTTTTTCTGCCCCACGCAGTTTCTCGCCCTGCACGACCACCTTTTTAGCCGCTTTACTGGCCACAGATTTAGCAATGATTTCAACGCCAGTTTGATTCGTTTCAGTTTCCATAATTACCCCAACATCTCCGGCAGCCTATGTTCAGCCGCCTCTCGACAGTTTGTATAGCCCAGCAGCTCCGCCAATGCGGTACTCAGCGCTTGAATTAATTCGGTTTGCGACGGCGGCGCAATGCTGCGCTGACGACGAATATCGCTCACTTCCATACCCTGATGACCACAGGGATTGATGCGTAAAAACACGCTTAAATCCATATCGATATTCAAGCTTAAGCCATGAAATGTACTGCCCCTACGCACCCGCAAGCCCAATTGGGCTATCTTGGCACCGCTGTCCAGATAAACACCTGGCGCATCGGCGCGGGGATGAGCGGCAATACCGAGTTCGGCCAATACCGCGACAATGCTATTTTCAATTGCGGTAACTAAATCACGAATACCTATTCCCAGCCGGCGCAGATCAATTAACACATAACCCACTAACTGACCGGGACCGTGATACGTTACCTGCCCGCCGCGATCTACCTGTACCACCGGAATATCGCCGGGCATCAAAATATGCTCAGCCTTACCCGCTTGACCTTGCGTAAACACTGCATCGTGCTCTAGAAACCACAGTTCGTCTGGGCTGTTTGCATCGCGAATATCGGTGTAGTGCTGCATTGCGCGCCACACCGGCTCGTAAGCTTGGCGGCCAAGTTTACGCACATAAATTGTGTTGGGGCGGCTCATCAGAGCACCATTTTAACGATGCCGGTCGCTTTTAGATCAGTGAAAATATTGTCTAACTGAGGCTTGCCAGTAGCCGTAATGGTAACGGTAACAGACACAAAGCGACCTTCACTGCTGGCGCGCTCGGTAATAATGGTTTCGTCAAATTCACCGGCGTGAACGCGCATAATTTCAATAACACGCTCACGCAAATTGGCGTCACCATGGCCTATCACTTTTATCGGATAGGCGCAGGGAAATTCTAATAGTGGGGTTTGCTCACTCATAAGACCATCCGCGCCGCCAGCAGCGGCGCTTTATTAAAACCAATCGCGGATTAAACCAGCGTGACTTAAGAAACTATCTTTAAGTAATTAGCTTTAAGAAACCAAATTCAGGAAGAACAGCACAATGCTATCCCACAGGCGCTTAAATATACCGCCCTCTTCTACTGCGGCCAGCGCCACTAACGGCACTCGCACTTTTTCAGCGCCGTCCAAGCTCACGACCAACTCGCCGTATTCTTCGTCGGCGGCTATTGGCGCGGTAAGCACTTCGTCTACCACCAACTGCGCGTCAAGGGCTTCGCTCTTACCGCGGGGAATGGTCATATAGACATCTTTCTGAACACCAAGAATGACGGTATCGCTGTCGCCCTTCCACACCTTGCTGCGGGTCAATTCGCTGCCGGCGGCATAAAGATGATGCGTTTCAAAATAGCGAAAACCATAAGACAGTAATTTTTGGGTTTCGCGCTCCCGAGCAGCGGTGCTGCTGGCCCCCATGACCACCGAGATCAAACGCATACCTTCGCGCTTAGCCGACGTTACCAAGCAGTAACCCGCTTCAGCGGTGTGCCCTGTTTTTAGGCCATCAACACTAGGGTCGCTCCACAACAAACCGTTGCGGTTACTCTGCCGGATGCCGTTGTAAACAAAATCATGTTCGCTGTACAGTTCATACTCTTTAGGAAAGCCGATAATTGCCTTGGCTAACAGCGCTAAATCCCGCGCCGAGGTGTAGTGCTCAGGGTCTGGCAAGCCGTGGGAATTCATATAATGGCTGTTTTTCATGCCCAGCATACCGGCATGCTGGTTCATGATGCCGGCAAAGGCATCTTCACTGCCGGCAATATGCTCGGCGACGGCCACGCTGGCATCATTACCAGACGAAATCACCACACCTTTATGCAGCTCGTGCAGTGGCACTTGCTTGCCTACTTCAATCCACATTAACGACGAACCATTAAAAATGGGGTTTTGCGCCCAGGCATTTTTACTGATGGTGACCATATCGTCGTTGCTGACTTCGCCGCGTTCTAACTCGTAAGACAGCACATAGCTGGTCATTAATTTGGTTAGACTGGCGGGAGGCAGACGTTCGTCGGCATTATGCTCAATAAGTACTTCACCGCTATTGGCATCCATTAGCAGGTAGGCTGACGCCGCCACACTCGGTGCCGCTGGAATAAGATTAGCCTGCGCCCACGCGCCAGATGACATAATTAAAGTCGCAGTGAAAGCGAAAAACGTTTGCTTAAACATAATACCCTTTTCAAATTTTGTTAATGATTTACGAGTCGTTGGCCTCTACCACTAAATGAGGCTCGCCTGACCAATGCTGTTTTAAAACTTTTTTCGCAGCTTGGGCCGACGAATAGTCAGCAAACGGCCCCACCCGCACACGGTGCAAATCGCTGCCGTGCTGATTGTTACCACTGGCGATTAATACTGGATAAGCTAAGCCTACACTTAAACTGCGCTGTAACTCAGCCGCCGACGCTAATTGTTTAAACGCGCCAACTTGTAAATAATAACGCGTGACATCTGCAGCCGACACCACAGCACTATTATCCGTGTCTATGACCTCAATTTCCACTGGCGCCGTGCCCTGATCGGAAAAACCCAGTTTCACTGCCGCCGCATACGACAAATCCATGATGCGATCAGAGTGGAATGGGCCACGATCGTTAACCCGCACAACAGCGGTACGGCCATTACGCAAATTAGTCACTTTGACATAAACCGGTATTGGCAGAGTGCGATGCGCCGCACTCATGTTGTAGAGGCTGTAGGTTTCGCCATTGGACGTGGCGTGACCATCAAACTTAGTGCCATACCAAGAGGCAATACCCCGCGCCTTGTAGCTGCGGTAATTGTTGAGCAAAACATATTCTTTGCCATTAACCACATAGGGGCTGATATTTCCCGATGTTCTAATGGGCTCATGCTTGGGAATCGCGTCGACAATAGTAGCTGGATCCAACCGCCGCAAGGGCGCGCCGTCATGCTCCTGCTGATAGCGTGAGCTACCTTTGCGCGGCGGCGTAGCCGACACACCATCGTCGCTATTAGGTAGTGGCGCTACTGGCGCACAAGCCACCAGCAGTGACAATCCAGCTAGGCAAAATAGACCGCGTAATCTCAAGATTCAGGAGTCCCATTAACCTGGGCAGCAATCAATTGGCTTAACTGGTATGCAGCCATTGCATACATTGCACTGTGGTTGTAGCGGGTAATCACATAAAAATTTTGCAAACCAATCCAGTATTCATCGCCTTCATCGCCGTCGAGTTTCATGACCGTTGCTTTTAATTCCGGCGGTAGAGCGCGATCACTGCCGATGCCCGCTTTACTCAACTGCAACACCGTCTTCTCTGGTTTTAGGCCAGCATTAAACAAGCTGGTATCGGCATTTTTTTTCAATACCGCGCCACTCACCACCGGTTGGCCAGCACGCCAGCCGTGACGTTTGAAGTAATTTGCGACACTGCCAATGGCATCGACCGGATTATTGACAATATCGATTTTGCCATCCCCATCAAAATCCACCGCGTAGGCGCGGTAGCTGCTGGGAATAAATTGACCAAAACCCATGGCGCCAGCGTAAGAGCCTTTCAGGTCAAAGGGATCAAAGCCCTGCTCCCGAACCATAAGCATATATTCCTCTAACTGACCGAGGAAAAAGCTGCTGCGACGGGGAAAATCAAAGCCTAAGGTTGCCAGCGCATCCACCACGCGGTAGCTACCTTTATTGCGACCGAAGCGGGTTTCAACACCAATAATGCCGACAATCATCGACGCTGGCACACCGTATTCTTGCTCAGCGCGGGCCAAAGTCTTGCGATGCTCCCGCCAAAACTCAGCGCCCTGCGCGACACGATCATCTTGGATAAATATTTTTCGGTAGCGACCCCACGTCATTACCGACTCAGCGGGGCGTGACATAGCGTCCAATATGGACTGTTTGGGCTCGGCTTGCTTTAGTACCGCCACCACCCAGTCACGGTCGAAATTATGCTTTTCAACCATGGTTTTAATAAAGGCTTCAGAGCCGGAATGCGCGCTGTAATCAGCCAGCGCTGGCGCAGACAGCATTAGCGCCGCAATGGCGCCGCCAAGCAACTGTTTCACGGTGGTTTTTAGTTTATTTTGGTTTTTCACAGTCAATCCTATTATCACTGATGCACTAAGCGCTCGTCGGCGCAGATACCCATCAAAATTCCAAACCCCACCAATAGTGTTACCAGTGAAGTACCGCCCTGACTCACCAGCGGTAGAGGCACCCCTACCACGGGCAGTAAACCCGAGACCATTCCCATGTTTACAAAGACATAGACAAAGAAAGTTAGAATAATACTCCCGCCTAATAAGCGACCGAAGCATTGTTTTGCCTGACTCGCGATCCACAGACCGCGACTCACGATCAGGCCATAGAGTAACAATAACAGCAATACCCCACGCAAACCGAATTCCTCGGCGAGTACCGCGATGATAAAGTCAGTGTGACTCTCGGGCAAAAAGTCTAAATGTGATTGAGTGCCAAGCAGCCAACCCTTACCTTCAAAACCGCCAGAACCTATCGCAGTTTTCGACTGAATAATATTCCAGCCAGCGCCGAGCTTGTCGCTCTCTGGACTTAGCATGGTCAAAATCCGCTGGCGCTGGTAGTCGTGCAGCACAAACTCCCACATTGGGTAGGCCATCATCGCCAGCAACCCAAAACAAGAAAATATAAACCCCCAGCTAATCCCTGCCAGAAATAACACAAAAATACCGGAGGTTGCGATTAATATCGAGGTGCCCAAATCTGGCTGAATGACGATAAGTCCGGTTGGAATAAATATCAGCGCAAGGCTTATAAAGGTATGCCGAAAGCCAGGCGGCAGTGGGTGGGTAGACAAATACCAAGCCACCGCCATTGGCATCACCAATTTAGCGATTTCAGAGGGCTGAAAACGAAAACCGCCCACCCCCAGCCAGCGCTGGGCACCCTTTGCCCCCACGCCAACAAAATCCACCGCCAACAGCAAACCGACACACACAATATAAGCAAAGGGCGCCCAACGCTGTAACTGTTCGGGGTGCAGCTGGGCCACCAATATCATCACCACAAAGGCCACCGACAAATAGCGGCCCTGGCGCAATACCGTCGCCATGCTGCCATCGCTGGCGCTGTATAAAACCACTAAGCCCACGCCACTTAATATCAATAGCAGCACTAGGAGCGGGATATCAATACGCAGCCGCTGGCTAATAGTACGCTGACTGCTAATACTGCGATTACTGCCCGGCAATTGACGCACAAAATCGGAATTATTCATCTACCCACACCTCAGGCGTGATATCCATCGACGGTGGAACGGTTTTAGGCTCGCCAATTAAAAAGGCTTCAAACACTTTCCTCGCTGCAGGCCCCGCTACACTGCCGCCGTGCTCACCGTTTTCAATAACTACCGATACCGCAATTTTAGGGTCTTCTGCCGGCGCAAAGGCCACAAACAATGCGTGATCCCAATTGCGCTTTTTCATGGCGCTGGAATCGTATTTTTCACCAGCGGCAATACCCACTACCTGGGCGGTACCGGTTTTAGCTGCCATACGGTAAGTTAATCCCGCTTTTAGGCCTCTAGCCGTCCCTTGGGAACCTGCCACCACCTCTTCCATTGATTGGGTAATGGCATCCCAATAAGCGTCAGGCACGTCGTCCATACGCCCCAATAGCGGCGCCACCACCTTTTCACCGTCAACCGACGCCAACAGCCGCGGCGCTCGCAATTCACCCCGCGAGGCAATAACCGAGGTCGCCACCGCTAATTGCAGCGGTGTAGCCAACATAAAGCCCTGACCAATTCCCACACTAATGGTTTCGCCCGGATACCAGTGGCTGTTGCGCACTTCTTCCTTCCACGCTCGCGACGGCAGGATGCCACTGCGCTCGTTGGTGTTGTCGATGCCAGTTGGCACCCCTAAACCAAAGCGCACCCCAAAATCATGGAGACGGTCGATACCCAGCTTATAAGCTAACTCATAAAAATACACATCGCAGGACTGCACAATCGCCTGCTCTAAATTGACTGAAGCGCCGTGCCCACCCCGTTTCCAATCTCGATAACGGCGACTGTCATTGGGCAGACTAAACCAACCGGGATCAGACACACGGGTCGTCGGTGTGACCATGCCATAATGCAAACCCGCCAAGCCCCAAATGGGCTTGATCGTTGATGCGGGCGGATACTGGCCCTGCAATGCGCGATTATAGAGCGGCAGGTCGGGATCATTTTGCAAGGCATTATAATCAGTACTACTAATGCCGTTAACAAACAAATTGGCGTCGTAGCTCGGGGTACTCACCATGGCAATAATGCCGCCCGTGCGCGGATCCATCGCCACAATCGCGCCACGCTGGCCCTCTAGAGCCTCAAAGGCGACCTGCTGCACATAGGCATCGACACTGAGATGGATATCACCGCCCGGCTGGGGATCGTGGCGCTCTAATACCCGCAGAATACGGCCGTGAGCGTTACTCTCTACGTTTTGGTAACCCACTGTGCCGTGGAGTAATTCCTCGTAGTATTTTTCTAAACCAATTTTACCAATATGGTGGGTACCGCTGTAATTTACCGGATCGATCTCGTCAAGCTCGCGCTCACTTATTCGACCAACATAGCCCAGCACGTGAGCAAATAACTCGCCATGGGGATAATGCCGCACTAATTGAGCGTCGATCTCAACCCCAGGAATACGGTAGCGATTAACCGCTATTTTGGCGATTTCATCTTCACTCACCCGAAACTTTAGGGGTACGGCTTCATAGGGCCGACGCCGAGTTAAGCGCTTGCGAAACTGCTCAATATCGTCTTCTTCAAGGGCAACCAGCTCGCCGATAATCGCCAAGGTTTCATCCAGCGATTCCACCCGTTCTTTCACTACGGTGAGGGTATAGCTGGGAATATTCTCGGCTAGCAGCACGCCATTGCGGTCAAAAATCAAGCCGCGCTTGGGCGCGATGGGCAAAAGTTGAATGCGATTGCGGTCGGAATGGGTTTTATAAATATTGTAATCGGCAATTTGCAGCTGGCCATAGCGAGCAATCAAAATCGACGTCATCACCACCACAAACACAATCGAGATCGCCACGCGATAGCGGTACACTCGGCGCTCGTAATGGGTATTTTTAAGCTGTTGGCGCCTAGTCATGAGGCAGTCATCAACGGTGGTAAGGGTGGTTGTTATTAATGGTCCACGCTCGGTAAAGCTGCTCTGCAAATAATACCCGCACCAGCGGATGCGGTAGGGTCATTGCCGACAATGACCACTTCTGGCGCGCCAAGGCCAAACACGTCGGACTCAGACCGTCGGGGCCACCAACCAAAATACTGATATTGTCGCCCTCCATTTGCCAGCGGGCTAAGGCCTCGGCTAAGCTTTCGGTGCTCACGGCTTTACCCAGCACATCAAGCGCAATAACGCGGTCGCCACTGGGGATTGCCGCGGTCATCGCCTCGCCTTCTTGGGCAATGGCGCGGCGAATATCGGTGTTTTTACCCCGTTTAGGCAGAGGTAACTCTTTGATATCAAATTGAATCTCGGCAGGCAGCCGCTTGCGGTACTCAGCAACGCCCTCCTCAACCCACGCTGGCATTTTAGTGCCAATGCAAATCAAGCTAACTCGCATCAGGCTCTGAACCTGGTTCTGAGCCCAGCTCTGGCACCTGCCACAGGCGCTCAAGATCATAAAACAGCCGCGCTTCCGGCAACATGACGTGCACTACCACATCGCCAAAATCGACAAGTACCCAGTCGCCAGTGTCCTGACCTTCCATGCCAATTGGCACAATGCCCTTCTTTTTAGCTTCAACCCAGGTGTTATCTGCTAGCGATTTAACATGCCGGTTCGAGGTGCCACTACACACCACCATATAGTCGGTAACGCCACTTACGCCGCGCACATCGATGGCCACAATATCTCGACCTTTTACATCTGTAAGCGCTTCCAGCACCAGATTCTTGAGTTGTTCAACGTCCATCAAACGGGTATTCCTATGTATTACACTGTGTATATAAACCGTGTTCAGCGATATAGTCCGCGACGACGTCGGGAACAAGGTAACGAATTGACCTGCCACTGGCCAAGCGCTGGCGAATATCAGTTGCCGAAATCGACAGCTGAATCAAACTTAACTCATAAAAGCCACCGGCACTGCGCACCGCCAGTTCCGCGGCGGTTGCCACCCTGCGCGGGGCGACAAAATTTGCCACCGCGGAATCCATTTGCAGTGGATAAGCGGCCCGATGTAAAACCACCACATTAGCCAAACTAAACAGGTCTGGCCAATCCCGCCAATGCTGCACTTTATTAAAGGCATCGCTGCCCATAATCACTGTGATCGACATCGCAGTCCCGCGCTCGGCCCGCAGTTCCCGTAAGGTATCTACGGTATACGACGGCTTTTCCCGCAGTAACTCGCGGCCATCGGCAAACAATCCAGCCTCACCAGCTACCGCCGCACTGACCATCGCAAGGCGCTGCACGCTGTCGGCGCCAGGCTCGCCTCGCAATGGCGGCCGATGACTTGGCAGCAAAGCCAATTCATCGACCCCAAGTTGTTCTTTAATCTCTACCGCCGAGCGCAAATGACCGTGGTGTATCGGATCAAAAGTGCCGCCAAAAATGGCCAGCGATGCAATGGGCTTAGCAGTGGTCGGCGCCGTCATTTAGCTGCGAATATGCCCATCGCCAAGTACCACGTACTTTTGCGAGGTCAGGCCCTCTAGGCCGACTGGGCCGCGGGCGTGAATTTTGTCGGTGGAAATACCAATTTCCGCTCCTAGGCCGTATTCAAAACCATCGGCAAAGCGAGTCGAAGCGTTAATCATCACCGAGCTGGAGTCCACTTCACGCAGAAAACGGCGGCCGGTGGTGTAATTCTCAGTCACAATGGATTCGGTGTGGGCAGAGCTGTACTGAGCAATGTGATCCATTGCCTCGTTAACATCAGCCACCACCTTAATGGATAAAATTGCAGCCAAATACTCGGTGCCCCAATCTTCATCACTGGCCTCTACTGCACCCATCAAGATTTGCCGCGTGCGCGGGCAACCGCGCAGCTCAACGCCTTTGGCGGTCAGCGCATCGGCAATGCTCGGCAATAACTCTTCGGCGCGACTCTCGGCTATCAGCAGCGTCTCCATGGTATTGCAGGTGCCGTAGCGGTGAGTTTTGGCATTTACCGCAATCGCCAGTGCTTTTTCGGCATCGGCTGCGTCATCAATATAAACATGGCAAATGCCGTCGAGGTGTTTGATTACCGTTACCGTGGCATCACGCGCAATGCGTTCGATCAAACCCTTGCCGCCGCGGGGCACAACAACATCGACAAATTCAGGCATGGTAATCAACTCGCCAACCGCGGCGCGGTCGGTGGTTTCCAGTACCTGAACCGCGTGCTCGGGCAGACCAGCAGCTAGCAGACCTTCGCGAATACAGGCTGCCAAGGCTTGGTTAGAGTGGATGGCCTCGGAGCCACCGCGCAAAATCGCCGCATTGCCCGACTTCAAACACAGGCTGGCGGCCTCTACCGTTACATTGGGGCGGGACTCGTAAATAATGCCAATTACCCCTAAAGGCACCCGCATTTTGCCCACTTGGATGCCGCTCGGCCGATAATTCAAGTCGGTAATGGCGCCAACGGGGTCGGCCAGTGCGGCAACTTGGGTCAAACCTTCAATAATGCCGGCGATACCTGCGGCATTCAGTGCCAAACGATCTAACAATGCCGCGTCTAAACCGGAGACTTCACCGGCGGCGAGATCTTTGGCATTGGCGGCGATAATCTCATCGCGCCGAGCGTCTACCGCCGCCGCTATTGCCAGCAGGGCGCGATTCTTAACGCCAGTATCGGCCGCCGCCACCAGACGGGCTGCTGCCCGCGCCTGACGACCGAGCTGATTCATATACTGCTTAATGTCCATGAGCCTTTCAATCCTCTCACCTCCACTACGCTGCGAAGGTCGAAATTTGTTAATTCTCCAACCGGAGAAACTAAAAAGGCCGCTAGTATAACGGATTGGAAAAGGACTCACTATCGACAATATCTACTGCGCCACGCCCAAGCAGGGTGGCTAAGGCCTTAAATCTTACTGAGACAAGGCATCGAGTACGTCATGCAGCGCATCTAGGCGCGCTACGGGCTCGTCGATACTGAGTATTTGATACGCATCGGCAGCAGGCAGGGGCAGCAATTGTGCCAAGCGATTGGCCAAAGCGCCCGCCTCGCCTACCTCTAAATCCATACCTAAACGCTGAACATGAGGGTGCTCACCAAGCTGCTGCAATAAATCTTGTAATTCACTGCCTCGCGGCGGCAGCGCGGTGTCGGCTAATTCGGCCAACCAAGTAATGTCGCCAATATATAAGCCGCCCTCGGCTTGGCGCGCCGACGCCAAGCGAAAACGCCGTCCACCTTCAACCACCACGCCCAATAGGCCATCGGAGGTTTGATCCCAGTCAGTGATGCGCGCTTCGGTGCCAATTAACGCCAAGGTCGCCTGACGTTCACCAGGCTTTAACACTTCAGCTCCGCCCTCGGGCAACCACACAATGCCAAAGCTTTGCTGCTCGCGCAGGGTGTCGCGAATCAGGTCTAAATAGCGGCGTTCAAAAATCCGCAACCCCATGCGCCCACCAGGAAACAATACGCTGCGCAGGGGAAATAGCGGCAACTCTACTAAAGTGGTGCCGCTAAGCTCAGACATTCCCTTCCGGCCCCAGCGGCTTCATTACCAAAATCAATTTTGGTAGCAACAACATGGCGCCCAGCAAAGCAGCCACCATGGCCAAACCGGTTAGCAAACCAAAATAGATGCTGGGGGTGAAGTTAGACAGCGCCAAAATTGAAAAGCCGAACACGATAATCACCGAGGTGTAATACATCGCTCTGCCGATACTAGCGTGGCAACGATACATGGTAGCGATGTAATTGCGATCTTTTGGAAACTCTTCTTTAAAGCGATGTACATAGTGAATGGTGTCATCAACACCGATACCTACGGTGATTGCCGCAATGGTGATTGTCATCATATCTAGCGGAATACCCGCCAAACCCATGCCGCCCAATACCGCACCCGCTGCCAGCAGGTTCGGTGTTAAGGCAATGAAAGCAAGACTCAAGGAGCGGAACAGCACCATAAACATGGCCAGTATTGCCACAAACACCGCGCTCAAGGTCATGATTTGCGAAGTAAACAAGCTTTGCAGCATATTGTTATACAAAACCAACATACCTGTGAGATGCACTTGCTCAGGCGCAAAGCCCAACTCGTTCACTAAATGGTCTTCAATATCTATTAATAACTGGCTCCGATTCAGGCTGCGGCTGGTTTCTTTCACCCGCACGCTAATCCGCACTTGGTCGACCTCGGCAGACATATAAGGATCAATCAAGATTGAGGAAATCGATTCGGGCAGCGAACGCTGGGCCAGCGCCAACTGCAGGTCGTCGACATTGCCCATAATGATTTGCATCAACTCATAAAAAGTAGACAGCGACAGAACTTTGCCGGTTTCCGGCAAATTGTCGACATAGTCGTGTACCGACTTAATACGCTGTAATCCAGCCACCGTAAACCACTCACTCTGGGCGGGACCTACATCGCCAAAATCATCGGCAAAGTCGTCGGCAAAAGCATTACTAAAGTCATCAAAATCATCGCCGCTCGCACTCGCAGGGGTCGCGGCAACTGGTTCTTTTTTGGGCAGGTCCAAGATAATATCAAGGGGGATGGTGCCACCTAATTCGGCGTCGATCGTCTCCATACCCTGATAAATTTCAGTAGTGTCGTGAAAATAATCAATAAAGCGGTTTTCAACCTTGAGCTGAGAGATACCGACCACACTCAGAATCAGCAAGCCCACCGACACTACAATAATTGTTTTACCGAAGTGCTCTGTGGCCTGCGCGAAATACCGCGTTGATCCACCCGACTCGGCACTCGCGGCCTTTTCGGCGCGGGGCTTTAGCAGCATTAGCACGCAGGGCATTACAAGAAATGTCAAAATTAGCGCCGATGTCACGCCGATGGTCATCATCCAACCAAAATCAATAACCGGACGAATTCCGCTAACCACTAGGGATGCAAACGCGACTAAGGTCGTTAATGACGTGTAAACACAGGGTCGCAGCATCACTGTGACCGTTTCTGACACTAAGCGAAATTGATCTGCCTCGGGTTCAGCGGCGGCGTATTCGCGAAAGCGCACCACCAAATGAATGGTGATCGACAACGTAATAATTAATAGTAAGGCAACAAAATTTGCCGAGATCACGGTGAGCCGCCAGTCGAGAAAACTCAGTAAGCCCAGCATAAACACTACATTCAACACGCAAGTCGACAAAGGGATAAGCACCCAGCGCAAACTGCGAAAAATCGCCACCAGCAACACCACAATAAACAGCAGTATACCCGCGCCAAACACCCGCAAATCGCTTTTTACAAAGGCGATCATATCCACTGCGATCATCGGCACACCACCGAGGAATACCGTGGCATCACCGCGATAATCTTTCACGATATCCCGCGCTAAAGCCACCAATTCGGCCTGTTGCTCGTGGGCCTCGGCATTATAATTGGCAAAGGTTTTCTCAAGGCTACTCAGCTCATCGCGCTCGTCGGGACCGATGGCGTCAGCCGCTGCTTTAGCGCGCAGCGCATCACGCTGATTTAGTAGCTCAAAGTAGCGTTCATCGCGCTTAATATTGACCTGAATTGCGGTAGTGCTGCCGTCAGTACTGGTTAGCAGCGACTTGTATATAGGGCTGGTCGACAACTCTTCGCGCACCATGTCCATATTAATATCTGGCGTGCGCAAAGTCGGAATATCGCCGGCCGTTACTTGACTTAGCGATACTCGCGGACTTTCTAGCAGTGGCACATCCAATATCGAGGTGACATTGGAAATATTAGGTAAGGTCGCCAGCCGATCGCGAAGCTCACCGAGGGTTTTCAGTTGCTCGGGGGCAAACAAATCACCTTTAGGCTGATAGGTGACCAACAGGAAATCTTCTGAGCCGTAGCGCTTACTAATCTCGCGGTAATACGCCAGCGACTCATCGCCCTCTAACACCAGCGCGTCCGCTGAGGCGTCTAGCTGCAAGGTGGGTATATAGCTTCCCAGCCAGCCAACCACTGCGAGTAAAATCGCCAACACCCAAAATGCATTACGCAGTACTACGCGCTGATACACCGACAATAACATTGTACTCATAGTTGTCCCTTAAGCATCTGCTGCCGGATTGGCTGCCCCGGCCCCGTTGTAAACTTGTTTTTATTCGCCCCAGCGCGGCACGAGATTCTGCGCCACACCGAGATGATCCAAAATTCTTGCCACCACAAAATCAATCACATCAGCCACGCTTTGTGGCTTGCGATAAAAACCCGGCGAAGCAGGCATTACTGTTGCGCCCATTTGCGTCAAACTGAGCATATGCTGCAAATGAATTGCCGATAAGGGCATTTCTCGAGGCACCAAAATCAGTTGGCGGCGCTCTTTGAGCGCAACATCGGCGGCGCGTTCAATTAAATTATTACTCGCCCCACAGGCAATGGCCGAGAGGGTGCCGGTACTCGCCGGACACACCACCATTGCGCTTGGCGCGCCGCTACCCGATGCCACCGCCGCCATCCAATCTTCGGGGCCGTGCACCTTAAGTTGTTCCGACGTACATTGAAAGCGCTCACACAAATGCCGCAACAAGGCGGCGGGCTTTGCAGGTAGGGTTTCCTCCGTTTCGGTCGCCACTACCAGCAGGGCCGCTTTCGAAATCATAAAATGCACTTCGCAACCAGCAGCCAACAAGCACTCCAACAACCGCAAACCGTATTGCGCGCCAGAGGCGCCGGTCATCGCGAGCGTTACCGACTTCATACCGGCTGCTCCCAGCGCTTGCGCAGCGCCGCAATAAGGCGCTGATGCACGCCACCAAAGCCGCCATTGCTCATAATCACCAAATTATCGCCCGCCTTTAAGCTCGCGCTAAGTTCGGCAATCGTCTGGTCAAGATCCACACTCAAGCGCGCCGGTGTGGTACTGCCGGCAATCACCGACTCCAGCGACCAGTTTAGTCCCGGCGGTTGATACCAAATAACGTCATCGGCTTGTGCGGTGGCCACCGCCAAGCGCTCCTTATAAATACCCATACGCATGGTATTAGAACGCGGTTCTATTAAAGCAACAATTCGCCCGTCGTTCACCCGCCCGCGCAGACCTTCTAAGGTTGTGGCTATCGCGGTGGGATGATGGGCAAAATCGTCGTACACGGAAATACCCGCCACCGTGGCCAGCAATTCCATACGCCGCTTTACACCCTGAAATTGATTTAAAGCCTCGATGCCATCTTTGGGCTGCACACCAATATGATGGGCCGCAGCCAGGGTACCCAGCGCATTATTTACATTGTGAGCGCCAGTGTGAGACCAATTTACACGGCCCTGCACAATGCCTTTATAAAGAACATCAAACTCAGAGAAATCGCCGCTCAGCACCTTAGCCTGCCAATCTGCGGCCTGCCCTTTTTCGCTACTAAGCCGTTCAACTTCACTCCAGCAGCCCATATCCAGCACTTCATCTAAGGATTGCGTGCCGGCAGGAATAATAATTCGACCAATGGCGGGCACGGTGCGCACCAAATGATGAAACTGGCGCTGGATGGCGGCTAAATCAGGGAATATATCGGCGTGGTCAAACTCTAAGTTATTGAGAATAGCGGTGTAGGGCCGGTAATGCACAAATTTTGAGCGCTTATCGAAAAAGGCACTATCGTATTCATCGGCTTCTATTACAAAGAAATCTGACGCTCCCAGCCGCGCCGACAAGCCAAAATCAGCGGGCACGCCGCCAATT
Organism: Zhongshania sp.; assembly: GCF_029212375.1. Classification (GTDB taxonomy): domain Bacteria; phylum Pseudomonadota; class Gammaproteobacteria; order Pseudomonadales; family Spongiibacteraceae; genus Spongiibacter. The sequence continues at coordinate 115,273 of NZ_JARGNU010000002.1, read as the reverse complement.
AAGAAACCAGGCTGGTAACCGCAATCTTCTAAAACCCACGCCAACATACTACTGGTGGTGGTTTTACCGTGAGTGCCCGCACAGGCCAGTACCCAGCGACTTTGCAGCACATGATCGCTCAACCACTGGGGACCTGATGTGTAGGGAATACCGCGATTCAATACGTGTTCAACCGCGGGATTGCCTCGCGACATGGCATTGCCAATAATCACAAGGTCTGGCTCGGGCGACAGGTGCGCAGCCTCATAGCCTTCCATCAAGGTAATCCCTTGGGATTCCAGCTGAGTGCTCATTGGCGGGTAAACATTGGCATCAGAGCCGGTCACGGTATGGCCAAGCTCGCGGGCAAGAATGGCCAAGCCACCCATAAAGGTGCCGCAAATACCTAATATATGAAGGTGCATAAATATACAAACGCCACGCAGAAAAGTCTGTGTGGCATGGTATCACTGCTATGGCGCCAGCTCTACGCTGGCGCACCGCTTTGCGCGATTAGAAGTTAGCGCTTAAGGTCAGCCACACTTTTTCAGTGTCCATCAAGCTCAAGCCGCCACCATTAAAGCCTGTGCTATCGCCCGCACTGTAACTGGCGTAACGCAACTCTGCAGAATAAGGTCCCCAGCTTTTGGTGACCATACCGCCGAGCTCCGAACCGAGGTCGCTATCACCAGCGCTATTATCTTGCTCTGATTCAAAGTTGTGATAGGCCAGCAACCAATTCACGCCCAATGCCGCCCCACCAACTGTGAAGTAAGTGTCGTTAATGCCATCGCTGATATTACCCAAACCTTTGTTTAAGAACATATCGGTCCAGCCTTGAAATTTAAACAAGGTGGCCAGCGGCGTAATAAAGAAACCGTCTTTGTCGGCGCCCAGCGCTTCGTAGCCAAGACCAAGCGTTACTGGTGCGAGCTTATAAGTCGCCTCAGCAAGCATGTAGTCTGAGCTGTAATCGGCGGGATTTTTACCGGCACTGTCCTGCGTGGCATATTCAAGATTATACGCCAAGTCACCCGCCACGCCCTGCCAGCGAATACCGTAGGTATCGGTATCCATACGTTTAAAACCGGCGAAATTATCATCGGTCTCGAGCAAATAGGCGTAACCCGTCACAGTACCTGCTGGCAGAGTGTAACTCGCGTTCAATAAGTGGGAATCCATCTCGGTGTCGCCCACCGCGCTGGCTTCACCAAAAATACGGTTTACATTAGAAATGTGCGCGTAGTTCAGCTTAAGATTTTCGACACTGCTATTGGCGGCGGTAAACGCATCGTAAGTCTGCTCATTTTGACGCCAGCCAACGTGACCAACAAAGCGATGATTATCGTAGGTTAAGCGCTGACGACCATATTTAAATTCGCTACTCCAATTGCTATAGGCAATAAAAGCTTGGTTTACTTCGGTGCCTGCCGGATCGGCAATCAGTGAATCAGCAACATTGCCATTAACACTGTCATTTGAGTCACCCGCAAAATTACTCACGTCATCTAATTCCACAAAACCACTAAAGCCCTTAAGGCTATCCGTTTTGTAGTTCAACCGCGTTTTCAAGGTGAGGGCGTCACCCGTTTTGTTGCCACCCGCAGCCACGTCCTCAGCAACAGACTCATAACGCATACGCAAATTTAAGTGGGCTTCGCCCTTACTGAGGGCTTCGGTAATATTCTCTGCAGCAAATGTTGTTTGCGCCGCAGCACCTAGTAGGCCGATAGAAATAGCTAAGGGAAGTGCTTTCATTTTCAACATGAGGTCTCTCTTTTGGTAGGTATCGATAAGGTAAAGCAACAACACCGCAAACAGTGTTCCTTGCAAAGGAATTGCGATAACCAGCAAAAGCAAAACATAAGCCAAAAATGATAAATCAATTGACCAAATAAAAAAAAGCTTATTATTCATAAAGTTAAAAATAAATTAAAATCTGGAAATTATTGGAATTACACCGTCACACCAAATAGTGACATGAAATATTTCTGCAACAAATCTAAAATGATGCAATATTGCACCATGATGAAACCAAGCATTACAGCTCCGAAAAACTTATGCCCTAAATAGATGCGACAAGCAGTAATATTGATATGCGCAGATACGCCACCAATATTCGGCCAGCAGTTTAATAAAAGGAAAGCGTAACGACGAGGGCGTCGTAAATACGTGACAGTGATAATGTGGCGACGCAAGCACAGGGGTGCTAAAACCGAGGAAATATCTTAGTTCGCCACGCCTAGCTACCTATGCGAGCGAAACCGATATAGCCCATACTGAAAAATCGCTAAGGCATATAACTAATGGGGTAGTTAGGATAGGTGTAACGGGGAACAGCCTTCGCCTCAAACTTAAGCATAGCAATGCGCTGCAATAGTTTTTCTTTTAAATCCGGATTAAAAAAGCTCGACGAAACAATTTTACTGCCACTTACCGAACCGTCTGGTTCAATCGTTAAACTTACCACCACGGTGCCAGCTCGAATCGTGGTGTCTTTGCGCGCAGCCCGACTAAAAATGGCGTAGAACGCTGTTTTACTGCGATCAAAGGCAAGCTGAATTTCTTCCAAACTGCGCGATGGTTTAGCACCGCCCGCCGCTGCGCCGCCACTCCCGCCGACGGCCGCCGAGCGCGCCGCAATCGCGGCTAGCTTGGCTGTACTATGGCTACCAACTACCGTGCTGCTCTGTTCGCCACTAACACTGTGTGTACCGTAGTCGCCATGACCAGCACTTAACTTACTTGCCGAAAGCGAGTCGGTACTGGGCGCCGCAAGCTCACTTTTTACCGCGCCACGTTCTCTAAGATTCTTTTCACTGATCACCACATCGCTACTGGTATCACGCAATTGCGCTAATTGTTCACTAAAGGCCATTACCCCAGCTTAGCGGCCGCGGCTTTTGCTGCAGCTTGGCGCTGCGCGGCAGCCGCGGCTGCGGCCTGAGCCCGCTCTTGGGCACTTACGGAAGGAGTCGGTTTTGCCGGTCTAGGTTGGGGCATTACTTTTTTAACCACCGTTTTCGGCTTACTCACGGCGACAGGCTTTGACACCGCCGCGGCTTTAAGCACCGGCTTTGGCTTTGCAACCTCTTTTGGTAGAGGCTTTGCTTTTGGTACGGGCAAGAGTTCAAGAGCGTAACTGGTCGCAGGCTCTATTGGCGGCGCCTCGGGAACATCAAGTACCCAGAAGGGGGCAGCAACAAGCAGTAATAGCAGCAAGCTCACTACATTGAGCAAGATGCGCTTAAAATGCCGGTCGGCGGCTAAGGTAATTCCCCAGTAATCGCTTCCCAATGTGGCTTGGGCTAGTAGCGCACTATTCATGCTCCACCTCCCTGAGTAATTTCCCGCACGGCGAGGGAAACATGATCAAAGTTCGCATCAACACAGGTTGCGAGAATTTTCTTGAGCAAACGGTAGGGCGTATCGCGATCTGCAACTATATTCACATCTTTGCCGCTGCCCAATTTTTTCGAATCGGGCTCGCTTTTACCGCCGAACTCGTCAGCGCCAGCCACCGCAATGAGGGGCGCCAGCGCTGCCGCCAATAATGCCAATACCCGCTGCTCTGATTGCAGGGCGTCTTCAACACTCATTATGCGCTGTTCTTCCAGCAGTATATCGCTGGCACTTACCGCAACCGTTACGGTGCGTTGCGCCTTTTCACTGGCTAGCGAAGTGGGCAATTTTAAATTCTGATATTCTGGAATCACTTCTACTACTACGGCATTCACCAGCAAGTAAAAAACCAAAATAGCAAATATATCAATAAGCGAAACCACATTAATAGCAACATCGCGGCCAGCTCGCTTTACCTCGCGATTAAGTTTTCGCTCCTGACGTTTGCTCATGGTTTTGACTCCACTTCAGCGCTGTCTTGCGGTGCATCACCCATGGAAATTAACGGGAACAGCGCAGCGCTGCCATTAACACCCGCACTACCCGCTGGGTACTCTCGGCTGCTGTCCATAACCGCGACAATATCTTCGTAGGCAATATCTTCTGCAATAAACAAACTAATACTAGATTCGTCTGGATGGTCTTCTTTCAGGGCCACCAGCAGCTCAGCTAGCGCTTTAGTGTCGTATTTGCCGGATACTTTCGGCATAGCCTTGTCTAAACCCTCGCTATTGCTAATTTCTAAATGATCTTCAAATAGGCTGATTGCTAAATGCAATGCTGGCTTGTCATTCACCACCTGCTCAGCGTTAATCGAGGGCAAATTTAATTTTAGCGCATGTAATTTACTGGCCGAAATCGACGAACCAACCAATAAGAAAAAAACCAGTACTGCAAACACATCGATCATCGAGACAATATTCAGCTCGCCATCGGGGCGATGGCGCAACTTCCGTTTAAGACGACGTATTCGTCTTGAGCTGCGCGGCCCCTCATCGACATCTGGCTCTATATCAAACATGGCGCTCATCTTTAGACCTCAGTGCTGCAGCGCTTTACTGCGATTTATTACTGTTACAAACCGCGAGCAGGCCGACTCCAGCGTATCAACTAACTCCCCTGCCTGACTTTGCAAATAGGCATGTGCAAAGAGTGAGGGAATCGCCACCATCAAGCCAAATGCGGTACAGCTCATGGCCTCGGAAATACCCGCCGACAGCAAATTTGCTTTTTCAACAGGGTCGGCAGTCCCCAGCGCGCCAAAGGCGCCAATCAAACCCAACACCGTTCCGAGCAAGCCCAGCAAGGTCGCGGCGTTAGAAAACGTCGCTAAATAATGGGTCCGACGCTCAATGGCTGGCAGCAGTGCCATTAGGCCATCTTCAGTCGCAATTTCTACGTCGCTGCGGCGACTGTCGATTCGCGCTTGCTCAAGCCCACAATTCAAAATATGCGCAACGGCGAGCTTTGATTTACCAATTAACGCTTCGGCTTCGCTGATTTCGCCTGCGCTCAGCATTGGCCAAATCTTGGCCCAGAAGCGGCGGTTATCGCTAAGGGATTTAGTTAAAAAAACAAAGCGCTCAATGCTAATAGCGATGGCAAAAGCGAGCACCAGCGCTATTGGATACATAAAGTGGCCGCCGTTATTAAAAAACGTAATGAACGTCGAAATGGCTTCCATAATTCACCTCAAAAAATATCAAATTAAATTTCGTTATACGTTGGTATTGCCGCCAAAATTTTAACTACCAGTTATTGCGCTGCAGACGCCAATAACGATACGAGCGGTGCGCCTGATACCATTCGGCATAACGCTGAAACTCCTCAGCATTAACAGTTTGCGGGCCTTCGTCTATTAATTGCGGCGGGCGATCTAAATCACTCATTGGCTCTTCACCCCAAGGCATTAAGTACAAACCGACCGCCGCCTCGTCACTGCCGTGGATGGTTACGCCCATTGCTGGCTCGGCACTGGTCTCGACGCCATCCGCCAACTCTGCGCTAGCGGGCAGAGCCAGCCCCAAAGAAAACCCCAAAACAATAAGCAATAATGATTTCATTAGTTCACCTGCGACACATTCACCGCCACGTAGTCCGCGCTGGATTCCAAATTGTGGATCCAAGCGCTAACTAAAATATTGTCACCGCCGGTAAGCGCCTGATAGCGGCGGTAGTGCGTTAGCGCCTGGGCGCTTTGTTTAAACGCCGTCTCATAGAGAATACCCATATTCAAATGTGCCGGAGCGTAGTCATCGCGAACCGCCAGCGCCTTGCTATACCAGCCTAAGGCGGCGTCGAAACTGCCATTTTTGCTGGTGATATAACCCATCCAGTTAAGCGCTGCGACGTTCTTAGGTTCCCGCTGTAGCGCGGCTAAAAAATACTTGGCCGCTAATTCATACTGTTGTTGCCGCGCTGCAAGAATACCTAAATTTGTCCACGGCCCAGTCGAGCGCGGATGACTTTCGCTGAGCTTTAAAAAAGCGTGAGTCGCGCCGTCGCTGTCTCCACTTTTCATTAGCGCCAGCGCAGTATCAAATTCTGCCGACGACACCTTGCTTGTCTGCCGCGCAGATTTCATGGTCTGCGGACCAGAACTGCACGCGGCAACACTGAGTAATACAAGCGCGACGAGCACCTTAGTAAAGTGAATCATAGCTGTCCTCCAGTTGAGGCTGTTTACCGTATTTGGCGGGCGCCAATTCAATTAAGGCAAAAAGGCTTTGCCGCATGCCAGCAGTCCAAACCCCGTCGCGAACACGCGCAACATTGGCTTCAAAGGCACTAATTGCCTTTTCCTCAAAGGGATACGCCTGCTCCTCTAATAGCAGGGCGTACGCTTCCAGCACTTCGCCGCGCAATTCTCGTGGCTTTTCAGATGCCATTAATGCTTTAGCAAAGTCTCGGTATAAATTGCCCAGCTCATAGCTCGCTTTAGTGGTGATATCAGAAAATCCGTAAGCTGAAGCCTGCGCCAAACTGTCGATGGCGGTTTGCATAGCCCGCTGCCGCAGCGGCAAACTTTTTGCGATAGGCAAGCGCAGCTTGGCGCTATTGGCGCGGCGCACGTCAATCATCGCCAATTGCAAACTGGCATCTGCCGCCAGTAGTTGCGAGGCCGCGATAGGTTGTGCAGCAAGTTTGTCGGCAGTGATAATTTCTTTTAACCAGCGGTGATGAAGCTCGCTGTTTGCCGGTGCCATTTCAGCCAGGCGCTGCCGAAATTGCTGGGCCTCTAGCAAGGGCGCGGGAAACTGCGCAATATGATTTTCTATCGCCACTCGCGCCTGTTCGCGCAGCCCCGCTTGGTCGTAAAGCTTTGCCGCCATGAGGCTCGCTTGGCGACGCGTTTCAAGGGTTTCGCTAGCGACTAATGCTATGCGGGCATACACCCCAGCTGCCAAAGCGGGTTGCGCTGATTTTTGATAGGTTTCGGCAAGTAGTTTATCCGCATCGCCGGCCATTTCGTGATTTGGAAATTCGCTGCGAAAGCGCTGTAAAACATCGGCCGTTTGCTTCCAATTATTAACTGCATATAACTGCCCAGCGGCGTCAAAACTTGCATTAGCCCGCAGCACTGGATCAGGGCTTAAGTCGGCGGCACGCAAAAATAAATTTGCCGCCAGCGCGCTGTCACCGTCGGCTCTAAGCCCCTCCGCTCGGCGATAAACAGATACCGCCAAACGATCTTTAGCTATCCGCTGCAGCTCTGGCTCCCCAGCAATCATCGGCAATAACTTGGCGTAATACATCTCCGCTTTGTCAAAACTATTTTGTGCAAAGTAAGCGTCGGCAGTAATACTCAAAGCCTTGCTTTGCAAACTCGGCTCGGTCCACTGCGCATTTACAAGCAAGGGTTCGGCAATCGCTATCGCTTCTTGGTGGCGTTGCAATACGTATAGGTCTTCGGCACTGGCCAACAGTACTCGGCTGCGCTCTGGGTGCTGAGGGAAGGCCGCAGCCATTCGAGTACTGGCGGCGATCACCGCCTGCTGGGCCGCGTCACGCTCAGCCTCAGGCGCATTTTTCAGCCACGCGCGGTAGGATTTTACCGACGCCAACGCCGCATCGGCTGGCTTGCTATAGCTTGGCAGATCATAGGCCACCGCCATGTATTGGTCGGCCGCGGCTTTAACTTCGCCGCCATCAAATAAGGCGTCAGCGTAGCGCATACTGGTCGTGGCAAAATCGCTGTCGTTCGGAAACATCGCCAGCGCTTTGCGATAGCTTGCTGCCACTGCAGCAAAACGCTGCAGCCGTAAATCAGCTTCACTCACAGGCGTTTGCTGAGCCTCGGCATGGCGAAACGCTAATATCTCCATTGTATAGTCACGCAGCAAGCTACTAAGTTTGGGCAACTCCGCATCCGCCGCTCCACTGGCCTGTGCGGCGAGTAAATCCGCTGCGTAACGTTCAACATAGGCCTCTTGTGCGCTGATTTTTAAGCCAGTGAAACCACCTTGCTGATAAGCAGCAATCGCTTTTTCGCTGTGACTCATTGCCAATTCGTGCTGCGGGTAAGCGCTGGCAAAAGCATCAAAGACACTGGCGGCGTCGGTATACCGCTTTTTGCTCAATAGTAGTTCGCCGAGGCTGTTATAAACCAAGGGATAAAAATGATTGCCAGGCAGTTTGGCAAAATAAGCAGCAATATTGTGGCCGTCGGCCTTGGCCGCCAGTGCTAAACTCAAGCCCCGCACCGTATCGCGCACCAACTCTGCGCTGGCTTCCGGCACATAAGTTAGGAGCTGATCTACACTCGTCACTTCGCGGAGTGTCTTGAGCTGACTTAAAATCGCGGTAAAACTACCCACCGCAAGTTCAGGTTTGCTCAGCTGATACTGACTCCAGGCGTATTTATACTGCGCCATCTGCCAATAAGGCATAGCTGGGTTTTGGCTAATTAAACGTCCGTACTCGTCGGCAGCTTCTTGATAGCGCTTGCGCAAATACAACATTTCTGCCGAGCGAAATAAGGCGTCATTGGCACGCTGCGACTGTGGATAATCGTGCGCCAAATCCCGCAAGGTGTTGATTGCCAGTTCACTGCGACCGGATAATTCATAGGCCCGCGCCAACTGGTAAATTACGTGATCTTTATTGGGATAATCTGGAAACTCGGCAATAAGCCGTTTATACATTGCGGTTGCCGCAGCCACCTCCTGCATATTAACGTCGCCATCTCGCCCTGCCGCTTCAATGCGGAGGTCTGCAGATCGGCGCATAGCCTCGGCGCGAACACCCGGCGCGGAATCTAAACTTAAAACTTGCTGATAGTGGTTTAAAGCCTCCATTTCAACTCGCCGCCCCTCAGCGTCGGCGTCGGCAATTTTCTTTGGAGGCAGCTTCTTCATAAATAAGCGATCGGGATTCTGGCCATTGCGCTCCAGCAAACTGCCAATCGTCTGGGTCTCTCCGCGTGGCTTTAGTGCGGGCTGGCAGCCGGCAACCAGCACACTCAAACCAAGCAATGCCGGTAAGGCACAAGCCAATTGCAAAGCATGTAGTTTTTTAGCGGCAACACACTTCATCTGTTCGCCTCCCCGTCCCACACCACCTCAGTCATTTGGCGGCGCGTATTTTCATGGTTGCGCGCCATGGCAAAATTCGCCTCTGCCAAATAGCGCTCGGTGCGCAGGCGATATTTATTAATTTCAGCTAGGGCGGTTTGATCTAAATTAAGCCCCCACTGCGCGCTTAATTCGTCAATATTCTGAATAAGTGCGGCGCGCCGACCGGCCAAGGCAGCAACCGAATCGCCCCGTTCATCGCCTGTTAGTACACTGCGAATACGACCTAACTGACGAAACTCCCGCAGCGCAATATGAAAGCGCGCGCTGTCTAACAATAAATCTAAATACGCACCCTGCCGGTCTGCAGAGAGGTCACATAGCCAAATATCCCAACCGCTAAGATCCGCTTTGTCGGCTGCACTCACTGACTCGCGCAAGCCACCGCTGTGGATATCTGCCGCCGCCGAGTCTAAAAGCATTAATGATTCCTGCAATCTGCTGACCGCCGACACATAATAAGTTTCGGCCCGCGGCCCCTGCCCAGCCCAATGCGACATCGCGTATGGCAGAATTAATAAGCCTTCTTGCACAGCGGGGTCGAGGGGGTCGCGATTAATTAACTCCATCCACGGCACCATCGCCGCCTGTAGGTCTTCTTCTTTTGCGCCCGAGGCAATCGCCCATGCTCGGCGAAACGGAGTATGACGACGCGCCCAGGCGATATCGTCTTCTGAGCCTGACCACAAATACGCCATGCCTTTAGCGTTACTACCCGGCGCCATGGTGTCTTTTTCTGGCAGGGAATTGACCGCTGTCTGGCGAGGACTTAACAACGCCCAGCCCAACCCCACTAGGGCCTTATTCGCATAAGGGCCCAAACGCCGGACCTTGCTAAAATAGCTCACGGATTGCTCGCTATCGCCCTGCTGCAAAAAGTGAAATCCGAGCGCCAAATTAATTTTATCGCGAAGAATAATTTCATCATTACGCTGCGACTCGCCATTACTTAAGGCGGTGAGAATGGCAAGTCCTTCGCTATGCTGACCACGATTAAGGAGTTCGACGCCGCTATTATATTTGCGGTATATATCGTCATTGGTATGCTCTGCAGTTAGGCCACTCATACCCGCTAACTCACTGGGCACTGCTGGCAAACCCAGCTCAAACACACTTTGCCGCAATGCCTGCTGCAAGCGCGGCGAGAACTGGGCAACGCTACCGCCTTGTTTAACAAAATACATTGCGTCGGCAAGCGCTTCGAAGGCGTAGTGCCGCTGTGCATTAAAATACACAGCGCGCAGTAGAGGGTTGCTATCGCTATTTTCTGTGACGTTTTCAACGCCTCGGTCATGAACTGTAATACTGGGTTTTTCCAACCACTTTACTAAGCCATCGCTGATTAATTCCAATTCCAGTTGCTTATTGGCCGTCAGCGTAAATTCTTGGGTAATACTCGGCGAAAGCCGGTCGGCATTCGGCCCAGCCTCACGATTCAACACCACAAATTTGGCAGCGAGTTGGTGGCGCCCCGCCGATAAGTTAAGGGCAAGCAAGGGGTGCACACCACCATCAAATAAAATTTTTGATTCTTGCTCACTGTAGTTGTATTTAGCAATCTCACGACCGTCGATACTAAGCCTAACCGACTGTAGCGCTAAGTTTTCTGCGCGATGCGCAATATAAAAATGAAGTTTGTGAGCGCCTTCATCGGCGTTATTACGTGCGGCCAATCGCGACTGGCTATAAAAGTTTAAAGCCTCGGCTTTCACCACTGCGAGATCCGCGGCATGCGCGGTCACGGGCAGTAGCAATACCGCCACAAACCAGCAAATTCCCGATAAATTTCGCGTTAAAATTTTCACAAACGCCACCGATTCGTTGTGTTTTAACTGCATGATAATACCGCGCCTTAAGCACTCATTATCGCCATGATCTTAATGCTTGTACCGCAATAGCCGCGCCAACGAAATCGTATTTTTTGTATATGGCGAATTCACTTAGTTTTTACACCGAATTCACATCTGCTATGTGCTCTACACCACAAAAAATCCAAGAGCTAGAACCCGCGCAGCATAGAGCAAAACATTAATTTGCCCGAAATAAATTAAGAACGCACCACGAACAAGCGCGGCCATATAGGTGATTTCCACAATTTTGCACCATAAAGATGCTGGCAAAAAAGTCGTTATAAGGAGGGCTTTAAAAAGGACATGAGCGGCGCTGTGCAGGTAATACAAGGGGGCTTAACGCCCCAGACTCCACAACAAGGCTAATAACAAGATAAATGAAATCCCCTGCCACACTCGTAAAGGATTGCGGGTAAGCAGCGGCTGAAAATTATCTTTGTTATAAACCGGATTAGGGTGCTGAAGGTCGTGAACAAATTCGGCTATATCGTTATAACGTAATTCTGGACTAATACTTAGCGCTCGCCCCAAGGCGCCATCTAGCCATAAAGGAACATGCGGATTGTAATGACGGGCCGGAATATACGCTAAACGAGTAAAAGCCGCCGTGGTGGTACAGCTCTCTAGCCGCCCTTGAAATGGTTGATGGCCAGTCAATATTTCAAAAACAATCACCGCCAGCGAAAACTGGTCTGCCTTAACACCTGGGCGGCGCCCTAAAACATGTTCTGGGGCAGAATACTGCGCGGTACCCAATACCCGATCACGACTTATTGGCACCGCAATCTCGGCGAGACCTGCCACATAGCAAGAACCAAAATCTATGATTTTAATTTGCCCATCATCACCCACCAAAATATTGTCTGGTTTCACATCTTGATGAATGGTGTCGCGGCGGTGCATAGCCTGCAAACCCTTAGCCGCCGGCAAAATAATATCTAACATCTGCTGACTAGAGGGCTGGGGATTCTCACGCATCCACTGCCCCAAAGTTCGGCCCGGTGCAAACGCCGACAAATAGTAAAGACACGTCGGCGCCACCGGTGGGTCGATCACCGCTACAACATTCTCACTTTGAATCCGACGCCCCACCCAACTCTCAAGAATAAAACGTTCGATATAGGCCGGATCGTCATTAAAGTTTGCCGACGGCGTTTTCATTACGTAATGTTGGTTTGCCGTGGCATCAAAAACTTTATATAACTGACTGCGCGGACTGGCGTGAATCTCTTCTTCAATAACCAATCCGTCTAACACCATGCCCACAGCCAGCGGCGGCGGAAACGGCAGCGCAGTTAATTTGCGGTAAACATCACCGGCATCTTCCAATGGCAGCGCATCGACTCGCAGTAACTGACAACTGAGATTGTCGTCACTACCCGCCGCCAGCGCCTCATCAATCATCTGCTGACACGCGGCGTCGAGATCAGCCTCCTCGACTGTCGCGCCGATAATTTCCTGCAAGCGCGCACTGCTCAATACGTCGTGAATACCATCGGTACTCAGTAAAAATATATCGCCTACCGCCACGTCTGCGGCGCGATAGTCGACATCCAAATTAATATCCAAGCCCATAGCGCGGGTTAAATACGACTTGCCACGACTGATAGGCATGGCGTGATCGCGGGTTAGCTGCTCAAGGCAACCGTCCCGCAAACGGTAAATTCGGCTGTCGCCAACATGAAATAAATGCGCTGTTTGCGATTTAAAGATTGCAATGCTGAGGGTGGAAACATAGCCTTTTTCAGCTTGCAGGTAATGCTGCCCCTGGCCGTACAGCCAGCGATTCAAGGCATTTAAAACCTGCTGGGCCGACCGCTTTACCGACCAGGAATCTGGAGTTGAAAAATAATCACTTAGAAAACCGGTTACGCAGGTTTCAGCCGCTTCCTTTCCAGCCTCTGCCGCAGACACGCCATCGGCAATGACCGCCACCGCGCCCTTGGTGGTAATTTGCTCGTCCTTGGGTATGCAAATACCCAAGCTATCTTCGTTAACCGGCTTTTGCCCAGCGCTGCTGCGCTGGCCAATTGCCAGTTTTAAACCACCATCAAAGTGCATGTAACGTTCTCGAGGTATGAACCACAGTTATGCGCTTAACATACACTGTACTTTAGCTAACTTCGATCAGCGCAACACTGCCATCGTCATTCACTTCGGCGGTGTGACCCTGAGGCTCTTCCATAAACTGCACCGCAACAAACACAACGGCGGCACAAGCGGCTATTACAAGGAAGAAGTCCGAGGCGCTAACAAAAGACAGCACCGTTAAAAAGATAACCGCGCCCACATTACCGTAAGCGCCTGTCATACCCGCAATTTGGCCAGTCATGCTGCGCTTAACCAAGGGCACAATCGCAAACACCGCGCCCTCACCAGCCTGCACAAAGAAGGAACAGCACATGGTCGCAACCACTGCCACCCAAATTGTCCACGTTGCGTCGATATTACTAAGCACCATATACCCTGCCGCCAAACCAGCTACCAGAATAGAGAGCGATTTACGACGACCAAACTTATCTGACAAGTAACCGCCGCCAGGGCGCGCGGCCAAATTCATAAACGCAAAGCCAGAGGCCAACATGCCGGCGGTTACTGCGCTCAGTTCGAACGTTTCCATAAAGAACAAGGGCAGCATTGACACCACCGCCAACTCGGAGCCAAAGGTCACGAAGTACGCCACATTTAAGATAGCAACCTGCTTAAACTTATACTGCTGCATTTCCGGAATAGCGATATTGTTCAGCACATCGCTATTCACTCGCAAAATCTGACTAATCTGCACTACAAACAGAACCGCTAGCACCACATATAGGGCCAGTGACGTTGTGCTGTTTAACATACCCAAATTCACTGGAGACAATTTCCAGGTTAGTGTTGCCAGCGCCAAATACATGGGCACGCACATCACAATGTAAAAAATCAGGTCACGCTTATTGCTAACAACCAAGCCCCCAGATTTTTTGGGCTTAAAGTAGGTTGAACCCTTTGGCGTATTACGAGCGCGCCAGTAAAAGAACACCCCGTAAATTGAGGCAATGACACCGGTCGAGGCAATAGCGTAACGCCAACCGTCTGGGCCACCAAAATACAAGGCCAGAGTTGGCAGCGCCATCGCCGCCGCTGACGAACCAAAATTCCCCCAGCCGCCGTAAACGCCCTCGGCTAAACCCACCTGCCGCGCCGGAAACCACTCGCCAACTAAGCGTATACCTATAACAAAACCGGCACCGATAAAGCCCATCAAGAAGCGCAATAAGGCAATTGCTTCATAACTATTAGCAAAGGCGAAAGCGACACATACTATGCCGCCAAGCACCAAAAGAGCGCTGTATACAATGCGCGGACCAAAACGGTCAACCAACATACCTATAATGACGCGAGCCGGAATGGTGAGGGCCACATTCAAAATCATCAGCGCTTTAACTTGCTGATTAGTAAGATCAAAAGCCTCTTTGATCGATGACAGCATTGGCGCAAAGTTAAACCACACTACAAAGCTAAGGAAAAAGGCAAACCAACTTAAGTGAAGTAATCGTATTTTCTCTTGCTTGAGATCAAGCACATTTAAGGTCGAGGAAGACATTAATAGCTCCATAATGGCCATTTGAAAGTATTGCCACCATGAGAGCAAAGCCTGTGCCAAGCATGTACACCAAATTTTGATGCTCGCGTAAGACACTGTTTAAAAAGATTTATTTTTTATTTTGTACTATCACACAGCTATTTACGCACCATTACGAAGCACGCAACCCTCTTGCGGCGTCGCGCATTTATGCACCATTAACGAACGTCGTGCCCCAACAAGCCCCCCATCAAACTTTCCCGTCACAGCAAAAATCGCCCCACAACAATGCAAAACACAAAATAATATTTACAAATCAACACCTTAATTACCAACAAAGACAATGGCACAGCTTTTGCTAATAATTTACGTAATATCCACCTGCAGCACCGGCCGCCAAATAGATAGCCATCGCGCAAAGTATTAAAGGAAGTAACCATGACAGACAAACAACGCCTGCTTATTATTGGTAACGGCCCGGTTGGCCACCAATTTATCGAGTCTATTATTGAAAGCGGTCGAGGCGAGCAATTTGCGATCACGGTTATTGGCGAAGAACCTCGCCCGGCCTATGACCGCGTGCACCTCACCGCGTGGTTTGAAACCCGCGAAGCCGCCTCGCTAAATATGGTTAAAGACGGCTTCTACAGCGACAACAATATTACCGCCCTCACCCACGAAAAAGTCATTGCTATAGATCGCGCGGCGCAAATCGTGAGCACCGACAAGGGCGAACAATACCCCTACGATAAATTGATTCTGGCGACCGGCTCCTTCCCCTTTGTGCCGCCAGTACCAGGCCACGACCGCAAAAACTGCTTTGTTTACCGCACCATTGAGGATTTAGAAGCGATTACTGCCGCTGCGGCGAATGCCAAAGTCGGCGCCGTTGTTGGTGGCGGCTTACTTGGCCTCGAGGCCGCTAAAGCAATTATGGACTTAGGGCTAAAAACCCACGTTATCGAATTTGCCCCCCGCCTCATGGCCGTACAGGTCGATGAAGGCGGCGGCGCCCTATTGCGCCGTAAAATTGAAGACCTGGGCGTATCAGTCCACACCCAAAAGAACACCCAGCAAATTATTGATGGCGATGACTGCGTTCACAAGCTCCAATTCGCTGACGGCGCCGAGCTAGAAACCGATATCCTGGTTTTCTCAGCAGGTATTCGCCCCCAAGACGCTCTTGCCCGACAGTGTGAACTCGCGGTTGGCGAGCGCGGCGGCATTGTTATTGATAACGCCTGTTTAACCTCAGACCCAGCCATTTACGCCATTGGCGAGTGTGCGCTGTGGGGCGGCCGCATTTACGGCTTGATTGCACCGGGCTGGGATATGGCACGAGTAGCCGCCGACCACGTACTGGGCGGCGTCGAAGAAAAAGCTTTTACTGGCGCCGACATGAGCACCAAGCTCAAACTCATGGGTGTTGACGTTGCCTCGATTGGCGACGCCCACGCCACCACCCCCGACGCCAAGTGCTACACTTTTATCGACGAGAAAGCCGAAGTCTATAAAAAGATTGTGGTCAGCAGCGACGGCCAACACCTGCTGGGCTGCGTACTGATTGGCGAGGCCAATGACTACGGCACCCTACTTCAGTTTGCCTTAAACAAAATCACTCTGCCTGAACAACCCGAGAGCATGATTTTGCCAAGCCTAGACGGCAGTGCTGGGGTGGGCTTGGGTGTTGACGCCCTGCCCGATGTTGCACAAATTTGCTCGTGTAATAATGTGAGCAAAGGCGATTTATGCGCGGCAGTTCAGGGCGGCGCGATGACGGTTGGCGATCTTAAGGCCTGCACCAAAGCGGCAACCACCTGCGGCGGCTGTACTGCCCTCGTCGGCCAAGTGCTGAACGCCGAATTGACTAAAATGGGCGTTGAGGTGAACACCGACCTCTGCGAGCATTTCCCTTACACTCGCCAAGAAATATTCCACCTCGTTAAAGTTGGCCAAATCAAATCCTTTGCCGAACTTTTAGAGAAGCATGGCAGCGGCCACGGCTGTGAAATATGCAAGCCTACCGCCGCCTCTGTCATGGCATCGTGCTGGAACGACTATATTCTTGAGCCCAAACTCGCCGGCCTGCAAGACACCAACGACCGCTACTTGGCTAATATGCAGAAAAACGGCACCTACTCGGTAGTGCCGCGCATGGCCGGCGGTGAAGTCACCCCAGACGGCTTGATTGCGGTTGGCCAAGTAGCCAAAAAGTACAATCTCTACACCAAGATTACCGGCGGCCAGCGCGTAGATTTGTTCGGCGCCACCCTCGACCAGCTACCCAAAATTTGGAGCGAATTAATCGACGCCGGCTTTGAATCTGGCCACGCCTACGGTAAATCTTTGCGTACCGTAAAATCCTGTGTAGGTTCCACTTGGTGCCGTTACGGCGTGCAAGACAGCGTTGGCAAAGCCATTGATTTAGAGAACCGCTACAAAGGCCTGCGCTCGCCACACAAACTCAAAATGGCGGTATCGGGCTGTACGCGCGAATGCGCCGAGGCGCAAAGCAAAGACGTGGGCGTGATCGCCACCGAGAAAGGCTGGAACCTCTACCTCTGCGGTAACGGTGGCATGAAGCCCCGCCACGCCGATTTATTTGCCTCAGATATCGACACCGACACCATGGTGAAATACATCGACCGTTTCCTAATGTTCTACGTGCGCACTGCCGATCGCTTGCAGCGCACCTCGGTGTGGATGGAAAACCTCGAAGGCGGTTTAAACTACCTGCGCAAAGTCATTATTGACGACTCACTGGGCATTTGCGCCGAGCTAGAGGCCGACATGGCCAACATTGTTGACACCTATCAGTGCGAGTGGAAAACCACCATCGAGAACCCCGAGAAGGTGAAGCAGTTCCGCAGCTTTATTAATGCCGACAAAACCGACAAAGAAATTGTCTTTATTCAAGAGCGCGGCCAAATTCGTCCCGCCACTGAGGCCGAAAAAATTGCCGACAAAGACTTAATTGCCGTCGCCTAAACACACTATACCTGAGCCGCACCGCGCGTGCGGTTCAGCACAATAGATTTATACGAGGAACACCCAATGTCTTGGACTACTGTTTGCCGTCTTGACGAAATTCTACCCAATGCCGGCGTAGCTGCACTCATTGACGAAACCCAAGTAGCAATATTTCGAGTCGACGATAAAGTTTACGCACTGGCCAACAAAGACCCCTTCAGCAATGCCAATGTGCTGTCGCGGGGCATTGTCGGCAGCATTCAAGGCACCCTAGTCGTCGCCTCGCCCATTTACAAACAGCACTTTAGCCTCGAGGCCGGCAACTGCCTAGAAGACGACGGCGTATCAATCCCCTGCTACCAAGCACGCACCGAAGGCGAATTGGTTCAGGTTCAAGTCAATAGTTGAGCGCCGTATCTGCGCGCCCAGCAACATCAGTTAGTCTCCCCCCCTCGTCGGTTGCTACCTTGGTAGTAGCCGACCTTTTTCCTCTTTGGTAATCAGTCTCTACAGGGTTTATAATCGGCACAGATTTATCAACCCCAACCTTAAGAAATGGAAGCCCGTCATGAGCTACACGCAAATTCCGGCCGGTAAAGACCTGCCTAACGACATCTTCGTTGCCATCGAAATTCCTGCTAACAGCAGCCCGATTAAATACGAAATCGACAAAGACTATGATGCGCTGATGGTCGATCGTTTTATGGCGACCCCCATGTTTTACCCTGCCAACTACGGCTATATCCCCAACACCCTGTCTGAAGACGGCGATGCGCTAGACGTACTGGTTGTTACCCCTTACCCAGTAGTGCCCGGCTCAGTCATTCGCGCCCGTCCTATCGGCATCCTCAATATGAGCGATGAAGCGGGTAAAGACGCCAAGCTGCTGGCCGTACCCCACGACAAGCTCTCTGTTCTCTACAAAGATGTGAAAGAGCCTTCCGATCTTCCACCACTGCTGATTCAGCAAATCGAGCATTTCTTTGAAAACTACAAAGATCTGGAAAAAGGCAAGTGGGTTAAAATTGATGGCTGGGCAGGCAGTGAAGAAGCCCGCGCAGAAGTAATGAAAGCCGCTGCTGCCTACAAAGGCTAAGCTGGGCAACGGGGCCGCTAGGCCCCGTTATTCCCTTTTAACAAATTCCCGTTTTCCTAAATGCCCCAACGCAAAATACAAACCCAATACCCAGAAACAAAAACAGAGCCATAAGGCTCCGTTTACGTGCAAAAGCAAAACTTTTAAAAGCCCTGCAAATTCGTTAATTATTAACCTACCTTTGGCATCGCCTTTAATAAGCGATGATAAAGTTTAGAATTCTTATGTATGGATTTATGCTTAGAATAGGCTTCAACTGCTTTGTGCCAAGCATCATCACTGCCGTGGGCATTGAGCGAAAAACTGGTACACACGGTTTTCTTCTCAACTTTTGACGCCACACCAACCTGAAAAATCGGTGTTAAATTGCCGCTTTTTTCAGTTTTTAATAAATAACTGATGCCACGCACCGTGCCATCGCTTTTAAAGCAGCGGTCTTCTTTAGTTTCTTCAAGATAACGACGTTGCTCAGCAGCCAAAACCGAATCGCGATCCATGGCCTGCTTTTCAATTTCATTCTTTTGTTTACCGTCCAGCCGCGCACCCTCGTTTTTCAGCGAGAAATACTCTTGATACAACTTCCCCGCAACCGTACGGCGCACTCGAAAGCCGTAAAACGCCTTATTATCTAATAGTTTAACGCTCACAAGCACCTCGCTTAATTTAGTTGTGCAACCCCTATCACTCACAATATAACAGATGTAATCTAATAATACTGAGTGGATTAAGCCGCATTATAAGACTTCATCATTGATATATTGATCCATGTTTAACGCTGGCAGGTCAGCAGACAACACCCCAACCTGCTTCGCTGGCACCCCCGCCACGGTTGAGTGTGGCGCAACATTTTTCAGCACCACACTACCCGCCGCAATTTTCGCGCCCTCGCCCACCACAATATTACCCAATACCTTAGCACCAGCGCTAATCAACACGCCATTTTGTATACGCGGGTGCCGCGGCCCTGGACCACTACCACACCCCCCCAAGGTTACCGAGTGCAGCATAGACACATTGTTACCAACAACCGCGGTTTCACCAATAACAAGACCAGTGGCGTGATCGACCATCACCCCGCACCCAATCACCGCAGCAGGATGAATGTCTACATCGAAGATACTGGCGATCCTATTTTGCAAAAACAATGCCAGCGACTCTCGGCCCTGTGTCCACAACCAATGGGCAATACGGTAGGCTTGGATCGCTTGGAAACCTTTAAAATACAAAAAAGGCATAGCGTAATGATCACAGGCGGGATCGCGATCATAATGGGCACGAATATCCATTGCCGCCGAATTGACAATAGTCGGATCGCTGATAAAAGCGTCATCAAATACGTCGCGAATCAACATTGCAGGAACCGAATCGCAACCCAATTTAGAGGCAATATGAAAACTCAGGGCGTCGGCGAAACTGGCGTGGTTTAAAATACTGGCATGATAAAAGCTGGCCAAAACTGGTTCGCTGCGGCCATATTCTCGCGCCTCTTTGGTCATAGTTAGCCATAAATCGCTCAACGCCCCACTCATATCACCTTTCCACCCCTTAATTCTGTCGCATACTCTGCCGGATAACATAAATTCGGCACCGCCACATAGCGCGAATAAATTGTCTCTAATTCTGCCAACACCGTGTCTTGCAAGGCCAAATCTGACTCTGCAGCCAAGGCCTCTGCCAGCAAATCAACACTGTGTACCAGCTCGCATCTTACGGCCAATGGCGCGTAACTTAAATGCCAGCGCTCGGGCGCAATACCCCCGCGATCAACATCATAGGGGCGAAAAAAACCGTGGCCGCGGCCCGTCGCAAATTGCCGGTCTAACCACTGATGCATCGCGCCAAACACGCCGTCGTCAGCAACTTCTCCGGGTGTTAATTGCACCGCGTAATCAGCGGCAACCGCGGCGCCATCGTAAACATCAATATCGCAGCCCCAATGGTGCCGCGACGCGCCAGGTAAGGCCGACCAACGCAAAATAGCATGTACCAGCGCCGTGCTGCTCAGCTGGCTAATATCCAGGGCGCAACCCCCACTATCCAGCACGGCTCGCTCGCCTCTGGCTTTAGCATTCCAAATAGCCCGCTGGCGTTCAAAGCCGCGATAGCCGCTTATTACCCGCAGATCAAAGCCTGCCGCCGCCGCATCGGCCTGCAGCGCCAACAACGGCGCAATAATGTCGCGGTGCACCGCCGCACCGGCAAACGAAGTGATCGCAGAATTATCACGCCCTAAAACTAAATCGGCGCTTACCGTTGGGTTCTTCATGGGCGCATACTATTCAAGCAGTGTAAGGTGTTGGAACTTCATGGCATCATACTAACGCCTATTGGTCTGAGTTGAAATTCTGGAGTAGTAATACGTGGACGAGTCCTCACCGCACGAAAAAAAAATTGCCCTTGCCCTCGGCAGTGGCTCCGCACGGGGTATGGCCCATATCGGCGTAATTCAGCGCCTGAGCGAACTGGGTATTGAACCAGACATTCTCTGCGGCACCTCGGTAGGCTCCATTATTGCCGCGTGTTATCTCACGGGAAAACTCGATCATTTCGAACATTGGATCCAGTCACTTAGCACCACTCAAGTACTGCACTATATGAGCGTTAGCTTGGGTGCCACTGGGGGCGTAGCCCATGCCACTCGCCTCATTGATTTTTTTGAGAAAGAGTACGGCAACCCTAACATTGAAGATTTAAGCCAGCCCTTCGCAGCAGTGGCAACCGACTTATTGCGCGGCCGCGAAGTTTGGCTACAGCGCGGCCCACTGTGGAGCGCGGTACGCGCCTCTATGGCCCTACCGGGCATCTTAACCCCCGTTCCCTTTCGCAATTCATGGCTGGTTGATGGCGGGCTCGTAAATCCGGTACCGGTATCGGTGTGCCGCGCACTGGGCGCCGATATTATCATTGGGGTCGACCTCAATAGCGATTTAGTCGGCCGCCAAAAAGTGATGAGTAATGCTAAAGCAGCCAGTGTAGAAGAAGCCGCCGAAGAGGAAGAAGCCGAAGAGGAACTGCCCATTTTCGAAGAGAATGAGGCAGACGAACAAGACCCCTTCCTCGGCGCAGCCTTTAGCCGCTTTGCAGCATCAGTAAAAGAAGCCGCCAGTAATTTTCGCGCCAATGAGGGCGAGAAAAAGCCCGAGCCACCCGGCACGATTGCGGTAATGATGAGCGCCATTAACATTATGCAGGACCGCATCACCCGCAGCCGACTGGCCGGTGAACCCGCCGACATCATGCTGTGGCCCCGCCTTGGCCATATTGGCTTAATGGAGTTTAGCAGCGCCGCCGAAGCCATTCAGGAGGGCCGCGACGCCGTTGACCGCATGCTACCCGCCATTCGCCACGCCTTTAAAAGCGAAGGTGACAACCGCATTATAGAGCCGCCCGCCGTGGGCTAATCAGCAGCACTCTGCCCAATGCCGCCCTAGCGTCATTCAAGTGGCTGGGGCTTCTACCAACAGATAACGAACACCACAATTTATGCGCACTCTCGGCCACATTAATGAAATTACCGACCCTGGCTCCAAGGGCTTTAAGTTTAGCGACCAAAGCTTTTTCGCCGTGCGCCTGCACGGCAAGGTTTATGTTTATCGCAATCGCTGCCCACACCTGGGTATTGAACTCAACTGGCAGGAAGATCAATTCCTCGATTACGACAACTCGCTCATTCAGTGCGCAACCCACGGCGCGCTATTTATTATTGAAAATGGCAGTTGCGTCGCCGGTCCCTGCGTAGGAAAAACATTAGAGGCCGTCCCATTTACAATAAACAATGGCGTACTTACGCTCACCGAGCAAAACCCAGAATAGCAGTTTCACACATAGACCGGTACGACGGCGCTAAGGGCCATATGCACGGCGCTGATCTCTGCCTTATAGGCGAACACCTCTAGCCCAGCCGCTACCGCCTCACGTAAATTGCGCGCATACGCTGGATCGATTGCCGCCGCTGGGGTCACCCGCGCGATCCCTTCATGTAATACCGCAAACAACAGTACCACGCGGGCACCACACTCGCGCAGAACAAGCAGATCGTCAATATGCCGACTCGCTCGCTTACTCACCGCGTCGGGAAACGCCCCCAAGCCATCACCACAATCTAAGGTGACCGACTTCACCTCAAGGTAGCACTCTGGTAAATCCGCGGTCGCGGCCGCGTAAAAATCCATACGGCTCCCGCTAGCCAGCTTCTTTTCTCGCTGCCACAGGGGGTAGCTAGCCAAGGGGCTAATCCGCGCATCGCCTAGCGCTTCGGCCACCAAGGTATTGGCGAGCGCCGAGTGAATACACACTTTGTTCCCTGCTGCGGTTTCTAGCAGCTCCCAGGTCATGCTGTATTTACGTTTGGGATTTTCACTCACCGACAACCACACCCTACTACCAGGCTCCGCACAGCCGGTCATGGCACCGGTATTTGGGCAGTGCACCGTAATTTCTGTGCCATTATCCAGCACCACGTCAGCCAAAAATCGCTTATAACGCTTAAGCAAATACCCACTTTGCAATTCACCCGACCACTGCACTATCAGCCCCTTTTATTACCTTTGATTGCCTCGCTACGAGCCTATTCTAGCCCCAGCACGCGCCTTAAACATGGTATCGTAGCTCCACTGACATTTGCGCCAGCACAGGATTATTCACCGCTACCATGATTAAAAAATCGCTACTCGCCCTGGGCGTACTTATTTTTCTTGCCATTGCCACCGTTGCTACAGTGTTGATTCAACCGCAATTGCTGCGAGGACTCATTAACAGCAGTGCCCAGCGCTATGCCGGACTCGACGTTGAAATCAGCGATATTCGCTCCAAGCTCAACCCGCTGCGCTTTGAGGTAGACGGCCTCAATATTCGCAATCCCCAGTGGCCGCGGCCAGCATTGCTCAGTTTGGCAAACATCAGTATTAGCCTCACCGAAAACCCCTTTGGCAAGGAGCCATTTTGGACGTTAAATGCCGACTCGTTAAGTGTTCAAGTAGAGCAAAATGATGCTGGCGAGTTTAACTGGATTAGCCCCGAACTTATTGCCAACACCTCGTCGCAAAATTCCGAACCTGAAGTGGCTACCCACCAGTCAATCCTACCCGGCGACTTCAATTTTAATCGCATCAACATCCACAAGGTAAATCTGTTGTGGCGTGACAAAACCGGCAATGAACGCCGCATATACCTACCCAGAGTCAGTGGCGAACGCATCGAAGCCGGCAACGGCGATTTCTATATTGGCCTAGATTACCAAAAGCAGCACTTTGAACTCAGCAGCGGCATCACCCTATTCGACCCCAATAGTGGCGTGCTCGTATACACCCTCGCCCTCAAGCATAAAGACATCGACCTCAGCAGCGAAGGCAAGCTGGTGCTCACCCCAAATTTGGCCGGCAGCGAGCTGAAATTCGTCGTAGACGTGCGCGAAGCCGCCAATCTCGCCAGCCTCGCTGGCACGGAAGTACCAGCCATTCCCAAAATCCACCTCACCAGCAAGCTCGCTATAAGCCCCAACTACGAATTTAGCAATATCATACTCAAACTTAACGACAACGAAATTCGCGGTAAAGTCAGCGTCAACGCGAGCACTTCTGCGGTGGTCGCCAGCGTCTTTGCCAAACAGCTCGATGTGGATCAATTACTGCCCAGCAAGCCTACCCAGAATGAATCGCCAAACACTGCCCCCGCTATTGCAGCACAAACGTCTGAAGAGCCCCCAATCGACTGGCAGTGGCTAGCCGACACCGATCTTAAACTCGATTTAAAAATTGACACTCTGAACGCCGCTGGCTGGCAGCTAAACGCCCTAAAGAGCCAACTTGCGATCAAAGACAATATCAAACTCACCCTAAAAGCCGACAAAATTACCGAGCTGGCCACACAGCGCGAGATCAATCAATTCAACGCCGACGTCGCGCTACAGGCCCTCGCACAGACCACCGACGCCGCAGATTTGGCCCTGCAACTAAACCTCAGCCAGCAAGACCTTACGGCCAAGGCCGCGGGTAAGATCAATGTAAATGGCATCGTCGGCACCGAGCTCGACATTCAAGCCGAGGCCGAAAACAGCAAGGCGCTCTGGCTGCTAGCCCAGCTACCATGGCAGGAAGCTGGCGCAGTAACAGTCAAGGCAAAACTACAAGCCCATGCTACACACTACATCGCCAAAGGCGATGCCAGCATGGGTAACCAAATTGCCGACTTTGAGCTGCACTATAGTCCCGCCGCCAACAAGCAGCTAGCCGAGCTTAAGGGCAGTCTTGGCCTAAAACGAATCGACCTCGCCTTTCTTACACCGAGCCAAAGCGATGCAAGCAGCCCCGCCGCAACACCCGCGGTGAAGAACAAAAAACTTTTCAGCAAAGAGCCCATCGATCTTAGCACCCTCAAATCGATGAATGCCGATGTAAGTATTGCGCTAGAAGATATCGACACCGGCTACGCCTTTATTCGCAGAGCCAATCTCAAGCCAAGCCTGCAGGGTGGCGTTTTGAATTTAAAAAACACCACCATTAATTTTGCTGGCGGCGACGCCAAACTACGCCTCAAACTCGACAGCAGCAAAACCATTCCCAGCCTCGCACTCAAACTCAGCGTTGATGCGCAGGACTACGGTAAGCTCGGCCTCGACAAGGCGGCGGGCATCACCAGTGGCAACGGCGGTATTCGCTTAAATATTAATAGCCAAGGCGCCAGCCCCCATCTCTTAGCCGCCAATATGAACGGCAAGCTAGACGTTAAAATTACCAACTTAGTCGCCCAAGGCAATGCTCTCAATCTTATCGGCTCCGACGTACTTAGCGAAACCATAGACAAGCTCAACCCGTTTTCAGAAAAGAAAACGAGTACCGACATAGAATGTATTGCAGTTCATTTTGATGGCAAAAGCGGCAAATTCATCAGCGACGATGGCGTTGCCTTAGAAACCGCGCAAACCAAAATTATTGGCACTGGGAATATCGATCTTGGCAAGGAGCAGCTGCTATTTGGCGTATCACCCATTGCCCGCACCGGCGTGGGAATAAATGTTGGCGCCGCGGCAGGCTTGGTTAGGCTTGGCGGCACATTTAGCAAACCCAAAATTGTCGCCGATCCATCGGGTATGTTCACCTCGGGCCTCACCACCGGCGCCGCGATTTACACAGGCGGTTTATCGCTATTAGCCCAAGGCTTGCTCAAGCGCGCCATTTACGCAGGTAGCTCCTGCGATGGCGCCATCGATGAAATACCCACCGCAGATGAATTGCCCGAGGAATTACTAAATCCACAACTATCGGCACCGGCAAGCTAAGCTGTCGGCCCCTAAAATGCGCGCAGCCAGATTTAGCCGCGCTATTTGCTAAGGCACACCACCTTAAACCCGTCGACCTCAATTAACACCTCGGCCTTGGCAAACGAGGCCGCGGCCTTGCGCTCCAATGGAATAAACTGATTCACCACAAACAGCGCCCGCCCATTGCGGCCCAGCAAGCGGTGGGCCGCGGCAATAAATTGATCGGTTAACGATCCCGCAACCGCAAACCCTTTATGAAAGGGCGGGTTACACAATACCGCAGCAAAGGGGCCTTTTAGCCCCGCCGCGCAATCGGCTAACTCAATTTCCGCGCTAATACCGTTTACCTCACAATTTTTACGCGCCGCCAATAGTGCCGTGGCATTATTGTCGGTGAGCAGCCAGCGGCTTTCTGGCAACTGCGCCGCCGCCATCACCGCGATAAAACCATAGCCGCAACCAAGATCCACCAAGCTTGTCGGCGGCTGCTTAAAACCGGCCAAAAACACCGGCAACTGCTCTACGAGCAACGCGCTACCACGATCAATTTTCTGCCAGCCAAACACCCCAGGCTTGCTATACAAACTCGGCGACTGGGCAATCTCTTGAATTTGGGTGTAATCGCTATCGGCCAGTGTGCCGCTAGGTTCATTACGCTTGGTAATGGTAGCGATATACGCCGCACCCCCGTGCTTTTTAATCTCGGCGGTGGCGCCAACCAGCGCGGCGGCCTTTTTGGCGTAGCTGTGCAGACCATCATTTTTGTGCCCAGCCAATAGTAAACTGCCGCCCACACCAAGCACTGCAAGGGCCTGATTAATTAAATAGTGAACAAGGGCCTTTTCTTTCGACACCCGATAGCACACCGTACTCGGTGGCGGCGCGTCTGACGGCATGACAAAATCGCCAAGCTCCACGGGGTAGGCAGCTGCGCTTAACTGCGCAGCAATATCACAGCGATTGCTAAAACTGCGCCAATCGGCGCGCACCGCAGGCAAGGGCATCGCCGCCACATGCTCGTCAGCAAACCACCACAGCGGAGTTTGCACAGCGGGAAACTGCTGATACAAGGCCATCAAGGCCGTGTCTTGCGTCGCGGTATTGGTTTGATCGGTGCTCATTCGTTTTGATATCTCTTGGAGAGGGAGGCAGACTTCATCACGCCACCTTAGGTTTGCACGCTCGCAACTTCATCTGCCGTTAAATAACGGTACTCACCTTCGGCCAAATCGGCGTCTAGACTAATCTCGCCAATCGCCTCGCGGTGCAAGCGAGTAACCGCATTGCCCTCGGCGCCAAACATCCGCTTAACCTGATGATAACGACCTTCGCAGATTTTTAGCCTCGCCACACGTTCGCCCAAAATACTTAACTCTGCAGGCAATGTGCGGGCTTTGTCGTCTTTCAAGAAGACGCCGCGACTAAAATGCACCTGCGTCTGCTCGCTAATGACCTCGGCGGTTTCCACGTAATAGCTTTTCCAACACTGCCGCTGAGGAGAGGTTACCGCATGCGACCACGCGCCGTCGTCGGTAAGTAAAACCAAGCCCGTGGTGTCAATATCAAGGCGACCAGCCACGTGCAAGCGCTCGGGGTTGTCCTCGTCCATTAAATCTAAGACAGTCTGATGGCGGCGATCCCGCGCGGCACAAATAAACCCCTGGGGCTTGTTCAGCATAATGTAGCGAGGGCCAACGGGCCGCAGTGAATGACCGCTTAAACGCACCTCGGCGTCCGCCGCAATTCCTTGCGCGGGGTCACGCACCACAATTGCGTCAACCGTAATCTCGCCGGATTTAATCAGTTTCTTGGCATCGCTGCGGGAATAATCCGTGACGCTAGCCAAATAGCGGTCTAACCGCAGCGATTTACTACTATTTTTACTCACAAATACGGCCACCCATCAACAAGGCTGGTATTGTCGGGCAAGTACCGCTAGGCATCAAGTAAGCGTTAAGTCGGAATCAAATAAGCATCAAGTAGCGGAAAACCTGCCGCCTACGCAAGCACATAAGCAATGTCAATTGAACTATCGCACTTCAAAAAGCCAGCCTTTAGCTAAGCCTGCGCACACGCCAGAAACCACAACTAGTACACGCATTAAATTTAAAATACACATAACTGAAATAATTTTTAATTATAAGACACTAATTTATATCAATATTATAATACTAATTCACATATTATTACTCAATTACACATAGTACTGGATTTTAACAAAGCTTTTGGGGTACAAATTAGCGACGGCAGCACGAATCGAATCCGAGCTGCCGCGAGGGTAATATCTAAAACTATGGAGAAAAAAGAAATGAGAAAAAATATTTCAACTATCGCTAAAGTAATTATTGGTAGCGCAACATTAATGTCGGGTATGGCCAGTGCAGGTTTGCTCAGCACTGTAGCGGGCGCACTCAGCAACCCACAAGTTGATCGCACAATTAGCGTAGAGAAATGCGTTGAATTGCCAGCATCAGACAGCTTCTTTGCTGGGGTAGCCACCCCATTAACAGGCCCGATTGGCATTGACCTGCCTAGCACCGGCGCTGTTACCGTGTGTGCAGTTACCACCTGCGACGTCTCTGGCGGCGTAGAAATAGCCCCCATGGCACCGTCATTTAGCGACTGCGACCTCGGCTATTCAGTGTCTGGTAGCGGAGAAGGATCTTGCGTAACCACTGTTAGCGTTAAAACCATACTTGGCGAGAAAACCCTGCACGCCAGCCGCAGTGCATCCGAAGACGGTTACCCGCTGTTTCCGCTGGAAGTCTGCTTAGCAAAAACCTCAGACTAATCCCACATGGCCTTCGCACACGCGAAGGCCATTGGCTGCAGCCGCTCATTGCTAAAGCCCGCTGCAGAGCTAAAACCTAGGTGCTCGAATAAACCTTTAGCAAATCAACCTAGGCGGGGAAAATACTTTATAACCGCCCACAAAAAGGGAGCCACGCAGGCTCCCCTTTTATTAATGCTTGTGAAAAGCAGTATTATTCTGCTTCTGCACCTGCATTTACGCTGGCATCGACCTTAATATTGGTCAGGCTACGCAGCGCGCTCTTCTTCTCTTCAACATTTGCCTTCATATTCGCTTTGGCTTCAGCACGAGCTTCGGCGCGAGCTTGGGCATCGGCTTCGGCTTGAGCTTCACGCTCTGCTTTACGCGCTTTTGCAGCAGCTTTTTCTTCTTCACGTTTTGCTTTTGCTTCTTCGCGCTTAGCTGCTGCGGCTGCTTTCTTTTCTTCGGCAGCGGTCATCATCGCTTCACTTTTTGCCGAACCTTCAGCCTTCATCTTGTCCGCTTTTGCGCCAAGATTAGTATCAACATTAACATTGGCCTCTACTTTCGCTTCCGATTTTGCATCAGATTTCTCTTCTGCTTTAGCGCTTGCACCCAAACCCAATTTGCTGAAAAAACCGCCGTCAGCCAATACGCCGCCGCTTAAACCAATCATGCTTACAGCCAGAACTAATGCTTTGATTTTCATTGTTGTTAATCTCCAAATTCACGTAGTCGTGCTTATGTGCTACTCGATGTGTGCCCCTATTGTAGGGCAGCACCGTATTCAAACAAGCCCCAGATAGCGTAATTTTCACCGCAACTTTTTGCCGCTACCTAGGTCGCCATTCAGCTTAGAGCAAGCATATGACATTAGTGTTCACGGGTGGCGCGGAAGCGAACTTCTGGATGTCGCTCCTCGGTTAACGCCAAATTCACCCGCGTTGGCGCCAAATACGTTAAATGGCCACCACCATCAATAGCGAGGTTTTCAGCGCACTTGCGTTTAAACTCCTCAAACTTTTTAGGGTCCTCACAATCTACCCAGCGGGCGGTATAGACATTGATAGGCTCGTACATCGCCTCGACCTTATATTCATCTTTCAGGCGATAGCTCACCACTTCAAATTGCAAATTACCTACCGCACCCACGATCAGATCACTATTGCGCTGGGGCATAAACACTTGGGTCGAACCCTCTTCTGACAACTGCTGCAAACCTTTCTGCAATTGTTTGGCCTTCATGGGGTCTTTCAGGCGAATACGACGAAACAGCTCCGGCGCAAAATGGGGAATACCCGTAAACTTAAAATCTTCGCCAGACGAGAAAGTGTCACCAATCTGAATAGTACCGTGATTGTGCAGACCGATAATATCGCCGGACACCGCCTCTTCCACCAACTCGCGATCACCTGCTAAAAAGCTCACCGCATCCACAATTTTCACATCTTTACCAAGACGCACATGGCGCATTTTCATACCCTTGGTATAAGTACCCGAGCAAATACGCATAAAGGCAATACGGTCGCGGTGTTTGGGATCCATATTGGCTTGAATCTTAAACACAAAGCCCGAGAAGGTGTCTTCTTTGGCGCTAACCTCGCGGGTATCAGTAGGCCGATCTAGCGGTTCCGGTGACCACTCCACAAAACCGTCGAGCATCTCGCGCACACCGAAATTAGACAGCGCCGTTCCAAAAAACACCGGCGTCTGCTTGCCCGCCAAGTAGGCCTCGCGATCAAAGAAGTGACTAGCGCCCCGCACCAGTTCGATTTCCTCGAGGAAATTCTCATATTCATCGTCGAGCAAGGTGCGTGCAGCGTCTGTGTCCAAGCCATCGATACGAATATCCTCGGCGACCACCGAGCCCTTACCTGGCTGAAAAACATGAATGGTGTCGGTATACATATTGTATACCCCCTTAAAATCCCGCCCCATGCCAATGGGCCAGTTGATCGGCGCCGCGGCAATACCCAATACACTCTCAACTTCATCCAACAATTCGATCGGATCGCGAATATCGCGGTCCATCTTGTTAACAAAGCCCAAAATAGGCGTGTCGCGCAGGCGGCAAACATTCATTAATTTTATGGTTCGGTCTTCGACACCCTTGGCGCCGTCAATAATCATTAGCGCCGAATCCACCGCCGTTAGGGTGCGGTAGGTATCTTCAGAGAAATCTTCGTGCCCAGGGGTATCAAGCAAATTGACGATGCGGCCTTTATAGGGAAACTGCATCACCGAGGACGTAACCGATATGCCCCGCTCCTTTTCCAGACTCATCCAGTCCGAGGTTGCCGCGCGATCATTCTTCTTGCCCTTCACGGTACCCGCCACCTGAATCAACTGCCCCAATAGGATCAGCTTCTCGGTAATGGTGGTTTTACCGGCATCGGGGTGGGAGATGATGGCGAAGGTGCGACGTTTGGCCACTTCCTGCTGAAAGGTGATATCTGACATGGAATTCGGTCTTCTGGCTGAACAGGTTTGGGACAATACACAGACAAAAAAATCGGCCGCATATATAAGAGGCGAGAGTTTAAAGGACTTGGGCAGGGCTTGCACTATTCTGCGCATCAACAAGCTCTAATTAGGCAAGCCAGGAAATACCACAAATTGGCACCAAAACCCCGCCAGTAGTGGCATTCCGTCGCAGCTAGGGTATACCGCTATAGCGCAAAACAGGCTTTTCCCGTAAGCTGCACGCCCGCTGTCATCACGACACCGGCCATCACGCCGCGACGCGCGACATTATGAGATGATAGATTTTATGAGCTTTACCTCCCTGGGCTTATCCGCCCCGATACTTTCCGCGGTAACCGAAAAAGGTTACGACACCCCTTCAGCCATTCAAGCCCAAGCCATTCCCGCCGTATTGGAAGGCCGAGATGTAATGGCTGCTGCGCAAACCGGCACCGGCAAAACCGCCGGATTCACCTTGCCAATACTGGAATTACTGTCTCGTGGTCAGCGCGCCAATGCCAACCAGGCCCGCGCCCTTATTCTCACGCCAACCCGGGAGCTCGCTGCTCAGATTGGCGAAAGTGTGGCCACCTACGGCAAGAACCTGCCACTGCGCTCCACCGTGGTATTTGGTGGCGTTAAAATCAACCCACAAATGATTAAGCTGCGCCGTGGTGTCGACATTCTGGTAGCCACCCCTGGTCGCCTATTAGATTTATACAATCAGAATGCCGTGAAATTTGATCAGCTCGAAATACTGGTGCTAGACGAAGCCGACCGCATGCTCGACATGGGCTTTATTCACGACATCCGTAAAATTCTCGCGGTATTGCCCAAGCGCCGCCAGAACCTAATGTTTTCTGCGACCTTCTCCGGTGAAATTCGCACCTTAGCCAAAGGCTTAGTGAATAACCCCGTCGAGATTTCGGTAAGCCCAGAGGTCACCACCGCCAAATCGGTTACCCAGAGCATTTACCCAGTAGACAAAAAGCAAAAGCCCTCCCTGCTAACTCACTTGATTAACACCAATGACTGGCAGCAGGTGCTAATTTTCTCCAAGACCAAGCACGGTGCCAACCGCCTTGCGGCTCACCTAGAAAGCGCTGGCATCAAAGCCGCCGCCATTCACGGCAATAAAAGTCAGGGCGCACGTACCCGCGCACTTGCCGAGTTTAAAAATGGTGACGTGCGAGCACTGGTCGCCACCGACATAGCCGCGCGAGGCCTAGACATCGACCAGCTGCCACAGGTCGTCAACTTCGACCTGCCCAATGTGCCCGAAGACTATGTGCACCGCATTGGCCGTACTGGCCGCGCCGGCGCGACTGGTCACGCCGTATCACTGGTTAGCTCGGATGAATTTAAATTATTGTCTGATATTGAGCGCTTGATTAAAGAGATTCTGCCACGGGAAATTCTCGCTGGTTTTGAACCCACTCATCCGCTCCAGGAGTCGCGCCTAGGCAATAGCGCGCCCGCCCGCAGCCATCGCCCAAGAGTAGAACACCGCGATGGCCAACGGCCTTCTGCAAAACCTGCAGCCCGTCGCGGCGGCCGCCCCAGCGGCAACGGTAATCGCGGACGCTCTTCGGCGCCCAAGGTATAAACTTTTGCCAGATAGAAACCCCTCAATAACGCTTTGCAAATAACGCAAAAAGCCCACTACATTCAGTGGGCTTTTTGCATTCAAGACTGCGCATTAAACGACTTTTCACTGAGACATGGAAAACAACTGCGGTAGGTGGGGTCGCTAGAGAGAACTTAAGCGCGACTATCTAACAAAGTAAGCGGCTGGCGCTCAACCGAACTACTGTGGGCGGAGTAGAGGCTACTCAAGCGCTGTGCTTTAATATCTGCTGGCACAGCCGTGTCGATATCGCTGTTCGAGGCCAAACTGCGATCTATTGCCGATGCTAACTTCTGGCCTTTAGTCTGTTCAGCACCCTCTTCTGACGACCCTGTCGCTAATTCCCGGCGCGCCTCCGCCTCAATACGCGAAGCTTCAGCGGCTACTTGGCGATCTTGGCTACTTGGCTTAGCCGGCGCGAGCGCCGCCTGCTTAACAACCTGCATCTTATCGATGGTGGCCTGAGGACTTGCCGCGCGCGCAATATCAATACTCACCTCGCCATTCACCGCATAGGTATTGCCGTCTGGCCCACGCTTAAACTCATAGCTTGGCGAACCCGCATAGCGCCCACCCGCCGCAGAGTGCGCCAGCTCATGACTGTGAACTTCGCGATCCCGCGCCGCCAACGCCTGAATTTCGGCCTGAATCTGCTGTTGCTCCGCTTTGCTAAGCGATGCCTCTAGCCCCGTCTTTGCGGCAAAGTCAGCTTGTGCGGCTTCAGCGTCAGCCGACTCATCCAGCACAGCACCGGTTTCCGACGCTTGTGCATCTGAGCCCCTTAGCAAGCCATTGAATACCGCATCTTTAACTCGATACACCACACCTTCATCACCTTGTTCAGCTTCGGCAATATACAAGCGCGGTGCCGACAAAATCGCCAAACGAGCGGGCGAAACCCCACTCTCGGCAAATATCGACAGATTGGGATCAGATTTAATCAGACCACGACTACGGCTTTCACCCTCGGCTGGGGCATTAATTGGGCGGGATTCGGGATTTTTAAGCGGCGCAAGAGCTTGCGCGCCGGCCACTGGTGACGCGCGCAGCCGAACAGCGTCCACCGCACTAGCTTGCGGACGGCTGATCGAAGCAATCGAAGAAGTGGAAATAGGGTCCACTGCGGCGCACCGTGGTTTGATTAAAATTTGATCTAATTTTAGCTGATCTCACCGAATAAGCCAGCAATACAGCCCTGCAGCGAAAACAACAGGCGCTTTACCGGCACAAAACGTGACGAATCAAAATTAAGCGCCTAACTATGTTCTAAGACAACGCCTAGCAAAGCCGCTGGCGGAATATACGACGTCTGAATTCCAAGCTACTACCGAGGCCCTATCACTTATCATTACTTTCCATCTTCGCCTTTAAATCAGCAAAGGGGTTAAACGTGGCGGCTTTTACTTTCTTTTCGGTGCTACTGCCATAGCGCACTAGGTTCTCGTGCTTGGTATGTTCTTCGTCGTGGCAATAAATACACAGTAACTCCCAGTTACTGCCGTCGGCGGGATTATTGTCGTGATTGTGGTCAACATGGTGAACCGTCAACTCAGACAAACCCTTGCGCTCAAAGTCGCGAGCGCACCGCCCGCACGTCCATGGGTATAGTTTTAAGGCCTTTTCTCGGTAACCGCTCGCGCGCTTGGCATTGTATTCCCGCTGCTCGGCGAGCACCTGATCGAGGGTTTTCTTCTGGACAGTCATGAGTACACCTACACTATTTTATATTTAGATTATCTATTTCTGAGGAAACGACCGCATATACAGCTTAGAACGGGCGGCGCCTATAATGCATAGCCCTAACCATAAGGGCAATTACGGCAATGTTAATGACAAGTAGTACGCGCCACCCCAACTGGGCTTGCACACCAAACCAACACACTCAAACGGGACATATACGGCGCCACCCATGGCGATGAGCTGTGCTGCATCGTTGTCCACTCCTTGTGAGCGAGCGACAATATGCCTGTCGCTGTGCATTTAAATTAACCTGCGCATACTAGACCCTGAATAGCGACCCTCGCTAGAGTAGCTTACTCACCCACACCCCCACATCCAATGAAGATTCCGGCTCGCCGGTAAACGAACCTTCGATAGGTGGAACTGATTTAGACAGCCGCGCAACCGCCACCGGAATATGATCCGTGCCGGCCATTTCGCCAATAGTCGGGTCGAAGCCCTTCCAGCCTGCACCTGGCAAATAAACCTCTGCCCAGGCATGAGTGGCGCCAGCAGCATCGAGCCCAGGGGCGTGCAAGTAACCGGTAACAAAGCGCGCAGCAAGTCCCATGCATTTTGCCGCGTCCATAAACAACTGAGCAAAATCGCGGCACGAACCAGTATTGCAGGCCAGTGTTTCTTTAGCCGTTTGCACACCAGGTTCCTCTCTTACTTTATAACTGAGGTTTTGAAATATCTGACTGGCGATTCGCTGTAGCGCGGTGTAAGTCTGAATTTTTTCACCTGCCTGCCAAAGCTGGCCCGTCCACTGCTTAAGCTGTTGCTGGGTATCTAGGTCTGGCAATTGCATATAGGGGCTTAGTAGCACTTGATCATCTTGAGTGTAACTAAAGGGGTAGTTGATGGCGTAATCGGCAACCATAAAATTTAAGGGCGATTCATTGTATTGCTCTATGATCAGCTCACTTTCAAATACCAACTGCTGGGCAGGCGCATCGAAGGTGGCAGTGGCGACAGAATTTCCCTCGGCGTCGCGGTGCCAGCGCAGGTTTGCACTTGGCGTAATAGTGAGCGAAAAAGATTCTATGCGTAATTCGTAGTCTTCCCGCGGACGCAGGCGCAGATAATGCGGCCCAAGCTGCACCTTATCGGAAAAATTATAGTATGTGCGGTGAAGAATTTTATAGCGCTGCATATTGCTACCAGTGGGAAATCGTAATAGTCGAGGCTAAATACTGCTCAAAAGTTTGCGTTACAACGAAAGTGCTTTTGAGCCTTTACAATCCCATTAACGGTGGAGCAATGCAATCTGAAGTAGTTCCTACGGCGGCCGGTGTCAGGTTAGTTGTCGTCGCTAATTTTCAGGAAGCAAGCTTAGGGCCGGCACTTTTACACCCCCTTTATGTAAACTTACTAAAACATTAGCTATGGCTTTCCGTTAATTACCGCGACCCCACCATCATATCCAACAAGACTGATGGGCTTACAACAATTCAAGACCGCATACTTTTCCCAAGGTATATCCACTGCACGGATTCACGGGCTCTGTTGCGACGCAGACATATTCGCCAAAGTAGTTTCTGGATAGAGCCAGCCGCAATTTTTGTAATTCCTAGTTTAAGCGTGTCGATAAAAAGGATCTTTTCCCCCAATTTTGAAATTTGAAGCTCAACACCTCAACGACGGCCCTACCCTGAAACTAAGTAAGCTGACTCGCGCTTGTGCCTAAAGTAGGCAGCAGAATGTCGGTGGCCAAACCTACCCTTTAGCAGACACCTAGCGAGGAGCCACCTCATAAGAATAATGTACTAAGCATGGTATATTATCGACTTAATGTACTTCATGCGGTACACGTCAGCTTATTCAAAACAGGTTTAGATGCTATGCTGGAGATAATACCGTCATTCTCGGAGGTGGCCGTGAACCAAAAGGCAAATACACAACATATTCGCACCTATTCGCCAATGACCAAAGAAGCACTTGAGCTAATGGGCTTAGAGATTGCAGCCGCACGCAAGGCCCGAAAGTGGTCCGAGGGCAAGTTAGCGGAGCACGCTGGCGTCTCCCGCGGTACCGTTCGACGTATTGAAAAAGGTCACCCGAAGGCCGAAGTCGGCCTAGTCTTCGAAATGGCTAGCCTAGTCGGTGTCTCGTTGTTTGGCGACAAGCGCCGAGAGCGCCTGACGAGCGCGCGCGAAAAGGCGCCGCTGCTGCCAAAGCGCATTCATGACACTACACCGGTGATGAACGATGATTTCTAAATCGAGCGTATTATATGTGTGGATCTGGCTGCCCAAAGAGGTAAAGCCAGTGGTGGCCGGCGTAATTCAGCAATCGGGTGACAGCTTGGTTTTTGCCTATGGTAAAAGTTACCTTAACCGAAAAGAAGCAGTTCCCATCTTTATCGACGAGTTGCCATTGGTATCAGGCCCCCAAGAACCTAAGCCACCAAAACGCCTCGCCGGCTGTCTGCGCGACGGGGCCCCAGATTCTTGGGGGCGCCATGTTATTTTGAATCGTCTATACGGCGATGACTCACGGGAGATGGATACAGGTGACGAATCTGAGCTAGTATTTCTTCGCGAATCGGGTTCCGACCGCATCGGGCGCCTTGATTTCCAAGACTCGCCAACAGAGTACGTTGCGCGGCAAAACAGCGCCACTCTAGATGAATTGCACAGCGCCGTTCAGATGCTGCAGAACAACATTCCACTGCCCGCTGGCTTGGCCGAGGCACTGCAGCACGGCACAGCCATTGGCGGTGCGCGGCCCAAGTCACTGCTGAACGGCCGCGACAAAAAATATATTGCCAAGTTCTCTTCTAGCACTGACACATACCCCTTGGTGAAGTATGAGTTCCTCAGTATGCGCCTAGCCGCCGCTTGCGGGCTCAATGTGGCCGAGGTGTCACTCACGCAAAGCATCGGCAGAGACGTATTGCTGGTTGAAAGATTCGACCGTCACTGGCACAACGGCGGCTGGTGCCGGCGCGGCGTGGTGTCTGCGCTAACGGTACTCGACTTGGATGAAATGGAGGCACCCTATGCTAGTTACAGCAATTTTGCTCAGTGGTTAAGGGCCAACAGCGATCAGCCCAAAGTGGATTTGCGTGAGCTGTTTTCAAGGCTGATATTCAATATATTGTGCGGCAACACAGACGATCACGCGCGTAATCACGCTGTATTCTGCGAGCAGGGATACGTACGCTTAACGCCGGCGTATGATATCTGTCCGCAGCTTCGCACTGGTGGTGAAGCCACCCAAGGCATGAGCATCTATGAAGGGCAACGACTCAGCCAATTGGTGCACTGCATAGGGGCCGCGAATTACTTTCTATTATCTGCCCCTGAGGCGAGAGCGATTGCCGAGCAGCAGATTCAGGTAATCGAAACTGAGTGGCATACGATAGCCGATGAGGCCGCCCTGTCAAAGACCGATCGCTCGATGCTATGGCGCCGGCAGCTGCTGAACCCTTTCGCGATGGAAGGATTTTAGCGATGGGCGGCAATCAGCGCCATTGCATGCGCTGAGCCCCGTGCACGCGGAGATGAAAATTAGGGACGTCGTGGGCCACCACCCTTCGCAGAATTAGATTTGAATCAAGACGGCGCTATAACGCTAGAAGAATTTAAGCAAAAAGAAGTGCCACACGGTGATCACGAAGTTATTTTTAAGTCTATTGATACCGACGGCGATGGACTTATCAGCGAAACAGAGCTAGCCGAGCACAAACCACCGCGTCGCGATGGAAAAAGACCCGACTAATTTTCCCTAGTTACCCAATCAGCCAAGAGAGCGATACGATGATAAATTCCCTATCAAGCGCACCACCGCCACCCCGTCAAGACCAAAGTATAGCGTCGACGTTAAGCGATGAACAAAGGATATTGATTAACGACACCCTAGGAAAGATCTATGCCGACAAGCTCAAGCATTGGAAATTGTCGAGACATTCACCGCGGCTGGTATTAACCCTAGCAAAGAGCTGGCTAGCACGCTTGCCGATGCCGGTTTCGACGCTCGTGCAATAGGCGGCCTCGCCAGAAGCGCGCCACCAGCGCAAACTCAAACCAATGGAACGCAAGTTGACTTCATTGAACTGGTAGATTACTTAGATTCATTATTAGAGCAGTTTAGTGGCAGTTCGCTCAGCAACGCTGACAAAAGCAATGTCTATGATGGCCTACGTGAGCGATTTGGTTTAAACGAGGGCGAGTCAATTCTGAAGATAACGGCCTAACTACTTAAATCCACGGGCAGTTATACAGTTTTATCTACAGTCCCCAGTCTCATTTTGGACTTCCCGAGTAAAGTAGACGACTCAGCGCTATTCTTTGGACTCAGCGAGAATCTGATCGAGTGTTTTTCCTAGCGGATCATGTCACACCAATAAGATTTAGTATTTTGCATAGATGATTGACTATTTGTAGAGTAAACCCCTTGCAATTTCGCATTCCAAGTCTAGCCAACCACCATATCAATTTAGCTTCAAATACGCATTTTTAATAAAGAGCTATCAAAAAAAGGGCGGTGATTAACCGCCCTTTTTACGCATCATCATATTATTACGTATCCGACTACAATGCCGTACCGGCTGTACCTGTAGCGCCAGTTCCACCCGTGGTTGTGATACATGTTTGACTACCGAGCACTAACCGAACACCATTTTCACTCACTTGTGCGGGTGTAAAAGTCGGCGTTGAATTTGTGCTTCCGCCTGCCGTCGCAGAAAAAATAAAGTCCACATTAGAACTTAAATTTACGATACCTGTGCCTGTCGACGCGCCCAAAGGAACATTTACTACACTGCTGTCACCACCTGTTACAAATCCCGTGGCATCTGAAACTGCAATGAATTCACCAGGAACATCACTACACGAATTAACTACCGTAAAATCAACGGGAATATTTGTCGGGGCGCCGGGGTTAGTTTTGTTTAACTTTATCGTCCCACCGTCCAATTCACAGATATTACTCAGCGAAAGCTTACCATTTTGAGACAGTATCGGGTCGCCAGCGGCGGGCTCAAAAGTCGCAATTAGGCTCTCACTGCCTTCTTTAAGCTCAAACACCACTGGGAAGTTCGGTGCTCGGTACACATCAACCGAAGAGAATGTATCCAAAGAATATGCGCGTTTAGTCCGCGCCCAACCACCGCTACTTTGGTAGTACGACAGAGAAAACTGCCGCGCATTTGGCTGACCAGCGGCATCAATGACATTAAAACTCGCCGGAGCATAAACACTAGAGTTACAGTAGTTATACCAGTAATCCAGATTAAAATACGTTAGATGATCGGTTTCAAAAGAAACAAATAAGGTGTTGTCGGACTTACTCTCAACCGTCGCGATGATAGGCAAACCTGTATCTGGATCTAATTGCGGCTTCCATTTTCCCGTCAATTCGTTGTAGGTCCATACGGGTACCGTATCGCCAGCGTTTACAGTGCCAACAGGTGCTGTATCAACCAATCCCGCTCCAGTTGCACCTGCAGGAAATGGAGTGCCTGCGGGTATAGTAATTTCAATTGAAACGGGATTACCGCTGAATTCAGTAATTAAATCACCGTTTGAATCCCGCAATTCAATTGCCGCAAAACCTGCCGATGAAAATGAACCTGATTCGGGCGTACTCGGGTCATCGTCCTCTATTGTTGTATCCAAACCACCGGGAAACAGTGCCAAGGAGCCGTTCGACGGCACAAAGTCGGGATCAACATCGGCACCGGTATCATTATCAAAATGCACCACCGTTAACGTGAGTTCGCCAGGAGCCGCCGGCGCGCCAGTGCTTGTTTTTAATTGCGTACCAGCGGGAACGGTTACCGACGTCGTGCCTTTTACAGCGGCAGTATTGCTAACACTATCAGCGGCTCGCGTAATCGTACTACTGGAAATATCGGCTACCGTATTAGTCACACCGCCAGCTGACGTTGCACTGCCAGTAGCAGATTGACTTGCAACAGGAACAGACGCTGGAGAATTTATTGCGGTCAGGGTGATAGTTATAAGGTAATCACCCGGAGCCGTAATACTTTGTAAAGAGCTGCTGGATACAAAATTTGGCGCTGAACCGACAAAAACGACATCTAATGGATCATCGCTAATAAGTGGCGAAGTAGACAACAAATTAAGGTCAACTACCCCACCCGTCCCAGCAACGGCATCGTCAACAACGCTGTAATCCGTTTTAGAATTATCATCTGATGCTAGGGAAAAACGTGGTGCATCGCCATCGCCACCCACGGCATCAACGATTCTGATGCTGCCCGTACTTAAGCGTGCACCGCTTTGGTCAACCATTTGCACTCTAAAGGAACTGGTTTCTACTACTGCAGGCGATTTCGCTTTGCTGTCGTTAAAACACCCCGGTAGTATGCTAGCCGACACAAGGCCAACAACAAGCGATTTAAACCGCAAAACATTCACATTCTTCATTTGAAGATCCATTTCCCTTCCCTTTCATTTTAAAATTGACGCAAGTGTACAAAGTAATAACTGCGCGGAACCGCCAACTAGATTAATTTCGCACTTCAATTAAAATGATATCGAAATCTAGAACTTATGCCTCAATTGCTGGCCTACTAACTTCTAAAACTCAATAATCAGCGTTAAATAACTTAACCAATATAAGCAGCAAAATAAACCCAAGTGCATTAATTAATCAGCTTAATCACCAATATCCAGCCAAAAAAAAGGCGCCCGAAGGCGCCTCATCAATCACTCAAGCCCTATTTAAAGACTCAATATTTTCTCACCCCGAGCAATACCAGAAACACCGCTGCGCACGACTTCCATGATCGCCGCTTCACCAACGGCCTCTAGGAAGGAGTCGAGCTTGTCTGCTGCGCCAGTCACTTGAATGGTGTACACGCTGGGGCCAACGTCGACGATTTGGCCGCGAAAGATATCGGTGCAGCGCTTAATTTCTGCGCGCTGAGCGCCGGTGGCACGCACTTTAACCAACATCAGTTCACGCTCAATGTGAGCACCTTCAGACAAATCTACCAATTTCACCACGTCAATCAGGCGATTGAGGTGTTTGGTGATCTGTTCAATTTTGTGGTCGTCGCCAATTGTGGTTAGGGTTAAACGCGATAGGGTTGGGTCTTCTGTAGGCGCAACGTTGAGGGTCTCAATGTTGTAACCGCGCTGAGAGAACAAACCTACTACCCGCGACAGGGCACCCGGCTCATTTTCCAACAATACCGAAATTATGTGTCGCATCATGTCAGGTCCGCTCCGTTTTGCTCAGCCACATATCGCGCATGCTGCCGTTGGGGGCAATATGCATTGGGTATACATGCTCGTGTGGGTCTACGTGAATATCCATAAACACCAGATCATTCTTACGGGCAAAGGCCTCTTTCATGGCATCTTCCAAATCACTTAACTTGGTGACTTGAATACCGACGTGGCCATAGGCTTCAGCCAGTTTGATAAAATCAGGCAGCGAGTTTTCGTAAACGCTTTCTGAGTAGCGGCCGTCGTACTGCATATCTTGCCACTGCTTAACCATACCCAAATAGCCGTTATACAAACTGATGATTTTCACCGGAATCTTGTATTGGGCGCAGGTCGACAGCTCCTGAATATTCATTTGAATGCTGCCTTCGCCGGTCACACAGGCTACATCCGCGTCGGGGAAGGCCAGTTTGGCGCCCATCGCAGCCGGTAGACCAAAGCCCATGGTGCCAAGACCACCGGAGTTCAACCAGCGACGTGGCTCGTCAAACTTGTAGTACTGAGCGGCAAACATTTGGTGCTGACCAACGTCGGAGGCCACATAGGCTTTACCGTGAGTCACCTTGCACAGGGTTTCAATAACCTGCTGGGGCTTAATAAACGGCGTGCTGGTGTCGTACTGGGGGCGCACCCACAGGCCATGAGTGTCGCGCCACTCGTCGATTTGATTCCACCAGTGCTTAAGCGCGTCTTTGTCGGGCAGGCTAGTATCCGCCGCACGCATTTCGTGAATAACGGCCAGCAAATCATTCAGTACTGAATCGACGGGGCCAACAATCGGCACGTCGGCAGCAATGGTTTTTGAGATCGCGGCGGGGTCGATATCGATATGCACAATTTTGGCACCGGGACAGAATTTGCCGGTAGTATTGGTTACGCGGTCGTCAAAACGCGCGCCAACCGCCAAGATCA
This sequence comes from Zhongshania sp., assembly GCF_029212375.1. Lineage (GTDB taxonomy): Bacteria > Pseudomonadota > Gammaproteobacteria > Pseudomonadales > Spongiibacteraceae > Spongiibacter. Next base: position 72,881 of record NZ_JARGNU010000002.1, on the reverse strand, counting down.
CATCGCTGTGGTGCATGGCGTTATTGGCTTCGTAAAAGCCGTGCATACCCAGCATACCCACAAACTGGCGATCGCTGGCGGGGAATGCCCCCAAACCCATCAAGGTGTGGGTTACGGGGAAATTCAGTTCCCGCGCTAATACCCGCAATTGTTCAGAAGCATTGCCCTGCACTACGCCACCACCGGCATAGATGATCGGACGCTTGGCCGACAGCAGTAAGCTTGCCGCCTTTTTAATTTGCCCAGAATGACCGCGGGTTGCTGGCGTGTAAGAGCGCAGCTTTACCTTTTTAGGGTAGCTGTACTCAAACTTGTCGTGAGGATTGGTTAAATCCTTAGGCAGATCGATAACCACGGGGCCGGGGCGGCCAGTAGTGGCAATGTAAAAGGCCTTTTTAATGATCTCCGGAATATCTTCGGTGCGACGCACCTGAAAGCTGTGCTTAACGATGGGCCGAGAAATACCCAGCATATCAGTTTCCTGAAAGGCGTCTTCGCCAATCAGGTGGCTGGCCACCTGACCTGACAAGACCACCATAGGAATGGAGTCCATATAGGCGGTGGCGATACCGGTTATCGCATTGGTTGCGCCGGGGCCAGAGGTGACTAGCACCACACCGGGCTTGCCGGTGGCACGAGCATAGCCGTCTGCGGCATGAGTGGCCGCTTGTTCGTGACGCACTAAAATATGCGGCACCTTGCAGCTTTTAAATAAAGCATCGTATATATGCAGTACGGCACCACCGGGATAGCCAAAGATGAATTCTACACCCTCGTCTTCCATGGCCCGTGCGATCATTTCGCCGCCAGATAACAATTCCACTGAAATACCCTCGATTCAGTTTGAATACGCAAAAACTTGTAAAAAAATAGCCCGAGCCACAAGCCCGAAACCTGATTAACAAGAACAAAGATGTCGAAACACATTACCACCGGTTGCTCAGCCGACACGGCTGAATTCCGGGCGAAACGCCAAAATGCTGCAGGGCAGCGCTTATATGCAACGCGGGATAACGCGGTGCGGGCAATCTCGCAACACAGGTCATGTGTCTGCAGAGTGAATGGAACTACTGATGTAGCCGTGCAACACGATGAGTCGCACTCTGTACTTTGGCCGCAGGTAAGCGGCGCGGAAAACAGCCATTTGCTATCGCAAAGATAGACTGCGTATTTTTTAACCTATGGCCGCTTATGTCAATACTAAATTTCCCGTAAATTCACAGGATTACCAAGTATTCCGCTTAATTCGGCGCAGTCGGCCACAGAATCCGACAGCAGTTTTTCTTCCTCGCAGATTATCTGCCATAATCCTTGTAACTTATCTTTACGGCAGCACCACGCTATGAATAAGACCCTACTAATCTCCAGCCTTTGCGCCGCGCTACTCATTGCCAGCTTCAATAGCTATGCAGACAAAAGCGGCTACTACCGCTGGACCGACGGCGAAGGCAAAATCCACTTCACCCAGCAGCCACCTAATGGCCGCGCGTCGGTTTTTATTAAAACGTCGAGCGGCGCAAGCTTAGACAGCGATGTGAGCCTAAACCAAAGCGGCGCGGAAAATAGTGCCGATAAGATCGCCGCAGGCGACGACGCTCTGCCAGAAAAAATGGAAATACTGCCGCCAAAAAACCCCGAGCTTTGCGCCAAGGCTAAGGCGAATATGCAATCGCTAGCTGCAAACGGCACTCGCATTCGGATTAGCAATGCCGATGGCAGCAGCCGGTTTTTAAATAGCGAAGAAATTGCCGAGCAGAGAAATCGCGCCCAAGACGTCATTAACGTGCACTGCAATTAAGCCTGCCAACTAAAAGCGCTGCCACGCCATAAACACCCCGCTCGCCACTAAGCCAATGGCCATTAGCGGGAGCAGCTGGCGCTGATAAAACGGCCTCGCCGCCAAGTAATACAACAGTGGCAACACCGCCACCACCACCGCCAACTGAGCTAACTCAATACCAAGATTAAAGCTCCCCAGCGCGACAAGCTTCATAGGGCTGGCCGACAGCATGCCCGCCAATACCCCCGCAAAACCAAAACCGTGCAGCAGCCCCACCGTCATCGCCAAGCGCCGCTGAAACACCACGCTTACATTGAGCAGCACCAGCAACGCAGCGAGACTGATCGACAGGGCAATACCAATCTCCACAGGCCGCGAGGGCAGACTAAACCAACCCAAGCTTGCACTGACCAAGGTTAGGCTGTGCGCTAAGGTAAACATGGTGACGATACCCACTACCTCAGCAAACACCGTTCGCAGTGGCGTTTTGCCGCGCTGTCGCGTTACCGGTAGCAGCAGCGCCAGCAGAAACATCAGATGGTCATAACCTAGCGCTAAATGAATTGCACCCTCTTTGGTAAATTTAAGGGCGGTGGTCCACGCCGTGACATTGCCCAACACCAGCTGCGGGCTGGCCGGCGACAGCACACTTAATTGCACCTGTTCATCGCGTTGCACTAAATCTGAAGACAACAAGGTTTTTCCCTCGCCAACATTCACCGCAACTAAGGCGCGATGCAGAGGGTCGATATCAAATAATAGCGAGTACGATAGCGTTAGTTCGTCGGTTTCGTGCAAGCAGGCGGCATCGAGCGACCAAGCGGCGTAACTGCCATCACTGTGTTCACTTAGGCCGTCGAGGCGAAATAGAATAGGGCAATCGCCGTAGCGATGACTGAGGCGAACGGTTTCCCGAAGCAAGGCTCGGAACTGCGACTCCCCCGCCAGCAACTCGCCCCAAGTAAGCAGACTATCGCCATTAAGGTCAAAACGCTGCAGGCGCTGCATATCTTCCAGCGCAATATCTAAGCGGATCTTGTCTGCATACACATAAATAAAGCTATCACTGGCTTTGTGGGCGTGGGCGCTCAGCGAAAACCACAGACTAAAAACCAACAGCAACAATCGTATCACTGGCTATTTTCCGCTTGCGCTACGGCGCGTTTGGCCCGTGCCAACAACTGAGTGTCTGGCCATTCTCGCTGCTCCTGCCAATTGTTTTTCGCCCACATCAATGCCGCAGCGGGTTTAGATTCTATATCCAGTAAAAACTGCGCGTAGGCACGTTTGTGCAATACCTCACCACGCCACAACGCCTCATTAAAGCGTTCGCGCAGCAGACTAATAATTTGCTCGCCGCCACCTTGGCGCCGCGCGGCAATGGCATTTAATACCGCGAGTGAATCCACCGCCAAATACGCCTTCGTTAAGATCAAAACGGCGGCATCGTCGTTGGCTGCCAATTTTAACGCTGCCAAACGCGCCCTAGCATACACGTCATCGGGGTTCATGCTGAGCACCAATTGCCACAGCTGCGCGGCATCATCACGACCAGCGCGTTCCGCAATATCGGCCAAGCTGCCGCTCGCCCAACTTAAGGCTTGGCGGTCGGCCAAGGGCCCCGCCTTGGCCATGGCGGTTTTTAGTGTACGATACGCCGCCTCAATTTCGCCAAGCTCCTCAGCATGCGCTGCGCGCAGCAATTGGCGACAGCTCGCTGCATAAAGGTCATCATTCACCTTTGCTAAGGTCTGGCAGGCCAGTTCAGCACCCGCCTCATCACCGCTAACAAAGGCGATGGTAAAGCGCATCATGTGTGCATGAAAATTATTTGGCTGCAATTTGCCTAACACTGCAAGGTCGGCACTAGCCGCTGAAAATTGATGCAGGCTTTGCCGCAGAGAGGCGCGGTAAAGATAGAAGTCAGCGCTGTAATCTGCGGCTAAAACACCAGCCAATTCACGCTGAGCATTCCCTAGAAAGCGAGGATTAGCACTGCGCTGAAAATCCAGCAAGGCCTGCTTGGCGCGGGCAATGTGCTGCTCTGGAGTCGTCGCTAACAACGAGTTCTGTAGGGTATTTTGGGGAGTCGCTTGCTTGGTAATAGTAAAAACAGTCTGTTCATCGCGAGTAGGATGAGTGACCGCAGGCCCCGTTAACGCACTTGCTACTAGCGATAAACCAGGCCCAAGAATAAACCCCATTAACAGGGGGAGTATGGCGCGAGTATTATTTGTAAACCGCAAAGTATTCACTCGCGCCATGGTCTTAATTAGCTACTGATAAATCGGCAATCGCCTGAGGATCGAAATCCTCAGTGACATTCGCGTCATTAATCGCAACGGGGGCGGCATTGGCATCACGCAAAAACACCGACGTTAGCAATTGGCTAAAACTCTGCTCTGTATTACCACCGGCTTGCGCCCTGCCATCGTATTTGCTGTCGCTGTCGTTGCAAGCGGCAAGGCCAGCAACAACAGCAAGAGCGAGACTGCATTTCAGTATCGTCTTCATCGCTAGCTCCTTTTAATTGGCAGAGACTGCGCCAGCAATAGGCGTAGCCAAATACGGGAAGCTGGTAGAGTATTCAGCCGGATTAGGCTTGGCACCGTCGTTTACCACTGCACCAGGGTTAGCCACGGTTGGCGCGCTACCACTAAGGTCGCAGGTCTGTAAGTTGTTCTCACCCAGCAGAGCACCCTCGGCGACTGTTAGGGCAATATCCACCACGTCATCGGTTACTCGACGACCGTTGGGAAAGCCCGCCAAATCACAGCCCAAGAAACCCAAATCGCTATAGCCCTCAGCGCCCGGCACCACCGCGCCAATAGCGGTATTCATGCGCAGCATTTCACCTGGTGTGGTTAAATTTGCTGGGGTGGTAAATTTAAAATTAGCGGGCGTATCAGTGGCACCCGTAGTCACACCTGTAACAAAGGCCGCTAGCAAGTCAGTCCGACCGCCTTCTGGCATTGGGGCCGGCACGCCAAACAGCACTTCGACCAAGGTTGGCAGCGTTGGGTACAGCACATAGCTGGCAAAATTCGCCACGTCATCTTTCGGCTCGCTGGCATTGAATTTGTCTTTGTCGGTAATACCGATTACCACTTCGTTTACCAGTGGGCTACCGAGACGCGACACCTGAGTCCATGCGCCACCTTCAACACTTGGGCCTTGACCCGCATCGCCAGCCACGGGCCCCGTTGGATCAGGATTTAAAATACGACCCTGACGCTTGCTCGCCGTAGTCCATGCGCCAATAACCGGATCACCGCCAGCTGTTAGGCAGCTAATGGGCAGCTCTAAAGCCAAGGAGGTTACATTTTTATTGGCAATGGTATTGCTGCGGGAATCACGCGCACCCAGCGGATTCAGGCTTACTTGGTCAAAAATCTCGCCTAAATTCACCACAAAGCCTTCGCGGCGCTGACCAACAAACACACGACCTTGGCCGCTGCAACCTGGCACGCTAATGTCGTAAACATACTGCGCGGCGTAGCCGGCGTAATCGGGAATTGTTTTATTACCAATATTATCAACTGGCTTGGTGAAGGTAGTGCCACCGCCCGCCATGCTCACTGCGCTGCTCATTCCGCTGCGGCGATCACCGCTAACCACATTCACCGAATAGGTTTCGACCACATTCAAATAACCAGGCGTACTGCCACTGCCGCCGCCCACTGCGGCCAACGGCACTTGCACCCCACCGTTACCAGTTTCAATTTCACCATTGGTGATTAAACCCGCGGCATTGGCCTGGCCGTAGGCATTGTTAAATTTAAATTGAAACGTAAGGTCTTCTACCGCATCGCCATTATTGTCGATGTGTATTTCGTAAAGGGCGGTCGGGTCCATAGTAAAGTAGTTGGGGCCGCCGTAGGCGTCTTGCAGGGGCTGGTAGTTGGCGATTAGGGTTACATAATCACTGCGATCCGCTTCATAGCTGCGGAACATATAGAAATCGGTGCCATCGACCTTAGGCGAACCGGCGATGAATGGTGCTTCACGGTGGCTGGATGCCATCGCATACTGGCTGAGAATGGCTGCGCTGAGAACAGATAGAGCCAGCAGCCCTCGCTGCGGGAATCGCTGAGTTTGGTATTTCATTGTGGCACCTCGGTTATTAGTGGTTGTGCCCGGTCTTTACGACACAGGCACCGCCACAGATCACCTTAAATACCAAATCAATACGAATTTTTACTTACAACCCACCGTTAACATCCGCTTGGGCACGCATTTAACCGGGGCAAACGTTCACTGCAAGCGCGGCGCTTTAAACACAATTTTTCCCTCATCGACCGTGGCATTGATTACCTGCCCCGCAACAAACTCACCTTTCAATAAGCTTTGCGCTAGCGGGTTTTCAAATTGCTGCTGAATCGCCCGCTTGAGCGGCCGTGCGCCGTAAACCGGATCAAAGCCAATATCGGCCAAGCGATCCATGGCTTCGTCGCTCACCTCAAGGCGCAGCTCCCGCTCAGCCAAACGGCTGTTGAGAATGCCCAACTGGATACCGGCAATGGCCTGTACCTGAGTGCGATCTAAGGGCTCAAACACCACCAGTTCATCAATCCGGTTAATGAATTCTGGACGGAAATGCCCAGACACCACATTGAGCACCGCATCGCGAATTTTGGGGTACTCGCTACCGGCAACGGTCATTTCCTGAATAACATCGGAGCCAAGATTCGAGGTCATTACAATCACGGTATTGCGAAAATCGACGGTGCGACCTTGGCCGTCGGTGAGGCGCCCGTCATCCAGAACCTGCAACAAAATATTAAACACATCGGGGTGCGCTTTCTCGACCTCATCCAATAACAGCAATGAGTATGGACGACGGCGCACCGCCTCAGTGAGATAGCCGCCTTCTTCGTAGCCAACATAGCCCGGAGGCGCGCCAATTAAGCGAGCCACCGAGTGCTTCTCCATAAACTCCGACATATCAATGCGCACCATGGCGTCTTCGCTGTCGTAAAGGAACATCGACAGTGCTTTGCACAGTTCGGTTTTACCCACGCCGGTTGGCCCCAAAAACAGGAAGGAACCGTTTGGCCGATTAGGATCACTTAAGCCGGCGCGGCTGCGACGCACGGCATTAGACACTGCTTCTACCGCCTCGCTCTGGCCAATTACCCGCTGGTGCAGTTCATCTTCCATGCGCAGTAATTTATCGCGCTCACCTTCCAGCATTTTGCTAATGGGAATACCGGTCCAGCGCGACACAACCTCGGCGACCTCTTCTTCCGACACTTTATTGCGCAGCAATTGCATGGTGCCGTGATCCACCGCGTCGGCGCTGGCTAATTTCTTTTCCAGCTCGGGAATTTTGCCGTATTGAAGCTCAGACATACGGGTTAAATCACCGGCGCGGCGGGCGGTTTCCAGCTCAAGTTTGGCTTGTTCTAAATCCACTTTAATTTGCGCCGAGCCTTGCAGCGCGGCCTTCTCACCTTTCCAAATTTCATTCAGATCAGAAAATTCTTTTTCGACCTTGGTGATATCGGCGTTAAGAATGTCTAGCTGTTTACGAGCGGCAAGGTCGTCGTCTTTTTTAACCGCCTCGCGCTGAATTTTTAATTGAATCAAACGCCGTTCAAGCTTGTCCATGACCTCGGGCTTGGAATCAATTTCCATACGAATGCGGCTGGCAGCTTCGTCGATTAAATCAATGGCCTTGTCTGGTAGTTGACGGTCGGTGATATAGCGCTGCGACAATTTGGTGGCGGCGATAATCGCCGAGTCGGTGATGTCCACGCCGTGATGCACTTCGTAGCGCTCTTTCAGACCACGCAAAATTGCGATGGTGTCTTCTTCTGAAGGTTCCTCCACCAAAACTTTTTGGAAGCGCCGCTCCAGCGCCGCGTCTTTCTCAATCGATTGGCGATACTCGTTTAAGGTGGTAGCGCCCACGCAGTGCAGCTCACCCCGCGCCAAGGCGGGTTTGAGCATATTGCCCGCGTCCATAGCGCCCTCGGCTTTACCGGCGCCAACCATAGTGTGCAATTCGTCTATGAACAGAATCACCCGGCCCTCTTCCTTAGACAATTCATTGAGCACCGCCTTTAAGCGCTCTTCAAAATCACCACGGAATTTTGCACCGGCCAATAAGGCGCCCAAGTCTAAAGACAATACTCGTTTGTTTTTTAAGCCCTCGGGCACTTCGCCATTCACAATACGCTGGGCCAAACCTTCAACAATGGCGGTTTTACCTACACCAGGCTCACCAATTAGCACTGGGTTATTTTTTGTTCTGCGCTGCAAAACCTGAATAGTGCGGCGAATTTCATCGTCGCGACCAATCACGGGGTCTAATTTGCCAGACTCAGCGCGCTCGGTTAAATCAATGGTGTATTTGTCTAAGGCTTGGCGCGACTCTTCGGCAGAGGCATCATCGACCGCTTGGCCACCGCGCACTTTATCAATTGCCGCATTGAGCGCACCTTTTTTAACGCCGCAATCGGCGAGGAGCTTGGCGGCTTCATCGCTGGACTCTAATATTGCCAACAACACCAGTTCGCTGGAAATATAGCTGTCCTTGCGCTGCTGGGAGAGCTTGTCTGTTACATTAAAAATACGCGCCAAAGCCGGTGAAATATGCACATCACCGCCCGCGCCTTGCACCGTAGGCATACGCTCCAACGCCGCCGCAATACTCTGCTCTAGCAGAGGAATATTGGCGCCCGCTTGCGTTAACAAGGGCCTAGCACTACCGCCCTGCTGTTTAACTAGGGCACCAAGTAAATGTACCGCTTCGATGTATTGATGGTCTTTGCCCAGCGCCAGTGACTGGGCATCTGCAACCGCGGTTTGCAAAGAAGTAGTAAAACGATCTATTCGCATTTTGAGCTCTCCGACAACAGTAACTAGAAGGCGAATGCCCTCACTTGTCATGCTCTATAAATGGGGGAGGAGCGTGTAAATTTCAAGATGAGATAGGAGTAAACCCAAGCGAAGGAGCGAATAAGAGCCTAGGGCTTGATATAGATCAAACTTAATTGACGACCGGTGATTCCGTCGCGCCGAAAGGAATAAAACTCATCTGCCTCTGCAAACGTGCAGCGCTGCGCGCCGCCCACCCAGCCCACCCCAACAGCGAGCAATTGCGCTTTAGCGAGGGCATAAAGATCGGCATGGTAATGACCCGACTTTGCCCCAACAGATTTAAAGGCAGAATCGATCTCGGCCGAGGCCGGCCCCGCAAAATCAGCCTTAAACGCGCGGTAAACCTCTGCGCCAACTTCAAAGTGAGCTTGGGAAATTGCGGGGCCAATCCACGCCAACACGTCGCTGGCCGAGCAATTAAAGGCTTGCACGGTATTTGTCAAAACGCCGGCACACAGCCCCCGCCAACCGGCGTGAGCAGCGGCGACTTGCGTTCCATCGCGACAGCAAAACAGCACCGGCACGCAGTCGGCGGTTAGCACCCCACAACCCAAACCCGCCACCTTGGAAATACTGGCGTCAGCACTCGGCACAGTAACTGGCGATTGCGCCAGCGTGACAACGTCGGTGCCGTGCACCTGGTTTAGCCAGCCAATACTCGCTAAACCGGCGCAGGCGCCAAGTAACTGATCGCGATTTTCTGCCACCGCTTCAGGGCTATCGGCAACGTGGTCGCCAAGGTTAAAGCCTTCATACGGGCCCGTACTCGCGCCCTTAAACCCCGCAAAACCACTTCGGGTGGTCGACAGCGCGACCACCGAAGCCGGTGCCGGCCAATCTGGCGTCAGCCACACTCAGCGTACGTCCTCGGTAGACAACACTGCCAACAGCGCCTTCATGTCTTCTGGCAGCGGCACTTCCCAAGACATGGTATCGCCAGATATGGGGTGTTCCAGCTCTAAACGGCGGGCGTGCAGGGCCTGACGGCCAAAACCACGCAGCGCGGTAATTAGCACTTCGCTGGCGCCCTTGGGCAGACGCGGCCGACCAGCGTAGAGCGGGTCGCCAATTAGGGGGTATTTAATATGCGCCATGTGCACCCGAATTTGATGGGTGCGACCGGTTTCTAAAAAGCAGCGAATATGGGTGTGATTTAAAAAACGCCGCGTAACGCGATAATGGGTAATCGCCTCTTTGCCACCAATTTGGCTCACCGCCATTTTGGTACGTTGGCGTGGGTGACGCCCCATGGGCTCATCTACCGTGCCGCCGCCGGTCATGGTGCCAAAGACCACCGCATCGTATTCGCGGTGTACTTCACGCGCCTGAAGCTGAGCAACCAAGCTGGTGTGAGCTTCTAAGGTTTTGGCGGCAATCATCAAGCCCGTAGTGTCGCGATCGAGACGATGAACAATCCCCGCACGCGGGACAGTAGCAATATCGGGAAAGTGATTTAGCAGGGCATTCAACAAAGTACCGTCGGGATTACCTGCGCCAGGGTGTACAACTAAACCTGCCGGTTTATTAATAACAAGAACATGTTCGTCTTCAAAGACGATATCAAGCTCAATTTCCTCAGCTTCCCAGCGCACTTCGGACTGTAATTCGGCGTGTAAATTTAGCTTATCGTCTTCGTAAACCTTGTCGCGGGTGCGCTGAACCTCACCATTGACGGTGAGTTCACCGCTTTTTATCCACGTTTGGAGGCGCGAGCGTGAATACTCTGGGAACAACTGGGCAGCCACTTGGTCAAAACGGTCGCCATTGAAGCCCGCGGGAACAATTTCCTGTCGATCTATAATCTCGGTCATAGCTGATTCTTTATACCATCTTCGCGCTGTGTTTAAATAGCAGGCCCTCGCTAAGGCAAGGGGTCTTTGGGGATATTCCGCTATTTGGAAAAATTACATGAAAGCTGTCGTTAAGGTCTTTGCACTTCTCTTTATAAGCATACTGGTGGTTGGCTGTGCCAGCGATCCAGATCGGCCCGAATTTTCGGAGCGAGAAATCTACGAAGCTGCGCAAGGCTACCTGAAAAGCAAAAACTTTTCATTGGCCGTGGAGAATTTACAGCTCCTAGAAAGCCGCTATCCTTTCGGCCCGTACGCCGAACAGGCGCAATTAGAGATTATTTACGGTTATTATCGCGGTGGCGACAACGAAGCTGCGGTGGCTGCCGCTGATCGCTTTGTTCGTTTGCACCCCCAGCACCCGAAAGTTGACTATGCCTACTATATGCGCGGGCTAGCCAACTACACCGACGGTGAGGGCTTTTTGGAGCGTTTTATCCCCACGGATATGACCCAGCGCGACCCCGGTTCGACGATTAAGTCATTTGATGACTTCCGGCAGTTGCTGCAGCGCTTCCCAGACAGCGAATACGCACCCGACGCCAAGGCGCGGATGGTGCAGTTGCGCAACCGTCTGGCGCGCTACGAAATTAACGTTGCCAATTACTATTTCAAGCGTAAAGCCTACTTAGCCGCCGCCAACCGTGGTCGCTATGTAATTGAAAACCTGCCGCAAACCCCCGCTATACCAGACGCCCTCGCGGTAATGGTACAGGCATATTTGCTGCTGGGAATGAACGACCTAGCCGATCAATCGCTAATGGTGCTGCGCAAAAACTACCCCAACCACCCCTCGCTAGACAAAAATGGCAATTTTGTTAGCCAAGTTGGTTTAGATCAGGAAGGTTCGGTTATCAATAAAGCGACCCTAGGCTTGTTTGATCGCTATGAGCCACCGAAGTTTGATAATCGGGAAGAGACGGAGCAGTAGGACTGCAAGACGCTTTACGGGAGATGGGAGACGCTTTTGGCGTTAAGCCTAATCTCCAGCAAGTAACATAGTTTGTAATAAGGCCGCCGATTGCGGCCTTTTTTTGTGGATGCCGTCTTAGTTGCTATACGCTAGACGGGAGACGCTAAGATAAGCTCCGAGGTTCAAAGCCTTTGCGTCTCCCGTCTCCCGTCCGGCATCCAGCGAATCACCCAGCAGTCGCCGCCACATACTCTGCCAACTTCGCTTCCGCTTCGTCGCCAAACAAAATTTCGCAGGCTTCATGCAGACCTGGGGCATTGATAATGTCTTCTCTGCGCACTACCAGTGCTATTTTTGAGCGACGGCGCAGGAAGTCGTCGAGTTTGGTGATCATTTCCCGCCTTGCGGCGTGCTCTATCTCACAGCGCAGGTACTCGGCGTTTTCAATAAGCAACTCCGCGCTGCTGGGGTCTTCGCGAATCATTTCTAGCATTTCGATGGCGCTGCGCCCGTAGCGGCGCCACAAGCGCTGGGTTAGCGGTTCTGATGAGCTGGGGTCAGTTAAAGCATCGAGATCCATCAGCGCGGCTTGATGGAGGTATTCGCGCTTTACGCTATTACCTGGCTCGCCGTACCAGCGCTGTTTGGCGTAAGGCAGATTTATACCCAAATCTGCCACCAACTCGGCCACTTCGTCGCCAACGTTGATGCAGTCGGTGAGCTTGCCGCCAAAAATACTGAGATGCTGGTCTTGCGCATTAACATCGATCGCGTGCTTGCGAGACAGCTTCACCCAATCGGCCACGCCATCTTCGCCTTTTAGTGCCAAGGGCCGCACACCACAGCGCTCAGAGATAATGTCGGCAGTGGTCAGCGGCTTTTCAAGCTTGAGCAAGGCGTTAACATTGTCCAACACAAACTGGCGGTCGGCCTCGGTCACTTCAACCTCGGCGCTTTCAACTTGGGTATCAGTGGTGCCAATACAGGTTTTGGGGCCCATTGGAATCACAAAAAACAGGCGACCGTCACTGGCAAAAAAAGTCAGTATTCGGTGACTTTCAGTGATTTGATCAACAATTAGGTGTATGCCTTTGGAAAACAAGTGGCGGTGCGCGGTGTGCTGACCGCTCAACTGATTATGAGTATCAACATAGGGACCACAGGCGTTTATGAGTACTTTGGCGCGAATAGTAAATTGCTCGCCACTGATATTGTCGCGCACACGGCTATGCCACAGACCATCTCGGCGTTCGGCGCCGAGGGACTCAACGTAGTTAGCAACGATGCCGCCGTAATTCAGGCTGGTGCGCACAAAATTAAATACAAAGCGGGCATCGTTGTCGTAAAGGTAGCAATCCGAGTATTCAAATCCTCCTTCGGCATTGCTGGTATCAATAACCCCCTCAGCGTTAGCCAGCGCCGCGCGGCTCATGTAACGCGGTGCGCGGGTCACAAACCGGCCAAAGAGCCAATACACAATGGTACCTAAATAAACGAAAAAAGCCGGAAACCGAAAGCCTTTTTGAATAGTGGTAAGAAAGCGAATTTCTTTTACGGTTGAAGGGTAGCTGCGCATCAAATGATTGCGGCTACGGCAAAGCTTGTTCACCAAAAAATACTCGTGATTCTCTAAGTATTTAATGCCCCCCCACGCCAAATTTGAGGAGTTAGAACTGGTTAGCCCCGCAAAATCGCCGCGGTCAATCAGCGCGACTTTCGCGCCCTTTGCCGCTAACGCGGCAGCGGATACCGCGCCGTTAATGCCACCACCAAGTATTAATACATCGAAAGTTCCGTCCTTGAGCTTTCGTACATTGCTTGCCCGTAATTCCATGCTGCCCTATTCCCTGATTGTCTGATGCGGAAATACATCGGCTGTGAAACACAGCCGTAAGTCTTAGCAGCCTTATTAAGCTATCTTGTTGAAAAACACCCTATTAATCGCCAATCGGCCATTTTTGGGTGATGGGGTAGCGACGATCGCGACCAAAGCCACGCTCGGTAATCCGCGTGCCGATTGGGGCTTGGCGGCGCTTGTACTCATTGATATCGATCAGTCGCAAAATCCGATAAACCATCTCGCGCTCAAAACCCGCGGCAATAATCGTCTCGGCGCTCTCATCGTGTTCAATATACCGCTCAATGACCTGATCGAGAATATCGTAGGGAGGTAAACTATCTTCATCTTTTTGGTCTGGCGCTAGTTCCGCCGACGGTGGCCGGTCGATAACCCGCTGCGGAATCGCTGGCGACAAGCTATTACGGTAGCGCGCCAATTCAAAAACTCGAATCTTCGAAACGTCTTTGAGCACATCAAAGCCGCCGGCCATATCACCGTACAAGGTGGAGTAACCCACCGCCACTTCACTCTTATTGCCGGTGGTTAGTACCAGTGAACCCTTTTTATTGGAGATCGCCATCAGCAACACACCGCGACAGCGGGCCTGTAAATTCTCTTCGGTTTTGTCGGTACTTAGGCCTTCAAACTCGTCATTTAGGGCCAGCATAAAAGCATCGTAAACCGACTCGATAGAAATTACCTGATAACGCACTTTAAGAATAGCCGCCTGGGCCTGGGCATCTTCCATGCTCATCGAGGCGGTATAGCGGAAGGGCATCATTACCGCCTCCACTCGATCCGCGCCCAGCGCATCTACAGCTATCGCCAAGGTTACCGCCGAATCGATACCACCCGACAAACCCAAGACCACACTCTTAAAACCATTTTTATTAACGTAATCCCGCACGCCCAGCACAAGAGTCTCGTAAATATCCTCTAACACCGGACGTAAATCGCTGACTTCGCCCTCGTCAAAACGCAGGCGGCGACCATCCCAGTTCGCAGTAACGCAGCTGATATATTCAATATAAGCAGGGCTGCGGGAGATTAATTCGCCTTCCGCCGACACCACCATCGAGGCGCCATCAAAAACTAATTCATCTTGGCCGCCCACCAAATTGCAGTACACCACCGGCATACCACCCTGCCATGCACGCTGGGCCAGCAATGCCTCGCGCTCAATTTGCTTGCCCGCGTGGAATGGTGAGGCACTGAGGTTAAGCATTAGCTGGGCACCTTCGGCCTTGGCGCCAGCGGTGGGCGCGTCTTCCCACACGTCTTCGCAGATACTGATCGCGGTTGGCACCCCAAAGATATCCATTACTAGGGTGTGCTTACCTTCTTTAAAGTAACGCTTTTCATCAAATACCCGATAATTGGGCAGGCACTGCTTGTGATATTCGTTGACCAATTTGCCGCCAAAAAACACCCCAGCGGCATTGTATAGATTGCCATCTAAGGACCGTGGATAGCCCACCACCACATAGCACTTAGGAGCTTGGCTGGCGATTTTTTGCAGCGCCCGCTCAATGCGATGCACCAAGCTGTCGCGCAGCAGCAAATCCTCTGGGGGGTAGCCGGTCACTACCAGCTCGGGAAATAAGATTAACTGAGGATCGTGACGAGAAACCGCCGTCTCTATGGTGGCAATAATCTTGTTAGTGTTGCCTTCAATATCCCCAACCACAGGATTAATTTGAGCCAGCACAATACGCAGTGAAGTCATTAAACGGTTTCCATCTACAAAAACGGGGGCTAAATTCGGCTTATTTACGGCAGCTCGAGCCTAGCACTCAATTAGGACGCATTATTCTATCAAATAAGCGAGAGTGCATCCCCCACTATGGACGTATAAACTGAGACTAGAACCCACTAAGGTATATTATGGCCATCGCCCAAGATCATATCCAGCAGCGCGCAATAATGCGCGTGTACAGTGCTTACCGCTTTGCGCTGGCTGGCGCCTTTTTTGTGGCGCTCATATTTGGCCCCGCTAAGTCGACATTGGGCACCAGCGCCCCCCGATTATTTGCGGTGGTGGCTTCAGCCTACGCCATTTTTGCCCTAGGCCTGTTAGTACGCCACTATTTCATGACGGGCCGCTACAGCCCTACCCAGCTGTTTTTCGAGTTTTTCGTCGATATTGGCGCCATTATCTTTATGAGCTATTGCTCAGGCAGCGCCGATTCCGGCTTGCCGCTGTTGCTCATTGTGTCGATTAGCGCCGCCAGCATCACCTTATCTAGCCAGCTGAGTTTGGCCATTGCCGCCCTCGCCACGATCACCGCCATCAGCGAAGTTACGGTACACACGCTTTACGAGCGGGTTGGCACCCAGCAATTTATTGTTGCCGGCATCACCGGCATGGCCTATTTTTCGGCCGCCATCGCCATTCGCTACCTCAGCGCCCGCATTGTTAAAACCCAGCAATTAGCTGAGCGACGACGCACCGACATTGAAAAGCTGTCGGCAATCAATCAGCGCATTGTGCAAAGAATGCAGACCGGTATTATTGTGATGTCGCAAACTGGCCACATCAAACTCATCAATGCCGCCGCCCAAGAGTTGCTCGATATTCGCCCCGCGGCGACCGATCAAAACCAATACGCTCCAGCAATGCTTATTGAAATGGCCAAAGAAGGGGTAAATCATTCACGTATTATCGGCGTCGGCCCCCAGCACCTCGATGTTCACGTTAATATGACCAACCTCGAAGCCCACGATCACAGCGACTGCCTGCTTTATATTGAGAACATCAGCAAAATTACCCAGCGCGCACAAAACCTGAAGCTCGCCTCGCTGGGTCGCTTCACCGCCAGCATCGCCCATGAAATTCGCAATCCCTTGAGCGCCATTAGCCACGCGGCACAATTGCTCGCCGAAAGTCCCAATCTCGACAGCAGCGACACCCGTTTTGCCGACATTATTCAAAGTCACGCGCTGCGCATGAATGACATTATCAAAAACATTCTCGAACTGTCGCGGGGCCGCAGCCCGCAGCCACAGCGCTTTTCTTTAAGCGAGTGGTTGCAAAACTTCATTGACGACTGGCGCCCCACCGAACATTGCGGGCTCAGCATGAGTCTCGAAAAGCAAGGCGAGTTCGACACCGTTAATGTTGACCGCAGCCAGCTCAGCCAAATTATCTCGAATATCGCCGACAATGGCGCACGCCATGGTGCAGCCAAACACGGCAAAGCCGAATTATTATTTCGCTGCCACAACTCGCCCCGTTCGGGCGCCGTAATACTGGACATTATCGACAACGGCGCGGGTATAAATCCGGAAGACGAAGATAAAATATTTGAACCCTTTTTCACCACTCAATCGCAAGGCAACGGCCTAGGACTCTATTTATGTCGAGAATTATGTTTAGCTAATCAAATCCATATTTATTACCAGCGCACCGCACTTGCGCAAAGTTGTTTTCGATTACAATTCTCGCATCCCGACCGCGGCACCTTGCTTGATTAAAAGCCAAACGTGCCAATTAAAACAGCACTAAACCAGCAATAATGAAAGAGCGATCCAGCATGCAGCAAACCGTTTTAATCATTGATGATGAGCCAGATATTCGCGAATTACTGGATATCACCATTAGTCGAATGGGTTTAAACACCATTGCGGTAGGCAATGTGCGCGACGCAATTCAGGCGCTAAATAGCACCGCCAATATCAGCCTTTGTCTTACCGATATAAAACTGCCCGATGGCTCCGGACTGGAAATAGTTCGCCATATTCAAAATAGCTCGCTGTGCACTGCCGTGGCCGTGCTCACTGCCTATGGCAGTACCGAGCTCGCCGTAGAAGCACTGAAATCTGGCGCCTTCGACTTTATCAGCAAGCCGGTATCCGTTGAGCAATTGCGGGGGCTAGTAAAAACTGCCTTAAAGCTCGACCGCCGCGAGCCCCAGTTCGACGGCAGCAGCAATACGCGCTTGCTCGGTGAAACCCAAAGTATTATCAATCTGCGCGAACAAATTTTAAAACTGTCGCGGAGTCAGGCGCCGGTTTATATCAGCGGCGAATCCGGAAGCGGCAAAGAAGTGGTTGCCAGACTTATTCACGCCAACGGCCCCCGCAGCGATGCTCCCTTTGTGCCGGTTAACTGCGGCGCGATCCCCAGCGAGCTAGTAGAGAGCGAATTTTTTGGCCACAGCAAAGGCAGTTTTACCGGCGCTTATGACCATAAAGAGGGCCTATTTGAAGCGGCCAATGGTGGCACGCTCTTCCTAGATGAAGTCGCGGACCTTCCCCTGAACATGCAGGTTAAATTACTGCGCGCCATTCAAGAAAAAGCCGTGCGCCGCATTGGCTCCACCCAAGAGATCCCTGTCGACGTGCGCATTCTTAGTGCCACCCACCGCGACTTAGCCAAAGCGGTTGCCGCCGAGCGTTTTCGCAGCGACTTGTTTTATCGCATAAATGTTATTGAAGTGCAGGTGCCCAGCCTCCGCGACCGCGCCAGTGACATTCCCTTATTAGCCAAATTCATGCTAGAGAAAATTGGTAAGGAATGGGGAGTGAGACCGCCTACCTTAGATAAAACGGCACTAAGCAGCCTGTGCCAATACAGTTTTCCCGGCAATGTTCGCGAGCTAGAAAACATTATTGAACGCGCCGCCACCTTGTGCGAAAACGACACCATCACAGCCAGTGACCTGTCGCTGCCCAGTATCACTCAGCAAACAAATATAACAACCAACGCCCAAGATAGCGGCAAGCATTTCAGCGCCGCAACGGGACAGCTCGAGGAATACATCGCCGGTATTGAAAAAGAGATTATTGCCGATGCCCTAGAGGCTAATCGCTGGAACAAAACTGAATCAGCCAAAACCTTGGGCCTCACCTTTAGGCAGTTTCGCTATAAGCTTAAGAAATATCAGCTAGACGAGAAAAGCTAACTAAAGCAGCAAGAAAAATATCTTGCTGCGTTTATTTATTCACTACCTATAAAAATAGTACATCCGTTTACGACCACTATTGATTACCTTGCCATTGCTTGGTTTATAAATTGAGTCGCCGTCGCCGCCCATAATAAAGAAACGAATTTCATCGTTTAAATTAACTAGTCCAGAAATTGGGCTAGGCGGTAAACCGCCGCCACTGTATTCGGTAGTAGTACGGCTGCCGTCAAACAGATTAACTTTATAGGCAAAGGCACGGCCTAAGCCACTTTTACACGACGTAGTATTAGTACGAGTATCGGGCTGATTGGTAGCAAAATACACCGTACCCGCCTCTGTTAGCGGCGCATTTACACCTTTTTCACCTGTACTCAAATTAAAGTAATAACCTTTATAGGTGGTATTGCGCCCGTCAAAAACGTAGCGTTCAGAATTTGTACCGGTGCATGCGGTCGCATTGTTATCTGCGCTATCTACAGTTAATTTATCATAACCACTTGTTGCCGCATCGAAGCAATTTGTAATGTCATTATTACTGTCAACGGCTTGATTCAGTAAATTACTATTCACTATCGCCGCCGTAGAACCAGCCGATGCGCCAATATTACTATCAATAAGCATATAAAAGCGGTTTTGCACATTTTGCGCCGTTCCTAGGGTCGCGGCGCTAGTATACAAAGGGTGTTCGCGATCGCCGCTAACGGCAACAACCAAGTCACGGGTCGCGGTTGGAATAATATCAACACCGAATAAAAACTTGCGCTTGTCATTGCCAGTACCGGCTAGCGCCGCAAATTTACTGATCGCTATTTGCGTGCTCGGAACACTGGTGCCCGTCCCCGTATAGGACGTTAGCGGATCCAGATCAACGCGCCAAATATTACCGCCCACATCGCTGGCATATAAGCGATCGGTATAACCGTCTGCACGACGATCCAAGAAGGTGATGTCTGCCGCAAAGGCACTGGTCAAATTAGTATTGGCACTACAACTACCCGCCACGCCCTCGGTGGTGAGCGATGCATAATTACTAGCGCCAATACCTGTGCAACTGTACAGCGACGCCCAAATAATCTTGCCGGTAATACCGTCAAGAATAATCACTCCTCGGCCCATGTTATCTGCCGTAGTCACCGGATCTGCATCTTGCGTTGTTGAATAGCCTGCACCGAAAATTAATACCGGACGATCACGGCCACCAATTTTTGTCACCTTAGGCTGCGACCACGTGTAACCCAGCTCATTTATAATACTGTTATCTATTTTCCACATTAGCGATGGTGCCAAGGGATTAGTCACGTCCATGGCATAGATGAATCGGCCACCTCGGCGGGAGCTTAAATAAAGGTACTTATGGCCCGACGTGGCACTGCTCGCTCTGTCGTCTTGGAAAAAAGTAGTTGTACCGTCAAAGAAATACTGGCGGCGCTCCTTGTTTGAACTTACTGGCGTATCGGGAAAGCGGATTGCCGGATCGTCGCGGAACAAACGCGGAAATTGATTAAGAAAATCCTTGGCCACAAAACTCCACAGTTCACCGCCGGGTCGAACTGTTACCGTACCGTTAGTAATTGAGGCGGTTTGATTGCCGTTAATGGCGCGAAAATGACCGTCATTTGATCCGTAGTAAACCACCACGCCGGTACCGCTGCCATAGTTGACTACCGCAGGCCTTGAGTGCAAAACGTCGCCGTGAACAGAACCGCGAATAGAAATGGGGCAACTGGCGTTCCGAGAGCCCTGCGGGCATGGCCCAGTCATGGCCTCGTTACCAGCAATATCGTCGCCACGAATCCAGTTAATTAAATTGGCGGCGGTAAGGGTGTCGCCGCTGCTGCCACATTGCACGCTAGCAGACGGCGCGATAAATACGGCACTTTCAAATACACCAGTGTAATTATCCGTATCGACCGTATTAACACTACTCAAAACAACGTCGCCAGACGTTACCGCTGTGCCATTGAATATATCGTCACTGCCCGACTCACCATTCCTCACACAGCTTTTAAGCGTTTGCGTACCGCTTATACCATGACTACTCTGGTTAACCTTAATGAATTTACTCACCTTAGTTATTGTGCCGGCACTGAAGCTACCAGAAATATTGCTGCCCATATTATACAAAGTGAAACTAGTTGCAGAGCCAGCAGTAATTGCGCAGGGACTCGAACTGCATTGACTGCTACCAGGAATGCCACTACCTAGGAGTACAGAGTCATACGTGGCATTAAAGTCGAATGCACTACCACCGCTAGTGATGCTAACGCTAGTCGGTGTTAAGGAATAATTGCAATTCCATTTTCCCTTAACCTTTTCGCACGACACGCTTCCATCTGCGGTACCGTAAGCACCCGCCGTAATCGACGACAACGTGCTGCTACTGCTAGCCGACAACAATGTATCGAAATAACCTGTTAAATCACTGTTGCTGGCATCAAAATTTGCTAAGCCAGCGGCATTGCAATTGCCCGCTGAGCATTTATTGGTATACACTCGTCGCGCACTACTGCTAGTTAAATAGTCCACCCGCAGCATTTGCGCGGCGCCACCTTTTTGCACCAAGTCACCGTCTGGCGCATCCTGTGAACCGCCATCACCTTCTGGGCTGTTTCGCCAAAATCCGTCGGGCGACGCTGGCCTGTCGGCCACACTACTAAAGTCATTCGCCGTCCAAAAGCTCAGCGCGTCATCCACCAAACCACCGGTTATTGCGTTGACAATTGAATTGGAGCCTGTGGTGCTATCGTCGGCATCAGTTAACACGATAGAACCCGCGTCGTTCACCCCAAACTGAAACTGCTTAACATTGCCTACCCAGCGGGGGCCACCCGACGGGTCAGGCCGGAACATGGCGATGTAAATTTGGTTTTCATAGGTGCCCTGGGTATTTGCACTCACCGGCAAGGTGGCGGACGAAAACACACTATTTACGTCCTGAACCTCGTCAAAAATCTCCAGCAATATACGCGTCAATGCATCCGCTTCAGTACTCTTAACCAAGTAAGATTCACCGCCGCCAACCGCGGCCATTTCCTGATAGAACGTAAGTGTGTTTGCGACTTTATCAAACCGTAGAAAGTCTTCATCAAAAACCGCGACGGTATAAGTGGTCACATTGCGGTCAGCTTGGGCGCTCACATCAACATCCGCATAGCGCATAAACCGCGTCCACTCATCGGCCCAATATTTGTCTGCTGGCGTTAAATTACCGCTGCGAATAGTGGCGAACTCATTGTATTTATTGCTACCAGGGGTATAAAATTTTCCTAATTCCGTTAGCAGTTCCCCACCTGGATCATCAGTACCATCACTCGGATTAGCCGTTGTCTTTACTGCATTACCAATATAAATCATCACTGCATTACTGCAGTTGGTAGACGTAGTCGCAAATTCGGAATAGTCCCTACCCGAGCATGAGGTCGGTAAGCCATTCAACGCGGCCCAAACTTCTGCCACAGTCTCGCCTACCTTGCTTGTATTGCCAGGAAGCCCAGTCAATTCCTTCATCGTTGTAATAAAACTATCGAGGCCAGCAATGTCTAAAAGGCGGGGGGTCACCATCAAATACCCGCAATTTCCGCCGCCCACCCCAGTTTTATTATCGTTATAAGTCATTAATCCGACTCTTAACGTACCATGCAATTCAGGGCTATTTCGAATAGTTTGCAGGGCATTAACAATAGCGCACTGCTCCATTCCTCCAACCGTATCTGCCCCTAGTGAAGGATCCACCGAAGTAACATTGCCGCTACCGTCAATATATCGACAATTATGTCTCTTGTTAGCCGCAGTGTTAGAAGGCGATTCCCAGGTCAGCATTACCGTAGGCGGGTCAACTGAGGCGCTGCGGCCAACAAATAAATCTATATCTTCAGCAAGCACTGGCGTTAAAAATAACGTACAGCTGAGTGCGACGAGTATTTTTTTATACAATTTTACTGGCTTTATATTCATCGTATCTCAACTCCAGAGTTCACTGAGTTTGCTAGGTATATTAGCGGCACGTGGTGCCCTCGCCTGCTCGCAAATAGACACCTTGATGCATTTCAACTGCCGCACCAGTAACATTGTCGTTAACCGTGGCAAGAGTGTCCCAAGTCATTTTTACGCAGCCCGACTTCAACACCGCCGCAGTGCCAGAGGTATCACTAAAAATATTACCCCCCACGGTTTGCACAGATTTAAAACAGTCGCGATCTTTTACATTACGCTCTTTTAATTCCGACCGCATAACCGGCGCGGTGCGCAAGCATGTTGGCGGCGGAACCGCGGCGGACATATCGGCAACACCATCACCATTAAAATCGACATCAATAGCGCTAGTGCCAGTTGGCAGCGGCAAGGCAAAATTATTCGGATTACTCACATACGTTTCCAA
This sequence comes from Zhongshania sp., assembly GCF_029212375.1. Taxonomy (GTDB): domain Bacteria; phylum Pseudomonadota; class Gammaproteobacteria; order Pseudomonadales; family Spongiibacteraceae; genus Spongiibacter. The sequence goes on along the minus strand of NZ_JARGNU010000002.1, from coordinate 50,328 downwards.
GGCGTGGCGGGCGGCTAACTTTGCCTCCATTCGGTATTGCTGATTACCGGCAATTTTAAAATTAATATTGCTACCGCCAATCATGCTCACCACAATGACACTGAACACCCCCAACATAATTAACACCACAACAAGCACCACACCCCGCTGTGAATTTTGCCCAGCCAGTACTCTATTCACTTTCCCGCACTCCCCCAACATTAGGCACGCTAATCACCGAGGAATACACTTGGCGCTTATAACCATCACTAAAGGGCCCGCTGCGGCTGGCGCGCCCAAGATCAAAAGTTTTTGCCGTATCACCACCCGTGGCAACTGCGCCTCGCACCAGCAAACTCACGCGTATCGACACTACATTTGCCCAATTTTTCCAATCGTCCACCTCCCATCCGCCGCTGCATCCCGTGGGCGCGGCATCGGCGGTCGGGTCGCTCGTATAACAATCTGGGCTACCATTCAAATCGAGATCCATTCCGTAACTAAAGTGCATGTCTTCTACGCCGGCCACTAAGGCCCTAGTCGCCAGCACACCACCACTAAATTCGTGTACTTTTAAGGTAGGCTTACCGTCACCCCCGCCACTGCAGTCTTCGCACGGGCTAATGAAATAGCTGCGCACCACATAGGGCCACGCTGCGGCCAATGTGCTGCAGTCTTTAATTTGCAAAATTAAATCCGCTGCGTTAGCAGACATTATAAAAGGAGTGCCAGTTTCGCAGTCGGCGGTTTGCAGATATGGAACATCGTTTGTGGTAATGGTACTGGTATCGACTTGCCTAGGTTCAACACGGTGCACAACTAAGGCCTCTGAATCACTCACGGCATCAGCGGCAAAGCATGTGGGTAAGGTGCTCGTTGCGGGGTAGCCAACTAAGGGGGCGGGCATTTGCATTGGCGACGCAGCAAAGCCTAGGTCTGATATATTTGTCGTGTCGGCGCAAGGATCTGGCAAGGTGTATGTGGCCACGCCCACACCGGGGTGATACATCCCATAAAAGCCCGCCAAGGCCAAATCTTCGCTCAATAACTGCAGGGCATAACGACCATTTTCAATTTGATCTGAGGTATTCGCGAGGGCCGACCGAGTCGAGCTAACCGAGGCCATTAGGCTGATAATGCCCAACAGCATAAAAGCGCCCAGCCCGAGTGAAATCATTATTTCAACAAGCGACATACCTTGCTGCGTGGCCGGCGATTTTGGCATTATTATTCTCATGACAGCCAACCTATACGCACAATTGCGCTGACTATTCGCCGCTGTTTTTCATCACTATAGGCATTGTAGCCGCAGGTATTATCGGCGGGTGGCGCCACCGTTTTATTCATTCCCTGCCATGCCACTGTGATACGATAAGTGCGTTCAGCCGCGCTAATTTGAACGATGCAACCCCGCGCGCCCACCATCGCCCCGCTATTATTGCCACCAGACTGCTCAGAAACACCGTTCAATGAATTATTCCACGCGCTTAAGTCTGCCGTGACCATGGCCTTTTCACCAGCAGAACCACTAGTGCAGGCCGTAAACGTAGACACACTATAACCGAGCGTAGCGCCGCTACTTCCATAGGAATAGCACTCAGCAACCCCACGATTCGCGTTCATGCGATCTGTCATATCTTGCAGTAAATTGAGCGCCTGTAAACGTTGATAAGCCTCTACTTCTTGCTGCACCGTGCGAACCATTAAACCCGCTGCGCCCATCACGCCCACTAACAGCACAACCAAGGCTACGAGCACTTCAATAAGGGTAAAGCCCCGCGTCTTACTCAGCATCACATAGCGAATCATTAACAGCTCCCCGAATCGCTGCTGGGTTTACCACTTAAGGAGATCGAAACACATTTACTGCGATCGTTACCACCCGAGCTCGGCGCAACAGTAAATTCAATCGCCGCGCTGGCGCGACCATTACTGCCATAAATAACACTGCTTATTGCGCTGCTTACCGCGATACCAGTAACGCTATCAACTGCCCGCAACACCGTTGTACCGTTGTTTACCGTCCAGCCGGAGGTCCAACCACCACTGGCTTGTGTCACGCTAATATCTGTATTGCGGGTTACTGCCTCACTTCTCGCAAAATTGAGCGACGATATCAAATCATTGCTGGCACTGCGCACCCGCTGACTCTCGATTAATCCTTTAAATGATGGTGCCGCGATTGACGCCAAAATCGCCGCGATGGCCAAGGTAACCATTAGCTCGAGTAGGGTAAAACCACGCGCGGAGTTTTGTTTCGTTATTAGTTCCAGCATCGGTTTGCTCCGCTGGCGTGACCCTTTTCACCTTTACTATTCAAGGTAAGGATACCGCAACTGTCGTTGCTTTGCGGTGCAGTAGATATAGGAGTGGCAGTAACCGTATAACTTGGCGGCGCGGTAGTATTATCCCCCACCGTAGTAACCGTGTAATTGGCAGCAACTTCATTTGGGGGCGAAACCCCGAGGGCGGTCATATCAGCGGCATAGGCGCGAGCATCTAAAAAATTACGTTCTTGCAAACTGGCCACTTCCAGCAAATAGCTGGCCGCCGCGGTGCGGTTGGCGCGCATAACATAGTCGCGATAGGCCGGTAGTGCGACCATGGCAAGAATTGCAATTATCGCGACCGCAATCATTAACTCGATCAAGGTAAAGCCGCGCTGACGAGTGGCGTCGTTCATGAGCCGCTAGCATCCTGTAAACTTTGGGTAGTTACAGGCTAATCGCGGTGCTGAGCTATGTCAGTGAGCTTCCGATAATTGGTCGATTTTTGCTGACCAATGGCGGGCAAAGCGCCTAATCTGTGTTGTTAGCACTCACCCTATATAACAGCCAACTCGCTGCGCGCTTAACGCCGCCAGCAATCGGCAACGGTTTTACTCGAACCAGAAGGTTTATCAAGCAAGGCCAACTGCCCCGTTTCATCCAAACTAAAGTTTCCGCAGGCGTCACCCAGCATAACACCGCTGCGCGTTGCTTTAAGGGTAAACGTATTATTAGCTGCAGCCGTTGCGGCAATCGTATAGTAAGTGGCGCCATTGTCTGGCACCTTAGTAACAAAGACCGCTGGCAGCGTAGTGCCGCCGCTCGCAGCAGTATAGCGGCCATTGGCGGAATAAAACCGTTCAAGTGCCTGCGCGCTGCTAAACAGCGCATTAGTAGCTTCGTTGCGCCGAGACTTGGCAATTTGCTCTTGATAGCTTGGGTAAGCAATAGCAGCAAGAATTCCGATAATGGCCACTGTTATCATTAACTCAACCAAGCTAAATCCCAAACCCCTGTGCAGGTATGTACGCCTCATTGAAACTGTCTCCAAGACTGACGTCCTAATAATTCGCCGCCACCCGCAGACTCAGTCACCACGCCAATGGTGCCACTACTGCCGGAGGTATATTTATATTCAAGATCACCCGCGCCAATAATACCTGGGGTTTTTATCATTTCGTCGCTACCGCGACCATTAATGGGGTAGTACTTGCCTTCAAATAATATTTTATCAAGCTCGTCGACCTTGCCATCGGAGTTCACATCCAAGGCTGGGCTACTTAAGCGGCCGCCATTTTGAGCATCTAATTCCATCAACCAACTATTGCCACCATAACCACATACATTTGTGTTTGGAATAATACTGGTAAAAATAATACGGTTATTCCGCAAGATGGGTTTTGATACCGCTCGCTCGCCGTTTGCCACGCCAGATGGCGACAGTAATTGCAGGTGCCAACCGTATACTGGTGGAGTAGTTGGGCTATTGTTGCTAACTAGGCGCACAGGAAAAGCACTTTTACCGCCTTCTACGAGGGTGCCAAAATCCTCAAACACAACGGTTTGAGTAACTAAATCACTGCGATTCAAAACCCGTGCACTAACATCCCGAATACCGTAAAAATCTTGTACTTGTGGGCTACTACCCACCACCGCATCGCCGTATTCAAAATATTTACCGGTACCAAAATAAACCATATAGCCGCTTTCCGCATGGGAGCCCACCGTGGGTCGCACAGTAATTGGCTGCGCCACGCCATTATTGTCTACCGCTTGAAACAAGGGCTTGGGAACGCTGCCGTCTTTAAAGGCAACATCCCACGTTGCTATTGAGTTACCGGTAAAGTCAAACTTCCACAAATTGCCCTTTAAATCACCGGCATAAACGTAATCGGTTATGCGGTCGCTGTCTACATCAACTGGCACGGGCGTTCCCAAACCATTGCCTACGCCACTCACACCGGTATCAATGGCTTTTAGTACAGCGCCAGTAGCCAGATCAACAACAAACAATTTTACGTTATCGCCAGAATTGTAGCCGTTACCAAAAATAGCCACCCATTTGCTACCGGAACTTAACCGAGCAATAACTGGCTCGCTCATAGCAACGCCAAGCTTGTGAGTGTCTAATAAGGATGTTGATTTTTCCCAAAGAAGACTGGTCTTGGTTAACGACGCGGGGTCGGTAACATCTAGCGCAAACACCGAATTTCCGCCAGCACCCATAGAACCCAGCAAAACCGTTCGCCACTTACCATTGATATAGGCGTCGCTCGCACGCGGCGAGCCATCAACGGTATAGCTGTGTACATAATCTGGGTCTGTCAAGGCCGCTAATTTTGAAAAACTTGCCACAGGTAAGTAGGCAAATTTTTCTTTGCCATTTAGCGCATCAAAGCCGTGAAGCATACCGTCGTTCGCGCCGACGTAAATCATGGCGCGTCGAGATTTCTTATCACTAAGAAAATCTTTGTAACTACTCCCTTCCGTACCCGTTAAAACACTAAAACCATAATCGGCTAGATTATCGACAAAATAAGGATCTGAATTCACGATATCGCCTAGCGTAGTCGACCGCTCACGCAGACTAATACCTTCTTGGCTTTTATCACCGCGTAGCCACGCAAGGCGATTCAAAGCATTAGTAGCGGTACCACCGGCAAGGAGAGCAGTTTGCAGGCTCAACGGCAGGTCAGCGTAATTACTGGCGGTAAAACTAATGGCCGAAGTGACCAAGGTTTCTGGTGCCCCTAAACCCACAACAATATTGCGCGTTGCAGCACTTCCATAGCTGTCGGTATTGGTGTCCCACGCCACCCCTTTTAAACTGCCGTCGGTATTTAGGTTATAGGCCACAATCCGGCCAGACCAATCCAAGCTATTAAAACTGGCTTGATACACCAATGTACCAGAATCTAAACGTGTTGAGTTAGCCGCAATTGACGAAGCCGACGACTTGCTTTCACTAGAAATAGTTTCCAATACATTGGCCAAATCATTAGCAAATTTATCTGGCTCGGCGGCGCTAAAGAAGCCGCCACGACTATTTACACTAGCATGTAATAAATCGTCAATTTTATATAAATCAGCGCTAGTCGGATTTGGCCAATCAATATTAGCGCCGGTTTTTATCGCCGCAAACGCTGCATCGGGGTCAATCGTGCCCACCACTCCCAAGCCAACACCATAGGTAACCATATGCTGCCAAAACGCTGGATCAGTCTTAGATTCCGCTAGGCTGTTGGGCATATCAGTACGCAAGTCATTCTTCCAATAATACATCGCGACGTCGGCAAGGGTATCACTGCGACTGTCTTTAAACGGCGAAACCGCTTTGTATTTATAGCTCTGTGCCGCGGTACCGGTATGGGTCGGATTATCGGTTCCGTCGTTATTATCACCACCACCACCCGACACCGAGCTACCAGACCAATAGCCATCAGTCATCAGAACCGTATAATTGCGACGGCAGGATAACTGGGCACTGGTATCATTCGTGCCCGGTGTATTGCCCCACGGACCTTTATTATCTGTGCGTTTATAGTAAGTACCAACTGCATCAATTGCGCGCCGCAATGGCGTACCTGCACTAGGAATATCACGGCCATACAACGCATCAAAAAACGCGTCGCGATCGCTACCTTCAAACGCACGCACGCCTTTTACAACAACCTCAGAGTTAACACCATCCACAGACGTGCTGGCTTGATTTATACTGCCAAATCCAATTCGCAAACCACTACTTTGGCCCACAAAGGCAAAACCAGAACCGGCTCTGGCCATCGATACTCGCGAGCGGTAGTAGGTATACCAATTGGCAAAATTCTGAATTTCCTCGGCATAGGAACATTTCCCAAGGGCTGCATCTTCACAGTCGTCACGCGATTCGCGACCGTGACCAGTAAAAGTCTGACCAGATTTAATTTCAACCTTGTCATAACTATACCAATCCCAGTAACTACCACTGCCCTTGTACCAAAAATAAATGGCTGGCCAAAAGTTTTTATTACTATTTGTAGACGTGCAATTTCCATCGCTTTTGCAACTAAACCAATAATTGCTATTATAATTCTTATTTGAAACCGTCAAATTTCGGCAATACGCTTCATTAAATGTCGAAGTGGTGCGGGTAGGATTATGCAGCGCACAGCTTGTACTTGCATCGGGATAACTACTACCGTCTGATTTTACCCAAGGGTAATAAGTTGACGATGGGTTGTAGTAAATAGTATTAATTTGCGGCGAGCGCGAGCGCGCATTGTAAGGATCTTTGTCATCAACCGTCGGCACATAATTTGAGTAATCGCTTCCTCCGTAAATACCATTGGCGCGGGGATAAATATAGCGGCTACTGCCAGCTATAATATCATCTGGCATTAACTCAAATTGCATTGAACCCGAGTCATCAAGCACATACATCACATTAGGTGGTATAGATTGTGTCAAAAACAAGGGGGACTGAGCTATGCCGTCTGCCGCCGTCGGCACTGTGCTAGTACAGCCCTTTTTCTGTCCCTCAACCGTTACTTGAGCAATACAGGTATACAAAGAAAATTTGTAGTTACGAACAGTTAAAATATTACCGCTAACGCTAAACGCGGAACTAGGACAGCTATACCAACTTTTTTTCAAGCTAAAGCTAACGACTCGATCTATTTTCGACAAAGTAGAAAAAGCTTTGCTGTCATTTTTATTTTTCTTGCCAATGTAACCGCTGGACGTTTCAGTGATGGTACAGGAAGATTGCGCGAATGCGCTCGAGGAAAACCCCACAACCGCCATACACAACAGACATATCAAGCCTATAGCATTGCGCAAACGTTTTGCTAAGCCATATTGCTGTTTCATGAGATTTCCCCTGCGCCAATAGCGCGCTGCCTTCATTTTGTAAGGGCCGATAGCCCGTTTACAATTCTTGTCGCTTAAAAGTAGTGGCAAGCACCACCATACTTCGATCACTGTAACCAAAACCGCGGGCGATAACGCGGTAAAATCCATCCCGCGAAACTGGACGGTCGGAGTCTAGCACTTCATTTTTATTACCAGCACGGTTCAGCTGCTGAATAATATATTCTGGCTGCTTAGCCACATCGGGTATTTTGTCGCTCAGGCTCAACCAGCCTGCAGAGTCGTAATCGGCCCACGCCGGATATTTACAGGCGTCCCGAGTATCTGCAGGATCAGGACAAGATTGATAAAACCCACCCGTGCCGTCAAAGCCCGGCAATATACCGCTGCGCAACACGGCCTCTGCTGTGCGCAGCGCGGCTTCAGCCGACTGAAAGGCGATAGTATTTTCTTTCATATTGCCGGCCATGCGTTCTTGCAAGGTGGCAGTTTGCATTGAAGCAATACTAATAATCGTCAAAATCAACATGAACACCAAACTCACAATCAAGACCGCTCCCCGCTGCGAATCGCGGTTCCGGCTTGTTCTGTGCGCGAATGAATTCATTGCAATCTATTCCTGATGGTAAATACATTGGTGAAAACTTTCCGCAAGCGACCATCATTATTCGCGACCAAATCGCCAGAGGCGTCATTCAGTAACTGGGCGTTAACGCTTCCGGTTTTACCCACTACATTGTCTTCTGAGCCATACATAATCAGCTCTATACGTACACTCAGAACTTTCGCCCAATCAGCGACCTCAGCGGCGGTTTGGTAAACTTCAACAGCGCGGTCGTCATTGGTGTCAACGCCATAGCTCAGCTGCATATTTTCAATTCCTTCTACCAACTCAGTGCGCGGCGATACCACACCACCTGAGCCTAATGTGAGTTTTTGAAAATACAGCGCATTAATTGGGTTGCCTGCAGAACTTTTACGCCCGGTATCCCCGATAAAAAATTCAATTTCCTCAAAGCCAAACACTTCTGCTTCACCGGTATAAATTTTACTCAGGCGATTATCAGTATTGCTACCATTTGCATGGGTCAAGGTTGTTTGCCCCTCGCCCTTATTCTTCGGATTATTGGTTATTCGAAACATATCGCCGTTTAAACAATCGGTGATTATTACAAAATCATTTTTAACAAAACCAATAGAATTATCTTCAATTTTGATATTGGCATTGTCTGGCGACAAATTTCCAGTAATCGTAATAAACTGATCTGTAGCGCGCTTAATTGTAATGCGATCAGTACCTATGACTGCGGAAAGAGCGTCACTACTACCCACATTATCGACCCCAACCAGTGCAGTGTCTGGTGTAAAGGTCGTAGTCACTGGTTTCGCAATATTATTAAAGTCTGCGGCACTAATTGAGCTGCAACCAATATAGCCCGCCATACGAATTTCACGGGACAAAAAGCGCATAGCAAACCGAGCATTCTCTTGAATTTGCGCCATTGAATCTAACATTCTAGAGCTGCTACTGGTGGCGAGAAACACTTGCACAACAGCGGTGCTCAGCAAAATCCCTAGGGTTACTGCAATCATCAATTCAACGAGGCCAAAACCCCGTTGTTTTTTCGGTACTCGGTTCATGGTCAGAACTCCGTCACAAATACAAAGCTCTGGATATTACTATCGCCAGCTAATCGCGATTTACTCAAACGCCCTTCATCCCATTGCACCGTTACGGTAATAACATTGTCGTCGCGGCTAATCGAACCATCCCCCTCTGGTAAACGCAGGGCCAGCTCGGCCAGCCACTCTTGCAAATCGATATCGACAATGGTGTCGCCCTCCGGCGCCTCGTCTTCTATGGCTATTTCGTAGCTGCCCGCCAACGCCAACACTCTATTTGCCCTCATGCGATCGGTGATGTCATTAGACAAAAATACCGCTGCCGAGCGTACATTCGCCATCTGATTAAACTTTACCGAATTTAATTGCAGTGCCGCGGCGCCCAAAACGCCTGTTGCGGTGATAAGTACCGCAACCAACACTTCAATCAGCGAGGTACCTCGCTGGCAATGACGCTTCATGGACAAACCCTATCGGAAATTGTTACCTGACCGCTCGCGGTGATATTAATATCGCGATCGTGGCTGCATTTTTCCGGTGAACTACGGTAGCTTAATACCACTGCTTTTGAATCCTGAATAAAGCCCTGATTGTCAAAGGTCACACTCGTTACTGCGGTAGTGCCTATTTTGGCACTGATTACTGCGCTGGTTTTAATACTTGGCGTTTCTTTAAATGCCTCGCCGGCATCGTAACTGCCGTTGTCATTAAGATCGACCCAGCTGCGCCAACCTTTCGCCCAGCCACCTGTATTGGCGGTTAAAGTTACCGGACGCGCCCTAACCACCGCTTCGGAACGAGCAGCCACAAGTGCTTTTAACATCGACTGCACATCGGCCCGCTCCCGCGATTTACTGATAAAGGCGCTGAAATTAGGGATTGCTACCGTTGCCAGTATCGCCACTATCGAAACTGTCACCATCAGTTCAATTAGCGTATACCCAGAAACTGACTTTTTGTGACACAACATGTTTAAACCCTTGTCACCCTTGACTTTAACGTTGCAATACGTAAATTAATAACAATGCGATCCCAATTGTGGAAATCGCGCAAAGGCGCCAATATCTCTCTGAATATAGAACCTAATACGCATTAGCGCCAATACCACTAGTGTAGGCTACTATGGAAAGGATTCCATAATGGATAACCGAGGGGTCACTCTAATAGAACTTTTGGCGGGCCTCGCCATTAGTGCGATTTTAGGCCTCGTTGCCATCCCCGCGTTCAGCGCCCTTATTCAGCAACAACAACTACGCGGCGCCGCCAATGATGTGTTTCGAATACTCACCACGGCCCGCGCGACTGCCATTACCCAGCAAAATCGAATCAGCGTTTGGAATCAAGATGGCGAATGGAACCGAGGGGTAGAGCTCTTTATAGACAGCAATGGCAATGGCCAGCGGGAAAGTAGTGAAATTATCTTATCGCGGCCAGCAGACCACCCCAGCGTTCACATTAGCGGCAACTCAAAGGTGGCAAACTACGTATCTTACCTACCGAATGGTCGCGCAGAGCGCGCCAGCGGTGCTTTTCAGGTGGGTACTATAAGGCTGTGCAAAACCGGCATAACCGAGCAATACAAAATCGTTATAAGCATCGGCGGCCGGCTTCGCCTCGAAAAAACCAATAGCGCCAGCTGCCCATGACCCCGCCAAACCGAAACTATGCCGCTTAAAACTCAAGAAACCTCGATTAAACGCAATTCCTTAGGCAGCGAGAACGTAATATTTTCAGGCCGGCCAGAAAGCTCTACTGGGGCCTGCGCGCCCAGTTCGCACAGCCGCTGCACTACCGCATGCACCAATACCTCTGGCGCAGACGCCCCAGCAGTAATGCCGATACGTGGATTACCCGCTAGCCACTCAGTGCGAATATCGCTCTCGCTGTCGATCAAATAGGCCTTGCAACCAATGCGCTCGGCAAGCTCGCGAAGTCGATTAGAATTAGAGCTGTTGGGCGAGCCCACCACTAGCACCAAATCCACCTGCTGCGCCAAGGTTTTCACCGCGTCTTGCCGGTTTTGGGTGGCGTAGCAAATATCGTCTTTGCGCGGGCCTTCAATTTTAGGGAATTTACTGCGCAGTGCGTCGATCACCGCTGCGGTATCGTCCATCGACAAGGTGGTCTGGGTGACGAAAGACAGGCGATCGGGATTTTGCACTTCTAGCGCTAGGGCCTGTTCTACGTCTTCAACCAAATAGATTTCGCCACCCTGTGCGCCGCTGTACTGGCCCATGGTGCCCTCTACTTCGGGATGCCCCTTGTGGCCAATTAGCACACACTCGCGGCCGTCGCCACTAAAGTGAACCACTTCCATATGGACCTTGGTCACTAAGGGGCAAGTGGCATCAAATACTTTTAAGCCGCGGGTTTCAGCTTCTTTGCGCACCGCTTGAGAGACGCCGTGGGCACTGAAGATCACGATTTTGTCGTCTGGCACTTCAACGAGTTCATCAACGAATACCGCGCCGCGCTGGCGAAGGTTTTCGACCACAAACTTATTATGAACAACCTCGTGGCGAACATAGATGGGCGCGCCGAACACGTCTAAGGCCCGATTCACAATTTCAATGGCGCGATCAACCCCAGCGCAAAAGCCCCGCGGATTAGCCATCATAATCGGCATGTTTTTCTCTGTGCCCGCCACTACATCACCTGCTTATCAATTGCGTTTAACTCGCTTCAGCCTGCGCGCTTACACTTAGAATTTCAACTCGAAAGGCGAGGCTACGACCCGCCAAAGGGTGGTTAAAATCGACCATAACCGATTCATCGCTCACCTCACTCACAACGCCAGGCAACTCCGCTCTAGCGGCATCGGCGAAGGAAATTACCACGCCTTCTTCCAGCACCATGTCGGCGGCAAACTGGCTGCGCGGAAAACGCTGAATATTCGCTGGGTTGCGCTGCCCAAAGGCATCTTCTGGCCCAAGGGTAAAGGTTTCGCTGGCACCGGCACGCAGGCCAAGTAATTTAGCCTCTACACCAGGCAGCAAGCTGCCATCACCGTAGTTAAAGGTGGCGGGCTTGCGGCCAAAGGTCGAATCCACTTCGTCGCCATCAATAATAGCGAGGGCGAAGTGCAGGGTTATTTCAGTGCCGGGAGCAATTTGCATATCAGTCATTCAGTAGAATCCACTCATCCCTCAGGACGATTTTTCAGTTTCGGGATTTAAAAACATATCGAGCAGAAGTAGCACCGCGCCCACGCTAATGCCTGCATCGGCAATATTAAAAGTGGGAAAATAATGCTGGCCCCAGTGTACCGAGATAAAGTCGATTACATGGCCCAACCACAAGCGGTCCCACAAATTACCCAAGGCGCCGCCCAGCACTAAAGCCAATGCCAAGGACAACAACCACTGTTCGCGCTTAAGACGCTGCAGCCAGATGCCAATATAAATACTTACGGCCAGCGCAATGGCGGTAAAAAACCAGCGCTGCCAGCCGCCGGCGTCGCTCAAAAAGCTAAACGCCGCGCCGCGATTATAGTGCAGGGTAATATCCAAAACCGGCAGCACGGCGTGAGGCTGGGCATAGCCCAGCATGGTGTTGGCAAAGTATTTACTGATTTGATCTGCGGCGATAACCGCCACCACTACCAACAGCCATAACACACGGCTGCGCCGCTGGGCCGCCTGTTCAAAGCTCACCCCAGACTCAAGCATAAAACCGCACTTCGCCGTTGCCGTCGACATTATCAATACAGCGGAAGCACAACTCGGGGTGCTCCAAAGACTGCCCAACTTCTTCGCGATGATGCCAGCAGCGGCTGCACTTTTCACCGTCACTGGCAGCAACCCGCACCTGCAAACCTTCTACATCGGTAGCCACCGCCTCATTGGCGGTGGACAGCGGCGCTAAACGTGCCGCAGAGCTAATCAATACAAAGCGCAGCTCGTCGCCCAGCTTCATTAAGTTGTTTAGCAAGGCTTCGTCGCAGAACAAGGTAACTTCGGTCGCCAAGCTGCCGCCCACCAAACCTTCTTTTTTGGCGCCTTCTAGCACTTTGTTGACCGCTGATTTAACGGTCTGCACGGTTTCCCAGAAATCGCCGTCCATTTCTGCACCAGCGTCCATACGGCTCAAGCCTTGATACCACTCCGCCGCAAACACGGTGCCGCTATGCTCGCCAGGTAGATGCTCCCATAACTCGTCGGCAGTAAAACTTAAGATCGGTGCAATCCAGCGGGTCAGCGCTTCCGCGATGTGGTACATCGCGGTTTGCGCAGAGCGCCGTGGCAAACTATTGGCCTTGGTGGTGTACTGGCGATCTTTGATGATATCCAGATAAAAGCCGCCCAACTCCAACACACAAAAGTTGTGCAATTTCTGGTAGATCAAATGGAATTGATACGCCTCATAAGCCGCGACGATCTCGTCTTGCAGCTCGGCGGCGCGGTGCAGTATCCAGCGATCCATGGCCAGCATTTCGCCAAGTTCAACCGCGTGTTCTTGGGGCTCAAAACCGGCCATATTGGCCAATAAGAACCGCGCAGTGTTGCGAATACGGCGGTAAGAATCGGCGGTGCGTTTAAAGATTTCGTCGGAGACGGTCATCTCATTGCGGTAATCGGTTGCCGCCACCCACAGGCGCAATATATCGGCGCCCAAGGTGTTCATCACTTTTTGCGGCGCAACCACATTGCCGACCGATTTAGACATTTTGCGGCCCTGGGCGTCAACCGCAAAACCGTGGGTTAACACGCCTTTATAGGGCGCGCAGCCATTGGTGGCCACCGAGGTGAGCATAGACGACTGGAACCAACCGCGATGCTGATCCGAGCCCTCCAAATAAAGATCGGCAGGAAACTGCAAATCATCGCGCTGAGCCAATACCGCATAGTGGGTAACGCCGGAGTCGAACCACACATCGAGGGTGTCGCTCACTTTAACGTAGTCGCTGGCGTCGTCGCCCAATAGCTCGCTGACCTCAAGGTCGAACCAGCCTTGAATGCCGGTTTTCTCAACCCGCTTAGCAATTTCTTCGATCAGCGCCGGCGTATTGGGGTGCAGTTCGGCGGTGTCTTTGTGGACTAACAGAGCAATTGGCGCGCCCCAGGTGCGCTGCCGCGACACACACCAGTCGGGACGCTCTTGCATCATCGATTCGATACGCGCGCGGCCCCAGCTGGGCATCCAGCTGACTTTATCTACTTCCGCCATGGCGGTGTCCAGCAGCCCGTTTTGGCTCATGCTGACAAACCACTGCGGTGTGGCGCGGAAAATAATCGGGCTTTTATGGCGCCAGCAATGCGGGTAGCTGTGTTCCAAAGGCTTATGCAGCAACAGACGACCGCGTTCGCTTAGCGCGGCAATCACACTTTCGTTGGCCTTAAACACATGCTGACCAGCAAAGAGTTCGGTGTCCGGCAAAAAGGTGCCGTTAGCGGCAACGGGGTTATATACTTCTAGGCCGTAGGCTTTGCCCACCACAAAATCGTCTTGGCCGTGCGCAGGCGCGGTGTGAACGGCGCCGGTACCGGCATCGGTTGTCACATGTTCGCCGAGAATCACCGGCACCTGGCGGCTGTACAGCGGGTGTTGCAGCAGCAGATTTTCTAGCGCGGCGCCCTTGCAGCGCCCGATTACTGCAAAGTCGTCAACGCCATAGCGCGCCATGGTCGATTCGTGCAGGGCATCGGCGAGCAAGATTACAATCGTCTCGCCGCTGCTGCGAGTGTATGACACCCACACATAATCCAGCTCGGGGTGCAGGCTCACCGCCATATTGGCGGGAATAGTCCACGGCGTGGTGGTCCAAATGACTAAATTCAGCTCGCCCTCGGTATCGGCTGGCAGGCCGCCCGCCGCGAGCATGGCTGCGCGATCAACAGCGGCAAAGGCCACGTCAATCGCTGGCGAGGTTTTGTCTTTGTATTCCACTTCGGCTTCGGCCAAGGCCGAGCCACAGTCCATGCACCAGTGCACGGGCTTAAAGCCTTTGTGCAAATGGCCGTTGTCGACAATTTTGCCAAGGGCGCGAATGATATTGGCCTCGAAGCCAAAATCCATGGTCAGATAGGGATTATCCCAGTCGCCAAACACGCCTAGGCGTTTAAAGTCTTCACGCTGACCATTCACCTGCTTATAGGCGTATTCGCGGCATTTTTCTCTAAATGTAGCAGCGTCAACCTTATGGCCAGCCTTGCCTACTTTCTTTTCAACATTAAGTTCAATCGGCAGGCCGTGGCAATCCCAACCGGGCACGTAGGGCGCGTCAAAACCGCTGAGGGTTTTCGACTTAACAATCATGTCTTTGAGAATTTTATTTACCGCGTGACCAATATGAATATCGCCATTGGCATACGGCGGGCCATCGTGAAGTACAAACTTTTGCCGCCCCACGCGGGCGTCGCGAATTTGCTGATAAACGTCCTCGTCCTGCCAGCGCTTTAGCATACCGGGTTCACGTTGGGCCAAATTTGCCTTCATGGCAAAACTGGTCTCGGGCAGGTTCAAGGTGTGCTTGTATTCACTCATAGTGGCTTCTTACACATTCCAAAGGTTTATAAATTAAAAAAGGACCGCGCCTGGTCAATATCAACGGCAATTTGTGCCTGCAGGGCATCTAGTCCGTCAAACTTCGCTTCATCTCGCAATTTTTTGCGAAATACCACGCGAATTTTGCGGCCGTATATATTCTGATTAAAGTTCAACAAGTGAACTTCCAAAATGGCTTTTGATAAATCACCAATGGTTGGTCGCACGCCAACATTGGCGACACCGAGACACATACCATCTGCTGCGCCATACACCTCTACTGCGAACACGCCAGAAAGCGGGGCCCGCAGGCGATGCAACTCCACATTTGCCGTTGGGGTGCCAATAGTGCGACCCAATTGCTGGCCAACAATTACGCGGCCAAAAATACTATAAGGCCGACCAAGCAAACGCTCGGCTAGGGCAAAATCTGCCTCGGCCAGCACTTCGCGAATACGGGTACTGCTCACCCGCTCATCGGTAATTTTTAGGGTAGAGGTATCTACCACCTCAAAGCCGTCAACCTTGCCGAATTTGCGCAGCAGCTCAAAATCACCACTGCGATTGCGGCCAAAGCGCAAATCGTCGCCCACTACAATGTATTTCACGCCCAAGCCAGCAACGAACAAGGTATGAATGAATTCGTTGGCCGTCATATCCCGAAACTCAGGAGTGAAGCGAATGCGCAATACACGGTCTATTCCGAGATCCCGCAGGGCATCAAACTTCTCGCGAAAACTCATTAAACGCGCGGGCGCATCATTTGGCGAAAAGAACTCCCGTGGCAGAGGCTCAAACAAAACCACGGTCGACGGCAGGCCCATTTCCACACCCTTGGCAATTAACTGGCGCAACACCGCCTGATGCCCTAAATGGACACCGTCAAAAGCGCCAATCGTGGCTACGCAGCCGCGATGCTCGGGGCGAAAATGTCTAATTCCGCGAATTAACTCCATGCCTACCATCGTTGTATTTTACAAAGCGGGTGATTATAGCCTAGGAAGGGGCTGGACTAAACGCTGGTGTTACGCTAATCGCGCCACCTTCCTTTCATGATTTGATTAATGTAGCCCTATTTAATGGGGCACAGAGCCGCGCAGGTCTTTAAGACGCAAACCGCAAACGACCATTACCGCAATATAAGCGCCACTGCCCGCCACACATAAGCCGCCCAAATGCAGCGCGCGCTGCATTGCGCCCCACTGCTGCCAGCCATCAAACCACTGCAGGCCATACCAGAGGCAAGCGCTCATGGCCGCCACGGCTAAGCCCAACTGCAGGCAGTAGCGCCCCCAACCAGGCAGGGTTTTAAATCCCGCTTTTTTGCCGAGACCGCGATATAACAAACCCGCGTTAAGCCAAGCGGACGCCGCCGTTGCCAAGGCTAAGCCGGCATGGCCAATTTGCCAGTAGTGGTGCAGGGGTATTACCAACGCAATATTCATCACCATATTGGCGACCATGGCGATAATGCCTATTCGCACGGGAGTTTTGGTGTCTTGCCGCGCATAAAAGCCCGGCGCCAAAACTTTGATTAACATAAAGGGGATTAAGCCCAAGGTGTATGCCCGCAAACTCAAGGCCGACATGGTCACGTCGCTAAGCTTCATTTCGCCGTATTGAAACAGGGTAGTCAAAATAGGCTCGGCCAATAACATCAGCGCGGCGGTGGCTGGCACGGCCATCAGTAGCACACTGCGCAGCCCCCAATCCAAGGTTGCGCCAAAGGCCAGCTCATTGCCGCCGGCTCGCAGGCGCGACAAATTAGGCAAGACCACCGTCGCGATGGCAATGGCAAACACCCCTAGCGGCAGCTCAACCAAACGGTCTGAGTAGTACAGCCACGAGATACTGCCAGTGGGTAAAAACGAGGCCAGTATGGTGTCGAGCAGTAAATTGATTTGACTAATAGACACCCCGAACAAGGCGGGAATCATCAGGGTGATGATTTTTTGTACGCCCTCGTCCTGCCATGCCCAGCGCGGCCGTGGCAGCATTTGAATACGCTGCAAAAATGGCAACTGGAATACCATCTGTACTGCGCCCGCCATCAACACGCCCCAAGCCAGCGCCATTGCCGGTTCGGCAAAATACTGAGACATATAAACGGCAGCAACAATCATGCAGACATTGAGTAATACTGGGGTAAACGCGGGTACGGCGTAGCGGCCAAAGGTATTGAGTATGCCGCCAGCAAAGCCAGTCATGGAGATCAAAAATAAATAGGGAAAGGTGATGCGAATCATATCTGAGGTGAGCTGGAACTTGGCTGGGTCATCCCTAAAGCCCGGTGCAAACAATGTTGCCACTAGGGGTGAAGCCACCACGCACACCGAGGTAACAATCAGTAAAACACCGCCTAAGGCGCCAGCAACGCGATCGATTAATAACTTGATCGACGCCGTGCTGCCATTCTCTCGATACTCCGACAAGACCGGCACAAAGGCTTGAGAAAATGCGCCCTCGGCAAACAGGCGTCGTAAAAAATTGGGGATTTTAAAGGCGACAAAGAAACAGTCGGCATTGCTGCTGGCACCGAGAAAGTTGGCGATCACCACATCGCGAATCAAACCCAAGACCCGCGACAACAAGGTCATCACGCTAACCAGCAAGCTTGAGCGCAGCAAACCGCGCTGCTTAGCGGGGCCTTTTACTGCAGCGGCATCACTCATGCCAACCACCGCTGGCGCAGCGCTTCGCGATTTAAACGCAGCCACTGCAGGGCAATTAAGCTGTGGGCATTGTCGATCTGACCAGCATCTAACATGGCCATGGCCTCGGCAAAGGGAATCACTTTGGCGTGAATATCCTCGCCCTCCTCAGCCAAACCATAAAAGCCACCGGCGGTGCTTAAATCTGCACGGCCGCAGAACAAGTAAAAATACTCGTCACTGCCACCGGGCGATGAATAGTATTCGGCAATAGATTCCATGTCGGTAATGTCTAAACCGGCTTCTTCTAAAGCTTCGCGACGGGCGACGTCTTCGGGATTTTCATCGGGCTTATCAATAATCCCCGCCACTAATTCCAACAGCCAAGGACTGGCCGCTCGGCTCATGGCGCCAACCCGAAATTGCTCGACCTGCAAAATACAGTCGGTGACTGGATCGTAAGGCAGCAAGCCCACCGCGGGGCCGCGCATAAATAATTCGCGACTCAGCCAGCGGCCCCAGCCGCCTTTATACAAGCGGTGACGCAAGCGGTAGGCCCGCACTTGAAAAAAACCGCGCCAAGCGGCGCGGTCTTCATCTATTTCTATATCACTGCGTTTGAAATCAGCCATTGCCTATTTGCATCACCCTTAAAAACGACGCTCGGTATACCAGTTTACGTCTCTGGCGTTTTTGTCGACTTGCTCTACCACATCTAAAATCAGGGCAAACAGCGCCATACGCACCAATACCCCATTATCTGCCTGCCGGAAAATCGCCAAATTCGGATTATCATTGAGGTCGTTGTCGAGCTCATTGGCCTCGGAGCGAGAATCCCGAGGCAACGGATGCATAATAACGGTATTGGGTTCGCAGTTGCGGGTGTAAATCGCCTGATTAAGGCGGTAGCGGCCCCGATACAGATCGGCCTCGGCGCGATCGGCAAAGCGCTCTTCCTGAATCCGCGTAGAGTAAGCAATATCGACCTTGGAGATACTGCCTTCCATCACGTCCGACTCCAGCACGGTGTGACCGGCGCTGCGCAGCTGCTCAACAATCGCCGGCGGCATTTGCAATTCGGTCGGGGCAATTAAGACCACCGTCACATTGCGATACAGGCACAGCAATTTACACAGCGAATGCACGGTGCGACCGTATTTTAAATCGCCGATCATGGCGATTCGCAGGCCGTCGAGATCAGTTCGGCCCTGATGCTGCAATTCTTTGCGAATAGTGTACAGGTCTAACAAAGCCTGACTGGGGTGTTCGTTGGCGCCGTCGCCGCCGTTCATTACCGGCACCCGACTCGCGGCGGCAAATTCCGCCACCGAACCAGATACAGGGTGGCGCATCACAATCACATCGCTGTAACCACTCAATACCCGCGCGGTGTCGTAAAGCGACTCGCCCTTGGCAATCGCCGAGGTTTCAAAGCCGGTGGTTTCCCGCACTTCGCCGCCCAGTAAATTAAAGGCGCAACCAAAGCTCACCCGCGTTCGGGTAGAGGGTTCAAAAAACATATTGCCAAGGATCGCGCCGTCCAGCACCTTGGTCACTCGCTGGCGGTGCGCATAGGGCGCCATGCGATCGGCCACTTCAAACACCCGTTCAATATCGGAGCGGTCAAACTGACTAATAGAGAGGATATGGCTACCTGAAAATTTCAAAGGGTCTCTCCGCGTTAATTACACTGTCGCCAATTCATCGGCACTGCTGCTGCCTTCGTCAAACTGTAAACTCGCCCACCTAGCGTAGAGCGGCGAGCTTTGTAAAAGTTCGGCGTGATTACCGGTATCCACCAATTTACCGTGGTCGAGCACGGCAATAATATCCACGTCCACCACGGTGGCAAGGCGGTGGGCAATCACAATGGTAGTGCGGCCTTTCATTAACAGCGCTAGGGCTTGCTGCACTTGGTACTCGCTTTCCGCATCCAGCGCGCTAGTCGCTTCGTCGAGTAGCAATAAAGTTGGATCTGCCAAGATAGCGCGGGCAATCGCCACCCGCTGGCGCTGGCCGCCAGACAAGCGAATTCCACCCTCGCCCACAAAGCTGTCGTAACCCTCGCTCAGACGCTCAATAAATTCATGGGCGTAGGCCTTGCGCGCTGCTTCTTCAATTTCGGCCAGCGTTGCATCGGGTTTACCGTAGCGAATATTATCGGCAACGGTACCGGTAAACAAAACCGGCTGCTGGGGCACAATCGCAATTTGCGAACGCAAATCATCTAAACTCAAATCCCGAATATCGATGCCGTCAAAGCGAATCGCGCCGCCCTGTACATCGTAAAAGCGCAGCACCAAATCAACCAAGGTCGATTTACCCGCACCCGAGCTGCCCACCAAGGCAACACTGCTACCAGGCTTAATATCTAAAGAAAGATCGGCTATCGCCTGCTGCTCTGGGCGCGACGGGTAACTAAAACAAACTTGCTCAAATTCCAAATGCCCTTTGGGCTCGGCTGGCAATGGCACAGGGGTATTTGATGAGGGCACGAGGTTTTCGGCAGCGAGCAATTCTAGCAGTCGCTCAGTAGCGCCGGCGGCACGCTGCAAATCACCATAGACCTCGGATATCGCACCCACCGATGCCGCGACCATCACCGCATAAAAAATAAAGGCCGCTAATTCACCGCCAGTAATTTTACCCGCCAATACGTCGAGGCCGCCAACCCACAACATGCCGGTGACCGCCCCCAGCACCAAGGTAATAACAAAAGTGGTCAACCATGAGCGCTGCTTAATGCGACCAATAGCTACCTGAAACGCCGATTCAACATGGCCATCAAAGGCCTTGCGATCAAGCTCTTGGTGGTTAAACGCCTGCACCATCTTAATATTTTTAACCGACTCACCAACAAAGGTGCCTACCCCAGCGATTTTATCTTGGCTGGTGCGCGACAAGCTGCGCACGCGGCGACCAAACACAATAATGGGCACCACCACCAAGGGCACGCTGAGCATAACGAGGGCCGTTAACTTAGGATTGGTCACAAACAACCAAATCACTCCGCCAATAAACATCAGCAAATGGCGCAGCGCGATGGATACCGATGAACCGATAACGGTTTGCAGCAAGGTGGTGTCGGTGGTGATGCGAGACTGAATTTCGCCACTGAGATTGGTTTCAAAGTAACCGGGATGCAGGTGTACCACATGGGCAAAAACAGCTTTACGTAAATCGGCGCTAACCCGCTCACCAATCCACGACACCAAATAAAAGCGAGTAAATGTACCTGCGGCAAGCAGCAAAATCATCGCCATGAACAGCAGTAGCGCATCGTTCAGCGCCGCTTCGGTGGCATTACTTGAGAAGCCCTGATCGACTAACATCCGCAAACCCTGACCGATAGACAAGGTAATCGCGGCGGTACACACAAGAGCGATACTGGCGCCAATCATTTGCCAGTAATAGGGCCGCAAAAACTGCATCATGGCCTTTAATACGCCGACGTTTGTGCTTTTTTCTCGTTCCGGACCGCTAACTGCCATCACCTTCCCCTGTTTATCGGCGGGCATTATCGCTTGTATCAAGCTAACGGGAAAGCGGCGTTTGCTTCATTAATCAGGCTGTTTTTAGCGCAGCGCTTCATTTTTTTGATTGCCGCCTCGCGCTGGGATGCCACCGAGCGATTTTCAGCGGCCTCGCGGTAGACAATCGCCTCGGCGGGATCACCGCGAAAGAACCGCGCGCCGCGGCCACCCTCGCCGCAATGTTCACGAAAGCGACGCTCGGGATCGGTGCTAATGCCGGTATACAGCTTACCGCTGCGACTGCGCACCATATACACCCACCACGGGGAGGAACTCACAAACCTTCGTGTTCCAGCGCGTCGGCGTAGTCACTCAGCTCAGCGAGAATCATGCTATCGGCCGAGGAAGTGCGCTCTAAAGCCAGTTCGCCGAGGCGACGACGAAACTCAACAAACCCCAGTTGGCCGTCTTCTGGTTGACGCAGGCGCCGGCGACAAAACTCCAGCCACTGCTGACGCTCGGCGCCAGTCAAGGTCATGGGGTAATTCCGCGCGCGATAACGCCACAGCAGTTCCGGCAAGCGCTGATCTCGAAAGGGAAACGACTGCCCCGCCAAAGACTCAGGATCACTGCTGCGCACCGAATCCATCAAGTGGCGATCTTCGCCACTGAAAAATCCGCCGCCGTAGAGCATCACATCGGGGTCATTACTGTCGGCAAACTTGCGACCACCAAACAGCTTTTGTAGCTTGGCCTTGAGATCACCGCTTTTACGAATACGCTGCCAATTGCGACGACACTGAGCCATGTCGAGCTGTAAGCGCTCGCACACGGTGTCGTCCAGCAATTTCGCGGTCGCGACAATGGGGGCGCGATTGATATGAATCTCTTTGAGGGGGATACGCTCTGCGCCCTCGGGCAAATCGGCGGTGGCACTGAATACCCGCGCCGAAATTTCTTCTACCGACAAATCAATTAGCGGCTGGGGATCAACACTCAGATCGTAGACGATTACGCTGTTTTTGTTATCGGGGTGCAGAGCCAAGGGCATCATTAGCGCCGAGCAAAACTTAGCCGCTGGCAAGCGACCCGACACATGCAACACCGGCACCTGGGTAACGGTGTCTAGCATCGCCGCGACCGTGCGTTTATCGCGCAAGCTCAGGGCGTAATCAAATAATTTTGGCTGGCGCTGTTTGAGCAATTTAGCAAGATCGATGGTGGCGTACACATCTGACAAGGCGTCGTGCGCGGATTCATGGCTTAGGCCATTGGCCGCCGACAATTCTTCAAGCCGAAAACTCGGGGTGCCGTCTTCACGCACCGGCCACTCGATGCCGTCTGGGCGCAGCGCTCTGCACAAGCGCGCCACATCAATCAGGTCCCAGCGCGAATTGCCGTTTTGCCACTCCCGCGCATAGGGATCAAAAAAATTGCGGTATAAGGTGTAGCGAGTGACTTCGTCGTCGAAGCGAATACTGTTATAGCCAACACCACAGGTGCCTGGCTGCGCCAGCTCGGCGTGAACAATGGCGATAAATTCTGCCTCAGACACACCATCATGCAGCGCCTGCTGGGGCGTGATGCCGGTAATTAAACAGGCCTCTGGATGGGGAAGGTAATCTGGGCTGGGCCGACTGAACACCATTAGGGGTTCGTCGATAATATTCAAATCTGCGTCGGTGCGCACCCCGGCAAACTGCACCGGCCGATCACGAGCGGGATTAGCGCCCCAAGTTTCGTAATCGTGCCAATAGAAAGTTTGTTTTGCCAAGGTGTGCTCCTATACGCGAAAAGCGCTTACTCGTCGGACGTCGGATGTCTGGCGTCGGACGTATCTCTCGCTCTGCGTCAGACGTCCGACCCCCGACGTCAGATTACTTCTATCGCCTGCGCTTCGATTTTAGCCTTCCAAACCTGCGGTCCGATTTTATGTACCGATTCGCCGCGAACATCCACCGCTACGGTAACGGGCATGTCTTCGATGGTGAATTCGTAGATCGCTTCCATCCCTAATTCGGGGAAGCCGACTACTTCGGACTTTTTAATCGCCTGGGCAACTAAATACGCCGCGCCGCCAACTGCCATTAGGTAGGTCGCACCGAATTCTTTAATGGCATCGATCGCAACATCGCCGCGCTCGGATTTACCGATCATGCCCATCAAGCCGGTTTCGGCGAGCATGGTGCGGGTGAATTTATCCATACGGGTAGCGGTGGTTGGGCCTGCGGGGCCAACGACTTCGTCGCGCACTGGGTCAACGGGGCCAACGTAATAGATAAAGCGACCTTTCAGGTCTACGGGAAGCTCTTCGCCCTTGGCCAGCATATCGACCATTTTCTTGTGGGCAGCATCGCGACCCGTCAGCATTTTTCCGCTGAGTAGAATGGTGTCGCCTGGCTTCCAAGTGGCCATTTCTTCTTGGGTAACGGTGTCTAAATTAACACGCTTGGCATCGCCTGCTTCGCGGGTTACTTCTGGCCATTCATCCAATGATGGTGGGGTGAGCGCAGCTGGGCCGCTGCCATCAAGTGTGAAGTGGGCGTGGCGAGTCGCCGCGCAGTTAGGAATCATGGCCACGGCTTTATTGGCGGCGTGAGTTGGGAAGTCTTTTACCTTCACATCCAGAACCGTGGTTAAACCACCCAAGCCCTGAGCGCCAATACCAAGCTTATTTACTTTATCAAACAGCTCTAAACGAAGTTCTTCAGCGCGATTGCTGGCGCCGCGCTTCTGCAGATCGTGAATATCAATCGGGTCGAGCAGCGCTTCTTTGGCGATAATCATCGCTTTTTCAGCAGTGCCGCCAATACCGATACCCAGCATGCCCGGCGGGCACCAGCCCGCGCCCATGGTAGGCACCATCTTCAATACCCAATCTACCACTGAGTCTGAAGGGTTGAGCATGGCAAATTTTGATTTGGCTTCGGAACCGCCGCCCTTGGCCGCAACGTGTACTTCTACGGTGTCGCCAGGCACGATTTGGTAGTGAATAACCGCGGGGGTATTGTCTTTGGTATTGCTGCGAGCACCGTCGGGATCATCAAGGATAGAGGCGCGTAAAACGTTGTCTGGCAGATTATAAGCGCGGCGCACACCTTCATTAACCATGTCGCTCACGCCCATGGTGCCTTCCCACTGCACGTTCATGCCCACCGTTAAGAAGACGGTAACAATACCGGTGTCTTGGCAAATCGGCCGTTTGCCCTCGGCACACATCCGCGAGTTGATCAGAATCTGCGCCATGGCGTCTTTGGCAGCGGGATTTTCTTCACGCTGATAAGCTTCATCCATAGCGCGGATAAAATCAACGGGGTGGTAGTAAGAGATATATTGTAGCGCGTCGGCCACACTCTGAATGAGATCGTCTTGACGGATTACGGTCATCGGAGGACTCCTGAAATGATGGCGACAGCGGCCAGAATGGCGGCAGAGTATACACTAGCTAGATGGCCGTGGTGTATACACCACGGCCATCTAATACTTAGCTGCCTAGCAAAAAACCCTCACCGAGGCGCTGGGCTGCCCGAGTGGTATTGGGACATAGTCTGGCGCATCGACTCAATATCGCGATTTACCTGCTTGCGGAAGGCATTAATCGAATCCAGCCACTCGTCATTTTGAGTAACCCTGCGCTCCAAGTCTTTAACCCGTGCATCCAAGGCGCCACCAGAGGCCACTTGCTTACCCATGTCCAATAATTGCTTGCGATTTACTTCTGCCTGAGCAATAACGCGATCCAACTTACCGGCCATTGAGGTCAGTGATTCACGCTCAGAATTATACGACTTCACAATTTTGGCAACTTGCTCATCGCTGGTCCGCAATTTGGTTTCCAGCGCGGCGATACGCTTCTCCGCTTTGTCTAAATCTGCTTTTTGCTTTGCCAAGCTCACATCGTGCTGGGCGAGCTCTTCTTTTTGTTTCTTCCAAACATTGTCCCACAGCTTGCGCACTTCAACGTCTAACTCCTTGAGCTTAACCTGAGTGCTGACACTGCTTTCAGTAATACTTTCATCGGCAACCGACAAGCGCTGCTCAAGTAAATCAATACGACCTTGGCCAAGCAGCAGCTGCTGCTGGGTAGTCGTCAATTGGTCGTAGAGGTAATAAGAGGCTGCCGCCAATGCCAAGATTAAAACCGTTAGCATAAACATTACGAAGCCACCACTGCCGCCATTTCCTGCGGGCGTGGGAGCCGGTGCCGCAGGCTGGGGCTTTTTGGGCGCCGCGGGACGGACGATATCGTCCTCGTCAATAGAGAGTGAAATTTTAGGTTCCTGTCTTTCCGTACTCACGCGTAATAACTCACTCTAATTAGGGGCAGAAAAAAATCATTATGACACTGACGCGGCGGAGCATAAAGCACCACACTCGCCATTTGAGCAGCAATTGCTACCCAAGTTCAGCGGCTTTGTTATACTTTAGCGGTTTTACACTCACTCAGCGCAGCTTCTGATTGCTACAGTGGCAACAAAGCTGCGACCATCCCAAAAATAGTTCACAACAAATGCCAAACGAGGGTTCTTTAATGGAAGCATTTATCTCACCAGATCTGCTATTACGCTGGCTGCACGTCTTATTCGGTGTCACTTGGATTGGCTTACTCTACTACTTTAATTTTATACAAACCGAGTATTTTAAAGAAGCCGAACCTGCCGCCAAAGCCGATGCCGTTAAAAAACTCGCGCCTCGTGCGCTGTGGTGGTTTCGTTGGGGTGCAATGTTTACCTTCCTCACCGGCCTCGGTTTGCTGCATTTCACCATGACCCGCGGCCTGAATGGCTACATTATTATTGGCGCGCTAATGGGCACCCTGATGTTCCTTAACGTATGGCTGATTATTTGGCCAAACCAGAAAATTGTGTGCGGCATTAAACCAGGCGACGCCTCTAAGGCAGCACCTAAAGCTGGCCTAGCCTCACGCACCAATACCTTGTTCTCTGCGCCCATGCTTATCGGCATGCTCGGCTCTTTTCACGGCACTGGCGCTGCTGGTGCAGTCGCGGTAAGCAAGACCGGCATCGATATCAGCTTGGGCCTGTGGATTTGCATCGGTTTAATCGCATTAATCCAGCTCAATGCCCTGTTCGGCAAAACCGGCCCAATGACAACCGTAAAAGGCGTTGTGCATTGCAGCATCGCGCTAGCGGTGGCCATGGTTGCACTAATGCAGTTTGTGTAAGTAAACGCTGCACCACAAAAAAGGGGAGCCATATGGCTCCCCTTTTTTATTACTAAACTTACTGCCACTTATCGCTTCAAAACTGGCCAGTGCGCAATAAAACCAAGGTGCAAGCCTCTTCGCAAGCAATCCCAGCCTCAGCCAAGGCCGCCATCATTTCATCTGACTCGGTACCAGGGTTAAAAATAACCCGCCGCGGCGCCAGCGCAATCAGTTTAGCGAGGTCATTTACCAGTAAATTGGCGCGTACGTACACGCTAACGGTATCGACTTTTTCATTGAGCTGATCAAGCCCCGCTACGCAGGTAATCCCCGCCACTTCGCGGTGATAGGGGTTCACCGGCAACACTCGATGTCCGTATTCCGCCAACAATTTCACTGCCTTAAACGAATAGCGCTCAGGTTTTGGACTCGCCCCCAAGACCACCACTACTTCCTGTTCAGACTGATGATTACTGCGCTCTGCCAACACCTTGTGACCTCACAAAAAAAACCGGGTGACTAGCACCCGGTTGGAGCAAAAAGAAGCGATATGCTTACTTCGACTTTTGACCAATCCAGCGACGTAAAGTAGACGCTAATTCTTGGGCATTATAGGCCTCCGCGTCATCTGGCATAGGGTTTTTACCCATTTTAATTTCCAGCGAGGCTTGGTAGTTGGTGCGGGTAGTTGACGTTGACACGCCACCGCTCAACCGTGAAGGCGTTTGCGTTACTACGGTGTCGCAGCTCACTAAACCACAGCGCTGATAAACTGCAGTGTGACCACCAAAGTCATTAATGGCTGAAATACCACCAGTGGTGCGGGTTTTACCTTCGGTATCGCGATTAACCAAGTGGAACCAATTATAGCCATTTTGCAGGGTCAGTTCCGCGGCACGCAACATGGCGTAATCGTTTACGGTTTCTTTATCAGTCCGGCTGTTACCGGTAAAGGTTACACGGTAGCGATCACTGCCTAATTCCGTTTCCGTATAGCCGTAGGCGCCGCGCTCATCCGCCGGTTTATACACTGTTCCACTGCTGCTACAGCCTACTAGCACTACCGACAACACAGCAGTCATAACTAAAAGTAAACGCATAATTTTCCCCTCGTAATTTACCACTCACCGCAGATACCAATGTAAATGCAGTACTCTTCAAATCGTGTACGCAATAATACCTAGCTGAGATTAACTGAAACTGAACAGAATTATTTTTATGTGAATTAGAAGCCTTTAACGGGCCGGAATTTTGGTCTCTGGCTAAAACAAACCACCCAAAACACTCTGCTTAAAGCATAGCATCAACATGCCTTCGCCACCGTCATTATCGCAACATGCTGCTGACCAGGGGCGAGCTGCAACTCATCCGCAAAAGCCATACCCCGCTCCACACAGAGGTATTCCGAGAAATACTCGCCAACGTCGGCCATTTTCTGCGCGAGCGCCGCGCCTGGATTCCACACCACCACCGTATCGCAGCCACTGCCGGTCACGGTAATTGTTCGCGCGGTATCACAAAGCTGCTGCTCACCGCCCAAACCTTCGTATACCCGATCTATTTCGGTATTAAACTGCAGCGTTTCATCCTGCCGAAAGCGCTGCAGCTGGCGGCAATTATCAAGATAGTCCGCGCCAGACACGCCCTTGAGCGCCAACTTATCCAATGCCGCCACCGCAAAATAACTGTGCATTGCAAAGCTCAGCGGCATTGTTTCTACACCCTCGTTATTCAGTTTTAGGGTCAGTTGCAGGGACTCCCCCAAGCTCACTTCAAGATGCGCTGAAAATAGCCACGGGAACAGCGCCAAATTTGCCGCGCTGGGCTGGAAGCTAAAATTTAACACCAAATTACCGTCATCGGCCTCGGCCACATTCTCCAAGACCCACGACTGGTCACGCGCAAAGCCGTGTTTGGGTAATTCGGGTTCGCGGCGATTCACCCCAAACCAAGGTAAACACAGCGGAATACCCCCGCGAATAGCCTTGCCCGCCACAAAGGATTCCAGCGGACTCAACCACAACAGATCATCTTCGCCCTGCGGACAAAAAGACAAGACCTGCGCACCTTGCAAGGCAATTAACGCCCGACATTTAGCGGTAATGCATTCCAGCAGAGGCAGGTCACCCGCCCCAGCAAACACGTCGCTGGCCGGCAGCAAACTCAGCTTGGCACTGGGTAATTCGAGAGCATCTAAAACCATTGTTTATCCTAGCCGCAAGTTTCTAATTACTAAGTTATTTACATCGAACATCTAGCAAATAATTTTCCGAAGGGTAAGCATATCGCTAGCGCCTTTTTGAAATTGATAGGGCACGGCCTTTAACTCGGCCTGGTAATCCCGCTCGTTAAAATAGCGCATCACCCCAGGAAGGTGCTGCGACAAACGACCATCGAGACTGAGTAGTGGATAAACTCGCACTTCTTTGGCAACGCGACACATTTCCGTTAAAGCTTGAATATGCTGGGCGGCGTCAATTTGCTCGCTGTATAAAAATAGCAGGTGAGAGCACAGGCCAAGGTCAAATTCATTATCAAAAAAGGGCAATTCAGGCAGGCTGGTTTCAACATAACGCCCCGCCGCTAGGCCGGCCTCAAAATCGTCTAAAAACCGATTCATCGCCGACATGCGCACTGAGCCAAGGTGGCCGGGGTCTTTAAAGCTGCTCCAGTAATATTTGTCGGCGTGGCGGGCAAGCTCGGCAATCATACCAGGGTAGACGCGCTGAATTCGGCCGCTTATTTCGGCCTTGGTGAACTGATAAATGGGATCGACCGACATAATCCGGCCACCGTTTTGGCTAAGCTCGGCATTAAAGCTGGCGGGGCCATCACCACAGCCGAGAATATGTCCCTCTAAATCCCTTTCGCTAAGGGCAAACATACGGCAATACTCTGCGTACGAACGCCCCCACGGAACAATTGACGACAGCTCCAAATCACCCTCACTCACTCGACGGCCTAATTAGCCTGGCAATAGAAAAGACCCCAGCACGAGGGTCTTGTCAGACTATAACCGACAAGACCCAAGTAAAGAATGGGCTTAAGTATAGAGAGGAGCGCGCCTTCGACACAAATTCTTATCTGGGCGAGGCGGTAAAGATTTTAGCGCAGCAACGCTCACAAGCAGTGACCGGATGCGGGAAAAGCGCAAATTGTGGGCCCAACTGCAATGTTACGGGGCCGACGCCGTAATAGCAGCCGTAGCAGCTGCGCTAAAATCAGGCTTGCCAGCTGCGTCCACTGCAAACAGGGGCAGCCGCGCATTGGCCGCGATATTTACCACTGGTATTGTGGCATCACGAGAAAATGCTTCTAAATATTGTGGGTGATAGCCGCTCACCCACAAGCCCAGTTCGTCACCCATCGCCAAGCGCTCGGCAATCCCCACCAAGTCAATATCGGCATGGCTACCAAGGCCACGTACTGGCATGATTTGATCGTCTAGCAAGCGCCACTCACCGCCAGCATTACGGATCGCGACACCCACAAACAGAATGCTATCGCAGCCGCTGCGAATGGTTGGCACACCGCCCAGCGCGCACGCTGCATCGTTAAGTATTTGCGGGGTAGTGACGGTAATATCAAGCTGAGGGATACCGGCAATAATTAAGCCTTTGCTGTCACTTACGCTAAGTAGTGGCACAATATTTACATCCTGCCCCAAAACGTGAGCCGCCTGCGCGGCCACCCCATTTGGGACATTGGCAAGCGCCAAGTTATTAAACGCACTAAACGCCGGCACCGTCGCGTCGTTGGCAGATCGGCGTGCTTTAAATTCCGCTACCGGAATATTCACTGCGTCGTCGTCGGCCAGAGAAACACAAATCTCATTAGGACCGCTGAGATCAGCGGCCGGAGCCTGCCCCCGCAATTTGTCGTTAAACCAATCAATGGTGGCACTGCGCTGGGTCCTAGCGCCGCAGGCAAACTTGCCCGCCAAGGCTTGGAAGTAAACTGGCTCGGGAGTTTCACCAATAAAATTGGGAATAATATGACCGCTTTCATGGGTTAGCAGGCGCACTTCATGGCCACTGCCGGCTGCGCGCTCACTTAAACACTGAAAATTCCACCAAGCATCATTGAAATTAAACAACGTGTCGCGAATGCCTTGAGTTAGCAAAATATCCACCCCAGGCTGCCCAGTGTAGCTATTGCTGCCCGGCGCCTCGTTAAATTCACTGCTGATATTATTGTTTATCTCGCTGGCTGAAAAACTGTAGGGCATAGTGGCCTGCCCGTTCTGCTCACACCAATACTGGGGGCTGTGGTAGGCAAACCACGCCAGCGCATCGCGCGGAAATTCATTGCTAGCAATACCGCGCAATAGGGTTTCTTTCACAAAGGGATCAAGCCCCCGCGCCAACGGCGATTCTTGATTTTCAAAACCAGGCTGATAGCTCCCCGCCTCGCCACCGCCCACTAGCAATAAACTCCACGCCGATTTCACCACGTCGCCGGGGTTTAGGCTAAAGGGTAAATAGTGCCAAGTAATATCTGGCACCATCGCGTCCATACGCTGTTTCTCGTCTACGCCGTGGATCAGTAGTTGGTAACCGCCACCATAGCTTGAGCCCACTGCACCACTGAGCAGATTAACACCGCCAGCAACACTCACCGCCGGATCTGGCCGCGCCGCCAGCTCACCATTTGCTTCATTGCGCCACGCCAAATAATCCAAATTGGCTTCGGCCCAATCCAGTATCTGCAATAAATCCAAACCCTCTACATCGGGGTCCATCACCCGCACAGTGCCGCTGCTGTCGCCAAAACCGCGCTGGTCGATACTAATCACCGCATAGCCCGCAGCCACTAGGAGGTCCAGGGCATTGCCGCTGTAATCACTCGCAGCAGGATCGCTAACCCGCGCGCCGCCAAAACCATGGCTATGCAACACCAAGGGGTGGGCACCCAGTGCACGCTTGCCGCAATCCAATTTTGCCGGTTCAAACACTTCAAAACTGATGTTTTCACCGCTCGCCGAAGGCAGAATAACTTGATAATGACGATTAGCCGTAACCGCGGCAAAGCTGTCGCCACACGAGGCGTTGGTTTGCGTAGCGGAGCAACCTTGGCTATTTACCGTCGCCTGCGCGATGGAGTTCGCGCAAAGATCCTCTTCATTAGCAACGCCGTCGCCGTCACTATCGCGACTGTCTTCGAGGTCACACACATCACCAACGGAATCGGCATCAAGATCCTGCTGATTAGCATTGCTCGCCGCAGGACAATTATCGTGCTCATCACTAATACCATCATTGTCTGCATCGGCAATGCCATTGCTATTAGCGCTGTCATCGCAAGCATCGCCAATACCATCGCTGTCGGCATCAGCCTGACTGGCATTGGCTAACTGAGGGCAATTATCAGTTTCGTCAGCGACTCCGTCGCCATCGCCGTCTACAGACTGGTTAACGCCGCCAGAATCCGAGTTGCGAGACGAATTAGAGCTTGAACTACTACCACCGCAGGCCGACAGCGCTAGCAGCACAAGGAATAGACAAAGTGCGCGATAATTAACCATAGGATCATTCCAGTATTTATTATTTGTGTTTGTACGCCAGCCACCGAACCAAGATTTATAGCGACCAACTACTACACGGAATTTATTTATTGAGCCATACTAAACCATGTTTTCACTGACCACACAATAATAACTTAGTATATTCGTTAGTGAAAATAGCGATGCACGCACTCATATGAGCTGCGATAATTCGCGCCCAGTAACACGAGCGACCCACTTGCGGTCATTTGGCCAAACCATCAAAGGAAACATCCTGTGCGTCGCAGCAGCACCCCATATGCGCTCCATCGCCTTAGCAAAGCACTAAACCGCTGGTATGTTCGCCGCTAT
This sequence comes from Zhongshania sp., assembly GCF_029212375.1. Lineage (GTDB taxonomy): Bacteria > Pseudomonadota > Gammaproteobacteria > Pseudomonadales > Spongiibacteraceae > Spongiibacter. The sequence goes on along the minus strand of NZ_JARGNU010000002.1, from coordinate 17,983 downwards.
ATTGCCCCCCAGTTCGATAGCCTTGGCAATTTGCCAGATGTGGTAAACCCGCGCAGCGTGGTGATCTTTGGCGACAATATTCATATTGGCCGCCACGCCCACATTATCGCCTCACCAGACAATATGATTCGTTTAACCACCTGGCCGAGTCGACTCGGCAAAACCGAAATCCGCATTGGCGACTACTGCTTGCTATCGCCAGGGGTGCGAATATCGGCAGCCAAGTCGATCCGTATTGGCGACAATTGCATGTTTGCCGCCAATGTTTATATCAGCGACAGCGACTGGCATGGCATTTACAACCGCATCCGCCCGTTTCGCAGTGAAAGACCGGTGGTATTAGAGAATAATGTTTGGCTAGGCGAGCGTGTCATTGTCAACAAAGGCGTGCGTATTGGCGAGAACAGCGTGATTGGCGCCGGCAGTATTGTCACCAAAGACATACCTGCCAACGTGGTTGCGGCGGGCAACCCCGCGCGGGTGATAAAAGCCATCAACCCTAAGCGTCGGATGCTAAAACGCGAGGTATTGTTTCAAAATTCTGAGCACTACTACGAAATTCAAGACGAGCTAGCCAAGATGACCATGGCCAATAATAGCTGGCGCAATTGGCTACGGGCATTACTAAAGCCTAATCGCCAAGATTAATAATTACGATCTTCTATAAACAACAAACCCCGACCTAGGCCGGGGTTTGAATGTGGTACAAAACCCCACCAAGGTGAGGTTTTAGCGCAGGGGCCTGCTTACATCATGCCACCCATGCCGCCCATACCACCCATGCCGCCCATGTCTGGCATACCGCCAGCGCCAGACTCAGCTTTAGGTGCGTCGGCAATCATGCACTCGGTAGTAATGATCAGGCCAGCAACAGAACCCGCAGCCTGCAGCGCAGTACGTGTCACTTTGGCGGGATCAAGAATACCCATTTCCATCATATCGCCGTATTCGCCAGTACCTGCGTTGTAACCGAAGTTACCGGTGCCGTTGCGAACTTTGTCCAGAACGACAGAAGCTTCGTCACCCGCGTTGGTCACGATTTGACGCAAAGGTGCTTCCAGTGCGCGCAGCGCAGCATTAATACCTGCAGTCTGATCTTCGTTGTCGCCTTCGATACTGCCGATATTGCAAATAGCACGAACCAGAGCAACACCGCCGCCAGGAACTACGCCTTCTTCTACTGCCGCACGGGTTGCATGCAGTGCATCTTCAACGCGCGCTTTCTTCTCTTTCATTTCCATTTCAGTGGCGGCACCAACCTTGATAACCGCAACACCGCCAGCCAATTTCGCTACGCGCTCTTGCAGTTTTTCACGGTCGTAATCTGAACTGGTGTTTTCGATCTGAGTACGGATTTCAGCAACACGAGACTGAATTGCAGCAGCATCGCCAGCGCCATCAACGATTACAGTGTTTTCTTTGTCCATGGTGACACGCTTAGCAGTACCAAGGTGCTCTAGGGTTGCTTGCTCAAGATCCAAGCCTACTTCTTCAGAAATCACAGTACCGCCAGTCAGAACTGCGAGGTCTTGCAACATGGCTTTACGACGGTCGCCGAAGCCAGGTGCCTTACAAGCAGCCACTTTAACGATACCGCGCATAGTATTAACAACCAATGTTGCAAGGGCTTCGCCTTCAACGTCTTCTGCAACAATAATCAGCGGGCGGCTAGACTTAGCAACTTGCTCAAGCAAAGGCAGCATTTCGCGGATATTAGAGATCTTCTTATCAGCCAATAAAATGTAAGGGCTGTCGTGTTCAACACTCATGTTCTCTGTGTTGTTAACGAAGTAAGGGGACAGGTAACCGCGGTCAAACTGCATACCTTCAACAACGTCTAACTCGTTTTCAAGGCCTTGGCCTTCTTCAACGGTGATAACGCCTTCTTTGCCGACTTTTTCCATTGCTTCAGCAATGATGTCACCAATATTGGCATCGCTGTTTGCAGAGATAGTACCAACCTGTGCAATCGCTTTAGTGTCTGCGCAGGGGCTAGACAGTTTTTTCACTTCTTCAACCGCAGCGGCAATAGCCTTATCGATACCGCGCTTGATATCCATTGGGTTCATGCCAGCAGCAACTGATTTCAAACCTTCGTTCACAATCGCTTGCGCCAGAACAGTCGCAGTGGTGGTACCGTCACCGGCATCGTCAGAGGCGCGTGAAGCGACTTCTTTAACCATTTGCGCGCCCATGTTTTCTAGGCGATCTTCCAATTCAATCTCTTTCGCTACCGATACACCATCTTTAGTGATGGTTGGTGCGCCGTAGGACTTTTCTAGTACCACGTTGCGGCCTTTGGGGCCCAAAGTAACTTTTACTGCGTTAGCTAGGATATTGACACCAGCCACCATGCGCTGACGCGCTTCATTGCCAAATACTACGTCTTTTGCCATGATCTTATAATCCTTTCATTATCTAATTCGTTGATTCAAAAGAAACTTTTCAGAATTAAGCTTCTACCACACCAAAGATTTCTGATTCACTCAAAACGATCAGCTCTTCGCCGTCGAGTTTTACGGTGCTACCGGAGTACTGGCCAAAAATAACCAGATCGCCCGCTTTTACGCCAACCGGACGCAATTCACCGCTCTCCAGCAATTTACCTTCGCCAACCGCAATCACTTCACCTTGGTTTGGCTTTTCTTTAGCAGAACCTGGCAGAACAATACCGCCCGCACTGGTCTTTTCTTCTTCCTTACGACGAACAACAACGCGATCGTATAACGGACGAATTTTCATTTTTATCAATCTCCATTAAATCAATGATTTAGAATTAATTGACCGGTTAAACCGGTGTCAGCCCAAAAGCTAGCGAGCCTTTTGACCTGACCCCCCTTTTATATGGATCGAGAAACTACACGAATCTCAACTGGGAAAACCAGGCGATTCATCACCAAGTCACCGTGGGCTGTCCTGTAAATGGGGCTGCGCAAACACTTTTCAAGAGTTAGCGCTAAAAATTTATTCTTCTTTTTTGTAATCACCTTCAATAACGACTGGATCGCGCCCTGCGGTCTCGCCTGTGGATGAGTCCGCGCCAGAAGTATTAGCAAAACCCGAGCTTGTGGCCTGAAAGCTCGATGCTTGAAAATTGGCGGCGTGTACCTGCATTACCCCGCGCTTTAGTAAAAAAGCGATGAGTCCCTGTCGCAAAGGCGCAATTAGGCAGATAAAACCGAGACTGTCGGTAATAAAACCAGGCGTAAGTAAGAGCGCACCGCCCACCGCCAGCAACAAGCCTTCTAAAATCTCTTTAGCGGGCACTTGGCCAGTATTTAAGCGCTGCTGGGCACGCGTCAACGTCTCCAAGCCCTGCTGTTTTAATAGCGCGGCACCGACCACGGCCGTAAACACCACCATTGCAATAGTAGGCAGACTGCCAATGAGACTGCCAACCTCTATTAACAGCCACATTTCCAATATGGGTAACACCACAAACAAAACGAACAAAAAACGCATGTCATTCTCACTTTAACGAGCTTTATTAAGATGTGGGGGGGAACCAAGGCAAATTCAAGCCAGCCGCTACCGGCACCCACAGTTTGAACGCAAAAATCCCCCAAAATCATAGACTTTGCTTTACAATTCAGTAGCACTAAAAATTGCTTATGGGAATATTAATGAAGCACCTTGCCATCATTGCAGCACTTGTTCTGATCCCTATTGCGAGCCTTGCCCAAACACAGCAAGAACTAGAATGCCTGCAACTTGCCGCGCAATCTGCGGCCGAATCAACCACCGTGGGAGAGCTTCGCAGCCTGTGCAACGCTCCCCTGTGGCCTACCGACCGAGACCCGCAAAGCCAGACTGCAAACGACCCAGCCCAAAATCTAACACCACACCGGGTCAGCGGAATTGTTCGCGAACGGCAAGCACTAGAGCGCTTTACTGTCGACAACCCCTTTGTGCTCACCCCGCACCGCAGCAATTATGTAATGCCAATCTCATACCGAGACAGTATTAGTCATTACAGCAACGTTACTTCCCTAGACAATAGCCAAGCCGACAACATTGAATTGGAGTTCCAACTCAGTATAAAAGTCATGGTATGGGAAAATATTTTTAAGGATAATGGCTTTCTGAGCATTGGTTACACCAATCGCTCATACTGGCAAGCCTATAACGACATAGCCTCGGCGCCGTTTCGAGAGACCAATCACGAACCGGAGCTAATGTTCACCATCACCCACGACTGGGAATGGCTGGGTTTTCACTATGTTGGCGACCAGTTAATATTCAACCATCAGTCAAATGGCCGCAGCGAACCCCAGTCGCGCAGCTGGAACCGACTGATGTTGAATATGATATTTGAACGCGATCGCTTTGCGATGTCGTTCAAGCCGTGGTATCGCTTAAAAGAGTCCGCCAAAGACGATGACAACCCAGATATTGAAAAATACCTTGGGCACTTTGAGTGGATGGGCATTTACCAGTGGCACAATCGCACTCTGAGCCTCATGCTACGCAACAATCTGCGCAGCGACAGCAAAGGCGCGGTAGAAATAGGCTGGAGCTTCCCGATTAACTCTCGGGTGAAAGCCTATGTGAAGTACTTTAATGGCTACGGAGAGAGCCTGATTGAATACAATAATGCCATCGAAAGCATCGGTATCGGTGTACTGATCAGCGACTGGCTATAAACCAAACTGACCAATGGAACCTCTATAATGATTACTGCTCAGGAAGCATTACAACGTTTAAAAGAAGGCAACAAACGCTTTGTAACCAACGTGAATAGCGACTTTGCCACCATCATTCACAACAAACGCCCTGAACTAGTTGAGATTCAGGCGCCATTTGCCATTGTGCTCGGTTGCTCCGACGCCCGAGTACCTGCCGAACTGGTTTTTGACCAAGGCCTAGGTGATCTCTTCGTCATCCGCGTAGCGGGCAATGTGGTAGCGCCCTCTGGGATAGGCAGCGTTGAATTCGCGGCGCTGAGCTTTGGCACGCCGCTGGTAGTGGTGTTGGGGCACTCTAACTGCGGCGCAATTTCGGCCACCGTCGACGTGCTCACCGGCAATAGCAAAATCCCCTCGCAGAACCTGCACTCTATTGTAAAGCGCATCCGCCCAGCGGTAGAAACGCTACTGGCAACCGAGCTGCGTCATGATCACAAGGGCTTGATTGAACAATCCGTGCGCGCCAATGTTCGCACCTCGGTTGAGCACTTAAGCAGCGGCTCACCCACCCTTGAAAAGCTGATCAGCGACGGCAAGCTTATGGTGGTGGGCGCCGAGTACTCGCTAGAAACTGGCGAAGTTGACTTTTTCTACGAAGACTACTGGGAGCGCACCCGCAACCTCGAGCTGGAATGAGCCAATTAGCCGAGCAAGTCTACGCCGCCCTGCTGGCCATTCCAGCTGGGCGCTTATGTAGCTACGGCGACATAGCCAAACTTGCCGGCCTTCCTGGTCGCGCCCGCTGGGTAGGGCGCCTCCTTAGCCAACTCCCGCCTAACAGCCAACTTCCTTGGTTTCGCGTTATTAACAGCCAAGGCAAAATCAGCTTCTCCCCTGCAAACCCAAATTACGAAAGACAATTACGCGAACTGATTCGCGAGGGCAGCGCCGACGCCTCAGGCAAAATTTTGTGGCGCCAGCGCCGCTGGCCCTAGAGCCACAGAGACTTGACTCCAGAGTTACTGCCAACATACCCCACCAACTTCCTAGCCATGACTTGGCAAGTAGCGGCCCAAATCTGCCGAGAAAGCTCACGACGGTAATCCACCGTATTCGGCTGGCATTTCTTTTGAGGGCGGGAGAGTGACTACACATATCCGCTCATAGAAAGCAGCACTTCAATTGAGGCAAAGCCTCAACTATGGTCTGCGCCACGCAGCCAGCGCTGCCGCTTCACTGGCTTTATACTCGAGTAAAGCATCGTATACGCCCAGCCCCATATCAGCACCCTCGCCTTTGGCTACCCGCATCAACTGCAGGCAATACCACGCCAGCAGGCCAAAAGACTCTGCCGTTTTAAAGGTTTGCTCATCCACCCCATCACCAAGGGCGTCGCTGGCCATCGCCAAATCGTGCTCTATTGACGGCAGGGCTGCTGAAAAACGCTCTGTGGTAGCAGATGTCAGAATGGCGCCGCAGTCATCTGGGGCGTAACAAAATGGCCGGCCAACACCAATCAACTCGCATGCACCAGACAACAGCGCATCGCTCATACCTTTTTTACCGCGAAACCCGCCAGTGATCATCAGCGGCATATTTACCAGTGGCCGAACCTTCTCTGCAAACGTTAAAAAGTAGGCCTCGCGAGCAACGGTGCTGGCCAATTTCTGACTACTTGCAGAGCTAGGCTCGCTCGAGTCCACACCCACCATCGACATTTGCTCATAGCTGCCACCGGAGATCTCAAGTAAATCGATACCGGCAGCAGACAGCCATTGCACAACTTGCATGGATTCCTCTTCGCAAAAACCACCGCGCTGAAAGTCTGCCGAATTGAGTTTTACAGAGATGGGAAACGCCGCACCTAATGCCGCTCTCATCGCCGCAACAACCTCAAGTAGTAATCGCGCACGGTTAGCCAAGGATCCGCCATACTCGTCGTCGCGCTTATTGGCCAAGGGACTTAAAAAATTAGACAGCAAATAGCCATGTGCTGCGTGTATCTGAACACCGCTAAACCCCGTTTCTCTGGCTATTTCGGCAACATGCACAAAGCGTTTAATAACATCCGCTATATCGGCCTTTGTCATTGCCCTTGCATCGCCGCAGTCAGCGGCCTTCAGTGGCAGGGGGATCGCAGACGGCGCCAGCGGCTCAGCATGGATGCCCGCGGGTGTCTGGCGTCCAGGATGGTTAATCTGCATCCAGAAATGTGCTTGATTTTGAGTGCCCAGCGCCGCCAACTGCTTTAAACCTTGAAAACCGCCATTGCCATCAATGGCGATATTGCCTGGCCGCTCCAAAAACCGGCGATCGATTTGTACATTACCGGATATCATCAAGCCGTAATCATTTGTCGCCCAGCGCTTATATAAATTAAGATGGGCGTCCGACACGCAATTATTCGCATCGGCCAAACCTTCACTCATCGCGGCTTTCACCATACGGTTTTTTAAAACGACCCCACAAGGCAGGCGAAGCGCTTGATTCAAAACAAAACCTTCATCAACCATGGCCTTTTACCCTTTCAAAACATCGGCGGTATGCATGGTGTCGAGGTATTCCTTAACTGCGAAAATTTTGCCGTCGCGCACCTCAAGTAAAAAATGGTACTCGTTGTTATATACGCGGCCATTGCCAAGTACAGCGTAAGACTCCGCCTCACACGCCACTTTATTTCCTTCGGCGAGCATGGATTTAGGTGTAATGGCCAAGCCGTCTTCGCTACTCAACACCAAGTCATATAAAATTTTAGCCATCTCCTCCTTGGTCTTTAGGCCGCACATCGGAAATAAATCTGGCTTGCCACCAATCCACCAAGTGGCGTCCTCGCTCATCATCGCTAGCGCTTTATCCACTTCCTTCGTTTTAAAACAGGCCAGAAATTCTGCGACAAGTAACTTATTTTTTTCGGTAGACATTATTATTTTCTCTTAGTGAATTATCGACATAGGCACTTGCCACATCAGCAGCGCTGCCAAGTATATTTATCACTATGAAAATAACGGCACCATCAGAATTATTCGCGGCCACATCAAATTCGTCCGCGACGATCATTTATTATTTCGTGGTTTCAAATCTGAAGTGCATCATCTGATGCAGTAGAAGAAAGGGTCAGCTGAAGGTAAGCTCATCATTTTTTTCTCCGGCAAGAGATGAAATCACAATGAGTTATTACCAGCAGCTAACTTATGAGCAACGATGCCAGATATCAGTCCTAAATAAAACAGGTTGTTCACAAAGAGAGATAGCTAAGAACGTCGGCACAAGTCAGTCAACAATCAGTAGAGAGTTAGCTCGTAATACAGGTGGCCGAGGCTACCGGCACAAACAAGCTCAGGCTAAGTCGTCCTTACGTCGCAAGGCGGCAGCTAGGCGCTCTAAAATGACGTTGACTATGATCGCACTGATTGAGTCCAAGCTTCGGCAGGAATGGAGTCCGGAGCAAATATCGGGGTGGCTACTTGATGATCTAGAGCTTCTGATTAGCCATGAGACGATCTATCTACATGTTTGGTCGGATAAGCGATCTAACGGAGATTTGTATACGTACTTGCGACGTCAAGGCAAGAAATACGACAAGCGCCGTAATGGCAAATCCACACGAGGACATATTAAGAACCGTGTAAGCATTGATGACCGCCCTGAGGCTGTGGACAACAAATCTCGAATTGGTGACTGGGAAATAGACACAATGATAGGGAAAGGCCATAGAGGTGCGCTGGTCACCATAGTGGAGAGGGTCACCAAATTCACCTTGTCTGCGCAAGTTGATAACAAAAGTGCTGCGGCTGTCACAAAAGCCACGATCAGTTTGTTAAAGCCATTTAAAGATGTGGTTCACAGTATTACGGCGGACAACGGGAAAGAATTTGCTTATCATGCTGAGATCAGTAAGGCGCTCTCAACGGATATTTATTTTGCACATCCGTACAGTTCGTGGGAGCGCGGATTAAATGAAAATACGAATGGGCTACTACGGCAGTATTTTCCAAAAAGCACAAATTTGAAGTTGGTGTCTAAGGCAGAGGTAGATAGAGCTGTGAACCGACTAAATACCCGCCCAAGAAAAGATTTAGGTTTTAAAACACCAGGTCAATTAATGGGTGATTACCGGGCTGCGATTGCAGCTTAAACCTTGATGCACTTCGAATTTGAAACCGCGTTTTTATGAATACTTAGCAAGCAATAGCTAAGCGCAGTCAACACGGCCTGAACACCCAGTTATAAAATTGCGATTAAGCCCCTAGCTTTTGATTGAGCTGAAACTCCCTTGGCGTCATGCCGGTTGTCGATTTAAAACTCGCCGAAAAATGCGAGGCGCTGCTAAAGCCGAGTTCATACGCGATGTCTGTGATATTAAAACTGGATTCCCTTAACAACTGTTTAGCTTTACTGATTCGCTGTTCGACGATATAGCGATGGGGTGATTTTCCAAAATACTTGGTAAATTGCTCGCAAAATGCAGTTCGCCCCATGCCGGCAACATCGGCCAAATCACCTATTTTTAATTGCTGATCGAGGCGGAGCTGAATTTCAGCAACAACCATCGAGAACCGCCTTGCCTCGTTTCGGCTTGGCATGCCAGAGCTCTGATCAGGCAATAAAACCGGCTCAAATGCTTCTTCAGAAACCCGCCGCAATAAATGCCACGACAAGGACTCCAACGCCGAGCGTGCACTACGCTTGCTGAGTAGCGACGGTGAATTCACCAGATTAAACAGTGATTTTACACTCGCGATCACATAATCGTCCCGCACCGCAAACAGGCAATGCCGCAGCTTTAAAAGATCGTCGCCAAAATTTTTGCCAAAAATATTGGCCGCGCTGGCGGGAAAATGAATAGTCGCAAAATCTACCGAGCCATCAATTAAATATTTTATCGGCTGCCCACTCGGTACAAGGGTGATGTCACCAGGCCGAGAATACTGTTCGCTAATGCCATTTTCGGTAAAGACCCGCACTCGGCTATCACCCCCTAGGTGAACTGCCACCGTAACCTCACCATTGCGGGGAATCCGCACCTCTTTGATGGGCTTTAGATCCCAGCGATAAAGGCTGATACCCGTACTGGGTTTATCTCGGTGTTCCAGCATGGGGCTGGTGCGGCAGGCATTGGTATACACCTCAAATGCCGAGTTACTGCAAACCGGTATTGCATTCATTTCGCCGTCCTCGATGGACTCTTTGCTATTGATATTATTGTGATTTTACCTAGCTGATCACGACGCCCACACGGACGATTTCATCATTGTGGCAACGTATTATTTCGATATTGTTTGCCACCGCTTGTTGCTATAAATCGCACTCAGCTCCTAAACCATAAAAAGAATACTCTCTGGAGGACCAATGACGCAAACATCTCAGTTACCAAGCTCGACAACACCCAAAACGGTTGCCGATTTAATGGCCACCGCCGAGCAGGCCACTGGGCTCTCGGATTTTGGTGACACCCAGTTTTTAGAAGGCCTAGAAATACTGGTGAGTGGCTTTAACAAGGAAGCGAAATTATCGCCACTGGGCGAGGAGTTGGCCTTTGGCGGCTTGCTAAACTCGCTAATAAACCGCCTGCGTTATGTGCGAGATGTGCACGCCCATCCCGAAATTCTACAAGAGAAAATCGAAAAGCCCATTGTGGTGCTTGGCCTGCCCCGTACGGGTACCACCAAATTGCAGAGAGTTTTGTCGGCGGCTCCGCAAACTCAGGGCATGATTTATTGGAAAATGATGAACCCCGCGCCCTTCCCTAGTGAGCAAGCGGGTAATCCAAAAGAGCGCATCGCGGCCGCCCAAGAAGTAGTAGAAATGTTTGCACACAATTTCCCTGGGTTTATGGCCCGCCACCCCACCGAAGCGCTTCAAGCCGACGAAGAAGTGCTGCTAATGCAGGGTTCATTTCAATGCGTGGTTACCTGGATGTTTGCCCGCATGCCGTCGTTCTATAAATTTGCTATGAGCATTGATCAGCGGCCTAGCTATCAGTTTCTCTTTGAACAAATGCAGTATCTCCAGTGGCAGGATGGTGGCCGTCGAGGCCGCCCCTGGGTATTAAAATCGCCCTGCCATACAGGGCTGCTCGACACTCTGCTGAGCGTTTTTCCTGATGCGGTACTAGTGAACTGCCACCGCGATGTCACCAGTATTATTCCGTCAATGTCGGGCTTAATGGAGGAAATGCGCCGCATCCACAGCGACTCGGTAGACAGCCAAGTCATCGGCCCCGAGTTACTCGATTATTTCGGTTGCTCAATGGACCGCTATTTAAAAATTCGCAGCCAGCTTCCGCCCGGCAGAATTATGGATGTGCGCTACGAAGATGTGCTCTCTAAGGCGCCTGAGCTGGTGCAGCAAATATTTGCCGCCGCCGACATTGAATTTAATCAGGATTCGCTGGCAGCTATCCACGCCTTTGAGGCCGAGCGACCACAGCACCAGTTTGGCACCTACAGCTATTCCTGCGCCGACTACGGTGTAAGCCCTGACATGATCAACACCCGATTCGCAGAATATCAACGCCAGTTTTCGGCGTTTATCACTCACTAAATTCACATAGTAAAGAAGGATTACAAAATGACCGACAGAACCTCTTTCAAAGATTTAAGCTTCGCAAACCCAAATATTTGGCGGCAAGTGGTCAAGGTAATGGCCGAGATGGAGTCCCTCGTTTGGGACGACCCAAGCATAGACGATGATTTAAGCCGCGCCGAAGGCGTTAGGCAATTAACCCGCCTAATTTCCGGTGGTCAGCCCATTACCCTAGAAAACATCAACCCCGACTATCCCCATTTTATGCAGCTGCTGGGCACCAAGGTGCAGTGGGGTTTGCCGTCAGCCGACTGCCATTACACTTGGGCGCCGGCCCACGGTGATAACAGTTACCGCATAGTTGGTGATCGCGGCACGGCAAAAGTTATTGATTTAGAAGTGAGAGAAGACCACATCGCCCACCTTGGGGACTGGAAACTCTTTCATCGCTTACAAGACCTCGAAGTAGGCCCAAACAATCAAGTGGAGATCCATGTCAGTAAGGAGCGCCCCGCCAATGCCACTAACTGGTTAAAGCTTCCTGATGGCCCCTGTAATTTGGTGTTTCGGCAGTACTTTAGCGATTGGGATACTGAGCAGCCCGCGCGTTTAACAATCATCACCAAAGACAAGCCCCTGCCGCCGCCACCGCTGCAAGAGGACGATATTCGTCGCAACTTAGAATTGTACTGCGACCTTTTGAAAGAAATGCCTGCGGGATTTCGCAAAACCGTGGGCAGCTACTACAACGGCAAAGATAACGAGCTGTCTTTCGACGGCATTGACTACGGCTTCGCCTCTTTGCGTTACGGCAAAGCGGTATACCACTGCGGTCCCGATGAAGCAGTGCTCCTAGAAATAGAATTGCCGAAAACCAAATTTTGGAATATTCAGATTGGCAGTCAATTTTGGGAGGCACGAGACTACCATTTACGCCAAACCTCATTGAACGACCATCAAGCATGGGTAGATGACGACGGTATATTTCGCGCGGTAATTGCTCACGACGACCCCAGCATTGGCAATTGGTTGGATGCCGGCGGACACCAGAAAGGGTTGGTTACCGTGCGTTACTACGAAGCCGATGCCATTCTACCAACGCGTATGAAACGCGTGAAACTGCACGAGGTGGTGGACTTATTACCCACATCAACACCGCGGGTTTCGGGAGAGCAGCGCCAAGTGCTATTGCAAAAACGCGCGTGGTCTTTCCCACGTCTCGGTCGCGATTAAGCAGGGGTCGGAAATGCAAAACATAGAAACGCTATTTTCGATGAAGTCTAAAATCGCGGTGGTGACCGGCGCGGGCACCGGCATCGGCCGCCAATTTGCCCACACCCTCGCGAGGGCCGGTGCTAAAACAGTCTGTGTGGCCCGTGACGCCACGCGCTTAGAGAGTGTGGCTGACGCGATTCGTGCCGACGGCGGCGATGCTATAGCAATAGCCGGCGACATTAGCAGCGTAAAATCCATAGCGGAGATATTTGCGCAAATAGAAGAAATTTACGGACGCGCCAATGTTTTGGTGCACTGCGCCGCGCAGGCGGATTTTGGTCTGTTTCCAGATGTGCAAGACGAAAGCTGGGACAGCCTGATCAACGTAAACCTATCTGGCACCATGCGCCTGTGCCGACGTTTTGCCAGTGCATTACTAGCAGCCAATGAAACAGGGGCCATCGTCAACATCACCTCAATTACCGGCGACCGAGTGATGCCCGGCATGCCCGCCTACTGCGCGCTTAAGGCGGCAGTAAATCAATTGACCAAGGCGATGGCCCGCGACCTATTTGGCAAAAATATTCGCGTCAATGCGCTTGCGCCTGGCTATTTTAAAACCGAAATGTCGTCAACGCTGTTTGATTCTGACGAAGGTCGGGCGCTCATTCAAATGCATCCCTTAAAACGCCTAGGTAATGTCGAGGAGTTAGACGGGCCCTTGCTACTGCTCGCCAGTGACGCCTCCTGCCATATGAACGGCTCAATATTAACTGTGGACGCGGGGCATTCTATTTCTTTGGCGTAAAGAAATACTCTTAATCGTCAACTGCTACTCTAGGCACAGTAAGCACTCAATTTGCTTGAATGCTTACTGTCGCCGAACAGTCATTTGCACGACACCCTGCCCAAGCTGACGAAAAATATTACGCCATCGCCAAGAAAAAATTGGGCTTTCCCCATAGCTGTAGTTATACCCTTGGGGTCGGTTGCACGTCACAAGGCCGCAATGGTCGCCGCTCGCGAAGCGACTGTAACAAGCGGATACGCCTTACTGCCAATCACTTGAATTAGCGACTAGTATTTAGAAAATGCCTGCGAATAATTCCAACCCATCAAATGCATTACGCCTTAGTTTGAAGATTAGCCATGGCCTTACTTAGAAACTTCTCACTCTGTTTTAATCCCGACGCGAGTTCTTGCTGGGTATTAATATCGTTGACGGTCTGCCACTGGGCTGCGATATTTTCTGGAGTTTGCTCCTCCGCAGACAAGAAAATTCCGTCTGTTTCAACGAGCCTAGCGCTGGCATAACCGCCCGCACCCGCGCACAGAATTTGCCGCGTTGGGGCATCGTTATGGCAAAGTAACAAAGCACCTGCGGTCACCGCCTCTGGTGTCAACAAACCCATAAACTCTTCCGGCATAATGTCTTCGGTCATACGTGTGCCAGCAGTTGGTGCCAGCGCATTCACCCTAATATTGTTCTTGGCGCCTTCCAAAACTAGAGTGTTCATTAAGCCTAAAACAGCCATTTTTGCCGCGCCGTAATTACTCTGACCAAAGTTACCGTACATACCGCTCGACGATGTGGTCATCACGATACGCCCGTAGTTTTGCTCGCGCATAATGTCCCACACCGCTTTGCAGCAATTCACCGACCCCATCAGATGAACGTCCATGACTAATTTGAAATCATCCAAGCTCATTTTAGCGAAAGATTTATCCCGTAATATTCCTGCATTATTAATGAGAATATCAACTCGCCCCCACTTGGCCATGGCTTGCCCGACCATGTCTTCAACTTCTGCGAAATTGGCAACATTGGCACCGTGAGCAATCGCATCACCACCGCCTTGTTTTATTAATTCAACCACTTCAGCGGCCGCAGCAGAGGAGGCACCACTGCCATCGCGTGCGCCGCCCAAATCATTAACGACCACTTTTGCGCCGCGAGCAGCCAAAGCCAGTGCGTGGCTGCGGCCCAAACCATTGCCCGCGCCAGTAACTATAGCCACTTGGCCATCAAATCGAATTGTCATTACATTCTCCTTAAGCAATCATTTGCACGGTTAGCCATTCAGCCACACAGGCGGGTTTATCTTCGTTTTCTATTTCAATGGTAACCTGAGTCTTAAACAGGTACTGACCTGGCTTACTGGTACTTATATCTAGAATTTTCGGCACCGCGCGTATACGGCTATTCACTTTTACCGGCGAGATAAAGCGCACTTTATCGAAGCCATAATTCACACCCATATAGTAGCCATTAATCAATACACTGTATTGTTCGGCAAAATGGGAGAGCATCGACAAACTCAAAAAGCCGTGTGCAATCGTAGTACCAAACGGCGTAGCCTTGGCTTTATTGGGATCTACGTGAATAAACTGGCGATCTAAAGTGCAATCTGCAAATTTATTAATGGTTTCTTGGTCAACGGTAAACCACGAAGTTGGCTCCGGCTCAAACCCGATTTTTTCAGCAACATTTTCTTTATTAACAAAAGTAACCAAGGCAATACCCTCTCTTATTAGTATTAGATGTTAAAACCATGCTGCCTGCATATCATAGGCACTGCGATCCAAATCCGTCAGAATTTTTGACCATACTTGGATTTGTGGTAGCTCAAAGCTATAGAAGTATCGAGCAGCTTGTAGCTTGCCACGGTAAAAATTCTCATCGCTTTCATGCGGCTTTTTAGCGAGAGCATCGGTCGCGACAACACCTTGTTTCAGCCACAGCCATGCAATAACTACGTTGCCGAACAGTTCAAGATACTTAACCGAGTTTGACAGCGCCATGTCGATATTCTCGGTCATCATCGCCGCTAATAACGAGTTTGTCGTCGTCTTCAATATTCCTACTGCCTCACTCAGTTGCTCGGCGAGGTCAGCCAACTCCGCTCGCGAATGAGCCGCATCGATACCGCTTTGAAACTCTTCTAACAATAGCTGGTAGCCCACCATATTATTCATTGGTACTTTACGCGCGAGTAAATCCAGTGACTGAATACCGGTGGTGCCCTCGTGAATTGGGTTTAAGCGATTGTCCCGATAAAACATCTCCACCGGATGATCGTTTGTATAACCCGCTCCGCCCAGTACCTGAATAGCAAGATCATTGGACTTTGGTCCGTATTCCGACGGCCAGCTTTTAATAACCGGTATGAGAATATCTAGCAAGGTTTTAGCCCGAGCGCGAGCGGCCTCAGTTTCGGCGGTGTGACTGTCATCAACCAGCTGTGAGCCTAGCAAACACAGCGCCATGGCCCCTTCAGAATACGCTTTTTGGGCCAGCAACATCCGCCGCACATCTGCATGTTCAATAATGTTTACCGGTGCCGAGAGCGGGTCTTTACACGAGGGTAATCGGCCTTGCGGGCGCTCTTTAGCGTAGTGCAGCGAGTACTGGTAGCCAGTGAGTGCGGTGGTTGCTGCGCCAGTGCCGACCATAATGCGGGCTTCATTCATCATATGAAACATATAGCTGAGGCCACGATGTTCCTCGCCGACCAAATAGCCCACAGCACCACCCTGCTCGCCAAAATTAAGCGCACAGGAGGTGTGGCCACGACCACCCATTTTGTGGAATAAGCCGGCTAATGCCACATCATTGCGCTCACCAATGGAGCCATCTTCGTTAAGTAAAAACTTAGGCACAATAAACAGCGAGATTCCCTTGGTGCCTTTGGGCGCGCCCTTTATCCGCGCTAAAACCAAATGCACAATATTCTCGCTAAGATCGTGATCACCGCCCGATATATAAATTTTGTTGCCTGTAATACGATAGGTGCCGTCATCCGCCTTTACCGCGCTGCTGGTAAGGTCGGCTAAACCTGAGCCCGCGCTGGGCTCAGTCATTGCCATGGTCCCAGCGAAGCGCCCGATCCGCATAGGTTCTACCCAAGTTTTAATTTGCTCGGGGGTACCGTATGCGGAAATTAAGCTGGCATTGGCAGAGGTCAACATCAAGTAACCCATGGCAGTACTGCCAGTAGCTGACAAATAAGCACTGGCAACCGAGGCCACTATCGGCGGTAACTGCATGCCGCCTAATTCAAAATCAGCAGTAGTCGAACCCAAGCCTGCAGCCAATGTTGCGTCTAAAGCGACTTTTATTTCAGGTATCATCGCCACCTTTCTACCATCAAAAGTCGGCTGATGAAGGTCCATTTTTTGACGGATTGGTAAGAAATAACGCTCCGCAACCGTTTTAGCGGTTGCAATAGATGCTAGAAAGGTTTCCCGACTATGCTCGACGTAACGCGATCGGCGTGTAAGGCTTTCTGAATCGAATAACTCAAAGAGCATAAACTCCAAGTCTCTATCGCATAAAATAGGCGCAGACATTATCTAACCTCAGCTGAGTAATTTTTTTTATAAAGAAGCATTGTCATACCGCTGGCTCGGCATCACCACGACATTCGATGTCCTGTTTCCAGAAATAAAGCTTAAGAAAGAACCTGCACAGCTCAATAAAACAACAAGGGGTGTTTTTTTTTGTCATCGACTAGACCCGACAAGTCTAGGGCGTCGTCTTCAGGGTAAAGGGTGCAGATGGTAAGTCGAGGTTCAGAGGCATATGCCGTCGGACCGAGTGCGCCGACAGTCGTACTTACACTAAAGAAAGTTGCTAAATCGTCATCGAGATTAACCTGCACCCGATAACTCGCCATCGGCTCTAATCCCGCCGCCCGCTGACGCCAGTCAGCAGGAACGCTTGGCGCCGCGCTCAATCTTGCTAAGGTCGCGCGATCGGAGTCTTTATTATTGAATAAGGCCACCTGTTGTAAGCTCATTAGTATCACAGACAAGGTGTTTTCGAGATTACTTACCCCCCCGCTGACCCCGCGGCTGAACAGATAATCATAGAAATTACCTGTTTTTTGCAGTTCGTCACTCGACAATAATTTACTGTAAAACCCCAGCCAGCCACGATTGACCATCAATATATTAGCTGACGTGTCCATTAAAGAAGTCGGATATGGATCAAGAGCACGCAAGGTTAAAATCATTGCCTTACGCAACCATTTTAGCTCCGGCGCATTAAAATCTATTATCTCTTCCGAAGCCGCATAGCCCGCCGAAATCCGTAGATGATTTAAGTCCCGCTTACCTAAATTCAACGCAAGCGCGATTTCGCTAATAATTGCCTCGCTAGGACGACTGCTGCCATTTTCTAAGCGGCTAATATGGCGCGGGGAACACTGCAGACGAAAAGCGAGCTCCTCTTGGCTGAGTCCATGTACAGCTCGCCAAAACCTCAAAAACCGAGCAAACGCGAATTCTTCTAGTGAGTCTGGCATAGGGGTTTAACTTTGCATCAATTGGTATGCGGAGTTTTAGTATGGTCTCGGATGATAGCAGACTACCTTGATTGATGCTTTGCAGGGGGAGACGCTTGACGCCAGAGCGAACACGTAGACTTTATCTTTTGCGTTCACCGTCTCCCGTCTAGCGTGGCGCTGTTAGGCGTGCTGCGGGTTTTAAAAAGGCTTAGGGCGGACTGCGGTTCGTAACCGTCCGGCAAACCCACCTTCCCATCCTATTTAAAGATAGTAGTCTTGGTGTCCACCTAATACTAAGTGGACACCAGTTATGGATGCTCAAGGATTACT
>NZ_JARGNU010000009.1:77910-154598 GCF_029212375.1 Zhongshania sp. | reverse complement strand
AGATCAGCGAATTACTGCCGCATAATTGGCAGCCGTAGGCAACGTGGGTTTGCCGAACGGTTACTTTCGGGTGACCATTCTTTGTAATATTCTTTCGTGCAATAGGCCTTGGCACCATCAATAGAGCGGCGTTTTTCAAGCTAGTTGTCGCCTCAGATTGATTTATGCCGCCTTGTTTTCTTCGCCGACTGCCTCTGGCTTTTCTGGGTTTAGATAAACGTCTTTTATCGGTTCCCAGTTTCTAATATGACCACTCCAACGCAATGGATTCTCTGACCGAGCTCGTTCGTACACCTGTTTCCGGTAAGCCAGTATTTGGGCGTCTTCTCCTGCATGGCGCTGGACAGGCGTAACAAACTTAATGGCGCTATGCCGATGCTCGTTGTTATACCATTGGACAAAGCCGTGTACCCAAACCCGCGCGGCGTGTAAGCCTGCAAACGGGTGTTCAGGATAGCTGGGGCGATATTTCAAGGTGCGAAACAGGGATTCAGAATACGGATTGTCATTGCTCACCGATGGCCGACTGAACGACGGTATGATCCCCAGCTGCTGCAATGTTGCGAGCATTGTCGCCCCTTTCATTGGACTGCCATTGTCAGAGTGAAGTGTGACTTGGTGACGTTGGATGCCTTCTCGCTGACAGATATCGGTCATTAATTCCGCCGCCAAGAGGCTGCGCTCCTCGTCATGCACCTGCCAGCCAACGATTTTTCGGCTGTAAATGTCCATAACGACATACAGGTATAAAAACACGCCTCGAACCCGCGTGGGCAGATAGGTAATGTCCCAAGTGTAAATTTGATTAGCGCCGGTCGCCGTTAGGGCTCTGGGCTTTTTAATGGCGTTTGCCTGCTTGGATTTCTGGCGGTGGTGAAGTTGCTTCTCATCCTTCAGGATACGGTATAACGTCGATTCAGAACCGATATAGCGGCCTTCATCGGCCAGCGTGGGGACAATCTGGCTAGGTGCCAAGTCAGCATACGCCGGCTCGTTCACCAGTTTGATAATACGCTGTCGCTCCAGTGTCGACAGCTTATTCGCAGGCGAGTGCAGCGTATCTTGTCGGCTGTCGCCGACATTGTCGCGCCGATCCCAGCGCTGATAGGTCTTGGCGCTAATGCCAATAACCTCACACGCCACTGTCTGCCTAGCGCCCGTCGCGCGTGCCTCATCAATCAAGCTCACAATACTGTCTCGCACCGCGCTCACTGTGAGTCGTCCTCGCTGCTTCCCCAAATCGCTTGGGCTTTTTTTTGGAGCACTAACAAGGCTGCGGTTTCAGCCAAGGCCCTATCTTTACGGTTAAGCTCTTTCTTTAAGACCGTGTTTTCATGCTTAAGCTTTTTGGTTTCAGACGGCGCAATCGCTTTGGCCTTGGCGCCACCGACAAAATCCTGAGTCCATTGCTTGATGTGGTGGGGATAAATGCCCTGTTCACGACATAGGGCATTAACGGCTTCATCATCCAAAGGGCCGCAGGCAATAATCAGCTTAAGCTTTTCTTCCAAGCTCCAATCTTGTGGTCTTTTCTCTTTTGACATAAGGCGTAAGCTTGGGCTCTCGGTAGCGGTGAAGGATTCAAATTCTTGGACTCGGGATTGTACCATCCACCGGTTAAGTGTGGAGTGACCAACCCCCAGCGAATCAGCCACCTCCTTTAACGTTGTATCGCCACTGCGACTGAAGGCCTTCTTCACTGTTTGAGCTTTGAACGATTGGGTAAATCTTGCTTTCATAAATTACTGCCTCTAACTGAAAATTAGAGGCGACAACTAGCCTGACACAGGGGGTTCATGATCAAACCTCCACACTCAAATTTGATTTTGGGCTGAACTGCTTAGCTCTGTCTGCCAAAGCTATACTATGGGCTTGCGTGACAACATTCTTACTAAACTCCGCCAAATAACTAATACCGCGAATTGCTTCGGCTTGCATCTCATTTTCAGACCCGTCCGCAATTGAGCGGAGCGCACATACGACACTATCTAAAATCAAGTTTGCATCATCGAGTAATTCAGGCCAATTCGAGTCAGAACCAACTTGATAATTTCCAGAAAGGTTTAACAATGATTTTTTGTTACTATTCGCAATAGCCATAGATCACCTCCAAACAGGTGGTTTGTGTTTAGGAGGATGACGGTGTGGCCACACCTTCATCCTCTGCTTTCCTGAAAGGCACAACATTTTCAGTCTGGTGAACTCCTAGAACCAAACTTTCCAAATAACGCCCCCAAGCTTCTAAAGCTGACGTCTTCTCTGCCAGCATGTCATATTGATCATAAACCTGCCCTGTAACTCCTTTTTCGGCATGGCTCAATATTCGCGCACAAACATGTTGCGGTATTGACAACCGCCGCATAAAAGTAGTCACAGTTCGTCTCAAATCGTGGAATTGCCAACTCTCGAGAAATAGCACCTCCCCGCCGTCGTCTCGCTCAGCAAGAATTACCTTAATGCGATTATCTAGGTTGCGCTTCGCTTTACTGAAGCCCGAAGGCGGAGTATCGCCGGTAGTAGTGAATACTAGGGTTCTATTTCTGACAGGAAGCCGCGGAGCGGCATTTATGATGTCTTTAGCGAGCTTTGTTAATGGTACAACATGCCCCCGACTCGCCTTATTTTCACGTTGAGTCCACAAACCAGCACTTATATCTAAATCCGCCCAGCGCATTCCCGCTATCTCTTGCTTTCGTTGACCAGTTAGAAGCATCAATCGTATTACATCAGCAAATGGGGAATTCAGCTCGCCAGCAGCCGCCCAAACCAAACGGATCTCATCTTCCGTAAGCACACGGTCACGTGGTTTCTCCTTTTTAAGGGGCGGCTTCACACGATCAGTAGGCAATGACTGACCATCCCTGATAACATCCTTTTCAGCACACCAATTAAAAAACTTCTTCAAATAGGCCAACATCCTATTGGCCTGCACTAAAGCACCGCGATCAGCAATACCATCCAAAACGGCGAGCACATCCTTACGTGCCAGCTCAGTAACTTTACGCGACTCCCAGCCAACAAGATCAGCAGACTCCAGCGCCAGTTGATAAGCCTTTTGCGTGTTTGGCTTTAAATTACGGCGAACGTACTGCTTGAGGAATCGCTCGCGAACAGCCATAAATGTGTTGTCGCCATCCCCCCTAAACTCTTCCCACGGGGGGAATCCCGCCCGCGCCCGATGGCGCGCGGACTCTACAATTAAGCGAGCGCGCTCCAATGAAACACCATCTTCGGATCCTGCCAAATAGTTCCCGAGCTTTTGGCGCTCGGTCTTACCTTGATGATTTTTTACAATGCCATACCAGACCATAACGCCCGAAAAGCTCACATTCACAGTAAGCCCCGGCATATTGGTATCACGATAAACCACGCGCCCATCGCTTGGAGCCTTGATTCGGCGCAACCCCGCATCACTTGAGAACACATTTTTTTTAGTCATTTGGCCTGCTTCGTGTAACCGTCCGTGTAACTTTACACGAAATACTTAGCGTTATCTAGTTACACTCTGATATGTATAAATTGTTGTTTTTATTATATATTTTATAAATATAGCGTATTGCGATATATTTAGTTATATCTGGATATGTCTATTTAAAATGACTGTTAATCATTGGGTCGCTGGTTCGAGCCCAGCAGGCGGAGCCAAATTTAAAAGGGCTTATGTGCAAACATAAGCCCTTTTTTATTGCGCGAAATTCCTTAACTTGTCTCGCCAGCCAAACCGCACCTCACAAAGACTGCGCTATACTCCCTGTGAAAATTGATTTTCTCTAATTAATTACGAGACTTTTATTGATGCTCGCTGTAAAAGCACAACCATTCACCCTTTTCCTCAGCTGCTGCGCATTACTCTGCAGCGGCGCCCTGCACGCCCAATCAAAAGACTTTAGCAACGCTCACAAGAAAATAGAGCGCGCCATTGAAAGTGCGGCGAGCAAAACGCCCGTTGACGCAATGTGGATTCGCCACAACACCTTGCTTATCGCCGTTAACAAAGAGAAAACCAGCACCAAGAGTTATGCCAAGGGAGTTTGTCAGTTTTTAGCTGAGAACGGCTTTGCAGCGCAACACACAACCGTGGTCATTGCCGACCAGGCCCTGCTGCGCAAACGTAATCAAGTGCAACAACTTGCCGAGCAGCGCTGCGACTAAATCGCCTTAAATATTTGGCCCAGCCGCACTAGAACGGCCATACCAAGGGCACAATCAGAATAGTCGCCACCCCGACCAATATCGTCAGCGGGATACCGATTTTAAAAAAATCACTAAAGCGATAATCACCAGGGCCGTAGACCATAAGATTGGTTTGATAGCCAATGGGGGTCGCAAAGCTCGCTGACGCCGCCATCATCAAAGTGACCGCAAAGGGCAATAAACTCACATCAAGCTGCTGACTTGCCGCCAATGCAATTGGGAAAACAATCACCGCCGCCGCCAAATTTGAAATTACTGCCGAGAACAAGGTTGTCACCACGAAGATTGCAACCAAGGTCGCCATCGGCGAGCCCGCCGCCAAGCCAACGATTTGACCAGCAATCACCGACGCAGCACCTGTCGACTCTAGGGAGCTACCCAAGGCAATGGAAGCAGCAATGACCAATAATATCTGCCAATCAACACAGCGCTGTGCGTCGGCCGCACGAATACAACGCGTAGCGATCATCAAACCAGCGGCGAGAAAAGCCGCCTTAAGCATCGACAACCAGCCCGCTGCTACCACAACAACCATGGCAACCATAATAATACCGGCGCGAAAACGGTGCTCATGACGCACAGGTCGCGAATTTTCAATTTCACTCACCAGCAGAAAGTCCCGCGAATAACGCTGGTTCGGAACAAAATCCTCATAAGCCTCAAGCAACAGAGTATCGCCTGGCTCTAATTCAACATCACCTATTCGACCTTTTAATTGCTCACCATTGCGAGAGATTGCGATAATCGCGGCGCCGTAATTGTTCCGGAATTTCATGTCGCGAACCATACGCCCCAAACTTGGAAAGTTCGGCGATATCACCACCTCGGCCAAGCAGCGCGACAAATTATTCGAACCTAATTTAAATGCTTGATCCTCGGCTAAACGCAGACCGTGAAAGTTTTTTAAGTCGACTACTGAGCGCACGTCTCCAGCAAAAATTAAGCGGTCGCCCGCCATCAGTATTTCTTTAGGAGAGACGACTGTCATTAAACGCTCGTCGCGCACAATCTCAATAAGGAACATAGCGGGCAACTGCCGCAAGCCCGCCTCTTCAATCGACTGGCCGATCATTGGGCTAGTATCTTCCACCATCATCTCAACAATATACTGCCGAGTATCGCCAAAGCGCTCCGCCTTGCCTCGATTAGATGGGAGCAGACGCCGACTGCTTAAAATCGTAAAGCCAATGACCAAGACCACACAAGGCAGACCTACCCAAGCCAAATCAAACATGCCCAGCGCTTGCTCGGGCGCAGCATGCAGCAGCATTCCATTGACCACCAAATTAGTGCTCGTGCCAATTAAGGTACAGGTACCACCCACAATAGCCGCATAACTCAGCGGTATCATCAATTGAGAAACCGGCAAATTATTGCGCTTAGCCCAGTCCCGCACGGCGGGAATCATCATCGCCACAACAGGCGTATTATTGAGAATGCTACTAAAGGTCGCCACTGGTGCCATCAAACGAAACTGTGCAACCCGCGCCGATTTTGGCCTACCCAACATGCTGTGAGAAATCCAGCTCACCACACCAGTTTCAGACAGCGCTTGAGCGACAATAAACAGCACGCCAACGGTAACCATGCCCTCGTTAGACATGCCGGCTAGCGCCTCTTTGGGCGACAATACGCCTAACAGCAACAAAACAACTACGCCGCCGCACAAAATCATATCCGGCGGTCTACGGCTAAAAATCAAAGCCAATAAGCAGCCAGCAATAACAGCTAGGGCAATCCACGCATCAACGGTAAACATCATTAAATTACATGTTTCCGTAGAATTGCTGGAAGCGGTCAATAAAATTAGCGAGGCTGGTCATTGGCAAGTCGTTAATGCCCGCAGCAGCCGCTCGGCCACCACCAGTGGCAAACTGGCGGCAAAATTCATCAGCGCCACGCTTGTTATTTAAGGGCGCGCGGATACTGACCAAGTAATTGCCATCTTGCTTCTCAGTGAGCACCGCGTGTGCACGACCTGGACTATCGTTTGCTAGGTCGTTGCTATACACGCCACTCACCCGCCGCGCCCAGCGCTCGTCTGGCAGAATAAATACTGCTGTAGCGTTGTCGCTGTGGGCGGCTGGCAGCTCACTGGCCGCGCGCATATCATTCTTATAGCCTTCTTCAAGCTGCGAAAAAGTGTCTTTCGCTTCTGCCATAAAAGCACGCGGACTGGCGAAGGGAGCAATACTTCGGTAAAGCGCCTCGGGATCAAAGTGCAGATCTTCGATACTGGCGCCATAGCCGTTGTAATTAAGGTAGATCCCCAAGCTCTCAAGCTTTTCTAATTCTGTTGCACTGAGATTAAGGGGTTTGGCCACAGCTAGCGCGCTATTGCGCAAATTATCACCAAAGGCACCAACCACCGCCCACTCCGCAAACTGGCCTTTTAAAATACCGTTTACTAGCAAACTGGTGCAGACATCCGACGCGGTATTAATATGTGCAGTTAAATTAGGGTGCTGGGGAATGTCGCCAGCAAAATGATGATCGACATACGTTACCTCGGCGCCAGCCGCTAACGCGACTTCCAAACCAACACGGTTTTTATCCAGAGACACATCCAGCACAGTGAGCTGATCGCCCTCAGCTGCGGTCACTTGATTTAATAAATTAATATCGCGCTTTACGCCGGTAACCAGACGACTCGCTACAGGCTTAGCATTGCGCAATTGCACCAACGAACACAGACCATCGGCATCGCCATTAAACACATCAATATAATTCACATTAATTTCCTTATCGTTAAAACGGCTACTTACCCGAGCTTATGTCGCTCAATAGCCCAATGATTGATTAATAATTTTTAGGGCCGCCACAGGATCTGCGCTTCGTGTAACGGGGCGACCAATTACCAAATAGTTACTCCCCATAGTCATGGCCTCTAGTGGTGTAGCTACCCGCTGCTGATCACCAAGATCGCTACCCGCAGGGCGTATACCTGGCGTGACCAGCAAAAAGTCATCTGAACTCTGAGCCCGCAGTATTGGGGTTTCCTGCGCAGAGCACACCACGCCGTCTAAACCACAATCAGCGGTCAACGCCGCGAGCCGCGCCACTTGGCGCTGCGCATCACCGGCCACACCAATGGCGGCTAAATCGTCGCTGTGCATTGAGGTTAAAACCGTAACGGCGATTAAAAGTGGCGCATCTTTGCCATAGGGCAACAAGGCATTTTTAGCGGCAGACATCATTTTAGCGCCACCGCTGGCATGCACATTCACCATCCACACCCCAAGTTCAGCGGCGGCAGCCACGGCAGCGGCGGTGGTATTGGGAATATCGTGAAATTTTAAATCGAGAAAAACCTCAAAGCCGCGCTGATGGAGGCTTTTCACAATCTCTGGGCCATATAGGGTAAAAAGTTCTTTACCCACCTTGAGCCGGCACTGACTAGGATCCAATTGATCGACTAGGGCATCTAGCTCGGCGCGCACCGCAAAATCTAAAGCAATAATAAGGGGGGAAAGTGGTGTAGTTGGCGTCATCGTATTTTCTTAATCACCCTGGGTTCCTCGAATGGGCGTTATGGTACCCCACTGCTCACAGCTGGGACACAGCCAGTGTAATTTTCGCCCCGAAAATCCGCATTGCCAACAGCGATACACTGGCCGTTCAGCGCGCAATTTCAACACAATGTCGTGCATTAACGCCAAGGCTGGGCCTTTTTCCACATCGGACTGGGCAATAACCTTATTTACCAAACCCAAGGTAGGCCGCTGTCGCGTTGCCGCCAGCAGGTATTGCAGTGCTGAAGCAGCGTCGCCCTTCGACTCCATCAACTCTGCTGCTTCAATAATAAAAGCGGAACTTTCAGTGGCTTTCGCAATACGCAATAGCGCATCTAAATAGGCCTCGCGTCCGCCAAAATTATTAAAGGCCTCTCTAAACAGCGGCAGTACTTCTGAGCTGAATGCGGCTTGGCGATCAACCACGGTATGCAATAAATCTAGCGCCAGTTGCGGCTTTTGCTGCTTTAAGGCAATAGTGGCAGACAGCATATAGGCACGCACATTATCGCGGTCAAACTGGCGAGCGCTTTGCAGCGCAATATTGGCGTCTTTGAAACGATGCTCTGCCAATAATTGCTGCGCCTTTTCACAATAAAAATGACTTAGCGCGCACTCTACGCGGCGATCTCGAGGGCCTGCCACAGGGGCCTTTTTCAGCCAACTACGGGGTGGCAATCGGCGTAGCGCCACCGCAATGGCTTGATCCCACTCACGCTCGGTTTGATAGATGTGCTGCAGATGTTCCAAGGCCTCCGCGCGGTATGCGTCGGATTCCTCAACCACATCTTTTAATAAGCGCTCAGCGCGGTCCAATACACCAGCGGAGATATAATCTCGCGCCAATTCTAAGTGAACTTGATGAAGCTTATCTCGCGGTAAACTTGGCCGCGACAGCAAATTTTGGTGGATACGAATCGCACCATCAACCTCACCTTTGCTGCGCATTAAATTACCTAGCGCCAAATGGGTGGGCAAGGTTTCTAAATTGACAGGCAGATCATTAATCACCGTCATCACAGCGGCATCAGGCTGCTCGCTGAGCAAGTAATTAAGGCCTTTATAATAAGAGCTACTGGTGTCTGCGTCTTTGTTGTCTGCACGCGGACGAAAGCAATAGCCGGCTAGCCAGCCTGCACACACCGCGACTAAAAAAAACACAAATTGCAGAAAGGCGTTGTTCATTTAAACTCAAACACCTGAACCACGACTCTCCATTACCGCCTTGCTCGGCTTGGCAGCCAACTGGCGACGTAGACTTAAACGGGATGCTTGTAAACGCAGTATGGCAAGCGACGCAGCCAATAGCCCGCATACACCGCCACAGAAAAAAGCGAGAATAATCCAAGTAGACAAGCGCTGCGCCGGCAGCTCCGCGATCAAAATATTAAGCGGCACAAGCACATCGTTTTCTAAGGTAAAGAGTAGGCCCAAGCCCAGTACCACGAGCAATAACACAAGTACCAATATTGAACTGATTAGACGCATTAAGTTTTATCCACACAAAAAAAAACGATATAGCCAAAGACCATACCGTTTCTTAAAAAATAACGCTAGCAGATACCGCCCCTAAGAGCCTGATTGAATACTCAGATTCACCCGTTCGCGCAATTCTTTACCAGGTTTGAAATGAGGAACATATTTACCAGGAAGCTCCACCGTATCACCAGTTTTAGGATTTCTCCCCATGCGGGGCTCCCGATAATGCAGTGAAAAGCTGCCAAAACCGCGTATTTCAATGCGATCGCCCGTCGCCAATACCTGAGACATATGCTCAATCATGGTCTTCACCGCCAGCTCAATGTCCTTGTGAGACAGCTGGGGCTGGTGCTCTGCGATCAGCTCTATTAACTCGGATTTGGTCATTGCTTGTTCCCGTTGCTACCAACATTCAAGCCTAGCTTAGCATTTTTTTGCATATAAGCCAGATAGTTACGCACACTTATCAAGATAAGTGTGCGTTAACCAGACCTTAGTCTTTGTTTTCCATCTGCGCTTTGATCAAGTCACCGATGGTTGCAGGTGCTGCAGCCGTTTCGGGTTCTTTCTCACGCAGTGACTTAACGGCTTCTTTCTCGTCGTCAACATCCTTGGCTTTAATAGACAAGGTCATTGCGCGGTTCTTGCGGTCAACACTGATAATTTTAACTTCTACGGTCTCGCCTACTTTCAGAACGTTACGCGCGTCTTCAACTTTATCACGGCTGATTTCTGAAGCTTTCAGTACGCCTTCCACTTCTTCGCTCAACACGATGATAGCGGCTTTAGCGTCTACTTCTTTAACAACACCATTTACAATGGCGCCTTTGTCATTTTCAGCAACATAGTTAGAGAACGGGTCGTCTTCAAGCTGCTTAATGCCCAAAGAAATACGCTCGCGCTCTGGATCGATAGACAGAATTACCGTCTCGATCTCGTCGCCTTTCTTGAACTTACGCACGGCTTCTTCGCCAGTTTCGTTCCAAGAAATGTCTGACAAGTGAACCAGACCGTCGATGTTGCCGTCTAGACCGATGAAGATACCGAAGTCAGTGATCGACTTGATAGCGCCCTTGATCTTGTCGCCTTTAGTGAACTGGCCACCGAAAGCATCCCATGGGTTCTGCTGGCACTGTTTGATACCAAGAGAAATACGACGACGCTCTTCGTCGATATCCAAGATCATCACTTCTACTTCGTCGCCAACATTAACCACTTTAGAAGGGTGAATGTTTTTGTTGGTCCAATCCATTTCTGAAACGTGAACCAAACCTTCAACGCCTTCTTCGATTTCAGCGAAGCAGCCGTAGTCAGTCAGATTAGTAACCTTGGCTTTAACGCGTGAATTCTCTGGGTAACGGCCTTTGATAGCCACCCATGGATCTTCGCCAAGCTGCTTCAGACCCAATGAAACGCGGTTGCGCTCACGGTCGAACTTAAGAATACGAACGTCAATTTCGTCGCCAACATTCACGATCTCGCTTGGGTGCTTAATACGCTTCCAAGCCATATCGGTGATGTGCAACAGGCCGTCAATACCGCCCAAATCTACGAATGCGCCGTAGTCGGTCAAGTTCTTAACGATGCCTTTAACAACCATACCTTCTTGCAGAGATTCGAGCAGCGCTTCGCGCTCTTCGCTGTTTACGCTCTCAAGAACGGCGCGACGAGAAACAACAACGTTGTTGCGCTTCTGGTCCAGTTTAATGACTTTGAATTCGAGTTCTTTGCCTTCGAGGTGCGCAGTATCGCGAACCGGACGAACGTCAACCAGTGAACCGGGCAGGAAGGCGCGGATGCTGTTGATGTCGACAGTAAAACCACCTTTAACCTTGCCATTGATGATACCGATAACGGTTTCTTCAGCTTCATAGGCTGCTTCAAGAGTAGTCCATGCTTCAGCGCGCTTGGCTTTTTCACGTGATAGTTTAGTTTCACCAAAGCCGTCTTCTACAGACTCCAGAGCAACCTGAACTTCATCACCAATCGCCAGATTGAACTCGCCGCTTTCGCTTAGGAACTGCTCGCGAGGAATAACACCCTCAGATTTCAGTCCAGCGTGAACGGTAACCCAATCACTGTCGATATCAATAACAACGCCGGTCACGATTGAACCGGGTTTCATATCAATGGTTTTTAAACTTTCTTCAAATAGATCAGCAAAGCTCTCGCTCATTAGTCATTACCTGAGTATTAATAGTGGCAACGCCACCGTATCGCCGTGTATCCAGCTTACACGGGTCAATTCATATTGCCCCAAAACAACGCCAGCTGGTATTTGCGCTGTTTGCGACGGTTTTTAGCCGACTTTTACAAGCCAAGCAGACGAATCTTGGCTTCTGCCAACACCCGTTCGAACACTTCATCTATACCTAAACCGCTGCTATCAAGCTGTATCGCGTCAGCTGCGGGCTTTAAGGGAGCCAGTTCGCGCTCAGAATCTCGCTTATCTCGAGCCTGAATCTCCCCTAAAAGGGTCGCGAGATTAACATCATCGCCCTTTGATTTCAACTGCTTGTAGCGCCGCTGCGCGCGTTCCTCGGCGCTGGCGGTTAAAAATATCTTGAGGGGCGCGTCGGTAAACACCACGGTACCCATGTCGCGACCGTCGGCCACCAAGCCCGGTGCCTGCGCAAAATCCCGCTGACGCTGCAATAAAGCGCTGCGCACCGCGCCCAAAACCGCCACTTTCGAAGCTAATAAACCGGTTTTTTCGGTGCGCAGCTCGCCGCTCACGTCGTCGCCTTCCAGCAAAACTGAGGTAGGCTCGCCTGATTCACCAGGAACAAATTGCACATCTAAATTTTTCGCCAACTCTGCCACGGCCAGCTCATCGTCCAGCGCTACGCCGTGGCGATCGGCAGCCATACCCGTCAAACGGTACAAGGCGCCGCTGTCTAATAAGTGCCAGCCAAAATGGCGCGCCAAGGTCTGGCACAAGGTACCTTTACCTGAGCCGCTGGGGCCGTCGATGGCGATAACAGGAACCACTAAATCACTCATGAGGCACTCTCAGCGTCCAGCTGTTGAATTTGCATGCCTAAGCCAGCAGCCAATTCAACGAAATTAGGAAAGGAGGTCGCGACATTATCACAGTCCTGTATCCGGATTATGTCAGTTGCGCGCAGCGAGGCCACCGCAAACGACATGGCGATTCGGTGATCGTGATGACTATTCACGGTCGCGCCGCTAATTTGACCGCCCTCAATCACAATACCGTCTTCAGTCGGTACTGCCGAAATACCCATCGCCTGCAGACCATCGGCCATGACTTGAATACGGTCGCTCTCTTTAACCCGCAACTCTTCGGCGCCGGTCAATACCGTGCGGCCTTCCGCACAAGCGGCTGCCACAAACAGCACGGGAAATTCATCAATTGCTAAAGGCACCTGATCTTCAGGAATATTAATACCCTTAAGCTTGGCATGGCGAATACGAATATCAGCCACCGGCTCGCCGCCGACTTCGCGCTCGTTAAAAACGGTGATATCGCCGCCCATAGCGCGAAGAATATTGATCACGCCAACGCGGGTTGGGTTAACACCAACGTGCTCAAGGGTTAAATCGGCATCAGGACAAATACTCGCCGCCACCATAAAGAACGCCGCAGATGAAATATCCGCAGGCACATCTATATGTACCGCCGACAGACGACCGCCGCCCTGCAAGCTGGCGACTGGCCCTGCGACCTGAACATCGTAACCAAAGCCCCGCAACATACGCTCGCTGTGATCTCGCGTTGGCGCCGGCTCAGTGGTACGGGTTTGGCCTTCAGCGTACAAGCCGGCCAGCAGCACACAGGATTTCACCTGAGCACTGGCCATGGGCAGCACATAATCAATACCCTGCAATTTACTGCCGCCGCGCAAGGTTAAAGGCGGACGCCCACCCTCACCGGTTTCAACAACGGCACCCATCAAACGCAGCGGCGCGGCTACCCGTTCCATTGGCCGCTTGCTCAGCGACACATCGCCAGTCATGGTCACATCAAAATTTTGCCCAGCAAGCAAACCCGCCAGCAGGCGCATTGAGGTGCCAGAGTTACCAACATATAAATCGCCAGCAGGCGCTTTTAAACCGTCGCGACCAACACCGTGAATCACTACTCGACCATTTTCAGGGCCGTCGATTTGCACGCCCATTGCCTGAAACGCCTTGAGCGTCGACAGCGCATCTTCGCCTTCAAGAAAACCATCAACCGTGGTGGTGCCATCAGCGATAGCGCCAAGCATAATTGAACGGTGGGAAATAGATTTATCGCCGGGAACACGGGCTGTACCGCGCATCTGACCACCGGGCTGCAATAGGAATTCCACGATTAGAGTCTCTTTAATAAGCTAATTAAGATGAGGGCGATTTCTTTTGCCGACAGAGGTACTGCCCTAGAAAGTGTTCGTCGCGAGCGCGTTTGGCACGATCAAAGGTGGCATAAAGGGTTTCGCCATCGCCGCTGGCAATTGCCGCGCGGACTTTGTCTAAATGGGCACTAAAATCATCTATGCCCTGTAATATCGCGTCTTGATTGGCAAGGGCAATATCGTGCCACATGGTTGGGTCACTGGAAGCAATACGGGTGAAATCACGAAAGCCACCGGCGGCAAACCGAAAAATATCCGCGGCAGAACCATTCTGAGCAAGGGCATCAACTAGGGTATACGCAAGCACATGCGGCAAGTGACTGGTCGCCGCCAGCACCGAATCGTGCTCCGCTACATCCATGCACACCACTTCTGCGCCACAGACTTCCCACATGGCTTGAATCAATACCGTGCTACGCTCAGAGGTTGTTGGCAGTGGCGTTAGGATCACGCGGTGGTCTAAAAACAAATCAACGGTAGCAGCTTCGACGCCGCTCTGCTCAGAGCCAGCTATAGGATGACCCATCACAAAGTTAGCCGGCACCTCACCAAACACCCGCTCGGCGGCGCGCTGCATATTGCCCTTCACACTGGCAACATCGGTCACGATCATAGCGGGGGTTATTAGCGGCGCCAACTCAGCCAGTACGTTTTCGGCAATTAGGGTCGGCGTGGCAATAACCACCACATCGGCATTGGCGACGGCCTCTTTCATATCGAGGGTCCAAGCGTCGATAACCCCCAGCGCCAAACCTTTTTCTAAGGAGGCGGCACGGCGTCCCGTCGCGACTACTTCACCCACCGCGCCCTGCGCTTTTAGCGCCAGCGCCAACGAGCCGCCCATCAGCCCTAGACCGATAATAGCGAGTTTATTAATATAAAACTCAGACACTCAACACCTTTTTCAACGCAGCAAGAAAGCGCTGATTCTCGTGTTCAAGACCAATCGACACCCGCAAATGTCTAGGCATTTGATATACACCGATAGGCCGCACAATCACGCCTTCACGCAACAGCGCTTGGTAAATCGGCATGGCATCACTGCTCAATTCAAAAGCTACAAAATTACCCAACGATGGAATATAGGCTAAACCTAGCGCCTCTAAGCCACGACATATCTGTTGCATGCCGTCGCGATTGACCTGCTGGCTACGCTGCAAATAATCAACGTCGTCCAGCACCGCCACGGCTGCCGCTAAGGCGGGAACACTGACATTAAAAGGCGCACGCACACGGTTTAGTAAGTCGGCGGTTTCAGGGGTGCTTATACCATAGCCAATACGCAAACCGGCTAGGCCATAGGCCTTAGAAAAAGTGCGAGTAACAATCATATTGGGGTAGGTCTTTAAAAAATCGAGGCCATCAGGAAAGTCATCAGCGCCTGCAAATTCAATATACGCTTCATCCAAAACCACCATAACGTGATCTGGTACTTTAGCGAGAAACGCGGTCAATTCATTCTGATTTAAATAATTGCCCGTGGGGTTATTTGGATTAGCAATAAACACCACGCGGGTATCTACTTCGATCGCCGCCGCCATCGCATCAAGGTCATGACCCCAGTTTTTCGCAGGCGTTACAATCGCACGCGCGCCCACCGCTTGCACGGCAATGGGGTACACAATAAAAGCGTGCTGGGAAAACACGGCTGAGCAGTCTGGCCCAAGAAAGGCTCGGGCGATAAGATCAAGCACATCATTAGAGCCATTACCGAGGGTAAACTGCAGCTCGGTTACACCCAGCTTTGCTGCTAATTTTTTCTTAAGCTCAAAACCACTGGCATCTGGGTATAAATGCAACTGCTTTAACGCGCGCTCTGCCGCAACCAAAGCCAGCGGCGACGGGCCTAGCGGATTTTCATTACTGGCCAGTTTGACCACATCACTTAAGCCCAGCTCGCGCTGCAACTCTTCAATCGGTTTGCCTGGCTGGTAAGGCTGTAAACCACGCACACCGGCATTGGCCAGCGCAAATACATCACAACTCACTATTCAGTTACCTTCCGCAGTAGGGCTAGGGGCAAACACATAACTACAGCGCCGCCTTGGGGTAAGAACCCAAGACTTTAAACATAATGGAATGCTGCTCAATGGTATTGAGAATATCGATAATTTTGGGGTCTTCGCGATGCCCTTCAAATTCGATAAAGAACACATAGGTCCAAGTTTCGCTGCGCGAGGGCCGCGTATCAATACGGGTCAGCATCACATCGGCTTTTTGGAATGGCTCAAGCAATTTAAACAAAGCGCCCGGACGATTGCGAGCAGAAACCACCAAGGAGGTTTTATCACGGCCGCTTGGCGAAACATTCTCGCGACCAATAATCAGAAAGCGGGTGGTATTGTCGGGCTGATCTTCGATATTACCCGCCAAACGCTGCAGACCGTATTGGGTTTCGGCCAAATCGCCAGCAATCGCCGCAACGCCCTCTTCCTCTGCCGCCATTCGCGCAGCTTCGCCATTGCTACTCACTGCAGAGCGTTCAACACCTGGAAAATTCGCATCTAACCAGCGCCGACTTTGCGCCAAGGCTTGCTGATGAGCGCAGATCCGTTTGATTTCTTTACCTGCAGTTTTAGCGCTGACCAAAAGATGCAAGCGAATACGCAGCTCGACTTCACCGCAAATTTTCAAAGACGAATTAATAAAGGCGTCTAAGGTATGAGAAACCATGCCCTCGGTAGAATTTTCTACCGGCACCACACCGTAGTGACACTGCCCAGATTCCACCTTGGCAAACACGCCATCAATAGACGCCTGGGGCAGACTGATCACCGCGTGCCCAAAGTGTTTCAAAGCCGCCGCTTGGGTAAAGGTGCCACCAGGGCCGAGATAAGCCACTTCCATCGGCTTTTCCAAAGCCAAGCATGCCGACATAATTTCACGAAAGATAAACGCCACAGTGTCGTCAGCCAGCGGGCCTTTATTCGCCGCCTTCACTCGCTCCAGCACTTGGGCCTCACGCTCGGGGCGATAAAACAATAATTGCTGGGAGCTATTGCTGTCGCCACTAGCTTCAAACTGCTGGGCCGCGGCAAATTCAGCCAACTTAACCTCAGCCACTTGCTGGGCGCAGTGTGCGCGCTTATTCAATAATTGGTGAATCTGGGTATCGATGCTATCGATATCCTGACGCAGCGTATTGAGATCCACTGGCGGTGCTTTACTGTCACTCATAAGCTTAGCTATTCTGCTCGGCAAAGGCTTTCATATAAGAAATTAAGGCATCGATAGCTTCTTCTGGCACCGCGTTGTAAACACTGGCGCGCATGCCGCCCACCGAGCGGTGACCTTTCAAATTCAGCAAACCGGCTTCTTCAGCGCCAGCCAAAAAGGCCTTATCCAAACTGGCATCAGCTAATACAAAAGGAATATTCATCAGCGAGCGACTCGCCACTTCCACGGGGTTGCTGTAAAAACCGCTGGCATCAATATAGCCGTACAGCTTCTCGGCTTTGCGACGGTTAATCACTTCCATCGCTGCAAGGCCGCCCTGCGCCTTTAGCCATTTGAATACCAAACCAGCTAAATACCAGCCCCACGTTGGCGGAGTGTTATACATAGAGTCGTTGTCGGCCGCAGTTTTGTAATCCAACATGGTTGGCGTCATCGCGCTGGCTTTACCCAGCAGATCTTTGCGCACAATAACGATGGTTAAACCTGCGGGGCCAATATTTTTCTGGGCGCCGGCGTAGATCAAACCAAATTTATTCACATCAACCGGACGCGACAGAATAGTTGACGACATATCGGCAACTAAAGGCACCTTGCTTTCTGGTGTCCAGAAAAACTCCAAGCCACCAATTGTTTCATTCGGCGTGTAATGCAAATACGCGGCATCTTCACTTAAATTCCAGCTATCAAAAGCAGGTATGGTGGTAAAGTTAGTGTCTTCTGAGCTCGCCACCACATTAACTTTGGCATAGCGCTTGGCTTCTTTAATGGCCTTTTTAGACCACTCGCCAGTATTCACGTAATCGACAACCTTGCCCTCATCACCCATTAGGTTTAAAGGCACTGCAGAGAACTGGCTGCTCGCGCCGCCCTGCAAGAACAGCACGGCGTAATCGTCGGAGATACCCATTAACTCGCGCAAATCAGCCTCGGCCTCGTTGGCGATTCCCACCATTTCATCTGAGCGGTGACTCATTTCCATCACCGACAAACCGCGCCCTTGCCAATCTAGCATTTGCTCAGCGGCTTCAGTTAATACGGCTTCAGGAATAGAAGCAGGGCCTGCACAAAAATTAAAACGACGTGCCATTTACGTTGCCACTCCAAAAATTAAAAATTGAATAGCAGCGAGGCCCTAGCCCCGCCGCCTTTACTTAGCTTAAAGCGCTTCGATACCGAAGACTTATTCGTCAACGGCAGGCGCGTCATCCCCAGCGTCAGCTTCCGGCTCAGCAGCGATAACATCCGCTTCACTCGCCACAATGGGTTCACCATCTTCATCCACTGGCAGCGCTTCGTCTTCTTCATCTACCCGCTGCACGCCCACCAAGTGCTCGTCTACTTTCAAACGAATAACCCGAACACCTTGGGTGTTACGGCTCAGGATCGACACTTCATCGGTGCGGGTACGCACCAAGGTGCCCTGATCGCTGATCAGCATTAAATCATCGCCTTCAAACACCTGCACCGCACCAACCAGTGGGCCATTGCGCTCGCTCATGGCCATGGCGATAACACCGCGGTTGCCGCGCCCCTTCGCAGGGAAGTCTTCAACCAAAGTACGCTTACCGTAGCCATTTTCAGACACAGTCAGTACGCAGCCGCCCTCTTGGGGAATAATCATGGCGATAGCGCGCTGACCTTCGTCCATCCGAATACCACGCACACCGCGCGCGGTACGGCCCATGGCGCGAACGTCTTGCTCGGCAAAACGCGCCGCTTTTCCGGCGCTGGTCAATAGCAGAATATCGTTCTCGCCATTGGTGATTGCGGTGCCGATTAGCACATCGCCCTCGTCCAGTTCTATTGCGCGCAAACCGACGCTACGCTGGCGTGAAAAGGCCTCTAGCGGGGTCTTTTTAACAGTACCCAAACCGGTGGCCATAAAGATAAAGTAGCCTTCGGTGTATTCATTCACCGGCAGTATCGAGGTAATACGCTCGTCTTCGCCTAGTGGTAATAAATTCACCATTGGCCGACCTCGCGAATTGCGACCCGCGACTGGAATTTGGTAAACCTTTAACCAGTAAACCTTACCGATATTACTGAAACACAAAATGGTGGTATGGGTATTCACCACCAATAAATGCTCAACAAAATCTTCGTCTTTAACCGAGGTTGCCGACTTACCCATGCCGCCACGGCGCTGCGCTTGATAAGCATCCAGCGGCTGTGACTTGGCGTAACCGCCGTTGGAAATAGTCACAACGCGGTCTTCTTCGGGGATTAAGTCTTCGTGATTCAAATCCAAATGCGAAGCAACGATCTCACTGCGACGCTCATCGCCGTAGTCGGCAACAACCTGCTCAAGCTCACCGCGAATAACCGCAATTAACACATCGGGATTAGCCAAAATATTCAGGTATTCGGCAATTTCCAGCAAACGTTCCTGATACTCGCCCAGCAGTTTCTCGTGTTCAAGACCCGTCAGCTTTTGCAGACGCAAATCCAAAATTGCCTGCACCTGCACTGGCGACAAGTAATACTGGCCGTCGCGCATGCCGTACATATCTTCTAAATCGTCTGGACGACAGGCATTTTCGCCAGCGCGCTCCAACATACCAGCCACATCACCGAGCTGCCATGAGCGGGAAATCAAAGCATCCCTAGCTTCTTGAGTAGTTGCCGAGGCTTTAATGGTGGTAATAATTTCATCAATATTGGAAATCGCAATCGCGAGACCTTCCAATACATGACCGCGCTCCCGCGCCTTGCGCAGCAAATACACCGTACGACGAGTAACAACTTCGCGGCGATGGCGAATAAAGTATTCAATAAGCTGTTTTAAATTCAGAATGCGCGGCTGCTTGTCGACTAGCGCAACAATATTTATACCAAACACATTCTGCAGCTGGGTCTGCGCGTAGAGGTTGTTTAAGACCACTTCGCCGCTTTCGCCGCGTTTCATTTCAATAACTACCCGCAAACCGTCTTTATCAGACTCGTCGCGCAGTTCAGAAATGCCTTCTATTTTCTTCTCTTTAACCAGCTCGGCGATTTTTTCAATCAAGCGCGCCTTGTTTACCTGATAAGGCAATTCGTGGACGATAATTGTTTCACGATGCGTTTTTTCATCAATAATCACTTCGGCGCGGGCGCGGATGTAAATACGACCACGACCGGTTTTATACGCCTCGACGATGCCAGCGCGGCCGTTGATGATTGCCGCCGTTGGAAAATCGGGGCCAGGGATATACTCCATCAACTCTTCAACGGTGATATCGGGATTATCCAGGGTTGCCAAGCAACCATTAATCACTTCGGTGAGGTTATGGGGCGGAATATTGGTCGCCATGCCCACCGCAATACCTGAAGAGCCGTTAATCAGCAGCGCAGGGATCTTAGTTGGCATTACTTCTGGAATTTGCTCGGTGCCGTCGTAGTTAGGCACCCAATCCACGGTCTCTTTGTCGAGATCGGCGAGAATTTCATGGGCAATTTTGCGCATGCGAATTTCGGTGTAACGCATGGCCGCCGCATTGTCACCGTCGATCGAACCAAAGTTACCTTGGCCGTCAACCAGCATATAGCGCAGCGAAAAGGGCTGCGCCATGCGAACGATGGTGTCATACACTGCGGAATCGCCGTGGGGATGGTATTTACCAATAACATCACCCACCACACGGGCCGACTTCTTATAGCCCTTATTCCAGTCGTTATTGAGCTCGCTCATGGCGAACAGCACCCGGCGGTGAACCGGTTTCAAACCATCCCGGACGTCGGGCAGTGCCCGACCCACAATAACGCTCATTGCATAATCGAGGTAGGACTGTTTTAACTCATCCTCGATATTGACCGGCAAAATCTCTTTAGCTATATCAGCCATGAACGGGGTAATTCCTTATTATGGATACTCGCTTCGCAGCATTGTCGCTGAGAAATCGGCCGCATCCGGTATTTAAGCCAGTACTGACGCCATCACCGCAAGCGACGCAACAGCTCGAAGCAGAAAATAAAAGCGTAATGATAGCATAATTCCCACGCCCGTAGACAGTTCAAAATCGCCGCAAATCAATATGCTATCGCCACAAATCAGCCCACAGCGCCGCACTTTGCGGGTATACTTGCGAATTGTTCAACAGGATCCGGACAGCCCTATGCCCGCCCCCATTATCAATCGCGCCGACACCCTGATTTTTGCCCGCTGGATCATACCAATTGCCCCCAGCTCAGCACCCCTGGCCAATTACGCCATTGCCATTAGCGACGGTAAAATTAGCGCCATTCTGCCCGCCGCCGAGGCGCAGTCGATTACCGCCACCGAAACGCTCCACCTCAAACACCACGCGGTAATGCCGGGCCTAGTCAACGCTCACGGTCACGCCGCCATGAGCCTGTTTCGCGGCATGGCCGACGACAAAGCCCTGCACACTTGGCTTAACGACCACATCTGGCCCGCCGAAGGCCAATGGGTAAACGCCGATTTTGTGCGCGACGGCAGCGAACTGGCCATTGCCGAAATGCTGCGCAGCGGCACCACCACCTTTAGCGATATGTATTTTTTCCCCGAGGCCACCGCCGAGGTGGTGCGCAAAGCGGGCATTCGCGCCCAGCTCAGCTTTCCGATTTTTGATTTTCCCTGCGCTTGGGGCAGCGGCCCCGACGACTATCTGCGCAAAGGCTTAGCCCTGCTCGATGAACACAAACACAGCGAGCTTATCAATATCGCCTTTGGCCCCCACGCCCCCTACACCGTGGGCGACGATGCCATGCAACGCATTGTGACCTTGGCCGCCGAGCTCGACGCCCCCATTCAAATTCACCTCCATGAAACCCAACAAGAAGTGGATGACGCGGTAGCGCAATCGGGCAAGCGCCCCATCGCCCGCCTTGCGGAACTTGGCTTACTCGGCCCCAAAACCCAGTGCGTGCATTTAACCGCGCTCAACGACGAGGACATCGCCACCCTCGCCAGCCATGGCTGCCACGCGGTGCACTGCCCAGAATCCAATTTAAAACTGGCCAGCGGCTTTTCACCTGTTGAAAAAATGCGCAAGGCAGGCATTAATGTCGCCATTGGCACCGACGGCGCCGCCAGCAATAACGACCTCGACCTATTTGGCGAGATGCGCACCGCCGCCCTACTCGGCAAAGCCGTAGCCG
Source organism: Zhongshania sp. (assembly GCF_029212375.1). Taxonomy (GTDB): domain Bacteria; phylum Pseudomonadota; class Gammaproteobacteria; order Pseudomonadales; family Spongiibacteraceae; genus Spongiibacter. Next base: position 132,778 of record NZ_JARGNU010000009.1, on the reverse strand, counting down.
GTGACGCCAGCGCCCTGCCCGACAGCTGCGCCCTAGAAATGGCAACATTGAACGGCGCCAAGGCATTAGGCATCGATCACTTGGTCGGTAGCTTAGAAGTTGACAAGCATGCCGACATTATTGCCATTGACCTCTCGGCACTAGAACAACAACCTATTTACAGCCCCGCATCGCAAATTGCGTACACCAATATCAGCCACCGAGTTCGCTATAGCTGGATCATGGGCCGCAAGGTACTGGATAATGGCGAACTGACCACGCTAGACAGCCGGGACATCATTGCCCGTGCCGAGCTCTGGCGCAAAAAAATTAGCGGAGAATAAAATGCAGCAGGCTCACTCAAACAGCGCAGGCAATAATGTTGACCCCGCGGAAATCGCCAAATTTGAAGAACTCGCCCACCGCTGGTGGGACCGCAACAGCGAATTCAAACCCCTGCACGACATCAACCCACTGCGGGTTAACTATATTGACGAGCGCTCACCGCTGGCCGAGCGCAAGGTTGTCGATATCGGCTGCGGCGGCGGCATACTGTCTGAATCCATGGCCCAGCGTGGCGCCACAGTAAAAGGCATCGACATGGGCGAGACTCCCCTCAGCGTTGCCCGCATGCACCAGCTGGAGTCAGGCACCAAGGTTGAGTATGTACAAATTACCGCCGAAGAACTCGCCGAGGCAGAAGCTGGCAGCTACGACGTGGTCACCTGTCTGGAAATGCTGGAGCACGTACCCGACCCATCCTCGGTAATTCGCGCCTGCGCCAAACTCTGCAAACCCGGTGGCGATATTTATTTTTCAACCATCAACCGCAATCCCAAAGCCTTTATGTTCGCCATTGTCGGCGCTGAATATTTATTAAAAATGCTGCCCCGCGGCACCCATGACTTCAGCCGCTTTATTCGCCCCGCCGAACTGGCCAACTGGGTGCGCCAAGCCGACTTGCAACTGCAGCATATGGCGGGCTTAACCTATAACCCAATACTGCGCACCTATCGCCTGAACGACAACGACGTTGATGTGAACTATATGATTCACGTTAAGAAGCCACTGTAATGTTAAAAGCCGTATTATTTGATCTGGATGGCACCCTGCTTGATACCGCAGTGGATTTTACCGCGGTATTAAACGCCATGCTCATTGAGCGCGACCTAGCGCCGCAAAATTACGCAGACGTGCGCAAGCGGGTTTCTGATGGCGCCCGCGCCGTGGTCAGCCTCGGCTTTCAACAGCAAGAAGGCGATGTGGGTTTCCAAACCCTACTCGATGAATTTCTCGACCGCTACCTAGCCCAGCTCGCGGTAAGCACCACGCTCTTCCCCGGCATGAGCGAGGTCTTAGCGCACATAGAAGCACTCGGCATGAAGTGGGGCATTGTTACCAATAAGCCCGCTCGCTTTACCGAGCCACTGCTTATCGCGATGGGTTTGGAGCAACGCTGCGCCACCGCCATTTGCCCAGACCACGTAACAAACCGCAAGCCCCACCCAGAACCGATTTATTTGGCTTGCAAGGAAATCGACTGCCTGCCCGCGCACACCATTTATGTAGGCGACCACCGCCGCGATATCGACGCTGGCCGCAATGCCAGCATGCGCACCGTAGCCTGCGCTTACGGCTATATTTCTGCCGGTGACAGCGCCGAAAGCTGGGGCGCGGATTATCTCGTTTCCCAAACGCTAGATTTAATTCCCTTAATTAACCAACTGCATACATCTTAACCCGAGGATATTCTGTGCCCTTAAGCCTGCCCAGTGATTTCAACGCCACCCCCAAATGCCTTGCCGGTAAAACTATTCTCGTCACCGGTGCCGGCGACGGCATTGGCCGCGCTGCCGCGCTGAGTTTTGCCGAACACGGCGCCACCGTTATTTTATTAGGCCGCACCGTAGAAAAACTCGAAGCGGTCTACGACGAAATTGAAGCTGCGGGCTACCCCCAAGCCGCTATTTACCCAGTGCATTTGCGCGGCGCGGTAATGAAAGATTACGAAGAGCTGGCCAATACCATTGAGCGGGAATTCGGTCGCCTTGACGGCCTACTCCACAACGCGGGCATACTCGGCCAGCGCCGCACGCTGGCACAGACCACTGTCGACAGTTGGGACGATGTATTGCATGTCAATATCACCGCTGCGTTCATGATGACCCAAGCCCTACTGCCCATGCTGGCCGCAGCCGACTCGGCCTCTGTTGTGCTAACCTCATCCAGCGTCGGTCGCAAAGGTCGCGCTTTTTGGGGCGCCTATGCGGTCTCTAAATTTGCTACCGAAGGTTTTATGCAGGTTTTGGCCGACGAAGAGTTTGAGCTAAACAACACTCGAGTAAACACTATCAACCCCGGCGCCACCCAAACTGTGATGCGCCGCACCGCCTACCCAGGCGAAAACCCACAGGACAATCCGCTACCCGAGGCAATTATGCCGCTGTATTTATATTTAATGAGCGATGCCAGCCGCGCAGTGAACGGCCAGCAGTTTGACGCTCAGCCTAAACCATAAGCCCCGCCAATAAATTGACATTCGGCTGCGCTCGATTCACGAGCGCAGCGCCCTTAGACAAACCCACCAAGCTCCCCTAAGCTCATCGTTCAATGAAGCCTATTTTCCCTATCAATAACCGCAATAAGTAGCTAAGCATTTACCCATGAGCCGTAAAAGCTTACAAAGGCGCATGGCAATCAACGCTCTTTGCGTTAACTCCGCGAATAAAAAATAAGGAAAAATCATGTCGAACTTTGATCTCAGCAATAAAATCGCCCTTGTCACTGGTGGCAGTCGCGGTATTGGCGAAGCCATTTGCAAAGCGCTGGCCAGCCATGGCGCCCATATTATTGTCGCCAGCCGAAAAATTGCCGATTGTGAACGGGTTGCCGAAGAAATTCGCAGCAACAACGGTAGCGCCGAAGCCATGGCCTGCCATATTGGCGAAATGGCGCAGATTGAAGCCATATTCGCAGCAATAGACGCCAAGCATGGTCGCCTAGATGTTCTGGTTAATAACGCCGCAGCCAATCCCTATTTTGGCCATATTACCGACACCGACCTCGGCGCCTTTAATAAAACCATCGACGTGAATATTCGCGGCTACTTTTTTATGTCGTCACTGGGTATTAAATTAATGGCCAAGAATGGCGGGGGCAGCGTGATTAATGTCGCGTCAATCAACGGAGTAAAACCGGGGGCACTACAGGGGATTTATTCAATATCTAAAGCGGCGGTTATCGCCATGACCCAGTCCTTTGCCAAGGAATGCGCGAGCATGGGAGTTAGGGTTAACGCCTTATTGCCGGGGCTAACTGACACCCGATTTGCATCAACCCTAGTGAAAAACGATGACATTCGCGAGAGCGTTTTAAAAGATGTGCCGCTAAATCGCGTTGCCCAGCCCGAAGAAATGACCGGCGCAGTGGTTTATCTCGCGTCCAATGCCGCTAGCTATACCACCGGCAGCAGCATCACCGTTGACGGCGGTTTTCTTAGTTAAGGCATTCCCCGTTAACGGTATGCGCAGCTAAGGTATTTACGCCACGCTGCGCACTGCGCTTATCAGTCGCGCAGCAAACCCTGCATTAGTTCAATTTGCTGCTGATAGGCTTCGTCGCCCTCACCCGGAATTACCGGCAGACCTAAGCGCGCAAATGCGCCTACTTCTGCCCAGTCTACCGAGGCCAAGGGGTGCTCAGTTCCTATATAGGTCTGCAGCCTAGCCACGGTCACAATATCAGCATAATCGGCCACTTTAACGTCACGCTTAAAGTCAGCGCAGCCCTCGGGCACAGCAACCAACTCGTCGGCAAAGCCCCATACCTCTAAAATACGACGCCCCACTTCCGGACTTAAACTTAACAGCGCTTGATCCAATAGCTCGGGGTGATCGCGCAAAAAGCCCCGACCAACCGCGTAAGACAAAATGGGCAGCGCGCCAATCTGGTGGATAATACCCGCAAGGGTTGCCAACTCAGGTTTGAGGTGCAGCTGTGATTTAGCCAAGGTGTGTGAGATCGCTGCAACATCAGTGCTTTGCACCCAAATACTGCGCATACGCTGATTCAGCGACTCTTTGGTAGACAGAAAAATTTGCTGCATGGCCAAGGTTGTTACCAAGGTGCTGGTATAGCCCAAACCAATCCGGCCAATTGCGCCTTTAACATCATTGATCGGCTGCAAGCCACGGAGTAACGAGCTATTGGCAACCCGCAAAATTCTGGCCGCTATTGAGCTGTCGTTCTCAATAATCGTCGCCAGCATACCAATGTTGACTTCGGGGTCGCTGGCCGCCTCACGAATTTCTAAGGCAACCTCCGGTAAGGTCGGCAGCACAATCGAATCATTCTCGATTGCCTGCAGCAAATCGCTACGAATCTGCTCTATCAGGGGATTCCTTTCACTCACGGCTACACTCACATCAAAGCACTCATCGATAAAGACAATTGAAGATTAGCAGATAATTCGCCACTGCACGGAATTCTACCAGCACTAAATTTACGCCAGCACCGCATCGGCCGCAGCAAGCGCCGCCTGAGCGTCACACTCATAGCCTTGAGCCTGCATGGCAGCGGCTAATGCCGACAATAACAAACGAATATTCTCTGGTTTTGCACTATAGCCCATCAAGCCAATACGCCAAACCTTGCCAGCGAGATCGCCCAAGCCAGCACCGATCTCTAAATTGTGATTGGCCAACAAATACTGACGCGTTGCGGCGTCGTCTACACCCGCCGGAATATAAACACTATTAAGCTGCGGCAAGCGCTGCTCAGCCGCCACCACAAATTCAACACCCAAGCTCTCTAGGCCCGCCGCCAAAGCCCTGTGCATGATGGCGTGACGCTGCCACGCATTCTCTAAGCCTTCTTCTTGCAGCATCACCAGCGACTCATGCAAGCCGTACAACGCATTGACAGGTGCAGTGTGGTGATACGCGCGCTTGCCACCCTCGCCCCAGTAACCAAGAATCAAATTCATGTCTAAAAACCAGCTCTGCACTGGGTGCTTACGCGCCTTAATGGCCGCTACCGCCGCAGGGCTAAAAGTCACTGGCGACAAACCTGGCGTGCAAGACAAGCACTTTTGACTACCCGAGTAGACTGCATCGGCCTGCCACTGATCTACCAGCAGCGGCACGCCGCCCATTGAGGTAACTGCGTCGACAATACTCAGGCAGCCATACTGCTTGGCTAAGCCGCACAGCGTCTCGGCATCGCTCAAGGCGCCAGTCGAGGTTTCGGCGTGAACAAAGGCCAGCACTTTAACATCGCCATGCTCTTTTAAGGCCGCCTCTACTACAGCCGGATCTACTGCTGTGCCCCAGGCAAAATCCAAGCGAATCGCTATGGCGCCGCAGCGAGTAACATTCTCAATCATGCGGTTGCCAAACACGCCATTAACACACACCAAGGCCTTATCGCCTGGCTCCAGCAAATTAACGAAGCAAGCCTCCATACCGGCTGAACCTGGCGCAGATATCGGCAAGGTCAATTCATTGCTGGTTTGAAATGCGTATTTAAGCAAGGTTTTGGTTTCATCCATCATCCCCACAAACAGTGGGTCTAAATGCCCCAGTGTTGGCCGCCCCAGCGCCTCAAGAATACGTGGGTGTACGTCTGAAGGACCTGGGCCCATCAAGGTGCGAAGTGGAGGATGAAACGAAGAAATGGCCATAAAAAATCTCACTGATCTGCTGCCGCGCTACACGCGCAAGCCGCTGCATTAATTAGAACTACATATGTTGACGGCGATTATACCCCAATAGTGCGCAAGCGTAGAGACCGAGTTTACCTAGCGTTCTGCTCCGTAAATTGCGATACCGGCAACCACCGTAAATCATCCCTAAACGCCCGCAATAGCCGGTAGTGCTCATACTGCAATTCTTTAGTCTGCTCGCAGCGCGAACCCACGGCAGCCAAACTCAGTGGCGTAGCGCGGTTGCTAAGCTCAAATAACTGCGCCAGCGTCGCATCCCAAATAAAACTGCCGTAATGGCGCCAGTCGTCCACCAAATGCCACTCACTAGCGCCCGCCGCATTCTGCTCATAAATCAACACCGGCTCGGTAAACGGCCACGGCTCATACAAATACCCCGCAAGCGCCGCTTCCGCAACCGCGACACCCTGCATGCCGCTCGCCGCTTCACCTAAGGCACAGGCACGGCAACCACACTTCTCACCGTCAGCGACCAAGCCCAAGCGCCGCAGGCATAATTGATATTCAATAGCCAACTCGGCAATACGAGTCTTAGCGTGTTTGCGGTCGCGAAACAGCGCCACAAGCTCGCCGGTCTTTGCAATATTCGCTGGCAGGCCCGACCGCAGTCGCAATTGTACATCGCCGTTATCGCCGCTAATAAAACGCACACAACAGGGTTTGCCAAGCGCTTTAGCGCGGCGCTGCAGTAGCGGCTTTTCAAATTTTAGTGCCGCACTTAAATGCAGCGCCGCAGACAAATCTCCGGCTAAGGCCTGCCACTCAACGCTGTAAATCCGCCGCGCCAATTTAGCGGCCTTGCTGTCTGCCGCCGAATTTTCAAAATGCCTGAGCACCTGTGCCTGAAGCGCGCTGGCACTACCCAAATACAACAACTCCCCCGCCTCACCCAACAAGCGATAAATACCCGGCTGGTTGGGAATCGCATCCACATCCGCCTGACTAATCGACGGCGGTAGCACCGGCAAGCCCACCAGCAAACCCACTTCAAAATTAAATACCGCCTCCCCTTTATCGGCGCGAGCGAAATCGAGAAAAGCCTTCATCGCATCCACATCCGCCATGGCACGGTGATGAACCTCAGAATAAAAACCAATGCGCTCACAAACGGCCTCTAAGCCATGACGCGGCCAATCGGGGTAAAGTGTTCGCGCCAGCTTCAAGGTACACAACACGCGGGGCTGATAATTGCGACCAACACGCGCAAAATTAGCGCGCAAAAACCCCGCATCAAAGCGAGCGTTATGGGCCACCAAAATAGCTTCATCCAAATACGACCACAGGGTTTCTTGCACCTCGGAAAAGCTCGGCTTGCCCCTTACCATACTGGTGTGAATACCAGTCAGGCCCTGAATAAAGGCTGGCACCGCACAACCAGGATCAAGCAGCGACTGCCACTCAAGCTCGCGCTCGCCGTCTAGCAAACGAACCGCCGCCTCCATAATCTGATCGTGAGCCGCCTGCCCACCCGTGGTTTCAAGGTCTACCAAGGCAAAGCGGTAATCTGCTAGCACTCGGCACCTCGCATCGCGAGCGCGACGCTCGGCATTGCGGGCAAAGAAATAAAGTGGCGAGCCAATCTCATGCTTATCAACCTAAAGGGAATACATTGCCGCCATGATAAACCACCTATAGAGGCGCTACCCAATATGTTTTATTTGCATAGCGGCGCCCTAGCAAATAATGGAAGACGCCTGCGCTACCGCTCCATTATAAATAGCGGTCCCTACGCAACATAAACTATGATTTAATACTATTTCGCATACGTGCCAACGCACACCAAAATAATGACTAAGAGATGAGTAATAAGCATGAGCAATCTAATCAAGCCCTTTAAAGTAGACATACCACAGGCCCAACTCGACGACCTTAAAGCCCGGCTCGCCAATACCCGTTGGCCAAATGAAGAGCCAGTCGACGACTGGAGCCAAGGCGCGCCCTTAAACGCAGTAAAATCGCTGTGCGACTACTGGCAAAACCAATACGACTGGCGCCGCTGCGAACGCGAAATAAATACCCACCCCCAGTTCACTACCGAGATCGACGGCATAGAAATACACTTTTTACACATTCGCTCGCCCCACGAAAACGCCATGCCCATGATCATGACCCACGGCTGGCCCGGCTCAATACTCGAATTTATGAAAGTTATTGGCCCGCTAACCAACCCCACAGCCCACGGCGGTAAAGCGGAAGATGCCTTTCACCTCGTAATCCCCTCCCTACCTGGTTACGGTTTCTCAGGCAAACCAAACTGCACCGGCTGGGGATTAGAGCGCATAGCCAAAGCGTGGATCAGCCTCATGGCCCGTCTAGAATACTCAGAGTTTGTCGCCCAAGGCGGCGACTGGGGTTCAGGCGTAACCAGCGCAATTGGCCATATACACCCACCACAATGCCTAGCGATCCACATTAATATGGCGCTAGCACAACCGTCAGAAGAAGACTTGGCATCGCTCAGCGAACGCGACCAAAAAGCGCTAGCCGACATACAATACTATTTCGACTCCGACTCCGGCTACGCCATGATCCAAAAATCGCGGCCACAATCAGTCGGCTATGGTTTGGCCGACTCCCCCGCAGCACAAGCGGCGTGGATATACGAAAAATTCCACCGCTGGACCGACAATAACGGCCGCCCAGAAGACGCACTCTCAACAGACCAAATGCTCGACGACATCAGCATCTACTGGCTAACTAACAGCGGCGCCTCATCAGCCCGCTTATACTGGGAAAGCTTTGAAAGTATTTTTGCACAACCAATGACCATACCCTGCGGTATCACTATTTTTCCAAAAGAACTATTCAGACCCGCACGCAAATGGGCCGAGCGCATTCACCAAAACCTAATTCACTGGAACGAAGTAGAAAAAGGCGGACACTTTGCCGCTTTTGAACAACCCGAAATTTTTGTTAATGAAGTACGAAGCTGCTTTGCGAAAATTCGTTAACTTAGAACGCAGGGCTTTTATGAGCCCTGCGCTTAAATTGACGACTTTAAAATAGCTTCATAGCAAGTCATATACCGTAGCTAAGATTGGTGTGACCTTCTGAAGAGGCCAATGGGATTACACTTAAGGTGTTTCAATCCCCCGTGGTGGGCGCGACACAACGGCAGCCACGCTGGCTTTATCCTATATATGTTTCAATCCACGCGCCCGTGATGGGCGCGACTCAAGACTGTTGCCGTCGCCTTTGTATTCATACTGTTTCAATCCACGCGCCCGTGATGGGCGCGACCTGCTCTAGGTTTGTCGCTCTCATCAGAGAAAAGTGTTTCAATCCACGCGCCCGTGATGGGCGCGACAGAGGGCCGCGATTGTGGCCCTTTTTTATGGATAGTTTCAATCCACGCGCCCGTGATGGGCGCGACATACCGAATACCGCTGCACCGAATCAGTCACAATGTTTCAATCCACGCGCCCGTGATGGGCGCGACGTGCTTAGCCGCACCGGCGACGGCACTGCCGACGTTTCAATCCACGCGCCCGTGATGGGCGCGACTAGCCGTTGTTTGGGTCTGGGGTGGTAAATGTCGTGTTTCAATCCACGCGCCCGTGATGGGCGCGACGGGTGGTGGTGTCTGTGATCTTTACTTCGAGCTGTTTCAATCCACGCGCCCGTGATGGGCGCGACTCCTGCAACTGCTAGCAAACGACATGAACGCGAAGGTTTCAATCCACGCGCCCGTGATGGGCGCGACACCATCCCGTCTTCGCCAGAGTCATGCCAGTGCTGTTTCAATCCACGCGCCCGTGATGGGCGCGACAACATTACTCTGTCAAACAAAAAGCGCGATATTGTTTCAATCCACGCGCCCGTGATGGGCGCGACGTGCCTTGCCGCGATGCCACCCAAATTCAGGAAGTTTCAATCCACGCGCCCGTGATGGGCGCGACGTTAATACGCACTGGTTAAGTGGGGTTAAGGCATGTTTCAATCCACGCGCCCGTGATGGGCGCGACCACTGCGGAGGTAGCAGCGGCTACGCCTACTCAAGTTTCAATCCACGCGCCCGTGATGGGCGCGACAAGCATTAAAGATTGTCGATGTAATATCTAGCATTGTTTCAATCCACGCGCCCGTGATGGGCGCGACTATCGACCAGTACTTGCTCAGGCTCGACGGCTTCGTTTCAATCCACGCGCCCGTGATGGGCGCGACTTGGTGGTCAACACCAACAGCGCACAATGCAAAGGGTTTCAATCCACGCGCCCGTGATGGGCGCGACATACGGTTTGCAGCCGTTCCAATCGTACCAACCTGTTTCAATCCACGCGCCCGTGATGGGCGCGACCCGCCGTTGAGGCGGTTCAGCAGTTGCGGCCCACGTTTCAATCCACGCGCCCGTGATGGGCGCGACAGCTACAGCAAATCAGTTGTCGCCCAGTATGATGTTTCAATCCACGCGCCCGTGATGGGCGCGACGTGGCCCATAGGTCACACAGACTTAAAGCCATTGGTTTCAATCCACGCGCCCGTGATGGGCGCGACCTGGGTCGAATTGCACAACCTTATCGCCAGCAGTGTTTCAATCCACGCGCCCGTGATGGGCGCGACCTTCAGGCCGTGGGCGCCGCTCACCACGCCGCCATGTTTCAATCCACGCGCCCGTGATGGGCGCGACCTGCAACGCATACGCGCCACCAACACGCCGCCAGTTTCAATCCACGCGCCCGTGATGGGCGCGACCTGTTGTTAGCCTGCGTGACCCGCACCAATATTTAGTTTCAATCCACGCGCCCGTGATGGGCGCGACACCAGCGTGTATGCGCCAGCTTACGAGCAAGAGCGTTTCAATCCACGCGCCCGTGATGGGCGCGACGGCTGGTGAAACCGAGTAACTTTATCAAGGTCGTAGTTTCAATCCACGCGCCCGTGATGGGCGCGACCTGTTAACCCTACACAGGCAAATCCAACATTTATGTTTCAATCCACGCGCCCGTGATGGGCGCGACAACGAGGTTATTGTAACGCATACCCAAAAAAGTAAGTTTCAATCCACGCGCCCGTGATGGGCGCGACATGTTCAGGCGCGTCTGCACCTTGCTCTTCGATAGTTTCAATCCACGCGCCCGTGATGGGCGCGACATAAACCTAGTGGCCGTGGACGCCGAGATAAGGTGTTTCAATCCACGCGCCCGTGATGGGCGCGACGCCAAAAACCGCTGCCGAGTCTTGCCGTCAGCATGTTTCAATCCACGCGCCCGTGATGGGCGCGACTTTCAGGTATTCAGACGCCTGCCGGTCAAGCTCTGTTTCAATCCACGCGCCCGTGATGGGCGCGACAGCGTCGGCCAACCTTACAGCTTCATGTTCTGGTGTTTCAATCCACGCGCCCGTGATGGGCGCGACGACCAGTTGTCGCCGCTAATTAAGCCGATGTAAAGTTTCAATCCACGCGCCCGTGATGGGCGCGACGCGTTAATGTGTCAGCATGTGTATAAGCGGCGATGTTTCAATCCACGCGCCCGTGATGGGCGCGACCCAGCTCGCGATTTGTTTGTGAGGCAGCAACCGCTGTTTCAATCCACGCGCCCGTGATGGGCGCGACCAGCAACCATTTCAGTTACTTTGTCGGTATTAATAGTTTCAATCCACGCGCCCGTGATGGGCGCGACGCAATATGTTCAGCCGTATTGGTTCGGGCATACAGTTTCAATCCACGCGCCCGTGATGGGCGCGACAGGGGCGATTAACACCGAATGCCAACGCATACGGGTTTCAATCCACGCGCCCGTGATGGGCGCGACGTTATATTTTGGAGTTGATTATGGAAGAGTTTTTGTTTCAATCCACGCGCCCGTGATGGGCGCGACAAGCAATGCACGCAGTTAAAAATGCGATTAGGCAGTTTCAATCCACGCGCCCGTGATGGGCGCGACCCTTGCCCCTTACGACTTGGATTCGATTTGGCAAGTTTCAATCCACGCGCCCGTGATGGGCGCGACGGGGTGTCCCGATTGCGATTCTGGAGAGTATCGAGTTTCAATCCACGCGCCCGTGATGGGCGCGACCTGGCGACTACTTGCAAGCAACAATAGAGACGGGGGTTTCAATCCACGCGCCCGTGATGGGCGCGACATCAACCGAGGCCGAGAGCTGTGGTTAATTGGCGTTTCAATCCACGCGCCCGTGATGGGCGCGACCTATTGGTGTGGAACTTACGCCATTGAATACGTAGTTTCAATCCACGCGCCCGTGATGGGCGCGACTTAGCGAGGCTTTTGCTACAAGCATTAATAAAAGTTTCAATCCACGCGCCCGTGATGGGCGCGACTTTGCAACGAGGTAACATGCATTGGCTGTAGCTGGTTTCAATCCACGCGCCCGTGATGGGCGCGACCCAGTGGCTTACTTTGGCGTTTTCGCTTTGACGAGTTTCAATCCACGCGCCCGTGATGGGCGCGACAGTCATAGTCTAAGTTGTTAAATAACCAGAAGAAAGTACATTTCTTCCGCTAACCTAATTTAAAAAACCAAATACTGCTGTATGAAAATCATGTTTTTCAATAATTTCATTACTAATCAAAGTGATAGTAATTCGCTAACCGAACTGAAAATCGATGTGCACTGGGGGTTAGCGATTTATAAAATGAGGGCGTCGCGAAGTGGATCGTCTGTATGCTTAGCGCCAAGGTGCTCAACTCTTTGGCGACCTTTTTTTCCTAAAAAATAGAAGCGAAGGCTGTCTTCTTCTGGGTCAAAAATATCTAGCAGCGATTCTTTTAATGTCACAAAATGCGCGGGTTCGACTTCGCATTCAAACACGGAGTTTTGCACTCGCACACCGTAATCTAGGCAAGTTTTGGCTATTCTCCTAAGCCGTCGCTGGCCACCTTCACTTACCACGCTCACGTCATAAGTAACTAATACCAGCATAATAAGCTCCTTATTTCACTATGTAGGGTGTGTAAAATTCCGTGTCACCTCGTATGTGGCGAGCAAGCAGCATTGCTTGGCAATGAGGCAGTAAACCAATAGGCACTTGTTCTTGTAAATACGGGTGCATGACTTCAATTTGCTTACGCTCTTGATACGCAACAAGCAACGCCTTTCGAGCATCATCGCTTAGACGCACGGCACCGCTGGCCTCATTAACAAAATCCTTTAGCTGTATTTGCCGACGATTGATAAGCGTTAGTACAAAACGATCGGCCCAAGGCGCTCTAAACTCTTCAAGTAAATCTAAGGCAAGGCTAAGTCGGCCAGGCCGGTCTTGGTGTAGGTAACCAACGTAAGGATCTAGGCCTACACCTTGTAAAGCAGACGCACATTCTTGGGTAATTAGTGAGTAAACAAAAGACAACAGTGCGTTTACAGAATCGGTAGGCGGCCTGCGAACACGCCCACCAAATACAAATCCGCTTTCTCGAATCAATTCATTAAATACTGAGAAATAGGTTGCGGCAGCATCCCCCTCCATGCCCATTGCTTCGGCAACGGTTTTAGCGTGTTTTACTCGACGTAAACTGTTTGCCAATTTATCGGCTGCTTGAGTGAGCATTGGATTATCGCCATGATTCCTCAGTTCACGCATCAGCACAGAGCGCCCGTTGGCAATTTTAGCGGCCACCATTAATCGCGCTATTGCGACAGAGCGGCTCTCGTCGTCAGCCCAACGATACTGAGCGCGCCTGAGCAAGACATTACCCGTCTGTTTACCCTGAACCCGAGCTAAAAATCGGCCATATTCGGTGTAAAACGCCAAGCCGATACCTTGCTCACCGCAATAGCCCATTAAAAATGGTGAGACGGATATTTGGCCAAAACATAAGATATTGCCGATAGTCAGCGATGGAAATTGACCCAGCTTTTGATCGCCATTTTTTATAACAATCGTTTCGCGATCTTTATGCAAATAACTTTCTTGTCGGGTGATATACAGGGTATTCAGTAGTTTCTTCATTCGCCGAATAACTCCTTGATATAACCCGCGGAATGATCCTTGCGAAACGTCTCCGGCTCACAGATATCCATAAGTGAGCAAGCCCGACAACGGCGCGTGTTTGCTGTTGGTTCCGGCGTGATGCCACTGGCCAAAATAAGGTGTGCATGCTCAATTGCCGCAATGGTCGCGTGCCTTAACGCATCATCAATATCAACTTGCTCGCGACGACGCACTTCCCAATACCAAAGTGCGCCTTCGTTGACTTTACAATTTCGCATTTCCTCTAGACATAAGGCTTGGGCACAGAGCTGAATACGATCCCAGTCTTCGAGTTTGGATTTGCCACGTTTATATTCCACTGGAAAAAACAACACCGGATCGCCAGCAATTACTTCCAGCAAATCCATTTTCCCCTTAATACGATAGTGCTCAGACTCGATCATGACACCGCGCTCATAGCGCGTACCTCGGCGCTGTTCTGCAATTCCAGAATCTACCCGCTCGTGCAGCACTTTGCCTTCGGCCGTAAAGCGATTTTCTGCCCATGCTTGCTCTACATGAATTAAAGCAAACTGCCGTGGGCAGAAAGCGTAATGTTGAAGAGCCGAGATGGCGAGGTAGTTGTCCATGGCGTGTCAAGAATCACAGATTCCTTTCATTCTCCTTTTGATGCCAAACCCGCAAAATATATAAAGCATTCTGATAACAAGCATATCGCAGGCAGTAATGAGCTGAGAAAAAATCGCGGACATCGCCCCATTCCTTGGAGTTATTTACCCTTACACCAATTTCTGGAAAACCCACCAAGCGCTCTGCGGCGTTATAAATCTCACCAACGAGGCCATCGACTTGAATGGCACCTACTTGTGCCAAGAAATCTCGAATTGTTTCAATATCGTCTAACGCTTCATCCATGAAGATCAGATTCATTATTTAGGTCTCGGCAACTCGTCGTCAGTACCCCAGCTCTTCATCCACTCAAACACTTTTTCAGAGGAAACGCCCTTCCCCGCCTTCATAGAATCTAAGGCTGGCAAGGTCTCATTCCAGCGCTGCTCTGCTAGGGCTTGCTGAGCAATAAACTCTTTAAGCGCCTGATTAATAAGATAGTTCTTACTTCGATCAAGCTTTTTACAAAGAACCTCTAAAGGCTCCTCCAATTCTGTTTGCAAACGTATGCTGGTCACAGCCATAGCAATATCCTCCAAGAGTAGCTATATGTAGCCAAGTGTAATACACCTAGCTACATAGTCTAGTCCATTATCGGAGAGAACAATCCACTCGTCCTATGGCTACACAATGCTACTTAAGCCCCCTAAAACCCATCAATTTCGTCTGGAATTAGGCCACTAAGTGATTCTAGAGAGTAGCTTCCATCAGGTTTAATAGTTATAGAACCGTGGACCTTCGCCGACGAATACTGCCCAGACTTACTATTGTGCTGCCACCAAATTACCTTTTTAACGGCCATACTGCCTTCGGGCCGCGCAGACGAGGCATCACCTTCAAATAACGTTGGCAACACCGCTTTAATGGCCTGAGCATCTTCATCGGAGAAGCCGGTACGTTCAGCCAATTGCGGGGTCATCGCGCCGTAAGCGACATATACGGCTGAATCGACTCGATGTTTCATTCCCATGGTATCGGATGCCTTTTTGCTGCCATCACCCTCACCGCTCACACTTTTTGTGATTTGGGTGCTGGTAACGCTAACCGGCTCAACTGAAAAGGCAGACTGAATAGTTACCGGACCCCGAATGGCCACCGAAACGCCGTCTTTTCCGTCGCCTTTATACGCAAACAGCTGACCAAAGGCGCGCACGTCAAACCACTTGGCACAAGCCAGTTTTGCGGTTTCATCGGGACTATTTTTCTTGGCGTTGAAGGCTTCTTTTCCTAATCCAAACTCATCCGAGTACGCACGATTCTGGAGGCTAGTCATGCCATCGGTTTTCTTTTCATCAGATTGCACAAAAATGCTTAGCTTCTCAGTCTGCAGGCGATCACGAATTTTCCGTTTTAAGCAAACGTCGGTTATTTCACCAAAGCCCTCGTAATCAACCCGCGGGCGATTGCCATTTAGCGGATCACCATTGGGGTTTGCATTTTTAACACTAAAAATTACGGCAAAATCTATTTTACTGTTCAGGCTCATGTCCTTATTCCTCTGTGGTAGTAGCGGTAGTTTCAATTTGGGTTTCGGGCTTATGATTCAAGGCAAGACGCTGACAGTGAAAGCCCAACAAAAATTCGCCTGACAGCGCCTTACCATCAACAAATTCATCGCGATCAAACATTGCCATTACTGCGTCTATTTCTTTATTAATATTGATCAAAAAGCCAGGGCGCGATGTTTTCATTTGACGCATATACGGGTCTAATTGCTTGTATATAGTCAACCACGTTTCATAGGGCCGACTCGAAAAACGCTGCATTAAGCGGTTCGCCGTAGTCGGTCGATTTACCGAGGCAGCACGCAATGCAACCTCCTCTAATCGCTCAGCCAAAGCAAGCAGCCGTCCATAGAGATAATCTCTGGATGTAATTGTGGTATCTAAAGCCATGGCAAATTCCTTTTGTTGCTCGATGCGAGGATGACGAAGGTAATAACCGCGATATAAAGAACAGGCTACACCCAATGACTTTTCCCAAGCCCAATGTTCTTGGCCATTTGGATTACTGGCCTGCTGCACACTGCGCTGAACTAAATCAATTGGAATACTGCGCCCTTCCAAAATACACGGGATTATTCGTTGGTAAAAATTCTTCTTAAGGCTGTCATTGCCTTTAATAATATCGCCGTAAACCGCATTCAAAATGGTATATGGCGATGGCACACTGCAGCGCCACGTTACCTTTGATTTTGTTTTAGCTTTTGGCTTGCCGTCTGCTTCAGGTACTTCACTTACCATGCGTTGAGGCCATGCAAAGTCGGTATGCCACTGGCTTAGCGTATCTATATATTCCTGCGGTAGTGTTTCGCGGTAATAAACAACGCCCATTCGTCCTGGCGTTGCGGAATCAATTGCCATAATAGAAATACGATCATTGACGGCTAAATCAGCGCGATATCCATTCATATAGCGGCTTAGCTTGGCAGCATAGCTCTGCCCCAAATCAATAGTATGATCGACATCAGCGTCTATGGCAGACTCACTACTAGGCAGCGGTTCGACCTTGTCGTAATTATCAAAATCATAATCGGCCGTCGCAACCATCGGATCAGGAATTTCCTTGCCAGACACTGCCCATGCCACGATTACCTGATCACCATTACGAAAGGATTGCCTCGGTCTGTTAATCAACCACCGCAGCGCATTATGTGCTTTCTGGCTAGTAACCGAGCCAATCGCCGCCGACTGCAAACCCATTTGTTTTATTGACTTATCGTTATCCGTAAAACGGCCCTTAAAGGTGAATCCGCTCATATCGTTTGAAGAAATAAGTTTCGCTTTATCGCCGGAGTGCCGAAGCTTTGCGGGGTGGCTGAGTGCAATGGGTTGAATGCTACCCGACACAAAGCACAACGCCGTTAAATCGGAATTTCTGCTATCAAAAGCGATCCACTGGCGCTGTAATTCAGTGTCTTTCCACGTCTCGGGGCATTCAATACCATCTGCCTCAACCGTCCAGCAGACCAGCGCATTACCTTGGTCGAGCTTGCCAGCTTCTTTTGGTAAGACTTTAAATAGCAATGGCGCCTCACCAGCGCTGTCCGGCCACGAGGTCAATAACTGCCCAGCGTCATCTACACAGGTGATTTTGGCTTTCGTTAAATCGCTAACAACCGTGCTTTTAGACACGTAAGCAAGCACCGCGCAGGCACTTGGGTTAGAAAAATCTGAGTTACACCAATCTGTAAGCTGCGCACGAAAGCCATCGAAATAAGCTTTTTTCAACCCACCATGTGACGCGTAATCTCCGGCTAAATACTGCAGTTTATCCGCCAACGAATGTGGCGCTTCGCCGGCACCTCTACCCGCAGACTTTTCTGTGGCAGGCAGGACAATTTGCGTTTTCTCTAAAACCTTCGCGCGTTTGAAGTTGCCATGACCGTCAATCACAATATTAATATGGGTATTCTGTACGGTGTGGCAAATCGGAATCGGCTTTAAATCTTCGGCCACATCCAACTGCATCGCCTGCTCGTAGGTGTCGTATAAGCGCGCCATCCAGCTCATATTTTGTCCTCCGCAAGTTCTACCGGCAGCAGATTCGTATTCAAGTCGAATTCTTTGGCCCGCATTTTTCGAACAAAGCGTTTTACCTCACAGGCCTCCGGACGAGGGAATTCAATAATCCCATTGCGCATGAACGGCTGCCAAAACCGACTATGCAGCTCGTCAATACCCGTTTCATCAGGGTAGTCAAAACCATGGAACATCAGGCCAAAGCCCAACTCTGGAAGCTGGTCGTAATTTCCAACACTGGCAGCAGAGTTAAACTCGCAGGGTTCAACATAGGCTTGGCAATCTCGCGTGCCAAGAAAAATATCTTGTCGGCCACCCTTCTCAAGCATCCGTTGCGCTATGGCAAAGTGCTTGCCGTCTATACGATCTTGCTCTAGCTCAGGCCGATGCTCATTCCACTCAAAATGCGCCTCTACTTCATATTCCACATCATGCAGAAAGGTATAAATAGCTAAGCTGTTCCCTCCGTTCCACACCAAAGGCTTGGTGCCTTTCGTCTGGGTTTGCAGCGGTTTTATCACCCGCACCCGATCTACATACCAGATTAGGGTTGGCTTCCAGTAAATCGACTTTAATACGCCCTTTAAGGCTTCGTAGGTTGGAATGTGATACGAGCATTTTTCGCCACCTATTTTGGTGATGGGATCAGTAAATAAGGCATACCGCCCCCAAAGCCGAAAACTGATACTGTTTTTCATAACAACTCCTAGCAGAGTAATGCGTCCATGCTGCGCACTGGTTCAGTGGCAAGCCCAAATTCTTCGCTGTAATATTCGGCATCCAAGTAATAGATGCCCTCTCCTTCTTGCGTTTCGT
This sequence comes from Zhongshania sp., assembly GCF_029212375.1. Taxonomy (GTDB): domain Bacteria; phylum Pseudomonadota; class Gammaproteobacteria; order Pseudomonadales; family Spongiibacteraceae; genus Spongiibacter. The sequence goes on along the minus strand of NZ_JARGNU010000009.1, from coordinate 114,180 downwards.
GCACAGCATCGCGCTCTAGCAACTTAGCCCAAACATTGGGGAAAACATTCACGCTGTATTGCTGCGCTTCCTTTAAGGCACGATAGTATTCTTGCGGCTCAAACTCTTTAGCTAATCGGCAAAGCTCATTCACTAGGGCCACGCCCTTACCGTGCCGCACTACCACGGCTTTCGTTGGGGCATCAATTGATTGAAAGGCTCGACCTGCGTCCATAAATGATTGAGCCAACATCGGCAGCTTCCCGCTGGTCCGTCGCGCCTCATTCTTATTGCCGACATTGTTGGAATTGCGGCCCAAGATCTCAAGCAAGGTATCGTCGCGCATCGCTTGGTTTGATTTAATGGTGTACTCCATGTCATCACTGCGCGCGTAAAAGTAGTACTGAAAATAACGCTGTATAACCTCGGGCGTTAATAAATCACTACCGGCAAACTCGCTAAGCACCCTAAGGGTCTGCTCCTGCCCAATAGCGATATCTTTAAGCATGCCAAGGTTTTCAGTATCAGGATTAATAATATCTACCTGACCTTTTATATAATTACCATTCGCATCGCAAAGTTCGCCATGCCGATTACAGCGCCCCGCCGCTTGCGCAATCGAATCTAAGCCGGCCAAAAACCGAATGACCGACGCAAAGGATACATCGACACCCGCCTCGATTAGCTGGGTGCTAATGCAGAGCACCGGAAGCCCTTGCTCCAATCTTTCGCGTATAAGATCAAGTTGCGCTTTTCGATGGGCTGGGTACAAGCTTGTGCTTAAATGAAACACCGAATCACTGCCCTCGGCGGCGCAACAAGCTACATAGAGCTTTTGTGCCCATGCCTTGGTATTCATAATAATTAGGCAACTGCCAGATTCTCGATACCGCGACAAGGCATGCAGCGTAACCTCCTGTTCGCTCCAACCACCGATTTTTATTCTATTATTCACCACAACTCGGCTTAGCTGGTCGAAGAGCGTATTCGTATCATTAATAAGCTCCGAGCACTCAGACATAGCCAGCTGGCCTTTATCTGAGAACCGGAGTTTGTCGAGCACTGGCTGGGTCGCAGTGCATAGTATCGCTGTAGATTTCGCGTGCTTACTAAGAAAATTCAGTGCATTGCAAAACAAATGTATGCAATTAATCGGCAAAGTTTGAATCTCATCAAAAATCAGCACTGAATTCGCTAATTGATGCATACGCCTCACACCACGGGTTCCGCCGCTAAAAAGTGCTTCAAGAAACTGTACCGTGGTTGTAAATACGATGGGCGAATCCCAATTTTCTGACACTAGCTTTGAATGCCAAGTTTGCTGCTCTGGCTCAATATTACTGTGGTGCTCCAATACCCAAGGATAAGGATCAGCCTCGCGCTCCAGAATTTTTCTAACCTCGCTGGCATTTTGTTCAATGATAGAGGTGTAAGGAATAATGTAGATAATTCGATCAAGCCCGTGCTTATGGGCATGATGCAAGGCATAACGTAAACTCGCCAAGGTTTTACCGCCGCCGGTTGGCACCGTTAGGGAGTAAATACCTTGGGGATCATTTGCTCGCGCTTTACACGTTTCAGATATCCCCTTACGGATACCATCAATGGGGCGTTTTTGCTTAAATTGATTAATAAACGATTCAAAGCGGTCGATGGCTACTGTCCAATCCTGCCACGCTTGCTGACCAAGACGCTGCTGCATCCTTAAAGGGTTCTCAAATTCAGCGCTATTGAGTCGGTCTGCGTCTATAAGACACGAAAACAAAAATCGCGTAAAAATTCCAAGTGCGAAGGCGTCGGTTTTTGACAGGGTTTCATCCGCATTTTTTGGCAAGTTAACCGTAGCACGGACTTTTTCGAAAACCTGACGCACCAAGTTCCCATCAACCAAGGCCTCAATTCTAGCCATAAACTGCGTATCAACATTTTGTAAACATTCCTGAAGATGGGTTTGATCATCGCCTTTCTCTATTCGCCGAAGGAATGTCTGACTACCATCTTCGGCAATACAGTTAATCAAACCGCTGTGGTGTGACGCTATGCAGAGCGAGAGAATTTGTGCGACTAACTCGCCCTGCCCAGCTGCGCCGATAGTTTGGAGCTGAGTCCAAATATATTGCGCGCCCGCAGTGGAATGATCTATTTTCCCTTTTAAGGCCTTGGCATCAACAAATTCATCTTCATCAGGCTTAATACGTCCCACTGCCGAATTGAGATAATCCTGAAAGGCCTTGCTGTATTTTCCAAAATCGTGGAGCAAGCCCAAGACCAAACCGGCGTCGGATATGCCTATTTTTTGTGCAAAGCTCGACGCCAGCGCGCCAACTTCGCTTAAGTGGACATCTAATGGCTGAACTTCGCTACTTTTCTCGCGTTTATGCGCTATAAAATCCATTTATGCATCCTTGGCGCTGCCCGTAAAATACCCACTTAACTTAAAGCAAGTTAATGTATAACTGCCGCCACCTTAGCACCCTTACCGGTCAAAACCTGTCCTGGCGATATATCCAGTGCTTTTGGTCGCCAGTTATAAGCCTAAAAATCGCGCACATTCCCGCCACGAATCACTTATACAACTGAATGGCTTGTTTAAGCCGATTATGTACTGCTTGCCGAAGTTCGCTTGGTTGCTCAACTGTAACGTCGGGGCCGTAGCGCAGAATATCTTGAATAAGTTCTCGCTCATCACTGTATGGCAGGCTTAACAGGTAATCACGCCCATCCCATTTTCCTATTTGTTCTGGGTGCCATTGTTGCATGGCAATTTCGTGGGCGAGCGCCGGCCCAAAGCGTAATGTTGCGGTGTATTTGGCTGCGCCAGAAAAAATGCCGTAGCCTTTGGTAAAGTGCGCCGTTAGTTGTTCGCCTGTTATTGGCAATGCGCTGTTATCGAGAATATTGAGCTTTTCTATTCTGGCTAAGGAGAAGGTACGCAGGTCATTACGAAGATGGCACCACGCGTCGAGGTACCAGTTTTCGCGGTAATACACCAAGGTTTGCGGGCTTATCTCGCGCTGGGACGCTTGCTGCTGGTAGTTGCGGTAGTTAATAATCAAACGTCGCTTTTTTAAGACCGCCTCACACACTTGCGCAAACATTTGACTAGCAAGGTAACGGTTACTCAGCGCTAGCACCTTAATGTGTTGATCAAACGCGCTGCGTTCAATACCCCGCGAGGCCAATAATTTGGTAATAGACTGCTCGATAACAGATAGCTCTTGATTTAGCAAGCCGTTGCCAAAGCTGTTTAGCAGTTGTAAAAGCAGGGCCAGCGATTGCAGCTCGGCACTGGTTAGCCACAAGCCGGGCAGTTCGTAATGGCCTAGCGCTTGTGGCGCGTAAGCCCAGCCTTTGGCTTCGGAAATGTATTCTATGGGGGCGTCTAAGTAATCGCGCATATTGTCGATAGCGCGCTTTACGGTTTTTTCTGAACACTCTAGCAATATGGCAAGCCGAGCAATTGGTATTGGTTTGCGATGCTGACTAAACTGCCGATGCAGAAGCTGAAAACGATCGAATTTATCCAAAACTCAAAACCATCCCTGTGCAAGTTTGTGCAATGGCGCGGCGACTGATCCGTTCACTTCCTTTATTAGTATAGTATTGCAGTAGCTGTCGGTTTAAGTATACGCCTCGCCACTTGCGTAACCAATTAAGGCCTTTCTATGGCAATAGCAAAGCAATTAACAAAGCGTCAGCCCAGCGCGCACGCGGTGCAAAGGTTTAGTAAACGTGTCGCTATTACTCGTATTTTTGTATTTGCTTTACTTAGCTGCACCATTGGCGCGTGTGCTAACAAAAATCAACTAGCTTCGCAATGGCAAGACTACCAAAGCCGATTAGAGCGGGTGCTGCAACGCCAAGCTGAGCCGCAAAACGATATTGCTTTTCCTCATTTACCCAAGCCCAGAGAACTCAGCCTCGAGTTCAGCGGCAGCGGCATCGATTTACTGGACTTTTTACGAATGCGGCGCTGCGCGCTGCGCGACACTATTGCCCAACGCAATAGTATTCTCGGCCGCCACGGCGACGCCGCTGCTAGGCTAATTTTTGATTTGCGCTTTATAAGCCAAGCCGCCACGTGCCAGAAAATACTAAAAGAAGACAACTTAATAGCGCTGGCAGCGCAATTGGAAATAGCCGCGCAAATCAAGCAGCGGGAATTACCAGCGCGCATTTTTGCTGCGAGTTTGATTGGCCCTGAGTTTCGGCAGTTTTGGCAGATGCCCGTTGATTTAAATGTTTATCCACTCAAGGGCAAAGACCCCAGCCTTGCCGCGCTGGCTCGCTGGCGGCAATGGCAAACTGAGTGGCTCAGCGAGCCCGAGGCAATGGCTGCTTGGTCGTCGATAGAGTGGCAGCAATTTAGCGACACGTTGCTAAATACCTTAGGCGAAATTCGCCTAGGTGCAGGTGGCAGTATGCTCGCCGCGCAGCAGCTTAATGTAAACGGATTAATAAGCGCCAGCAGTATTATTGCCCAGCGTGTAAATGGCCGGCCGCTCTGCCTTAAGCCGCAGCCGATTCCCGCGGCGGAGCATTTTCGCGGCGCTTTAAACAGCGTGTTTATTAGCCAACTACAAGCCCAGGCCAGCAGAATTAATCAACACCAATTTGCGGTAATGGCGGTGGTAGGCAGCATTGAACATGATGTGCTCGCCGCCATGACAAAAAATAACTTAGCGATTCCACCTGCCTTTATTGAATGGCAAGCCCAGCGCGACAATTTACTTGTCGCCACAACCGAGGCTCAGCGCCACCATGTGGCACTGGCTAGCGCCTTGCTTAGCCAGTGTGGCCTATCGCCAGGGAATTAATCTCTGTAGTGGCGGCGCATTAACGCCGACGTTTTTCCATGCGGCGTAAAAATACTTCCATGACCGAATCGTATAAGCCGTCACCAAGAAATAGGTCTTCTACACCAGAATCGATACTGGGGTTATCGTTAACTTCAATAATCACCACGCGGTTGTCAGACTGCTTTACATCCACACCATAAAAACCATCGCCAATTAATTTGCAGGCTTTTACGGCAACATCTATCACCTTTTTGGGGGCCTCGTATGTCGGCATGGTGTCGAAACCGCCCGACTGGCTTTTACTGCTGCTGTGTTTATAAATTTGCCAGTGATTGCGCACCATATAATACCGGCAGGCAAACAGCGGTTTGCCGTCGAGTACACCAATGCGCCAATCGTAGTCGGTATACATAAATTCTTGAGCCAGCAGTAAAGCGGATTTGTCGAGTAGACGTTTGCTCTCACTCACCAAGCTGTCCCAGTCCTCAACCTTAACCACACCCCGCGAAAACGCCCCGTCGGGTACTTTAAGCACAATCGGGTAGCCCAGCGTATCGGCAATACGGTGTAACTCTTCGGTGTTATCGCGCCGCAAAATTTCTGTGCGCGGCGTTGGCACTTTGTGGCTCTTGAGTAAGTCGGCCAAGTAAATTTTATTGGTGCAGCGCAAGATGGAGGTTGGATCGTCCATCACCACCAAGCCCTCTGCCGCCGCCTTTTTGGCAAAGCGGTAGGTGTGGTGATCTACCGAAGTGGTTTCGCGAATAAACAAGCCATCGTATTCCGGCAGGCGCAAGTAATCCTTCTTGGTAATTAGCTCGGCAGAAATCCCCAAATTTGCCGCCGCCTTGGTAAATTTGCGCAGTGCGCCCTTATCGCTGGGCGGCAGTTTTTCGTCGGGGTCAACCAAAATTGCCAAATCGTAGCGAAAGGTTTTTCTGGCCTTGGGCTTGCGCCACATTTTGCTGCTGAAGCGCTCAAAGGTCGAGGCAAAGGCCTCTTGCTCGCCACCCGCTTTCAGGGATTTTAAGGCTACCAAGTGCAGCTTCTTAATCTGCCAGCGTGTCTTATTGAATTCGAGGGTAATCTCGATCAACGGCGACGGAAAACGCTCAAAAACCGCTTTGGCGATTGCCGCGTACTCGGGTTCTAAGCATTCGCCAAACCAACTCCGAAAGCTAATGCTGTCGCCCAGCTTGGCCGCAGGTAATTTAGCTAACAGCGGCTCCACACCCTCGAGCAAAATGCCTGAGAGTGACTTGCGCGCCAGCTCACTCAAAGTGTTTACCGAGGGCAATACATTGTGACTACGCGCTTCGGCCAGCAGCGAGCAGTAATAGCCCGTACCCAAATAGCGGTAGCTGCGCGCCAAATTGATTACCCGCACCCGCTCGCCGCTGCTCTGACCAATGCGCTCTAAGTAGTCATCGAAGGTGATGACATCTTGGCTAGGGTAATAGGGCGACCAATCCTTTAGATCGTCAACAACAACAAAAAAACGTGACATTAGCCATCTCTCAATAGGGCAAACGATGAGCCGCATTCTGCGACCAATTTTTGCTATTAACAATACGCCGTTCAATAATCTGGCGGGTAAATATTACGCAGAATAAACCCACCGCCAACTGAACTTAAAGCGCTGCGCGCAGCGCTATTTAAGGTCTTATTATCACAGTGATTTTGATTGGCTTTTGGCTCGCCAGCGCCCACAATTCACCAGAGCAAGATCCCCCTAAATAGGTTGTTGTAATGAGTTCTATCCGCGCGGCCACCGAGGGCGATTTAAACGCCCTAGAAGCCTTGGAAAACCGCTGTTTTAGCGGCGATAAATTGTCGCGCCGCAGTTTTAAAAGCCTAATCAAGCCCGGCGCCCACTCGGCATCGGTAATTTTAGTGAATGACCGCATTGCCGGTTATAGCATAGTTCTTTTTCGCACCGGCACCAGCTTAGCTAGGCTTTACTCAATTGCCCTCGACCCCGATTTTCGGGGCCGTGGCTTGGCCCAAGCGCTGTTGGCCGACGCCGAGCACCAAGCCCGCACTCGCCACTGCTTGTTTGTTCGCCTAGAGGTGCGCAACGACAATCCCGCGGCCATCGCCCTTTATAAAAAGCTCGACTACCATGTTTTTGATGACATAGACGACTACTACGAAGACGGCTGCACCGCGCTGCGCTTTGAGAAACGCCTACACCCAGAAACCAGCCCAATCGTCGGCAAGGCGCCGGCCTACTACCGGCAAACCACCGAATTCAGCTGCGGGCCAGCGGCGTTGATGATGGCCATGGCCAATATCAATGCCGACTACGCAATGACTCGCCGCGAGGAATTGCAGCTCTGGCGCGAGGCCACCACCATATTTATGACCACCGGCCACGGCGGCTGCTCGCCCCACGGTTTAGCCCTGTCTGCGCTGCGTCGCGGCTTTGGCGTAAATCTGTATATCAACCGCAGCGGCACCCCGTTCATCGACAGTGTGCGCAGCACGGAAAAGCGCGAAGTTATTGAGCTGGTTCATCAAGACTTTACCGAACAATTAAGTCACTTTCCGGCCAGCATCGAAATTAACCCTTTGGGGCCCAATCAATTCCGTGAGATTCTGGAGCGACACGACAATGTGCTCGCCCTAATCAGCACTTGGGCACTCAACCGCAATCGTGCGCCCCACTGGGTGTATGTGAGTAAAACCGACGAACATTTTGTGTATATCAGCGACCCCGACACCAATGACAGCCGCTGGCAGAGCGAAACCGATTTTATGCACGTACCCATTAGTATTGAGGCGTTTACCGCCATGGCTAGCTTTGGCCGCAACCGTCTGCGCTGCCTTATCGCCATTCACCCCGCTAGCACGGAGTAACCCAGCCTATGTCTAGCCAAACCCTGAGCAACGCCGACCGCCACTACTGCGAATCCCTTAAGCAGCTTTCTGAGTCGCTCATTGCAATACAGAAGCCCATATTGATCCTCGATGCGATTAAATGGCCACAAGGTATTGAGACCCAATTCTTTGCCGACAAGGCGAATAAACTGCCGGCGGTCGATCGCAATTACTATTTACAAAACCCCCTCAACTTTGATCCCGCCAGTAAAATTGCCGAACTTAAAGCCCTGCGCACACAAGTTCACAAGCAGCTGGGCAAGGGCGACCCACTTGGCAAAATTTTAGTGGAGACCATTGAGCAGTATTTGATCGTTATTGATCTGGTAGAAAATCGCGGCCGGCCACGCTTTTTAGAAGCCAGTCGCGAGCTCTACGGCTCGGCCCGCGACCATCTGCGCGGCGACAATTTAACCCTTATTGAAATGGGGCAGCGGCTCTGCCATATTTTTTCACTCCCAGCCGCCAAACATCTCGCTGCCGCTTACCCCAAAAACCTCAGCGCAGAAGAAGCCGTAAAACAATTAGAGCAGCGCCTTGCGCCCTATTTTTCCGACAGTGCTTTTTCGGTTAAGGAAACCGATGGCATTGTGTCTGACGCCGCCGCGGGAGGTGACTGCATTAAGGTCAATACCCACTCCTCGTTTTCCAGCCTCGATTTACAGGTGCTCGAAGTTCACGAGGGCTGGGTGCATGTGGGCACCACGCTCAACGGTCGCAATCAACCTTGGGCTACTTGGTTGAGCGTCGGTTCACCGCGCATAACTGCCCTGCAGGAAGGTTTGGCAGTTTTAATTGAAACCCTCACCTTTAGCTCCTTCCCCGCCCGTGCGCGGCGTATTAGCGACCGTGTGGTGGCGATTGATATGGCCGAAAACGGCGCCGATTTTCTTGAAGTCTACCGGCATTTTGTGAGCCAGGGACTGAGCCAGCACGACAGCTATAAAATTGCCCAGCGGGTATTCCGCGGCGGTATGGTCGAAGGCGGCAGCTGTTTTACCAAGGATTTGTCGTATGTGAAAGGTTTTGTGGAAACCGTGAATTTTATTCGCAGCGCGATTTTGTCAGATAAACCCGAAATGCTGCCGATGCTGTTTGTGGGTAAAGTAGCCTTAGATGATGTGCCAGTGCTTCACCACTATCAGCAAGCCGGTTTCATCGAGGCGCCCCGCTACCTCCCGCCCATGTTTCGCGACCTTAATGGCTTATATGTGTGGTTTGGTTTTTCCAGCGGCATGTCGCTACTGGATTTGGCGCGAATCCAAGAGCATTTCAAATCCTTGTTTGAGCAAACTATTGATGTTCACTCGCACTTAAAATAAATAGCGCTGATGAAAATATTTTTCTTAGTCGCCAACAAGGCCTTAGTTTGCCGATTTAAACCGCCACTGCTGACAAGATAAAGCACAACAACTGCGCAGTAGCGCGCAGCATTTGTGCAAAAAAATTCATTTTAAGCAATAAAAAAGGCCTTAAATCGGTGCGTTGCAATCATTAAACAACACCGATTAAGGCCTGTAATTTATCGAATAAGATTAGCCGCCGTAGGGTTCTACGGTCTGGTTTGCCTTATACGATGAGGTGGTTTGGCCACCGTAAACCGGTGACTCAGTAGTAACATATTGATCAACCGACGGCTTAACCTCAATTTTACCGTTAACATCTTTGTGCACGCTGCAACGGTAATTATAGGTACCCGCTTGGTCAAACTTCAGGCTGTAGGTATTGCCTAACCAAGGGCTAGTCCAAATACGCGAACCCATTACGCCGTCAAAGGTAATGTCGTGGGAGATTTCATCATAGTTAACCCAAGTAACTTCGGTGCCCACGGGCACCACCAACCGCTCAGGCTTGGCATGGAATGTAGAGATATACACTTTGGTGGGCTTGGCTGGCGCTAATACCAAGGTGCCAACCAATTCCAGCTCTACCCGGCGATTCAAGGCTCGGCCGTCTGCAGTGGCATTATCCGCTATAGGCTGCGTAAAACCATAGCCTTTAGGCACGAGTTGGGCTGGATTAACACCCGCCGAAACCAAATAGAATTTGGCGGAATTTGCGCGATTCTGCGACAAATTCATATTGTAATCATAGGATGCGTTATTATCGGTATGCCCCTCAATCGCGACTTTGATCGTCGGATTGTCCTTCAGCTCCTTTGCAACTTGATCGAGAAAGGTCATAGCGGACGGTCTCAATTTCGCCGAGTCGTTATCAAAATGTACCTCTCGCAATATAAGTGAATCACCTGCTTTGCAGCCATCCAGCTCCAGTGGCATACCTGGCGCAGGCGAACGACAAGTACCACTTTCTGCACTTACCAACGGCGACATAGCCAACATTACTACCGATAAAGCTATCCCTACTCGTATATTTTTCATGTAACCCCCGTTACGTGATAACACAGACATCACCGACGCTTTAATCGTCAGTTAAGTCGGTTTAATCGCTTAAATAATCCGGATGGATCATTGCTCAATTGGCATTCCGTGCCAGCTCCGCCAGACGGTCCGCGCCTAATGACATAGCAAAATATGCGCCGCTTTTCACAGTCTTGGCATTTTGTATCGTGGGAAGTATTTATTGTGCTGAAATGAGGAGTGACAAAGAAGGTATAACAGGGCCGCTGGGGCAGAAAAATTTAAGCAAAGATGGGTGCGTTTAGCGCAGCCATCTTTGCTTAATAAAGCGCAGCCGAAAAATCAGCCGTAAACACATAGGTAGGCCGTGTTTACCGCTACCTGTAAATCAAAGTGGCTATTAGCCGGTACATCAAAGCTCTGACCATCGGCAAAGGTCTGCCATTCGGTCTGGCCTGGCAGCAATACCGTCAAGGCGCCACTAATAACGTCCATGCGTTCGGCTGCTTCAGTGCCAAAACGGTATTCACCCGGCGCCATTACACCCACCGAAGCAGGCTTGCTGGCAGTGGCAAAACCCAGCGACTGAACGTTGTTGTCAAAGTAACTATTGTGCTTAATCATGGTGGCCCCCAAGGCGTAAAAAACCGCGCAATGATACGCGGCTACGCCACTACACGCCAGCTTGAACTGAGTTGCTCTCTAGTCGGCTAGATTTTGCTAGCAGCTGATGATCGCGCCCAATGTATATATACATGGCTGGCACCACAAACAGGGTAAACAAGGTGCCAATGGTCATGCCCGAGATAATCACCATGCCCAACGAGAAGCGCGACGCCGCGCCAGGACCGCTCGCCATAAGTAATGGCAGCATTGCCACCACCAGCGCTGCGGTGGTCATTAAAATGGGCCGCAGACGAATTGAACAGGCTTCTTCAATGGCTTCGCGCTTTGCCATACCTTCTTCCTGCATACGGTTGGCAAAATCCACAATCAAAATGCCGTGTTTAGAAATAACCCCTATCAGGGTCACTAAACCAACTTGGGTGTATATATTTAAACTCATGCCCGAAAAATTGGTTAGCTGCATGCCATTGGTCATTGCAAAAATATTCAAGGTTAGCAGTGCCCCGCAAATCGACATTGGCACGGTCACCAGAATAATCAAGGGGTCGCGAAAGGACTCAAACTGCGCAGCCAAAACCAAATAAATAATAACCAGCGCAAATCCAAAGGTTGCCACCAGTGCGGAGCCCTCTTGTTTAAACTGCCGCGACGACCCTGCATAGTCTATTTGAAAGCCCGCGGGCATTTCTTCGCGCGCAATCTTTTCAAGCAGCGCCAAGGCCTCACCTTGCGAGATATCTGGTCTGGGCACTGCCACAATGGTATTCGACATCAACTGTTGCGCATGAGGGATAAAGCGCGGCACCACTCGGTCGCGCATGGTCACGACGGTGGACAGCGGAATTAAATCACCACTGCCAGTGCGGGTATAAAATCCCGCAAGCTGACCTGGGTTGAGTCGCGATTCTCGCTCTACTTGAACAATAACCTTGTAAGCGCGGCCCTGAAAGGCAAATTTATTAACCTCGCCTCCCGCCATCATCGCGGCAAGATCGGCACTTAAGGCATTCATATCAATACCCAGCAGTGCCGCCTTTTCGCGATTAACATCCAGTATGGTTTCAGGCCTATCGATATTTAAATCCGGCGCCACAAAAAAGAAGCGATTACTCTGCATGGCGCGGCCAACAACGGCATTACCCACATCAGCCATAATTTGTGGGTCGGCAATGGATTTGAGCACGAATTCTACGGGGTAACCTTGGCCTGGTGTGGGTAGTGCGGGGGGCTGAAAAATTGCCGTGCGCACCCCTGGCGAAGCGCTAACACTGGCATTCACTTCATTGGCGATCTGGGTCATTGTTTGATCGCGCTCTTCCCACGGTTTGGCAATCATGCCAAAAAATCCGGTGTTGGTGCCGCCACCCTCATTACTGCTAAAAGCAAACAAATGACCAACGTTTTCATGGGCTAGGGCAATTTTTTGGTTTGCCATAAAATACTGTGCTAAATACTCTTTAGATGAGTAGCCATCGGCCTCATTTAACGCACCGGCAAAGCCAAAGTCTTCGGCAGGTGCAAGCTCTGCGGGGCTAGACACAAACAAGAAATAACAAGAAACAAAAACAATAAGCCCAAAAACACCAATAACGTGGCGCTGATCTAAAGCACTATGTAAGCGGGCGCGATAGGCGCCGCGCAAACGATCAAATTTTTCGTCTAGGTAATTGGCGAGGCGACCGCTATTTTCCGAACCGTTATGAGCGGGCTTTAAAATTTTGGCACACATCATGGGCGTTAATGTGAGTGCGATCAGCCCAGAAATCAACACGGCGCCCGCCAAGGTAAAGGCAAATTCGGTAAATAGCTTACCGGTAATCCCCGTTAAAAAGCCGATAGGGGCATAAACGGCAACAAGGGTAATTGTCATCGAAATAACGGGGCCCACTAGCTCCCGAGCGCCAATAATCGCTGCCTTCTGTGGCTCTATTCCCTCTTCGATATGGCGGTGAATATTCTCTAGGACAATAATCGCGTCATCAACCACCATGCCTATCGCCAACACCATGGCCAGAAGCGTCAATAAGTTGATAGAAAAGCCTAGGCTATACATCAAAAACAGGGCGCCAACCAAGGATAACGGCACTGTTACAGCAGGAATTAAAGAGCTGCGTATCGACCCCAAAAACAGAAATATAACCACTACCACAATAATAACGGCTTCAACCAAGGTGGTTTGCACGTCATTAATCGCGCTCCGAACGTAGGCCGTTGCGTCATAACTCAAATCGCCATGCAATCCGACCGGTAAGGCTTTAAAAATAGCGGGTAAATGGTCGCGGACCTCGGCCATTACATCGAGCAAATTGGCATTGGAGCGCACCGTTAAACCAATAAACACACTGGGTTTGGTATCCCAGTAAGCGCTGGTCTCGTAGCTCTCGGCACCCAAGGTAACCGTGGCAACATCCTCTAATCTCACCAAGCTATTGTCGTCGGAGCGCAATACCATTTTGCGAAATTCGTCGACGTGATGTAAATCGGTTCCCGCGGTTAAACCAACTTTAACGTAATTACCATTGGTCTGGCCTACCGCCGACAGCACATTTTGCTTACGGATTTCCGCCACCACCTCGCTGGCGCTAAAGCCAAAGGCCACTAATTTTTCTGGGTTTAACCATACGCGCATGGCATAGTTTTTTGCGCCCAGCACATTAACCTTTTCAATGCCGGCAATTGCGGCCAGCTCCGGCTCAATCACTCGCACAATGTAATCGGTTATCTGGCTGTCGTTGAGCACATCGGAATAAAAAGAGATGTACATTGCAGCAGTGCTATTGCTATCGGCTAACTGAATAACGGGATCTTCGGAACCCTCGGGCAACTGATTGCGCAGCTTTGACACCTTCGCCGAAATTTCAGTCAGCGCCTCATTAGGGTCTTTGTCCATCCGCAGATTGGCAGTAATAATTGCGCTACCTTGAACGGATTTGGACGTTAAAAAATCGATACCGTCGGCAGAGGCAATTTCGCGCTCAAGGGGCGTGGTCACAAAACCTTCGACCAAGGCGGGTTCCGCGCCAGGGTAGGCCACTAAAACGGAGACCTGCGTATTCTGAAGCTCGGGGTATTCCCGCACGGTCAAATCCAAACCCGCACGCATGCCCAGCAGCAAAATAATGAGGCTAACCACTACTGCGAGTACCGGTCGTTTTATAAATATATCTGTGAAATTCATTGTTGCTCTCAGCTCGATTTTCAGCTTATCGCCAGTAATCCGTTACACCAGCAGCGCTGGCGATCTAATATCCGTCGACCGACGCCCTCAACCTGCTGGCGGCTGGGGCTGCAACTCAGGCTTTGGCGCGTTGCTATTATCAATAACAACCGTTTGTTTATTCCGCAATTTTAGCAAACCTGTGGTGGCCACTTCAGCTCCCGCATCTAGACCAGAAACAACCGCAATAAAATCGCCCCGCGCTTCGCCCAAACTAACAAAACGTTGCAGCACTTCTAATTCAACTTCCGGCGCACCTTCTGACTTACTTTCTGGCGTTACATCGCCGGACTCTGCGGCAGGCTTTTGCTGGATTACAAACACCGAGTCGCCGTAAGACGTGTAATTTACCGCCGAGCGCGGAATCACCACGACCTCATTATCACCAGGCAAGGTGATCGCCACGGTAGCAAATAAGCCCGGCTTCAACTGTTGGCTAGGGTTTGCTAAGCGCGCGCGCAAATCAAAATTGCGGGTTTGGGGGTTCACTCGCGGTTCAATAGCCAAAATCTCGCCTTGGAATGTTTGGTCGGGATAGGCATCAACCTCAACCGCAACAACGAGCCCCGGCGCTAACGCAGACAAATAATGTTCAGGCAGCGAGAAATCGACATTAATGGGGTCTAATTTTTGCAGCGTAACAATGGCCGCGCCCATACCTAGATACTGGCCAACATTGACACGTTTAATACCCAGTTTGCCGTCAAACGGCGCTTTAACCGACTTTTGCGCCAAGCGACCCTTCTGCGCCTCAACGGCCGCGAGAGCCACATGGGTTTCTGCCTCGGCGGTGTCTAACTCCGCTTTCGAAATCGACTTGCCTTTATACAGCTGCTCTTTACGCGTGCGATTCAACTCAGCCAGCTCGGCTTGAGCCTGCAAACGTTTAAGCTCACCCTGCTCACTCGCCGCCGACAAGGTCAGCAGCAAGTCGCCACGTTTAACAGTATCGCCAGATTCAAAATGAATCGCGCTCACCACGCCATCTACCTCAGCGGTAAGATCGGCACCGTTCACCGCTACCAAACTGCCAACGGCCTTGAGTCGATTTGGCCACAGCATGGTTTTAGCTGCGGCACTTGCCACGGTTACAGCAGGCGGGGGCATCGAATTCAAATAATCATTCATTGCCTTGTTGCCAAACCACTTCATACCAAACACTCCACCAAAAACCACCGTGCTCAGTACAAGCATGATCACCATCCGCCTACTCATATCACTTCCCTATTCTGGTAAACCGCTGCATTGGAGCAACATCAAATATTTTTACGCACGCACACGCAAAATCAGTGTACAAACAAAGGCGAAAAAGTAGCACTGTCTGCAACAAAGGTCGAGTTCCGATATGCAATATTACGTGAGCGTAATCGTTACAGACCAGTAACTTAAGTAGGCAGTCTAACGATACAAACTAAAACCTGAATCAGCATTCCAAGCGAGCGCATACAATCTTAGCAACAACGCACGTAATTTTTATTTCAGGTGAGCGCCCTGCGCCAAATTAGGCAAGGCGAATAATCAGCTGTGCTTGCAGTATTGAAGACGGCAGAACACGGCCTAAAATAAACTGCTACCGTCTTTCTAGGCCATACTCACTTATATCAAAGCAAATCCTTCAAAAACGCGTCATCCACCTCTGGCTCCGGCGGCTCGGGGTATTCGCCACCCAAAGTCTCCCAGCTGCGTAGTTGGTATACGTAGGTAAGAATTTGCGCCACGGCCAAGTATAGGCCGCCGGGGATTTCAGCATCGAGGTCGGTGCTGGCGAATACCGCTCGGGCTAATCTGGGTGACTCAACTATAGGCACATCGTGCTCGTTGGCCAGTTCGCGGATTTTAGCGGCGATATTGTCGGCGCCTTTTGCCAGTAACATGGGTGCGGCCATACGCGCTTCGTCATATTTTAAGGCCACCGCAAAGTGCGTGGGATTGGTGATGATGACGTCGGCGGTGGGGACTTTTTCCATCATGCGGTTATTGGCAGCGGCCTGCTGCATTTCTCGCAGCTTGGCTTTTACTTCTGGGCGGCCGTCAGATTCCTTGTGTTCGTCTCGCACTTCTTGGCGGGTCATGCGCAATTCTTTGTGGTAATTCCATAGCTGCCAAGGGACGTCGATAGCGGCGATGGCGAGTAGAGGAAGGCTCACCACAAAGAAAAACCACACCAGCAGCGAGGCACTGTTTTTAATAGCCTCTTTGGGCTCTTGTAAACCCAAACCCAAAATATCGTCTGCCAAGCCCGACAACAGAAACACCGCCGCCGCGCCAATAAAAACCATTTTCATGAGTGCTTTTGCCAGCTCGCCAAGGCTGCGCAGCGAAAATAACTTAGCAACGCCTTTGATTGGATCCATGCGTTCGGGCTTAACGCTTAGGTTAAAGGTCCAACCACCCAATATGGTCGACGAAAACACCACCGCAATTATGGCTACCACCAGTAAAGGCCATATTGTGAGTAAGCCTCGCACCAAGGTTTGGTAGAGTCGCCCCGCAATTTCATGCTCATCTGCAGCAATTAAAAAACTCGGCGACAAACTGCTCGCCAGTAAGTTTTGTAATGCCGCCGCCAATTGCGCGCCGGTAAATAGCAGAATAGCGGCACCAGACAAAGTCACCATCATGGTAGTGAGTTCTTTGGAGCGCGGCACCTGGCCTTTTTTTCGGGAGTCGGCGAGCTTTTTCTCGGATGCGTCTTCTGTGCGTTCTTGACCGTCTTCGTTCTCAGCCATGGTTCACATCCCGAGAAATTGCTCGGCAGCCACAAATGCAGCGCCGAGACCAGAAGACAATAGAGGCATTAAATTGGGCAACAGGCGATCGACCACCAAGAAGCCAATTAACATTGCAATAGGAAAACCCACTGCAAACAAGTTCAAGGTTGGTGCGGCGCGGCTGACCACACCCATCGCAAGCTGCACTACTAATAAGGCAACCACCGCGGGGATCGCCACTCGAATTGCGCCGGTAAATAATTCTGCGCCGCGCATAATCACTACGCCAAGCTGATCCCCAGACAAAGCGCTGCCACCGACCGGCCAGTATTCAAAACTTCTGGCCAGCAAGCTTAAAAAGTCGATATGGCCGTTCATTGCCACAAATAACAACATGGTGAATATTAATAAGAACTGGGACAAGACCGGCACTTGCACACCCCGTTGGGGGTCGACCATCATCGCAAAACCAAGGCCCATGCCCATGGCAATTAATTGCCCAGCCAAAATAATGGCGTCAAAAACCAGCTGAATAATAAAACCAATGCACAGGCCTATGAGAAATTCATTGGCGATCAGCAATACCGTTTCAATGCCCAATAAATTCATTGCTGGGCTTGCGGGCAAAATAGGCAGTAATACTGCGGTGATAAATACCGCCAGTAAAAGTCGGGCGCGGGCCGGAATATAGGCAGCACTGAATAACGGCGCGGTCATCATGGCGCCGCCAATTCGCACAAACGGCAACCATGCACTGGCCAGCAAAACGCTGAGCTGGTCTGCCGTTAAACTCATCACCTTGGGTTCACCCCACAAGGCCTGGGATCATTTCAAACAGCTGGGTGGTGTAGTCCACCAATTGGCGCAACATCCACGGTCCGGTGAGACCAAGTACCAAGACCAGCACCACCAGCTTTGGAATAAAGCTCAAGGTCATATCTTGAATTTGGGTGGCCGCCTGAAACATACCAATCATCAAGCCCGCCGCGAGTGCCGACAACAACAAGGGCGCAGCTAACAGCACGGTAACGTTCATGGCCTGACGGCCAAGTTCAATTACAGTATCGGCATTCATGTGTAAAAACTCGCGGCCAGTGAGCCCATTACCAAGCTCCAGCCATCAACTAAAACAAACAGCATGATCTTAAAGGGCAGCGAAATCATCATCGGCGACAACATCATCATACCCATCGACATCAACACACTGGCGACTACCAGATCGATAACCACAAAGGGAATAAACAATAAAAAGCCTATCTGAAAAGCAGTTTTAAGTTCGCTGGTTAAAAACGAGGCCATTAAAATAGTAAATGGCACATCTTCCGGTTTATCGAAGGCATCTTGGCCGGAAATTTCAGCAAAGCGCGCAATGTCCTCTTCGCGGGTTTGGCGCAGCATAAAGCTTCGAAACGGCTGAAAACCTTTTTCAAGCGCTTGCTCAAAAGGCAGCTCTTCGGCGATATACGGCTTAATTGCATCGTTGTAGGCAATTTCAGCCACCGGCTGCATAATAAACATGGTTAAAAACAAGGCCAAGCTCAGCAGTATTTGGTTAGATGGTGTCTGTCCTGTGCCCAGTGCTTGACGCAAAATAGATAGCACAATCATTATCCGAGTAAACGCAGTCATACCCAGTAGCAGCGCGGGCAATAAGGTTAGTGCGGTCATCACCGCCAGTAATTGCAGCGACACCGTGTATTCCTGCCCGCCCCCCGCTGCGGGCAATGAGGTCACTGCGGGCAAGGACAACTGCGCGGCATTGGCCAGCATCGGCAAACAGCAGGCGATAAGAAATAGTAATTTGCGCAAGCCCCTCATTGCTTAGCTCCCGCATCATTACTTGGCGTGTTGGCCTTAGCCGAGTTATGAGTGGGCAAGCGCGCTAATAATTTGGCAAAGGGCGAATTCTGGGGCGTCGATGCAGCGCTATCTTGGGAAGAAGGCGACGACCAAGTATGCAGGGTATTAATTGCGCTGGCAGTGCAGCCAAGTAATAGTTTGTCGTCACCGACCTGCACTACCAATAATTTTTCTTTCATGCTCAGCGGAATTTGCCCCACCACCGCCACGCCGGTGTGATTGGGGCCGGCAACTAAGCGGCTTTTGCGCAACAGCCACATTAGCACCACTATGCAGAGCACCACCAGCAACAAACTGCCGAGCATACCGCTAATATCTAGCTGCGCTAAACTGGGTGCCGCAGGCACTGCCGCGCTGGATTTATCGCCAAGCTTCTCACTCGCCGCCACTAGGGGCTTGGCGACTTCTGCCACATCCTCGGCCCAAACCGGCAACGCCGCGGCAACACTGGCAACTCCGTAACACCACCGTGGCAGATAGCACATCATCCCCGGCGCTCACGCTCGTCTTGGCCAACAACCTCGGTGAGCATAATGCCGAATTTATCTTTAACCACCACAATTTCACCGCGTGCCACAAGGGTATCGTTGACCAGCACGTCAAGGGGCGTACCCGCGGCGCGATCTAATTCAATAATGGCGCCCTGGCTAAGTTCGCGCAAATCGCGAATACTCATTTTGGTACGACCAACTTCTACCGCCACATTTACGCTAACATCCATGATCATATCGAGGCTCATATCATTACTCATGCGGCCACTCCTCGAGCTGGTGTCGGCGACTGGTTTTGTTGGCTGAGCGCTAGTATGTTCATTTAATTCCTTAATTTCCGCGGCGGTTACCGCCTCATGTTGACTGGCGGCATCCGCCGCTGGCTGTTGATTATTCACGTCGTCAGACATATCCCCTCCTCAGCGCTAGGGTCGTTTTTTGGGTACAGGGCCCTCAAGTTTGACCGCTAAATTGCCCTGATGACTGCCAAAACGGCCTCGCATAAAGGGCTTGCCATCGACCTCTAAAATCAATTCTTCTGGTGAGGGAATGTCGATGATATCCCCCACTTTAAATTTGGCCACTTTCTTTAAGCTCAGCTTGGTATGCGCTAACACCGCTACCATTTCAATGGGCGCCGACTCCAAGCCTTCTAACAGGCGGTCGCGCCAATCATCGCTAGAGGGCTTTGTTTTACTTTTGGCAGGGTCGCCAATACTGTCGCGCACCGCATCAATCGCACTCCATGGCACAATCGACCACAGGCCGCCGCTGAATTCGCCAATATTCACCGTAAAGCGCGTGGCAACCAGCGAGTCTGCTTCGCTAATTGTGTCGAGCATGCGAGGGTCGTTGTGTTGCACGGCAATACTGGGCTCGGTTTTCATAACCGACTTCCACGCACTAGCAATATCGGGTAGTAGCGCAGTACTGAGCATTTCCATAAAACTAAATTCAGATACCGACAAGGTCTCGCGATCGCCCTGCTGACTGGCGCCAGAACCACCAAAATAGCGGTCTACTAATTGAAAAACCAAATCAGATTCAAAGGCTAAAAATAAGCTGGCATTCATCGGCAGCCCCTGCACCACCGACAAACTGCACGGCGCCGAAAGAGTATTCAGCATCTCCTCAAACTTCATTACCGTGATTTTATCGGTTTGTACCGAACTCACTGCGGCAACAAACTCCTGCATGCGATCCTTGGTTGCACCGGCAAACTGCGACTGAATTAGCGACAGTGCCGGTATTAGGCGCTGCACA
Organism: Zhongshania sp.; assembly: GCF_029212375.1. Classification (GTDB taxonomy): domain Bacteria; phylum Pseudomonadota; class Gammaproteobacteria; order Pseudomonadales; family Spongiibacteraceae; genus Spongiibacter. Next base: position 93,993 of record NZ_JARGNU010000009.1, on the reverse strand, counting down.
GCATAATCTTGGCGGGCAAGATTGTACTTGCCCTTACCCGGCGCGTTGTCGTCCTCACCCGCCATTAAGGCTTCGAGTTCTTCTGGATCGAGTACGTCACTCACTGGCTCAACCTCACTGCACGACAAACTTGGTGAAATACACCGCGTCAACACCGCCTTTGCCAGATTCAGCGATTAAAACGCCATTAATCACCGCCATCGCCTCTTCCTGTATTTTCTTACGCTGCTCAACCGTAGCAATTGCCTCGCGATCCAGTTTACTAAGAAACAACAGCAAGTCGTTGCGAATACGCGGTTCATATTGCTCCACCCGGCTAAAGGTATCGTCACGGCGCGACATCAACTCGATCTCGATCATTAAAAAGCGCATGCCGCGTTCATTCTGTAAATTCACCACAAACGATGGCGACAGACTGTAGTACTCGGGGGCCTTCATGGCTGGGCTAGCCGCTGCCATCATTTCACCTTCAGCTTCGGTTGGCATCGGCGCAGGCGCCGAGCTTTTCATAAAAAACCACGTTCCGCCAACTGCGGCTAACAGCAATACCAGCACACCCACAATCAGGATAATCTTAGATTTCATAATCTGTTTCCAACATTCCACATACAGAGACAACATAGCTATTATTAGGGCAAAAGCAAGGCTTATGCCAATGAAAATTGTACTTAAAAATCAAACAGTTAATATAGCTAAATATGCCTACGACAAAACTTTGGCTGTTATTTGTCAGAAAACAGCCGCTACACCGAGTCAGCGTGAACACCACGTAGCAAGAATAAACACAAAAGTTACTGCTATAATCCTGCCTGAATTCATCATCGAGATACAATTATGACCGTTGCCTCAGCACGACACATACTGGTTAAAACCGAACAAGAAGCGAAAGATCTTAAAGCAAAAATTGCTAAGGGCGGCGATTTTGGCGAGCTGGCTAAAAAGCACTCTGATTGCCCATCTGGCAAACAGGGCGGCGACCTCGGCGAGTTTCGTCCAGGCCAAATGGTAAAAGCCTTTGACGACGTGGTCTTTAAAGAAGCCGTTTTAGAAGTGCACGGCCCCGTCAAAACTCAGTTTGGCTACCACTTGATTCAGACTATTTACCGCAACTAATCATTATTTAGCCAGTAAAAACTAAAAAGCCCCGAAGGCATATCGCCTTCGGGGCTTTTTAACATAGTGCCATGTTAAATTAACAACATTTACTCTGCTGCAATCTCAATCAACACCTCGCCAGGTGTTACGCGATCGCCTTTCTTAACAAAGATATCAACGATCTTACCGGCAATCGGCGCTTGCACCTCGGCTTCCATTTTCATCGCTTCGGTTACCAATACAGGCTGACCCAGCTTAACCACGTCACCTACCGCTACCAGCACCTCTACAATATTGCCTGGCATATTGGTCGTTACGTGGCCTGGCTTGTTGGCCGATTTACGCCCCCCACTGCCCTCGGCCTTGTATTCGTTAAGGGCTTCGAACACCACTTCTTCGGGCATGCCATCCAAGGTCATATAGATATGGCGTTTGCCGGTGCCTTTGATACCAACACCGGTAATAGCCACTTGATAGCTTTCGCCGTGAACATCAATAACAAACTCAGTTGGCGCGCCGCCATCGGTAACCGGCCGCGTACTCGCGCTGCCAATAGGCTCTAACACTTCCGGCGTGAGAGTACCCGCTTCGCGCTCTGATAAAAATGCACGACCCAAATCTGGGAACATAGCAAAGGTCAGCACGTCTTCTTCTGACTTGGCTAGGTCGCCAATATCAGCGCGCAGCTTGTTTAGCTCTGGCGGCAAAAGGTCCGCTGGACGCACATCAATTACGTCCTCATTACCTATTGCCAACGCCCGCAGGTTTTTGTCTACCGGCGCAGGTGCTGCGCCATAGTGGCCCTGCAAATAGCGTTTAACCTCGTTAGTAATGGTGGTGTAGCGCTTATCCGCTAGAATATTCATAACCGCTTGGGTGCCAACAATTTGCGAGGTGGGCGTTACCAGTGGCGGATAACCTAGGTCTTTGCGCACCGCCGGTATCTCTGCAAACACGTCGCCAATGCGGTGTAAGGCGCCCTGCTCTTTTAGCTGATTCGCCAAGTTCGACATCATGCCGCCGGGCACTTGGTTGATCTGCACGCTAACGTCTTCGCGGGTAAACTCGCTCTCAAACTGATGGTATTTTTTGCGCACATCCCACAGCTGGGTGGCAATGTTTTGCAGCGCGGGTAGGTCTAATCCGCTGTCGCGGTCGGTGCCTTTCAGCGCCGCCACCATGGTTTCGGTTGCAGGGTGACTGGTGCCATTCGCAAAAGCCGACATTGCGGTGTCGATAATATCGATACCCGCCTCTATCGCCTTGAGCTGACACAGCCCAGCCAAACCAGAGGTCATATGGGAGTGCAGCGCTAGCGGTACACTGACTTCGCTTTTAAGCGCCGCAACCAGTTCTGAGGTCGCGCTCGGGGTAAGTAAACCTGCCATGTCTTTAATGGCAATGGAATCCACACCCATATTCACAAGGTCTCGCGCTTGCTGAACAAACTTGGCCGTGGTGTGAACGGGACTGGTGGTGTAACAGAGAGTGCCCTGGGCGTGTTTGCCGGATTTTTTAACCGCGGCAACCGCGGTTTCTAAATTGCGCACATCGTTCATGGCGTCAAAAACGCGGAAGATATCCATGCCGTTGTCGGCCGACTTTTGAATGAAGGCCTCGACCACATCGTCGGCATAATGGCGATAACCCAGCAGGTTCTGGCCCCGCACCAGCATTTGCAATTTAGTGTTAGGCAGCGCTTCGCGCAGCTTGCGCAAGCGCTCCCAGGGATCTTCTTTTAAGAAGCGCACGCAGGCGTCAAAAGTGGCGCCGCCCCACACTTCCAGCGACCAAAAACCGATGGCATCCAACTCAGCGCAAACCGGCAGCATGTCTTCTGTGCGCATTCGCGTGGCGATTAGCGATTGGTGGCCATCGCGCAGGGCAACATCGGTGATTAGAACGGGTTTAGCTTGGCTCATGATCAATATCCTTTGCGTTATAGGCCAGCGTGGGCGGCAATTGCAGCGGCCACGGCGAGGGCAATATCTTCGGGGCGGGTTTTATCCGAGTACTGGGTCAGTTCGGGATGGCTTTCAACAAAACTGGTATCAAAATTCCCAGCGCGAAAATCTGGGTGTTTTAAAATTTGCTGATAGTAAGCCGCCGTGGTTTTCACGCCCTGTAGGCGCATATCGTTTAGCGCCCGCGCGCCGCGATTTAAAACCTCTTCCCACGTCAGCCCCCACACAATCAACTTTAAGCACATGGAGTCGAAATACGGTGGAATGGTGTAGCCAGTATAAATAGCGGTATCTACCCGCACCCCAGGGCCGCCTGGCGCATAGTAGCGGCTGATCTTGCCAAAGCTGGGCAAGAAATCATTTTTAGGGTCTTCAGCATTAATCCGAAATTGCAGTGCATAGCCGCGGTAGGAAATATCCTCTTGGCGGTAGCCCAAGGGCAAGCCAGAGGCGATGCGAATTTGCTCGCGCACCACATCCACCCCCGTAATTTGCTCGGTAATGGTGTGCTCTACCTGCACCCGCGTATTCATTTCCATGAAATAGATTTGGTTATCGGCCAAGAGAAACTCGACCGTACCGGCGTTTTCATAGCCCACCGCCTCGGCGGCGCGAACCGACATATCGCCAATATACGCGCGCTGCTCTGGGGTTAACTGTGGCGAGGGCGCGATTTCGATCAGTTTTTGATTACGACGCTGAATCGAGCAATCCCGCTCAAATAGGTGAATCACATTACCGTGGCTGTCGGCCAGTATCTGCGCCTCGATATGGCGCGGATTAACAATGCATTTTTCCATGAATACATCGGCGCGACCGAAGGCCTTCGTCGCTTCCGACACCACCCGATCATACTGGCGGCGTAAATCGGCCTCGCTATCGCAGCGGCGAATACCACGGCCACCGCCACCCGAGGTGGCCTTAAGCATAATGGGGTAACCGATGGTTTTGGCGAAGTTCACCGCCTCTTCTACATCGGCCAAATTGCCGTCGGTACCCGGTGTTACCGGCACGCCTGCGGCGGTCATTGCGCGGCGCGCCTCAGTTTTATCGCCCATACGGCGAATAACCTCGGCACTGGGGCCTATAAAGGTAATGCCACGCTCGGCGCAAACATCGGCCAGCTCAGCGTTTTCAGACAAAAAACCATAGCCAGGATGTAGGCCGTCGCAACCGGTTTCCACCGCCAACGCAACTAACTTGCGGGGGTTTAAATAGCCCTCAAGAGGGTCGGCGCCCACGTTATACGCTTCATCGGCACGTTTTACGTGCAGCGAAAAACGATCTGGCTCGGTATAGATCGCCGCCGAGCGAATGCCCATTTCGGCACAGGCCCGAACGATACGCACCGCAATTTCACCGCGGTTGGCGATCAGGATTTTTTTCAACATAGCTGAACTCCCTATGGGCAAGAATTACCCCTAACCTAGCCTTACTATTAGCCAATAGCCATTAAAAGCAATTTCATTACTGCGTAAACCCGCGTGCAAACGTGGCGCAGCAATAATGACATGCAGCCACCGTACCGAAAAAAGCGGTGAATAAAAAATTAATATTTGTATTGATAAGTATTAGTAATTACTTATAGTAACGAGATCGACCGCCCAGGAACGAGTATGGAAGTCAGCTTTTTAAATCGTTTAACCTTGCGCCAACTGGACGTTTTCTTGGCAGTTTGCCAGCACCGCAGCTACTCCAAGGCCGCTCAACAGCTAGCGCTAACCCAACCGGCGGTGAGTTCACAAATCCGCAGTTTGGAAGAAGTCGTTGGCCAAGCGCTGTTTGACTATCTTGGCAAACAGCTATTCTTGACCAACGCCGGTGAACTCATGCTCCGCGCGGCCCGCGAACTCAAACAGCGTTTAGTGCACCTCGAAATTGAGTTAACCGAGCTGCATGGGCGATTGCAGGGCAGTCTCAACATTGCCATCGAGTCCAGCGCCGAGTACTTGCTCCCATCCCTTATTCACAACTTTTGCGAACAGCACCCCGACGTTGATATTAGCCTGCACGTTGTTAACCACCAGCGCTTGCTGGAACGTCTGCACGACAATCTTGACGATCTCGCCGTCATGACCCAAGTGCCCGACAGCCGAAGCTTAAGCTACACCCCCTTTGCCGAGCACCAGCTGCTAGTGGTGGCAAACGCCTCGCACCCGCTGAGCCAACGGCAAGATATAAGCTTAATCGAACTTTTAAGCTACCCAGCCTTGCTTCGCGAAGCGGGCTCCGGCACCCGACAAATTTTTGAGAGCTTCTGCCGCCAGCACAGCTGCCTCATTCAGCGCCACCGCCAAATGGGCAGTAACCAAGCCATTAAAACCGCCTTGGCCAACGGTGAGCATTTTGCTATTTTGCCCAAGGCGATGGTCAGCAACGACATCGCCGCAGGTCGCCTAGCTGCAATTGCCGTTGTGGGCTTTCCTATTTTGCGGTCGTGGTGCACCGTGTACCCCAAGGCCAAACACCTCAACCCCTTAACAAAGGCTTTTCACGACTTTCTTCATCAGCCCAGCACGGTGAGCAAACCAATCTAAAAAAGGTATACAAGGTAAGCGCGCTGACTGATTATTTAAGCCCGCAAGCCGCATTCGTTTATCAACCTCAGGAAATCACCATGAGTAATATGTTAATCAGCAATATTGAAATTATTCCTGGCAGAAAAGTCAGCCAGCATTTTGGCTTAGTCATGGGCAGCACCGTGCGCGCCAAACACGCGGGCAAAGATATTATGGCGGGGCTAAAAAACATTTTTGGCGGCGAGCTAGGCGGTTATACCGAGCTGTTATCTGAAGCCCGCCAAGAGGCCACCGACCGCATGACCGAACAAGCCAAGGCCATTGGCGCCAATGCGGTTATCAATGTGCGCTACTCCACCTCGTCTATCACCGCTGGCGCCTCCGAAATTTTGGCCTACGGCACGGCGGTTTTCCTCGAGGAAAAATAATGGAAGCCCTCATTAAAATAGGCATATTCGCGCTACTGCTCGGCCTTGGCTTTTTCTTTGGCCGCCGCGCCGAAGCCAAGCACTATAAGAGCATCCTCAGCCGCGAAGATGCGCTGCGCAGCCTTGTGGTGTCTACCGACCGCTTTCCACCGCCAGAGTATATGAACCACCACACGGAACTGGTTAGCGGTAACGTGGTGATCTCGGTGGATTATTTTAAGCAAGTTTCCGCTGGCTTGCGCGGCCTTGTCGGTGGTCGTATTCGCGCCTACGAAACCCTGCTCGATCGCGCTCGCCGCGAGGCGTTATTGCGCATGCAAGAACAGGCACACGCGGCTGGCGCCGAAGCCATTATTAACACCAAATTAGAAACTAGCCGCATTTCCGGCAACGGCAATAAGGGCATCGGCTCGGTTGAAGTACTCGCCTACGGCACAGCTTTAATCCCCATTCATAAAAATTTGGGCTAAACAAATCGTGGCCTTCGCAAAACAAAACCCCAAAATTCCGGAGGGCATAAATGCCTCTAGCGAGAACCCCCTAAAGGAATTTTCAATTCTGCTCGGCGGGGTACTCCTCGCCATTACTGCCGTCGTGGCCTTGCTGCTGTTATTTTCTCACCAGCTGGCGCCGCTAATTCCCTTTCGCTACGAACAACAGCTGGTCAGTAAATTTGGGCAACTAAGGAACAACACGGAGAACCGCAAACAAAGCATGTTAAGTGCCGAAGCGGCGCTCCAAGAACTTGGCGATCAGCTCGCCAACAAATCGCAGTTAGCACCCGACATCAAACTGCACTTCCATCTTGTCGATGAAGCTGATGTGCCCAACGCCTTTGCCACCCTCGGCGGCCATATTTTTGTTACCACCGGCTTGTTGCGCGAAGTGTCTTCAGAGAATGCGCTAGCCATGGTGCTAGCCCATGAAATTGCCCACATCAAATTTCGTCACCCCGCCCAATCCATCAGTGGCGGCTTACTAGTGCAGTTATTTTTGAGCGTGGTAACTGGGCAAAACGCGGTGGCGCTGCAAAGCACCGTTCAGCAAGCAGGCATTATGACCGTGCTCGGCTTTAGCCGAAAAATGGAAAGCGCCGCCGACCGTGCAGCCCTCGACACCTTAGAGCAACACTATGGCCACTTAGCTGGCGCAGAAGCCTTCTTTAAAAAGATATTAGCCCAGCACCGTCAAGCCAGTTGGCAGGCGATTTTTGCCAGCCACCCCGATATGCAGCAACGTATTGAACAGATTAAGACCCGGACTCAAAAGTCTAAAACAGCCGCCACCAAGGCACTAGACCCAAGGCTCGATTACCAAAATTTATAAGCTCGCGACGGCGACAGGCTGCTTCTTCCTTGTGATATAACCCAAGAAAACCAGCCCCAGCAACCAAAAAACCGAGATACTGAGCGCCGTTTTCAGCACGCCCTCCCACTGATAATTAAACAGAATCCAGCCCGCAGAAAACGCTGCAATCGCCTGCGCGCTAATCACGCTAAATTCATTCACGGCTTGCGCTTTAAAGCGCTCATTGCCGTGATAGGTTTCGGGAAGTAAAGCGGTGGCAGTCATAAATAATAGATTCCAGCCAAGGCCAAGCAGTACCAGCGCCCACCAGTAATGCATTACCTCATGCCCACTAAAGGCCACCGCAATCACCGCCAAATAGCAGAGCAGGCCTGCAACAATAAGGCTAAGTCGCAGCCCCTTTTTAAGTAATTTGCCCGTGAGTAGCGACGGCAAAAACATCGCAACAATATGCGACTGAATAACAATCGTTGCGTGATTAAAGCTGTGGCCGCTCATCTCAACCATGCTGAGTGGTGTTGCGGTCATCACCAGCGACATAACCGCATAGCCTGTGGCCGCTGTGCCCGCCGCCAGAATAAAGCTAGGTTGTTTAATAATACTGAGCAGTGAGCGCTCAGCCGACACCTTTTCGGCCTCAGCCACGCCCCGCTCTTCATAAATACACATAATAACGAAGGCAATTACCAGCAAGATTGCCAACAACAAAAACGACCCTGCATAGCCCTGCGGCGAGGCAATAAGGTCGCGCCCCAAGGCGCCAAATTGCGGGCCAATAAAACCGCCCAGCAAACTCGCCAATAGCGCTATGGTCAGGCCGTCTGCCTGTTGTTTTGGATTCTGCGCATTTTCAATAATGATAAAGCGGCCCTGCTGGGTAAACGCTAGATTAAAGCCAAAGCAGAGGGTGGCAAAAATAAACAATAAAAAATTCGCCTGCACCGTTGCTAACAGCGCACAAAGCGCCCCGCAAAAGGCAATGAAGATACTGAGCAGAAAGCCCTGCTTGCGGCCAACTTTGCGCATAATCATTGCCGCTGGAACCGTAGATACCGCCGTAGCAATAATAAAGCTCGCCATCGGCAATGTTGCTAAAGAGGCGCTCGGCGCCAAACTGCTACCGAGCAAACCGCTGACCAACACCATTAACGACGAAGTCGCCAGACACAGGGAGCTAACAATCGCCATTAAGTAAATATTTTTGGGTAGCTCAAACATGCCCCGCGCCTTGATCGAAACCTTTAAGAGGAAATGAATAGTATCGGCGATAAGCCCAGCCGTCTCGCGGTTTATTAGGAATATTGCGCTATTCACGACTCGCTTCCCGCTCTTTCTATTCTTAATGAGTTCTTAAGTTTTCAGCACTAGCCTTGTTAGTCGTCGCAGAATCTCACAGGGCAAGGCTGCGACACCCAGTGACCACATGTGTAAAACAAGGCGCAAACCATGAAAGTAAAGATAAAGCAGCTACTGACCGGCCTGCTATTTGTCGCCAGTGGCTGGCTACACGCCGCCCCCACACTCAACATCGCCGATTACCAAGGCAAGGTGGTTTATGTCGATTTCTGGGCCTCATGGTGTGGCCCCTGCCGTGCGTCTTTCCCGTTTATGAACGACTTAGTTAAGGATTACGGCGACAATTTGGCCGTGGTCACCGTCAACCTCGACGAAAGTCGTGAGGATGCAGATCAATTCTTAACAGAGTTTCCCGCCAATTTCGCGGTGATATACGACCCAGACGGCGGCCTTGCCAAGCAATACGGCGTGCGCGGCATGCCCAATTCATTTTTGTTTAATCAACGCGGCGAGCTAGTGCATCGCCACGACGGCTTTACCGCCAAAGACCCACAAATAATACGCGAACAAATCAACAACACCTTGGGGAGAGCACAATGACCATACACAAACTTGGGATTGCGATAGCGATAAGCGGGCTGCTCAGCGCCTGTAGTTCGATGGGCGTAGATCCTTGGCAACGCCAAAATTTAGCCAAGCCAGAAATGGCCTTAGACAGTTCACCTCTAACCAGCGCACTCGATGACCATATTTATTTCAGTAAAGAGGCATCTAGCGGTGGACGCAGTTTTGGTGGCGGCGGCTGTGGTTGTAATTAAGCGGCTAACCGACGGGCTAACTAAAGGACTAAGGATAAACACATGAAAAAGAATATACGTCTATCGCTAGCTGCGGCTAGCTGCGCACTGTTAGGCAGTCAGCTCGCCATCGCCGAAGACAAGCACGATGTTGGCGAGTGGGATGTTAGCGCCGCCCTGCTGTTTTACAGCGAGCCAGATCGGGTCAATGCCACCGAGCCAGTCATTTCTGCTAAAAAGCAGCTCGATACCGACGAAACCCTGAGCCTTAAATTAACCCTAGACACCCTAACCGGTGCCTCTGCCAGTGGCGCCTTGCCCAGCAATCAGCCACAGACCTTTACCAGTCCCTCTGGCGGTTCTATTGGCACTACCAGCGCTGGCGACACGCCCTTAGACGATTCATTCAAAGACACCCGCGTGGCCGTTAATGCCGCATGGGAAAAGCCAATTTCCAAAGACCTGACCATGGTATTGGGCGGCAATTTCTCGACCGAATACGACTACACCTCCTTTGCAGTCAATTCGAGCTTTGCCAAAGACATTAACAATGGCAATACCACCTTGATGACAGGCTTGTCGCTAGGCATGGATATGATAAAACCGGTCGACGGCAAACCCATTCCCTTTGCCACTATGCAAGCTGGCCGAGATTACGGCGGCAATAGCGACAGCGTTAAAGATGGCAGCGACGACACCAAAAGTTTGGTCGACGTAATTGTTGGCGTCACCCAAGTGATTGACGAAAACAGCCTATTCCAGCTGAACTACTCGCTCAGCTCGTCTAGCGGCTACTTAACCGACCCTTACAAAATCATCAGCGTGGTTGACCCTGTAACCGGCGCAACCCTATTTCAAAATGGCGCCCAATCCGACCTGCCCACCGCCGTGTACGAAAATCGGCCAGACAGCCGCTTAAAACACAGCGTATTCGGCCAGTACAAACGCTATCTTGGCGGCGACGTGCTCGATACCTCCTACCGGTTTATGGTCGACGACTGGGACATTACCTCCCACACCGTAGACGTGCACTACCGCTGGAAGTTTGCCGACACCCAATACCTACAACCCCATGTGCGGGTCTATCAGCAGAGCGCTGCCGATTTCTATACGCCATTTTTTGTTAATGGCCAGCAGCCCACAGCCGGCGACAAGAGCGCAGAAGCCTCTGCGGATTACCGCCTAGGCGAATTCATGGCCTACACCATAGGTTTGGAATACGGCCAAGATAATCCTAGCAATTCGTGGAGCGTGGCCGTGGAATACTATCTGCAAACCGGTGACGAACCCGCGCAGGCCTTTGGCGAGTTAAAAAATCAAGAACTTTATCCTGACGTTGACGCCTTAATGTTACGAATCGTTTACGACTTTTAACGCTAGCAACAGCAACAGCAACAACGAGGAGAATAGCGGCACCGCCGGCGTTTCAAAGCCCGCACGTAATTGTCGCGCCGGCTGTTTTATTGGCCACCGTCAGGACTTCTTAACGAAATCTTAAGTTTTCGCTAATAGCCTTACTAAAACTCAAAAAATATAACGGTTCAGCCCAGTAACGGCGGATAACTCCATTTTTATACAAAAGGCGCAAACCATGAAAGTAAAAATAAAGCAGCTACTGACCGGCCTGTTATTTGTCGCCAGTGGCTGGCTACACGCCGCCCCCGCACTCAACATCGCAGATTACCAAGGCAAGGTGGTTTACGTCGATTTCTGGGCCTCATGGTGCGGCCCCTGCCGCGCGTCTTTCCCATTTATGAACGACTTAGTTAAGGAATACGGCGACAATTTGGCCGTGGTCACCGTCAACCTAGACGAAAGCCGCGACGATGCAGATCAATTCTTAACAGAGTTTCCCGCCAATTTTGCGGTGATATACGACCCCGAGGGCGGCCTTGCCAAGCAATACGGCGTGCGCGGCATGCCCAATTCATTTTTGTTTAATCAACGCGGCGAGCTAGTGCATCGCCACGACGGCTTTACCGCCAAAGACCCACAAATAATACGCGAACAAATCAACAACACCTTGGGGAGAGCACAATGACCATACACAAACTTGGGATTGCGATAGCGATAAGCGGGCTGCTCAGCGCCTGTAGTTCGATGGGCGTAGATCCTTGGCAACGCCAAAATTTAGCCAAGCCAGAAATGGCCTTAGACAGTTCACCTCTAACCAGCGCACTCGATGACCATATTTATTTCAGTAAAGAGGCATCTAGCGGTGGACGCAGTTTTGGTGGCGGCGGCTGTGGTTGTAATTAAGCGGCTAACCGACGGGCTAACTAAAGGACTAAGGATAAACACATGAAAAAGAATATACGTCTATCGCTAGCTGCGGCTAGCTGCGCACTGTTAGGCAGTCAGCTCGCCATCGCCGAAGACAAGCACGATGTTGGCGAGTGGGATGTTAGCGCCGCCCTGCTGTTTTACAGCGAGCCAGATCGGGTCAATGCCACCGAGCCAGTCATTTCTGCTAAAAAGCAGCTCGATACCGACGAAACCCTGAGCCTTAAATTAACCCTAGACACCCTAACCGGTGCCTCTGCCAGTGGCGCCTTGCCCAGCAATCAGCCACAGACCTTTACCAGTCCCTCTGGCGGTTCTATTGGCACTACCAGCGCTGGCGACACGCCCTTAGACGATTCATTCAAAGACACCCGCGTGGCCGTTAATGCCGCATGGGAAAAGCCAATTTCCAAAGACCTGACCATGGTATTGGGCGGCAATTTCTCGACCGAATACGACTACACCTCCTTTGCAGTCAATTCGAGCTTTGCCAAAGACATTAACAATGGCAATACCACCTTGATGACAGGCTTGTCGCTAGGCATGGATATGATAAAACCGGTCGACGGCAAACCCATTCCCTTTGCCACTATGCAAGCTGGCCGAGATTACGGCGGCAATAGCGACAGCGTTAAAGATGGCAGCGACGACACCAAAAGTTTGGTCGACGTAATTGTTGGCGTCACCCAAGTGATTGACGAAAACAGCCTATTCCAGCTGAACTACTCGCTCAGCTCGTCTAGCGGCTACTTAACCGACCCTTACAAAATCATCAGCGTGGTTGACCCTGTAACCGGCGCAACCCTATTTCAAAATGGCGCCCAATCCGACCTGCCCACCGCCGTGTACGAAAATCGGCCAGACAGCCGCTTAAAACACAGCGTATTCGGCCAGTACAAACGCTATCTTGGCGGCGACGTGCTCGATACCTCCTACCGGTTTATGGTCGACGACTGGGACATTACCTCCCACACCGTAGACGTGCACTACCGCTGGAAGTTTGCCGACACCCAATACCTGCAGCCCCATGTGCGGGTCTATCAGCAGAGCGCTGCCGATTTCTACACGCCATTTTTTGTTGATGGTCAGCAGCCCACTGCCGGTGACACGGGTGGCGAAGCTTCAGCAGATTATCGCCTAGGCGAGTTCATGGCCTACACCATTGGTTTGGAATACGGCCAAGACAACCCCGCAGATTCGTGGAGCGTAGCGCTGGAATACTATCTGCAAACCGGTGACGAACCTGCGCAGGCCTTTGGCGAACTGAAAAACTTAGAGATATACCCCGACGTTGACGCCCTTATGTTACGAGTTGTTTACGACTTTTAAACATAGTCAGTAAGGCGTTAAACGATTGGGAGAAAGGCAGCAATGTCTTTCTCCCCTTTTTCAGAAAACGCAGGGAGTGTTTGCGTGAAAAACCTTATTGCTCAGCTAGCGCTCGTATCAAGTATATTGCTCGCGAGCTTTGCGGCTCACAGCACTGAATTAAGTCCTAATTTAAATGCCACTAATTCAAATAGCGCCTACTTCAGTAGCGCCCAAGACAGCCAATTTTTGCCAGTCGAAGAAGCCTATCAACTCAGCCTCAAGATTGACCAACAACAGCTCAGCCTGAACTGGCAGATCCATGACGGCTATTATTTATACCGCGACCGCATAAGCATCAAACAATTTAACAAGGGCGAGTTGCAAAAACTTGAGCTTGCCCTGCCCGAGGGAAAGTTAAAGCACGACCCCAATATTGGCGATACTCAGGTTTTTTACCACCAGCTGATCGCCCAAACTCTTTTATCGAAAACCAATAGCCCCTCTTCACAAGCGATCACCGTAAAAGTGACTTCGCAGGGCTGCGCCGATGCAGGCCTGTGTTATCCCCCGCATCACCAGTGGTTTAACATTGAGCCAAGCACTGGGCAGATAACGGCCATTGATCAAGCAAAACCACAAAGCCAAGCTAGCACCAGCACTTCAAGCAATCAAAGCAATGTAATGCCCAGCCCGCCAACATGGTCGGCGTTTAAATTACTGAGCATGGCGGCCTTTGCCTTTGCTGGCGGCCTCATTCTTAACTTAATGCCCTGCGTATTCCCTGTGCTGGCCCTCAAAGGCATAAGCTTAGTAGAATCCGCCGACATCTCCGCTAAGCAGCGCCGCATCCACGGCCTTGTTTATACCGCTGGGGTTGTCACCAGCTTTGTCGCCGTCGCCAGTTTGCTACTCATCTTGCGCGCTGCAGGCCAGCAATTGGGCTGGGGTTATCAATTACAGTCGCCGTGGTTTGTCGCAGCCATGGTGTATTTGTTTTTTGTGGTGGGCTTAAGCTTCTCTGGCGTCATTGAACTCGGCGCGCAGTTTGCCGGTGCTGGCCAATCCCTCACCGAAAAAAGCGGCATGAGCGGTTCGTTTTTTACTGGCGTATTAGCGGTATTAGTCGCCAGCCCCTGCACTGCGCCGTTTATGGGCGCATCCTTGGGCTTCGCGCTAAGCCAACCAATGATTGTGGCGCTGGCGGTATTCGTCGCCCTAGGCCTTGGCATGGCCACCCCATTTCTGCTGTTATCATGGCTACCCGGTATTGCCCGCTTACTGCCCCGTCCAGGCCGCTGGATGCTCACTATGAAGGAGGTCTTGGCCTTTCCAATGTACCTCACCGCCATTTGGTTGCTGTGGGTACTCGGCAGACAAAGCGGCGTAAACGCGGTGATGTTAGTGCTTATCGGCTGTTTACTGATTGTGATTGCCCTGTACTTCTGGCCCCGTGAGCGTTGGCAGCGCGGCATCTCGGTAGTGTCGGCCCTGCTAGCGGCATTCATTCTCAGCTCAGCCATGCTAAATGCCACCGCGAGTACCACCGCCGACACCGGCGACGTCACCGCTTACCGGCGGGGCTTGCTAGAAGAATTGCAGCAAGATCAACAACCCATCTTCCTTAATGTAACCGCCGACTGGTGTATTACCTGCCTTGCCAATGAACGGGTCGCGCTGTCTAGCGCAAAAGTAAAACAGCGCTTCGACGAGCTTGGCGTACGTTATGTAAAGGCCGACTGGACCAACCAAGACGATAAAATTACGCAACTGCTGGCGGGTTATCAGCGCAGTGGCGTGCCGCTGTATGTTTACTTTCCAGGTGGCAGCGCCGAACCAATCGTGTTGCCGCAACTCTTAAGTGTCGACACCCTACTCGCCATTTTCAGTAAATCGTCGTAGGCTGTTTTATCTCAAAACCAAAAAGCACCGCGTATGCCTGAGCCAAAACGAGAAGTCACATTTACACACAGCGCCACCGGTTTGGTGGCGCATTTTCGCGCTATGGCCAGCCCCTGCGAGGTACTCGTCGACAGCACCGACGAGGCCCACATCAAATCTTTAGCACAGCACGTTGCCGATGAAGCATGGCGAATCGAAAGCAAATTTAGCCGCTACCGCGACGACAATATTGTTTTTCAAATTAATAATGCCCAAGGCAAAACCGTCACCGTCGATGAAGAAACCGCCGAACTTTTAGACTTTGCCGCGCAGGCCTACCAACTCAGCGACGGCATGTTCGATCTAACATCTGGCTTATTGCGGCAACTCTGGCGCTTCGACGGCAGCGATCAAATACCCACGCCAGACGCAACCGCCGCCCTATGTCAGAACATTGGTTGGCACCACGTGAACTGGCAGCGCCCGCAACTGCGCCTGCACGCCGGAATGGAAATAGATTTTGGCGGCATCGGCAAGGAATACGCCGTCGATCGCGCCGCCGCCATCGTCCGCCAGCATAGCGACTGCGCAGTGTTAATTAACTTTGGCGGCGACCTCTACGCCACCGCCCCACCCCGCCATGCTCCGCACTGGCTAGTAGGCATAGAACAAATCGGCGGCGGCAAATCCGCCATCATTCAACTCGCCAAAGGCGGCCTCGCCACCAGCGGCGACGCCAATCGTTTCTTACTAAAAGGCGGCGTGCGCTACCCCCACGTACTCAACCCCAAAACCGGCTGGCCAATTATGGACGCCCCGCGCTCAGTCACCGTAGCAGCGCCCAGTTGCGTAGAAGCCGGCCTTATTGCCACCTTCGCCATGTTGGCTGGCTCAGAGGCCCAAGCCTTTTTAACGGAACAAGAAATACTGCATTGGATTCAGCAGTAATTGGCGAGCTGATAAACCGTCATTCTGAATGCTACACATCGTCATTCTGAATGCTACACATCGTCATTCTGAATGCTACACATCGTCATTCTTAACGCCACACATAGTCATTCTTAACGCCACGAACCGTCATTCTGAACTTGATTCAGAATCCAATACCACCGAACTAGTTCACAGCCGCCCCACCAGATGCTGGATCAAGTCCAGCATGACGGCTTCGTAAGCACCCGCTATGCCCTTCGCACCGTCATTACCC
>NZ_JARGNU010000009.1:0-77810 GCF_029212375.1 Zhongshania sp. | reverse complement strand
GTCCAGCATGACGGCTTCGTAAGCACCCGCTATGCCCTTCGCACCGTCATTACCCTTAAACTGTCATTACCCATAACCCATCATTCTGAACTTGATTCAGAATCCAATACCACCAAGCTAGTTCTCAGCCGCCCCACCAGATGCTGGATCAAGTCCAGCATGACGGCTTCGCAAACACCCGCCATGCCCTTCGCACCGTCATTACCCATAAATCGCCATTACCCATAACCCGTCATTCTGAACTCGATTCAGAATCCAATACCACCGAGCTAGTTCACAGCCGCTCCACCAGATGCTGGATCAAGTCCAGCATGACGGCTTCGCAAACACCCGCCATGCCCTTCGCACCGTCATTACCCATAAATCGCCATTACCCATAACCCGTCATTCTGAACTCGATTCAGAATCCAATACCACCAAGCTAGTTCTCAGCCACCCCACCAGATGCTGGATCAAATCCAGCATGACAATTTTGTTAGTAGCCGACATCACGGCCAAAGACAAGATGCACGCGCAAAGTGCGGCCCCACCAAGGATGAACTGAAGCCAAAGCCCAGTGACCCGAAAGTTTGATTTATCGCAATGAAGCCGTTTGCTGGCCTAATAAATAAGGAAATCAGCGCTCTTTTGCATATTATTGCGCAATCCATGCCACACTGAACCGCTAGGCTAGATCCACCGGCAAAAATAAACCAGCAAAAGCCCTATCGCAGATTTTGGCGCTGCATTATGCTCCGCATCCGATTAGCCCTTCTGAGCCACCGCGACTTACAAAGGCTACTCTTACATAAAATATAATTGAACCTGACCTCATTGGCTTTACTATTGTGATTAACCGGACACGCCTAAAAAAGGCTATTTTGTACGTCGCACTTACCACCGTAATGGTGGTTATTTCTGTCGGTATTTTTGAATATCACACCTCTTACTTCCAGTCGCGATATTTCGGCAAGCTAGCGGCGAGTCTCGACTTTGAAATTAAAGACGGGCCCGCCGAGGCAACGTGGTTCCCCAGCCATGGCCCCTACAACATTCAAAATGGCTATACGCGCCTACCCGAATTTGACAAGCAATTGCAGGCAAAAGGCTATCGAATTAGCCGTCAGGCAAATTTCTCAGATCGTCTCATGCAGTACAGCCGCTGGGGCGGCAACCCGCCCTACCGTGAGCGCAGCCAAACCGGTCTGAACATTTTAGGCAGCAATAACAACGCGCTATTTTCCTCACGGGAACCAGAGAACGTCTATTCAGCATTTAAAGACATTCCAGCATTGCTGCTGAAACCGCTACTGTTTATTGAAAACCGCGAGCTATTAGTTGATCAAAATCCCACCAAAAACCCAGTGGTCGAGTGGGACCGGCTCGCGCAGGCAGCACTTGCCCGCCTGTTACACCCTGGCGAGGGCGGCCCAGGCGGCAGCACCTTGGCTACGCAGATGGAAAAATACCGTTATTCACCAGGCGGAATGACCGCAGATCACAATGACAAGCTCAAGCAAATCGTCTCTGCCAGCGTACGCCACTACCACTCAGGGCTTACCGGCCGCGATGCAAGAAAAGCCATTGCCCTAAGCTATCTTAATTCGACACCTCTTTCTGGTCGCGCCGGCCATGGCGAGATTCACGGGATTGGTGACGGCCTCAAACAGTGGTACGGGATTGACTTTGCCTACGCCAATCATGTGCTTGCGACCTCTGGCGACACCGTGAGCATCGAGGAGAAAGCTCGGGTGTTTAAGGCCGCCTTAAGTCTGCTGCTATCACAGCGACGTCCTTCTTTTTACCTACTTGAAGGCCGCAATGAACTAGAAGCGCTAACCACCAGTTATCTGCGTATTCTGAGCAATAACGGCGTTATCAGCGAAAAACTCAGAGACGCGGCGCTGCCCCTAAAACTGAATTTTGTTCAGCGCGAGCAAAGTACCGCGGCAACGTCGTTTATTTCACGCAAAGCGGTCAACAATGTGCGTAACGAGCTAATGACGCTACTGGGCGTTCGCAGCTTGTACACCCTCGACCGACTTGATCTCACGGTGCAATCTACGATTGCTGGCGACACCCAAGTACAAATTGCGCAGTCGTTAAAGCAAGCAACCGACCTTGACTACGCCAAGCAATCTGGCCTACTCGGCGAAAAACTACTGCGTGAAGGCCAACTTACCGCGCTAAATTACAGTGTGCTGCTGTACGAGCGCACAGCAACTGGCAACGTACTCAGAGTACAAACCGACAATCTAGACCTGCCCTTTGACATGAATGCCGGCTCAAAACTCGATTTAGGTTCAACCGCGAAATTGCGCACCCTAATCACCTATCTCGACATCATTGAAAAGGTCTATCTAAAATACCGAGAGCTTGCCCCCAAAGACCTCGCATTCGCCCGCAAAGTCGCTGAAGACCCCCTGCGCCAATGGACCCTCGATCGACTTATCGCCGACCCTGATCTTCCCTTACAAAAACTGCTAGACGCTGCAATGCTAAGAACGTATTCCGCAAGCCCTGCTGAGTCGTTTTTCACCGGCGGTGGACTGCACACCTTTAGCAATTTTGACAAACAAGACAACGCTCGCGTACTGACCGTAGCCGAGGCCTTAAACCGCTCGGTTAACCTCGTGTTTATTCGCATGATGCGCGACGTAACTCGCTACTACTCCATGGAGATTCCCGGCTCACGCGAACTTTTGCTCGACCGCACAGATCCGCGTCGCAAAGACTATCTGAGTCGTTTTGCCGATCTCGAAGGCAAAATCTACCTCAATCAATTTTATAATCAATACCGCAAATTAAATCGTCAGGAAATTATCGAGCGCCTTGCCCGTCGCAGCAAACCCTTCCCTGGCCGCCTAACAATGGCTTATCGTGCAGTGCTGCCCGATGCAGATGAGCCGGCCCTAGCAGAATTTCTGCGTGCACGCTTAACCGCAGAGGCCTTTGCTAAAATCGACGTTGCAAAACTGTATCGGCAATTCGACCCAGCGCGCTTTAATAGTAATGACCGAGCCTATCTAGCGCACATGCACCCGTTGGAATTGTGGCTGGTAAAATATCTACTCGAAAACACCAGCGTCAACTACAACCGAATTGCCGAGGAGAGCGCACCACTTCGTCAAGACGCCTACACATGGTTAACCAACTCACGCAAGCAGCGCGCCCAAGACCGGAGTATACGCATACTGCTAGAACGCGATGCCTTTGTGGCCATTCATCAGCAATGGCAGCGCGTTGGTTTTCCGTTCAGTAGTTTGGTGCCGTCCTACGCCACGGCCATTGGTGCATCGGCAGACCGCCCCACCGCGCTCGCCGAATTGATGGGCATTATTATCAATGACGGCATGAGAATCCCCTTTCGCCAAATCGATAGCCTGCATTTTGCCCAAGGCACCCCCTATGAAACCAAGTATGAATTCACGCCACCAATAGGCACACGAGTACTCTCGTCGGAAGTCAGCACCACCGTGCGCAACGCCCTCGCTGGCGTAGTGGAAAATGGCACCGCAAGACGCCTAAAAGGCCTTTTTGTCGACGCCAACGGCACACCGATTCAAGTAGGCGGAAAAACCGGCACCGGTGATCATCGCCTTAAATCCTACGGCGCGGGTGGACGCCTCATCGCCAGCGAAGCAGTGAACCGAAATGCCATATTCACCTTTTATATCGGCGACCGCTTCTTTGGTGTAATACTTGCGCACGTTGGCGGAAGCCAAGCTAATGGCTTTGAATTCACCAGCGGACTCGCCACGCAATTACTAAAGATAATCCACCCAGTGCTACAACCAGCACTGACAGAAAACACAGTAGAGGCAAATTCAAATAGCGCCAAGAAATAGCGCAGAGTGCAAATTATGACAAAAAAGGCATGCGCTATCGCATCTACTCAGGCCCATAACCGCTTGAGTAATCATAGGCACGCCGCGCTCAATAGCCGTTGCGGTGCCCCCCGCCGCATCGTCATTCCCTATAAACCGTCATTCTGAACAACATACACCCGCAGTCACCTTACACCGTCGTTCTGAACAACATACACCCTCAATCACCGCACACCGTCGTTCTGACACCACACACCGTCATTCAGAACGCCACACTCCGTCATTCTGAACTTGATTCAGAATCCAATACCACGGAACAAGTTCACGGGCACTCCACCAGATGCTGGATCAAGTCCAGCATGACGACTTTGTTATTAGCCGACATTTGAAACCATTGATGTATTATTGACTAAACAATCATACATCGCTGTTTTGTTTGGCGTGACGCCGGAGTTTATGAGGTTGAAATTACGGACTACCACTAAATAAATGGTCAGGAGCTTTTCGATGATCCAGAACAATATGCGAGCAATCCACCCCAGTGAAATTTTACGAGAAGAGTACGTACTTCCTCTGGAACTGAGAGCCAATCGCCTTGCCCGCGACTTGCGCGTTCCTGTCACCCGCATTAGCAAAATATTAAACGAAGAACGGGCTGTGACGCCAGATACTGCCCTACGCTTGGCACGCTACTTTGGCGGTGATGCGCAATCTTGGCTGAACCTTCAATCGGCATATGACTTAAAAAACGTTACAGGATCACGGTTCCGAGATTGAACTAGATGTAGGCCCCTATGAAGTCGATGCGGCGTAGATACAAGATAATCATGGCGGCGACACCGGTGGCGGCGCCCTTTCCTTTCACGCCATTATTCTATACGCCACACCGTCATTCTGAACTTGATTCAGAATCCAATACTACCGAATCAGTTCACGGCCGGCCCACCAAACACCTGACCCGAACCTTCATGACAATGTTGCCTATAGCGAACTACCGCACCACTACACACCAGCATCCCCTATGACTGAATAAACGCTTATTTTTACCTCACTTAGAATTATTGTTCGCTTTACAGAAATAATAAACTCCTTTTTAAGGTGATATCCAGAGTAAAAACAACGAGTTAATATAGATCTAATCGATGACCCACGAGGCAAACTGAACATATTTGGCATACAAATATCACCAAAGCTACCAAACCAATAAATAAAACGATATAAATTATGGTAAAAAAATTATATCGGCTATAAAATCATTATATTAAGCTTACTTTGGAGACGGTAATGATATCTGTAATACCATTCTTCGATCCTAATAGTTTGGGGGAATACCAAGATAAAATCGTTGAGCTCTACATGGCTGATGCAGCCTTAAACCAAACCATCCCAGATTCAATAAGACAGCCTACTGAGTGGCTACTTAGACTTGTAAACTGTTATTACAGCAACAAGATAGAAGGCAACCCAACCCACCCAAAAGAATTGCTAAAAACACAAGAATCGGGGCAAGCTGGCAATCAAAATGTTACCAAATCTGTTCTTGAGCTACTCGTACATCTTGAAGCACAAATTAAATCCAAGGCCTTATCAGAAAAAATCGATTCGGTTACATCTCAAGACTACATAAAGTCAATTCATCAATCCTTTTACAATGGATTGCCCGACGATATGTTAACTGTCAAAAATAAAATTGGTGATATTGCTTTTGACGAAAACGGCGACCCGATAAAAATTGTGCCTGGGGAATATAGGAATCGTGATGTTCAGGTCGGGCAACATATCCCTCCAGATTTCAAAGAAGTCCCAAGCTACATGAAATGGGTAGCAGAGATGTTTGCGCCAAAAAAGATTCATGGTACAACCAGGGTAATAGCTGCAGCAGGCCTACATCATAGGCTAACTTGGATACATCCATTTTTAGATGGCAATGGTAGAGCTATAAGGCTAATTACTGACGGCTACATGAGAAATGCTGGCTTTGGTGGTTATGGACTTTGGTCTATAACACGGGGCTTTGGGAGAGATACATCCTCCTACTACAAAGCACTTGCTAGAGCAGATATGGCAAGACAAGGCGCTTCGGATGGGAGAGGAATTCTATCCGACAAGGGTTTATTAGATTTCACCAAGTATTTTATCGATACTGCCCTCGATCAGGTTAAATTTTTTACCGATCTTTTAGAACCTAGGAAGCTCGGCATTCGCATTGATTATTACTTTGAAATGAGGGCCAAAGGTGGATTACCCGATGCTGATGGCAAAAAGCTCCCTATACTTAAAATAGCAGCTCGCGATATTTATAGGTTACTACTTGAAAAAGGAGCCATGAGCAGAAGTGCCATCTGCGAGCATTTAGATAAAGGTGAACAAACCCTCCGACCTATAATTAAACAAATGGATAAAGAGGGCCTTATATCCGCAAAACCAAAACAAGATATCGAGATAAAGCTTTCTACAACCGCAGTTGAATTTCTTTTTCCACAAATATGGTAATTGCAAATTCGGTATTCCGACTCAGCATGATTGCCGCCTGCTGCGATTCAACCTGATCACTCATAGCAATCTAAAGCGCGCAACGAGGGCCAGGTTTTTAATTTATGCCCCCCCACCCAATCTACTGCCTTTAACACATGAAGCTCTGCCCACCCGCGAAAAGCTATTCCCAACCCACCAACTGAACCCATCCATCCCAAGCCTGTCTGAATCCACGTCATGTCGCGCTAGGGAATGGAATGCATCAGTTACAAAAACATCTACTCGCCACCGGTTTAGCCTTTATGGGCTTGGTATCGTTGGCCACCTATAGTCTAGTGGCAAGCGCTGAAACCGGCAGTAAAGCCCAGATTAGCAACACATCTAAACACCGTTACAGCGATGCCCATCTACATATTGTTGATTTTTTCCAAGAGGGTGAGCCGCTTTCTAAACTGATTGCCGCCATGGACAAGGGCAAGATCGATAACGCGATGATTAGTGGTATTCCGCTGATGAAAAAATGGCATGAAGACGAGCCTAAGCGGCCCCGCTACTATGCCGGTGATGACGCGGGGATGTATTGGTTTAGCGCCACCGACAGCTATGTTGCCGAGGCCTACCGCAAACTTCCTAAGCAAGATCGCGAGCGCCTGCATCCGTTTTTATGTGGTTTTAATCCCACCGACAAAAATGCCGATAAGCACCTGCGCCAAATGCTAGAGACCTACCCCGATGTTTGGCAAGGCATTGGCGAGGTATTAACCCGTCACGATGATTTAACCGCCCTAACCCAAGACGATACGCCCCGCGCCAATAACGAGGCCATGTATCGGGTTTATCGTGTGGCAGCGGAGTTTAAGCTGCCGGTGTTGCTGCACAGCAACATCACCTCGAAACGCGAGCGCAATCCACTGTATGTTGGCGAAATTGAAGACGCCTTGGCCGCCCACCCCGGTGTGAATTTTATCTGGGCCCACGCCGGCACCAGCGCCACATTGCACCGCTACCAAGACAAGCTCGATTTCTTATTACCCGCGCTGAGCAAGCTACTTGCCGCCCACGACAATTTATATATCGATCTGTCATGGGCAGTACTCACGCCCTATTTGCTCGACAAGAACCAAGAGGCGGCCGACGGCTGGGTGGCCTTAATCAATAAATACCCCAAGCGCTTTATGATTGGCTCCGACGGCTTGGGTAGCTATGACAAAATCGCGGCAAACCTAGACGAATATGCGCCGTTTTTAGACGCGCTAAACAAAGAAGCCGCCCAAGGCGTAGCGCGGAATAATTTTATCGCCCTGCTACCCAAAAAATCGGTTCGCAAAATATTGGCTAACGCCCACCAAGATACAGATTCACTTTAGAAAACTCGTCAGATTCCGCCAAATCCGGCACGGTGGTGGCGCGCTGATACGCCAACCAATCGTAACCCTCAAATTGAAAATTCCGCACCCGCGAATCGGCAATAAGCACTTGCGGTGCCCGCGCTAAAAACGCCGGTAATAGCGGAAAATTGCTTTTATCGTATAAAACGTCGGCCACCAAGATCAGATCGTATTGTTCGTTACTGGCAAAGAAATTCTCGCTGTATTCAAGCTCCACGCCATTTAAGTCGGCATTGGCGCGACTGGCCAAAATGGCATCGGGGTCGAGGTCGCAGGCAATCACCGAGGCCGCGCCCGCCAATTTGGCGGCGATACCGGCCACTCCCGAGCCACTGCCAAAATCCAATATGCGCTTGCCCTGCACAAGGTGGGGATTATCAAATATATAACGCGCCAGCACTTGGCCGCTGGCCCAGCAAAACACCCAATAGGCGGGGTAATTCATAATGCGCTGGGTTTGCTCGAGGCTTAAGTCTTGCTGGGGATAATCAGCGCTGAGCAGCCACAATTTCATCTCTGGCACCTCGGGCAAGGTGGTGCTCGTCAGCTGAGCGTTGGGGACGTATTCCTGTAAGCGCAGGGTGAGGGTCTGGCAATCTGTGACCAAAGAAGCTTGCCGCAAAGCGCATTTCCTTCTATGTTAGAGCTGTGTGTGATGGCGATATTTTAGCGGAGTGTGCTATGAGTGGCCTACCAATAAAGCAATTAGTTCACGATGTTCTGCTGCAGGTTTACGAGGCGGATCAACAGCAACTTATTTACTGTCAGGACTGCCAGCGGCCAGTCACCGCCGAGAATTATCGGGTACAGGTGCAAGGCGAACACCAACACCACTTTGTGAATCCCGACGGCGTGGTATTTGAGCTAAGTTGCTTTCAGGCTGCGCCGGGCTTGATTATTGCCGGTAAAGCTACCGACCACTACTGCTGGTTTCAGGGCTTTGAATGGCAGTACGCCCACTGCGAGTACTGCACCACCCAGCTGGGCTGGTATTACGAAAACGCCTTGAGCGAATCGTTTTTTGCCTTGATCTCTGGCTATTTACGCGCCGGAAAATAGCCGGCGTTTTCCGGTATACTGGCCGCCAATTCTCTGTAACCAGTCAGTCTAATGAGTGCCAGCCCAGAAAACCCCAATGCCGATTTTATTGTGCCCTATTGCGAAGAGGCCATCGGCTATTTACATTGCGACGATGACCTGCTCATTATCAACAAGCCCGCTGGCCTGCTGTCGGTGCCTGGCCGCCACCCCGACAACAAAGACTGCTTAATTAGCCGCGTTGCCGAGGTCTACCCCGACGCCACCATTGTTCACCGCTTAGACATGTCCACCTCGGGCCTAATGATTATTGCCCTGCACAAAGACAGTCACCGCGCCCTGAGCCGCTTATTCCAAGACCGTAAAATTGAGAAAGAATACCAAGCCGTAGTCTACGGCGAGCTTGCCAGCCGTGAGGGTTTTATCGACCTACCGCTGGCCTGCAACTGGCCCAACCGCCCCCGCCAAGAACTCAATTTTGTGTACGGCAAAAAAGCCCAAACCCATTACCTGCGCCAAGGCATGACCGAAGACGGCCACAGCCAAATACTGCTAACACCAATTACCGGCCGCTCCCACCAATTGCGGGTACACACCGCCAGCATTGGCCACCCTATATTAGGCTGCGAGTTTTACGCCCACCCTGCCGCCAAGGCCGCCGCTGACCGGTTGTTACTGCACGCCTCGCGCCTGCGCTTTACGCACCCCTACACTGGCGAAACGCTGGATATTCAGCACAACGCCGAATTTTTTGATTCGAGCAAACAATGAGCATTTTGGCGTGCTTATGGTAAAGAATCAGGCAGGGCACATTATGGTATGGGAGTTTTCGAGCGCAAATACTGGCAGGTACTAGTACAGACTGTGTGAAAAATTTTGATCATCGTTGATCCCACACTTATGATGAATTGGTCTTAGCCAGCGATCTAAGTTCAAGGCCACGTTTAGTGTAATAAATTGGTAAGCCAAACCAGCGCTAATCTGCGATGACTCACCATATTAAAGGCCCATCAAGACACTAATCCACGCTATTTCCATAAGTAATAGATAACTTTGTTACACAAGACAACCCTGCTCGAGTCATTGATGTTTTTGTCGACTAACTTGATTTATTGAGCCACGGTTTTGAGAGTGTCACCGCAAAGCAAACTGGTCGCCCAGGTTATCATGCCGATTTCAGGAAAGATAACGGCAAGGGGATTAAAAATATCTGTTTTAAGTTCGTTGACCACTGTCGGCAAATCAATATGTGTGATGATTCCGCTTTCGCTATTGATGGTAGCAAGTTTAAAGCGGTCAACAATAAGGCTAAGATTTACACACCCAGCAAAGTCCAATTTCATATCGATCATGTTGAGAGCAGTATTCAAGAATACGTAAGTCAAATAAGTGCCAACGATAACGACGAAAAGGACACTTCCAGCTCAGTATCGGCATCAAAATTAGCATGGCTTAAGCAACGGTTACTTGAACTCAAGGCGCTTGAAAAAGAGGCGGCGAAGCCCGCGCCTACGGCGCTTGCTATATTGAAATTGGCGTTAAAGAGCGCCCCGCCCAGAAATACGAGGCGACATCGCCCGCAGCTATTTTTACATAGAAGGGCGTTACGATTTAAAAATTAGCACACAGAATCGTAAGCTGTACGAAGTGTGGGCGAGGCAAGCAAGCTCCGGTATCCGAGCAAGAAATTCGTATTGCGCGGGCCAAGGCCAAAGTCATGGATTGGCGTAATCCGTTTATAGAAGCACTCAAAAAAATTCGTAACCACCGACGACTTAAACACTTTGCTCACTGCGCTGAACAGAGCCAAATTTCAAGCGATAAGCCCGCGGGCTTAATCCGGTTTTACGCTGAAAGAGACGATTAAACGAGCTAGTATCGGCATAGCCTATCCGCAGCATAACCGCGTCGGTAGACAGGCTGGTAGCCTCAAATAATTTCTTGGCGGCCTCAATACGCAAATTTTGCAAATAGCTATTGGGGGTGTCGCCAACGGCCTCTTTGAAGCGCCGCATTAAAGTTCGCGAACTAATACAAAACCGCTGCGCCAAACCTGCCAGGGAAAAAGCGTCACTCAGATTTTTTTCTAAGTAATCTTGGATCTCAAGCATAAGCGAATCGCTGTGCTGCTTTTGGCGGGGCAGAATAAGATACGGCGCCTGCTGGGTTAAATTGGTATCTACCAGCAAGGTTCGCGCGCATTGCGAGGCTACCGCCCGGCCCATATAGCGCTCGACCATAATTAGCGCGGCCAACATTTCGGCACCGTTAGCACCGCCGGTTAGCAAGCGCCCTTCGTCAACCACCAGCTGGTCGGCCTTTAATGTAATTTCGGGATAGCGCTGGCGAAATTGTTCGGCAAGCCACCAGCTGGTGGTGGCGCTGTGACCATTGAGCAATCCGCTTTCAGCCAAAATAAAACTGCCCGTGCAGTGAGTACAGATTATGCAATTATTGGCGTATTGTTTTACCAGCCAATTGATAATCTCGCGCAGGGATTCCAGTTTTTTATTCAATTCTCTGCCGCCAGGGTAGGCCATGGCTGGCACAACAATAATACTGCCCGCCTCAAGATCAAGCAAAGGGCCGTCTACCGCGATTCTAAGATGGGATGCGGTAACAACTGTCGCGCCGCCTAAGGATAAGGTCTGCCATTCAAATTCGCCCTCTTGGCCTTGATACTGCTCTCGCCAATGGGCGTTGGCGACCATATACAAGTCTTGGGGGTTAGACAAACTACCGGCATAGCAGCCCTCGTAGGCGATTACGTAAACCTTGGCCACGGCTAAGTCCCATTTTGCAAAAGCAGTCAGTGTCACTATCAACACTTTTAATGTCAATACTGACACTACCCCAGCCGCGCAATAGGCCCTAAAGTAATGATTCGATTTCACCGATAAGAGTGTTTAGCGCTATGAGTCTTCCCAAGCTACTGGAAAACCGCCTTCGTCTACCCGCCGTAGTCGCCCCCATGTTTTTGGCCTCGGGGCCGGAGCTAGTAATAGAAACCTGTAAGGCCGGCATGGTCGGCTCGTTTCCCGCACTCAACCAGCGCAGCAGCGAAGGTTTTGAAGAGTGGCTAAATAGCATTAACGCTGCCCTGCAAGCCCATGAGCAAGAAACCGGCGAAAAGCCCGCGCCTTTTGCCGTTAATTTGATTGTACATAAAACCAATCCCCGTCTTAACGCCGATCTAGAGTTATGCATAAAGCATCAAGTCCCAATTATCATTACCTCGCTGGGCGCGGTTAAAGAAGTCATTGACGCGGTACACAGCTACGGCGGTCTGGTTTTTCACGACGTGATCAATGCCCGCCACGCCCGCAAGGCGGCTGGTGCAGGAGTTGATGGTTTGATCGCCGTTTGCGCCGGTGCCGGTGGCCACGCTGGCAACACCAGCCCCTTTGCCTTAGTGGCAGAGATCCGCGAATTTTTTGATAAAACGTTGCTATTGGCCGGTTCAATTTCTCGAGGTAATGATATTGCCGCTGCCCAAGCTATGGGCGCCGACCTTGCCTATATGGGCACCCGCTTCATCAACACCCAAGAGAGCTTGGTGCAAGCTGAATACAAGCAGATGATTGTCGACAGCGGTTCTAGCGACATTGTTTACACTCCAAATATATCGGGTGTGTTCGCCAATTTTTTACGGCCCAGTATCGTCAATGCCGGCCTCGATCCCAATGCTCTTGAAGCGCCAAGTCATATTGATTTTGGCGAGGAATTAACCCTTGATGCCGACAATAAAAGCGGCGAGAAATCTGGTGGCGCATGGAAGACCATTTGGTCTGCTGGTCAGGGCGTGGGCGCCATTCACGACATTCCAAGCACCAAAGAGCTGATTCAAAAGCTGGAACAGGAATACCGCGCCGCTACCGCGCAGTTCCGCTAAGCAAGTAAGAAAAACCGGTATATCATCGCTGCGGCTTTTTAGGCCGCAGCGATTTTTACTGGTGTAAGAAAGCGCTCTTCGGCAAGTAATTCTGCCACCCGCGCAGTCGTTTCACCGCTTTGTTCGGCGCGGCGAAAAATACGCTGCAAGGTGTCGGCAATCATCTCAATATGAGCAGCGCTATTGTCTGACGAACCCTCTAAGCGCTGATAATAGATATCAATAATCCCTCCCGCGTTAATCACGAAGTCTGGGGCGTATAAAATACCCAACTGACGCAACTGCTCACCCTGAATCGGATTCGCTAGTTGATTATTTGCGGCGCCCGCAACAATACCGGCCTTAATCACTCCCACGGTTTGCTCATCAAGCACCGCCCCCATTGCACAGGGTGCCAGCACATCTACGTCCATACTCAGCAGCTCGCCAACGGCGACAGGCTTAGCACCCAATGCTTGAGCTAGCCTTAAATTGTCGGCGTTAATATCGGCAATAAATACCGTGGCACCCACCTCTACTAGCAGCGCCGTTAATTGGCGGCCCACCGAGCCCGCGCCTTGAATAGCCACTCGCACGTCGCGCAGCGAATTCGCTTTATGGCGAAACGCCAAGGCCGCCTTAATTCCGCAAAACACGCCCTGCGCAGTGTAGGGCGAGGGATCACCGCCAAAGCGACTACCTTCCATTACACCCGAAACATAGCTGGTGCGCTCGCCAATAACTTTCATGTCGGCAACGCCGGTGCCGGAATCTTCAGCCGTAATATATTGTCCGCTCAAGCCCTCGATAAACTCGCCCATCGCCAATAGTAGCTGGCGACTTTTCTGCTTTGCCGGATCGCCAATAATCACCGCCTTGCCGCCGCCCAAGGGCAG
Organism: Zhongshania sp.; assembly: GCF_029212375.1. Lineage (GTDB taxonomy): Bacteria > Pseudomonadota > Gammaproteobacteria > Pseudomonadales > Spongiibacteraceae > Spongiibacter. Next base: position 64,336 of record NZ_JARGNU010000009.1, on the reverse strand, counting down.
GCCCGCCAAGGCTGATTTATAGCTCATGCCCCGCGACAGGCGCAGCACGTCTTCTAGCGCCTGTTCATCTGAGGCATAGGGATAAAACCGACAACCGCCTAAGGCTGGCCCTAAGTTGGTATTGTGCACCGCAATTATGGCGCGCAAGCCGCTGCGGGCATCGTCCTTAAAGGCCACCAGTTCATGGCCGTCAAAGGAAGGCGAATTAAACACTGTCATTACGTTCTCCTTGTACCACAAAGCAACTAGCAATCAGGCGGCATTGCCCACATCGACTAATTGCACAACATCGCCCCGCAGGCGTCCCAGCAATTGCTGGCGGCGCACGCGGTATTGAGCAATCGCTTGCTCTTTTACGTGACCGAAGCCGCGAACCTCGTCAACCAAGCTGATAATTTCAGTGATTAGCACCATTTTATCGGCGTCGATTTGGCCAATAAAACTGTCTAGGTCTTGCTGAAACTCGGCGAGCAAAGCCCGTTCCGCCTTGCGCTCGGCGCTGTAGCCAAAAATATCCCAAGCACTGCCGCGCAGGCCTTTAAGCTTTGCCAAGTAGCTAAACGCCGTGAACATCCACGCTGAAAACACCCGTTTTTTGGGGAAGCCGTCGCGACCACGTTTTGAGAAGATGGGCGGCGCCAAATGAAACTGCAGCTTAAAATCGCCATCGAAACTGGCTTTGAGCTTTTTCATAAACTCGCCGTCACTGTACAGCCGCGCGACTTCGTACTCGTCTTTATAGCTCATCAGTTTATGCAGCGAGCGCGCTACCGCCTCTGTTAAGTCGCCGGCTGCGCCGCTCACTTCAAGTTCTTTGGAGCGCACTTGCTCGACCCTACGACGAAAGTCTTGAGCATAGGCAAGATCTTGGTACTTAATTAAATGCTGGTAACGGAATTCGATAATGTCATCGAGGCTTTCTAGGGGCTGCCACTGTTCTACCGCTACCCCAGCGGCGGCCATTACCGCGGCCATATTGTCGACCGCGCGGCGTCCCCACAAAAAAGCTTGCTGATTAAACGCTACCGCGACGCCATTGAGTTTAATCGCGTGCTCAATCGCTTCTGAACTGATCGGCACATAGCCTTTCTGAAAGGCATAACCCAGCATAAAGAAGTTAGTCGCCAAACTGTCGCCCAGTAAATGGCTGGCAATCTCTGAGGCCTGAATAAAATCGACCTTGCCCTCGCCCACTTCGGTAACGATGAGCCGCTTCATGGTATCGGCGGGGAATTGGGCATCGCGGTGATAAACAAAATCGGCAGTGGTCATCTCGGTATCGTTAATCACAGCAAAACTGCGCTCGATATTGACCTTGGCGATAGCCTCATCGGAACTCGACACCACCAAATCGCAGCCTAGTAACAGATCGGCATCACCCGCCGGAATACGCACTGCATTGATGTCTTCCTGATGATTGGCAACCCGTAAATGGCTGACCACTGGGCCGAATTTTTGCGCGAGACCAGTTTGATTCATAGTCGCGCAGCCCTTGCCTTCAACATGGGCGGCCATGGCTAACACTGCGGTAATGGTGAGCACACCCGTGCCGCCAATGCCGGTTACCACTAAATTCCACGGGGTATTTAAGCTGGGCAGGGTCGGCTCTTGTAATGCCCCAAAGCCATCGGCACTGGCGGCATTCACGCTTTGCTTTTTAAGCCCGCCGCCTATCACCGATACAAAACTCGGACAGAAACCATTAACGCAGGAATAGTCTTTATTACAGGCGCTTTGGTCGATTTGGCGCTTACGGCCCAGCTCGGTTTCTTTTGGCAATACCGACAGGCAGTTGGATTTTTTACCGCAGTCGCCACAGCCTTCGCACACCGCCTCGTTAATAAAAATACGGCGATCGGGATCGACCATGGTGCCTTTTTTGCGGCGCCGACGTTTTTCTGCCGCGCAGGTTTGCTCGTAAATCAGCACCGACACGCCTTCGATCTCGCGCAGTTCTTCTTCAATACTGAGTAAGTCGTCGCGGTGATTAACGCTTAATCCCGCTTCGCTGGGCGTGTCGTATTGTTCTGGATGATCAGACACCAGCGCAATGCGCTTTATGCCCTCGCCGCGCAATTGCAAAATGAGCTGCGCCACCGACAAGCTGCCATCAATAGGCTGACCGCCGGTCATGGCAACGGCGTCGTTATACAAAATTTTGTAGGTGATATTGACGCCTGCTGCAACGGACTGGCGAATCGCCAAGCTGCCGGAGTGGAAATACGTGCCGTCGCCGAGGTTCTGAAAAACGTGTTTATTCTCGGTAAAGGCCGCCTGCCCCACCCAGGTCACCCCTTCGCCGCCCATTTGGGTAAAGGTGATTGCGGGCCGCGAGGGCATCCACGTACTCATATAATGGCAGCCAATGCCGCCAAGGGCGATGCTGCCCTCGGGCACTTGGGTCGAGGTATTGTGAGGGCAGCCCGAACAGTAATGAGGCGTGCGATTAATAACGCCCTGCTTATTGGCAATCGACTGCTCTTTTTGATTATAAAAGTTAAGGCGTTTTTCGATTTCTTCGCTTTTGTAAAAACGACGAATTCGCGAGGCAATGGCGCGGGCCACCATGGCTGGGGTTAGCTCGCTGAGGTTGGGCAGCAAGTCGGCGCCGTGTTCGTCAAACTCGCCAATCACACGGGGGCGATCTTCCACCGGCCAGTTATACAATTGGCCGGTAATTTGGTCTTCAATAATCGAGCGTTTTTCCTCCACCACTAGGATTTCTTCCAGCCCCCGCGCAAACTCGTGGGTGGTTTCTGGCTCCAAGGGCCAGGGCATGGCCACTTTATACACCCGCAGACCGATGGCGGCGGCGCGCTGCTGGTCGATGCCCAAATCTTCGAGTGCCTGCAAAACATCGAGGTAGGCCTTGCCGCTAGTCACAATACCGAGGCGCGCTTTGGGGCTATCAATCACAATGCGATTGAGATTATTGGCCCGGGCAAACGCCCGCGCCGCATAGATCTTGTATTTATTAAGGCGCTTTTCCTGCGCCAGTGGCGAGTCTGGCCAGCGAGCGTGTACGCCGTCTTCTGGCATTTGAAAGTCTTCTGGTAAAACAATGTTTACCCTGTGCGCATCTATCACCGCCGATATCGCCGAATCCATATTCTCGGTAATGGCCTTAAAGCCCACCCAGCAGCCGGCATAGCGCGACAGCTCCCAGCCGAAAATACCAAGGTCTAACACCTCTTGCACATTGGCGGGCGCCAAAACCGGAATTGAGGCGCCCATAAACATATGCTCGGACTGGTGGGGCAAGGTTGATGACTTAGCGGCGTGGTCATCCCCCGCTACCGCCAAAACCCCGCCATAGCGCGAAGTGCCCACCGCGTTGGCATGTTTGATCACATCCATACTGCGGTCTACCCCTGGGCCTTTGCCATACCACATGCCAAATACGCCGTCGTATTTAGCACCAGGGAATAAGCCCACTTCCTGACTGCCGCGCACCGCGGTGGCCGCCATGTCTTCGTTGATACCTGGTACAAATTTAATATGGTGTTTATCGAGATAGGGCTTGGCTTGCCACAGGGCTTGGTCGAGATTGCCCAGCGGTGAGCCGCGATAGCCAGAGATAAAGCCCGCGGTATTTAAACCGCGCTCTAGGTCCCGCTGATGCTGGAGCATGGGCAGTCTTACCAAGGCCTCAATACCGGTCATATAGGCGCGGGTACTATCGAGGCGGTACTTATCTTCAAGGGATATGTTTAATGCAAACTTAGACAGGGCCATATTCGACACTTCCTGTTATTAACGCCGCAACAGCTTTAACAACAGTCTAGACCCAGCTTGGCGAAGATTTTATTTTAAACACGGCTAGCATCAAATATTTTTGCTTAAATAATGCTCTAAAATGATATTTGAAGTCTAAAAAACACCATTAATAGCCAGTATAAAGCTATGGAATACCAGAATAGACAAGCAGCGATGTTGACTAACCAAAAAACGCCTAAGTTAAGGAAATGAGCCTACCAAAACCCAAAACACCCGCGGCCATGCAATGAGCGCGGGTGTTTTGGGGTGGTGAGATAATAAAATCGTGGGGTTTAGCGCTGTAGGCTAGCCCTGGGCTTGGCGAGGAAAATTAGGCTCGCGCTTTTCAATAAAGGCCTTGAGGGCTTCGCGATGTTCATCGCTATTGCGGCAGCGCTGAAAGTTTTTAATTTCTTCAGCAATGTAGTTTTCACAACTCATTTCTTGGGCGTTTTTAAGGTTGGCCTTAATGCAAGCCAAGGCATTGGTGGGGCCTTCGGCCAAGCGCTTAGCAAGTTTCGCAACATCGTCTGCTAATTCGGCGTCGTCGCATACTTTACTCAACAAGCCACTGGCAAAAGCCTCTTGGGCGCCGTAAACCGGATTTAATAAGCAAAACTCCCGAGCCTTACCCGCGCCCATCCATTTACTTAGGAAATACGCAGCGGCGAAATCGCCCGACAAGGCGATTTTGGTGTGGGCATAACTTAAGCTGGCACTGCTGTCGGCAAGCCTAAAATCGCAGGCTAGCGCTAATGACAAACCGCCGCCCATAGCAGGGCCGCGAATCATCGCAATGGTCGGCTTGGGCATTTCATGCAGCAACATCGCCGCCTCCGCCCCCACTCGCAACAGTACTTCGGTAGAATATTTACGAGTGTGCTCGGCGCCAAGGGCCAGGTTTTTGATGTCGGCACCAGCGCAAAACGTGTCACCAGCGCCTTCTAACACTACTGCGCCAATACTGTCATCCTGAGCGGCATCGCGCAGACTGCGGTACAGGGTTGTGATCATATCTTCGTTGATGGCATTTTTAAGTGCGGGACGGCTTAGGGTAACGTACAGCACGCGTCCTTGACGCCGAACACTGACTGGGGCGATATCATTACTCATTATTTTATCCTGTATGTAACTTATTAGCGCTGGCGATACACCTAGCCCTGCTAAGCGAAACCACGGTTAACACTATCGTCTTTTTTGCCCTTAAGCTCAACTCGCGAGCTTAAATATAGGTGTTTTACGCAGTGCGAGATCATGCAAACAGCTAACTCACCGGAAACTCGACGCTAACCGTCACTGATACTTTTTTCACACGAAATACTTTAAGGCTAATGGCTAAGTGATTATCCCTCCAAGTACGGCTATTCCCGCAGCAAGCGACGGCGACGTGCACTTCAGAGAAAATAGAGGTTTCAATCATTACAACGCTCTCGCTGATAACACTACCATGCTGCGGTCGTAGCACTTTATGCCACGCGTCGTTCCAGTAGGCAGCAAGAGCTATTTTTTCCGGAAATCTCGCGGTGACTGCCCATGCCAACTGCGGAAGGCGGCGGAAAAGGAACTCTGATCCATATAGCCTAGTAAAAAGGCAATTTCAGTGATGCTCAGGCGCTCGTCATGTAAATACTGAACGGCCAGTGTGGAACGCAAATTTTGCAGCAATTGCAAATACTGGGTGCCGGCGTCGGCCAAGCGCCGCTGCAAGGTTCGGCGCGAGATATTAAGTGATGACGCCGCCCGATCTAAACCGATATCGCCGCTGGGCAGCAGCTTGAGCAGGGTTTTGCGCAGGGCAACGATAAAGTCGTTATCTTCGCCGTCTTCAAACAAATGGCGAATTGGCTGGGCTAGAGCCAACGCCCATTCGCTATCGGGCCGAATCAATACGTAATCGAGGCTGGCGGCGTCTAAGTACAAGCAGCTCTTGGCTTTTGAAAAGTGTAAGTTGTCGCCAAAGGCTTGTTTCAAGACACTAAGGTCATCTGGCTGCGCATAATGAAAATGTGCCGCGCGGATCGGAATTTGACGAACACAGGCCGAGTTAACAATGGCCGCCGCAACGGTAAGCGAGGCGTCACTGACGTAGCGTTGATTGTTGTTTGGTGGCGTGAGCACTTCCCAGTCGAGGCGAATAAGCTCCCCATCGCGGCGCACTTTAAACTCACCAATATCGCCAACTATACTCAGCACACTGGGCATAATATTGAGGTATTCGCGAAAAGTGCTGCAGCCGGAGCAGGCGTACAATTGCAGGTTTAAATGGCGAATATAATCTATGCGGCCAATATACACGCCAATATCTGGCGTGGCGGTTCGCTGCGCTAGCAGCTCATATAATACGTATAAATCTGCTACCGGATAGCGCCGCTCGGCATCATCCAAGTCTGCCGGTGTAAGGCCAATCTCAGCAATAAGCACAGCCACATTCCCATCCAGTGCTTGCGCGCCTTGGAACAAGGCTTTAAATGCCGAGCTATGCACCGTGCGCTCAGCCACGCTAGGCAAGGGATTTATGGGTCGTTGTTTAGGCACAAGCATGTATTATTAGCGCAGAAAAGCCCTAGTGTAGGCGAAGCGCGCGTTCGCGCCTAATTTCCACACCGTTGCACGCCCTAACTCAACAGGAGACCAACGACGGTTCTGCGGTAGACCTATACCGTCGCTCAACATTTATACTATTTGCCCTAATCACATTGCCGATATACTTTAGATGGTTCACAAAAGCGTAGCGCTATTATTTGAGCTACCAGCTTTAAGATTAACTCGCTAACATTTAAAGCACTATAAACAGGCACACCATAATAATGATTCACCCGCTGTTGAGGGCGCCTAGCAATGAGTACTTTTGAGTTTCACACCACCAAATCTATTATTGTAGAGCGCGACGCAGCGCTTAATCTTGCTGCGCGAGTGCAAGCTATGCACTGTAAATCGGTCTTAATCGTTACTGACTCTGGCGTGCTCGGCGCGCAACTACTCGACCGCGCCCTCGCCAACTTTGAACTACAGCAGATCGCCGTGAGTATATTTTCTGAGGTGCTTGCCGATCCACCCGAGTCCGTCATTTACGCCGGTATCGCCGCTGCTAAGGCAGCCAATGCCGACTGCATCATTGGCTTTGGCGGTGGCAGCTCTATGGACGTGGCTAAATTGATTGCATTACTTGCAGGCAGCGATCAATCGCTAGCAGAGGTGTATGGTGTCAACCAAGCCCAAGGCCCACGGCTACCGTTAATACTGGTTCCGACCACCGCTGGCACAGGCTCGGAGGTGACCGCCATTGCCATTGTTACTACCGGTGAAAATGAAAAAAAAGGCGTGGTGTCGCCAATTCTCCTTCCCGATATCGCGCTGCTCGATGCCCGCTTAACGCTTGGGCTGCCGGTAGCCGTTACCGCTGCCACTGGCATTGACGCAATGGTGCACGCCATTGAGTCCTATACCAGCAAACGCCTAAAAAACCCAATATCTGACGCCCTTGCCAAAGATGCCCTACGCTTGCTGTCGGCCAATATTCACACCGCCTGCGAACACCCCAATAATATTCAGGCAAGGGAAAATATGTTGCTGGGGGCCTGCTTGGCAGGTATGGCATTTGCCAATGCCCCCGTTGGCGGCGTCCACGCCTTGGCGTATCCCGTGGGCGCACGCTTTCATGTTCCCCACGGCTTATCAAATTCATTAATGCTAGGACCGGTGTTGCGCTTTAATATGAGTGAAGCCGAAGCCCTCTATGCCGAACTTGCTCAAGTTGTGTATCCGGCAGCCAGCGGCACCAGTTTTCGCTGCGCCACCATGCTCATTGAGTTTTTGCAAAATCTGCCCGCAGAGCTGGGTATTGCCACCCGTCTTAGGGACGTTGGTATTAGTAAGCGCAACATTCCAGCTTTGGCGGAAGACGCCATGAAACAAAGCCGTTTACTAATTAACAACCCCCGCGAAATTCAATTAAACGACGCAATAGCGCTGTATAAGGAGGCCTTGTGAGTGATAAACCCGCACTTCCCAGTCGAGAGGACTACCCACATTTTTGCGAAATCCAAACCCGCTGGCACGACAACGATGTGTATCAGCACGTAAACAATGTTATTTATTATTCCTTTTTTGACACCGCGGTAAATCAGCACTTGATTGCCAGCGGCGCACTCGATATTGCGACTAGTCCCGCTATTGGCTTAGTCATTGAAACCCAGTGCCAATATTTCTCCTCGGTGAGTTTTCCCGACAAAGTAAGTGTGGGCCTAAAAGTCGTTCACTTAGGCAATAGCAGTGTGCGCTATGAAACCGCTTTGTTTCGTAACGACGACATAAATGCCGCCGCCAAAGGCCACTTTGTACATGTGTATGTTGACCGCCAAAGTAATCGCCCAGTACCAATCCCAGAGCTGATCCGCAACGTACTAAAAGCACTTATGCCAAGCACTTCAACCTGAGCGAAAACTACTTTATGAAAGCGCATTCACTGGTATGCTGGCAGGGTAATTTACGGAGCTATTTTTATGTCTGATCCTTTACAGCAACTAATCGCCCTGCTCACCTTAGAGAAGATTGACGAGAATCTATATCGGGGCCAGTCCGAAGCCACCGACTGGGGCAGAGTCTACGGCGGCCAAGTCATTGCCCAAGCGTTGTCGGCCGCCGCCCAGCAGGTTGACCCCGACCGCCACATTCATTCATTTCACTCTTACTTTCTGCGACCAGGAAACCCCGACTACCCCATTATTTTTGAGGTGGAGAGCAATCTAGACGCCGGCACTATCTCTAACCGCCGAGTAAAAGCAGTGCAGCGCGGCCAGCCCATATTTTATATGACCTGCTCCTTCCAGTTGAATATCGACGGCTTTGATCACCAATGCGCTATGCCGGAAGTGCCGCCACCAGACAATTTACCCAAGGAGTTAGAATTATCCGCAGAGGCAATCCGCCTGGCGCCCGAAGAGTGGCTGCCAAAATTTAATGCGGTGCGCGCCATCGATTTTCGTGCCGCAAACCATAAAGACCCAGACCAAGTTAGCACCAACAAACGCATGTGGATGCGGCCCAATGGGCCACTGCCCGCCAATCCCTGCATCCATAATTACTTGCTAGCCTACGCCTCGGACTTTTTCTTTTTATCTACCGCAAGCCAACCGCACAACATTCTATTTATGACCGAAGACATGCGTATGGCCACCATTGACCACAGCATGTGGTTTCATCGACCCTTCAACTTTAACGATTGGCTGCTCTACGATATGGAAAGCCCCAGCGCCTCTAACGGACGGGGATTTGTACTCGGAAAAATTTATGATCGCGCTGGCCGCTTAGTCGCCAGCAGCACTCAAGAAGGCATTATGCGGAAAAAACGCGGCGCTTAAGCCGCTCCCTCCCCGCCTATTTCCCTCAAGCCAAAACCTAAAAAGCCGCTGTCCACCGACAACCTCTACGGTGCTTGCAGGGTTTACAACGCGAGACCGACAGATCACATCAGCGCAGCAGGCGGCACTAACGCTAAGGTATAGCAGCTGCGCTTATCCCAGCTTTTTTACGCATAGCTAATTTTACCGACCAGTTAACCGCGAAGGCAGTAAATATCATAAATTTCTTAAGCAATACTTAATAATAGCGGTGTAGCCTGCAGGTATTGCGGTAATAACAAAAAGGGCTAGCTATGCTTCTGCCTCGCCAAACTCCGGCACTCATTCTACTAACTGCTTTTGGTTTAAGTGTAAGCACGCTCACTATTGCCCAAACTAGCAATAATTTCACAACAGAAATCGACTGTTTAACCGACAAAGATAATCAAAATAACGCCCACAGTAAGTCGCAAAATTCAGCCGCACCACCCACCGAAAATCAACAAATAGATTCTATAAACATTGTGGTTAAACCTATATTTGACGAAAACAACCCAAAAGAAAGCAATTGGCTGTTTCGTCTGGCTAACCGACTGCATATTCCGACAAGAAAAAAAGTTATTCGCGACGATTTACTTTTCAAGGTCGGCAGCCCCATAGATCAAAACCTGCTAAACAGCAGCGAGCGTTCACTTAATACCCGCCGCTATCTCAATCAAGCCAAAGTAGAACAAGCAAGCAAGCATACCCTGTTCTAACAAAGCGGCAGTCAATGTCGAGGTCCGCGATGTTTGGACTTTAAAACCCAAAATCAGCTTCTCTCGCTCTGGCGGTAATAGCAATTCTAGCTACGGTTTTGAAGACAGTAATTTCCTCGGCACCGGCAAAGCGGTGTCGATTATGCATTTTAGCAATGAGCAGCGCTCCGGCAGTGTTATTGATTACCACGACCCCAATACCGGCGCCTACAATAGTCAACTGCGGCTGCGCTATTCAGACAATGACGACGGCATCGAAAAGCGTATCACCCTTAACAGGCCCTTTTTAGATTTAAGCACCAAGTGGACTGGTGAGATTAATCACGACGATACCACCCTGTCTGAATCGAGTTATGTGGGCGGTGAAAAGATTGCCAGCTATGGCCACCGTAAAATTGTTAACGCGGTAAATTATGGTCGCCGGCTTGACGATTTCTCGGTAGACGGCGAATACGCGCGCCGCTTAATTTTTGGGGTTAGCAAGGAGGAAGACCAATTCACAGCAAGTGTGGATACGCTAACAACAAGTACCTTACCAGAAGACCGATCAGACGATAGCGTGTGGATTGAATACCAAAAAATTCACGACGGTTATATAAAAACCAGCAATGTGCGGCAAATAAATCGCGCAGAATATTTTAATCTCGGCAATCAATTTCGAGCGCGCTTTGGCTATGTAAAATCAAGTATTAACGACGACGGATATATAATTCAGGCCGAAAACAACGTCGGCACGATAATTAATGACCACCACATGATTTTACACAATATTGCGTTTAATGGCCGCTACACCGATACCGGCCTGGTTAATAGCGTCTTAGAGAGCGAGGTGTCTTGGTATTGGAAAAACCTGAGCAACGGTCAATTTCTAACCCAATTATCGGGCATGAAAGGTTACAAGCTCTATCAAGACAGCAATATTGTACTCGATGGCGACACCGGCCTGCGCGGCTACCCCAGCCACTACCAAACCGGTGACCGCAAAATTCTGTTCACCATGGAGCAACACTTTTTTGGGCAGCGAGAATGGTTCTCGCTATTTCACGCTGGCGCTGCGGTGTTTTTTGATGCTGGGCGCGCGTGGGGTGATACCAACGACCCAGCCATAGCAACGACAGCAGGAAATAGCGGTTGGCTTAAAGACGTGGGCATTGGCTTACGCTTCTCGCCCACCAGAACCGGCAATAAAGAGGAAGGCGCCCACGGCGTGCTGCACATGGACTTAGTTAAACCGCTAGATCGCAGCGACGATATATCTAATTATCAATGGCGGCTTACTACCGAAAAACGCTTTTAGTCGCATTAAAGGCCGCGCCAAATCAGCCCACCGCACCCTTACCGCTTTCGGCATAAGCTCTCGCCAAATTGTAGTCTGGCTTGCCGCTCGGTGCGCGGGGCAGCTCCTGTATAAGGTGTATTTCGCGGGGAATTTTATAGCCGGCAATATGCTTTCGGCAATGTTCCTGAATAGTGCTTAAGTCGAGGTTTATACCATGTCGCGGCTGAATTACAGCGCTAACTCGGCTACCAAAGCGTTCGTCGCCAAGGCCAACGACGAGGGCGTCATAAACACCCGCATGGGCTTTTAATGCACCTTCTACTTCCTCGGGAAAAATCTTTTCACCGCCGCTATTAATGCAATTGCTGCCTCGGCCCAAAACGGTAATTGAGCCGTCTGCTTCAAGTTTTGCAGCATCGCCAGTGAGCAAGTAGCGCTTGCCATCAAGTTCAACAAAGGTCTCGGCGGTTTTCACTGGGTCCTTGTAATAGCCTGCCGAGGTATACCCAATGCGGGCAAAGATGCCAGTTTCGCCTAGTTCGGCGCGACGCGGCGCACTTTCCTCAACAATAATAACGTCCATATAATCGCTGCGACTAACATTACCCAAACCCGCTGCGGTTTTCTTACTGCCATTATCCATACCCATTTGACCGCTTTCGGAGGAGCCAAAACTATTGGTAAGAAATACATTGGGAAAATACGCTTTGAACGCCGCTTGTTTAACATCCGAGAAAATTGCACCACCGGAACCGATGCTAAACACGGCGGACAAATCCCAGCGATCTGGATTCTCGGCTAAGGCTTCTAATAGCGGAATAGCCATGGCATCGCCGACGATCTGTAGGGCATTCACCTTCTCGTCGGCCACTATTTGCCACACCGCAGCGCCGTCGAAGGAGCGATTAGGATTCAGAATTAAAGCATTGCCCGCCAACAACTGAATACACGCATACCACCATGACGCGCCATGTATCAATGGCGCTAGCGCGATCCCCCGCATTGGCCACTCGGTAATTCTACTCGCAATATCCTCTGGCTTTTCACATGGCCCCAGGGGCGAGAAGTGACCGCCACCACCCATCGCAGCAAAAAAAATACCTTCATGCGGCCACATAACGCCCTTAGGCATACCGGTGGTGCCACCCGTGTAAATAACAAAATAGTCATCGCCGGAGCGCTCACTAAAATTGCGGTCGCTACGTTGACCAGCTTTAGCCGCTTTATAATTCACTGACCCAGTCATCGCTAATGCAGCGCCGCTGTGGTCGTCTACAGACACTAGGGTTTTAAGCGTTTTGGCGTCCTCGCGCACATCAGCAATTGCGGGGATAAATTCTCGATGATGAATGCAAGCCACCATGTCGGCATTATCAAAAATATAGAGTAGCTCTGCTTTTACATAGCGGTAATTAACATTGATTGGCACCGCCCGAATTTTAAAGCAGGCTAGCATGGCTTCTAGGTATTCATTACCGTTGTACATATAGAGGCCAACGTGATCACCCGCCTTCACCCCTTGCCCAGCCAAATAGTGTGCCAGTTGATTGGCACCGGCATCGAGTTCGGCAAAACTGAGGCGACTATCGCCGCACACTAGCGCTTCCCTCGCAGGCACCGTATCGACAACTGTTTCGAACAAATCAGCTAGGTTAAAATGCGTAGCCATTAGCTATTTCCATATTATTTACCAGACAAAAAGTAGCGTACATTGGCAATTTTGCGCAACAAGTATTGCCGCCTGACGCTGTAAAGTTAACACAAATGAATGCGTCAATCGTTGATATGACTAAATCTCAACATTTGGCTTTGCCTAAGCCCTAGGCTTTACTCTAGAGTAAGAGCAAACCACGGATCAATACGCCGCTACCAGCGCGAGGGCTTGACTCACCGCATGAAAACACCCTACCTACACCCCAATCCAATCATTCGCTATGCCTTATTCGGCCTTGGCTGGATTTCCTTTGTGCTTGGCATGATCGGTTTATTACTTCCAGTGGTACCCACCTCCCCATTTTTATTGCTCAGCGCAGCTTGTTTTCTACGCAGCTCTCCGCGCTTTTACACTTGGTTAACCGAGCACCGCTGGTGGGGCAGGTATATTCGCTACTTCCTTAACGGCGAGGGTATTCCCCGACGTATCAAAGTGCTTATTCTCAGCCTTTTGTGGATTATGATTTTAAGCAGCGCTTTACTCATTGTGAAAATTGTCTGGCTATCGGCAACAATGATTATTATTGCCGGATTGGTCTCGGTCTATATTATTCGCCAACCAGAGCCAACCAAGACCTCAACATCAGAGTGAGCGTTAAAATAACGCCCACCTAGCACACTCAAATATTCACTGAATAGCTCAAGTCAGTAACTTCGTCGCCAGTCATTCCACGGAAACCCCAACAATGGGCCGGCTGCTCTTTTATGGTGATTTCAATGTCGACAGGGGAAATAAATAGCTCTGCTTTAATTCGTTCAAACAGGTGCTTGATTAAGGCTTTTTTAGTCGCTGTTGTGCGGCCAGCCATCATATTAATTTCAATGACGGTATAGGCCTCTGAACGATCTGACGGATAATAAAAATTATCGAGCTCTAAAGGAATAAAACGATGCGCTCGCTTGCCGTCGGGCATACCCAGAACCGCGACCAAACACTCGTGGATTACATCAGACAGTTTAGCCTTTATCGGATTAAGTTGTTCCTTAATGCCGTAGATTACAATCATAATTATTCCTTCAATTAGCCTGTTACAGCACCACCGCATCCTTGCGATGTCGAATGAAATACTAACCCAGCGCGGCACAAGAAACTAGCAGCGCCTTAATCCTTAGCAGATGACTCCCCAGTTACATTATGGACCAATGCCTTGGCCATATTTGCAGCAATACGGGCTGCCACAACTTTAGCGCGCTCTGTCTTCTCACCGCAAAAATACTCGTCGGCGGTTGCAGTAAAGTACGTCAGCCAAAGCTCAAAATCACTGGCAAGCAGGTTTTGCTTATTATGTAATTGCCGATGAATATTCATGGTGTGACGGTGGTAAGCGTCGTCGCCTAATAGCAATTTTTGCCAATAAGCTTGAATTCGAGGGAAATGCTCGCGAATATCGATATTGGCAATATCGACAAAAATAGGCGCCAAGCGCTTATCTGCAAGCAGACGCGCATAAAAGGCCTCAACAAACGTCGCAATATGCGCGGGGCTGTCAAGGTCGGGCTTATTTGGTGAATTAGTCATAATAGAATTGGATGTAAACAAGGGTTTGAGGCCCGCGCCTCAAACCCGCTTTTAACAGGAAAATCGCTAGGCGACTTATTTTTTCTTCTTGCTGGATTTTTTCGCGGTAAACTTCTTCAAGCGTTGTTTGTGTTCAACCTGGCGCTTGGTCAGCACATTTTTTTTGCCTTCGAAGGGGTTTTCCGAGGTTTTATACTCAATTTTGATCGGCGTACCCATCATTTTTAACTCATGACGGAATACTTTCTCTAAATAGCGGGTGTAGCTGCCAGGGACTTTGTCAGTCTGATTACCGTGAATAACGATAATGGGCGGGTTCTGGCCGCCTGGATGGGCATAGCGCAATTTAATACGGCGACCATTGATCATTGGCGGTGAGTGGCCGTGCACCGCACCTTCCAATATCGTGGTAAGCATACGCGTCTGTAATTGCCGAGTTGCCGACTCATAGGCCTTCTCTACTGACTCGTAAAGATGCCCAACACCGGTGCCGTGCAGCGCGGAGATAAAGTGAATCTCGGCAAAATCAATAAACTGCAAACGCCGATCCAGCTCACTTTTTATATGATTTTTCTGGTCTGCGGTGAGGCCGTCCCACTTATTGATGGCAACCACCACTGCGCGACCAGAATCGACCACCTGGCCAAGCAAATGCAAATCCTGATCGACGATACTCTCACGACCATCCATCACTAGGATGACAACATTGGCGTCTTCAATCGCCTTTAGGGTTTTAACAATAGAGAATTTTTCTACCGCTTCCGAGATATGTTTGCGCTTGCGAATACCGGCGGTATCAATCAGGGTGTAATCTTCACCTTCGCGCTGGTAGTTAATATATACACTGTCGCGGGTGGTGCCAGGCTGATCATAAACCACCACCCGATCTTCACCGAGCATGCGGTTAACCAAGGTTGATTTACCCACATTCGGCCGGCCAACCACGGCAATTTTTTTACCGGTTGCCAGCGCCGCCTGCTTGTCTTCCGCCTCTTGGGGAAACTTGGCCAGCACGTCGTCCATCAAGGCGCGCACGCCTTTGCCTTGGGTCGCTGTTAGAGGGTAGATATGCTCCGCGCCGGTTTTGTAAAACTCTGCTTTGGCCACTTCGGCATCAACGCCGTCGACTTTATTGGCCACAAAGAACACAGGCTTGGAGCAGCTGCGCAGATGCTTTATTAAGCCTTCATCGGCGGGCATTAAACCAGCGCGAGAATCCAGCATGAGCAATACCGCATCGGCCTCATCAATAGCCTGCATCGACTGCTGCGCCATTGGCCCATTGATGCCCTCTTCATCGCCATTGATACCGCCGGTATCAATAACAATATAGCGGCGGCTGCCGTGGCTCGCCTCACCGTATTTACGGTCACGAGTGAGACCGGGAAAATTAGCCACCAATGCATCGCGGCTTTTTGTGAGCCGGTTAAACAGAGTTGATTTGCCAACATTGGGTCGGCCTACCAAGGCGATTACTGGAACCATAATATTTTACAACTCTGCTCGGCACACAGCCGGTATAAAACGTATCAAAAATTAACGGTCTTGCAGTTTATAAGCGACGAGTTCGCCGCTATTTCCGTAGACATACAATAATTTACCATCGGCAATCATAGGTGCGCGCAGGCCGTCACTATCAACGCGGGTACGCGCCAATAAATGACCATCAACCTGGGCTAACATATGTAAATAGCCTTCAAAATCACCTACCCCAATCGCGCCGTCAAAGGCGACTGGTTCGGTCAATTCACGACGGGCCAAAACCGTCTGTGTCCAGCGTGCACCTTGGCCGTTGCCATCGAGTGCATTAACGCTGCCATCGGCATCGACTACATAGATATTGCCCAACGCACTTGCCGCGCCTACATAGCTCGAGGTTTCTTTAACCCACAACGGACGACCACTGCCAATATCAATGCCCATAACCTGACCTTGATAGCCGGTGGCCACCACGGTTTGACCATCTTCTAATACCAATAGTCGGCCATCAACATCAACCAAGCGTTCTATCTCAGTACTACCTTGGGGCACGGAAATTCGCTGTTCCCAGCGCACAGCACCATTTTCAATATCAAAAGCGACAACACGGCCATTGGCAAAGCCAACCATGACTACGCCGCGAACGATTAGGGGGGTACTCGTACCGCGCAATGTTAAGCGCGGCACCTGCGCTGCGTAGCTCCACAACAATTTACCGTCGGCCACACTAAAACCGTGTACTTCGCCGCTATAGGTTTGAGCAACAACGACCTCACCATCACTCTGTGGTGCGCTTAGCACTTCGCTGTTAACGGGAGTTGTCCAAATAATTTTACCGGTCAGACGGTCTAGGGCGACTACTTCGCCATCTGAAGTGCCAAGGAACAACATGGTACCCGACACGCCAACGCCACCGGAAATACGCAAATCGTGGGATTTTTTCCAGATTTTCTTACCGGTGTTTTTATTTAGCGCCGCCACTTTACCGTTAGATGAAGCGATAAAAATTTCATCGCCGTCTATCACTGGCGCTATGCGGTGAAACGCTTCCGCCTGGCCGTCACCCAAGGAATAGGACCAGGATTCTTTCAGCTTTTTTTCCGCTTGAAAATCGGTGAGTTCGGCAGGATCGCGACTCGTTGGATCAGAGGCACAGGCGACAACCATTAGCGTAGCCAGTACGAGACTGAGCTTGCGTAGTAAAGCCATTATTTAGCCCCTTCTGCAGTATTAGTGGCAATATTTAAATCGTTGATTTTTAACTCGAGCAAGGCGTTATTGCTGGGTATTTCTTGCGCTTGGCTCAGGCGTTTAGCGTCTTGATACGCGCTCAAAGCACCGGCTTTATCGTCTTGAGCAAATAAAATATCGCCCCGCAATTCCGCCGCTTGCGCCGCGTAGCCGCTATCAGCTAGCTCACCTAACAATACCAGTGCAGCAGCGTTGTCTTGCAATGCAAAATGCACCTGCGCCAAGCGCACTTGAGCTTGTGCTTTTAGCGCAGCATCTGGGCGTTGAGCCAGAACCCACTCTAGCTCGCTAGCCGCAGCCTCGTAATTACCTTCTTGTACTGCGTATTTCGCTTTATACAAGCCAGCGAATTGGCCGTAGCTCGAACTGCTGTATTGATCTTTCAGGGTGTCAGCCAAATGCTGCGCGGTGCCACGGCTGGTGCCGTCGCGTTGCACAGCGGCGTCTGCCAGCATTAAATTATCAAAGATACTCGACGCTTGAGCGGCTTGGTCTTTAACATGCCCCTGCCAACCCTTCCAGCCAAAAACAATCGCCAATGCTAGGGCAATACCAAAAGCCGTCGACTTGCCGTTTTCCTGCCACCATCTTTTAATGGCTTCGACTTGTTCTTCTTCTGTGCGAAACGTTTCCACTTAACTTCCTCTCCGACGTAGGCAGTGCCTTAAAAATAGATTCTTAAAAAATAATATGTAAAAAATTATCTTAAAAAGGTATTAAAAAAAATGTTTGCCAATGTAGTCAGGCAAATCGGCCAAGGCCACTAACTGTTGTTCACTCTGCGCGCCGCGCAGTGATTTAACTGCTGCTTGGCCCTTAGTCAATTCATCTTCGCCAAGTACAATCGCGACTGCAGCGCCGCTTTTGTCGGCCTTTTTAAACTGACTTTTAAAGCTGCCGCCGCCACAATTTATCAGCACCCTTGCACTGGGCAAGGCGGTACGTAATTGTTCAGCAATCGTCAGCGCTGCAATTTCAGCGCCCTCGCCCACAGATACAATAAATACATCGGCCAAAGCCGGCATTTCGGGCACAACAGCTAAGGTTTCTAGCAATAAGCACAACCGCTCGATACCCATGGCAAAGCCCACTGCGGGGGTTGCCTTGCCACCAAGTTGTTCAACCAAACCGTCGTAGCGACCACCGGCACACACGGTACCTTGAGCGCCGAGTTTATCGGTAGTCCATTCAAACACTGTAAGACCGTAATAATCCAGCCCGCGCACTAACTGCGGGTTGAGCTTATAGGGAATACCGGCGGCGTCAAGACGCGCGCACAAACCCTGAAAATGATTGCGCGATACATCGTCGAGGTAATCTGCCAGCACCGGCGCAGCCAGTAATATTTCTCTGGTTTTGGGGTCTTTGGTGTCGAGAATACGCAGCGGATTCGTACCCAGCCGACGTAGGCTGTCGTCGTCTAATTCGTCTTTAAAGCCGGCCAAATAGTCGACTAAGGCCTGGCGATAATTGGCGCGGGACTCGGCGTTACCAATACTGTTTAGCTCTAAGGTCAGGGCCTCAGTAATACCAAGCTCTCGCCACAAGCGCGCACTGAGCAATATCAATTCAGCGTCGATATCTGGCCCAGTCATACCAAAGGTTTCTACACCAACTTGGTGAAATTGACGCAGACGACCTTTTTGGGGGCGCTCGTGCCGAAACATGGGGCCGGTATACCACAGGCGTTGAATCTGATTATGCAACAAACCATTCTGGTCGCAGGCCCGCACACAGCTGGCCGTACCCTCTGGACGCAGGGTTAGACTGTCGCCATTACGATCTTCGAAGGTGTACATTTCCTTTTCAACAATATCGGTTACTTCGCCAATAGAGCGTTTGAATAACTCGGTGTGCTCAACAATGGGGAAACGAATTTCACTATAGGCATAGCGACTGAGCACATCGCGAATGCGGCCTTCCAGATACTGCCACAACGGCGTTTCTGTGGGCAGAATATCGTTCATGCCCCTAATTGATTGTATACGTGCCAAAACTGATTCCTGTTTGCCGCTGCCGCAGCACTGCTAAATAAATGCGAAAAGCCTTAGCTGCGTGCTATTAGGTCTTTTTCCTGTTCTGCTTTAACGGCAATCTTTTCGCGAATTAATTTCTCGAGATGATCTACCAAGCCTTCGTTCTTTACTTTGTGATCGGGCTTGCCCGCCACATACACCAAATTATTGGGCGTGCCACCGGTCAGGCCGATTTCGGCCTCTTTAGCCTCGCCGGGACCATTGACGATACAGCCAATCACCGCCACATCGAGGGGAATGGTCACGTCGTCAAGACGTGCTTCCAGCTCATTCATGGTGCTAATAACATCAAAATTCTGGCGCGAGCAGCTTGGGCAGGCAATAAAGTTGATGCCCTTGGTGCGCAGCTTGAGGCTCTTTAGAATCTCATAGCCAACTTTCACTTCTTCTACTGGGTCGGCGGCTAATGACACGCGAATAGTGTCGCCAATGCCGTCCATTAGCAGCAGACCTAAGCCCACCGCCGATTTAACCGTGCCACCACGCAGGCCGCCCGCCTCGGTAATTCCCAAGTGCAGAGGCTGGTCAATTTGGGTGGCAATCTGGCGGTATGCGGCAACGGCCATAAACACGTCAGAGGCTTTTACGCTGAGCTTAAAATTTTGGAAATCCAATTTATCGAGAATATCGATATGGCGCATGGCGGATTCTACCAAGGCCTCAGGGGTTGGCTCGCCGTATTTGCGCTGTAGTTCTTTTTCTAAAGAACCGGCATTCACCCCGATACGAATCGGAATATTGTGGTATTTGGCGGCGTCGATAACCGCGCGCACGCGATCTTCGCGGCCGATATTACCTGGATTAATACGCAGGCAATCTACGCCGTACTCCGCAACCTTAATCGCGATTTTATGGTCAAAATGAATATCGGCGACCAGTGGCACCGACACTTGCTTGCGTATTTCGCGAAACGCTTCCGCCGCTTCCATACTGGGCACAGAAACCCGCACAATATCAGCACACGCCGCTTCTAAGCGTTTAATTTGAGCTACAGTGGCAGCAACATCACAGGTTTCGGTATTGGTCATGCTCTGCACAGAAATTGGCGCATCACCACCCACAGCAACTTTACCGATATATATCTGCCGAGAAACCCGACGCTTTATCGGCGAGGCCATTTTCATAATTCACCTACCTGTATACGCACTGCGTTGCTATTTACCAAAGCACTCAACTCTACTTTCCTACCATTGTAACGGCTGACGACTGCCGGCCAATACGCCATACTAATCGTTACTGGGCCCGGTACCTCAAAGTCCAGTTTTACACCTTTTTCTTGCACGCCGCTTATTACCATTTGGTCTTGAGCGTCGCGTAATTCCAACCATACCGACTCGTTAAATTCAAACTCCAACGCCGCTAATGCGCCACCGCCATCGATTGCCTTAGTCGGCGCGTCTACTTTGTGTACACCACTCTCTCCGCCCAGTAATACTTCACCCAAAGTGGGTTCGCTACGAATTAAACTCAGCGGTACCATGCGCTCGGCCAACACCGTAACCGATAATTCTGGTTCTGGGGTCCCGCCATAAATCCACACGGTGAGACACCAAATAAATAAGGACAGCAATAAGGCCGAAATCAATCCAGCATGTCCCGGCGCTTTCGCTTGCCCTTGAAGTCGAGCGGGCTTCTGTTCTTTGCTGTCTTCTTCGCGCCGACAAATTCGATCGCAATCTTTCAACAGTGGTACTTCGTCCAAGCCCATGTAGCGGGCATAGCTTTTAATATAACCACGCGCAAAGAGTGGCGAGTTAAACCGTGAGTAGTCATTATTCTCAAGCGCTTCAACATAGCTATTGAGTAAATTCAGCGCCTCAGCGGTTTCAAGCACGGTTTTACCCGCACTAATACGCGCATCGTACAGAACTGAACCCGGCGGTCCCGGGTAGTATTGCTCATTTCCCGGCATGATTAATCCTTAACGACCTTGCTCTATGTAGGCTTTATACAGTAAATACTCTTCGGATTTAGGGTATAAATTCTTAAGCGCCAACGCAAAGCTTGCGTGGGTATTCTTGTCATCAAATTTATCGGCTAAGCGAATTCCTAGCCACAAAGCACTTGCAGATTGATTGGGATTTTTACTGCGAAAGGCGTCGTAATAACGCTGGGCCTCAGCAAAACGATCCATACGAAAGTACACTTCAGCCAGTGACATTAACACATTGGCATCATCGCCTTGCATTAGAAATGCGCGCTTAAAGGCCTCTTCTGCTTTAGGCAGCTCATTTAATTGCATATAGCAGCGACCAAGATTTACAAAGGCCTCTACTCGCTTCTCGTACAGCAACTCCTGCACCACCACTTCAAGCTGACTCGCCGCCTCGGCGTAGCGACCACGCGCGTAAAGAAACGCCGCGTAATTATTTCTGACCCGCGACACCTTTGGCGCCGTCGCAATTGAACGCTGATAATATTTCTCAGCCATTTCCAGTTCACCGGTATTTTGAAATACCAGCGCCAATGCTTCTAAGGTTTCGGGGTTGTTCTTGTCTTTTTCTTCTACGTACTGCAAATGGCGCTTGGCCTGAGTCCAGTTACCTTGAGAAATATAGTTGCGCGCCAATTGCAGTGAAGTGTCAAAGGCCTTTTTCTCATCTTTTTTCGATGCAAAGCCGTCACTGGTCGTGGTAACGCAAGCTTGTAATGCGGTCACCGTCAACACGGCAAGCAAAACCTGAGCGCTTAGGGTGATGCCTTTTATTCTTAACAACGACATGCAATACGCTCCCTTATAAAATTTAAACTAGGCGAATAGGCTGCGCTAGTTCGAGTTCGGCCTTTTGGCGATGACGCTCACTGCGTTTGGTACGATCCTGAACCTGACCCGCCAATTGCCCACATGCGGCATCAATATCATCACCGCGCGGGGTGCGCACGGTCGTCACGTAGCCCGCCTCGGTCATTACCAACCAAAAGCGATTTACTGCATTATTGCTTGGCCGCTTATAGTTAGACAGCGAAAATGGATTAAAGGGAATTAAATTGACTTTGCAGGGCAAGTCCCGCAACACCTCAGCCAGTTCTTTGGCGTGCTCTACGCTGTCGTTAACCCCAGAGATCAAAGTGTATTCGATAGTGACAACACGGTGGGTGTCTTCTTGCTTGTCTATATAGCGCTTGCTGGCCGCGAGTAATTCCGCAATTGGGTATTTTTTGTTGATGGGTACTAACTGGCTGCGCAATTCATCGTTTGGCGCATGCAGTGAAATCGCCAGAGATACCGTGGATACATCGCCCAACTTGTCGAGCATGGGCACAACCCCAGAGGTACTCAGGGTAACGCGGCGTTTCGACAAGCCGTAGCCAAAATCATCTAGCATTAGGCTCATGGCCTCCACCACATTGTCGAAATTCAACAGTGGCTCGCCCATGCCCATCATGACCACATTGGTCACAATACGTTTATTGCCGTTATTAAAACCGTCGTAGGACTTAATCGCCAACCATACCTGACCAATAATTTCCGAGGCGGTAAGGTCGCGCATAAAGCCCTGTTTGCCCGTTGCGCAAAAACTGCAATCGAGGCTGCAACCCACCTGCGAAGACACGCATAGCGTGCCGCGCTGACCGTCGGGGATTAATACTGTCTCAACGAGGTTATTGCCACCCACCTCAACCGCCCATTTGCGGGTGCCGTCGATGGAGTCAAGCTGTTTTACTACGGTCGGAGGACGAATCTCGGCAAGCTCCTGGAGCTTGGCCCGCAAGGGTTTGCCGAGATTGGTCATGTCATCAAAATTGTCGATCCCCGAGTGGTGTATCCACTTGAGGATCTGCTGGGCACGAAATGGCTTTTCACCAATAGAGCTGAGGTAAGCCTCCATATTCTTGCGCGACATACCGAGCAAATTCACTCGGGGCTGCGCTACAAGTTCGGTGGTTTCGGTTTGAATTTCTGTTGCCATGATCGTGCCCTGCAATGAGTGTGGACGTGCTTAAACGCGGTCGCACAGCTCACTGGTAGCGAAAAAGAATGCAATTTCACGGGCGGCAGATTCTTCTGAATCTGAACCGTGTACCGCGTTGGCATCGATTGATTCAGCGAAATCAGCGCGAATAGTGCCGGCTGCGGCTTCTTTGGGGTTGGTTGCGCCCATTAGATCGCGGTTTTTAAGTACCGCGCCTTCGCCTTCTAAAACCTGCACAGTCACAGGACCAGAGGTCATGAAGTCAATCAGTGCGGGAAAGAAAGGACGCCCTTTGTGCTCAGCGTAAAAACCTTCAGCTTGCTCGCGGCTCAAACGCAGCATTTTAGCAGCAACAATGCTTAAACCGGCTTTTTCAAAACGGCTGTAAATTTCACCAATAACGTTTTTGCTAACAGCATCTGGCTTGGCAATGGAAAGGGTGCGTTGAACGCCCATCGGTCTTTCTCCAAAAAAGTAGAACAATAACAACGGGTAAAATTTACCCAGCGCGAAAAATCGTCGAATTATACGCGTATTAGCATCAAATAGGTACGCGAGTGAGGCTCAGACAGCAGGATATAGCATGGGTTTCGGCGCAGAATGGTTTTTCTGCCGGAATTAGCCTGTACTGCTCGCCGGCGTTTTAGTCTTGCTCGTCAAGCCACGCGGTTTGAATCGCCTCAAGCACCTTCTCACCGCTGCGTTTTGGGTCGTCGTCGAAATCGTCCAATTCAATCACCCACTGCCGCAAATCAACGAAATTAACGTACGTTGGATCCACATCGGGGAATTTCTCTGCCAATTCAATCCCAATATCCAGCACATCTGTCCACTTCAGCCCCATACCCAGCCTCTCTTTAAGCCTATGCCCTGCGGGCCATTAATGTTGTTCAGACACCATATTAATAGTGTAGCGGGGAATTTCGACCACCAAGTCGCGATCGCTAACCACCGCCTGACAGCTAAGGCGCGAATCAGGCTCTAAGCCCCAAGCCTTATCGAGCATATCTTCTTCAAGCTCGTCGGCCTCATTCAGCGAATCTATGCCTTCGCGAACAATCACGTGACAGGTGGTGCAAGCACAGGATTTTTCGCAGGCGTGTTCAATATTAATACCATTGGCGAGCATAATGTCGCAGATGGTTTCACCGCTGGCGGCCTCAATCACGTCGCCCTCTGGGCACAGTGCTTCGTTTGGCAATATTATGATGCGTGGCATCGTGGCTTCCTTACAATTCGTCTACTTGCCGGCCGGCGAGTGCTTGGTTAATACTGGCATCCATGCGCCGCTCGGCAAACAGCTCACTGGCCTTGCCGACAATTTCAATATGCTTGGCAATACTGGCCACACTGCCCTGCTCACGCTCGTGATGCAGCACTTCCATTTTCGCCAATAAATCTTGCTGCTCGGTCTCGCTAAGCATGGCCTCGCCATCTTGCAACAAGGCCGACGATAGCGCCTGCAATAAGGCTTCAGCCTCTATTTGCTGCTCGCGCAGGGCACGGGCGTCTTTGTCGGTCGCGGCGGCCTCCCAAGAAGATTTGAGCATGTCAGCAATATCGGTGTCATTCAAACCGTAGGCCGGTTTAACCGCAATATGACTCTCGACCCCCGTGCTCTCTTCGGTGGCAAATACCTGCAACAAACCGTCGGCATCAACCTGAAACTTTACTTTAATACGCGCTGCGCCCGCGACCATCGGCGGAATACCCTGCAATTCAAAGCGCGCCAGTGAACGGCAATCTTCAACCAACTCGCGCTCGCCTTGCACCACATGAATGGCCATGGCGGTTTGACCATCTTTAAAGGTGGTAAATTCCTGCGCCATCGCCACGGGAATGGTGGTATTGCGGTGAATCACCTTCTCGGTCAGGCCGCCCATGGTCTCGATACCCAAAGACAGCGGGATCACATCGAGCAGCAGCATTTCGTCGCCGCTACGATTACCCACTAACTGATCGGCTTGCAGGGCCGCGCCCAAGGCAACAACCCGATCCGGATCGAGATCGACTAAGGGCTCGCGACCAAACCACTGCGCCACTCGCTCACGCACACGGGGCACCCGCGTGGAGCCGCCAACCATCACCACATTAGCGATGTCTTCGCTGCGCAACTTAGCATCGCGCAAGGCGCGTTTGCAGGCACGAATCGCGGTGTCGATCAAAGGATCAACCAAGGCGTTAAACTGCTCGCGACTCAGGCTTTGGCTCAAATCGCCTAACACCAATTCAACCGCATCAGTGTCGCTTAAGGCTTCTTTAGCCTTGCGCGCCGCTGTCAGTAAGCTGCGCTGCTGGAACATATCGAGGTCTTGCAAACCCGTCGCCGCCACAAACCAATCGGCAATGGCGTGATCGAAATCATCGCCGCCCAAGGCCGAGTCACCGCCGGTAGATAGCACCGCGAACACCCCTTTGGTGAGCTGCAATACCGAAATGTCAAAAGTGCCACCGCCCAAATCAAAAACCGCAATGGCCATTTCATCTTGCTGATCTAGGCCGTAGGCCACCGCCGCCGCTGTTGGCTCATTAAGTAAGCGCAGCACATGAATACCGGCAATTTTGGCCGCATCTTTGGTGGCTTGGCGCTGGGCGTCATCAAAATAAGCCGGCACGGTAATAACCGCGCCCGTTAATTCACCACCCAAGCTTGCTTCCGCGCGCAGCGCAAGGTTTTTCAAAATTTCAGCCGACACCTGCACCGGCGATATATCGCCAGCGCGGGTGCGGATTTTGACCATATCTTGGCCTTGATCCAATAGTTCGTAAGGCAGCATTTTTGCCCCTGCCGCCGCAGCACAATCCGCGAAAGAGCGGCCCATAAAGCGCTTTACCGACAACAAGGTATTGCGGGGATCAGTACTAGCTCCAGCTAAAGCTGAGGCGCCAACCACCGTTACACCAGTCTCGGGGTAATACACCGCCGATGGCAGCAAATGTTCGCCATCAAGGTCTGCCAAGGTGCCAGCGTTGCCATTGCGCACACTAGCAACCAGCGAGTTGGTGGTGCCCAGATCAATACCCACCGCCAGCTTGCGCTGATGCGGCTCGGGGGTTTGTCCAGGTTCTGAAATTTGCATCAAGGCCATAAGGGGTTTCTGAACTCCCGGCGATTTTCACGCCTTTAATCAGTAGTCGAGCAATTCGCTCTCTTTAAGCTCGGCTTCACTGCGCAGTTTTTCTAAAAACTGGAGCTTGGCGTAGGCCGCCAAAGCCAAATCGAATTGCTGTTGATTATACGATTGCGAAAACGCGCTTTTTTGGCTATTTGCCGCCCCATCAAGATCACGATAAAACACATCAAGAGCCTGCTCAGGGTCCTTGGCATCCTGCAATTCCGACAACTCTTCACGCAACTGCATTTGCTGCATCAAAAATTCGGGATCTTGAAAGGTGGTCGAGGACATATCGCTATTCACCCCCGCCAATTTCAGTAAATAGGCAGCTCGCCGCGTTGGCGACACCAAGGTTTCGTAAGCTTCATTGATAAACGAGGACTGCTGAACCGCCAAACGCAGTTCGCGCTCAGAGCCATTGGCAAAACGATCGGGATGCGCCTCGCGCTGCAGCGCGCGATAGCTGCTCGTCAGGGCAGAAACCTCAATTTCATAAGCCTGAGGCACGCCCAACAGCGCAAAGTAATTTTCTTGGGGGTTAAATACAGACATAAGTTTTGGCCAGCCGGCAGTGCCGCTAGACGGTGAAACTCTCACCGCAGCCACACTCAGCCGACACATTGGGGTTGTTAAATTTCAGGCCTTCATTGAGACCTTCCTTAACAAAGTCCAACTCGGTGCCGTCTAAATAAACCATGCTTTTAGGGTCGATATACACCGCAGCGCCATCTTTTTCAAAGACCTGATCTTCGGCTTGGGGTTCGTCGACAAACTCCAACACATAGGCCATACCGGAGCAGCCAGAAGTCCGCACACCAATGCGAATTCCCAAACCTCGGCCACGGCCAAGCATTTGCTTTTTAATGTGACTAGCTGCTGCGCTGCTTACTGAAACTGGCATGCACTCTCCCCTACTATCTAATGCGAGTTATCGACTCAGGATACGGTGCGTTTTTGACGGTAGTCAGCAACCGCGGCCTTGATCGCATCTTCGGCCAACACTGAACAGTGAATTTTCACTGGTGGCAGTGCCAATTCTTGAGCGATTTCGGTGTTTTTAATCTGCGCAGCTTCGTCAAGGGTCTTACCCTTAACCCACTCGGTTAACAAAGAGCTAGACGCAATCGCTGATCCGCAACCATAGGTTTTAAACTTGGCATCTTCAATAATACCCTGCTCATTCACCTTGATCTGCAGACGCATTACGTCACCGCAGGCCGGCGCACCGACCATGCCGGTGCCAATTTCGTCAGCGCTATCGTCAAATTTACCGACATTGCGCGGATTCTCGTAGTGATCGAGTACTTTTTCGCTATATGCCATAATATCGTCCTCTCAATCGGAGCAGCTTAGTGAGCTGCCCATACAATACTGTCTAAATCGACGCCGTCTTGATACATATCCCACAAGGGCGACAATTCCCGTAATTTTTCAACTGCTGCGCGTACCTGTTTAATCGCGTAGTCAACTTCTTCTGCCGTAGTAAAGCGGCCAAAAGAAAAACGCAGTGAGCTGTGCGCCAACTCGTCATTTAAGCCCAACGCCCGCAGTACATAAGACGGCTCTAAGCTCGCCGAGGTACAGGCTGAGCCCGATGACACCGCCAAATCTTTCAGCGACATAATCAGCGACTCGCCTTCAACAAAGGCCAAGCTCACATTCAAATTACCTGGCAAACGCTGCTCAAAGTCACCGTTTACAAAAACCTGTTCCATGTCTTTGAGGCCGTCCCAAAACTGGTTGCGCAGCGCCAAAGCATGCTCGGCGTCTTGGGCCATTTCTAAACGGCCAAGTTCACAGGCCGCGCCCATGCCCACAATTTGGTGGGTTGGCAGCGTACCCGAACGCATACCGCGCTCGTGACCACCACCGTGCATTTGGGCCTCTAAACGAATACGGGGTTTGCGGCTTACATACAGCGCGCCAATGCCTTTGGGGCCGTACATTTTATGAGCTGACATTGAGAGCAGATCGATCTTCATAGTCGCCATATCGATGACTATTTTGCCAGCGGTTTGCGCCGCATCAACATGAAACACCACGCCTTTTGCACGACATACTTCGCCAATCGCGGCAACATCGTTAATGGTGCCAATTTCATTATTGGCGTGCATTATGCTGACCAAAACTGTGTCGTCGCGCAGCGCAGCCGAAATCGCATCAGCGGTAATTAAACCTTTTTCAGTTGGGTCTAAATAGGTAACTTCAAAACCTTCGCGCTCTAATTGGCGACAGGTATCAAGCACCGCTTTATGCTCGATTTTAGAGGTAATAATGTGCTTACCTTTTTTGCTGTAGAAATGCGCAGCGCCCTTAATAGCCAGGTTATTTGACTCGGTCGCGCCGGAGGTCCAAACAATCTCGCGGGGGTCGGCATTAAGCAGGTCTGCCACTTGGCGACGGGCATTCTCGACCGCTTCTTCCGCTTTCCAGCCAAACATATGTGAGCGTGACGCCGGATTACCAAAGGTACCCGTCGTGGTTAAACAAGCCATCATCTTTTCGGCCACACGGGGGTCGACCGGCGTAGTGGCAGAATAATCTAAGTAAATTGGCAATTGCATACACTTCTCCAAAACCTTGATGCGGCTACCAGCGGCACCAAGCGAATGACTAATCTACCGCAGTCAGAATGATTGACTGCGCACTGCGCGCCTTTTGTATTTGACGCGCCGAAACTGATTGCACATCGCGCCGCTCAACTAAGCTGGCGAGACTAATGTCACTTAAAAAATGGTGGATCTGATCACTTAAATCAGTCCACAAATTATGGGTTAAGCAGGTGTGACCATCCTGGCAGTCACTACTGCCAGCGCAGCCAGTGGCATCTACCCGCTCGTCTACCGCATCAATAATATCGGCGACAAATATTTCTTCACTGGGGCGACTCAGGCGATAACCTCCACCCGGCCCACGACTACTGGAAACCAGTTCTTTGCGGCGCAACTTGGCAAATAACTGCTCCAGATAAGACAGCGAAATATCCTGCCGACTAGACACATCTGCCAAGCTGATGGGGCCGCGGTCGCCGTACAGCGCCAAATCCAGCATTGCTGTTACGGCATAACGTCCTTTTGTCGTCAATCGCATAGCCATACCCGTTTAATCTACGATGCAATTATGCAATAACCAAGCAAATTGGTCAACTATATAACCAAGGGATTTAGTAGGACTTAACTCGGCGGGAAGCGGTGATTATAATCACTCTGCCCCGTCAGCACCACTATTTGGCCCAGCAGCACTATTTACATTGGCCTCGGTATCTACTTTGGCTTTGCGCACCCAATATTGGGTCGAGGTGAGAATACCCCGCAAAATATTCACCTCCATCTCGTCCAGCCGAGTCCGTTGATAGAGACGACGCAGGCGGGTCATTAATTTTTTGGGCGCCTCTGGACGCAAAAAATTAATATCGCGCAGGGTTTCCTCAAGATGAACCAAATAGCGCTCTAAATCCTGAGCACCGGCAACCGGCACATCCCAGTCGGCCATATCATTATTATTAAGCTCGCCGCTAAGGTGCTGCATACGAACTTCGTAGGCCAAAACCTGCACCGCCATGGCGATATTCAAGGAGCTGTATTCTGGGTTAGCGGGAATATGAACGTGTAAATTACAGCGCTGCAGCTCTTCGTTGGTTAAACCGCGATCTTCACGACCAAACACCAGCGCAATTTTGTGGCCAGCGGCCGCCTCGGCATAGCCCCGCGTCATGCAATGCCGCGGATCCAGCAGCGGCCAAGGCACAGTGCGCTCCCGGGCACTGGTGCCAATCACTAACTGACAATCGGCAATGGCTTCGTCTAAAGTCGCGCATACCACCGCCGAATTCAGCACGTCGTCGGCACTGGCGGCTCGCCAAGTCGCCTCATCGTGGGGGTATTTTTTCGGCTCAACTAAATAAAGCTGACTCAGGCACATATTCTTCATAGCGCGAGCAACCGCGCCGATATTACCTGGGTGAGAGGTATTTACGAGAACAATGCGGATATTGTCTAAGGGACTGCCTAGAGAGTTTGCTGGAGATTGTTCGACTGTAGTCATGGCTGGCACTCTTTTTACGAGCTGCACATTCTAGCAGACCTAAGCTTTTAGGTCAGCGCCTCCGGCGCCCAGTGTATAGCCCAGCCCACTTCACCCGCCGCCGCGCTAAATCCCTCGCATATAGCGAGATCGGCAACCGCCGCCAATTCGTCGCCGCAATAGATTAGCGGCAGCACCTCGCGTTGCCACGGCGGCAGCCGCCACTCTTGCAGAAGTTTTTTAAGCGGTCGGTGATGGGCGTGACCGGCCAAACGACAGCGCTCACCGCCGCGGCGAAACCTGATCGACACCGACCCCGTCGGTACAAAACTACCACCTTGGATTGCAAACAATCGCCCCACACCAGGAATAAGCAGCTCTTCCGCAAGATCCCACGTTAACTCACTTGGCAACAGGACTGGGGCCTCGGTCACGGCTAACTCGCAAAACAAGCGCTGATCATAAGCCCGCAACAAAACACCTGCAGCAAGCCGAAATTGGGGCTGACGATCGTCACCAGCATGAAGAAATTGCCATGCAATAGTCTCAAGCTGCGCCGACGACAGCGCCAAATTACTGCGGTTTATAATGAATTGGCGCAGTACCGCACGCTGGCGAATTTCCGACAGTAGCGCCAATGCCCGCAAATTGAGCGAACCATCCTCGGCGCACATACTCACTAGATCCTGGCTAATATAGCTGTGTAATAATTGCGCTGCTTCGGTTTGTAAAGCAGCGGCGCGACCAAAGCTCTGGCGGTAATCCGGCCAGTGTTGTGCAAACAGCGGCAGCACTCGCTGGCGCAAAAAATTGCGACGGTAGTGCGTATCGAGGTTACTGGGATCGTCAAGCCACGTTAACTGCTGCGCCGCAGCATAGGCCTCCAGCTCAGTACGCGGTGTCGTTAACAATGGGCGATATAACTCGCCCGCGCCCAACCTGCGACTTACCGGCATTGCCGCCAGCCCCGTTACGCCAGCACCGCGCAGCAAGCGCAGCAACAGCGTCTCGGCCTGATCATCGAGATGATGAGCCAAAAGCAGTAAATCGTCACCGCTTAAAACAGCCTCGAATTCTCGGTAGCGGGCGTCCCGCGCCAAATCTTCCACGCCGCGACGACGGCCTTCAATATTCACAACTTTCAAGGTAAACGGAATATGGTAAACGGCGCACTGCTGCTCACATTGCGCTGCCCACGCCGCCGAAGCCGCCTGCAATTGGTGATTAATGTGAATAGCGCGAATTTCTGGAAAGGGGGTATTGCTGGAGCGCGCACGCTCGCGCAAACGCCAAACTAAATGCAGTAAAACTTGAGAATCTAGGCCACCGCTAAAGGCCAGCCACCAAACCCGCCGACTCAAATACGGCGCCAGTGATTTTGCGATGAGAGGTAGCAGCTCCGCCATTGCCGACTCCGCCCCCCTCACCATAAAAGTACCTTAATCAGCTGGTGCCGTAAGACATCAGGCGATCATAGCGGATTTCTAACAGCTCTTTTTCAGGCAGGGCTTGTAAGCGCTTGATCTGCGCCACGAGATGCTCGCGCACGCGCTCGGCACTGCTGTCGATATCGCGGTGGGCGCCACCTTGGGGCTCGGGGATCGTGGCATCAACAATACCCAGCTCTTCAAGAATGGTTGAGGTTAAACCCATTGCCTCGGCGGCATCGGGCGCAAACTCGGTGCTTTTCCAAATAATATTGGCGCAGCCTTCTGGCGAAATAACGAAGTAGGTTGAGTATTGCAGCATGGCAATGTGATCGCCAACACCAATACCCAAGGCCCCGCCAGAGCTACCTTCGCCAATTACGATACACACAATTGGGGTTTTCAGACGTGACATTACTGCCAAGTTCTGGGCGATAGCCTCACTGATGCCGCGCTCTTCACTGTCTATTCCAGGGTAGGCCCCAGGGGTGTCAATCAAGGTCACAATTGGCAGCTTATAACGCTCGGCCAATTCCATTAGGCGCAGAGCCTTGCGATAGCCCTCTGGCTTGGGCATACCAAAATTACGTTTTACCTTCTCGGTAACGCCGCGGCCTTTTTCTTGGCCAATGACCATTACCGGCATACCGTTGATTTTACCGATACCGCCAACAATCGCTGGATCGTCGCCAAAATGACGGTCGCCGTGCAGCTCGTCAAAATCGGTAAAAATCCGGCGAATATAATCCAGCGCATAGGGGCGCATTGGGTGTCGGGCAATTTTCACGACATTCCACGGCGTCAAATTAGAAAAAATCTTCTCAGTCAGTTTGCTGCTTTTTTCCCGAAGTTTAGTGATTTCTTCACTAATATTCAGGTCATTATCGCTGCCGACCAGCTGTAGCTCTTCAATCTTGGCTTCCAGCTCTGCAATAGGTTGTTCAAAATCAAGGTAGTTGGGATTCATTGTTCTCTTTATTCACTTGTCGTTGTTAGTGAGGCCTACATCACTAGCAGATGAATAGACCTATTCATGGAGCGATTATACGTTAATCATAATTGATGACCACGTTATTTGCGCCACACTCTTCGCTTAATCGCAGTAATAATTCATCATTTGGCAGAATCCGCCAATTGTCACCAAGACGAATCTGACCCCGCCCTTCCGCGCGCTGATAATTAATCACCACCGGACAACGGCCGCCCTTAGCGATAGATATGGCGCCTTTCAAGCGCGCTATCGCCTCATCGTCAACGTGCTCCGCCGACACCGATACCTGCAATTCCCGCGCGTGCTGGTCCCGCGCTTCAGCAATACTGCGCACGGCTTTGACCCGCATTTTTTTGCCGCCGCTATACTCGTCATTGCTGCACACCCCTTCTACCACAATCACGGTGTCTTTTATCAGCTTTTCACGGCATGAATCGTAGGCATCACTAAATAACGCCACTTCAATCCGCGCACTGCGGTCATCAAGCAAAACAAAAGCCATGGTGTCGCCGCGTTTGTTTTTCATAGTGCGCATACTCATCACCAAACCGGCAATGGTCTGGGGATGTTTCTCGGGATTGAGATCGACAATTTTCTTGGGCACAAAGCGACGTAATTCGACTTCGTAATCGTCTATGGGGTGACCGGTAACATAGAGGCCTAGGGTTTCTTTCTCGCCAAGTAAACGCTCTTTGGTGGTCCAGCGCCTTACGTCCTTGAAGTTCGCATAGACATCCTCATCTTCAACGGCGAGGCTGCCGCCAAACAAATCCATCATGCCGCTTTCGGCATTTTTTGCCGACTGCTCCGCAGCCTGCACGGCATCTGGCATGGCCGCCATCAGCACCGCACGGTCTTCGCCAAGATCATCAAAGGCGCCAGAGCGGATAAGCGCCTCAATAGCCCTTTTATTCACTTTACGCGGATCGGTGCGATCGCAAAATTCAAAGAGGTTTTTAAAGGGGCCACCGCTGTTGCGCGCGGCAATAATATTTTCTACGGGGCCTTCACCCAAACCCTTAATGGCGCCCAAGCCATACACAATCTGGCCACGATCATTAACGGTGAACATATACTCGCCTTCGTTTACCGAAGGCAACTTGTAGTCCAGTTTCATTTCCCGACATTCTTCAATGAAGATAACGATCTTGTCGGTATTGTCCAATTCCGAGCTCATTACCGCCGCCATAAACGGCGCGGGGTAATGCATTTTTAGCCAAGCGGTTTGGTAGGAAACCAAGGCGTAAGCGGCGGAGTGGGATTTGTTAAAACCGTAGCCAGCGAATTTTTCCATCAAATCGAAAATATTCGAGGCCAGCTCTTCAGAGAAGCCTTTTTCTACCGCACCGTTCTGAAACAAGCTCCGCTGCTTATCCATTTCTGCGGCGTTTTTCTTACCCATTGCCCGCCGCAATAGATCGGCGCCACCCAAGCTAACACCACCCATCACCTGGGCGATCTGCATTACCTGCTCCTGATACAGAATAATGCCGTAAGTTGGCTCAAGAACCGGTTTTAAACATTCGTGCTGATACTGGGGATGCGGATAAGCCAGCTCAGCGCGGCCGTGCTTTCGGTTGATAAAGTCATCAACCATCCCAGACTGCAGTGGACCAGGCCGGAACAAGGCCACCAGTGCGATAATATCTTCGAAGCAGTCGGGCAACAGGCGTTTGATCAAATCCTTCATACCGCGAGATTCCAACTGGAATACCGCGGTGGTTTCGGCGCGCTTTAGCATCTCAAAGGTTGGCCGATCCTGGAGCGGAATCGACATAATATCGAGGGCTTCTTCACCGAGTTTGGCGCGCTGCGCATTTACAATTTTCAATGCCCAGTGAATGATGGTGAGGGTACGCAGACCCAAGAAGTCAAACTTAACCAAGCCCGCTTCTTCAACATCACTTTTATCAAACTGCGTAACCAGTCCGCCGCCGGCGTCGTCGCAGTACAGCGGCGCAAAATCGGTCAGTTTAGAGGGGGCGATAACCACACCCCCTGCGTGTTTGCCCACGCCGCGCACCACGCCCTCTAACTGGGTGGCCATATCCCAAATTTCTTGGGCTTGCTCATCTGCCGCTAAAAACTCGCGCAGTACTTCTTCCTGCTCATAGGCTTTCGCAAGGGTGATACCCACTTCAAAGGGAATCATTTTCGACAGCTTATCGGCCAGACCATAGGCCTTGCCCTGCACTCGCGCCACGTCGCGCACTACCGCCTTGGCCGCCATGGTGCCAAAAGTAATAATCTGGCTTACCGCGTCGCGACCATAATTGTCGGCCACGTAATTAATAACCCGATCTCGACCTTCCATACAAAAGTCGACGTCAAAGTCGGGCATGGATACCCGCTCGGGATTCAAGAATCGCTCGAACAGCAAATCGTACTGTATGGGATCAAGGTCGGTAATTTTAAGCGCATAGGCAACCAGCGAACCGGCACCTGAGCCTCGACCGGGGCCAACAGGAATATCGTGATCCTTGGCCCACTGAATAAAGTCCATTACGATCAAGAAGTAACCAGGAAAACCCATCTGCAAAATAACATTGAGTTCAAATTCTAGGCGCTCACGATATTCGGTTTGATACGCTTCAAAATCTGGCGAGTTGCGGTCGAATAAAAAGTCTAAGCGCGCATCTAGGCCTTCATGACAGAGCTGACGAAAAAATGTTTCTTGGGTCTGCCCTTCCGGAATCGGATACTCCGGCAAATAATAGGTCCCCAACTTAATAGTGAGGTTGCAGCGTTTGGCAATTTCCACACTGTTTTGCAGCGCCTCGGGAATGTCGGCAAACAGCTCTGCCATTTCCTCGGGGCTGCGCAAGAATTGCTGATCACTGTAATTACGCGGCCGGCGCGGGTCGTCTAGCACCCGACCATCACGGATACAAACCCGCGCATCGTGAGCTTCAAATTCATCGGCATCGAGGAAGCGCACATCATTGGTGGCAACCACTGGGCAGTCATTGCGCTCGGCCAATTCAATGGCGGCATGAAGATAATCGTCTTCGTTTTGACGACCCGTGCGCTGCAATTCCAGATAAAAACGATCTGGAAATACGGTTAACCAACGCGACAAACTACGCTGGGCATTTTCGGCCTTACCACTGAGTAGCGCCTGACCAACATCACCCTCGCGTCCACCCGACAAAGCAATTAAGCCTTCACTGGCCTGTTCGATCCAACTGCGATAGGCGTAAGCTTTACCTAAGTACTGGCCATCTTGGTAGGCACGGGATATCAGTTCGGTAAGATTGCGATAGCCTTTTTCATTTTGCACCAAAAGACAAATGACCGAAGTTTGATCTGGGTCATCGTCGTCACGCATCAGTAAATCACAGCCAAAAATAGGCTTTATTCCCGCGCCCATCGCTGACTTTTGAAATTTAATAAGCGCGTAAAAATTATTTAAATCAGTGAGCGCCACCGCGGGCATGCCCAGCTCAGCCACCCGTTTGGTAAGCCCCTTTACGCGAGTGAGACCATCAACCAGCGAATATTCGGAGTGCACCCGCAGGTGAACAAAACTGTCGTTCATCATTGTTCAGCCTCGAGCGCAGCCCGCACTGGAGCATAGCTGCGGCGGTGAATTGGCGTTACACCCAAGCGCTGCAGGGCTTCCATATGCGCCTTGGTGGGATACCCTTTGTGACCGGCAATACCATAACCTGGGTATTGGCTATCCAGCGCGACCATTTCTCGATCCCGTGTTACTTTAGCGAGGATTGACGCTGCGGCAATAGCTGGCACGCGGCTGTCGCCCTTAACCACTGCCTCGGCGCGATAAGGCCATTTCGGCACTTTATTGCCATCAACCAAAACATATTCTGGCTGAATCGATAAACCCGCTACCGCGCGATGCATAGCCAATAGGCTCGCCTGTAAAATATTGATCTCGTCTATTTCAGCTACCGAAGCTCTAGCAATGCAATAACTCAGCGCTTTTTCCTGAATTTCTACAAACAGCGCCTCGCGGCGCTTCTCGGTGAGTTTTTTGGAATCCTTTAAACCAGCAATGGGCTTAGCAGGATCGAGAATCACAGCGGCCGTTACCACGTCGCCGCACAATGGCCCGCGCCCGACTTCATCCACCCCAGCGGTGAGAACCGGCACATCAAATTCTGCAAATAAATCATCAATTTCAGACATTATTCACTCCCACGCAAGCAAGCACCACATCTGCGGCGCGCTCGCTTGCGCCCTGCGCTAACTGGCGATGAATGTTCTGAAATTCATTAATCAAGGTTTCGCGGTGATTGGCATTGTTAAGCTGTTCTAATAACAGAGGCCCCATCACCTCAGCGCACACTTCGTCCTGCAACACCTCAGGCACTAAGGCGCGCTGGGCCAGCAAATTTGGCAGCGAAAAGAACGGTGTTTTCACTAAGCGCGAAAGTAATTTAAAGGACCATTTACCAAATCGGTAGGCCACCACCATCGGCCGCTGCAGAAGCAGCGCTTCAAGGCTGGTGGTACCCGATGCCATCAACACCACATCAGCCGCCGCCATCACTGTGCGCGACTGACCGCTGACCACACGCACCGGCAGGTCGTTAGAGAACGCCGCAACAGCCTGCAAAATTTGCATTTTGCGCTCGGCATTGGCTGCAGGAATTAAAAATTCTATATTGGGCTGAGCGCGGCGCAGCCACTGGGCGGTATCGAGAAACGGCTTAATTAATTGCGCAACTTCCCCGCCGCGACTTCCCGGTAAGATAGCCAGCACCGGATGACCGTCTTCAACGTCGAGTTCGGCGCGGGCAGTAGCGCGCTGATCATCCATCGGTATTTGGTCGGCCAAAGGATGCCCAACACAGGTTACGGGCACCCCGTGCTCCTGATAAAAGCGTGCTTCAAACGGAAATAAGGTCAGCATATGGTCCACTGCCTTGGCGATGCCCTTCACCCTGCCCTGCCGCCAAGCCCACACCGAGGGACTTACATAATGCACGGTTTTAATGCCGCGCTCGCGCACATAGCGTTCAATGTTTAGGGTGAAATCCGGTGAGTCAACACCAATGACGATCGCGGGCTGCCAGCATAAAAAATGGGATTTAAGTAAGCGACGCAAGCGCAGTAATTCTGGCAGGCGCTTCAGGGGCTCTACAATACCCATAACCGACAGCCGATCCATGTCACAAAGACTGCGACAACCTTGCTCCATCATGAGTGGGCCGCCAACACCTTCGAACTCGGCATGGGGGTAACGCAATTTGATTGCGCGGATTAAATCAGCGCCTAAAATATCGCCGGAGGCTTCTCCGGCGATAATACCGATTCGTAATGCAGTCATAGAATTGCCATTTTACGCGGCCGAAAGGCGCGATTTAACGCACAATGCCGCGCTGAGATTGTGTCAGAGAATCTGCCAATAATTGTACGTCTGGAAACTCCGCTATCAACGGCGCCAGTGCCGTTAACGCTTCTTCCACCGTATTATTTTGACGATAAATAATTTTGTAGGCTCGGCGAATTGCCGCGATACTCTCGGCGCTAAATCCGCGGCGTTTAAGGCCTTCACTGTTAATCGTTTTCGCTTCAGCAGGCGTGCCACTCACGGTGACGTAAGCGGGTACATCTTTACTAATGCCACAGCCAAAACCAGCAAAGCTGTGGGCGCCTATAAAGCAAAATTGATGCACAAGGGTATAGCCGCTCAATATCGCCCAATCACCCACCACCACATGACCAGCCAGTGAGGCATTGTTAACCAGAATACAGTTATCGCCAATCACTGAATCATGACCAACGTGGACATAAGCCATCAGTAAATTTTTATTGCCGATAATCGTTTTGCCACGATCTTGAATAGTGCCGCGATGAATTGTTACACCCTCGCGAATCACATTGTCGTCACCGATAATTAATTCGGTTTTTTCACCTTTGTACTTAAGGTCTGGGGTGTCGTCGCCAACGGTTGAAAACTGGAAAATGCGATTATTTTTACCAATTGTGGTCGGCCCCATGAGCACTACATGGGAGCGAATCTCGCAGCCATCGCCAATTACAACATCGGCACCAACCATGGTCCACGGTCCAATAATCACCCCAGCGCCGATCACCGCACTGGGATCTATAATCGCACGCGGGTCAATAATCGCAGTTGAGTGAATATTTTCAGTCACAATTACTTACTCTTCCGATCGATACACAATATCGTTGCAGAAGCGGCTAATTTATCATCAACAAAGGCTTGGCACTCAAACTTCCACAGACCGCTTTTATCAGACACGTACTGAGCCTTGAGGATCAATTGATCGCCAGGTACCACCTGACGTTTAAAGCGCGCCTTATCTACACCGGCAAACATATAAATTGAACCCTCAGCAGGCTTTTTATTCAGAGTTTTAAAACCCAAAATACCTGCCGCCTGCGCCATCGCCTCGATAATTAATACCCCAGGCATAATAGGCAATTCAGGGAAATGCCCATTGAAGTGATTTTCATTACCTGTAACATTTTTCAAGGCAACAATTGACTCACCCAAATTTAACTCAAGCACCCGATCAACCAATAAAAATGGGTAGCGTTGCGGCAGATACTCTTTGATTTCATTAATGTCCATTACCATGGCTCAGCCTTCGTCCTTCTCTTGAATTTTTAACTGCTTTTCTAGGGAGATAACCCGACGATACAATTCGTCGAGTTTCGCAAAGCGCGCGGCGTTTTTCCGCCACAAGCCAGTTTCCATCATTCCGGTGCCGCTGGAATAAGAGCCTGGTTTTAAAATCGATTTGGTAATCATTGTTCTAGCGGTGATATGTACCCTATTGGCAATCGTAATATGGCCAACAACACCAACATTTCCTGCGAAGGTGCAAGCTTTCCCGATCACGGTACTACCTGCAATCTGGCAGGCCGCCGCCATTGCAGTGCCATCGCCTATCACCACATTATGCGCGATCATAGTGTAGTCATCGCAAATTACATCGTCGCCAATTATCGTGTCATCGAGGGCGCCACGGTCAATACAAGAATTGGCACCGATTTCAACCCGACTGCCAATACGAACCCCGCCAAGTTGGTGAACTTTTTGCCAACCACTTGCGCCAGGTGCAAAGCCAAAACCGTCGCCGCCAATCACTACACCTGAATGTATGATTACATCATCTGCAATGCTCACACCGTGGTATATCGACACATTGGCATGAATAAAACAGTTTTTACCTATTCGCGAGTTAGCACCAACCACAGTACCAGGACCAATCACTGTGCCAGCGCCAATCTGTGCACCCTGTTCAATAACGCAGCTAGCACCAATAGCAACGGAGTCATCGACGTCTTCTGCAACCACTACAGCACTGGGATGCACGCCGGCGCGAGGCTTTTCCATTGGATCAAATAAGGCACTGGCCTGCGCGTAACTGAGGTAGGGATTAACACTTGTTAAACAATTACCAGTATAGCTTGCGGCCAATTCAGGGTGGAGAATAACTGCGCTGGCAGAGCTGGTCTGCAGCGCAGTCTTAAACTTGATATTCGACAAAAAACTAAGATAACCAGCATTTGCGGTGGCGAGTGGCGCAATGCCAATCAATCGCGTCTCCCCATCGCCCTGAAACTCAAGTTCTAGGGCCTTCGCAAGCTCAGCTAAGCTGAATGTTTTTTGCCCAGACATTACTTGGCTTGATTCAACTTATCCGCCACTTTAGCAGTAATATCGTAGCTGCTATCGGCATGAAGTACCGATTTGCGCGGCAACAGCAAACCAATATTTTCGTCTTTTACTAGCTGAGGCAGAATCTGCTGCAATTTTGGCCCTAGTTCCTGAAGAATCGACTGCGCTTCTTGCTGGTTTGCACCTTCGATTTTACGTGCCAAATGCTCGCCATCAGCCCGCGCTGCGTCGATTTTGTTCTTTGTCGTTTGACGTTGTTCAGCACTAAGAATGTCAAAATCTTTTTGGAACTGTTCAACAATCTTATCGTAATTTTTCTTTAAGCTTTCTAGCTCAGCGACATTTTTTTTGTATTCAGCCTGATTGCGCATGGCTGTTAAACGCTTTTTAGCCATATCGGTATTGAGCACCGCAGCTTCAACATCAAATACCGCAATCCGTCCTTCGGCAACAGCACCGCAAGCCCAAAGAGCCATTACAGCAACGGCAACTACCTTATAAAACTTCATGAAAAACTCCTATTCGTTATTTTGCTATTAATTAGAAACTACGACCCAATGAGAACTGAAAGATTTCAGTATCGTCAATTTTTTCTGGATTCAGTGCTCGGCCTAAACTAAAGGTCAGGGGACCAAAACCGGTGATCCATGTTGCGCCAATCCCCGCTGAGTAACGCAAATCAGAAGCCCCAGGCGTAGTACAGTTAAGCTGACTAGAGCTACAGCTGGTACTGAACACATTGCCCGCATCAAAGAAGAAGCCACTGCGCACCGAACGCTGATCCTTCACAAAGGGCAGCGGGAACAACAATTCAATACTACCTTCTACCAATACGTTACCACCAAAGGGATCAGGGTCGCGATTATATGAAGTGGCACTATCAACCACAAGTAGTCCCGTTGCCGGATCTAAAACATAAGCACCCTGCGCCGATAAAGCCCGCGCATTGCCGTCAGCATCAATCGCGGTAGCCGCTTGACTAATGCGGTATACGTCTGCGGTTGAACTGCGCGGTCCCAAGGTGTTGCTCTTATAGCCGCGCACCGACCCAAAACCACCGGCATAGAAGTTCTCGTAGAACGGCAGGCTCTCTATATTGCCGTAGCCATCGCCATAACCCAGTTGGGTACGGAAGCGTAAAGTGAAGCTGCTACTTAATGGTACATAGAGCTGGCCTTCATAACCCAGCTTAAAGTATTCCAAATCTGAGCCCGGCACAGCAACCTCTACCGACAAGGATTGCGACGCGCCACGGGTTGCCAGCAAGCCACGGTTTAGGGTGGACTGCCGCCACGACATACCCGCAGTAAAGTTATCAAACTCATCGCCGTACTTATCCAAAAACCCCTCTTCCTCTACAGGCGTCAAAGCGCTGGGATCAAGCTGGCTGATGTTTTCCAACACTTCTGCAACAGTGTATTTACCGGTAGTGATATCCCTTGTACTAACAAAGTAATTATCAACGGCGTCAAATATGCGTGGACTGGTTTTAATTTCTTTTACCGCGCTCACACCCGCCGTTATCGACGTGCGGTTAACACCTAAATCAAAGCCCAAACGCTCGGTTTCAGAAATGGGGTAGCCAAAATTTACACTGCTGCCATAGGTGTCTGTGGTATAGCTGGCAACGTTTATTTCTTCGTAATCGGTGGTCCGGTAGTACACCGAAAAACCGCGACTCACGCCGTCTTCAGTAAAGTACGGATCCATATAGTTAAAGCTGGCGCTGGTAGCGAAATCACTGCGCGACACGCCAAAGCCAACCTGCTGACCGGTACCAAAAAAGTTATTTTGTTGAATATTGGCACTTAACATTAAGCCACTGTCTTGAGAGAAACCAACGCTGGCGCCAAGGCTACCGGAACTCTGCTCTTCAACTTGATAATGCAAATCGATTAAATCATCGGTACCGGGTACTTCGAGGGTGTCAACCTTCGCTTCTTTAAAATAACCCAAACGCTCCAGTCGCACCCGCGACAATTCTATTTTATCTGCCGATGCAGGTGCACCTTCAAACTGACGCATCTCGCGGCGCAGCACTTCATCAGAAGTCCGCGAATTGCCCTCAAAGCCGATACGGCGCACGTAGGTACGCTTACCTGGGTCAATAAAGAATTTTAGGGCAACGGTCTTCGCATCTTCGTCACGTTCGGGAATGCCTCGAACCTTGGCAAAGTTATAGCCTTCATTGCCTAAACGCTTGGTTAAAAACTCTTCAGTACTTGTTACCAATGCTTGGGAGAAAACCTGTCCTTCTTTAACTAAGACAAAACGCGACAAATCATCTTCTGGCAACACCAGATCACCGGACAATTCTGCGCCACTGACCGTGTATTTCTCGCCTTCTTCCACATTGACCGTAATGTAAACTGACTTGCGGTTGGGGCTAATAGCGACCTGAACCGAATCGGCATTGAATAATAAATAGCCGCGGTCGAGGTAATAAGAATTGAGCTTTTCGAGGTCACCTTTTAATTTTTCGCGGGAGTATTTATTGCTGCTACTAAAGAACGACAACCAACCACCGGTTTTCAATTCGAATAAATCGAGCAAGGTATCGTCGTCGTAAATAGTGTTGCCAACAATATTAATATGTTCGATGGTCGCATTGCTGCCTTCATCGATATTAATACTGATCGAAACTCGGTTGCGGGGTTCGGCCACCACATCGGTTTCGATGCTGGCGTCGTATCGGCCTTGGGATACGTATTGCCGTGTTAACTCCATACCCATGGTTTCAAGGGTAGAGCGTTTAAAGACCTGTCCCTCGGCAAGGCCGGCATTTTTTAAGCCGTCCATCAGCGCTTCAGTCGCAAGAGCCTTATTACCCTCGAGATTGATTGCGCTGATTGCTGGGCGTTCGACCACCCGCACCACCAACACGTCGCCATCAATACCGATTTGAATGTCGTCAAAATTACCGGTATTAAACAATGCTCGTGAGGCATTGGCCAAAGCGCGGGGATCTAGGCGATCGCCAACGCTAATGGGCAGTGCCGAAAACACAGTTTCCGACGATATGCGCTGTAAACCTTCTACGCGAATATCCGACACGGCGAGTGAATCTTGGGCCGAGGCGAAAAAGCTCGCCGACCACAGAAAAAGACTAAGTGCTAAAAAGCGTTTCATCAACAGCTAAAAACCAAGGCTCGGGGCGGCTGCCAAAACAAAACCAACAGCGCCAATATGTAAGACAAAAAGCATCGCGAAGGCAGTAAATTACAGCCGCAACACATCGTTATATAAAGCAAATATCATGACAAAAACTACCAACACCAAGCCCAGCTGGTTCGCCCAGACTTGCACTTGCTCTGCTACTGGCTTACCGGTTAACCACTCCACAATGGCATAAACAATATGCCCACCGTCTAACACAGGAATTGGCAGTAAGTTCAGTACGGCAAGACTAACACTCAATAGCGCCAAAAACGTCAGCCAAGAAAAGAAGCCGTACTGCACTGAGGAGCTCGCCACTTTAGCAATGGTTATCGGTCCACTCAAGTTTTTCGGTGATAACAAGCCGGTCAGCATCTTTTTAATAGATGTCAATGTAAAAACGCTCATCTGCCACGTTTTATCGACAGCAGCTGTTGCAGCGCCAAACACGCCATATTGGACGTTACGCAGCATCTCTTTCGGCCATTCTGGCATGGCCACGCTCACCCCTACGTAACCGTAGGCGTTATTGGCCTCGTCCAGTTTGCGTTCGGGAGTAATCTGTAATTCGCACTGCTGACCAGCGCGGTCCACAACAACGTTAACGGTTTGCTCAGGGATGCCGCGAACAAACTCAACCCATTCATTCCACGTACTGACCTCATTGCCATCAATACGCAACACCACATCACCGGTTTGCATGCCAGCGCGCTCCGCTGGGCTATCAGGGACGATTTGGTCGAGTTTAGCTAGCAGCGTAGGCATATATAAGGTGACACCCAATTCCCGTACGGGATTTGGCTCATCGACATCTTGCATCCAAGCGTTCAATGCTACGGAGCTTTGGTATACCAAATCGGAATCGGGGTATTTGAGAGAAAAATGAATATCGCCGTCTTCACCGATTCGTTCAAGCAGCTGCATCTGCAGCGCTTCCCAAGTTGGTGTGGCCTTGCCATCAACGGCAATAAACTCTTGGCCCGCCACAATCCCCGCGCGAGCAGCCAGCGAGCCGGCTTCAACCTCGGCAACGATCGGCGCAACGCCGCTAACCCCATTTAAAAATATCAGCCAGTATACGAACACAGCCAGAATGAGATTAGCCACCGGACCAGCTGCCGCAATAGCGATTCGTGATTTTGGCGAAGCGCGATTAAACGCTTGGCTTTGTAGTTCTTCTGGCACGGGCGCCTCGCGCTCGTCCAGCATCTTTACATAGCCGCCCAAGGGAATGCCGGCCACCACGTATTCTGTGCCGCTGCGGTCAGTCCATTTTAAGAGAGGTCGACCGAAGCCCACTGAGAAACGCAAAACTTTGACGCCGCAGCGCCGAGCCACCCAAAAGTGGC
This sequence comes from Zhongshania sp., assembly GCF_029212375.1. Classification (GTDB taxonomy): domain Bacteria; phylum Pseudomonadota; class Gammaproteobacteria; order Pseudomonadales; family Spongiibacteraceae; genus Spongiibacter. The sequence goes on along the minus strand of NZ_JARGNU010000009.1, from coordinate 19,612 downwards.
CAAATTCGTGAACAGCAACCAATATCGCCAAGGTCGCAATGGTCACAACAATAGTTTGCAAAATATCCAGCACGCCTGTCGTTCCTTGTAATTGAGCCCTAAAGCAAACCTAAAACTAGGTCACTTAACATTTTTATTCGAACTTAAACCAATGTTTTACCAGCAATAATCGCTTCGGCCAAGGCCCTCGCAGAAGCATCGGCATGTTGGACATCGGCCAGCGACTGCGGTTCAACAACTACGTGCTCGGCCATCACCTCAGCGATGAGCGTAGCAATACTAGCAAACGCGAGGTCGCCCTCCAAAAAGGCCGCAACTGCGACTTCATTCGCGGCATTTAGCACTGCCGGCGCGGTACCACCTCGAATCGCCGCCTCTCTTGCGAGACGCAAGCAGGGAAAACGCACGTCGTCTGGCGCTTCAAAATCTAAACGCGCCTGGCTAATAATGTCTAAGCTCGACACCCCAGACCGAATTCGCTCTGGCCACGCCAAAGCATGAGCAATTGGTGTGCGCATATCGGGATTACCCAGCTGCGCGAGCACCGAGCCATCAACGTATTCCACCATAGAGTGAATAACACTCTGCGGATGAATAATAATATCAATACTGGCGGGATCGGTATGAAACAACCAACAGGCCTCAATTAACTCAAGCCCCTTGTTCATCATGGTTGCTGAATCAACCGAAATTTTGCGCCCCATCGACCAATTGGGGTGGGCACAAGCCTGATCTGGAGTAACCGTGGCAAGCTCAGCAAGTGGCGTCGAACGGAATGGGCCGCCGGAACCGGTGAGCAAAATGCGCTGCACACCCTGCGCCTTTATACCCGCGTCACACGCAATGGGGAGACACTGAAATATCGCGTTATGCTCGCTGTCGATCGGTAATAAGGTGGCGCCACTCCGTGCCACCGCGTCCATAAATAAGCGCCCAGCCATGACCAGCGATTCTTTGTTGGCCAGCAACACCTTCTTACCGGCCTCTACCGCTGCCAGAGTTGGCAGCAAGCCCGCCGAGCCAACAATGGCCGCCATGGTAATATCCGCGGCGGCGGCAACCTCACACAAGCCCGTTTCGCCGCATTGCACCTCGGTTTTACTGCCCGCTGCACGAAGGCGTTGAGCAAATTCTTGGGCCAAGCTCTCGTCCCGCAAAACTGCATACCGCGGGGCAAACTCAATAACCTGAGCGTAGAGTTCATCCACACTCGTATTCGCGGTTAACGCGTAGACAGAATAAAGATCACGATGGCGGCCGAGCACGTCAAGCGTGCTTAGCCCAATAGACCCTGTAGACCCTAATACGGTGACCGACTGCATTACACCCACCCTATTACGATTAAACCAAGGGCAAATACCGGCGCGGCGGCAGTAATGCTGTCGATACGATCCATAATACCACCGTGACCCGGCAATAAATTACCGCTATCTTTAATGCCGCGATGGCGTTTAACCATGCTTTCCAGCAAATCCCCTAACACGGAAGCCAGCGCGGTGACGACCGCAAGGCACAGCATTGGCACTAATCCGACCGGCATGCCGCCCGGCCAAACCAACCACAGCCCAGCCATTAGCGATACACTGCTAAACAAACCGCCCCAAAATCCCGCCCACGATTTTCCAGGGCTCACTGCAGGCGCTAGCTTAGCCTTACCAAATGCGCGGCCGCTAAAATACGCGCCAACATCTGCGGCCACAACCAAACCAATAACCACCAAAATAAGATAAACACCACCGCTTAAGCTGCGCAAATAGCTCAGCGCCAGCCAAGCGGGCACCAGCACCAGCAAACCCAGCACGCTGCGCATTGCTTGCGAGCCCCACAAACCAGCACTTAGGGGGTAGGCTTTAACCCACAACAGGGCAATTGCCCACCACACACAGGCGGCCACAAGTATTTCGCGCAGCACAACAAAATTCAGCTCGGTAAAAATGGCCGTCTGCTGCCCCGCCAGTGCGATGACTAGTGCGCAGCAAGCAACATACACACTGCGACCGACACGACTGGCAAAACCACTGAGATTGGCCCACTCCCACGCCGCCATTAGCACAACTAGCGCAAATACCGCAGACAAGGCCGGCATCGACAAGTAGGCCAATGCCGTAAATAGCACTAAAACAATCACCACCGCAGTGATGACCCGCTGCTTCAGCATAAATTGACTCTCCTACTCCGTGCCTGCCGCGTCATTCTCGTTATCGCGAGCGCCGAAACGGCGGTCGCGGTGGGCATAGGCATGTAGTGCACGATCCAGCTCGGCAGCGTCGAAGTCCGGCCAGAAACAATCGGTAAAATACAGCTCGCTATAAGCCAGCTGCCACAATAAAAAATTACTGATGCGCTGCTCACCGGCCGTGCGTATACACAAATCCGGTTTGGGAACATCAGCAAGCGACATTTGCTTATCAAACAGCTCAACACTAAAGTCTGCTGGCGTTAATTCTCCTGCCTGCACTTGCTCCGCCAGCGATTTTGCGGCATTCACAATATCCCACTGGCCGCCGTAATCTACCGCAATGACTAACTGGGTATCGCGGTTAAAGCGGGTTAATTGCTCGCTGTAGTCCATCTGCTTGCGCAGAGCAGCCGAGAATTGACTGCGTTCGCCAATAAAGCGCATACGCACTCCGTCGGCGTGAAGTTGCTTAGTTTCGGAGTCCAGATAGCTGGAAAACAAGCGCATCAAGGCCTGAACTTCGAGTGTAGGGCGCCGCCAGTTTTCACTGGAGAAAGCGAACAAGGTCACTATCTCAACGCCCCGCTCGCGAGTCAGTTTGAGCAGTGGCCGAATCACTTCAACACCGGCGCGATGACCCGCCGAAGATTTCAAACCTTGACGCTTGGCCCAGCGATTGTTGCCATCCATAATGATGGCAACATGGCGCGGAACACTTGGGGATGCGGCGGACCGCGTACTTACTACCATGACAAGGAATTTCGCCGCTTAGATAACCATCAAATCAGTTTCTTTGGCCGCAAGTGCCTTATCAACTTCTGCGATAAACTGATCGGTGATTTTCTGCACTTCGTCCTGCGCGCGACGCTCATCGTCTTCGCTAATTTCTTTTTCTTTTAGCAGGTCTTTAATATCAGAAAGCACATCGCGACGGGCGCTGCGAATCGACACCCGCGCGCTCTCGGCTTCAGCACGTGCGGTTTTGATGTAACCTTTACGGGTTTCTTCGGTAAGCATTGCCATTGGAATGCGAATCACGCTGCCAGCGGTACTGGGGTTCAAACCCAGATCTGACTTCATCAAGGCTTTTTCAACATCGGGAACAATGTTCTTTTCCCAAGGTGTAACGGTAAGCGTGCGCGCGTCTTCGATGCCAATATTGGCCACCTGCGACAGCGGCGTATCGGTGCCGTAATACGATACCCGCACACCATCTAATAAGCTCGGGTGCGCGCGGCCGGTACGGATTTTATTAAAATTACTACCTAGGGCTTCAATCGCCTTTGCCATACGTACTTTGGCATCTTCTTTCAGTTCATTTATCACGATTTCTTCTCCTCGCGCTTTGTGGCGGCCACTAGCGTTCCCTCTTCGCCACCCACAACAATATTCAAAAGAGCGCCCTGCTGCTCCATGGCAAATACTCGCAAGGGCATATTGTGATCACGGCACAAGCAGATTGCCGTAAGATCCATCACCTCGAGTTTTTTATCCAGCACCTCATCATAGCTGAGGTAATCGTATTTTACTGCGTCTGGATCACGCATTGGGTCGGCACTATACACCCCATCAACCTTAGTTGCTTTGAGCACTAGGTCGGCGTCAACTTCTATGCCCCGCAGCACTGCAGCAGAATCCGTGGTAAAAAACGGATTGCCAGTGCCAGCGGCAAAAATAACTACCTCGCCACGGGTTAAAGCCCGAATCGCTTTGCGGCGATCATAGTGATCTACCACGCCACTCATGGGAATAGCCGACATAACTGAGGATTTTATATTACTGCGCTCTAATGCATCACGTAGCGCCAGTGCGTTCATGACCGTTGCCAGCATACCCATGTGGTCGCCAGTGACTCGGTCGAGTCCGGCCGTCTGCAATGCTGCGCCACGGAATAAATTACCGCCACCCACCACCAGACCAACCTGCACGCCAATACCAACTAACTGCCCTACTTCCAGCGCCATGCGGTCCAAGACCTTGGGATCAATACCAAACCCCAGACTCCCCATTAGAGCCTCGCCACTTAATTTTAGAAGTATGCGCTTGTATTTCTTATCCCGACTTTGGCTAGACATCGTTTACCTCACCACATTGCACGATATGTTAAAAATTTGTATATCGCCTATAGTAAATCGGGGCCCGCAGGCCCCGATTTACTAAGTGGCTTAGCCTTTCAGCTGAGCAGCCACCTCGGCGGCAAAATCCACTTCTTCTTTCTCAATGCCTTCACCCACTTCAAAGCGGACGAATTCTTGAATATCAGCACCGCCGCTTTTCAGCAGTTTGCCAACAGTCACCTCAGGGTCTTTAACAAAGGCCTGATCAACTAGCGAGCTTTCTGACAGGAACTTACGGATCCGGCCGTCAATCATTTTCTCAATGATTTCAGCAGGCTTGCCGCTCTCTGCCGCTTGGGCAGTGAAGATTTCGCGCTCTTTTTCGATTTCTTCAGCAGGCATATCTTCTGCCTTAGCAACACGCGGGTTAACCGCAGCAACGTGCATAGCCACATCGCGAGCCAGCTCAGCGTCGCCGCCTTTCAATGCAACCAATACCGCAATACGGTTGTTAGAGTGAACATAGCTATCAACCACGCCATCTTCGGCCGTTACTACCAGCGCACGACGTACACTAATGTTCTCGCCAATTTTTTGAACCAACGATTCACGAGCTGCTTCCAATTCACCGGCCATCAATACCGCAATGTCGGTTTCTTTAGTGGCAAACGCTTTATCAGTAACCAGTGCGGCAAAAGCCTGAAAACCTGGCTCACGAGCAGCGAAATCGGTTTCGCTATTCACTTCTACCACTACGCCGTAGCTACCATCTTCCGCAACTTTAGTAGTAACAACGCCATCAGCCGCAGTACGACCGGCTTTTTTAGCTGCTTTCATGCCGCTTGATTTACGTAGCTCTTCAATTGCCAGTTCGATATCGCCATTAGACTCATTGAGTGCTTTTTTACACTCCATCATGCCCAAGCCAGTGCGATCGCGTAATTCTTTAACCATTGATGCTGATACAGCCATCCTAAAATCCTCGTATTTTGACCTTAAGCACGACCGTCAAAACCGGCCCTGCTCAATAGATATCCAAAAAAAGGGGGCCGCGCCCCCTTTCGTAGACTGCTTAGCGGCGAGATTTACTCGGCAGCGCTTTCGCCTTCTGGGCTAGCAGCAACTTCAACAAACTCATCTGCTACAACGGCGTCATTGGCAGCGGCTTTAATAGCAACGTCTGCAACGGCAGTAACATACAGCTTGATGGCGCGAATCGCGTCGTCGTTACCAGGAATAACAAAATCAACACCATCTGGGTTGCTGTTGGTATCAACAATACCAAATACTGGAATACCCAGTTTGTTGGCTTCTTGAATAGCAATCCGCTCGTGATCAACATCAATGACGAACAATGCATCTGGCAGACCAGCCATATCCTTGATACCACCAATGGAGCGCTCAAGCTTCTCCATATCACGGCGACGCATCAGGGCTTCTTTCTTGGTCAGTTTGTCAAACGTACCGTCCAATTGCTGAGCTTCAAGCTCGCGCAAACGACGCACTGACTGACGAATGGTTTTATAGTTAGTCAGCATGCCGCCCAACCAGCGGTGGCTCACAAAAGGCATACCGGCGCGGGTAGCTTGCTCGCCAATGATCTTGCTTGCAGCACGCTTGGTGCCAACAAACAGGATTTTGTTCTTATTTGCAGCCATCTTGGCAATTGCGTCCAACGCGTTATTCATCGCAGGAACAGTGTGCTCAAGATTGATTATGTGGATCTTATTGCGGGCACCAAAAATATAGGGACCCATTTTTGGGTTCCAGTAGCGAGTCTGGTGACCAAAGTGAACGCCGGCTTGCAGCATTTCACGCATGCTTATATGTGACATGATTTTTCCTTAATTAACATCGGGTTACTAACTTGCAAAAACCCCGCAACCCAACCCCAGCTAAGCTAGAGCACCCGGGATTACGTGTCGGTTTTTGCGCGTCGATTAACCAATTACAGCCTGAGCCATTATTGGGGCGCGTATTTATACCACAGAGGCCCTGCCACATAAAGCCAAAACCGCTTTCAAGCGTAAAAATCCCCACTACCTTCGCCACTCCCAAAGCGATGGTTTACAATAGCGGGCTTTAGTCGCCCAATTATTCCGCGCACGGTACTCTTGTTATGAATGTAAGCATTAAAACCCCCGAGCAAATCGCCGCCATGCGTATTGCTGGCCGCTTGGCCGCCGACGTGCTTGAAATGATCACACCCCATGTCCAACCAGGCATTAGCACCGGCGAGTTAGACCGCATCTGCCACGACTATATAGTGAATGTGCAAAATGCCATTCCGGCGCCGCTGAACTACAACGGCTTCCCCAAGTCGGTGTGCACCTCCCTAAACGATGTTATTTGCCATGGCATACCGTCGGACGCCAAAGTTTTAAAAGATGGCGACATCCTGAATATTGACGTCACTGTTATAAAAGATGGCTGGCACGGCGACACCAATCGCATGTTTTATGTGGGCAATGTGCCCGAACACGCCAAGCGTCTCTGCGTGGTAGCACAGGAATGCATGTATCAAGCTATTGAAATCGTCAGGCCCGGCTGCAAGCTAAGCGACATTGGCACTATTATCGCGAAACACGCACGCGGCAAACATTACAGCGTAGTAGAAGAATACTGCGGCCACGGTATTGGCCAAGTGTTTCACGAAGACCCCCAAGTGCTCCATTACGGCGAAGGCTACAACCGCCGCAATGATTTGGTATTAAAAGAAGGCATGACGTTCACCATTGAACCAATGATCAATGCCGGTAAAAAACAAACCAAGCTCAATATGAAAGACGGCTGGACCGTGACCACCAAAGATCGCCGCCTCTCTGCCCAATGGGAACACACCATGGCGGTAACGGCGAACGGCGTTGAAGTACTGACCGCCCGCCCCGACGAACCTTTTTTTCAGGAGCCGAAATGAGTATTGCGGCCCTACCGGATCCACAGCTCCTCAGCCAGCAAGACCCAAGTATTAGCAAACCGATCAAGGTGTACAAAACCTACCTCAAAGAACTAGCCAAAGATCTAAAAGCCCGCTTTGAAGCCAAGGAAAATATTCGCGATTTAGTTGCCCTGCGCTCTAACCGTATAGACGCACTATTGCAAAACATCTGGGCTAGCTATCAGTGGCGCGACGACATCAGTCTGATCGCTGTTGGTGGCTATGGCCGCGGCGAGCTGCACCCCTATTCCGATATCGATTTATTAATACTGACCAGCGATGACGCCAGCGACTACCGCGACAATATCGAAAGCCTGATCACCCTGTTATGGGATATCAATCTCGAAATTGGTCACAGCGTCAGAACGGTTAGCCAGTGCCAGCAAACCGCCGCCGATGACATTACCGTTGCCACCAACCTCATGGAGTCTCGCCCACTTGCAGGCAACACTGCACTCTACGACGAATTAATGAGCAGAGTCGGCCCCGATCAAATTTGGCCGAGCAGTGAGTTTTTTAGAGCAAAGTGGGATGAGCAAATTCATCGCCACCGCAAATTTGCCAACTCTGAATACAATTTAGAACCCAACATCAAAAGTTCGCCGGGCGGCCTACGCGATATTCAAATGATAGGCTGGGTAGTCAAACGGCATTTTGGCGCCCAATCCATCGACGAATTGCTAGAACGTCAATTCCTCACCCAAGACGAGCTAGACACCTTAAAAGAAGGTCAGGATTTCTTGTGGCGGGTTCGCTTTGCCCTGCACCTTCTGGCCGGTCGCGAAGAAGATCGCCTGCTCTTCGACCACCAACGCACCTTGGCAGAGTCCTTCGGTTTTACCGACGGCAATGGCAGGCTCGCCGTTGAACAATTTATGCAACAGTACTATCGCTGGGCCATGCACCTTGGCGAGCTTAACGACGTGCTTATGCAGCACTTTGACGAAACCATACTGCGCGCCTGCGAAGCCGAAACCGTATTAGAGATTAACCCCCGTTTTCGCATTCGCAACGGCCATATTGAAGCGGCCAACGACAAAGTCTTTACTAAGACACCCTCAGCGCTAATGGAAATATTTGTGCTGATGGCCAATCACGAGGGCATCGACGGCGTTAGAGCGAGCACCATTCGCCTAATCCGTAAGTCGCGGCATTTAATTGACGACCGCTTCCGCGCTGACCCTAAAAACAAGCGCTATTTCTTAGAACTATTGCGCTCGCCCAACCGGGTTGCGCTGAGCCTGCGACGCATGAAGCGCTTTCGTATTCTCGGCAAATTTATACCCGCCTTTGCCCATATTGTCGGGCAAATGCAGCACGACCTCTTCCACATATACTCAGTTGATGCGCACACCCTTGAGCTGATTAAAAATATCAGCCGCTTCCGCTACCCCAGCATGGTCGCCCAATACCCCATGGCCTGCCGAATAATGCAGCGTCTGCCCAAGCACGAACTGCTTTATCTAGCGGGCTTATTCCACGACATAGCCAAGGGCCGTGGCGGCGACCACTCCAGTCTTGGCGCCGTGGATGCGCGGGAGTTTTGTGAATACATCGGCCTAAATAAACGCGATGGCAATTTGGTGGCGTGGCTGGTTGAAAAACACCTCGAAATATCCTCGGTTTCCCAGCGCAAAGACATTCAAGACCCCGAGGTAATTCGCGATTTCGCGTTAACGATGGGCGATATCCAGCACCTCGATTATTTATTCTGCTTAACCGTGGCCGACATTAACGCCACCAACCCCAATTTATGGACATCGTGGCGGGCGTCACTAATGCGTCAGCTCTATGCCGAAACGCGGCGCGCACTGCGCCGCGGCCTCGAGACGCCCATCGACAAACAAGAGTGGATCGACGAGACCCAAGCTGGCGCCATCGAAAAACTCGAAGACTACGGCTTTACCGAAACCGAAATTCGCACCCTGTGGGCCGACACCGGCGAAGATTATTTTATTCGCGAACAAATTGACGACATCGTTTGGCACACCCGCGCTATCGCCCAGCGCACTAGCGCCAATACCAGCGTAATCCTTGTCAAAGAAGGCGGCTTACTCGACCACGAGGGCGCAACCCAGATCTTTGTGCACACCAAGGCCAAAGCTGGTTTATTTGCCATGCTCGCCGAGGCGCTGGAGCAACTCGACCTGAGTATTCAAGACGCCCGCATTTACAATAGCGGCACCGGTTATACCTTGGATACCTTTTATGTTTTGGGTGCCGAGGGTGAAACCATAGGCGACAACCCCAGCCGAATCGCCCACATCATAGAATTTATGCAGGAACATCTGGAGCACCCCGAGCGCTTCCCCGCCACCATCAACCGCCGCACCCCCAGACAAATGCGACTATTTTCAATTCCAACCCGCACCAGTATGGCTACCGACCTAAATAAAGGTCACACCGTACTCGAAGTGATCACCCCCGACCGTCCGGGCTTATTGGCACGCTTGGCGCGAATTTTTAATCAATACGATATTCGCTTACAAAATGCCAAAATCGCCACCCTCGGCGAACGAGTTGAAGACGTCTTTTTTATCACCGACGAAAACCAGCGGCCCATAGACGACCCTGTGCTCTGCGAAGAAATACAACAGGCCATTTGCCGAGAACTAGACGAGAAAGCGAGTAGCAAGCCCCTATGAACCCTCATTTATTGGCACTGCAAGCCTATCCCTTTGAAAAATTGCGCGACTTATTTGCCGGACTTCAAACCCCGGCACTCGCCCATATCGCGCTCTCCATTGGCGAGCCCAAGCACGCCTCGCCAGATTTTGTCGCCAAAACCATTACCGGCAATATCGACAAACTCAGCAACTACCCCACCACCAAGGGGATTCCCGAGTTAAGAAACGCGATCGCAAGCTGGGCATGCCAGCGCTTTAGCCTGAGCAAGCTCGACCCCGAAACCGAAATACTGCCGGTTAACGGCACCCGCGAGGCGCTATTTGCCTTTGCCCAAACAGTGGTCAGCCCCGGCCCCAACGCCCTAGTGTGCAGCCCCAATCCTTTTTACCAAATATACGAAGGTGCTGCGCTACTGGCTGGCGCCACGCCAGAATTTCTGGCCTGTCGTGTGGAAAATGGCTTTATTCCCGATTTTGCGGCAGTGAGTGCCGACGTTTGGCAGCGCTGCCAGTTGCTGTATATCTGCACCCCAGGCAACCCCAGCGGCGCGGTAATGAGCAGTTCGCAACTCAAAGAGCTCGTCGCCCTAGCCGATCAATACGACTTTGTAATCGCCAGCGACGAATGCTATTCCGAGCTGTATTTTGACGAAGCCAGCCCGCCGCCAGGCTTACTCCAAGCCTGCGCGGAACTCGGCCGCAATGATTACCGGCGCTGCGTGGTTTTTCACAGTCTATCTAAACGCTCTAACCTGCCAGGCTTGCGCTCTGGCTTTGTGGCCGGCGACGCCGCTATTCTCAAAGACTTTTTGCTCTACCGCACCTACCACGGTTGCGCGATGCCAGTTCAACACCAACTGGCCAGCGTAGCGGCATGGAGCGATGAAGCACACGTTAAGGCTAATCGTGAGCTCTACCGTCAGAAATTTGCCGAGGTGCTTGCTATTCTCGATGGCTGCCTCGACGTTAGCCGCCCAGACGCCTCCTTTTATCTGTGGGCCAAAACTCCGATTAGCGACACCGAGTTTGCAAAAGGCCTATTCGAGCAACAGCACGTCACCGTACTGCCCGGCAGCTATTTGTCCCGTGAGATAGATGGTTTCAACCCTGGTGCCAATTATGTGCGTATGGCCTTAGTTGCTGAAGCAGAGCAGTGTGCCGATGCCGCGCATCGTATAAAAGCCTACGTGCAAAGCCTAGTTGAGCGTGGCGCATGCTAAAGAAGGAACGGGCTGCGTTTATTGAAAAGCGCCTGCAAGAACTGTATCCCGAGCAACCAATACCGCTGGACCACAAAGACCCCTACACCCTCTTAGTTGCGGTATTACTGTCGGCCCAGTGCACCGATGCCCGAGTCAACCAAATTACCCCAGCGCTATTTGAGTTAGCCGACAATCCCTTTGATATGGCCGAGCAAAATGTGGAAATTATCCGCCAGATCATTCGCCCCTGCGGCCTGTCACCACAAAAATCCAGCGCTATTAAACGCCTGTCAGAAATTCTCGTTGAAAAATACAACGGCGTCGTTCCTGCAAATATGGCCGCGCTAGAAACGCTGCCAGGTGTCGGCCACAAAACCGCCAGTGTGGTGATGTCCCAAGCCTTTGGCGTACCCGCTTTTGCCGTCGACACCCATATTCACCGCCTAGCTCAGCGCTGGGGGCTAACCAATGGCAAGAATGTGGTGCAAACTGAAAAAGACCTTAAATCACTCTTCCCCAAGGAAAAGTGGAACCCGCTGCACCTGCAAATTATTTTTTATGGCCGCGAATACTGCAGCGCCAGAGGCTGCGACGGCACCGTGTGCGAAATATGCACCACTTTATATCCGAAACGTAAAAAGCCGCCGACGGTTTACAAGCCGTAGCAATACCTCGTCGTGATCCGCGCGCAGTAATTTGCTATCCTTAGCGGCCCGTAAATTCCGCCCTCATTGACCACAAGAGCTAACCATGAGCACCACACTCTACGGCATTAAAAACTGCGACACCGTGCGCACCGCCAGACGCTGGTTAGAAACGCACAATGTCGACTTTACTTTTCACGATGTGCGCGAAACCCCACTGACCGCGCCACAATTACAAGCTTGGCTGCAAGACCTAGGCGTAGAAGCCTTAGTCAATAAGCGCAGCACCACGTGGAAGCAACTTAGCCCCGCCCAACGCGAAGGGCTATGTATAGACACTGCTATTCCCCTACTTTTAGAACACCCGACCTTGATGAAGCGGCCCCTGTTAGACACCGGCAGCGCGTTACACCTCGGCTTTAAAGCCGATCATTACCAGTCGCTGTTCACCCACCACACCCTTTAAACACCTTAAGAGACATTGCAAATGACCCAGACATATTTCGCACTCGGCCTCGGCCTCGGCACCCAAAATCGTAAAGGCGAGTGGCTAGATACCTTCTACCCTCAACCCCTACTAGCACCTGCGGCCAAAATGGTAGACGCCATCCTCAGTGTTCTCGAACCAGTACAAGGCAATACTGCCAGCGCAGTCACCAAAGACCAAATGGCACAAATTGCCGAGGCCCTTAAAGCTGCCGGCAATAAAGACCAAGCCGAACTCGCAGTGCAACTAGCCAGCGGTAGCCAGCCCCTGGTCGTCACCTTGCTCACTACCGACGACGCACCAAGCTCCGTACCCGAAGGGTATTTAAAGCTGCATTTGCTGTCTCACCGCCTCGTTAAACCACAAACAATCAACCTTACCGGCCTATTCGGCGCCCTGCCCAATGTCGCGTGGACCAATAAAGGCGCGGTAGACCTAAGCGAACTCAAAGCTCGCCAGCTCGATGCGCGCCTTAAAGGCGAAATGCTAGAAGTGATGTCAGTAGACAAATTCCCTAAAATGACCAACTACGTAGTGCCTACTGGCGTGCGTATTGCCCACACCGCGCGGGTTCGCCTCGGCGCCTACCTCGGTGAAGGCACCACCATCATGCACGAGGGTTTTGTTAACTTTAACGCTGGCACCGAAGGCCCCGGCATGATTGAAGGCCGTATTTCAGCGGGTGTTATGGTTGGCGCGGGCTCCGACCTTGGCGGCGGCTGCTCAACCATGGGCACCTTGTCTGGCGGCAATAATATTATTATCTCGGTGGGCAAAGAGTGCCTGATTGGCGCCAATGCTGGCGTCGGTATTCCACTAGGTGATCGCTGCACCATCGAAGCTGGCCTGTACATTACTGCGGGTTCGGTAATCACTATGATCGACGCCGATGGCGCGGTTGCCGGCACCACCAAGGCTCGCGATCTATCTGGTCAGTCAGACTTGCTATTCCGCCGCAATTCCAAAAATGGCGCCGTTGAGGTGCTAACCAATAAATCGGCCATCGCCCTTAACGAAATGCTCCACGCCCATAACTAAGCACCGTTAATTTCAGCAAGCCCCCTCGCCCCGCGTTCGCGGGGCAATTTCACCGGTTGGTGAACTCCCGTCTATCCAGCTACTCTATATTACGGCTACGCTAAATAAGCACAGTCATATTTGCCTAGTTTGCGAACTATTGAATTTTTATTATCTCAACGGGGAAACATATGGAGCTTCAGATTAGCGGTGTACTGGGATTTCTTATTTTTATTGCCGATATCTGGGCCATTCTCAACATCGTGCAAAGCAAAGAAAGCTCTACCACCAAGCTATTATGGATCGTACTAATTCTATTTTTGCCCGTATTTGGCCTCGCAATATGGTGGTTTACCGGCCCGCGTGAACCCCATTAACTCAGTAAATACACCCAAATAAATCGCCCGTGGAAACCATGCCCAATAAACCGGCCGACTGGCCGCTGAAAATCATTGCCATACTCGCGATTCTGTACACTTTACAGGTCGCCAGAGATGTCATGCTGCCGATCACCTTAGCGCTTATTTTCTCACTATTACTAAGCCCCGCTGTGAGTCGCTTACAGGCCTTGCGCCTACCTCGCAGCCTCGCCGCATTAACCGTAATGAGCATTTGCCTAAGCATCGCCGGCAGTGGCATTTACGCCCTTGCCAAACCCGCCAGCCAGTGGTTGCAGCGGGTACCCGAGGCGGTCGAGATCGTTCGCGAGCAACTCAGCAGCGTTAATACCGACAGCCCCGACGTTGACGCCGCCACTCGTAGCATCGATTCACTGGCCCAAGAGCTTAGCGCCAGCCCCAGCAACCCTGAGGTGACACGGGTCGTTATTAGTGAAGCGGGCTGGCGTTCAGAATTGGGGGAAACCGCGAAAAATTTTGGGGTTTACGGCACCTTGAGTATTATTCTTTTATTCTTCCTGCTAACGTCGGGGGAAGCATTAATGCGGCGCTTTATTCACAGCCTGCCAACCCAGAGAGACAAAGCCGTGGTCACGCGGATAGCGCAGCGCGCCCAGACCCAAATGTCCCGCTACCTAATGACGATAACGGCTGTCAACGTCGCGATTGGCTGCATTACTACGGTAGCGTTGTATTTGTTTGATTTCCCCGATCCCGCGCTGTGGGGCGCCGTGGCTGCGCTGCTGCGTTATATCCCCTATCTCGGGGTCAGCATGACGCTAATATTACTCAGTATTGTCAGCGCGGTGAGCTACCCCACCCCCGCAGCGATGGTCGCAGTGCCACTAGGCTACGGACTATTTACTGCCGCGGTGGGCCAATTTATAGACCCGCTGGTGCACGGCTTTCGTTTTAGTCTCAATCCCATTGTGGTGTTTTTGTGGATTTTTTTCTGGGGCTGGTTGTGGGGCGCCCCCGGCGTATTGCTGGCGGTGCCACTACTCACGCTATTTCAGGTGGTTTGCCAGCACACCGAGCGCCTGCTTCCCCTTGCCCATATCATAGGAAATACCAATGACTAAGCCCTTAGATGCCTACCGAAAGCAACTCTGGCCGTTACCCCTGCAATTGCATACCAAAGCTGGCGCCGTACGCCGTCTTGGCGTGGAAATTGAATTTACCGGCATGGAAATTGACGGCATTGTCGACACCATCATTCAGCAATACGGCGGTAACGCCGAGCCGCTCTCTGACTATGAGGTGAATGTTGTCGACACCTCGCTGGGCCAATTTGGCGTTGAACTGGACTTTTCCTACATCAAACGGATCAGCCGCGAGCGTCATGAGTCTGCCGACACTAATGACTTAGAAGAACTGGCCGAGGCCATTGTTGGCGCCATCGCCAAGCAATTAGTGCCGTTCGAAGTCGTTGCACCACCCATTGCCATGAGCGACTTATGGCAGCTAGAAGACCTGTTTGTAAACCTGCGCAATCTCGATGCCCAAGGCACCCACGCCTCGGCCAAAAACGCCTTTGGCTTGCAGCTTAACCCAGAAATGCCAGACTGCGAGGCGGCTACTATTCTCGACTATCTGCGCGCTTTCTTATGTTTATACGAATGGTTAAAAATGCGCTGCGATGTCGACTTTAGTCGCCGCCTAACTTCCTATGTCGACCCCTTTGGCAAAGACTATGTGCGCAAGATTCTCAAGCCAAGTTACCAACCTAATATCGACCAGCTAATTGACGATTACTTAGAGTTCAATCCCACCCGCAACCGCGCCTTGGATATGCTGCCGCTGTTCGCCCATATCGACGAGCCACGGCTGCGTGCCAAAGTCGACGACGACCGCGTTAAAGCGCGGCCCACGCTGCACTACCGCCTGCCCAATAGCTTAATTGACGATCCGCAGTGGGGTTTAATTCACCCCTACCGCGACTGGCTGCAAGTAGATAATTTGGCCATGGACAAAAGCCGCCTAGAAACAGTGTGTCAGGCTTATCGCAATTATTTGGATAACCCCACCGCCAATCTATTCACCAACTGGTCGCACAGTGTTAGCCAATGGTTAATACCGGAGCTGCTGTGAGCCGACCACTTATTGGGGTAACCGGCGACGACACTCGCCTGCCACTGGCGTGGTGGTTTATTCGCTTCGCGCTGCAGCGCTGTGGCGCCGAGGCTTATCGACTCACCCCCAGCCGCAGCGCCCTCCCCGAAAACTTAGACGGCATTATTATTAGTGGTGGCGACGATATCGATCAGCGCCTTTATATGCCAGATGCGCCAGAAATAGCGCCCATCAACCGCGAGCGCGACCGTTTCGAAATGATCGCCTTAGAACTCAGCCTCAGCCGCGGTTTACCGATACTGGGTATTTGTCGCGGTGCGCAATTACTGAATGTGGTGCTCGGCGGCACCCTGCACAGCGACCTAACAATGATGCGTCGTTTAACCTCAAATAAGCGCATGCTGCTGCCACGTAAAACCCTGCATTTAGAAACCTATAGCAAACTCTTTCAAATCTTTGGCAAAGAGCAGTGCAAAATAAATAGCCTTCACCACCAAGCGATTAAAGACCTTGGCCAAGGTTTACGGGTTGCAGGTCGCGACGCCGATTATATTATTCAGGCCGTGGAAGATCCCGAGCACCGCTGCCGCATTGGTGTGCAATGGCACCCCGAATACCTGCCTTTTCAATTGCGCCAATTACATTTATTCCGGCACTTAGTAGCGAGTGCGCGCCGGTGATCTCTGCTTATCTTCTACTCTTTGCAGTTGCCTTTGGCGCCGCCACCTTACTGCCCTTTTACTCTGAGATACTCTTGGTCGCGCAATTGCGCGAAGGTTTGCATCCTGGCTGGCTATGGCTGGCCGCAACCACCGGCAATACCTTGGGCGCCGGCGTGAATTGGTGGATGGGGTCTAAATTTGTGCAATACGCCGACCGCCGCTGGTTTCCAGCGCGCAAGGTCGATTTGCAGCGCGCCCAAAATTGGTTTCTCCGCTACGGAAAATGGACGTTACTCATGTCGTGGATGCCAATTGGTGGCGATGCCTTAACCGTGGTCGGCGGCATGATGAAGGTGCCCGCCCCCGCCTTTTTTATCTTAGTTGGCATTGGCAAAGGCCTGCGCTATGCACTGGTAATTATTGGCCTAGCCGCCTTTTAAAGGCAAAACAGCGTAGAATAAGGCCTCCTGAAATACCGCGAGCTAGACCATGGCCCTAAATGCCACGCTGTTTAAAACCACCCTCGATATCAGTGATATTCGCCGTCACTATTATCAAACCCATCAATTTACCGTTGCCCGTCATCCTTCGGAAACCGATGAGCGCATGATGCTGCGCATACTCGCCTTTGCCCTCTATGCCGAAGAGCATTTGGAATTTACCAGAGGTCTAAGCACCGACGACGAACCCGATTTATGGCTCAAGTCCCTCACCGGTGAAATCGACTTATGGATCGAGCTCGGCCTGCCCAGCGAAAAACGCATGCGCAAAGCCCGCGGCATTGCTAAGCAAGTTGTGCTGCTAATTTACGGCGGTCGCACCGCGCAAATGTGGTGGGATGAGCACAGCAGTAAAATCAGCCGCTACGGCAATGTGCGGGTTATTGAAGTAAATACCGAAGACTCCGCCGTACTTACCGCCATGGCACAGCGCACCATGAAATTGCAGTGCACCATCGACGAAGGTTCAGTGTGGTTTTCTGACGCCACCAGTAATGTTGATGTGCAATTGATCACCCGCTGCTAATTTGTAAACGCGGCTATCAATTCAAAAGCTCTAAAATGAATACGTTAACGTAAAACTCGGGGTCCAGCCCCATTTACGCGACGCGTATGTAAGGCGAGTTCAGGAGAGAGCAAATGTATAAATTAATCATCCTACTCGCCGCCAGCGCACTTAGCGCCTGTAGCACAGCACCAATGCAAAATGCTGCCAACACCCAATTCGGCCCCTGCCCCAGCGCCCCACGCTGTGTGTCGAGCTTGGAGGTGGGCAGCAAGCACATCGCAGCGCTTACCGTTAACTCCGTCGAGCAGTGGCAGCTATTGCAGGAAACGCTGCTCAATATGCCGCGCACTAACGTGGTCGAGCGCCAAGCCAATTACCTGCACGCCGTCACTCACAGCGCAATTATGCGCTATCGCGACGATATCGAATTGCGCTATCAGCCAAATACTAATCGGGCTGAGGTGCGCAGCGCTTCCTACCTTGGCTACTACGATTTTGAGGTCAATCGCGAGCGGGTCGAAACCTTGCGCAAGCTATTTAATGCCGCAAAAAATAACTAAGTGCCGTCGGCTTGCTGCTGGTAGCGACGCGGTGACAAGCCCGTCTCGCGTTTAAAGGCACGATTAAACGCGCTTTGTTCCGAATAGCCCAATAGCAGAGCAATTTCACTTAAGGTCAGCCGCTTGTCGCGCAGATACTCCTGAGCCAACTGGGTACGGGTTTGCGCCAAAATCACTTTAAAGCTCAGGCCCTGCTCATTAAGCCGTCGAAATAAAGTTCGCTCTGACATATTCAGGCTGGTGGCAACCTGCGCCGAATTGGCGCGGCCACTCTGCATAGCCCGCAACAGCGCTCTGCGCAAGCCTTGCATAAAACCCTCGCTGTGCGGCAGCACCGCCAACGCGGCTTGGGCCTGACGCTCTAGCAATAATTTCAGACCTGGATCGCTATTGCTTACCGGCAAATCCAAATACGCGACCGGAAACTCCAATGCGGTACAAGCCTGTCCAAACCGGACTGGCGCGCCAAACACCTCAATATAAGCTTGAGTATCTACTGGCGCGACAAAGGTGAAATCCACGGCGAGGGGACGCAAATCGTCGCGACCGGTCATCAACTGCACAAAGCGCAGGAGACCGCCAACCAATACCTCATCCGATAAATTCGTCGATGGTCCGTAATTAGCGCTCCAGCTCAAGACCATACGCTTTTCAAGCAGCTCAATACTGGCCCGATCACCGTCGTGAAGTAAGCCTTGATAACGCTGAAACTCCAACAAAGCCTCCGCCACGGTGTCGCTGGCAAGGGTTAAATAGCCGAGCATACCCAGGTGCGCGGGGCGAACTCGCTGGCCCAGCTCTAAGCCGATGTGACGCTTTGGAAAGCGTTGCTGCAGACGGTCTAATAAAGCCCACCACTGGCCAAAACTAATTCGACTACTGGCGCTAAAGGCCTGTAATTGGGTGTACAGCTCGCAGTGTATATCGCCCTCAGATTCCATGAAATCGCGGAGTAAACCCGCTAAATCCCCGCTTACCTGCAATTGCGCTAGCTGTAATGTCGTCACGTTTGCGACTCCTAACACCAATCATTAGAGACAAGCATCATCGGCATATTGGCGCTAAATGTCAAAAAGCTGTCTGGCTTAGTCAATCTCTATTTAATAATTCCACTTATCCTCTACACTTCAAAGAGTAAGGTATTAGTAACTCAATAATTACGACAACGAGGATTTACCGTGCAAGACGTTCTCCACGCCCTGTTTTTTGTCACTGCCTTTGGCGCATTATTCCTCGCGGTTATCGGCGCCGAATACCTTTATGTGCGTAAAACTGGCCAAACTGGGGTTTACCACCCCCGCGAAACACTGGCCAATTTGGCGGCGGGATTCTCCTACAAAGTGGTCGATGGCATCGCCATTGCGTTATTCATACAGGCTTTCTATTTAAGTGTTTACGAGTGGGGTTTACAGTGGCAGCCCGAGGCCTCAGTACTCAGTATTTTGGCGCTGATCGTATTTATAGATTTCTGCTTTTTTGTAAACCACGTCATGATGCATAAAGTGCGCTGGTTCTGGAGTGGCCATATAACCCATCACTCCTCAGCGCACATGAACTTTTCAACCGCTCTGCGTCAAAATTTCACCTTCGCCCTGTCGGGTAGCTGGGTATTGTGGTGGTTACCCGCCGCCTTAATTGGCTTTGATAAAGACTGGGTGTTATTCGCAATTGAAGGCAATTTACTCTACCAATTCTTTTTGCACACTGTTCTGGTTGAATGAACCGGACGCCTTAATAAGAGACAATACCCGTCAATTATT
>NZ_JARGNU010000001.1 GCF_029212375.1 Zhongshania sp. | reverse complement strand
GCATAACTCGCTGCCACAACTTGCTCCTTAAATTCGGGTGAATGTTTGCGGCGAGATGGCGTGGCTGGCGCGGGAAGTAATCCTTGAGCGTCCATAACTGGTGTCCACTTAGTATTAGGTGGACACCAAGACTACTATCTTAAAATTGGATGGGAAGGTGGGTTTGCCGAACGGTTACAGACATATAGGGATATGAATACTTACAAAAACCGAGATATTACGGGGTATTGGAGACAAATACAGACAAGAGGAGATAAGTAAATGGAGGCGCGGGTCGGAATCGAACCGGCGTACACGGAGTTGCAGTCCGCTGCATGACCACTCTGCCACCGCGCCTAAAATCGCTTTTTTCTACACTTTCACCGTGTACGCCGGTCGATACCGGCCCTTTTTAGCGCTGCGGGCGCAGGAGTTGCAGTTTACTGCGAAACCACTCTGCCACCGCCCCAATAATACAGTACTGAAAACGCTATACTGTGTGATGTTTTGGAGCGGGAAAGGAGGCTCGAACTCCCGACCTCAACCTTGGCAAGGTTGCGCTCTACCAACTGAGCTATTCCCGCATCACAACATCTGGATTTTTAACTTGTTCCCACAAGTCCTAAAACACCTTTAAGCTGTGCTTTAAGAAGGCGCCTATTCTAGTCAGTCACCAAATTCTGTCAAGGAAAGTTGCTGATTTAACGTGATTTTTTTCTTAATCACCCGCTGTATCACGTAAATCTGGCCACGCCGCGTGCAGATAAATCAACATTGACCACAAAGTGAGCAATGCCGCTGTGTAAAGAAATACAATATTGGCGTAATACAAATAGCCTTTGTGCTCTGGCGGCACCAGTAACAGACCAAAAATGGCAATCATTTGCATTGCGGTTTTCACTTTACCCAAATACGACACCGCCACGCTGGTGCGTTTGCCCAGCTCGGCCATCCACTCGCGCAGGGCCGAGATGACAATTTCGCGACCAATTATGATAATAGCCGGAATGGTAAACCACGATGCGTCATAGCGCTCGATGAGCAGAGCCAGAGCCACCGCCACCATTAATTTATCGGCAACGGGGTCTAAAAACGCGCCTAGCGCGGTGCTCTGCCCCAATTTGCGGGCGAGGTAACCGTCTAGCCAATCGGTAACTGCGGCCACCGCAAACACCGCCGCGGTTAAGAAATAGGTGTGCGCAGCGGGCAGGTAAAACAAAACCACTAGCACCGGAATGAGCACAATCCGGAATAAGGTGAGGGTATTGGGTATATTCATAGCGGTCTCGTCAATGCAGCAAGGCCTATTCTATTCGTTTTCTAGGCGCTGCGCAGGTCTTCATAGATTTGCAGGGCGATTTTTTCGCTAATACCCGGCACCCGTCGCAAATCTTCTACACCTGCCTGCTTAACCCCTTGTAAACCCCCAAAATGTCGGAGCAGTTCTCGGCGCCGCTTGGCGCCGACCCCTGGAATCCCTTCGAGGGTTGATTGACGACGACTTTTGTCGCGACGGGCTTTGTGGCCGGTAATGGCAAACCGGTGGGACTCATCGCGGATATGCTGAATTAAATGCAGGGCGGGGCTATTGTCGGGCAAGCTAATTTCACGGCCGTTGTCACCGCGAATGAGTATTTCTAAACCGGCACGGCGATCACTGCCTTTCGCTACCCCAACCATAAGTAAACCTTCTATCCCCAATTCGGCCATTACGGTTTTGGCCTGAGTCAGCTGCCCTTTACCGCCGTCGATAAACAAAATGTCGGGCATGAGCACTTCGCCGGCTTTCACCCGCGTGTAGCGCCGACTAAGGGCTTGGTACATTGCCGCGTAATCGTCGCCTGGGGCAATGCCGTCGATATTCATTTTACGATAATCGGATTTGAGCGGGCCGTTGCCGTCGAACACCACGCAGGAAGCCACCGTGGCCTCGCCGCTACTGTGGCTTATATCAAAGCACTCTAGGCGCTCGGGTATGCTCTCTAAGTCCAAGACCGCTTGCAGGGCTTTAAAGCGTTTCAGGCTGCTGGCAGATGAGGCGAGACGGTTCTTGAGGTTTTGTTCGGCGGCGGTCAGCGCTAAATTTTGCCATTTGGCGCGATTGCTGCGCACCTTGTGGCTGAGTGACACTTGCCGCCCTGCCTGCTCGCTGAGGCTGGCGGCCAGTAGGTCGCTGTCGTCCAGCATAATATTGCTAATAATTTCTCGCGGAATATCGCTAGCGCCACTGCCAATAAGGTAATGCTGCGCCACAAAGGCTTCTAACTGCATCACCAAGGGCTCTTCCAGCTGGCTTTTAGGAAAGTAGCTGCGACTGCCCAGCACTCGGCCACCGCGCACGCAAACCAACTGAATACACACTTGGCCGCCGTCCATAACACCACCAAGAATGTCCATGTCGCCGGTTTCGCCCTCAATACATTGGGTCGACTGCACTTGCTGCAAATGGGCTATTCGGTCGCGCAGCTCGGCGGCTTGCTCAAATTCTAAAGCCGCCGCATGGCGCTCCATTTGATTGGCCAAATCGGCTTGTATGTCTGAGCTTTTTCCTTTTAAAAACAATTCTGTATAGTGAACATCTACGGCATATTCTTGATCGCTAACCACGCCCACACAAGGCCCCGAACAGCGACCAATTTGGTACTGCAGGCAGGGCCGACTCCGGCCTTTGTAGTAGCTGTCTTCGCACTGGCGCACCCGAAAAACTTTTTGCAGCCAACTCAAACTTTCGCGCACTGCGGCGGCGCTGGGGTAGGGTCCAAAATACTGGCCCTTGCCAGTTTTGCGGCCGCGATGAATGCTCAGGCGCGGGTGTTCGTGATCGGTACTGAGATAAATATAGGGATAGGATTTATCGTCTCTAAGCAGAATATTATAGGGCGGCTTGTACTGCTTTATGAGGTTTTGCTCTAGCAGCAGCGCTTCCCGCTCGCTGGCGGTAACGGTCACTTCAATATCGTGAATACGGCCAACAAGGGCTACGGTTTTACTGGTTAAGCCACTGGCGCGGAAATAGCTGCTTAGGCGCTTGCGAAGGTTTTTGGCCTTGCCAACATACAAAACCTCGGCCGCCGCATTGAGCATCACATAGACCCCAGCCTTGGCGGTAACGGTTTTTAAAAAAGTGGCGGAGTCGAAATGCGTTAATTCAGTATCTGTCATAGTATTGCGGCGGCGGCAATTAAGCGCCTGGAGACTCGATTAAGCCGTGGCGCATAGCCAATAAGGTTAATTCAACATCGCCACCAATATTGAGCTTTTCAAAAACCCGATAGCGGTAGCTGTTTACAGTTTTAGCGGAAATATGCAGCTGATCGGCAATGTCTTGTGCTTTTTGACAATTGGCGATCATGAGGCTGATTTGCATTTCACGCTCAGACAACGATTCAAACGGCGATTCTGCGTCGCCGTCAAACCCTTTTAAGGCAATCGCCTGGGCGACACTGGGGCTTAAGTAGCGTAGCCCCTTAGCCACCTGACGCACTGCGAGCACCATCTCTTCTTCAGAGGCGCCTTTAGTTACGTAGGCAGAGGCGCCGGCTTTAAGCAGGCGGCTAGGCATAGGTTCTTGATCGTAGGCGCTAAGGGCAATAATACGGGTTTTTGGCGACACTAAACGCAGCTTACGGGTAGCTTCTAAGCCGCCAATACCAGGCATACGCACATCCATTAGTACCACGTCGGGACTTAAAATTCGGCAGCTGCTAATTGCCTCTTCCCCGCTTGCTGCCTGCGCGATAACCGAGATACCTTCGGCATCATCGAGCATTCGCACAATTCCGGTACGCACCATGGCGTGATCGTCGGCAACTAAAACTGTAATCATGTATATTCTCGCATCCAATGCTTATCACAATACCACCGCAATCTCGGCCTAACCAGCCTACTGTGGTTTATCCTGAGAGGATAATAGCACTTTGCGGAAGGTTATATTAATTCTGCCGTGCGCAAGTCCTTTGCGCACGGGTAAGGCATGCTGCCAATAGCGCTGAGTTGGGGGCAGCATCAGCAGCAGAGAGCCCGAGGCTAGATTAATTTTTTGCGCTGGGCGCTTATTTATTTTTGACTTGAGCATAAAATCCCTCGCACAACCTAAACTCAGCGATGCCACGCAGGGATCGCGCCCTAATACGGGTTCGTCATCGCTGTGATAGCCCATGCGATCATTGCCATTACGGTAATAATTTAGCAGCGCGCAATTAAAATCATAGCCAGTATCAAGAGCAATTCTGTCGCGCAGGGCGCTGAGGAAGTCTGGCCATGGCTGGGCAATATGTTGGTATCCGCTATAGCGATAGCTGACGCCAACATCACCAATAAAAGCCACTAACCGTGGGCTTACATACCGACGCCCATACACCTCTAACTCTGGCTGCTGCCATGGGGTATTGTCGCGCAGCAGTTGGTAGAGCGTGTCGGGATCGTCGATATACTGGGGGTAGTAGCTAAGCCCGCCATTTTCTAGCGGAATATGCTCGGGACCAAAAAACATCAGTAAATGCGAGGCTCAATTTCAAGACCAATGCCAAAGCGCGCGTTGACATCGGTTTGAATAGCATCCGCGAGTGCCAATACCTCGGCGCCACTCGCCGCCTCATAATTGACCAGCACAATGGCTTGGCGGGGATGAATACCCACCGCGCCTAAGCGCCGCCCTTTCCAGCCGGCTTGGTCTACCAGCCACGCCGCCGCCAGTTTGACGCGCCCCTCAGGCATCGACCAATGGGGCAACTCTGGATATTCAGCAATAAGTGTCTTTGCCTGATTAGCTGCAATGATGGGGTTTTTAAAGAAGCTGCCCACGTTTGGCTCTAAACGAAAATCTGGCAGCTTCTCGGCGCGAATTCGCGCCACGGTTTCAGCGATAATTTCGGGTGTGGGGCTGCAATTTGCTGGCAGCGCCTCGCGCAATGCGGGGTAGCTGAGTTCAAGCACAGGGTTTGTTTGCAGCCGTAAGGTGATAGCGGTAATTATAAAGGTGTCGCGCAGCGCGCCCTTAAACACACTGTCGCGATAGCTTAGGTGGCAATCCGACAAACTGACGTTGCGCAGCCGATTTAGCGCCACATCCCAGCCGGTAACTGACACCAGTACACTGGCGAGTTCTACGCCATAAGCGCCGATATTTTGAATCGGTGCGGCTCCAGCCGAGCCGGGAATTGAAATCAGATTTTCTAGGCCATACCAGCCCTGCGCCAGCGAGTATTTAACCAAGGCATCCCAGTTTTCCCCCGCCGCCACGGTAATAAAACGCTCGTCGCCGAGCGCTTCGCAACTAATGCCGAGCAAGGCGATGTGAATAACCAAACCCTGCACATCACCGCGCAGTACCAGATTGCTACCGCCGCCAATAAACACCCGCCGCAGCCGCCGACTACTGCTAAATTGAATGGCCTCGCACAATTCCTCGAGGCTGCTCACTTCAACAAAATAATCGGCTTTGGCACTAACCCCAAGGGTATTGTAGGGCCGCAGGTCGATATGACGCTGAATATCCATTAACCCTGCTCCGCCAATTTACGCTGAATTGTCGCCAGCAAGCCGCGAGCGCCGTCCTCCACTAAATCGAGTACTTCGTTAAACCCGTCGCCGCTGCCGTAATACGGATCAGGGACCTCGCGTACAGCAGAGGCGCTAGCAAAATCGAGGAACAGGCCTAAATGACACGTATCTTGGCCGCTGCGCATTTCCTGTAAATCCCGTAAATTGCTGTTATCCATTGCCAAAATATAATCAAATTTTTGAAAATCTTCGGCGCAGACCTGCCTTGCCCTGAGCGCAGACAAATCGTAAGCGCGGCTCAGCGCAGCCGCTTGACTACGCGGGTCTGGGCCGCGACCAAGATGCCAGTCGCCGGTGCCAGCGGAATCAATTTGAATCTCATCCATAAGCCCAGCATCGCTCACCATTTTTTGAAACACGCCGTGCGCGGTCGGTGAACGACAGATATTACCCAAGCACACAAACAGCACACTGCAGCCCATTAGCGACCCGCCGCAACAACATCGCGCACCAATTGCAGATCTGCCTCAGTATCCACACCGCCTGGTATTGCCACACAGGCCTCGGCAATATGAATACGCACCCCGTTTTCCATGGCCCGCAACTGCTCCAGTTTCTCAAAACGCTCAAGTGTACCCATTGGCCAGCTAACAAATTGGTGTAAAAACCCCACTCGGTAGGCGTAAATGCCAATATGGCGCAAAAATGGCGCCGAGCTTGGAAGTTTAACTTCCTCCCCTGCCCATTCATCTCGACACCAAGGCATGGGCGCGCGGCTAAAATACAGGGCGTAGCCCAAGTTATCGGCAACTGCCTTCACCGCATTGGGGTTAAAGACCACCTCAATATCGTCAATCGCCTCGCCCAGGGTAGCAATACTTGCGCCAGCGTTTGCGGCCAAATTAGCCGCCACCTGCGCTATCGCGGCCTTGGGAATCAGCGGTTCATCGCCCTGCACATTCACCACAATTTCGTTAGCACCTAACTGTAAATGGCTCACCACTTCTTGCAGGCGATCAGTTCCCGACTCATGCGTGGCCAAGGTCATCACCACCTCGGCGCCAAAGCCTTGGCAGGCATCAAATACCCGCTGATCTTCAGTTGCAATCACCACTCGGCTGGCATCGCTTTCGCAAGCCCGCTCCCACACGTGCTGAATCATTGGTTTGCCGGCAATATCCAATAGGGGCTTGCCAGGTAAACGACTCGACGCGAAACGTGCAGGAATAATGACGGTGTAAGACATGGAAACTCCAAGTTAAATCAATTCTGATGGTCAATCGGTGCTGTTATACGTGCTTCGCGGCAACTCAAACTAATGCCTTGCCAGTAAAACATTAGCGCTTGGTTTTAATTTCTGCCAAACAAGACTGCAATTTTTTATAAAACTCATCGTCGATCACCCCGTTTACCGGCAGCATCCAGTGTTGATCCAAACTAAAATATCGACACTTAACCGCGTCTTTTTCGGTCATCAGCACCGGCAGTGCCTCGGTGAACTGTAAATCCGCCGCGGCATAGGGATAGTGGTCTGGAAAAGCATGTTCGACAACATCAAAACCGGCCGCGCGCAGACTGCGGAAAAACCGCTGAGGGCTGCCGATACCAGCAAGGCCATGAACCCGGCGCTCAGCTGCGGGCCAGTCGGCCAAAGCGCGCTGCTCACCCGTTGCCAAGTTCACCGCCACCGTGCCCTTTAGGCGCATAGCATGACCACTTAAGCCGGAATTGTTTTGGGTGTCGCCGCCATTGATAATACGCAGCGCAATATCGCGGGCTCTCGACCGCGGCTCGCGCAGCGGGCCAACCGGCAGACAGTGGCTATTGCCAAAGCCGCGCTCGCCGTCGATCACTAATACTTCGATATCTCGCGCTAAACGATAATGCTGGAGGCCGTCATCACTAATGATGAGATTACAGCCGCTTTGGCTAACTAATAATTGCGCCGCAGCGAGACGGTCTGGCGCCACCGCCACCGGCAATCCGCTGCGCTTAGCCATTAGGTAGGGCTCGTCCCCCGCCTCGGCAGGGCCAGAATTACTATTCAGCAAATACGGATATTCTGGCGCTCGGCCACCATAACCGCGACTGACAATACCCACCCGAAAGCCCTGCGCTTGGCAATATTCAGCCAAAGCCAATACCACGGGGGTTTTACCGCTGCCGCCCACCGAGATATTGCCCACCACAATGACTGGCGCGCCACAGGAATGGCCGCGAATTAGCTGACGACGAGCGGCGGCTACCCCACGATATAACCCTTCAAGGGGAAGCAACAAGCGGAGCAAGCCAGGCTTGCCATACCACGCACGGTTGAGTTTTTGTTCCAGCGTCACGCTGGCTTATTCCTCAAAATTCTTGTGATAGAGCTGAGCGTAACGCTGGTTTAGCGCGAGCAATTCGTCATGACTGCCCTGTTCCTTAACTTGCCCCGCCTCCATTACCACTATTTGATCCGCCATTTCGATGGTGCTCAAACGGTGAGCGATAACAATGGTGGTGCGGCCTTTCATCACTTCTTCCATGGCTTTTTGAATATGGCTTTCGGCGCGGTTGTCTAGCGCTGAGGTAGCTTCGTCAAAAATTAGAATTGGCGCATCTTTCAGAAATGCACGCGCAATTGCCAAGCGCTGGCGCTGGCCACCCGACAGCATTACCCCGTCTTCACCAATCATGGTGTCGAGGCCTTCTGGAAGTTGGTCGACAAACTCGCTGGCATGGGCCGCTTCAACCGCCGCACGCACTTGTTCACGGCTGGCGTTGGCCATTTTACCGTAGGCAATATTATTAAAAATGGTGTCGTTAAACAGCGTAACTTGCTGGGTAACAAGGGCCATTTTGTCGCGTAAATTCGCCAGCTGGTAATCTCGTACATCGACGCCATCGAGCAATATGTCGCCTTTTTCGTGCTCGTAAAAACGCGACAACAAACTCACCAAGGTCGACTTACCCGAGCCAGACAAACCCACAAGTGCCAGTGATTTACCCGCCGCAACCTTTAAATTTACATCGCGCAGCACTAAATCGCTGCCGCGATTATAAGCAAAGCTCAGGTTGCGAATTTCGATTTCACCGCGAGTGGTATCGCTGTGATAACTGCCGTTGTCTTTTTCCTGTTCAGCGTCAATAAACTCGAATATATCTTCGGCGGCCGCCAAGCCTTTTTGAATAGTGCTGCTAATATCAGCCAGTTGGCGCATCGGCTTTGGCAAAAACAAGGCCGCCGACAAATAGGCAACAAAGGCGCCTGGCGACATTTCACCGCCCAGACCCAACGCAATCCACACCAGAATGCCCGTTGCCAACACCACCGGAAATTGAATCACCGAAGGGCTAATTGCATTGTAATAAGCCATTTTAATATTTTGACTGCGGTTGCGGCCGCTGGCCTCTAAAAAGCGCGCGCTCTCGTAGGCAACGCCATCGTAGAGCCGAATTTCCCGATAGGCACCAATCGACTCATTGGTTACTTGGTTAACATCACCCATGGCATTTTGAATATTTTTGCTGAGCTTGCGAAACCGTTTGCCCACCCAGTACACCGTAACCGCAATCAGCGGCAAGGCGAGGAAAAACACCATGGTGAGTTTCCAGTTGGTGAATAATAGGTAAGCGACGAGACCTATCGCAAACGTTCCTTCGCGCAGCACCACCTTGGTGGCATTCACCGCCGCGCCAGTGACTTGCTCAACATTAAAGGTAATTTTGGAAATCATCATGCCGGTGGAGTTTTGATCAAAATAGCTGCTGGGCATGTGCAGCATTTTTTTAAATAATTCGCAGCGCAAATTATGAACTAGGCTGTGCGAGACAATCGATATAAAGTAATTACCAGCGAAGTAACCCATACCCCGCAACATACCGAGCACCACCATCATCAACACGATCCACAGCCGCGCGTCAGTTAATACAAAATCTTTACCTCCCAGTGCCCACATAAACTTTGCAGACATGCCGCCGTCGCCCGGCACCATATTGCCGCCAATATAATCCACAATCAGCTGCATCATGTCGGCAAGTAATACTTGTACCCCTGAGTACAGGGAGAAGCCCAGCACGCTGAATAAAAACATCGCCCACATCGGCAGTACGTATTTCAGTAAGCGTCCGTAAATGACGAGATCAGATTTCTTATTACTCATAGTGCAGGGGTTTTCCTGGTGTTAAACATTACTTGGCAGAGGTGCTTTTTCGATCAACCGCTTCTGCATCAGGGCTTGTTAAGTTTGGATCTTGCGTCGTCAAGCTCAGCTTTGCAAAGCCGAGCCGACCAGCTGCATCCATTGCGGTAATCACCGATTGGTGGGGGCTGTTGGCGTCGGCGGTAATGATAACCGGCAGCTCATTGTCACTACCGGCCAACTCGCGCATTGCCGCCATTAACGACTCAATAGTGTGATCAAGCAATGCTTGTTCATTAACGCGGTAGTGGCCGCTGGCATCAATCACCACTTCCAACACATTGGCATCTTGCAGCGCTGGCTCGCCTTGCGCACTGGGTAATTCCAAATTCAGACGGCTTTCTTTAGTGAAAGTTGTAGACACCATAAAAAAAATTAACAACAGAAAGACCACATCAATCAACGGCGTTAAATTAACCCCGCCGTCGTCCATGCGCTGGCGTTTAAATTTCACGACTTTTTACCCGCTGCGCCATCTTTAATTTGGACTTCGCCGTGCATAGCGTTAATTAACTTCATTGCATCCTGCTCCATTCTTACTACCAGCTCGTCGATCCGGCGCAAAAAGTAGCGATGCATAATTAGGGCGGGAATAGCCACACAAAGCCCCGAGGCGGTGGTAATCAGGGCCTCGGAAATTCCGCCAGCTAAAACGCCAGCGTTGCCGGTGCCCTGCACCATTATTTCGGTAAAGACCCGAATCATGCCTAGCACTGTGCCCAGCAATCCCAATAACGGCGTAACAGCGGCAATGGTGCCAAGGGCGTTTAAGTAGCGTTCGAGGTCGTGAATGATATGAGAGGCGGTGTCTTCAATGCTCTCTTTCATAATGTCGCGCCCGAACTTGGCATTGGCCAGTCCGGTAGCGAGGATTTGCGCCAGCGGTGAACCACGACGCAATTCGCGTAATTTATCGGCGTCTAGCTGTTTATTTTGCAGCCAACCCCACACTTGATTTAAGAGATTGCGCGGTGCCACCTTGTCGGGATTTAACTTGAGAAAACGCTCTACACAAATCGCCAACGCGATAATTGAAGACAATATAATTGGCAGCATTAACCAGCCACCTGCTTTCACCAATTCCAGCACATCACAACCCTACATTTCTTATGTGCGAGCATTATACGGAGTGATGGCCAAGGTAAGAAGTGAATCAGCCCGCGGAATTGAATTTGGGGCATATTTCGGGCTTTAACCCTTCTTCCCAGTAATATTGCCATGCGCGAACCAGACGACGCTCGGTAAGCAGGCCATTTTGATAGCGAAATTGAATACTACCCTGCTGACCGGTGAACCAGCAGTGACTGCCCTGTTGAGTATATCGCTTGCGCACCGCCGCCGCGGGATGACCATAGTTATTGTGCAAACCCGCCGAAAACACCACCTCGCTTGGCGCAACCGCCGCTATAAACGCCTCTGTCGACGAGGTATTACTGCCGTGATGGGGCGCGATTAACACCGTGGCCTGCAAATTGTGTTGCTTTGCATGCGCTTTAGTCAGACCCGTTTGTCTATATAGTGTTAATAGTTGTCGCTCGATATCAGCCTCAATATCACCCGTAATCAACGCTAAGCCCCTACCGTCGTTTTCCTCCCTAACCATCAGCACACAGGAACTGTTATTGCCAGCGGTCTTTTCCGCGCCACTATTGTGACCGCCAGCCAAGAATTCAAACACCAAGCCATCCCACCGCCACTTCTGGCCACGCCCGCACTGCTCTCCCTGCGCAGTCAGATCAGCAACCCGCTCGCCCCAAAACAACTGATTTACTGCAATTTTATCCAGCAATACTGGGGCCGCGCCGGCGTGATCGCGATCGGCATGGCTGAGCACCAGCGTATCAAGCTTGTCGATCCCAAATTTGCGCAAGGCGGGAATCACCACTGCATCGGCAGTATTAAAGCCGCTGTTAAAATCGGGCCCCACGTCATAAAGCAAGGTTTTGCTGTGGGTTTGTAGCACCACCGCGAGGCCCTGCCCAACATCCAGCACCGTTAGCCATAAGGCCCCTTTAGCGGGCCGCGCCACTGGCCAGCAAAACAAAGCCAACAAGGGAATAATTGCCAGCCATTTGGCCGGTACACCGCGCGGCAGCAGCACAATCATGACGGCAATTAAGCCTAAAATCAGCGCCGGCCATGGCGGGCTAAAGTGAATTAATGGCAGCCACTCGGCCATAAAAGCCAAGGTTTTGAGCAAAATATCTAATAAGGTATCCGCCGTCGAGAATAAGTGCGCCGCCAATGCAGGCCATAATGGGTACAAAATCAAACCGACAAACAAGACCGGCAGTATTATTAGTGCTACCAACGGAATGGCCACTAGGTTAGCCGGCAAACTAAGGCCACTAAAACCAAAACCCCACAGCCCCAACGCTGGCAACAAGCCCAGTATCACCACCCATTGCGAGTGCAACAAACTTAGCGAGTTACGCTGACGCTGCCCCTGATAAGCCCATAGCAAGACCCCAACCGCCGCGAATGACAGACTAAAGCCGATTTGATGTGGTGCCAGAGGATCTAACAACAGCACGATGAACATCGCAGCAAAATAGCCCTGCCAGCGTGAAATATGGCGGCGCAAGCTATAGGCTAGCAATGCAGTGGCCGCCATAAGCAAGGCGCGCTGAGTCGGCACCGGAAAGCCCGCCATTGCGGCATATATCAGCGCAAAACTAAAGGCGAATGCCGGCGCAGCCAAATAAGAGCGCAACCACAACAAAGCGCCAAGGCGACCAAAAACCCAGCCCCACGCCAACACCATCGCAATATGCATACCCGAGATGGCCATTAAATGACTGGTACCGGTTTGGCTAAACAGCGCCCACTGCGCAGAGCTAATTGCACTGCGATCAGCAAATAACAGGGCATTCATTATTGCCCCGTGGGAGTATTGAGCAATATAGGCCAGCGGCGCTGCAATTAGCTGCTGCCGCGCTATTGCCGCAGAGAAGCCCACGCCAGCGCTGCTCAACGCCGAGTCTGGATTGCGCACATAGCCAATGGCCGAGTAGCCAGACACGAATAGCCAGCGACCGTAGTCAAATGCGCCGACCGAACGATAACCGTGGGGTCGGCGAAGGCGCATAGACACCGTGATATTCGCACCCAATGCCGGAGGTTCGACGCCATACCAATTTAGCCGCAAGCGGCCCAGCCGCGACGGAAGCTGGGCCGAATTGCAACGTTGATCACCCTGAACACTGCAGCTAAGTTGACCGATAGGTTCAGCGTCAAAACGAAAATACGGGGGATGAGTGGCGCGCTGTTCGGGAGCGCTTAGCACGCGGATATTCGCTGTCAGATCGACGCCCTCCAAGGCCACGGGCAGGAGCGCGGCGCTTCGCCAATAACCGTAGCCACAGGCATAACTGCCGGCCAACAAAAACGCCACCAACGGCCAGCGTATGCGCACCGGCAGCCAAAAGCAGACACCAACGCCGACGAGCAAACTCGCTGCAATTAATGGCGGTTCTGGCAAACTGGGCGCAAAGGCCACCGCAACGATTGCCGCAATTGCTGCTGTCATCCATGACAACATGCTGGAGTACCCCGTACGATACGTGCATAATGGCGCCGCTCCGTGTGCTCTGGCATGCGGCGGGATACATTTTAACTGTCACACATGTGAACTAGAATTGAGCGGATGGCTCGTAAATTATTTAAACGTTGGTTACCGACACCGGAAAAAATGCGCGAGCACCCCTCGCTACGTATTTTCGGCAGTTTGTTACACGACCCCAATCTTTGGCATTTAAATCGCCGCTCAGTGAGCTTGGCGTTTTTTCTGGGCCTGTTTATTGCGTTTGTGCCTATTCCTACGCAAATGCTCCTTGCCGCCCTCGCCGCCATTGTATTTCGCGCAAACCTACCTATTTCAGTGATGCTGGTTTGGATTACCAACCCCATCACCATGCCTGCCATTTTTTACTTTACCTATAAATTTGGCGCAATGGTAATGGGCATACCACCCAACTCCTTTCACTTTGAATTATCGTGGACGTGGTTAGCCGAAGAGTTTACCTATTTGTGGCGGCCAATGCTCTTAGGCTGTTTTCTCACCGGTTTGCTATCGGGTTTAGTGGGCGCTGCCAGCATTCACATTCTGTGGCGTGTTCATGTAATTCGGCGCTGGCGAAAACGCCAAGAAAGCCGCCAGAAACCCTAGCCCAGCAAGTAAAAAAACCTGCGAAACATTCTTTAAAAACACGCTAAGCAATTGAAATATAATAATTACGAATAACTGCTGGCGACGTAGCTTTTCTAGATTAGCTGTTGCGCAAGGCCTCTGCTGGCGCCATGCGTGACGCCCGCCAGGCTGGGTAGATTGTCGCTAGCAAACTCATTACATAGGCCAAGCCACACACCGCCAGCACATCAGGAATGCGAATGTCGGCAGGCAAATAATTAATGGGATAAACATCACTTTGCAGCAGCTTTAGGTCGAAAAAGCGCTCTATACCAGCAACCACGTCACCAATCACCGCCGCCAACAACACCCCCAGCACACCACCAGCAACGGCACCTACCGCGCCAATCACCGCGCCGTAGCTTAAGAAAATACGCAAAATATCGCCCTGACTAGCGCCTTGGCTGCGCAAAATGCCAATATCGGCGCGCTTGTCATTTACGACCATAACCAAGGTTGAAACCACATTAAATACCGCAACCCCAACCACGGCTAGCAACATAATCACCACCAAACGGCGCGACATTTGAATGGCGTGATACATATTGCCAAACTGCTGACTCCAGTCCTTGAGCATAAAATCTCGGCCGTGCACCGAGGCTAGCTCCCAAGCAATTTGCGGCGCTTCAAACACATCGCTTACGGTCACTCGCAAGGACACCGGCGGTGGCTCGGCAAATAGTTTGCTCGCTTGATCTATGTGCATCAGCACCATTTGCTGATCCAACTCAGTGCCGGTAGCAACCAGCGCGGCCACCGTCATTTGCACAAAACGCACGTTTTGGCTGCCAGCGGCTTGGGGCACGCCCAGCGTGACCCGCTCGCCCTGTTCTACCCCAAGGCGCTCGGCCAGCGCCTTGCCCAAAATCACGGTTTTGGACTCTGTACTCAAAACGCCCAAGTCGACATAATCGCTAATATTCGACACTTTGGCTTCAGCAAGCGGTTCTACGCCGTAAAACAAGCCAGGCTCAACCAAACCGCCCTTAATCAACATGGCACTGCCCTGCACGAACGGCGCGGTGGCCAATACTGCGGGGTGGCGCTCAACATCGCTTTGCAAGGCCTGCCAATCGGTGGTGCCCGCCGCCCAAGGTTGCAGGGTAATATGCGGCACCAGCGCTAAAATGCGATTGCGCATTTCACGGTCAAAGCCGTTCATTACCGACAAAACCGTCACTAACAACGCAACACCAAGAACCAAACCAACCATTGATAGCCGCGACAAAAACGATACCAACTGATTTCCTGAGCGGTCGGCGCTGTAGCGCAGGCCAATAAACACTGCCAGTGAACGCATCAGGCTGCGGTCTCCTGCAATCGGCCATCAGCAAGGGCAAGAATTCGATCCATACGGTGCGCCAGCTGCATGTCGTGGGTAACAATGACCAAGCTGGTTTGCAGCTCTCTATTTAATTCCAGTAGCAATGCCTGTACCGACGCGGCGGTGTCGCCGTCCAAATTACCGGTTGGTTCGTCCAGCAACACGCAGGCGGGGCTATTCGCCAACGCCCGCGCAATCGCCACTCGCTGGCGCTCGCCACCAGACAGCTGCGCAGGGCGGTGTTGCAGGCGATGAGCAAGTCCCACCCGCTCTAGCAATTCGGTACTTTTTGCAAAGGCCACTGCGCGTTTTTCGCCGGCAATCAGCAGCGGCATCGCCGCGTTCTCGAGCGCCGAAAACTCTGCAAGCAAGTGATGAAATTGGTAAACAAAGCCCAACTCGCGATTGCGCAAGCGGCTGCGCTCGCGGTCATTCATTTGCGCAATATCTTTGCCCCGCACCAGCACACTGCCCTGCGATGGGGTGTCTAAGCCGCCCAACATATGCAGCAAGGTAGTTTTACCCGCGCCAGAGGGACCAACAATCGAAATCCGCTCGCCGCGACCGATATCCAAATTAATATCGTTCAAAATCGTCAGCTGTTCCGGGCCCTGAACAAAGCTTTTCTGTAAGTTGCGGCAGGCCAGAACCGAATCTTCTGGGGTGCTGGGATTATGCATAAATACGAGACTCTCGGTTCATAAGCAGATTGTGCATGGATAAATTATTCGTAGGCAGATTAGTTACATACAATTTAGGCAGATACATCCTATTCATAACGCAGAGCCTCCGCAGGTTGCACTCGGGAGGCCTGCCAAGCGGGATACAGCGTAGCCAGTAAACTAAGCAACAAAGCAAAGCCGCTAACCACGGCGACATCTGACCACTGCAAATAAGATGGCAGACGCGTAATAAAATACACTTGGGGATTAAACAACTGCAAACCGCTGAGCTGTTCTAAAAAAGCGACCACCTCGCCAATATGCTGGGCCAAAGGCACACCAATCAGCAAACCCAAGCCAAGCCCGATTAAACCGGTAGCCATTCCGTAAACAATAAAAATGGCCATAATCGAGCCCGGCGTGCTACCCATGGTGCGCAGTACCGCAATAGAACCCCGTTTAGCAGATACCGCCATGCTGAGGATAGAAACTATGTTGAAAGCGGCGATGAGCACGATAAACAGTAGTAGC
Organism: Zhongshania sp.; assembly: GCF_029212375.1. Classification (GTDB taxonomy): domain Bacteria; phylum Pseudomonadota; class Gammaproteobacteria; order Pseudomonadales; family Spongiibacteraceae; genus Spongiibacter. Next base: position 449,269 of record NZ_JARGNU010000001.1, on the reverse strand, counting down.
AAACGCACCATTTGCTTTTCCATTTTAACGGCCTGAAACAAGCTGCCTTGGCTGTCGCTCCAACTTACCGCCACACTGCCCTCTGGCAGCAGGGCAGCTAGCTCCGGCAGTAAATGTGGCGCGACAAACATATCGGTTAATTGCAGACGAAGACCTTCAACGTCGTCGCCAAGCTGGTAAAGACGCTGGGCGTCGCTGATATGAATAAAGGCACTGGTGGCGTCAAGCTGAGCACCGGCACTAAACACGCCACTGACGGTAAACTCCTTCTCACGGGGGTATAAACCAAAAGGGGTAACTGTCACCTTAGGCAGAATTACAGTAACGCCATCGCCAATATTCACCCCGAGCTGACGCGCCAGAATATCGCCAATAATGATTTGGTATTGGCCCGCGTCGCCACTGAGGTAGTCGCCTGCGACCATGTGTTCTCCAACTGCCGACACGCCCCGCTCTTGTTCAGGGTCGATACCGTACAGCGAAACACCTCGCAAACGCTTAAACACAGCCAACATCGCCTTGCCGCCCACATAGGGCGCAACCGCGCTGACCTGAGGATTTTCCGCTACGGTGGCGGCATAGCGCTGCCAATCACTTAAACGGCGCTGGGGCCCTTCTATATAACCGTGGGGCACTACCGACAAAACCCGCTGCTGTAGCTCGCGCTCAAAGCCGTTCATTACCGCCATGACCACAATCAACGACACCACGCCAATCAGCATACCCAACAGCGAAAACCACGACACCAGCGACAGAAAACGATCGTTGCCCGAGGCGCGCCGAAAATACCGAATACCAATGCGTAAAAAAAGGGGAACAGCCATAGGAAGTTAATCGTAATCCACGTCTAAAATCTGCGCCTATACTATCATTGAGCATAGGGATTATGAGAAAACATATTTTGCTATTTGTATTCGCTAAGCCGATTTTGGTTTTAGCCGCGGTATAAGAGGTTTTACATGCTATTAATACTTCACCCCAATACCAGTGAGTCGGACCCAGACTTCATCAAAACCTTGGCCCACCTCAAACAATTGCCCGATGTTAAAGTTAGACAGCATCAGGTCAGCGGCCAACTCCAGAATCTAAGGGAAATTTATCTGCTTGGCGACACGCTCGCCCTCGACCTAGAAGAGATCGAAAGTCTGCCAGCGGTAGAAAAAGTGATCCGCATATCTGAGGAATATCGCATTCTGGGTCGCCATAAAGACCAGCAACGCTCCAGTGGTTTTCATTATCAGGGTTTGCGCTTCGACCAAGAGTCACTCCACATCTTTGCCGGTCTCTGTGCGGTAGACAACCCCAAACACGTCGAGGAAATGCTAAAGGCACTGCAGGCCAACGGCCTTAGCTGCACACGCATGGGCGCCTACAAACCCCGCACCAATCCCTATGCATTTCAGGGGCACGGCAAAAGCTGCCTACCTTGGGTCTTTGATTTGGCCGGTAAATACGGCACAAAGGTCATCGCCATGGAAGTGACCCACGAAAGTCACATGCAGGAAATTGATCAAGCCCTCGCCGATGCCGGCAATCCCTGTGGCGTGATTATGCAGATTGGCACCCGCAATACCCAGAATTTTGAATTACTCAAGGCCATAGGCCGCCAAAACACCTACCCCGCGTTACTCAAGCGCGGCTTTGGCATTACCTTAAATGAATCGCTGAACGCCGCGGAATATCTCGCCAGCGAAGGTAATAATCAGGTTATTTTTTGCCTGCGCGGCATGAAAAGTGAATTTGGCGCCCCCCACCGCAATATGGTGGATTTCGCGCAAGTACCAACAGTGAAAAGACTAACCAGAATGCCGGTCTGCATCGACCCCTCCCACTCGGTGGGCAGCCGCGATGTCGCGCCCGACGGGGTTTTAGAGCTCTGCCACGCCACCGCTCAAGGAGTATTAGCAGGCGCAAATATGGTACTAGTAGACTTTCACCCCGCACCAGAAAAGGCGCTAGTCGACGGCCCCCAAGCGCTTACCATTAATGAGCTAGAGCCGTTTTTAAAAGATATGGAAATTGCGAGGAAAGCCTATTTAGAGCGGGTCGCGGTTTGGCAGAACGTTTGATGAACGAAGTTGGAGAACGCTTGATGGGAGACGGGAGACGCTTTTATTCGCTGCGCTCACTATTCAAAGGCGAGCGCTTGTCTTTGCTTAGCGTCTATCGTCTCCCGTCACGCATTTAGCAATTTTAACTAGCGTCGTAAAACGTGGTGCTCGATTTATTACGCGCAGCCGCTGCCGCGTCGTTTTCCTCGGTACATTTCTTGGGATCATTACCGCACAAATCACAAACATAATCTGGATCACTCAGCGCGGCGCCAACACCCCCGCAAGACCCAGCAATGGGCTTGCGGCCCATCAATACCCCAATCGACATTGCGCCAACAATTAATAACATCACAAAAAACGCAGCAAATATCGTTGCCATTTTACTTCTCCTGCTCCAAATACGGAGCAAATGCAGAACTGTAGCGGCGAACAAAACCCGCGTCGCCCTTCTCAATAATATAAACCGGTATACCCATTTGTTCAGCCAACTTTAAGGTTTTATCCCCGCCCATGACCGAAAACGCAGTAGCCATAGCATCAGCATACGCGCAAGAGGCATCCAATACCGTCACTGAGGCCAAATTATGGGTGATCGGTCGGCCAGTGCCAGGGTCAATAGTGTGAGAGTAACGCACGCCCTCTTCTTCAAAATAATTGCGATAGTCACCTGAGGTGGCCACGCCAATATTGCCCAAGCGGATCGGCGTGGTTTCTGGGTTTTCCACGTCGGGGTTTTCTACCCCAATTCGCCACTGATCACCACGAGGGCTAAGGCCTGCGACCCGCATCTCGCCGCCGATTTCGACCAAATAGTCCTTGGTGCCAAGGGATTCGAGCCACAAGGCGACCACATCAACGCCGTAGCCTTTCGCAATCGCCGACAAGTCGATATGCAAATCTTTGTGTTTAAGCACTTTTTTGTCGAGGATATCCAGCTCAATTTCACCAAAACCCACGTTTTCACGGGCTTTTGCAACGGCCTCGTCTGTGGGCTTGCCGTCGTGTTTAACTGGGCCAAAGCCCCATAAGTTCACCAGCGGTGCAACGGTAATGTCAAACGCGCCGTTACTCAGCCAACTTACTTCTGTCGACAGAACCAAAATATCGAACAGCATCGGCATGACCGGATGCCACTCATTTACTGGCGCGTCATTTAAGCGGTTCAATTCCGAGTTTGGGATATACGTTGAAGCGAGCTGATTAAACGCCTGCAGGCGCAGGTCCAGCGCTTCCTTCAGGCTTTGCTCCGTCCACTCATCGCTCGGCTGGCGCAGCGTGATGTGATAAGTGGTGCCCATGGTAGTGCCATTCACTTGTAAAAATGGCGCTTGTTTCGCTGAGCAGCCTACCAAAAACAATAAAAGCAGCACTAAGGCTGCTTTTATTGTGTTGCGAGGCAAATTACCCACCGAAGTCATCGAGAAGTATATTGTCTTGTTCAACACCGAGATCTTCCAACATTTTAATAACAGCCGAATTCATCATCGGCGGCCCACACATGTAAAACTCACAATCTTCCGGCGCTTCGTGATCCTTCAAGTAGTTTTCAAACAACACCTGATGGATAAAACCAGTCATGCCAGTCCAATTATCTTCGGGCTGAGGATCAGAGAGCGCCAAGTGCCACTCAAAGTTCTCATTTTCAGCGGCCAGCTTGTCGTACTCTTCCACGTAGAAAGCTTCACGCATAGAGCGAGCGCCATACCAAAAAGTAATTTTACGTTTAGTTTTTAAACGCATCAGCTGATCAAAGATATGCGAACGCATTGGCGCCATACCTGCACCTCCGCCAACAAAAACCATTTCCGCGTCAGTTTCTTTGGCAAAGAATTCACCAAACGGGCCGTACACTTTCACCTTGTCGCCAGGCTTAAGACTAAAGACCCAAGACGACATCTGACCAGGTGTTAAGGCCAGATTATTTGGTGGTGGCGTCGCCGCCCGAATATTGAACTTAACAATGCCCCGCTCTTCTGGGTAATTGGCCATGGAGTAGGCGCGAATAACCGTCTCTTCCACTTTCGATTCAACATTCAAGAAGCCAAAACGCTCCCAATCACCTTTGTATTCGGCCGGAATATCAAAATCCGAATACTTAACATGGTGCGGTGGGCACTCAAGCTGCACATAGCCACCAGCACGGAAGTTAACGTTCTCGCCTTCTGGCAGTTTCAGGGTCAGCTCTTTGATAAAGGTCGCGACATTGGGGTTGGACTCAACGGTACATTCCCACTGTTTAACACCAAAGACGTCCTCTGGCACTTCGATCTTCATATCCTGCTTAACCGGAGTCTGGCAAGACAAACGCCAGCCTTCACGGGCTTCGCGAGGGCTGAAATGCGCTTCTTCGGTGGCCAGCATCGAGCCGCCGCCATCGCTAACAATACACTTGCACTGGGCGCAGCTACCGCCACCACCACAGGCCGAGGCCAAAAATACACCTTGGCCCGACAATGTGCTTAATAATTTATCGCCTGCCGGCACGGTAATGGTTTTTTCGCCATTGATCTCGATGGTGACATTGCCGCTGCTCACAAGGCGCGAGCGCGCAAACAAAATAACGCCAACCAGCGACAATACAATCGCGGTAAACATGCCCACACCGAGAATAACTACTGTATTCATTAATTCTTCTCCAGTTTTCTCGGTTAGAGATCAATACCGCCGAAGGACATAAAGCCCAACGACATTAAGCCAACAGTGATGAAGGTAATACCCAGACCGCGAAGGCCTTCGGGAACATCGCTGTATTTTAATTTTTCACGGATACCCGCCAAGGCAACAATGGCTAGTGCCCAGCCAGTACCGGCGCCTGCGCCGTATACCACCGAATCTGCAAAACCGTAGTCGCGTTCAACCATGAACAGCGAGCCGCCCATAATTGCGCAGTTAACTGTGATCAAGGGCAGGAATACGCCCAGTGCGTTGTAGAGCGCCGGTACATATTTATCCAATACCATTTCCATGATTTGCACTATCGCGGCAATAACACCGATATAGCTCAGCAAACCCAAAAAGCTCAGATCTACATCGGGGTAACCGGCCCAAGCCAGCGCGCCTTCACGGAGCAAATGGTTATAGATGAGGCTGTTGACCGGAACGGTCAGTGCCATTACCACGATTACCGCAATACCCAAACCGATGGCGGCCTGAATTTTTTTGGAAATCGCCATAAAAGTACACATGCCGAGGAAAAAACTCAGCGCCATGTTCTCTAAAAATACCGAGCGCACGAACAGGCTAATATAGTGTTCCATTAAAAGGCCTCCTTAACGCTGCGGGTATTTTTGGTGATTTTAAATTCCACTTTCTCAACCTGTTCTTTCTTCACTGAGCGCAATACCCAGATAAAAATACCAATCAGGAAGAACGCGCTTGGCGGCAATAGCAGCAGGCCATTAGGCACATACCAGCCACCATCAGTAACAAGTGGCAGAATTTCAAAACCAAACAATTTACCAGAGCCAAACAGTTCGCGAACTACCGCAATGCTAAACAGCACCACGCTGTAGCCAAGGCCATTACCAATACCGTCGACAAAACTCGCCACTGGCGGGTTTTTCATCGCAAAGCCTTCGGCGCGACCCATAACGATACAGTTGGTGATGATCAAACCAACAAATACCGAGAGCTGCTTACTTATTGCAAAGGCATAGGCCTTTAACAACTGGTCGACCACAATAACCAGCGAGGCGATAATCACCATCTGCACAATAATTCGAATGCTGCTCGGAATCTGATTGCGGATCAGCGAAACCGCAAAGCTTGAGCAGGCCGTTACCAAAGTTACAGAGATACACATTACCAGCGTTACTTTAAGGCTGGAGGTCACCGCCAGAGCCGAGCAGATACCGAGTATCTGCAAGGCAATGGGGTTATTCTGTAAAATTGGCTTGGTTAGGGCTTCTTTCATCATCGACATGGTTTATGCCTCCCCTGAACGCAAGTTGCTTAAAAATGATTTATAACCCAGCTCGCCCATCCAGAAGCGCAGCAAGTTGCTGACACCACGGCTGGTTAAGGTGGCACCTGACAAAGCATCAACTTTGTTGTCGGCATGGGGTGTGCTGCTGTCGACATTGCCTTTTACAAGTTCAATGGCCACGTCGCCGTCATCGTAAATTTCTTTACCTGGCCACAGCGCCTTCCACTTAGGATTATCAACTTCACCACCGAGACCAGGGGTTTCGCCGTGATCGTAAAAGCCTAAGCCAGCGACGGTATTAAAGTCATTTTCCAGCGCGAGAAAACCGTAGAGCGTTGACCACAGACCGTAGCCGCGCACCGGTAAAATCACTTTATCGTACTGGCCGTCTTTCTCGATCAAATACACCATGGCGTAGTTTTCACGACGGCGAATTTTGGCGAGATCGTCTTCGCCCAGCGCAATAGAAGTCTCAGAATCTTTGGCAACTTTAGCCTGTTCAAAGCCTTTTAAAGGCATCTCATCAGTAAACTTACCTGTGTTCAGGTCAACAATTTTGGTGGTGACCTGTTTAAACTGCTCCTCAACGCTCTCGCCGGGAACTAACAACCCCGCCGCTGCCAAAATATTGGCTTTGCGATCGAGGGCTTTATTGATTACCTGGGCCGGTTTCAGCATAACGGCTGCGCTGGCCACAACCAGAGCACAGACGATACACAGCGTAACGGCAACCAGTAGCGTTCTTGGGATACTGTCGTTATTAGCCACGTGCCAACCTCCGCTTGATATTTGCCTGCACTACGAAATGATCGATTAGCGGCGCGAATAAATTAGCGAACAAAATTGCCAACATCATGCCTTCTGGGAAAGCAGGATTCACTACGCGAATTAAAACTACCATACAGCCGATCAAAGCACCGAAAATCCACTTGCCGGTATTGGTCATTGACGATGACACAGGGTCAGTCGCCATAAACATCATACCGAAAGCAAAGCCGCCCAGCACAAGATGCCAATGCCAAGGCATGGCCATCATTAAATTATCGCTTTGCATGGAGTTGAACAGCATTGACAAGCTAAACATGCCAATTAATACGCCAACCACTATGCGCCACGAGGCAATACCGGTCCACAGCAGCACCGCGCCGCCAAGGAAGATTGCCAAGGTCGACACTTCACCCATAGAGCCCTGCATATTGCCGAGGAAAGCGTCCATCCACGTCATTTTTTCCTGCAGAACCGCCATGCCATCGCTAGCAGCAATAGACAATGGCGTTGCGCCGGTAAAGCCATCAACTGCCGTCCATACCGCGTCACCAGACATTTGCGCTGGGTAAGCAAAGAACAAGAAAGCGCGACCTGCTAATGCAGGGTTTAAGAAGTTTTTGCCAGTGCCGCCAAATACTTCTTTGGCAATAACCACACCGAAACTGATACCCAGAGCCACCTGCCACAAAGGAATACTTGGCGGGCAAATCAAAGCAAACAGAATGGAGGTAACAAAGAAGCCTTCGTTAACTTCATGGCCGCGTTTCATCGCAAACAGCACTTCCCAGAAACCACCAACCAAGAAAGTGACCGCATAAACCGGAATAAAGTACCAAAAGCCATGCCAGAAATTATCCCAGAGACTGGCAGGGTCGTACCCAGCCATCATTGAGATCATGACATGTCGCCAACCTTCACCGGCGGCAATGCCAGAATCCAGCATGATCTGGTTGGCTTGAAAACCGATATTCCACATACCGTAGAACATCGCGGGAAAAGCGCAGAACCAAACCGTAATCATAATCCGCTTTAGGTCGACACCGTCGCGAACGTGTGCGTTGCTTTTAGTGACGCTAGATGGCGAATAAAAAATAGTATCTGCAGCTTCGTAAAGTGCATACCATTTCTCATAGCGGCCGCCTTTTTCAAAATGCGGCGCCATGTCGTCGAGAATTTTTCTCAGCCCCATAACTTAACCCTCTTTCTCTATGCGGCTTAAATTGTCGCGAAGGATCGGACCGAACTCATATTTGCCAGGGCAAACATAGGTACACAGCGCGAGGTCTTCTTCGTCCAATTCCAAACATCCCAAGGACTGTGCCATTTGGGTGTCACCAACTATCAACGAACGCAGTAGCTGCGTTGGCAAAATATCCAGCGGCATAACGCGCTCATAGGCGCCAACTGGCACCATGGCGCGCTCGCTACCATTGGTATTTGTGGTGTAGGCAATCGGCTTACTAAAGAATTGCGAAATATAAATTCGCAGTGCCGAATGTTTATTTACACCAGGTGACAACCAGCCCATAAATTCGCGCTGGGTGCCCTCGGCCAATACGGTCACTTGATTGTGATAGCGACCTAGGAATGCCCCCGCACCGCGCGCGGTACGACCACCCAAGACCGAGCCGGAAATAATACGATTATTGCCAGGCCGAACTTGGCCAGCGCACAGCTCTTCCAAGCTCGCACCAAGCCGAGTGCGAATTAGGCGCGGCTTGTCCACTTGCGGACCCGCCAAGGCCACCACGCGGTCTGTGCTTAATTTGCCCGTGGTGAATAATCTGCCCATGGCTATCACATCTTGATAACCAATTGTCCACACCACTTTGGTGGCGCTAGCGCCTTCCAAGAAGTGGATGTGGGTACCAGCCAAGCCGGCGGGGTGTACGCCGCCAAACTCTGCTACGCGCAGCTGATCATTATCCAAACTTGGCACCGAACTGCCTGGGGCAATGCATAAATGCACTTTACCGTCAGTTAGGCGGCACAGTAATTCCAAGCCGTTGGTAAAATCGCTTTCGGCATCGGCTATCACCACAGCGGGATTTGCCGCCAAGGGATGCGTGTCGATGGCCGTCACGAAAATTGCCGCTGGCGTACTGCCAATTGCTGGCACTTTACTAAACGGTCTAGTGCGCAATGCCGTCCACAAACCAGATTGCTGAAGGTTCTCGGCAACCTGTTCAGCGCTGAGCCCACTCAGGGCAGCAGCGTCGTATTTGCTAAAAGATTCGTACTCATCATCTTCGACATCGATAACCACCGACTGCAACACTCGCTTCTCGCCGCGATTTACAGCAGAAATCAAGCCGGTTGCTGGCGCTGTGTAGCGAACGCCGGGGGTTTTCTTGTCGGTAAAAAGTAATTGCCCTGTTTTAACCCGATCGCCGACCTTAACTGCCATGGTGGGTTTCATACCAAGGTAGTCAAACCCCAGCATCGCCACCGCACGCACTTTTGAGCCAGGCTCAATATGCTGCTCGGGCGCGCCGGATATGGGAAGATCCAAGCCCTTGTTAATTTTGATCATAAGGCTGCCTAACACTCTTATGGTTGAACGCGAAATTGCAAATCTGCGTAAATTCCGGCGCGGAAGCGCTCCGGGAGTAACACACGGACTGTGTGACCAGCCGTGCGCCTCAAAAACTGCGGCAAGTATAAAGACTCGCCGAACTGCTTACCACCGAAAGACTGCGGATATCGATGGTAAGCACAAACATTTATCGTCTGGGCTGATCGAGACTCAGATTAGCCCGCCCCGATTAATCCTAGGGATATACTGCATATTCAACGCCAGCCATCTTCTCTAGCACGCGGTGAACCTGGCAGCTATAGCCAAACTCGTTGTCGTACCAGCAGTACAGAATGGCGCTTTTGCCATTAACGATGGTCGCTTCGCTGTCGAACACACAGGCGTGACGCGAACCCACAAAATCGCTAGACACAACTTCTGGCGAGTTTGAGTAGTCAATTTGCTTACGCAGTGGCGAGTGCAGCGCAACTTTACGCATAAACTCGTTAAGTTCTTCTTTGGTGGTCTCGGTCTTCAAGTTCAACTTGAGAATGGCCAGTGACACATTAGGCGTTGGCACGCGAATCGCGTTGCCGCTCAGCTTACCCAACATCGCGGGCAATACTTTACCTACGGCTTTAGCCGCACCGGTTTCAGAAATAACCATGTTCAATGGCGCGCTGCGGCCGCGACGATCACCTTTGTGGTAATTGTCGATCAGATTCTGGTCATTGGTGTAAGAGTGAACCGTTTCAACGTGGCCATTTTCAACGCCAAACTTATCGTCCAGCACTTTAAGTGGCGGTGCAATTGCGTTGGTGGTGCAGCTAGCGGCAGAGATGATGGTGTCTTCTGCCAAGATTTGATCACTGTTAACACCGTGAACGATGTTTTTCATGTCGCCTTTACCAGGCGCGGTCAGCAGAACCTTGGCAATACCTGGGCGACCGAGGTGAATAGACAAACCATCTACGTCGCGCCACTTACCGGTGTTATCAACCAAGATAGCATCATTGATGCCATAGGCTGTGTAATCCACTTCGTCCGGAGAGTTAGCGTAAATCACTTTCACTTCGACGCCGTTAGCAACAAAAGACTGGCGCTCTTCATCAACACGAATAGTGCCGTTAAAGGGACCGTGAACGGAGTCGCGACGCAACAAGCTAACTCGTTTCACCAAATCATTTTCGGCGCCGCCATGGCGAACAACAACCGCACGCAGACGCAAGTTAGCACCGCCACCGGCTTTTTCAATCAAGAGGCGAGCAACTAAGCGGCCAATACGACCAAAGCCATACAGCACCACGTCACGCGATGGGCGACCCGGATCTTTGGCACCGCCAATCAGGTTTTCCACCTGACTGCGAACAAAGTCCTCTACCGACAAACCGGCAGCCTTACCGCTCTCTTCGTAAGACACGGCAATACGACCCGCATCAATATGCGCGGTGCCGAGATCTAAAGTCGCAAGGGCTTGGATAATTGGGAAGGTTTCAAATTCTGAAATTTCGTTTTGTTCAACCTGCCGCACAAAGCGGTGGGCCTGCATGATATCTAGCACCGAGAGGTTAACCAGATTTTTGCCATAGATGTAGGTCTTAACATTATTGCTACGGTAAAGTTTACCAATCAGAGGGATCATACCCTCTGCTAACGCTTCGCGCTCTTTCCAATCGGCGAAGTAATCATCAGGACGCTCACGTCTTCTTTCAGTCACGGCAGGTACCCTTAAGTATGGGGAGGGAAAAGTTAGTGCGCGTATTATCTTTATTACTGAGCCCAAGTTCAACCGCCCATCCGCATCAGTGCAATGTAATAACTACCAATAGCGGGTTACAATGCGTCGTTTAACGCAGACTAAAGCTGAATTCTCCTACTGTGATTGAATTACCGAGCATTAAATTTCCCCCTAATGCGGGCGTCATCCGCTGGGGCCAGTGCCCTCCGGCGAGCCACGGTTTAGTTGCCGCCGAGCTGGCCCGCGCCTTAGACGCGCCCCTGCTAGTACTGACCGCCGACACCGCCACGGCCTACCAGCTAGAGCAGAACTTGCGATTTTTTGCCGCCGAACTCGCGGTGAGCTTACTGCCCGACTGGGAAACTCTGCCCTACGATAATTTTTCACCCCACGAAGATATTGTTTCAGAGCGACTGCGCACCCTTAGCGAACTGCCCACTATGGGCAAGGGCATACTCGTCGCGCCCATTAGCACTTTAATGCAGCGCATAGCGCCGCCAGACTACGTGCGCAAACACAGCTTGGTACTCAAGCGCGGCCAAGTCATCGATATTAGCGAGTTTCGCCGCGAGCTGGAAAAAAGCGGTTACCGCCATGTCGACACGGTTTATCAGCACGGCGAATACGCCAGCCGCGGTGCGATTATTGATATATTTCCAATGGGCAGCGAGGCACCCTATCGTCTCGATTTGCTCGACATGGAAATCGACAGCCTGCGCAGTTTCGACCCCGAGACGCAGCGCGGCCTCGAATCCGTCACCAGCATAAGCTTGCTACCCGGCAAGGAAGTACCCTTAGACGACGATGGCATTGCCCTATTTCGCCGCAACTGGCACGAGCGCTTCAACGTCGATCACCGCAAATGTCCGGTCTACCAAGACGTGAGCGACGGTATTGCACCCTCGGGCATTGAGTATTACCTGCCCTTGTTTTTCAGTGAAACCGGCACCCTGTTTGACTATCTGCCCGAGAACACCCATGTTTTAAATACGGCGGGCATCGAGGGTGCTGCAGAGCATTATTGGCAGGACATACAGCAGCGTTATGAACAGCGCATTGGTGATTTACAGCGCCCGGTACTGCCCCCCGCTGTCGTGTTCCAGCCAGTGCCGGAATTATTTGCCAGCCTCAAACGCTATCCACGTGTCGCCTTAAGCGAGGCCGCCATTCCCAGCGCCACCGGCAATGAGAACTTCCCCTTTGAGCTGGCGCCGCCGTTAACCATAGACGCTAAACACAGCGACCCAATCAGCGCCCTGCGCAGCTATAGTAACGGCCGCAAGATAATGCTCTGCGCGGAATCTGCCGGACGCCGCGAAGCGCTTATCGACCTGCTCGGCCGTCACAAACTCAAACCCAAACCCTTCACTGGCTGGCGCGAATTTGCCGACAGCGGCGCTAAGCTCGGCATCACCATCGCCCCTCTAGACGAGGGTATTGCCGGCAGCGGCCCAGAGTCCTTTGCCTTGATTGCCGAATCCCAGCTCTTCGGCAAGCGCGTATCCCAGAGTCGGCGCCGCAAAAAAGCCGCTATTAGCACCGCCGAGAGCGTGGTTAAAAATCTTGCCGAGCTGCGCATTGGTGCGCCGGTGGTACACGCCGACCACGGTGTGGGCCGCTACCTTGGCCTGCAGTCGCTCAATATTGACAATCAAGCCAGTGAGTTTTTAGCGCTGGAATACGCCGACAGCGCCAAACTTTATGTGCCGGTAACATCACTACAGCTGATTAGCCGCTACAGTGGCGCCGACGACGACACCGCGCCACTGCATCGCCTCGGCACCGAGCAGTGGAGCAAGGCCAAGCGTAAAGCGGCCGAGAAAATTCGGGACGTCGCCGCCGAGCTACTCGATATATACGCCCGCCGTGAAGCCCGTGAAGGCCGCGCATTTGAGCTCAGCGACGAAGACTATTATCAATTTGCCGACGCATTTCCCTTCGAGGAAACCCCAGACCAGCAAGCCGCGATCGAGGCCGTGGTCAGCGACCTAAAATCGCCGCGCCCCATGGACAGACTAGTCTGTGGTGACGTGGGCTTTGGCAAAACCGAGGTCGCGGTACGCGCCGCCTTTGTGGCGGTGCAAAACGGCACCCAAGTGGCCATTTTGGTGCCCACTACCCTGCTCGCCCAACAGCATTTTGAATCCTTTCGCGACCGCTTCGCCGACTGGCCAGTTAATATCGAAGTATTGTCACGTTTTAGAAGCGCCGCCGAACAAAAAGGCGTTATTGCCGAGCTCCACGCCGGCAAAGTCGATATTTTAATTGGCACCCACAAATTGCTCAGCAATGATATTCGCTACAAAAACCTTGGCTTAGTGATTATCGACGAAGAGCACCGCTTTGGCGTTCGTCAAAAAGAAGCGCTCAAAGCCCTGCGCGCCGAAGTGGATGTGCTGACCATGACCGCCACCCCTATTCCCCGCACATTGAACATGTCGATGGCCGGTATTCGCGACCTCTCTATTATCGCCACCCCGCCGGCGCGGCGTTTATCGGTAAAAACCTTTGTGCGAGAATCAGACAAGGGACTGATAAAAGAAGCCATTCTGCGCGAGATATTGCGCGGCGGTCAGGTGTATTACCTGCACAACGAAGTTAAAACTATTGAAAAAGTCGCCCGCGACTTAGAGGAAATGATTCCAGAGCTACGTATCGGCGTCGGCCACGGCCAAATGCGCGAGCGCGAGCTGGAACAGGTAATGAGCGATTTCTACCACAAGCGCCACAATGTACTGGTTTGCTCCACCATCATCGAGACGGGTATCGACGTACCCAATGCCAACACCATTATTATTGATCGCGCCGATAAATTCGGCCTCGCCCAACTCCACCAGTTGCGGGGCCGCGTTGGGCGCTCGCACCACCAAGCCTACGCGTATTTATTAACACCGCCAGTAAAGCAGCTCACTGGTGACGCGCAAAAACGCCTGCTTGCCATTAGCGAAGCCGACACCTTGGGTGCGGGTTTTACCCTCGCCACCCAAGACATGGAAATTCGCGGCGCTGGCGAATTACTTGGTGAGGGCCAAAGCGGGCAAATTCATTCGATTGGTTTCACCTTGTATATGGACATGCTCGACCGCGCAGTGAACGCCATTAAACAGGGCAAGAAAATCAACCTTGAGAATAACGCCGAAGACCACATTGAAGTGAATTTACGCTTGCCGGCGCTGATTCCCGACGAGTACCTACCCGATGTTCAGAGCCGACTCATGCTCTACAAGCGCATCGCTGGCGCCAATAATAGCCATGAACTGCGGGAACTACAGGTTGAAATGATCGACCGCTTTGGCCTGCTGCCAGACCAAGTTAAAAACCTGTTCCGCTGCGCCGAGATACGCCTACATGCCGCAGTACTAGGCCTCAGTAAAATCGAAGCCTCAAACCAAGGCGGACGGATCGAGTTTGCCGAAGACACCCAAGTACACCCATTGAACATAGTTAAACTAGTGCAAACCGCACCGGCCAGCTACCAGCTCGACGGTGCCAATGCATTAAAATTCAAGCAAGCACTGATTGAACCACAGCAGCGCTTCGAGTTTGTCGAAACCCTACTCGCCAAACTGGAAGCCAAGCACTAGAACTGCGATAGTAAGCCCGCATTGAAAACACGAGACCGAGCACTATGAGTACACGACTTCGCCTTCGCCCCTGCGCCCTGCTAGCTTTATTGCTGTGGGGTTTTAGTGCCGTGGCATTTGCGCAAAATTCCGACCGCTACCACATCGACATGGTGATTTACGCCAATAACGATCCGGCCAATATGTATGAAGAAGACTGGCCCGACAATGTGCATTTGCGCTATCCCCGCAAATGGGTGCGCCTACAAAGTAATGACAGCACAAGTGACTCGCCGTATATCGTTGACAGCAGCGATCCTGAGTTTGCCAAAGTTGCCGCATCTCTGCGCATGTCGTCGCGCTTTAAACCGCTGTTTCAAGCAAGCTGGGAACAAGACCTGAAGGCCCGCAAGAAATCCCCAGCGATCCTAATTCAAGGCGGTAAACAAATTGGGAAACACTATGAACTCGAGGGCTATATCCGTGTTTCAGTAGAGCGTTATCTCCACCTAGACACCAATTTATGGCTGGTTAATTACGGCAACCGCGGCGAGAACAATTACTACCTGCCTCACCAACCACTGAGCTACAACGAGCCAGAGGAGCAAGCGCCACTTATTGACACAGCCTTTGAAGCCAGCCCCGAATATGCGCAATTTAAACAGCAAAATCCAGATTTTAAACCCACCACACAGCCGCAAACCGACGCTAGTGACGCGCCAATTGAGCAGATTGTGGTAATGAAGCAAAAGCGGCGGATGCGCAGCGACGAACTGCATTTTATTGATCATCCTAAATTTGGCACGATCATTAAAATTACCAAAATTGCGCCGCCTAAGCCCTAAAAAATAGCCGGTCTATACAGACGACCGGCTTACACATTTAATAATCGGCTATGCAATGAGCGAGAATAGACTTCACCTGTAGCATGCCGGTATCGATTACCGCGCGAATATCATCCATGGTGATGATATTGTCGCCAAGCCCAGCACCAGGATTTACCACTAGCGCAATCGAGGCGTACTCAATCCCCGCTTCTCGCGCCAACGCCGCTTCCGGCATCGCAGTCATCCCCACAATATCGTTACCGTCTTTGGCCAAGCGCCGAATTTCCGCGGCCGTCTCTAGGCGTGGCCCTTGGGTCACCGCGTAAACACCATAATCCTCAAAGGCAATATTCGCATCGACCGCTGCATTGGCAAGCCGCGAGCGCAGATCTTGGCTATAGGGGTAGCTAAAATCGATATGTTCGACCTTGCCATTGCTGCCATTAAAAAAGGTATGCGCACGGCCCCAAGTGTAATCATTGATTTGGTCTGGAATAGCGATCACCCCAGCCACAAAGCGCTCGCTTATACCCCCAACCGCGTTCACCGCAATCATGGCGCCAACGCCCGCCTGCTTGAGCGCAGAAATATTAGCCCGGTAGTTAATCGCGTGAGGCGGTATTTCGTGGCCATGGCCGTGACGGGCGAGAAATAAAAACTCAGCAGATTCGTAACGAATACGCTGCAAGGGCGCGCTCGGCATCCCAAAGGGGGTTTCAATCGCTGTTTCTTCCAGCACTTCAGCGCCCGGCCAATCACATAATCCGGTTCCGCCAATAACAGCAATAGTCTTACTCATGGTTTTGCTCCGCGCGCCCTTGGGCATTTTCAATAGTGATAGGGTCTAACTTAATCGTACTGGTTGGGAAGGCTACATCACCACCAAGCTCATGAATAATATCGAGCACTTGCAATAGCACATTCTGTTTGATGCGATGGTACTCCACCCAATTAGTGGTTTTGGTAAATGTGTAGATAAAGAAATCCAAAGATGAGGCATTGTATTTATTAAAATTAACAATCAGGGTTTTAGCCAAATCAATGTCGGCGTGATTTTCAAGCATCGCCCTAACCCGATCAATAATCTCGGGCAAACACGCAGCATCTTGGTAGCGTACACCGATGGTTTCATAAATCCGACGATTCAACATGCGCGAAGGATTTTCGACTGAAATCTGCATAAATGTCGCATTGGGCACATAAAGTGGCCGCTGGTCAAAGGTGCGAATTCGAGTCTGGCGCCAACCGATATTTTCAACTGTTCCTTCAATGTCCTTATCCGGTGAACGTATCCAGTCGCCAACCGAAAAAGGCCGATCTAAATACACCATTAAGCCGCCAAAAAAATTAGCGAGCATATCTTTTGCCGCAAAACCAACGGCAATGCCGCCAATACCGCCAAAGGCCAACACCCCAGAAATACTGTAACCAAGGTTTTGCAGCACCATCAGCGCCGACACAATAATCACTGCCGAGCGCACTAATTTACCGAGCGCCATCACCGTAGTGCGGTCTATTGGCTCATCCTTAGCTGAGTAATCATCTGACAATAACCGCAGCTCAACCTGCCGTACCAGCGACACCAAAAACCAGCCCAAAATAAGCACCACGGCTACCGCACGCAGCGGCTCTAGCGCGGTAAAAATCTCGGCGTTGGTGGAGCGCACAATAATCTCTAGTACATGACTAGCACCCACCGCCCATATCATGAGCAATGCTGGTTTGCGCGCAGCCTCTAATAGCGCGTCATCCCACAAATTGCGAGTTTTGGTAAACTTCACTGCCAAGCTAGCCATTAACCGGCTTACAAATAAATTCGTCGTTAACATAATAATAACAACGATAAAAACATCGCCCAGCCAAGGGTATTGATCCGGCTGAAAATTACTCCACCACTGCTCAAACATTGCGCTAATCCGTCGTTATTTCTATACAATTTCATTGCTAAGCCAGCAAGGCTTATGCAAATGCACCATAAAAAACCATTTTTCAAATCGAGAAATAGATTAAAAATAGTAGCTAGCCCACTGAATATACAGCGAATTGTATTAAAGGCCCACCGCAAAACCCAAGACCGCCACCTTACTGTCGCGAAAAATACCTACTAGACAGCAAATCCGTAAGTGTTAGTTTGGATACAGGCTTTCGCAGAGGTTGAAATCATGGCTAGAATTAGACCCCAAGTTGGAAAATGGTACAAAGATGCTGAATCAGAACAGCTGTTTGAAGTGGTTGCAGTTGATGACGGCAGCGACTCCGTTGAAGTGCAACTGATAGACGG
Organism: Zhongshania sp.; assembly: GCF_029212375.1. GTDB lineage: Bacteria > Pseudomonadota > Gammaproteobacteria > Pseudomonadales > Spongiibacteraceae > Spongiibacter. Next base: position 431,598 of record NZ_JARGNU010000001.1, on the reverse strand, counting down.
TGAACTCTGCCAATACGACATGGAAAGTTGGCGACAACTGAGCCTCGAAACCGTCGAAGAGCCAGAAGATTGGCGAAACGCCTTTGAATTAAGCGACGACGACTACCGTTTTCTTGACGACACCATGGTTCCCGAAAATTGGAACAACCCACTGTCGGAAATAGAATCTGACATCGTCAACGGATTACTCGACGAATACTGACACCGCAGGCAATACTATTGCCTGCCGATACCTATATCGATGCCGAATACCCGCCACATTGTTAAATTTTGGCGGGTTTTTTATGCCTCCACAAAAAAATAATGTCTGTGCACATTTACACTTGTTATCTCAAAAACACTGTATATACTAACAGTACCTGTATAGATAAACAGATACTGAAATTATGGAAAAGCTCACTGCACGGCAAAGCCAGATATTACAGCTAATAAAAGACCACATCGTCGACACTGGCTACCCTCCAACCCGCGCCGACATTGCTCGAGTGCTGGGGTTCCGCTCCCCCAATGCCGCCGAGGAGCACCTTAAAGCCCTTGCCCGCAAAGGTGCTATCGAGATAATCGCAGGCGCATCCCGAGGCATACGCCTGCCGGAAAACCTAGGCATTCCCATTATCGGCCGCGTAGCAGCGGGCAACCCAATACTAGCGGAAGCCAATATTGAAGATTACTGCGACATGCCCCCCTCAATATTTTCACCTAGCGCCGACTATTTTCTGCGGGTAAAAGGCGACAGCATGATTAATGTGGGCATTTTTGAAGACGATCTGCTCGCCGTGCACCGCACCAGCGAAGCGCGCAACGGCCAAATTGTGGTGGCGCGTATAAATAACGAAGTAACGGTTAAGCGGTTTCAGCAGCATAAAAACAAATATCAAATTTCTTTACTTGCTGAAAACCCAGATTACCAAGCGATTCAAGTTGATTTACGTGAACAAGAATTTGCCATCGAAGGCTTAAGTGTTGGTGTATTACGGCGCGGGAGTTAAAAACCATGACTTGTATAGAACAGCTACCACTACACTACGCCTCTGAGTCAGCGGTTGCCGCTGGCCAGATCACCGAAATTACCATGCACAGCGAGTCACATCTGTCGCGGCCACTGCTCGCAGCCATGTTGGTACAGCTCAGCGCCAACTCAGATCAGCGCTGGCTGTGCTGGGTTGCCGACCGCCCATTAAAGCCCTTGCTTAGCGCATCTAGCCATCAGCACGACCAGAAAATACTGCAGGTTGTCTCTAATACCGAGCGGGATTTAACAGAAATAGCCGTGCGCGCCCTAGAGCGCGGTAAAAGTCACACAGTAGCTATTTTACTGGACCGACCTTTACGGCCTGATGAGCGTCAATCACTGGAAGTAGCCGCGCTTGCCGGCGCCGCGGAATGCCTAGTAATATCAATGCAAACCGACTAGACGATACGCTCATACACCAATGCACCGAAAATTCAGTGCCAAGTGAGCAATCAAAATAAAATTTGCTAGTGGATGATTTTGGTCTGCAACTCGAGCTCGTCCAGATCGGACTCATCCTCTTCGGCAAAGGCGTCATTGTCGGCAGAAATAGCGGCCGCTTCAATTCCGGCCTGAACCATGGCACGGGCTATTTCCAAGCAAGAGCCATTGATATGCTCCCGCGTTTCTTTGGAAAAACGAATTGTCACCAAAGGGTTTTCATCACCTTCCGAGCGTTGTAGCACAACGTCACCGTTAGCGAGTTCAACCAATTCTAAATATGACAGCACAAAAAATTCCTTGATATTACTAACGCCAACACGACGCCGTTGGCGCTATTGTATCAAATCTATAAAGCCTGACGCCAACTGCCGAGCTTAGTATTCCATTAACGTGGCGCGATGACGGGCGATCGTTGACTTTAACTCCGTTAAGCACGCAGCCAAATCAGGCGCCGCTTCCGGCTCCAGCTGACCATCCCACGCTAAAACCCCATGGCGCGCAGGGCTCGCCACAGCAGTTTGCACAAAGGTATAATTCTGCATCACCGTAAGCCAACCGGGCTCAAGCTCGCGGTCGGCCAGTTCCTCAATCTCTGGTGGTAACTCAGCTGCCACAAAGGAGCGAGCATTAAACACCCCCTGCGGCAACGCCAAGCCGAACTTAGGCTGCTGATCAATTAGATCGGCAAGATGGCACTGATAAGCTAATTGGAGCTGCCAAACCAGTGAATCAGAGGTAGCCCGACGTATATGCCCACCCCACGCTGTTGGATCAGCGGATTCTAGCTGCGCAAGGTATTGCTCAGCAAAATACACGTGCAGATTACACTGGCCACGGAAACTTTCTTTTAGCCCAGCCAATTACTTCGCCGCCTTAGTCTTGGCCGCAGGCTTAGCTGCTTTAGCGACTTTTGCCGCTTTCTCGCGCACTACCCATTTGCCGTTTTCGTAAAATGCCGACCAGCCCGAGGGCTTGCCGTCTACTTCGGTTTGCACATACTGCTCTTTGGTTTTGCGGCTATAGCGAATAACTGCATCACGGCCCTCTTTGTCTTTTGCCGGTGCAGCAAACAAGAATGTGTATTTCTCATCAATTTCAGCTTGATGCGGCAGTATTTCTTTTACCAAGGGCGCACGGGTTTCGCGGTTGCGCGGAAAACCACTCGCCGCTAAAAACAAGCCGGACGCGCCATCGCGTAAAATATAGTGGTCATCAACCTTTTCGCACTGCAGCTCGGGCATTGGCACCGGATCCATCTTCGGTGGCGCTGCCTCACCACTGCGCAGTAGTTTGCGGGTGTTTTTACACTCTTCACCGGTACAGCCAAAATATTTGCCGAAACGGCCGGTTTTTAGCTGCATATCTGCGCCGCATTTATCGCACTCAATCAGCGGGCCTTCATAGCCTTTTACTTTAAAGCTACCCTGCTCTATTTCATGGCCACTGCAATCGGGGTTATTGCCGCAAATATGCAGTTTTCTGGAAGTATCAATAACATAGCTTTCCATTGCGGTATTGCAAATACCACAGCGGTGCTTGCTGCGCAGCACCTTAGATTCAGCTTCTTCGTCGTCGCTATCAATGCTGACAAAATCTTCAGCGGGCACCAAATTAATCGTTTGTTTACAGCGCTCTTTCGGTGGCAGCGCATAGCCTGAACAACCGAGAAATACGCCGGTGCTCGCCGTGCGAATTTGCATAGTACGACCACAATTCGGACAGGGAATATCGGTCCCCGTCGGGACATTATTACGCATGCCCTCGTCTTCAGCTTCCGCAGCTTCTAGGGTTTTGCGAAATTCCGAATAAAACTCGTCGAGTAATTTTTTCCAATTTTTATCGCCCGCCGCCACTTCATCTAGCAGTTCTTCCATGCGCGCGGTAAAACTGTAATCAAGCAGATTACTAAAGCTTTCCACTAGACGATCGGTAACGATATCGCCCATTTTTTCGGCGTAAAAGCGGCGGTTGTCGACCCGCACATAACCGCGGTCTTGAATCGTGGAAATAATCGCTGCGTAAGTGGATGGCCGGCCAATGCCACGTTTTTCCAATTCTTTAACCAAGGCCGCTTCTGAATAGCGCGGCGATGGCTTAGTAAAGTGCTGCGTCGGATCGACTTTAACAAGTTCAAGACGATCACCCACTTTAACGTCGGGCAACTCTTGATCTTCTTCCTTTTTGCTCACATTCGGTGGCTGCACTTTCATAAAGCCGTCAAACAACACTACCCGACCACGGGTACGCAACTCAAAGTCGCCAGCACCAACCACCACCGAGGTACTGGTAAAACTGGCTGAGGCCATCTGGCAAGCCACAAACTGACGCCAGATCAACACATACAAACGCTCCGCATCGCGCTCCATGCCGGCCAGCTGGGTTGGCTCAATATTAACGTCGGAGGGACGAATTGCTTCATGGGCCTCTTGGGCGCCCTCTTTGCTTGAATACGAGCGCGGAGCCTCGGGCAAATAGGATTTGGCAAATTGCGCGCTAATATAATCTCGACAAGCGGCAACCGCGTCGGCACTCAAATTGGTGGAGTCGGTACGCATGTATGTAATGTAGCCCGCTTCGTAAAGACGTTGGGCGAGCATCATGGTTTTCTTAACGCCAAAGCCTAAACGGGTGCTGGCCGCCTGCTGTAGCGTTGACGTGATATAGGGTGCACCGGGGTGGCTTTTGGTTGGTTTGTCTTCGCGTGCGGTAACCGTGTAGTCCGCTTTATTCAATGCAGCCGTTGCCGCTAGGGCGTCGGCTTCATTGTCGGGACGGAAATTCGCGCCCGCTTGTTTTTTTACTTCAAGCCGCAACGCGCCTGCTGACGATTTGTTGTCGGTATGAATCTGCCAGTACTCTTCGGGAATAAACGCCCGAATTTCTTTTTCGCGATCAACAATTAAACGCACCGCTACCGACTGGACCCGCCCAGCAGACAGGCCGCGAGCAATTTTTGCCCATAGTAGCGGCGATACCATGTAACCCACCACGCGGTCGAGGAAACGTCTGGCCTGCTGCGCATTAACCCGATCAATATCCAGCTCGGTGGGCTTTTCAAAGGCGGCTTTAATCGCCTTTTTAGTAATTTCGTTAAATACCACTCGTTTATAGCGGCTGGCATCGCCACCAATCGCTTCGCGCAAATGCCATGCAATAGCTTCTCCTTCGCGGTCCAAATCCGTCGCGAGGTAGATGGTGTCGGCATTTTCAGCCAGTTTCTTCAGTTCATTGACGACTTTTTCTTTGCCGGGCAAAATTTCATAATGGGCGGCCCAATCTTTTTCGGGGTCGATGCCCATCCGCGCAATAAGCTGCTGCTGCGACTTTTTCTTTTTATGAATTTCTTTTTCTTCTGGCGCCATTTTCCGCGTTAACGCCGCGGCCTTGGCCCGCTCTTTAGGATCTACGGTGCTACTTTTAGCACTGCCACTGGTTGGCAAATCGCGGATATGACCAATGCTGGACTTTACGATGTAGTCGGAGCCCAGATACTTATTAATGGTCTTCGCCTTTGCTGGCGACTCCACAATAACCAAAGATTTGCCCATATTATCCTTCTGCAAAATTAGTAAGTACGTGACGCCTTAACGGCGAGAGGCGACATATATAAGTGTTCGTTTCCCCAGGGTCAAGGGGCGATGCTAGGCTTTTTTTTATGCCCCTTGCTAAGCCAAGGCCTTGCTATCGGCCTCAATGAGACTGAAACGCGGCATTGTTTTCCCTTTAAATTCAATGAGTTCAACAAACATTGCCAAGGGTCTTACCCACAGCGCACCAGCGCCGTAAAGGGGTCGATAAACAACCAGCAATTCTTCTGTCTCGCTGTGAGTGGCAATGTCATATACTTGATATTCACCACCTTTATAGTGGCGGTAACGGCCCGCTGGCAAGTTTTCACTCTGTACTTTCGGCTCTGGACGCAACTTCCAGCCCCCCTTTATCAATAATCGCATTGAGGCACTGAGCAATTTCTGCCACTACCTTTTCATCAGCTTGGCGCTCTCGCCAATAAACATGAAGGCCAACAGGCGAAAATTCAAGCATTGTCGCGTCGGCGGGGAGTAAACCGCGAAACTCGGTGATCAATGCCTCAATTTCAGTACTGCAGGGCACCACATCGCCCTCACCCTCAGGAATATCGATCAACCAATACTTCCATGCCGGCAAGCTTCTTTTATTGTGTACGCCACGGGTGTAGCACACGCCGTACACATCATCTTCGCGACGAATACGCTCTCGCCGCGTTTTCGGCATGGCAACAACTTTCACTGACAAGCCTAGGGACCGCGCTGATTCTCGCACGGCAGCCTGCTGCGACTGTCGCCGCGAGGGCAAAATCCACATAATTGGTGCCAGCATAAATGCAATTACGGCAATACCAATAAGCCACGTCATAGAATTCCTTTGTCAAATACTGGACAGTTGGCAGGCTTTATACCTTAATAACGGCGTCAATTGCGAATACTAATGGAGAGTAAAATGCCAAATTATCGGCTTATCCTGACCGCGATAGATCTATCTGATGAGGCCAGCAGCGTACTTGACCGCGCTGCCGGCATGGCTGCACAACACAGCGCAGAGCTACACCTATTGCACGTTGTTGAACCCCTCAGCCTCGCCTACGGCGGCGATATTCCTATGGATTTCTCTGAAGTGCAGTTACAACTGCAAAAACAAGCCGAAACGGCGCTCGCAAAATATGCCGAACGCTTAACAATCCCCGCTAAGCGATGCCATTTGCTCACCGGCCGTCCCGACGCGCAAATACATGAGCTTAGCAAAAGCCTCGGCGCCGACTTGATCATTGTTGGCAGCCATGGCCGCAAGGGACTAGCGCTACTGCTAGGCTCAACAGCCAACGGCGTGTTACACGGCGCCAGCTGTGATGTGCTAGCGGTGCGCGTGGGCCAGCACAAAAAGCCCTAAACGGCTAGAATTAGCTGATTTTATTCAGCTAATTCTAGCCAGCGCTCCATGCAAGCATCTAATTCAGCCTGTATGGACGCGAGTTTATCGAGTACTTCAGCAATGGCCACTGGGTCTTGCTGATAGAATCCAGCATCGCCCGTCTTTTTACCTAAATCCTCAAGACTTGCCTCTAAGTTCTCGATTTTTTTAGGTAAGTTATCAAGCTCCCGTTGATCTTTATAGCTCAGCTTACGGGCTTTAGCTGCCGGAGGTGCCGGCGCGGTAATCGCCGCAGGCGCCTCCTGCTTTGCGACTGGTGCCGCTTTTTGTTGCGCAGCGCGCCGCGCCATATATGCAGACACCTCACTGTAGCCACCAATATGCTCACTGATTACGCCATTCCCCTCAAAAAGCAGGCAGCTGCTGGCCACGCTGTCGACAAAAGAGCGATCGTGACTCACCAGTAGGACTGTGCCGCTAAATTCAACTAGCAGGCTTTCTAACAGCTCTAAGGTTTCCATATCCAAGTCATTGGTCGGCTCATCCATAACCAGAACATTGGCGGGTTGACTGAATAAGCAGGCCAACTGCACCCGCGCGCGCTCACCACCAGACAGCACGCCAAAGTGACTGCGGGCCCGCTCAGGACTAAACAGAAAATCGCCAAGATAGCTCATAATATGGCGGTCTTTGCCATTAATGGTGACGGCATCGCGGCCTTGACCAACAATATCGACCACTCGCTGACTTTCATCAAGGCGGTCACGCAACTGGTCAAAATAAGCTACTTGCAAATTGGTGCCCGCTTTCACGGTACCTGATTGCGCTTCAAGCTCACCCAAAATTAGCCGCAACAAAGTGGTTTTACCCGCGCCGTTGGGGCCAATCAGGGCGAGTTTATCGCCGCGACACACCAGCAACGACAAATTATTGACCAATACCTTACCTGGCACCTGAAAAGACACATCCGTAAGTTCAGCCACAACTTTGCCAGTTCTGTCAGCCTGATTAACACTGAGATTGGCTGACCCCGACTGCACGCGGCGGCCTGAGCGTTCGGTGCGCATACGTTCAAGCGCCCTAACCCGACCTTCGTTGCGGGTTCGGCGCGCTTTAATACCCTGACGAATCCACACTTCCTCTTGGGCGAGACGCTTGTCAAACAGCGCATTGTGTTCAGCTTCGATCTCTAAAGCGTGCTCGCGAAGCTCTAAATAGCGACTGTAATTGGTGTCGTAATTCGTCAAAATACCCCGATCTAACTCAACGATGCGGGTTGCCAATTTTTCGATTAAAGCCCGGTCGTGGGTTACAAATAGCACGCAGCCCTGAAAAGACATCACGCATTGTTCCAGCCACAAAATACCATCGAGATCCAAATGGTTGGTGGGCTCGTCGAGCAGTAAAATATCGGGGTCGCACACTAAGGCCCGCGCCAGCGCCACTCGGCGGCGCCAACCGCCCGACAAACTAACCACAGTGGCATCGGCATCTAATTCTAAGCGCGACAGGATATTGTCGATGCGTTGTTGAAATAACCAGCCATCATTAGTTTCTATTTCCCGCTGCAAGTGCTCAAGTTCTTTCAGCTCAGCATCGCCCATGTCGCCATGGATTAGCTCGTGATAACGACGTAATACCTTACCAAGGCCGGCCAAGCCATCGGCTACCACGTCATATATCGTTTCTTCAGGCGAGGCAAAGTCTAAGGTCTGTTCCATGCGCGCAATTTTAACGCCTGGCTGGCGCCAAACCTCACCAGAATCTACTGGGGCACTGCCCTCGACAATACGCAGTAAAGTGGACTTGCCGCAGCCATTGCGGCCCAATAAACACACTCTATCTCCAGCTTCGAGTTGTAATTCTGCGTTATCCAGTACAATCTGTTGTCCAATACTGTGCTGTAATTGTGTGGCACGTAACAAAGGCATATATTTGATCCAATATAGGGGGCAGCAGATGCCAGTTGGGCATCCGCTAAGTATTTTGCTAACTCATCGAAAATTCACGAAATCAATCAAGGCTGCTGGGATATGAACCGCTTTTTCACGCTCCTTATCGTACTGTCACTCCAGACGATATCTGCCAATGCCGCCCCTTCGACGGAGGACAGCCGCAGATTATACCGCGAAGCACTGACCGAAATCAGCCGCGGTCGCATTGCCAATGCCGAAAAGCTAGCGCCTCGCTTAAGTAACTACGCGTTATTTCCCTATTTTGAGCTGGAATTGCTAAAAGCACAGATCGATCAAACTTCACAGCAAACCATTGATGTGTATTTACAGCAGTATGGCGACACCATTACCGGACAGCGCATTCGTCTCACATGGATGAATAAATTATTGCGCGACCGCAATTGGCCACAATACGTGCAGAACTATCGCAAGAGTTCGTCCACCACCAATAGCTGCCATTACGCTTACGCCTTGCGCCAAATAGGCGACACAAAGGCCGCCAATACCGCAATTTCGGAGCTGTGGAGCACGCCCTACTCACTCCCCAAAGAATGCGACGCGCCAATCAAACAGTGGTTTGCTACGCTCAACCAAGCCCAAACTGAGCATCAGTATTGGCGTCGCGCCAGCCTTGCCCTCAACGCTGGCCAAACCGATATGGCCCGCTACCTACTTGGCAGGGTCAAAGGCAGCGAAGCCTATATTGAAATATTACAAAGCCCCAACCTCCTTTTTAGCCGAGGCCTTAACCTGAGCCCCAACGATCACAGCCGCGACATAGCCGCTCACACCCTAAAGCGTCTGGCCAAAAGCGATTTTGAGCGCACCAACACACTGTGGCAGCAACTTGATCGCCACCTGAAGTTCACTCCAAGCCAAAATTATGCCCTGCGCGATAGCATGGCCAGACAAATTATTGCCAGTGACGCCGATTACACTCGCGACTGGGTTATGGCCACCGACCCCGACTACGAAGACCCCTATTTAACGGAGTGGCGAATTCGTCTGGCCTTAAAGGACGGCGACTGGACATCGGTGCAACGTATTGTGCAGCATCTCCCTGCCGACAAGCAGCAGAAAGCCGACTGGCGCTATTGGTCGGCAAGAGCCGATATCGAGCTCCGCGGTGAGCTGACCGTCAGCACCCAATTAGCACTGCAATCCTTGGCCTCCGAGCGCGGCTATTACAGCTTTTTAGCGGCAGATATTCTCAACGAAGACTATCAGTTGGGCGCCACTCGCACCCTAGACCCTGCACTCATTAGTGAAATTGAACAGCACAGCGCCATTGCCCGCGCCCACGAGCTATACCTGATCGGCGAGCCCGTAACCGCCAACCTTGAGTGGGCTTACGCTATGCGCAGCCTAAACAAGGCCGAGCAAGTTGCCGCCGCACAGCTGGCTCTAAACTGGGGCTGGGAATACCAATCCATTATGACCGCTATACGCGCCGGCGAGTGGGATGATTTGCAGCTGCGCTTCCCCACTCCCCACCAAGACAGTTTCACTAAGACGGCGAAACGGGAAAAAATTCAATTGAAATGGATATACGCCATTGCGCGACAAGAAAGCGCCTTTGCGCCCGCCGCAAACTCACCCGTTGGCGCGCGCGGGCTGATGCAATTAATGCCGGGCACCGCTCGCCTTGTCGCCAAACAAATGGGCATTCCAAGCCCCAAAACTGAAGACCTACTGATCCCCGAAAAAAACATTGCCATGGGTGGCTATTATCTTGGCCAGTTACTGGAACAGTTCGGCGGCAACAGAGTGCTAGCCACCGCTGCCTACAATGCCGGCCCGGGTCGAATTGAACGGGTATTACTGCGCCAAACCAAAGACATGCCAGCCGACATCTGGATTGAGAACCTACCCTATGGCGAAACCCGAGAATACATTAAAAATGTGCTGGCTTTTAGCGTGATTTACGCCGAAAAACTAAAGCTAGAGCGGCCGCTGCTGGCCCAAACTGAACGCCAGATCGGCCCCAGAACCAGTGCCACGGCACTCAAAGACTAGCGCTAGCTTACAATTTTCACCTCGTCGCCAAGGCGAATATTACCTTGGCCACGATGGATCATATTTTGACCAAAATAGACCTCATCACCCCGCTGACGTAGTTTTCTTAGCATCGTAAATACATCCGCCTCGCGGCTCGCATCCACTAAATTAACGGTGGGAATCGCGCAGCGCGCACAGGGCTTAACCAGATCAAACTCAATATCGCCTATGCGAATACGTTGCCAATTATCTTCCGCAAATGCCTCAGCACCGCTTATGACGATATTTGGCCGGAAGCGCAAAATATCCATCTCTCGCCCGAGGCCAGCGCTAAACAACTGTAAAGAAGCGGTATTGCAAAGCAAAAATGGAAAACCATCGGCAAAACTCACCCTGTCGCCCTGCTGGCCAAATTGCATATCCACCTGCCGATGCGTTTGCTCTGGCATGTAACAAAGCCGCAGCGGTTTGCCCAGCAAGCTGCTAAGCCAGCTAGCGGCCTCGTCGCCGGCATCTAAGGCGGCGCAGCTATCTGCCCATACCATCACCTTACAGGAAGTTTGGGCACTGGCTACGGGTACGTAAATCTCGGCATTGGCATAATCGAGATGCCAAAGATAAATACCCTCCCCCCTGTATTCGGCGCCAATTCGCGACATTTTTGGAACCTGGCGCTGGGTGATAAATTGCCCAGTTTCGCCCACCACCAACCAGCGCCGGTCGCGATCTGGGCCCCAGCTCGTCACCCTTGTGGTTTCCTGTGCGTGGCCGCGCAGAGATTTAACTGGATAAGAATAAAGTCCCGAAACTTGGATACTCATCGCGCTGACCGCTCGCCGGCAAATGCCAGTACCGCCTCGCTATCGAAGGGCCAGCGCAATTCAAGGTTGCCACTCGCTCGAGTTAACACCGGAATAGACAGTGCATAACGCTCCAGTAAGGCGTCATCGTCAGCGATATCAATCACTTCTATCTGCCAGTCGTAGCCCTGGGCCAAAAGTTCGCTTAAAACAGTTTCAGCCAACTCGCACAAATGGCAGGCCGAAGTCCCGTACAGTGCAAAGGACGTCACTGGCGTCTGCACTTCCATATCGCCACTCCTAAATAGATATACGCCAAAAACAAAAAGCCCAGCAATGCTGGGCTTTTTTTTAAATTAAAATAAACCGCGGGCTAATTATAAATCGTAACCCACTTCGTTGTGACAAGTAATATCCAAGCCCTGCGCTTCTTCGTCGGCACTTACGCGCAAACCAATGAGCTTGTCGATAAGCACAAATAAACCGTAACTAATAATGGCGGTATACGCAAAGGTAGCGCCAATACCAATCAACTGCACTTTAAGCTGCGAAACAATTGTCATGCCTTCGGCAAGCCCTTGGCCGCTGAAAATACCCAATTCGCTACTGGCAAAAATGCCCGCCAAAAAGGTACCCAAGATGCCGCCGACGCCGTGCACGGGGAAAACATCGAGGGAATCATCAATTTTCCACACCTGCTTCATTGCTAAAGTGACGTAAAAACACACAATACCAGCACTTAAACCAATCACCATAGCGCCAGCAGGGCCGACATAGCCGGAAGCCGGTGTGATGGTACCCAAACCGGCTACCATGCCGGTTACCGCGCCTAGCGCACTCGGCTTGCCGTAGCGCTTCCATTCAATTGCCGACCACGTTAAACAGCCTGTTGCCGCAGACAAATGGGTTACCAGCATTGCCATACCGGCATTTCCATTGGCGGCCAAGGCGCTACCGGCGTTAAAACCAAACCAGCCAACCCACAGCATACCGGCGCCAATAAAGGTCATAGTTAGGTTATGTGGCGGCAAGGCCATTTGCCCAAAGCCCTGACGCTTACCCAACACCAGTGCAGCGACTAAAGCAGCGGCACCTGCGGTGATGTGCACCACTGTACCACCGGCAAAATCAAGCAAGCCCATTTCAGCTAGCCAGCCGCCGCCCCATACCCAGTGGGTAACGGGCGCGTAAACCAACAGCAACCACAGCGCCGAAAAGATCATAACCGCCGAGAATTTAATCCGTTCTGCAAAGCCACCGATAATCAGCGCTGGGGTAATAATCGCGAAGGTCATCTGAAACATAATAAAAACGGTTTCGGGAATATCGCCACTAATACTCGACTCACCGACACCAGCAAGAAATGCCTTACTTAGGCCACCGACAAACGCCGAGCCCTCGCTAAAGGCCAAGCTATACCCCACCACAACCCACAGCAAGGACGCAAGACAGGTAATACTGAAACACTGCATCAATACGCTTAATACGTTTTTACTGCGCACTAGGCCACCATAAAACAACGCTAGGCCAGGTAACGTCATAAACAGAACAAGGGCAGTCGATGTTAACACCCACGCGGTATTACCGGTGTCGAGACTCTGTGCAAATCCCCACTGTGGTGCAAAAATAGTGGCGAGCAAGCCAGCAACACGCAGCAGGCGCCAATTTCCCTTGTTTTTCATCAAAAGTATCTCCTAGCGCGGAATGGTACGCACTAAATTGGTTCATTTATAATTAAGTCGCTCGGTATTGGGGCGATAATTACCTGACCTATATAATTAGGTATTAAGGTAAAACCCACTACAACTGCATGTAAGTCACTGTTTATCAGTGATATTAGCTTCAAATTCTCGACTTAGAGACTGTTGCCAAAGCAAACGCGACATAAGATTTATTTGCTGAGCATCCAGCAACGCACAAATTAGAAGCAATATTCATGCCCAAGCATAGTGCAAAAGCACCACAAAAATGCATTAAGTAATATATCGTCCTAAAACGCTAAATATAAATAGACTAAAACAAGGTAAGCGCGAGCATTTTCAATTAAAATTCCCTCCCACGCGCAGCATCCCCGCTGAGTGCCCACAGCTGCGGCAAAGGGCCTTAGCAAGCCCAAGACCACGGCAATATAAGCGAACCCTATGAGCAGTGAGAACTATCAGCAACGCAAAGCATTTTTCGACCAGTTGTTAACGATCTACGGTCGAAAGCCAGTACTAGAAGCCCTTCAAGACTCTACAATGCAGGTCTACAAGCTCCACCTCGCTCAGAGCAATAAAGAAGACGGCATTATTCGGGAATTGCGCCAGCTCGCCGAACAGCGCGGCATTGAAATTGAAATGCACGAGCGCAAAGCGCTGTCGCGCATCTCCAAGAACGGTAAACAAGATCAGGGCGTGGCCGCCGACCTACAGCTCAGCGCCTACCAGCCCTGCTCTGCAATTAGTGCTGATCATTTGCAGGCATCGCCGCGCCGCTATATCGCATTAGACCGCATAACCAACCCGCAAAATCTCGGCATGATTATTCGCTCAGTAGCCGCCAGCGGTATCGACGGCCTTATTTTACCCCGTCGAGGCGGCGCGCCATTAACAGCACTAGTTATAAAAGCCAGTGCCGGCACCCTCTTCAAGGCGCCGATCTATCACTGCGAAGATTTAGATGCCGAGTTACTGCGCATGAAAGACGATGGCGCCACCCTATGCTGCCTATCGTCCCACGCTGAGCACTCGCTTTTCGATTACAAAGCGCAGGGCAGCATGGTTTATATTCTTGGCAATGAAACCGAGGGTGTGAGCCGCAATTTGGAAAAGCGCTGCAATGCGCGCCTAAAAATCCCGATGCACAACGGCGTCGAATCGCTAAATGTCGCGGTGACGGCTGCGTTAATTGCGTTTAGTGGACTTTAATAATAGTGCGAAATAGGCAAAGATAAGCGCAAACGATGAGATTCATCGCTTGCGCCGTAGACTTACTTAGCCAAATAAACCATGGCCTGCTCAAGCCCACCTAAGGTCATGGGGTACATATGCCCCTCAAGCTGCTTTTCAACCATTTTAATCGACTGAGTCCAGCCCCAGTCTGAGGGTGGCACGGGGTTTAACCACACCACTTTCTCGTAGGTCTCACGCAAACGTCGCATCCACGTCTCGCCCGCCTCCTCATTCCAATGCTCAACACTGCCGCCGGGCTGAACAATTTCATAGGGCGACATTGATGCGTCACCCACAAAAATCACTTTATAGTCCGAGCTGTACTTATGCAGAATATCCAGCATTTGAATGCGCTCAGCGTGCCGGCGCATATTGTTATCCCACACCGACTCGTAGATGTAGTTGTGGAAATAATAATATTCCATGTGCTTAAATTCAGTGCGCGCCGCTGAAAATAGCTCTTCGCAGACTTTAATATGCGGGTCCATTGAACCACCCACATCAAAGAACAACAGCACTTTCACCGCATTATGGCGCTCTGGCACCATTTTTAGGTCGAGCATACCGCCGTTCTTGGCGGTGGACGAAATGGTATCGTTAATATCCAACTCGTCTGCCGCGCCGGTGCGCGCAAATTTGCGCAGGCGTCGCAGAGCCACTTTGATATTGCGAGTGCCCAGCTCAACACTGTCGTCGAGGTTTTTAAAATCTCGACGCTCCCACACTTTAATGGCCTTTTTGTTTTGGCTTTCACCACCAATACGGATGCCTTCTGGATTGTAACCACTGTGGCCATAGGGCGAAGTACCGCCCGTACCAATCCATTTATTGCCGCCAGCGTGGCGGCCTTTTTGCTCGTCGAGCCGCTTTTTAAACTCTTCGATGAGCTTATCCAGACCACCTAATGACTCAATTTTGGCTTTTTCTTCGTCGGTGAGCTGCTTAAGAAACTCTTTGCGCAGCCAATCGTCGGGAATCATCGCTTCGATAATATCGTCGAGACTGCTTAGGTCGCTAAAGTAGCGGCCAAAGGCTTTGTCGAAGCGGTCGTAATACTTCTCATCCTTGACCATGCACAGCCGTGCCAACTGATAAAACTCGTCAACATCAACAAAGGCCAAGCGCGCTTGCAGCCCTGCCAATAAATCGAGCAGCTCGCGAATGCTTACCGGCACGCCGGCATTGCGTAAACTGAGAAAAAATTGAACTAGCATAATTTAATTGCGGCCATCGCGGCGATGCATAAAGGCCAGACGCTCAAGCAAATGAACATCTTGCTCATTTTTCAACAGCGCGCCATACAGCGGCGGAATGGCCTTACTGGCATCGCGATTTTTAAGAATTTCACCGGGAATTTCATCGGCCAGCAATAGTTTCAGCCAGTCGATTAACTCCGAAGTTGAAGGCTTTTTCTTAAGGCCAGGAATTTGACGAATCTCGAAGAACACTTCCATGGCCTCGGCTACTAACTCTTTAGCGATATCTGGGTAGTGAACCGCAACAATCTTCTGCATGGTTTCCCGGCTGGGGAACGTAATAAAGTGGAAGAAGCAGCGACGTAAAAATGCGTCGGGCAATTCCTTTTCATTATTACTGGTAATGATAATAATCGGCCGGTGCTTGGCTTTAACCGTTTCGCCGGTTTCGTAAACAAAGAACTCCATGCGATCGAGTTCAACGAGTAAATCGTTGGGAAATTCAATATCGGCCTTATCAATTTCGTCGATCAGCAACACCACTTGCTCGTCGGCGGCAAACGCCTCCCAGAGTTTGCCGCGGCGGATATAATTACTGATGTCTTTTACTTTTTCATTACCCAGCTGTGAATCGCGCAAACGCGAAACTGCATCGTATTCGTACAGGCCTTGCTGCGCCTTGGTAGTCGATTTGATATGCCACTGGATCAGGGTTTTGCCCATCGACTCGGCGACTTGCTCTGCCAGCAGGGTTTTACCGGTACCTGGCTCGCCCTTAATGAGCAGCGGACGCTGTAAAGTCACTGCCGCATTAACTGCCATGCTCAGGTCGTCGGTTGAAACGTATGAATCGGTGCCGGTAAATTTCATTGGTATTCCCTAAAACTTGTCGCACTGTTCTAAACTAGTCAGGCGATGATTAAAATGACTGCGCAGAAGACTAACCAAGCTGGCATTATAAGGCAATTACAAATCTGGCCAGCATAATTAATCAATCGCCTGCCATAATTGGTATTACAGCGGTCGCTGCCACAAATAATCTATGCCTCAAACAGACGGAGACTACCATGCCCGCCCCCTTTGACGACTTAAGCCTCACTATCGGTAACACCCCGTTAATTAAAGTAAAACGCATTAGCCAGCACAATATTTTAGTGAAAATGGAAAGCCGCAACCCAGCTAATAGTGTGAAATGCCGAATTGGCGCCAATATGATCTGGCAAGCCGAACAAGATGGCGTCCTCAAAGCCGGTATGGAAATCGTTGAACCCACCAGCGGCAATACCGGCATTGCGCTGGCATTTGTAGCCGCGGCACGGGGTTACCCCATAACCCTCACCATGCCCAGCACCATGAGCATGGAGCGCCGCAAGGTGCTGCTCGCCCTCGGCGCGAAACTGGTACTCAGTGATGGCAGCAAAGGCATGAAAGCCGCAATTGCCGCCGCAGAGGCCATCGTGGCCAGCGACCCGAAACGCTACTTTATGCCCCAGCAATTTAGCAATCCCGCCAACCCCGCTATTCACGAGCGCACCACCGGGCCGGAAATTTGGCAGGACACCAAGGGCGAAATTGATATTCTCGTCGCGGGCGTTGGTACCGGCGGCACGCTATCTGGCATATCACGCTATATTAAAAATCAGTGTGGCAAGGCGATCACCACTATTGCCGTCGAGCCCAGCTCCACCAACCTAATTCGCAGTGCGCTCAACGGCGATGAAGTGCAGCATGCACCACACAAAATACAGGGTATAGGCGCGGGCTTTCTGCCCGACAATCTCGATTTAACGATGGTTGACGCCGTAGAAACCATCGACGATGACGAGGCCATGCAGTGGGCCCATCGTTTGATGAAGGAAGAAGGTATATTGGCCGGCATTTCCAGCGGCGCCGCCATGGCGGTGGCGCAACGGGTGGCGAGCCGCCCAGAAAACGCCGGCAAAACCATTGTTGCAATTTTGCCTGACTCGGCTGAACGCTATCTAAGCTCGGCCTTATTTGCCGGTGCATTCACCGAAATCGAGGGCTAAGGCACAGCCTGCCCGCTAAGGCTTTTCTTTAGCGCGAGTAATTCTGGGTTTTGAGCCAGCGAATCGTATTTCAATAATTCGTCCAGTTGTTGTATCTGCTGCGCTGGCTCAAGTGGCGCAGCCGTAATACCGGCACGCAATTTCAGCACCAAATCATCTAGCTTCGCCATTACGCGTTCATTACGGGGATGCAGTGCATACGCCTTATCGAGGTAGAATAACCCGCCGTTAATGTCTTTAAATTTTAAGGCCAGTTCTGCTTCACTCATATTGTTATCAAATTGCTGCTGCACAGCGACAGGCAGTTCCGCAAAGGGAATATCCGGCCCCTGCGCGGGCTCGTAAAATGCAATGTAGCCACCAAAACCAACAAGCATTAACACCACGACCGCACTCAGCTGGCGAATACTGCGTCCTGCACCGGTAAATTGCCGATAAAACTGACCGGCATCCGCACAGCGCTCATCTCGCTTAAATGCCAGCGCAGCAACAATAGCCCGCCACTGGTAAGCCGCAATACCGGCAATTCGCTTGGGCCGCAGGCCCTTGTCTCGCGCGGTTGGCGCTTTCGCTTTTGCGAAGGGATGCTCTCCGGTGTAAAGCTGATAGGCAATAATCCCCAGCGCGTAAACGTCATCGGAGGTATGAGGCGGCGCCGCCTCAAACATTTCGCAACTGGCGTAGCCTGGGGTGAGCCCCACCACCTCGCCAAGATCATCACCAGTGCCGTAAAGCGCTCGCGCAATGCCAAAATCGAGGATTTTTAGCACGCCCTCATCGGTCACAAAAATATTGGCGGGTTTAAGGTCTGAGTGCACAATATTGCGCTTGTGCGCGTAGGCAATTCCTTGGGCAAGCGCCTCAATATAAGCCCGCGCGTGGCGTTGGCAATGCTCCCGATCACTAATAATTTGATCTAAGGTGCGGCCCTTTAAGGCCTCCATAGTCATAAAAAACACATCACCGTCGCGGTCGAAATCGTATACGGTAATAATATTTGGATGGGCAAGTTTTTGAGACTTATCGGTTTCTCGCTGCAGCGAAATATAGGCCAGCGGATCCTGCAAAAAATCGCCGGTAATCAGCTTTATCGCCACATAGGGGTCAGGGTGTTTGGCCTCTAATTTACGTTGATCCACCGCGAGGAAAACGGCGCCCATGCCCCCTTCACCGAGCTTTTTTTCCAGCCGAAATCGATCTTTAAGCACACTGCCAACATCGAAGCTGGGGCTGGTAGCCGTGTTGACCGGCCCACTATCGTCTACAAAAAAATCTGTATCATCACCGGCGTGACTCGTCAGTACCGTGGCATCTGCCCTCGACGTTAGCTGGGTGGCGTCGCCCACAACAACGGTTAAAGCATCACTGCCAATGTCTTGGTGATTAAGCTTGGTTTTTTCGCCATCGGTAGGCGCCAGACCGGTCTGATCTGTATCAAACTCAAACTCAAACTCAAACTCCGTGACCTCATCTTGCGAGGCGCTTGGCGTCAGCTTGCTGATTTGAGTTTTGTCATTATCCGCCATACCCGCGTTTTAACCTCCGCTGCCGTGGCCCAAGGCGGTACTCAGCAAACTTGGCCAGCGCTCGCTCCAACAACAGTAATGATCAAAGCCACGTATCACCTGCGATTCGCCGCCGTGTTTAGCAACAAATGCGCTAAGATGTTGTGGGGGCACATTGTCATCGTCACTCCCAGCAAAATGCCAATACCGAATGCCCGTTGGAAAAAGGTTGTCCATGGGATTGAGCGAATCTGTTAGCGCCAAGTAATTATGGTAGCTGGTCCATGCCCTTGTATCCAAATTTGCGGCAATCGTGATTACTGCATCGACCTTTTCCATATACCTCAACATGAGCATCGCTAAGCTACCGCCACCGCTATAACCAATCAACCTAACCTGTTTAGCGCCGCGTGCGGCAATCAACGAGTCGGCAGCCTTGGCCATGCTACGCACCAGCGCTTCACTATAGCGGGCCGAAGTCCACATTGATTCGTTACAACCTGGTTCATTAACCAAACCTAAATAGCAGGGGCGACCAAGGTAAACCGCGTCGGCCTGCGTATCTAAACTCGCTAGGCTGAGTCCCAGCGACTGCGTGGGGGTGGGGTCGCTCGCAATATAGCGACCACGCAACCAAGGGCTGCCATCGCCATCGAGATAAATATGTAGCACCTCAGCCTTTGACGGCGGACGAGAATACACAACGTGCTTAAAACCAAGCCCCATTAACACCTGCTTTTCCATACCATACTTCTGAGCGGTGGCATCGATACGCTGAGTGGGGCTACTACAGGCACTAAACATAAAAATCAGCAGGCAAATTCGCAAGCTGAGAAAAACGCCATTTAGAAAAGTCATTGCGTCCTCATCAATAAACTACCAATCGCAATAGTGACTTTTTATGGCAGCTCATAGCGAACACCCAAGGTCGCGGTGTACTTATTCAGATAATCGTGCAGAAATAAACGCTCATATACGGCATAGGCTGCAAAGCCCCGCTTGAATTGCCCAGACAGTCCCAACGACACCGCCAGTGTGCTGGAGTCGGGCTCGTCAGAGAGATCTGAAATACTACCAATTACGGTTTTATCACTGTCATTCAAGGTTTGACCATTGGTTTTATATGCGTCGCCTTGATCAAAAATAAACTCAGCCCGCATAGAAGGCAGCAGCACACCCCACGACTGTAGTAGCGAATAATCTGCCTGCACGGCCAAGCTCAACAAATTAGAATCGATATCTTGGGCGTTAATACTGCGCACGGTGCCAGCGCCTGAAGCAGAGCGTTCGGTGTAGGCGTCTATCTCGCCGGTCATTAACAATGCCCGTATTGTTGGGCTAAGCCTTAGCGCGCCATACTGATATTCGGTGCCCAGTGTCAGATCGCCGTACCAATAATTGCTGTTGGTGGCGGCGTCAAAGCTGTCGCCAGCGTTACGACGAGCGATATCAATGTCCATTGCACCGTAGGCAACTAATACCGAGACATAATGTTCTGGCCAGTAGTGAACGCCGTGAAAGCCGAGCATTGTGAGGGATACCTCGCTGCCACCGAGCTGGCTATCGAGATCGCTGTCGCCGTCGCTTCGACTAATCGACATACCAGCAAAGCTGCTATCGTCTATGCGGTAATCAAAACCAAGGGTCAATGCGTTGTTCTTCTGTTCATACCCACCGCTGCTCGCGGTGGCCTTGCGCTCGCGCTCAACATGATCTGCAAAACTAAATACCGAGAAACGACTGCCATCGAGCAGCGCATTATCACCCGCGCCCGCCGCGCCACCCAACGTGCTGCTTTCGCTATTTTTGTCACTGCCAATGCCTCTTGAAATGACTCGAAGGGCATTAAATTTACTGCCTAGATTCATCGCGGTGTCTTGCGCTAGCCCACCACCGCTTTCGGTCACCACTGCGCCGCAGGAATCAGTCGAAACACTGTTACTCGGTTCCGCCGATTCACTTGCGCGGGTAAACGAAGGCGCGGCAAAACTAACATACTCACCGCCAGTACCAACCCCACCGGTAGGCTGGTCTGGGGGACCTTCCTGACCGCCATTCGATTCTTGACGACCTTTACAGATTTCAGCTGCCTGCAGTGGCAACGCAATAGCAGCCGCGCTTATAAGCCCAGACAACACCACTGTTTTTAAATGTATTTTGGCCACAACCCGTTATCCTCTTATTGTGCAATCTATGGCGCACATCTATTAAATAATGCCTTGCTCGCGTTTATTTCTCGCCCTATTGGCTAAGGGCTTTCGGTACAAAAAAGAAATCCCCGACTTCGTGACCTGCGCCCTTTATACTTTTGTAAACAGGTTCTTGAACAAACTGATTTACTGCTGCGCGGGCTTTCACCGGCCCGCGAATACTGGCGTAAAGATCCGGCGCCGAAAGCACACCGACGTTACTGCGCAGAGTGTCAATCAACTCTTGGGCAAATACCGAATGCCCCCTACCACCTTCATCGATAACGGGCTTATCTCCGCCAGAAGACAACAACAAGCGGGAGCGCCGAGGCAGCTTATACTTGATGTAATCGCTACTTCCCGCCCCAGTAGTTTGGCCAAAAAATAAATGCCCAGGTGCGGAAGACAGCAATCCGCCATAACAGGAATCGGCAATGACCAAAACCCGTTTAGCTTGAATTCGACCCAAATGATTGCTGACAAAATCATTTGAAACCCACGACGCATCATTTGGCGGTGGGTCAGCGTTAATCGGTAACCAATAGCCAGTATCACGTTCCCCGACATTAATCATCGAGCCGTGACCAGCGTAGTAGATCAAGAGGTTGTCGTTTTCGCCGAGCACGCTATGCAACTCGTTAATCGCCTTCATCACCGTAAGACGGTCGCTATCGAGCAGCAGCTGCACTTGAAATCCATATTGTTTTTCTAAAATTTCGCCAACTTCACGGGCGTCATTCAGGGGCGTTTCTAAGTGTTCTAACTGCGTGTAATTACGATTGCCAATAATCAAGGCGTAATAGCGCCCAAAGTCCATATCTGCAACTTTGATTTCCGCTGCAGTCGCAGCTTGTGCCGGAGTGGCGTTGAGACTCGCCGCCGGCGTTCGCAGCCGAGGAATTGTAGACAACTGTTTTTCAACGCTAGCGCGATCATTTTGCAAGGACGCCACTATCTGCGTTAGGGTCGCCAACTCCGTCACAGGCGCACTGTCTGAGGGTTGTTTACTGGCTGTTTTCTTTTTAAGGCTGGCGAGCTGGCGCTCCATTAAAGCGAGCTGATCATTTTTAGCGCTTAGCTGGGCTTCAAGCGCCTTGCGTAAGGCTTGTTGTTCACTGCGCGCCGCGTCTTGAAAAATTACGCTATCGGCAGGCATACCCCACGCTTCGCGGTATAAATTGAGTGCCTGTAATTTGTTTTGTGCTACCCCCAAGCCCTGCTCATACATTGTGCCTAAATTAAATTGGGCGCTTTTATTGCCCTGCGCTGCGGCCTTTTGGTACCACAATACTGCCGCCTCGTAATTCGGTTCAGCACCCAAACCTTTTTCAAAAATTTCACCCACCGCTAATTGCGCCTCGGCATCGCCCTGCTCCGCCGTTGGCAACCATATTTTTAAGGCTGTTTTATAGTCGGCACGGTCATAGGCGACGTACTCGCCGCCGCGGACATTACAATCGGCTGCGGTGGTTTTGATTGGTCGCCGCGGCGACAAATACGTCATATTACCGAGTTTGCGCAGCTGCCCAGGTAAAAGGCAATCGACAATTTGCAAGCCCGCAATAATTTCTTCGCTACTCGCTGGCGCGCCACTACTAAGTTTGGAGTCACTGGTGTTGGCGCAAGATGCTAGCAGTACAAACGCTATAATCGCTGCGGCCGCATTCATTGCTGCCTGATTGCAGCCAATATACCTATTCATCTCTAATGCCTCGTTCATCTAGTCCCTGATGATGAGTCCGATGTCGCTTAACCCATCGCTACGACGAAAAATTGATTTTTTATAATTTGCGAAACACCATTTCAATACGCCCTAAACTGAGCAATTGACTATCTTGGAGAACAGCCTTTTGACAGGCTTCGCCGTCTATTCGAATGCCATTGGTAGCGCCAACATCCTCAATCCACCAATTGCCATTTTTATGTATTAATTTGGCGTGAAGCATTGAGATGCTAGGATCATCAATACGAATTTTTAAGTTCTCTTGCCGGCCAATCGTCCAAAAGGTATCACTATTTTTAGCGGAAACACCAAACACTAAACTCCGTCCGTCGGCAAAGAAAAACACCAAGGCCACTTCGGGCTTTATTTGTTTAGTGCCAATAGCCCGATGGATACGCTGATCAACCAGCTCTTTTGGGTATTTACTGTTGCGAATGGCGGTATCGGTCCAGCCAGAGGGCAATTGGTAGGATTGTTGAAAGGAGGTTAATTCGCTATCGGGCTCGTCATCTATCACCACCGAGCCACCGCTATAAGAATCTTTCTGTGGCAAGCGCGCCGCAACAATGGTGCGCTCCGCTTCTGCTTCACTTTTTAAGTAATACGCCGCTTCGCCAAATTTAATGACATCGCCACTTTTTACTTCTGTGGGTCTTTTCAATAAACGGTTATTAATGCACGTACCGTTGGTAGAACCGAGATCTTCGAGTACCCAGCTACCATCGATGTAACTTAACTTGGCATGGCGGCGCGACAACAAATCCTTAGTGATAGTAATATCACTATCGCTGTCGCGGCCAATAACAACCGTATCGGTCGCAATAGCGTAGGCTTCATTGCCATCCAAGCTGACGAGTTTTAAGTCCATTAAGCTACCTACAGCGCGCAGATTTAAGAAAAATGTAAACCCGTGTCGCCTGTTAAACTAAACAACCAAGCCCATGCTCGGAATTTTCCCCAAAGTATAGCTAATTACAGCCAAGATGGAATCTCCCACCGCCAGCAGCGTGAATACCTTGTGCTATAAAGAGGGTTCCTTGCGCTCTGTCCCTCTCGCCTTGCTTTCAGCACCGGCCGATTTAGCACGAACAGGCTTGGTACTAGTCGGCGTTGGTGCTACTGGCGAGCTGTTTGACAGCCAAATCATCGCCGCCAGCCCCATAATTAAAGCAAGAATCTGCCCCGCGCCCAAGCTAATCAGTATCGGCATGGCACTTTCAATGCCCTCTGTTAGCAAACTTAGCACCGCTGCCGCACTGCCAGGCACCCAAAGTTGAGGCGCTGCGGGGTGGCGGCCAGGCACGAACAAAAATGCCAGCGCAGCAAACAGTAGCCAATAGCGTACAAACACCGAGGGAATACGCCGCAACAGTAAAAACCACAGCACCATTGCAAGCACCCCAACGCCAAGATATACCTGCCATGCCAAGCGGTAATCGTCTAAATCAATCATTGCGCACCTTAATTTACCCAGTGAATTATATGCTCTTCCAAATCTTCATCGGCCACTGCAATCTCGCTAACACAGCGGCCGCGCACCGAAATACCGGCGCGGTGCACACTTTCGTCACTGTCTGAGAGCAGCGGATGCCAGTCTGCCAAAGTCCCACCCTCGCTTAATACCCGATAAGCACAGGTTTTGGGCAGCCAATGAAACTCGGCTATGTCCTCTAGCTTTAATTGCAAACAATCTGGCACCCGCTGCTGGCGATGCGGGTAGTCGCTACAACCGCAACTCGTGGTGTCCAGTAAGCGACACGCAACATCGGTATAGAAAACTTCGCCGCTATCCTCGTCCTCGAGCTTTTGCAGGCAGCATTTACCGCAGCCGTCGCAGAGTAGTTCCCACTCTTGCGCGTTCATCTCGGCAAGAGATTTAACTTCCCAAAATGGCGGCCGTACGATGTCAGCCATCGATTTCGGGGCCTACCATGGGGTTAAGCCGCTCGGGCTGCGGGGGCAGCTGCAAATAAAAGCCATTGTCGGCAATTTCCTGCATAACTTTGCCAACGTCAGCGCGGGATAATTTGCGCTCAGCAGTTAGCACCAAGGTCATGGCTCGCACCGGCTTACCAAAGCGCAACAACAGCGCCTCAGGCACTTTGGCCAAATCTTCCTGATGATCAACATATAAATACATACCCTCGGTGCGAGGGCTGCGGTATACCGCACAAATACGCTTCATTAATTTTTCTCACCGAGGCGCAACAAGTCCTCACCAACAACTGATTTACGCCAACCGCTCAGCGCCTGTGGCAGTTTGCCGCTGCGGATTAACTCTTCTAAATCGCGTTTTTTCAATAAAACCTCTGGTGCAATATCGAGCTTGGCCGCAGCGGTTTCGCCCACTGCCTTCATTTGTTTTAGCATCTGCGTTTGCGCTGGACTCAGTGGCTTTGGGGCCGCTGGCGGCAGGTCGCTGCCGGCAGCGCCGCGACAGTCATCAATTAGCGTCAGTATCGCTTCCCCATAACGCCGTATGCTACCAGGCGATAAATCTTTGATACGCCCCAATTGCGCTATATCGCTGGGCATCTGCCGCGCAATTTCAAAACAAACAGGGTCTTTTATCACCCGCCCACGGGGAATATTACGCTCTTTTGCCTCTACCTCACGCCAAGCACAGAGCTGCTGCAGGCCGTACTGCTGAAGCCGACTGAGCTTCCACAGGGATTTAATGCGCAGATAGTAGTCTTCTGGTGCATTTGGGGTTTCCGCCTGCGCGGTAATCGCCGCGCAGTCTTCCAGCCACCACGCTAAGGCGCCCTTGGCTGCTAGGCGCTCGTTGAGCAGTGGGTAAACCCGCTGCAGATATAAAACGTCGAGGGCCGCGTAAGTGCACTGGCTTTCGCTGAGTGGCCTACGCAGCCAATCCGAGCGGGTTTCACCTTTCTCTACATGAATACCCAAGCATTCCATAATTAATTTTTGGTAGCTCAAACCAAAACCCAGCCCAGCTAGGGCGGCGCCAATTTGGGTGTCGAGCAAGGGCTGGGGCACACACTGAAACAAGACCTGAAAAACCTCTAAGTCTTCGCTGCATGAGTGAATGACTTTGGGCAGGTCCTCGCGCCGGAGCAAGGCTGTGAACGCCGACCAGTCCGCAATTTCAAGGGGATCGATAAGATATAAACGCCCCTCAGCACCGACCTGCAGCAGCCCTGCAATAGGGTAAAAGGTGTCGGTGCGGATAAATTCCGTGTCAATCGCCAAAAAATCAGCTTTTGCCCACTGCGTGCAGGCCTCGTTTAAAGCAATATCGGTGTCGATATAAAGGCAGCTTTCCAGAGGATCAGTCAATGCGTCGTCGTCCTTTTAGTGCGTGAGCGAGGGTGCCGCTGTCTACGTATTCCAATTCCCCACCCAGCGGTACGCCATGGGCAATTCGGCTAACCGCAATACCCCGGCTGCGCATTTGCTCGGTAATATAATAAGCGGTTGCTTCGCCTTCTACCGTGGGGTTGGTAGCCAAAATCAATTCACTTACGGCCAGTTCGCTGCTGCGCTGCAGGAGTTTGTCGATGCCAATCTCTTCAGGGCCAATGCCATCAATAGGCGACAAATGCCCCATAAGCACAAAGTATAAGCCCTTGTAATCACCGCTCTGTTCAAACGCGACCACGTCTGCCGGAGATTCCACCACACAAATTGTGTCAGTATCGCGACGGCTGTCGGCGCAGATAAAACACTGCTCATTTTCCGTTAACGTTCGGCAACTTGCGCAGTGGCCAACCTTGTCTACCGCCTTGGCCAAAGCTGCAGCCAAGCGCGCCGCGCCAGGTCGATTGCGTTCCAGCAGCTGAAAACTCATGCGTTGCGCCGACTTGGCGCCAACACCCGGCAAACAGCGCAGGGCATCTATTAACTCATCGATTAAGGGGCTGTAACTCATATTTAAAATGGCATCTTAAAGCCGGCGGGCATGCCCATACCGGATAACATGCCACCCATCTGGTCTTTGCTACTGGCTTCTATTTTGCGCACAGCATCATTGACCGCTGCCGCAATTAAATCTTCGAGTATTTCTTTCTCTTCGCTCATTAGGGTGGGGTCAATACTCACCCGACGCACATCGTGGCGACCGGTCATGGTAATTTTTACCAAACCCGCGCCCGATTCGCCCTGCACTTCGGCATTGGCTAACTCTTCTTGCGCCTTTTGCATTTTTTCCTGCATTTCAGCGGCTTTTTTCATCAATTCATTTAAATCTGGTTTCATTAGCGTATCTCTCGTCGATCACGTTATTAATTAATGAGTTGCACCGAATTCGGGTCCAACACGCCATCAAATTCAGCAATTAAGCGATTTACCATTGGGTCGTTAAACAAAGCCTCTTTGGCGATAAGCAAACGCTCATCTAAGCACCGCTGCCGATACGCAGCAGGGGTTTCAGTAGGCGTTGGCGCAATTTTTACACTTACGTTTAGCGCCGTTCCAAAATACTCACCTAAAAGCTCGCCAAGCCGTTCGATGTGGCGATCATTTAACAAGGCCGCGTTACCGGCATCGATATGAAAGTCCAAACTCGTGGCGGTCGACGCCACCAGCTGGCAATGACTGGCAATACTACCCAGCATACCGGGTAAATTAAATTGGTCGATGTGCTCGCGCCAGTGCTGCTCCGAAAATTCCGCCAAGCTAATTTTACCCTGCAACGGAGCAGCTACAGTTGCATCAGTGGTGTTAAGCGCCGCGTTAGGTGCAGCCGGTGCGACTGCCACTGCATTTACGGGTGTATTAGCTGGGGCTGGCGAAACAGCTTGAGTAGGTTTTGGCTCTGCGATAAGCGTTGTAGGGCGATTTTCAGCAACCGGTGCCTCAAGGATCGGATTTACCGGCTTATGATTTAGGACAGCCTGCTCCTCCCAGGGCGGTACCGAGCTGCTAGTCGCAGGGGTGCTCACTTCAGCTTGCGGCATAGTTTGCACAGGAGGCTTTGGAAGCGCCCTGCTCTGCGGCGCCGCCGAATCCGATATTGCAGTACTCGGCGCCACTTGCGGCTGCGCAGCAGAATTCCTTACCGCAGCCTCTTGTCTCACGGGATCAGGCTCTGCGCTAACAGGATTGACAACGGCACTGCCCTTAACCGCCGCAGTCGGCTCATTCGCTAAGGACTTTTTTTCGGTATCAACGGCCCCCACCGCTGGTTTAGCGCGGGGTAAGGCTTGTTTGGGCGCATCAATAACACCTTGTGGCTTAAACGCCAGCATCCGCAGCAAAAGCATTTCCAAACCCGCACGGGGATCTGGCGCCAAGCCCATGTCTCGGCGCCCGGCCAAGCCCATTTGGTAATAAAACTGCACATCTTCAGCGCTCAAACTCGCCGCCAGATCAATAATCCGCTGCCGATCACCCAGGCTATTATCCAAACCTTCGGCAACAGTTTGAGCTACCGCCAAGCGATGCAAGACCACCAGTAATTCGCTCACCACTCCAGCAAAATCGGCTCCCATTTCAGCCAAATCAGCCACTATCGATAACAGCGCAGCGCCGTCGCTAGCAGAGAGCGCAGAAATCAGCCGATAAACCGAGCCATGGTCGATGGTACCAAGCATTTGCCGCACATCGGCTTCACCCAAGCTCCCAGACCCAAAGGCTATCGCCTGATCGGTCAAACTCAAGGCATCGCGCATACTGCCGTCGGCGGCGCGGCCTAGCAACCACAGCGAGGTTTCTTCGTATTGCACCATTTCTTTTTCAAGAATGGTTTTCAAATATTCAACAATCCGCTCTGCCGTTAAATTTTTAAGATTGAACTGGAGGCAGCGCGACAAAATGGTGGCGGGTAATTTTTGCGGATCAGTGGTCGCCAATAAAAACTTAACGTGGGCTGGCGGCTCTTCTAGGGTTTTCAGCAGCGCATTAAAACTACTGCTGCTGAGCATATGCACCTCATCGATGAGGTAAACCTTGTAGCGGCCCTGACTGGGTGTATATTGAACATTGTCGAGAATTTCGCGGGTGTCTTCTACCTTGGTGCGCGAGGCCGCATCCACTTCGAGCAAATCGACAAAGCGGCCTTCATTAATCGCGACACAGGCATTGCATTGCCCGCAGGGTTCGGAGCTAACGCCAGCCTCGCAGTTAAGGCATTTGGCAAGAATACGCGCGATTGTGGTTTTACCCACCCCGCGAGTACCGGTAAATAAATAGGCGTGGTGCAGACGGTCGTGGTCGAGCGCATTAATCAGTGCTTTAAGCACGTGATTTTGGCCTGCCATTTCACGGAAGGTTTTCGGGCGCCACTTACGCGCCAACACCTGATAGCTCATCGAATAATTCCTGACGTGGAAGCGGCAAGGATACACCAGCCCTGCAAGGACATAAACTAATGAAAGCGAACAGATTTGAATACAGAAGGAAGGTTTAAAGCTTTGGTGGCAGTCCAACCAGCCACACCCCGGCACACGATGTGATAACTACCGTTGCTCCCTTCCAGGCCTGGCGGAGTTCGCTATCTCTCGTTGCGGGGGGACCGGAAGGACTACCGCAGAAAACGCGTTTAGGCACTGCCTTAACGCGGGCGCTATTGTCGGCCAAAGACCTCAGACATGCAAGCCGCGCAGACAGATATTCCGCTAATTTCCCAGTTTATCAATGCGCTACAGGCGCAGCTGGTGGAAACTTAGCCAATACCGCCGCCACTGTCTCGCGAATATACTGACGACGCTCCTCTGGCGTAGTCAAACTCGGCATTACTCGCTTGCTCGTACCCCGCCACACCAGCTTTTTCGTCGCCGGATCAATAATATCAATCATGAGGCTGCTCTCTTCGTAGCTGCGCACCCATATATCGTCGTCATAAAAATGACCGTGGCCAAAATAACCGCGTCCATAACCAGGCTGGTAATCGCAGTAATAACAAGGGTAATAAGCGAAATGGGTATACCACGAACCAAAGCTATTGAAATTGACTTTATCTTCTTTGCCTAGATGGTAAGTCACCAGCACCGATGGCTGCACCCCCTCCGCCGCAAGACTTAAGCCCTTGGCCGCTAACTCGGCGTCGACCGCATCAAGCACTCGCTCCCTAACCAAATCATTGTCGAGGCTAGCATCTTTCGCCCTGCCCTTTGCGTCTGGCGTGGGCGCCGGCAGCCAAGCAAAGGTAGAGATCGCTGCAAAATCATAATCCAGTGCGTAATCGGTGCTCACCGGCACCCCAGCACAGGCCGACAGCAACACAACTAGCAGCGCAACACCCGCCTTTTTCATTTCCCCACTCCCCCAGCCAAAAAATGCAGCCTTAAGGCTGCAACACTATCCAGAGCGCCATCTGACCGCGCAATACGCGAATTAGCAAACCGCCTTTGCTGGCCGACAACACCGCACTAAACTCCTTAACATTTTGCACTCGCCGCTGATTCAGCGATACGATTAAATCGCCAGCCTGCAATTTAGTGGCCGCCTCGGCATCGCTGGCCACGTCGGCCACCACCACGCCGCGCCCATCAGGCGCGTCGCGGAGCACAATACCTTTCAACAAATTGCTCACATCACTATTTGGCGCATCCGCTGCCACCTTAAGTGCTGGCGTGGCTTTTAAGCGGGCATGCAAGATTTTGGATTTACCATCGCGCAGCACCGTGATGGCCACCTTATCACCAATGCGGCGCAAGCCAACCGCATTGCGTAACTGGGCAGAACTATAGACCTCTTTCCCCTCTACGGCGACCACCACATCACCGGGTTTAATACCCGCCTCATCCGCTGCCGACTTCTCTTGCACTTCCGCAATAACGGCGCCACGCTGGTGCTTGGGAAGCTTAAATGCATCCGCAAGCTCAGGACTAAGGTCCTGAATCACCACGCCTAACTGGCCGCGTTTGACTTCGCCATGCTCCAATATCTGATCAATGCTCACCTTGGCCATATTAATGGGAATCGCAAAACCAATCCCCACGTTGCCGCCGGCCGGCGCGAGAATTGCCGTATTCACGCCCACCAACTCCCCATGTAAATTCACCAGCGCACCGCCGGAGTTACCAGGGTTGATAGAGGCGTCTGTTTGAATAAAGTTTTCATAGCCCTCAATACCCAAGCCCGTGCGCCCCAGCGCACTGACAATACCCGTGGTAACTGTTTGACCAAGGCCAAAGGGATTGCCAATGGCCACCACATAGTCACCTACCTCGAGATTTTCCGAGTCGGCTAATGTCACACTGCGCAAGTCTTTGGCATCAATTTTTAATACCGCAATATCCACATCCGGATCAGAGCCTATTAAGGTGGCGGTATAACTGCGACCATCTTCTAGGGCAACCGTGATTTCATCTGCGCCATTGATAACGTGGTGATTAGTGAGCACCGTGCCCGCCTCAGCATCGATAATCACCCCAGAACCAGCGCTTTGGGTGCGACGCTGCTGGGGCCGCATTTGCTGTTCAGGAACATTAAAAAAGCGACGGAAAAAGGGGTCGTTCAGCAAGGGGTTTTGCTGCACGTTACGAGTGGTATAGGTTGAGATATTGACGACGGCTGGATTAACCGTTTTGAGCATGGGCGCCAAGCTGGGCAGCGCTCGGCCCTCACCGTCCTGCTGAGGAAACAGCGCAAAACTACTTTGCGCCAAGCCCATTAAACAACATAGCAAAACACTTTTTATCAGTACTTGGGTGCGCTGATACGCGCGATGATTCAATCTATTCATAAGTCCCCTGAACTCCCTTACTCAGAATGGTCACTCGCAATGAGCTTTAGAGCACACTTAGGGTAAAAAAATTCCACGACTGTATGATTTCTTAAGAAGGTCTTTGCTAATTAAAGTTTAACCCAACTTTTCAGCCATCGACCGCGAAATTTCGCTTTGAATGGTCGACTTAAATCCCCGCATCAGCATGCCGAGCTTAATCTCAACGCGCACTTCGGCTGGCGCAAGGGAGATTAGACCTTTTATACCAGAACGCTGCACCTCGACTTCATCGTTATTCAGCCACCGCGCCGTAAGCTGATATTTATCTTCCAATTTAACCGTCAACTGCTTAATCAAATTACGCAGTTCTTCCGGATCTTTATTATGGTTTTGACGAAGAGAAATAGTCGACACGAATCGCGAACCCCTATAAGCAAACTAAAACAGAATATTTTGCGTACCAATACCCTTAATAATAGGTCAGCCGCGTGCAATTGCAATGAAATCAATGAACTGTAGCGTATAAGTCGAGCGAGCCCTACGCAGATTAGCGCCAGCTACTTTCTTCAATGCGAAAAAAAACCGCCTTTCAGCGGTTTTTCAAAACTTTGGTGGAGCTAGGCGGGATCGAACCGCCGACCTCTTGCATGCCATGCAAGCGCTCTCCCAGCTGAGCTATAGCCCCAAAGCAGAGGATGCGCATATTAATGATCACCCTAAGCCTTGTCAACAAGTTGATGAAAAATCTCGTTAAATTATTTTCCACCGCACCTTATTGGCTCAGCGATACCCCATCAAAGCAATATCACTGGCCTGAGACAGCCCCTCTTATTGTCAAACTAGCTCGCAAGCTTGCTGGTAGCGTTTCTCGAGTTTCTTAAGGCGCTTTTTACCCACCCCACCAAGCACTTCAACCGCGTGACGCAAGCGCGCCCGACTCATATCTGCGCCCAACACCTCCATCGAATCGACAACGGAAATCGATGACGTTGTGCCTGCGATAGCAACAAACAGCGGCGGCATAAAATCTTTTAATTTAATACCCAAGCCGTCGGCAAGAGATTTAATGGCTGCAAAAATATTGTCGCGCTGCCAGTCATCCAAGGCCTCTAAGCGCCACGCCGCGCACTGCAACAAGGTCAGCAACTCTTCCTCGTCGAGGTTCGACGCAGCAAAACTCTCGGGTGTTAGCGGCAGCATACCCGACAAAAAGAAGCTGGCCAGTGGCGCCAAATCGCTAAACACCTCAATCCGAGATTGCACGTGGGGAATAACCTTCATCAGCATCTCGCGGTTTAATACCCACTCCTGCAGACGATCAGCTAATTGTTCAGGGCTGCAATCTTCCCGAAGCCAGAGGCCATTCAGCCAACGCAGTTTTTCAACATCAAAAATCGGCCCTCCTAGGCTCACCCGCGTAATATCAAAATTATTGATCATGGCTTGCAGGCTAAATTTTTCGCTCTCGTCAGGCATGGACCAACCCATACGACCCAAGTAATTGAGCATCGCCTCGGGCAAAAATCCCATACGCTTATAATAATTAATACTGGTAGGATTTTTGCGCTTACTCAGCTTGCTTTTATCTGGGTTGCGCAGCAGCGGCAAATGACACAGCACTGGCATTTGCCAACCAAAATACTGGTATAACAGCTTGTGCTTAGGCGCCGAGTTAATCCACTCCTCGCCCCGCAGTACGTGGGTAATTTCCATTAGATGGTCATCTACTACATTCGCCAAATGGTAGGTCGGCAAGCCGTCGGATTTCAGCAGGATTTGGGCGTCGACCTGCCCCCACTCCAGCTCAATCTTGCCCCGCAGCATGTCATCTATCTCGCAATGACCATCATCTTCGGGCACAAACATCCGAATAACATATGACTCACCCGCCGCCTCACGACGCGCGTGCTCGGCATCGTCCAGCTTTAAATCAGAATACTTTAACGCTGTATGTCCACCCGCCGCGCGGCGGGTTTCGCGCAGAGCGTCAAGCTCAGCTGGGGTGCGGTAACAGCGAAACGCATGCCCCGCTGCAATCAACTGCTCGCAGTGCTCACGATAAATCTCACTGCGCTCACTCTGCCGATAGGGGCCATGGGGCCCACCCACATCTGGGCCCTCATCCCAATCCAAACCCAGCCAACGCAACGAATCAAAAATCGCCTGCTCAGACGCCGCAGTGGAGCGCTGCTGATCGGTATCTTCAATTCTCAATAGAAACTGACCACCCTGACTTTTGGCGAAACAGTAGTTAAAAAGGGCGATATAGGCCGTACCCACGTGTGGGTCACCAGTAGGAGACGGGGCAATACGAGTGCGAACAGTCATGGAGTGTTTATTACCATTTGAATACAATAGGGTTTTAGCCTGCCACCGATTACGGCAGCAGGCCAATGCAGCGGCCATTATACGTGCCGATACCACCAAGATTCATCCATCCGCAGAGGTATTTCAGCGCCGATGAGTAAAAAAGTTCTCGACCGTCGCTTCTGCGTCGCCCCGATGCTCGACTGGTCTGACCGACACTGTCGCGTGTTCTGGCGCCAGCTTAGCCGTCACGCCGTGCTTTACACCGAAATGATCACCACTGGTGCCTTAATTCATGGGGATCAAGAGCGCCATCTTGATTTCAGTGATATTGAACACCCTGTGGCACTGCAATTAGGGGGCAGCGATCCCGAAGCCTTGGCAGTATCAGCGCGCATGGCGGAGCAATGGAATTACGATGAGATTAACCTGAACTGCGGCTGCCCTTCCGACCGCGTTCAAAACGGCTTTTTTGGTGCCTGTTTAATGTCTCGCCCACAATTGGTCGCCGATTGCGTCAAAGCAATGAAAGACGCCTGCGGGCTCCCTATCACCGTCAAACACCGCATTGGCATTGATGAGCAGGAGGGTTACGGACCGCTGCAGGAATTTGTTGGCGCCATTGCCGAGGCCGGTACCGATGCGATTATCGTTCACGCCCGTAAAGCGTGGCTGCAGGGTTTAAGCCCAAAAGAAAATCGCGAGATACCACCTTTAAATTACGATTTGGTATACCAGCTTAAACAGGAATTCCCCGACCTAGAAATTATCATAAACGGTGGCATCCAAACCCTTGACGACGCCAGCTCGCATTTGTCATATGTCGATGGCATTATGATGGGCCGCAGCGCTTACCAAACACCTTATTTATTGGCAGAGGTAGACGAACGCTTTTACCAACAGGCCGCCATAAGCAAAACTCGTCGCGACGTCATCCACGGCTTGTTTCCTTATATTGAAGCGGAACTTGCCAAAGGCACGCGGCTCAATCATATAACGCGCCATATATTAGGCCTGTTTAACGGCCAAGCTGGCGGTCGGCTCTTTCGGCGTCATATTAGCGAGCACGCTCATCGCCCCGGCGCGGGCCTAGAGGTACTCAGTGACGCGCTGGCCTTTGTCGAGCGCAGCTGGTAGTAAATTACATAAAGGAATAGCACTATAATGAGCAGTAAACTTGATCAGCTAAAGGCGATTACCGATGTGGTTGCCGACACCGGCGATATCGAAGCCATCGCCCGCTTCAGCCCCCAAGATGCCACGACCAACCCGTCACTCATTTTAAAAGCCGCCGCTCTTCCTCAGTATGAGGCAATGATTAGCAAGGTGGTTGCCCAGCTCAGCAATCGGGACGATGCCTCACAACTCCAGCAAGCCGCCACCCAGCTCGCCGTTGAAATTGGCGCAGAAATAAGCAAGCTTGTGCCTGGCAAAGTTTCCACCGAAGTCGATGCTAGACTCTCGTTCAACACCACGGCAATGATTCACGAGGGCCGGCGGATTGTCGAACTTTACCAAGCCAAAGGCATCGACAAGGATCGCCTTCTGATTAAAATCGCCTCTACTTGGGAAGGCATAGAAGCCGCCAAAGCCCTTGAGCAAGAAGGTATAGAATGCAACCTAACCCTCCTTTTTAGCCTGATCCAAGCAGCAGCTTGCGCCGAAGCCGGCGCCACTCTGATTTCGCCTTTTGTTGGCCGTATTTTAGACTGGCATGTTGCCCATGGCGCCACGCCAGCCAATGCCGACGAAGACCCTGGCGTACAATCGGTTAGCGCCATATACAGCTACTACAAACAACACAATTACAAAACGATTGTGATGGGCGCAAGCTTTCGAAATTGCGGTGAAATCGAGGCCTTGGCTGGCTGCGACCGCCTCACCATTAGCCCTGCCCTGCTCAGTGAATTAAAAGACGACTGTGGTGCTCTGCCCCGCCGCCTTTCCCCTACAATGGAATTTGCGCCGCAAAGCAAAATCGGCATCAATGAAATTGACTTTCGCTGGGCGATGAATGAAGACGCCATGGCGACCGAAAAATTAGCCGAAGGCATTCGCGCCTTTGCAGCAGATCAAGTGAAACTAGAAGCGCTATTACGGGGTTGGAATTCGCATGTTTGAGAGGCTAAAACAGCTGTTCACGGTAGAAAACAGCGCTAGCGACGACAAAATGACCTTAGAATTAGTTACCGCAGCCTTGCTGCTGGAAGTCTGTAAATCAGACTTCCAAGAAGATCCCGCTGAAATAGACAAAATCCGAAAAATACTCATTGCGCACTTTTCGATTTCCAGCAGCGACATTGATGCGTTTATGGCCCAAGCTCGAAACACCACCGAAGAACGAACCGATCTCTACCCATTTACCCGCTATATCAATGATAACTGCAATAATATTGAGAAATACCAACTGGTACTGGCACTTTGGGAAGTGGCTCAAGAAGATGGGCGTATAGACAAATACGAAGATCATCTGATTCGCAAAATATCAGACCTTATCTATTTGCCGCACAGCGAGTTTATTCGGGCAAAATTAAGTGTAATTGGCGACGGAAACTAAAAACACTGCCCTTCTAGAAGGGAGACTAATTCGCGAAACTTGGCGTGGTTGCTCTCACTTAAACCCATCAAGGTGCGGTGGGCCTCTAGCACTCGGTTTCGCACACCCTCTTCACTGGCGTCAAGCACGGGTAGCTCGCCAAGGTCTTCATCATTTAGCAAAGGCTCTTCACGAATCCTAAACACCCGATCAAATCCCATGCTTTGCAGCACCCGCGTAATATCGGGGTTCGTCGATAAAATGAGGGGCACAAACTGAAATTTTTCCTTGGCTTTGATCGCCAATTTAGCGAGCAAACCCAAAGTAGTGCTATCGACATTGATAGCATCTGATAAGTCCACGACCACACTGGCAAAACCCTCAACCGAGAGCATTTCATCAAAAAACTCGTCCAGTGTTGTACAAAGGGTTAGCCGCACATCGCCAACCAGCTTTATAACGAAGGCACCATCCTGTCCTGCTACTAAAATTCGACCAGGCTGCATTTGCCTATAACCTACATACTACTAAAATTGCAATATCGTCCGGTGCCTCGTCCATATCAAAAAGTCCAAAGGCCTCGGCCAGCTGTGTTGACGAGCTCTGCCCCTCTTTCAATAAATCGAGCAAGCGCTGTTCTTTGTGCTCTAGGGTGTCACTGTCTAAGACCTCTAATATACCATCAGAGAACAGGGTCAGCACAGCCCCCGGCGGAAAAGTGATCATATGGTCACTAAATTGGGCATCAGCAAACAAGCCCACCGGCATATCATGTTCCGGCAAAAACTCTGCGCGACCATTAGAGGCCAAAACCGGCGCTGGCAAATGACCCGCGACCGAGTAACACAGCTGATTGCATTTTAAATCAAAAGCGCCCACACACAGGGTCACATGCTTGCCGATGCCCATTTCCAATAATTCACGATTGGCTATAGCCAGCATTTTGGCAGGTGACAAAATCGCCGTTGAACCCCGATGCAAAAAATCGCTACGCTTGCGGGCAAAAAGGTTTTTCAAAAACACCGTTACAAACGCGGAGCTGGCACCGTGACCGGAAACGTCGGCCACAAAAAATACCGCGTGGTCTTCACCCACCACAAAGTAATCGACAAAGTCACCACTGAGGTACAGCGACGGCAAAATAAAGTGGCAAAACTGATAGTTGGAGATTTGCTTGGGGGTATCCGGCAGCAGTAGCTGCTGAACATGTTTACCTGCCTGCTGATCCTGCTGCAATAGCGTTAGGCTCTCCAGCAAATCCCGATTGGCATTTTCAAGCTTGGTGCGATACGCCAAGTTTTCACGTTTTAAGGCGCCCCGCTCCAACGCGCGGTCTACGACGTGCTTTATCACGTCGAGATTTTCCGGCGGCAGCATCAAATAATCTGTAGCGCCGTGACGTACCGCAGACAGCACATCAGCCAAACTTTTACGCCGAGAAAGGCCAACTAGCGGCAGCTCGCGGGGGTCGGCAGCCATTCTACCCAGTAAATCAATCCCTCGGTCTTCTGGAAAATCGATATCGACCATCACGATATCAATATCCTCTTCCCGAAAACTTGGCATGGCCGTGGCGCAATCGGCAACATGCACAAGTTCCATACCTAGCTCTTCTAGGGAACTAACAAGTTGGGGGTGGGTTGCATCTACCTGTTGAACGAGCAGAATGCGATGGGGAAGAGTGATATTCATCAAGCCTTTTTACCCGCATCCCGCAGCACACACAATAGGGAATTATGTGGAGAATTTACAAGCGGCTCAGTAGCGGTTTGTTCAGAAGTCAAAAGACTCAAAGTCTTCATCGCCAAAGTCATCTTTAAGCTGACCGTCATTAATTAGGTACTCTCTGCGCTGCAGGTAGGCATCTTTCAAAAAAGTGTATTTATCACCGGACATTAGCGCCTCAGTACCTAATAAGCTAGCACGGGTCTGCAATAAATCTAGGCCGCTCATGGCGTAGCGCGCGTACTCTGGATCAATAGCCCCAGTTACCGACACGTAGGAATCAACACCTGTGCCAAAGCCATCCCTAACACTACTTGGCCCTAAAAATGGCAACACCAGATAAGGCCCAGAGCCAACACCCCACACGGCGAGGGTTTGGCCAAAATCTTCGGACTCTCGCTTCAGGCCAATATAACTAGCAACATCAAAAAAACCGACTACCCCAACGGTAGTATTTATAATAAAACGACCACCATCGACCAGTACATCGCTCGCCTTGCCTTGCAGCAGGTCATTGCCCATGTTTTTGATCTCGCCAATATTATTGAAAAAATTGGCTATGCCTTGATCGACAATAGCTGGGGTTATCTTGCGATAACCTCGGGCAATGGGCTGAACAAGGTATTCATCAGCGGTATCGTTAAAAGCAAATACCCCCCGATTGAAACCTTCCCACGGGTCACGCGGATCGCCATCATTCTCGGCAAAAACATTACTTATTCCAAGCACAGATAACAGCACGAATAAGGCACCGACTTTTCTTTGCATTGGTATCATCAACCCCAATTACTCTTTAAGCTTAAAACTGGTCAACACTATACCTAATACCCACGTATTTGGCACCACTTCGATCATGACCACTTGTTCACAAATAATATGTCCAGATCCAGTAATTTCACCAAAATATCGCGTCCAAAATCCGCAAGCGCAGCCAATTCAACATTGAGTTCTTGAGCGATTGTACTCAACAGTGCCGCCCCCTCTAATGCTGGAAACTCGGCAAGCAGCGCTAATAAGCGAGCGGTGACGGCGTTAATTTCCAAAAACTGCACTGCATCCTGCCGATTGCGATAAACAACAATATAGCTTAGCTCAGCGCTCGGCTCAGCGGGCTGATAATCGCGACCAATATGCTGTACAGGAAATTGATACGCCAAAGACCACGCCAATGGCGACACGCTCAGGCGAGCCGCCAGAACATCGCTAAACGGCGCTGACTCAGGGAACTCATCTTCTGCTATGTCTAGCGCCAGCTCAACCCATTCATAATGGGCCAATTCCATTAGAAACGCCGGATCGTCCCGAGCGTCGCCTTGCTCGGCTAAATAGCTGAGAAACTCCTCGGCGATACGCAAAAAATAGGGGCTTTCGCAGCGGTGCTGGCGCATAAAATCCCGCACCAGTGCATGCCAGTCGTCATCGCTAAATAAGCTCCGACACACCGGAAAGCCATTACTGAGAAAACCTTCGATATTATTAAAGAAAAGATCACGGTAAATCGCTAAACGCCGCGTTTCTATGCCTTCCGGTCCAACGCAAGCATCTGGGTCGCGAACGAAGGCTGTCATACTTTGCTGTACTTGCTGAAATGGCTTCATCAGCCAGCTCGCTTGCGTGCATTTAACGGTGAGAAATGACTTATACCTTGGCTATTGGCATGGGCTTGTGCGCGGCGGATTTGCCCAATTTCTAACAACAATTCGGCCATGGGTGGAAAATTAAAATCTCGCTCCAACAAGGTCGGCAGCGGCCCGCAAAGGCGATAGGCTTCATCTAACAGCGCCCATACCGGATCGATTACATCAGCCCCATGGGTGTCTACTCGTAAATCTTCCGCCTCGTCAAAATGCCCTGCTATATGGATATAGCGGGCTCTTGCCAAGGGTAATGAATGTAAAAACTGAACGGGATCGTAACGATTGTTTACGCTATTCACGAAGATATTATTTACGTCTAGGAGCAAATCGCAGTCCGCCTCAGCCAATACCGCGTTAATAAATTCGCTTTCGCTCATGGCCTGCGCTGGTGCTGCGTAGTAGGACGCATTCTCCAACAATATCCGCTGACCTAAAACGTCCTGAACTTGTTTAACCCGCTCGGCAACGTGATACACCGCCTCTTCGGTAAATGGAATAGGCAGCAAATCGTAGAGCTGCCCTTCGTCGCCACAGTAAGTGAGGTGTTCGGAGTACAGTGGACAATTAAAATCGGCCATGAACTGTTTAATATCCGTTAACAGCTCCTTATTTAGCGGTGCAAAACCACCAATGTTTAAGGATAAACCATGTAAATAAATCGGGTAGCGCTCCGCTAGCTCGCGAAATGAGCGGCCGTAACGGCCGCCAATATGCACCCAGTTTTCTGGAGCAACCTCAAGAAAATCCAGCTCGCTGCCAGCAAGGCTTTTCAGCTCGGGCATTAAGCCCCGCCGCAAGCCCAAACCGGCCTGTGCGCTTGATTCACTAGTCATAGGCTCTTCCATTCACGCTGGCCACCTTCCGGAGACGGATTATTTACTTAGCCATTTTATCGGCGCCGCACTTAGCTTCGCCACACTTGCCCTCACCGCACTTACCTTCATGAGCCGCTTTGGCTTTATCGGCACCACATTTCGCCTCGCCGCATTTACCTTCGTGAGCAGCTTTGGCTTTATCGGCGCCACATTTCGCTTCGCCGCATTTACCTTCGTGCGCTGCTTTAGCTTTGTCGGCACCACATTTCGCCTCGCCGCATTTACCTTCGTGAGCAGCTTTGGCTTTGTCGGCACCACATTTCGCCTCGCCGCATTTGCCTTCGTGCGCTGCTTTTGCTTTGTCGGCGCCACACTGCGCTTCGCCACCGGTCTTATTCGCATCGATCTTTGCTTCAGCTTTCGCCGCTTTGTCTGAACTCCCCATAGCTAATTCATAGCCAGAGCTTAAACTTTTGGCTGCGAAGGGGTTTTCTCCCGCCATCGCGGGACTCATCGCCGAAGCCAACAGGGCAGCGCCAAACGCCGCTGCCAGCGGTTTTTTTGCAAAATTAATCTGAGACATTGTTATTCTCCAAAGTGGTAGTCAGTAACACGGCTAAATTAAAATTGATTGTTCTATATAAACCAAGTTGAGCATAGCAGTTTTAAGCGATACCACTCATACGCTGCAACGGCCAAATTCGATGTATTTGTTAGACGCACTCAATTGAGTGATGTTACATCTTGCACCAACGCTTTCCACAGAACCTTCAAGCGTTTCTCCGACACCGGCATTCGCGTCCCCATATTTTGGGCAAACAGGGAGATCCGCAGCTCCTCTAATTGCCAGCGGTAGTCCATCACGAGCGGATGGCGACGATGCTTTTCGGGCAATTTTTTTACAAACTCAGCAAACTGCTGCTGCAGAGGTTCAAACGCCAAAGTCGACTGCCGATCGCGCTGATAGGCGCCATCCAGTTTACTAATACGCTGTAAAATAGCCTGCAGGTAACGCGGGTACTGACTGAGCTCATCACGATTAAGAGCGGTAATAAATCCCTCAAAAAACAAGGCGTCCAGCTGGCGGTTAATATCGTTAATACTGTGGATCCAGCTTAGCGAATTGAGTTTTTTAAGGCTGCGGCGAATCTCGGCGTAATTGCCCAGCACCGTGTTGAGCAGCTCGGCGCAGGCCTCGGCATCGGCGACAAAACCGGCGCGGCCAGTTTCCCATACCTGCTCAAATTCTGTCTGGGTGCGCGGCAAGGCTTCCTCGCTCAGCGCGAAGCAATTTTGGGCGGCAGCCAGCAGGCAATCTTCCAACCAGCGTTTCTTTTGTTCGCCCACCGCCGAAAATTGCAATTGCGCGGTATTGCTGCGAAATAAACTCGCCCGCAGGGTTTTGCACTGCTGCACCAAACGCAATAGCAGCAAGCGCTGCACACCACGCAAATTAGCCTGTTGGGCATCGGCTTCAGTCTCGGCCAAGCTTAATTCAACACTCTCGCCCTGATCCCGCAAACAGGGGTAAGCGACCAAGGTTGCCCCGCCCTGCTTAAATTCATAGCGATCTTCTAGGCGTTCAAAACCCCAGTTGGTCAGTGTTTTGGTTTCAAAACCACTGCCACGTTCTTCAGCTATACCCTGCTGCACCTGCACCGCCAATTCCGCGCACAGTGCCCGTAAATCTCGGCTTTGGGCCAGTAGTTTTCCGGCGTTATCCAGCACCCGAATATTCATGCGGTAGAAATTATCGATGTTATTGCGCGACCACTCGGCCACATCAATCTGCAGACCGCTAATCTTGCGCAGTGCGTCGGCCAAGCTCGGCAATAGGCCCACGTCATTTACCGACAACATCGGCAGCGCCTTGTCGACAAAATCCGGCACCGGCACCAGTTGTTTGCGCTGGACTTTAGGCAAGGTTTTTAACAGCGCAATGCACTTATCCCTCAGCAGACCAGGCACCAGCCACTCCAAACGCCCTTCTGGCAGCTTTGGTAGATTTGCCAGCGGCACTGACACGCTAACCCCATCTGCAGGATGATTAGGCTCAAAGTGGTAACTCAGCGCCAGTATCATACCGGCGCAGTGCAAGGTGTCGGGAAACTGTTGCTCGGTAACATCACTGCCCGCATGACGCATTAACTCACCACGACTTAAAAATAAAGTCCGTGGCGCTGCGGTGCTTTTTAGCCAACTTTCCAAATGGGCGGCGGTAATGATGCCCTCGGGAATACGCTCGTCGTAATAACGAAATAGCTCATCGTCGGAAATTAAAATATCGCGGCGGCGGGCCTTGTCTTCCAGCTCGCCAATCTCGTCAATAAGTTTACGGTTGTGGCGAAAGAA
This sequence comes from Zhongshania sp., assembly GCF_029212375.1. Taxonomy (GTDB): domain Bacteria; phylum Pseudomonadota; class Gammaproteobacteria; order Pseudomonadales; family Spongiibacteraceae; genus Spongiibacter. The sequence continues at coordinate 388,901 of NZ_JARGNU010000001.1, read as the reverse complement.
TTCTGCCTTACCGAAGTAACGTCCCTCAACCAAGGCTTGGCGAATCAGAATTTCGCGGCTTTCTACCGGCGATATCGGCCCGTAATGCACCCGCTTTTTATCGCGAATCAGCAAACCGTAGAGCATGGTTTGCTCAAAGGCCATCACTCGGCCACTGCGGCTATGCCAATGGGGCTCGTAATAGCTGCGTTTTAACAGTTCGTCATTAATGCCAAACACCCATTCTGGATCGATTTTAGCGACGCAGCGGGCATAGAGCTGGGTGGTTTCGGCAAGCTCGGCAGCCACAATCCATTTCGGTGCTTTTTTAAATAACGAGGAGCCAGGGAATATCCGCAGTTTGCGGTTGCGAGCACCGAGATACTCTCGCTCTTCGTCTTTGCTGGCTATCTGGCCCAAAAAGCCCGGCAACAGGGCGCGGTGAATACTGTCAAAATCAGCGGGCTCGCGATTGACCGGCAACTTCAACTGCCGACACATCAGGGTGATTTGATGGTGAACCTCGCGCCATTCCCGCATCCGCGTCCACGATAAAAATTCCCGCTGACAGAGCTTACGCCACTGGCTTGCCGACAATGCCTGGCGCTGCTCCTCGGCGTAGTCCCACAGGCCAACAAAGGCCATAAAATCGGAATCTGGCTGCCAAAAACGGCGATGCTTTTCATCGGCAGCTTGCTGCTTATCTGCTGGCCGGTCGCGGGGATCTTGAATACTTAGCGCGCTGGCGATAATCAGCATTTCCCGCAGGCAGCCGCCGTCAGCAGCGGCCAATAGCAAGCGTCCTATCCGAGGATCAACAGGAAAGCGGCCCAGTTGCTGACCGAGTTTATTGAGTTTGCCGTCTTTAACGGCGCCCAATTCTGCCAACAAGGCAAAGCCGTCATTCACAAATTTATTATCTGGCGCATCCACAAAGGGAAAAGCACTGATATCCCCCAGCTTGAGCTGGAGCATTTGCAAAATAACGGCAGCGAGATTGGTGCGCTGAATTTCTGGCTCGGTATACACCGGCCGACTTAAATAATCGGCCTCGCTGTACAAGCGATAAGCAATACCGGCAGCGACCCGCCCACAGCGACCAGCCCGTTGATTGGCGCTGGCCTGGGAGATTGGCTCAATCGGCAGACGCTGCACCTTGCTGCGCACGCTATAGCGGCTAATCCGTGCAGTGCCGCCGTCGATTACATAGCGAATGCCCGGCACGGTCAGTGAGGTTTCCGCGACGTTGGTCGCCAGCACCACCCGCCAGCCCCGTCGCCCACGTAAATCAAAAATGCGCTGCTGCTCGGCGGTGCTAAGACGTGAGTACAGTGGTAATACCTCTGCGCCAGGCAAATCCGCTTTGCGCAAATGGCGGGTCACATCGCGAATGTCCCGCTCGCCACTGAGAAACACCAAGGTATCACCGCTGCGCTGCGCGCCTTCAGCGATTAATTCGCGCAGTACGGCTTCAACTGCCTCGCCAATATCATTGTCGGCACTCAGTTCTTCTTGGGGACGATAGCGATATTCAACGGGAAAGCTCCGACCAGACACTTCAATAACCGGCGCATTATTAAAGTGTTCAGAGAAGCGTGCCACATCAATGGTGGCCGAGGTGATGATCAGCTTTAAATCGGGGCGTTTAGGCAGCAGGGTTTTTAAATAACCCAGCAAAAAATCGATGTTTAGGCTGCGCTCATGGGCCTCGTCAATAATGATGGTATCGTATTCGCTCAAAAAACGGTCGCGCTGAATAGCCGCCAGCAAAATACCGTCGGTCATTAATTTAATATGGCTATTGGGCGAGCTCACTTCCTGGAAACGTATTTGAAAAGCCACACCCTCACCCAAGGTGGTGTTTAACTCCTCGGCCAAGCGCTGCGCTACCGCCCGCGCCGCCAAGCGCCGCGGCTGGGTGTGAGCAATAGTCCCCGCTACCCCACGCCCCATATCCAAACAGATTTTAGGAATCTGGGTGGTTTTACCCGAACCGGTCTCACCCGCCACAACTACCACCTGATGCCCAGCAATGGCCGCGCGAATATCATCTACCCGCTGGCTTACCGGTAAATCTGGCGGGTAGACTACGCTCGGCAAGCTCGCGCGGCGCTGCAGAACCCGCGCCTGCGAGGCAGCAAAGCGCTCAGTCAGTGCTGCCAATTTTGGGCTTATGTCTGCGCCCCCCGCCGCCAGTTGCTGCAATTGACGACAGCTGCGACCCAGCGCGAAACGCTCAGCTAAAAAGCAGTCTTCCAGCTGCCCCAGCAATGATTGGGGGCTTGGCGATACGGTGGCAGCAGTGCTGGTTTGCGATTGAATTTCAGACATACATTCCATTAAAAACAAAAAAGGCGCCATTTGGCGCCTTTTTACTATTACATAACAGCTAAACGATTATTTGTTAGCCTTGGCGAGCTTGGCAAGCTCCTCGTCGCGAAGCGAGCGGCGCAATACCTTACCCACATTGGTCTTAGGCAGTTCGTCACGCACTTCAATATACCGAGGCATTTTATAGCCGGTGAGGCGTTCACGCAAAAATGCTTTTAGCTCGGTCACATCAATATCGCCTTTTTTAGCCGCGACAAAGATTTTAACGGCTTCCCCAGACTTCTCGTCAGGCACACCAATTGCCGCACATTCAGCAATATTCGGGTGTCCGCTTAAAACGTCTTCAATTTCATTGGGGTAAACATTGAAGCCAGAGACGATAATCATGTCCTTCATGCGATCGACAATGCGCATATAGCCATCTTCCTGCACAATTGCCACATCACCCGTGTGCAACCAGCCATCAATAATGGTTTTTTCCGTTTCGTCGGGCCGCTGCCAGTAGCCCATCATCACCTGCGGGCCACGTACACACAATTCACCGCGTTCACCGACGCCCTTGTCGACACCTTCTACAACTATGCGAATTTCGGTGCCCGGTAAAGCAATCCCAATAGTCCCGATTTGATTATTACCACCGGGATTAATAGACACCACGGGAGAAGTTTCCGTTAAGCCGTAACCCTCGTAAACCTCGGCGCCGGTGACTTCCATCCATTCCTTAGCCGCGCCAGCGGTTAAGGCCATACCGCCCGACATGGTTGCCTTTACCGAAGAAAAGTCTAAGGCGCGGAAATCATCATTATTACAAAGTTGCACAAACAGGGTATTAATCCCGCTCATGCCGCTCCATTTGTAGCGCTTCATTTCTTTTATTACGCTGCCAAGATCACGGGGGTTGGCAATTAAGACCCCGTGGTTGCCCTGCAACATCACGCAGAACGACAGCATAAAAGAGTAAATATGGTATAGCGGCAGCGGTGACAGAAAGGTTTCTTCGCCTTCATTGAGACCGTAGCTCTCAAACAGATTTTTACTCTGCAGGATATTGGCCATCAAATTTCGGTGGCTAATCATTGCACCCTTAGAGACTCCCGTAGTGCCACCCGTGTATTGCAGCAATGCAACGTCTTCCGCATCGGGGTTGGCTTTGGTAAATTTCGCGTTTTTACCCTTAATTAACACGCTGCGGTATTTAACCGCATTTTTGAATTTAAACTTAGGCACCATTTTTTTAACGTGCTTAACGGCATTATTAATCAATAGCCGTTTTACCATTGGGTGCAAATCGCCAATTTCAGTCACAATCACAAATTCGACTGGGGTTTCATCAACAACCGCTGCCGCCGCCTCGGCAACGTTAGCCAGCACCACCAATGCCTTCGCACCGGAATCGTTGAGCTGATGCTTTAACTCGCGCTGGCTATACAGCGGGTTGGTATTGACCACAATCAGGCCAGCGCGAATTGCGCCAAACAAGGCCACGGGGTATTGCAGAATATTGGGCATTTGCAAGGCAATACGATCACCGACCCGCAAATTGGTATTTTTTTGCAAATACGTCGCAAACTGTGCAGAGAGTCGATCTAAATCCTGATACGTAATCGTCTCGCCCATACAAGACATGGCGGGAAGATCAGCAAATTTACTCACGCAATAATCGAACATTGCCCCCAAGTTTGCGTGTTGTGTTAGATCAACATCGCTTGGCATACCCGCTTTTGCGCGTGCTGCACTGATTACCGCTGCAATACTTTCCATTTCTGCTGACAAAGTCGCCCCCTAATATAGTGCTTGTTGTTATTGGCGCCGCAGCCAAGTCTTCAGGCAAGCCGGCCACGCATATTCAGATAGGCAAGCTATCGACATTTGTGTTCAGTGTCAACACTAGCCGTTCGCAGTCTGGATCTCTGCCGTTCGATATTGGTCCGGATCAATAAACATAAGCTGCAACACCAACTCGCCTGATCGACGCAGATCTGCACCCAAAACCAATGCATTTAACACCCCATCAATATAGGTGAGCGCTGGAATATTGAATAAGAGCTGCGCACCACTATCATCGCTCATCACTATGGGTTCAGACTGCGCCTTAACAACCTTGGCCAGCTCTGCTGTTAAAAATAGCAGATGTTCTTTAAACGCGCTGAAATTCAACTTTCCGCGAAATTCTTGGGGCAATAACTGCAGCTTAATGCGCAATTTAGATTTATCTGGCATGGCCATATCGCTCAAAATTAACTCACGCCCTGCCTCTAACTCACGAAAATAGCGTTTAGCCTCGGTACGGCCTGCATCGAGAATACCGGTTTTAAAGAGTGTAGCGGCAACTGCCAGCACACTGGGCGCATCCATTTTTACTTTCATCGATTTAAGTCCACATTAAATATTCTTATTTACCCGCAAGCACTTTAACGATGTTTAAGCCTTGAGGACGTTAAATTATTGCCGCAGCTTCGCGATTTCGATATCGGCTAAGCGATGACAAGCCGCTTCCGTCGCCAGCCTAGTCTGCCGCAACCAGGGCGGATTAGCACTGCAAGCGGTTTCTGCCAGCGGGCAGCGCGGCGCAAATCGGCAACCGTTGTCCGTTGCCAATGGCGTTTTGTGGGCCTGAGATTTCATCGGCACCACCGCTGTAGTACTACGCTGACGAAGTTTGCCGTCTAAATGCGATGCGAGCAACCGCGTTGTGTAGGGATGTCGCGGCCCCTCAAACAGCGCCGCCGTTTCCCCTAGTTCAACTATTTCACCAAGGTACATCACTGCCGTGCGGCTGGCCAGAAAACGCACCACTGCCAAATCGTGGGCAATAAATAACATAGCGGTATTGTGTTCACTTTGCAGCTCTTGCAGTAAATTAATAATTTGCGCCTGCACCGACACATCCAGTGCCGAGACCGGTTCATCGCAAATCACCAGCCGCGGCTCGGCGATAAAGGCCCGCGCAATACCAATGCGCTGACGCTGGCCACCAGAAAGTTCATGGGGATAGCGCTCCCCCGCCGACTGCGGCAAACCGACCCGCTCCAGCCAGTACGCTGCTTTAGCGCGCGCCGTTGTTGCCGCCACCCCCTTACTCCACAGCGGCTCCTGCAAACTGGCAAGTATGGTCATACGGGGATTAAGACTGGCGTAGCTGTCTTGAAACACCATTTGAACTTGAGTGGACATGGTTTTAAATTGGCGGCGATTGTAGTACTGGGGCATGGCTTTGCCAGCAATAATCAACTCGCCCGCACTGCGCGGCTGCAAGCCCGCAATAATCCGACCAAGTGTAGATTTGCCCGAGCCGCTCTCGCCCACCAGTCCCAAAACCTCACCCGCCTCAATATCGAGATTTACACCGTCGACTGCGGCCAACAAACCCTGACCACTGCTAAAGTGACAGCGCAACTCGCGAAGTTGAATAAGTGCGCCGCTCATTGTTCGGCCTCCCGCCACCGCGCTGGGTGCTCTGGGTGCCAAAGCCAGCACCGCGAATAATGTTCGGCGCGCGATTTACACGCGAAATTAGGCGGCAGTTGATCGCAAATCGCCATGCGTTCAGCGCAGCGCGCGGCAAAACCGCAGCCCGTCGGGGGATGCCGCAAATCTGGCGGGGTTCCGCCAATTGCCTGTAAGGGCTGGGGGTTCGCCATGTCTGGGACCGCGCGTTTCAAAGCCTGAGTATAGGGGTGAGCCTCATGGCTAAAAACATCAATGAGCGATCCCGTTTCGACGGTTTGGCCGGCGTACATCACCGACACCGAATCGGCAATTTCGGCAACCACACCAAGATCGTGAGTGATAAATAACATCGCGGTGCCACTGGATTCACGCAGCTCCCGCAAAATACTCAGCACTTCTGCCTGCACAGTTACGTCCAGCGCGGTGGTCGGCTCATCGGCAATGAGTAGTTGTGGCTCGCAAACCACAGCCATGGCAATCATCGCGCGCTGCAACATACCGCCAGAAAATTCAAATGGATATTGCCCTGCGCGCTGGGCGGGGTTGGCAATCGCCAAACGTTCTAATAGCGCTATCGCCTTATTTAGCGCTTCGCGTTTAGACAAACCCTTGTGAATGCGCAGTGGCTCGGCGATTTGACTGCCGATCGTTTGGGTGGGGTCCAGCGCTGTCATCGGGTTTTGAAAAATCATGGCAATCTCATTGCCTCGCAGCTGTCGCCAATCGCGCTCGCTCAGCTGGCGCATATCGCGTCCGGCAAAGTCCCAGCGCAGCGCATTCGTCTTTGCAGCGGCCGGCATTAGATTCAATAAACTCATTGCCGTCACAGATTTGCCACAACCCGACTCACCCACCAGCGCACGGCATTCCCCTGGCGCCAAGCTCAATGACACGTCTCTCACCGCCTGCACAGGGCCTATGCTTACCTGCAAGCGTTCTAGTTCTAGTAAGTTCACGCCTTGGCCACCCCCGCACGTCTATCGGTGGCATCACGCAGCGCGTCACCGAGTAAATTAAAGGCCAGCACCGACACACTGATGAACAAGGCCGGCAGCAGCAATTGCCGAGGGTGAGATAGCAATGTTTTTATGCCGTCATTACACAGTGCCCCCCACGACGTGGTGGGCGGCGACACCCCCATGCCAATAAACGACAAAAAGGCTTCCGTGAAAATTGCTTGGGGAATAGCAAAGCTAAATGCCACCAAAATCATGGGCAACACATTGGGCAGCATATGCCGCAATATGGTTCGACTAGTACCAACCCCGGCGAGCTTGGCCGCCTCAACAAAGGGCTGGCTGCGCAAGGCCAAAACTTGGCCGCGAATCAGCCGCGCACTGCCCGGCCAGCTCAGCATTAACATGGCCACAATTAGCGGCGTAATGCCATTTTCACCAGGGCCAATCCCAAAGGCGACCCTAAACAAAATCATAAATAGCAGAAATGGCAGCGCCACCACAAAGTCGACAAAACGCATTGCTAATTGGTCTACCCAGCCCCCTGCCAAACCCGCTATGGCGCCAAATATACAGCCAAAGGTGATATACAACAGGGGCGCCACCACCCCAACAAAGAGTGAGGTTCGGCCACCAGCCATTAATCTGGCCAATATATCGCGCCCCAATGCATCGGTACCTAGCGGATGCCCCGGAAGCGTAAGCCATTGCTGGCGACCATTCACCTTGCCCACGGGCACCAAACCCTGTAACTGGGCTTCAAACAGCGACATGGCCGCATCTGGCCGCACATCGCGTGCTAGCAATAGTAGTCCCGTATCGGCGTCGGCAATGGTATAGCGGTAAATCTGATAACTCAGCTGCAGCTGATCTTGATAATAGGGCTTATCGGTTTCGGCAATCGCCAAACCCAACCCAGCTTTGTGCGCAGATGCGCGATATACCCTATAGCGCTTCACACCGTCGAGCTTGGGCCATTGCAGACGCACAAACTCGGTGTTGGCCTCGTGTACCATTAAGGTCTGCGGCGGTTCGCCAGCCGGCGGCTGCCATGGCCCACTATTAAGAATTAAGCGCACGGAATGAGGGGCACTTGGCCCCGCCGATATTTGCGACAACCACTGCTGAGACGGATCTTGGCGCCACAGCAAGGGGCCAACACTCACAAACAGTAATAAGGCGATTACCACCAAGGTCGACACCACCACCGCGGGGGTGGCCATTTTGGGCAGGGGCAGCGGCGCGATATGCTCAAGCTCGTCGCTCGCCCATGTCCGCCGCGCAAAGCGGAATACCGATAACTCCATCAGCGGCCACCCCCGCCACTGTGCAGGCGAATACGGGGATCAATTAAGCCATAACTAATATCGACCACGACCACCACTAAAACTAAAAATGCTCCATAGAAAACCGTCGTGCCCATAATGACGGTGTAATCTAATTGCTGAACAGCTTGCACGAAATAGCGGCCCAAACCGGGAATGGCAAAGATTAACTCCACCACAAAGCCGCCCGTGGTCACCCCTGCAATGGTCGGCCCTAACTCAGTGACTACCGGCAACACCGCATTGCGCAACTGATGGTGCCAAAACAGCCGCCAGCCGTGTACACCCTTGGCTTTGGCTGCCATATTAAAATCTGCGCTGAGCACCTCGAGCATCGAGGCCCGCATGATCCGGCTCAAGTAGGCCATTGTGCCCAAGCCCAAGACCAGTGCCGGCACCCAGATATGATTCACCCCGCCCCAACCCGCCACTGGGAGTAGGGTTTTACCTGCGGCATTATTCATTGCCACAATAGTCAGCTGCGCCAGACCTGCAATCACAAAGCCGGGCACCGAAATAGCGGCAATCACCGCCACCATCACCATACGATCTGGCCATCGATTGCGGTAATACGCCGCAACGGTACCCGCTGAAACGCCGCCAACAAGGGCGATTAACACCGCCGTAATACCCAAAATGGCCGATATTGGAAAGTGCTCGCGAATAATATCGTTAACTTTGCGATTCTCTTGGGTGAAGGAAATACCAAAATCGCCGTGCAACATATTGTTAAGAAACAGCTGATACTGCTCAATAAGCGGTTTATCTAAACCATAGCGGGCCTCGAGCTGGGATCTAACCGCTGGCGACATGGCTTTTTCTTGGGTAAGTGGATCGCCAGGAACAGCGTGCATTGCAAAAAAAGTCGCGGTGGCGATAAACCAAATGGTAATCGCCCCAGATAAAAGTCGCTTGGCAATAAATTTTAGCATCGCTTAGCGCTCAATCCATGCGTAACGAAACAAGGGATCGCCACCAAAAATATTGCGGCGCACCCCGCGCAAGCGCGGATTTTGAACATAGAGTGCGCCATTCTCATAGGTTGGCAAAATGGGTACATCGTCAACAACAATACGTTGAATCTGCGCCATGGCATTAAATCGCGTGCGGGGGTCATTGCTGTTTTGCGCCAATCGAATCAAACGATCGTACAGCGAGTTGTTGTAGCGGCCGCGGTTATTGTCGTTCCAAGAAGCAAATAAATCGGCAAAGGTCATAATGTCGTCGTAATCTGGCCCCCACGCAGCAGCCACAATATCAAAGTCACCACGGCGCATTTTTTCTAGACGCTGTTTAAACACCTGCTGGTCGATACGCAATTCAATGCCGAGGCCGGTCTTAAACAAGTACTGGTAGTACTCCGCCTCTTGCAAGGCTCTTGGGCTATCGCCAGCCAATAGCATCAAGGGCGGAATCTCGCTTATTCCGAGTTCGGCCTTAGCCTGGCGCAAATAGGTCCGCGCGGCGGCAATGTCGGGAGTGACCCGCATAACAGGATATTCTTCTCGAAAACCCGCCTTAAGCCCCTTTACCGTGACCGGAAACAACGAGTACGCGGGCTGAATCCCTGGCAAACCAATAATTTTATTCACCAGTAATGCGGGATCAATCAAACGCTGAACGGCTTTACGAAAAGCGCGATTTGCGGTGATGCGACCTTCGCGGAAATTGAATTCCAAAAAAAACAGCGAGCCGGTATGAAAATACTCTATATCAAAGCCCCGCTTTACTGCTTCACTCAGCAGACCGGTGTCTAGCGGCGCCATGGCGATTTGCTGATCGCGGAACAGATTAAATTGGGCGCTTGGATCGGCGGTGATATAGGGCATATCAATTTCTTTAATTTGCACTGAATCCGCATGCCAATATTGCGGATTCTTACGCAGTTGTATGCGCGCGCCGTGTACCCATTTATTTAAAAGATAGGGGCCGTTCACCGTAAGCTTGTCGGCATCGGCGGCGTAGCGCCCTCCCCACTGGGCAAGTACATCCTCACGCAGAGGTAAAAATGTCATGAACGCAGTTAGGCTAAGAAAATACGGACAGGGATTGGCAAACTCAACCTTGAGCTCGGTGTCAGACACCGCAGTTACACCTAGCTCACCTGGGGCGAGTACACCCTGATTGACCGCCTCAGCATTTTTAATAGGGTAAAAAATAAACGCATATTGCGAGGCTGTTTTGGGGCTTAAGGCATGCCGCCACGCAAACACAAAATCATGGGCCGTCACTGGCTTGCCATCACTCCAGCGGGCGTCGTCACGCAACCAGAAACGCGCGCCATCGGCATTTAATTCCCAGCGCAGCGCTACGCCAGGGGCGAGTTCACCATCAGGGCCATAAACCAGCAGCCCTTCCATTAGATGAGCTAAGATAAAACTGGCAATCGTGTCCGTGGCCACTGCACTATTGAGGGTCGGCGGCTCGGTAGCAAGGGCCAAGGTGAGCTTGGCTTTATCGGCGTCTACCGCCTGAGCTGAGCTCAGACTCGCCCACAGCAAGAGAACACTGACCGCAACCGCTTTACACCACGCTTTCCATATCAACAAAGTTTATACACCGAGGTTTTGGCCTTCTTCACTGCTACAATACACTCCCTGCAAGTACCGACAGCCACTTTATAATGACCACAAGCCAGCACGATAATCCCTATTCTATTCACTGTGCCAATCTGCAATGGGGCGATGATGGCGCACCACGCGCCGCAGACTACGGCGACATTTACTTTTCCCAAGAGAGCGGCATTGACGAAAGCCGCCATGTTTTTCTAAATCATAATAATCTTGCCGAACGCTGGTGTGCTCTGGACAGAGAAAGCACGGGAAGATTCACAATTATTGAAACGGGTTTTGGCACTGGCCTTAATTTTCTGCTGGCTTGGCAGCTATGGCAGCAAACTGCACCTCAACACTGGCAGCTTCACTACATCTCGGTAGAAAAACACCCACTCAAGGCAGAGGACTTGCGCCGCGCTCAAACAAGCTGGCCCGAACTCGCGTCTCTAGCAGCTATACTACAGTACAATTATCCGCCGCTGTTACTCGGCCAGCATCGTAGATTGTTGAATAGTGCACAAGTTTGCTTGGATTTATTGTTTGGCGATGCGCTTAGCTGTTTTCCAGCCCTGCTCGACGCGCCAAATTCTGTAGTTGCTCCGGAATTTAACACTAACGCCACGAATACACCGTGTGCAGATGCCTGGTTTTTAGACGGTTTTTCACCCGCGACTAATCCAGATATGTGGCACGACGATTTATTCGCCTGCATTGGTGCCTTAAGTAAGCTCGGTACGACCTTTGCGACCTTTACCGCAGCTGGCTTTGTTAAGCGCGGCTTGCGTGCTCAGGGCTTTAGTGTTGCAAAAGTAAGAGGGTTTGGCCGCAAGCGCGACATGTTGCAAGGCACAGTTACGCACTCTGTCGCCAGCGATGCCCCTCGGCCAGCGCCCGTGGCAGTGCCCTGGCACCGTCCCGCTGCCCAACAACCAACTAAGCACATCGCCATCATCGGCGCCGGACTCGCTGGCTGCAGCACCGCCATGGCCCTTGCGCAGCGCGGTTACAAGGTTACCGTCATTGAGCGCGACACCCCTGCCAGCGGCGCCTCCGGTAATCCCCAAGGAATTTTATACACCAAGCTCTCGGCAGACCCTGGTGACCTCAATCAATTTACTTTGGCCAGCTTCTTATTTTCCCTTGCCCATTATCGCGAGCAACTCGATCAAAAACGGGTAACAGGCGAACTCTGCGGGGTATTGCAGCTGGCCAAAACACAAAAAGAAATCAGTCAATTTTTAAAACTTAAAGGCATCTTAGGAGATCAAGATTGGCTGCAATTTCTTAGTGGTGACGAGCTTCACCGTTGTTCGGGCATCGCCCTAGACGGCCAAGGGTTTTTCTACCGCCAGGCGGGCTGGTTATCGCCGCCCAGTGTCTGCGCCGCCCTGCTTGATCACCCCAATATAAAGCTTGTCAATCACACCAGTGCCCTGCGCCTAGAACACAGTGATCTAAAGTGGCAGATACTTGACGAACAACAGCTGTGTATTGTCCGTGCAGACACGGTTGTGATCGCCAATAGCAACGACGCCAAGCACTTTGCGCAAACTGCTTACCTACCCCTGAAGAGTATTCGCGGCCAGTTGAGCTATCTGGCCGAAGCCAGCCTCTGCCAATCGCCCCAGTGTGTTATTTGCCACGAAGGCTATTTGGCGCCACCCATTAACGGGCAACTCTGTGTCGGTGCCAGCTTTGACCTTCTTAACAAAGGTAATGAGCTGCGCAGCGCTGATCATGATTGGAACCTTGAACAGCTCAGCGCCCTAGCGCCAAACCTTTTACAACAAGATGCAAGGCCCATTGGTGGTCGCGCCGCGCTCCGCTGCGCCAGCCCCGATTACATGCCCATTGTTGGCGCGGTACCGCAACTTGCCACCTTCGCCGAGAATTACAAGGTGCTAGGCAAGGACGCGCGCAGCAAAATCCCAATTGCGGCGGCCAATTACCCAAATCTGTATGTTAATGTCGCGCATGGCTCTAGGGGATTAACCTCGACCCCGCTGTGCGCGGAATTACTGGCCAGCTATATCGCCAATGACATAAGACCGCTGCCTCGGCATCTCTGCCAAGCACTGTCCCCCGCCCGCTTTATTATTCGCAAGCTCATCCGTAAACAAGCATTATAAGGAGTATCAAGGACCTACTGGCGAAAGCCTGTGCAGTCTGTATGATGGAAATACTACCCTGACAATGAAATCGCCATGATCAATGCAGTTCGGCATTTGCGCCGTTTAGCTCCCCAAACCACCCTGCGCTTAATTGCCTTTTTAAGCCTGCTATTTAGCCCCTTAGTAGCCTTGGCAGCACAAACGCTACCCTACACCCTGGAAACAAGCTACCCACACCAGCCCGCGCTATTCACCCAAGGCCTTGAGCTCTACCAAGGTCGGCTATTTGAAAGCAGCGGTTTATATGGCCATTCAAAAGTCGTGTCACGGGCTTTTCCGCCCAAAGCCGAAGACAGCATCACTGGCACCGTGCTACCCAGCAACCTATTTGCCGAGGGCTTAAGCTTGTATCGCGGCAAACTGTATATGCTCACGTGGCGGGCGGGCAAAGGTTTAGTACTCGACCCCCACCATTTCAAGCTACTTGATGTCTTTGACTACGCGGGCCAAGGCTGGGGCTTATGCGCCAGCGTGAATAAAGATCGCGGTGATTTTCTGGTAATGAGCAATGGCAGCGATCAGCTGCAATGGATTGATGCCAACACCCTAAAACTCAGCCACAAGGTGAACGTTAATGACGCTGGACAACCAGTGGATCAGCTCAATGAGCTGGAGTGCCATGGTGATTACATTATTGCCAATCAATGGCATAAATCGCATTTACTCATTATTCACGCCGTTACTGGCAATGTATTGGCCAAGTTGGATCTCAGCGCCCTCGCCCTCGATGCCGCCAAGTCCGCCACGCTAGACCCAGAGGCCGTTCTCAATGGCATCGCCTACGACCCTAGCGACGATAGCTGGCTAATCACCGGCAAACTCTGGCCAAAAATTTATCGCATTAAATTTGATCTGAGCAAAGTCAAGGATCTACAAAAAGCGGCTGTACGATAAGTCATAGGCAAGGCCTTTTTCAGCGGCTAGAATGCTAGACTCATTTGATACACCGCCCCACCTACTGGAATTTGGATAAAGCATGACTCAAGCAGCGCCTGTCGCAACAGCTAATACCACTACACCCGCAGCCTTCCCGAGCTTTACCTTAATCAGCAGCGAAGAAATACCCGCACTTGGCGTAAGCATTGCCGAATACCAACACATCAAAACCGGCGCCAGCCACTACCATATTGCCAGCGACAATCCCGAAAATGTGTTTTTAGTGGCGCTGCGTACCGTGCCTAAAGATTCTAGCGGCGTAGCCCATATTCTGGAGCACACCGCACTGTGTGGCAGCGAAAAATACCCAGTGCGCGACCCATTCTTTATGATGATTCGGCGCTCACTGAACAGTTTTATGAACGCCTTTACCAGCTCAGACTGGACCGCCTACCCCTTTGCCAGCAGCAACCGCAAAGATTTTGAAAACCTCTTGCAGGTGTATATGGACGCGGTTTTTTTCTCGCGCCTGCACCCCCTAGACTTTGCGCAAGAAGGGCACCGCGTTGAATTTAAAGAGCCGGGCAACCCCGAATCCGAACTGGAATTTAAGGGCGTGGTGTTTAACGAAATGAAAGGCGCGATGAGCTCTATTTCTAGCCAGCTCTGGCACACGCTCTGCAAATACTTATTTCCCAGCACCACGTATCACTACAATAGCGGTGGCGAGCCAGAGGCAATTCCCGACCTCAGCTATGAACAACTCAAATCCTTTTACCAGAGCCATTACCACCCCAGTAACGCAATATTCATGACCTTTGGCGATATACCCGCCGCGCAGCACCAAGCCCGCTTTGAAGAACTGGGTTTAGCTCGCTTTGAGGCCATCGACAGCCACATTGCCGTTGGCGACGAAAAGCGCTACCACGCACCCATTCGCGTACAAGAAAGCTACCCCCTGCCGGCCGCACAAAACAAGGGCGACAAAACCCATATTGTGGTGTCGTGGTTACTGGGCAAAAGCACCCAATTAGAAACCCTGTTAGAAGCGCAATTACTCGCGGGCGTTTTACTCGACAATAGCGCCAGCCCACTGCTTCACGCCCTAGAAACCAGCACCCTAGGCAGTTCGCCATCCCCCATGTGCGGGCTGGAAGACTCCATGCGCGAAATGGTGTTTGCCTGCGGCCTAGAAGGTAGCAGCGCGGCAAAGGTCGACGACGTTGAAGCGCTAATCTTAGATACTCTGCGCGAGGTTGCTGCGAACGGTATTGCCAAAGACAATGTCGACGCTGTTCTGCACCAACTAGAGCTGCAACAGCGCGAGATTGGCGGTGACGGTTACCCCTACGGACTGCAGCTTATTTTAACAGCACTAGGCAGTGCCACCCATCGCGGCAAGCCAATTGAGTTGCTCAATTTAGACCCCGCCCTGCAAGCCCTGCGCGAGCGCGCTGCAAAGCCCGAATACATTAAGCAACTGGCGCAAGCGCTATTAGACAACCCGCATCGCGTCACCTTGGTGTTGAGCCCCGACGAAAACATTCAAACCCGTATCGAGCAGGCCGAAAAACAGCGCTTAGCCAGCATCAAAGCCAGTTTAAATGCCGAGCAAAAACAAGCCATTATTGAGCAAGCGGCGGCGCTAGTCGAACGCCAAGCCATGGAAGAGGACGACAGTATTCTGCCCAAGGTTACGCTGGATGATGTACCCCTCGACATTCCAGCGCTGCATAGCGAGCAAGCCAAATTTGGCAGCCTGCCTTACACCACCTACGGCCGCGGCACCAACGGACTGGTGTATCAGCAATTAGTAATTACCCTGCCCGAACTTAACGACAACGAATTAGCCTTACTCACAATTTATACCCAAGTGCTAACCGAACTCGGCCTTGGCGATCAAGACTACCTACAAGTACAAGCTCGGCAAGCACAGGTCTGCGGCGGGATAAGTGCGTTTACCACCATGCGCGGCGATACAAATAATGAGCAAGACCTAAAAGCGTATTTAGTCTTGTCGTCTAAAGCGCTGCTGCGCAACGCCGCCGCTCAAACTCAGTTAATGCGCGACACCCTTGAAACCCTGCGCTTTGATGAATGTGAGCGCATCCATGACTTGGTTAGCCAATTAACGGCTCGCCGCGAATCTGGCATCACCGGCAACGGTCACAGCCTTGCCATGACCGCGGCCAGCGCCGGCATGAGCCCTGTCGCCAAGATCAACGAAGCCCTTGGCGGCCTGAGCGGCATCCGCCATCTAAACAGTTTAAACAAAGGCATCACCGAGCCCGCCAATTTAACTGCGCTCGCCCAGCAATTAGCCGCCATACACCAGAAAATGCTCGGTGCAGAGCGTCAACTGCTGATCGTGGCGGAAGACGACCGGCTCGACGCGCTGTGCAACGAACTCGCCCCACTGTGGCAAGACTTTAATGCCACCACGCTAAGCCACTTCAAGCAGCCTGCGGTGAGAGAATGTAAAAAGGAATTTTGGGTTGCCAACTCGCAGGTAAATTTCTGCGCCAAGGCCTACCCAACCGTACCGTCAGACCACCCCGATGCGCCAGTACTCACCGTGCTCGCAACCTATATGAAAAATGGCTTTTTACACCGCGTTATTCGCGAGCAAGGCGGCGCCTACGGCGGCGGAGCCTCGCAAGACTCGAATATTGCCGCCTTCCGCTTTTACTCCTACCGCGACCCACGCCTGCAAGACACGCTTAGCGATTTCGACAAGTCCATAGACTGGATGCTTAACACCACAGTATCAGCCCAGGGCTTAGAAGAGGCGATACTAGGGGTGGTCAGCAGTATCGACAAACCGGGCTCCCCCGCTGGCGAAGCCAAACAGGACTATCACAGCACCATCTTTGGTCGCAGCCTGAGCCAGCGCCGACGTTTCCGCCAGCGAGTTTTGGCGGTAAATGCAGCCGATTTACTGCGGGTTTGTGCGCTGTATTTGCAGAGTGGCAATGCCAGTGTCGCAGTGCTGAGCAATGCCGCCAAAGCCGCCGAGCTGAGCGACTGGCTGAGCGAGCAAAACTTCAGTATTGAACAATTACACACCGAAACGGATTGAACTAGGAAGGATTGCAGCGCCGAACATCAATTGTTCCGGCGCTGTGGTCATCAATATGATTTTTCACATTGAACCAATTGATCTTACGCAGTGCTACTTATTCGGCAATTGGCCTGCTTGAGCAGCAAGCGCGTCTGAACGCATTTTGTTGTAATCCTGCTTTTGCTTAACCGTTAGCAGCTGGTAAAAATCGCGCTGGGTTGTTAACAGGCTTTCGGTGTGAGCTGCAGATAGGCGACCCGCTTCATTGCTAAGCCGCGCAATATCAGCGTTATCTAAACGACTTAAATTTGCACTGCGGATATTCTGCTGCACCTGTATAAGTCCATCGCGAACACCACTCGCTTTGACTGAATATTTTTCTAACAGCGTTTTCACTTGCTGTTGCTGACTCACACTCAAGCCCAAGCGGATAGTTAACTCGTCTAATCGTTCACCGCCAAAATCGACACTTTGCGCTTGCGCAGAACTAAAACCGACCAACAAACTCACCCCAACTACCGCAAGACCTACTATTTTTTTAACCTGACTCATGAATTTAATTCCTGATTTAAGAAAATGATCGCGAGATCTATACACAATGCTTATTTTACGCGCAGACTAGCAACAAATATATTCGGTCGCCGCTTGACAAGGCATACCATTCATTAGTTTCCGTATTATTCAATGCCAGAAAGCCGCCGCTAGACTCGTGCAGACCTCAATATAATAGCCCAAACAATCAAAATAAAGCGCTGATATGCTCGGCTTGATAGCCCTTATACTGCATATAACGAATACATTTGGCTCGTAGTCGCGGTTCGCTCATATCCACGTTCGCATATTTCTTGGCAAACAAGGCTTGCGCTGCCAAAAACCAGTCAACCTCATGTTCAGTAAACTGCTGCGCAATTAAATCATCGTTAATCCCGCGCTGGCGCAATTCTGCACGAATCCGCTGCGGCCCAAAACCGCCTTGCACCCGCAGCCGGAAAAACGAACCCGCAAATCGGCTATCTGATTGCAAACCGTCAGCCTCTAAACCGTCTAATACCGCTTCAAGCCCAGTACTATCAGGGAATCGTTGACTAAGTTTAGTTGCCAACTCACTGCGTGAATGCTCGCGCCGAGCGAGCAAATCCATCGCCTTATAGCGAAGTTTTTTCGACATGTTTTCGCTCAAAATGTGATCAAAGTCCCAATAACACCGCAAAACGCGATAAAACCCTCGAAATTCCCTAACTAAACTTCGGCAACTACTTATTTCTTTCAAAGTGTGTAAAGAACAAAGTAACTACCAAGGTCGAGAGGGAAACCTGCGATGTTCGACCTACTACTTTAATCACGGAGAATGACTCATGTTAAACAAAATTACTAGCAAACTGGCCAACCTGAAAAATGACGAAAGTGGCGCCAGCGCAATTGAATACGCAATTATGGCCGCGTTGCTCGTCGTCATTATTGTGTTTGGTATTAGCTTGCTTGGTTCTAACAACGAATCCGCAGGTATCGGTACTGCATTTGGCAAAATTGGCGACAAACTTGAAAGTGCAACACCATAGTAGGTAGCTGAGCGTTCAATGCTCTTCATAGTCCCTCTCGTTGCTATTGGGTGTATCGACTGGATGCATCGTCGAATACCCAATAGTTACTTACTGGTTTTATTGGCACTAGGTATTTACTCAAATGCCGTATTAGAAAGCAGTGGTTTAACGACATTAGTAATTAATATCACCATTGCACTAGCGCTCACCTTACCCGGCTATATCAGGGGCGTGCTTGGCGGCGGCGATGTAAAGTTAATGCTGGTATTAGCGCCACTCTACACACCACTGCAATTACTGTGGGTGTTTTCAATCGGTATCAGCAGTTTACTGTTATTAATGACATTCCTACATTTCGCGCAGCGAATGTCATTAACAAAAGTGTATTGCCCAACTATGGCTACTCACCAGAGCCCGTTTCACGGCGGCTTGCCCTTGGGAAGCGCAATTGCTTTAGGTGCACTATCTTTAAACTTCTTAAGTATTTTTTAAGACAGCGCCACCCAATGTGGCATTTTCGTAACACCGAGCACAGCATGGAGCACCACAATGGCAAACCGTAATTTTTCTCGCGCTAAGCAGCGACGGCAAAAAGGCGCTGTCGCCATCGAGTTTGTGTTTATCTTCCCCGTATTTTTTATTATCTGCTACGCCATTATTGTTTATGGCCTAGCGTTCTTGCTCGTTCAAAACTTTACCTACTCAAGCGAAGAGGTTTTGCGAATGACGCTTTCTAGCTGTGACGATTGTGAAACCGCCGCAGAATGGCAGTTAGAGTTAGCGGCAAATGCAAATAGCTTAGCCATTATAGACTCCACATCCAGCTTATTGGTGTTCAGACCTGACAATTTGACCGCAACAGCATGCTGCGCCGATGAGGACGGCTCAACCTGTGGTGGCGCCGCTGTCACAGTGAATGGTGTTTTATGTGAAGTATCGATTTCAGCCGCGCCCTTGTTAGACGGTATTACTATGCCGGGTTTTGGAAAACTACCCTCCCTGCCAAATAAACTCGCTGGCAAAGCAAGCCTGCTCTTTTAAAGCTAAGGAATTGCCTAATAACCTTAGTTTGAGGCCGCGCGTAAAACCCAGCATGTACAAGCCGTAGGTATCATACGTAACACTCACAATAGCAACACTATGACACAGCACTTAGTATTGAATTAACACAGCAGCATTGAACAGTAAAACCGTTATCGACACCTTTCAGGGACACGACTATGCAAGCAAGGACTTTAAAAATTATCGCAGCACTGCTTATTATTAGTGCAGTGTTTATGGGGGTAATTGGATATAAAATAAGCCAGGAAGACGTTTCTAAAAGTCGTTCAGTGGCGCAAACCAGTACAACATCCGAGCCCAGTGATTTCACCTACGCCCAAAAGCTGTTTATTGTTAACCGCAGTATGGCCAAAGGTGAAATCATCAGCGCCGAAGATGTTCAGCTCATCCCCTACCCACTGCTGGTTGAGGACAGTTACACAAAAGCTGAAGACCTTATAAACAAAAAACTCGAATCCAAAATTCCGGTCGGCGCGGTCATTCGCCACAGCCATTTTGAAAAGCAAAGTAAACTTGCTCCTCACATTAACCCTGGCTATCGCGCACTCGCTATTAAAGTTAATGAAACCTCAAGCGCCGGTGGCTTTTTACAACCAGGTGACCGCGTTGACGTAATTTTTACTACCAAAGCGTCTAAAGACACCTACAACAAAAGCATGTCTCGCCGCTTGCTAAAAAACATCCGCTTACTTGCCTTTGGTACCGACATTGAACGCGATGACAAAGCTGTTGTTGTCACCAACGGTAAAAAATCTTCAACAGCAAAAGAAGACAAAGAATCGGGCAAAAGCAGTCGTTCAGCGGTACTTGAAATAGCACTCGACGACATCTCGCTACTCACCTTAGCGGAAGGAAGCGGCGAGTTACGACTGGTTGCCATAGGCGAAACCGACATGCTGACGGAAACTACTAACGACGCTACAGAGCCGAGCACATTCGACCCCAGCATCGCCGCAAGCAAACACATTAGCGACGCCGACAAAACTGCCTTCATTCGCGATGTTACCGGCCTCAAGCCACCACCAGCACCCAAGTCCGTCTATGTATACAGCGGTGACTCTGTAGAAACCATTAAGGTAAAAAACTAATGAAAGCGAGCGAAACCTCAGGCAAAGGAGTATCCATAATGAAAAACGGAATTATTTTCGGCTTGCTTCTCACACTCGTTAGTGTCGTGCAGGCAGCCCCATATAAGACCTTGCGCATGACCTTAGGCGAACAACAAGCCTTAACAACCCAATACAGCGTTAAACGCAGCGCTATTGGCAACCCAGGCGTCGCCAGCCTAAAAGTGCTTAACTCAACGCAATTTTTAATTACTGCAAAGCAAATTGGTTCAACCCAACTGCTGTTGTGGCAGGGCGGTGGCGAACCAACCACGTTTAAAATTGACGTTATACCTAACATTCCCAACTCCAGCACCAGCGGTGTCGCGGTAGATGCCACTGGCGACAAAGTTGTTCTTCAAGGTAAAACGCACTCCCTCAGCCAGCACGCGCAACTTCTTGCTGCGGCGGGAGAAAGTGTCGTCGACAACACCGTTCAGCAGGGCGCGATCCAAGTACAAACTGATATTCGTATCATCGAATACAGTCGCTCTCAGCTAAAACAAATTGGTACTGCTCTCGCCTATACCGGTGGAGATACCGCTTTGGCAATGGGTGCAGCTGGTTTACTGCCAACGATCTCGGGCATGAGTGAAATCGCCTCACTCATGGGCGGGCTGGTCACCTCTGGAAATAGTTCTTCAATCCTGATTGGCCATGCTGGTAAAAACTTTAGCGCCGCAGTGAACGCATTACAGCAAAACGGTTACGCTTACACCTTGGCTGAACCTTCTCTGGTGAGCCTGTCTGGGCAAACCGCGAGCTTCTTAGCCGGTGGTGAGTTCCCCTATCCGGTGTCAAATCGCAACGGCCAAGTTCAAATTGAATTTAAAGAGTTCGGGGTTCGTCTTCGCCTAACGCCAACGATTTTAAGTGAAAACAGCATTATGCTAAAAGTTGCGCCAGAGGTTAGTGATTTGGACTTTAGCAGTGGCGTGCAAACCAGCGGCGTATCGGTGCCCGCACTGCGCGTGCGCCGGACCGACACCACCATTCAACTCGCCCCAGGTGAAAGCTTTATTATCAGTGGCTTGGTTACCCGCAACACCTATAACAACGCCGACAAAATCCCAGGCCTTGGCGACATCCCCATTCTCGGCGCCCTCTTCCGCTCAACACGCTTTGAGCAAGACGACAAAGAATTAGTCATGGTTGTAACACCACACTTGGTTAAACCAATGGCGAGAAACACCGAACTTAGAGAATTGCCTGGGGAAACCTACCAAGACTACACCCCAACATTTACCTCGATGCTGTTCGGCGACCCTCAAAAGGGTTCAAAAGCACCAAATGCTGGGCCTTCAAGCGCCGGTGTCGGCTTCGCTAACTAATTACTAGGCAGGTATAGCGCCATGAGATTAATTGAACGCAGAACATCACCGAGCAAAGCTGAGCACAGCGATGATTATGAAAAACTAAAAGCTGAGCTACATAAGTTTGTTATTGATCGCATTGAAGATGACAAAATCATCTACGACGACAATCAAAAGAAACTCGAAGAAGCCATATCCGCCTACATTCGCCAGTACTGCCGCATTTACGAGGCGGTTATTGACCGGGAAACGTTCTTATCGCTCGAAAAGCACATGCTAAACGAAATCGTTGGCTATGGCCCGCTTCAGGGGCTATTAGACGATCCGACCATCAACGACATACTCATAAATGGCCCGCGCAATATCTATATTGAGCGCGCAGGCGTACTTGAGAAAGCAGATATGCGTTTTTTAGATAACCGCCACGTACTGCGAGTTATCCGTCGTATGATTTCACCATTAGGACGCCGTATCGATGAATCCAGCCCAATAGTGGATGGCCGCTTGGAAGACGGAAGCCGGATCAATGCCATTGTTCCACCCCTAGCCTTAGACGGGCCGTGCCTGTCGATCCGTAAATTCAGAAAAGACCCTCTCACCGCCCAAGAATTATTGGCAACAGGTTCTATCAGTGAGGATGTGCTCGAATACTTAACCAACGCGGTTGCGAATCGAACCAATATTCTCATCAGCGGTGCAACCGGCTCGGGAAAAACCACCTTGCTTAACATTTTAAGCCAATATATTCCCAACACCGAGCGCATCGTCACCATCGAAGATGCAGCAGAATTGCAGCTTCGTAATGGCCATGTGGTGCGCCTCGAAACCCGCCCAGAAAACAATGAAGGTGTCGGCGAAGTAACCGCCCGCGAACTGGTTAAAAATGCGCTGCGTATGCGGCCAGATCGCATCATTGTTGGCGAGAGCCGCGGCGGCGAAATTCTCGACGTATTGCAAGCAATGAATACCGGCCACAACGGTTCTATGAGTACGGTTCACGCCAACTCCGCGCGCGATGCCATCACCCGTCTTGAAATGATGGTGGGGATTTCTGGTTTCAAAGGTAGCGGCGACCTAATTCTTAAAATGATTGGCAGCGCATTGGACCTAATTGTTCATATAGGTCGTAAAGCAGACGGGCGGCGCTGTGTGCTCCAGATCGCAGAACTACACGTTATTGATAATGAGCTAACGCTGAAAGACATCTTCATCTATGACGATGCCACCAGAAAGGTTTTGCGTGTTGACGGCGCCAACAATGTAACTCGGTCTCCAGACCTAGTACACATCTGAGCAAAAGGAATAAAACG
Organism: Zhongshania sp.; assembly: GCF_029212375.1. Taxonomy (GTDB): domain Bacteria; phylum Pseudomonadota; class Gammaproteobacteria; order Pseudomonadales; family Spongiibacteraceae; genus Spongiibacter. Next base: position 365,865 of record NZ_JARGNU010000001.1, on the reverse strand, counting down.
CTATGTTATGGATTGCACTAGCTCTGCTCTTGGTTGGATTGGCCTTTGTCGTGCTAATGATTAGCAGCGAGTCAAATGAACCCACTCCAGAAGATGAAATCATTCCTGAAGTAGGCCAAAAACTTCCCCCATTTTTAGAAAACTACCTCGGTAGTAACGGCGTAGAGCTGCCACCCAGTATCGTCTACGCTGGCATTGCTATAACAGCAGCAGGCATTGCAGTAAGTTTATTAGCCCTACCCGCAAAAATAAATATTATTTCAGCCATTGCTGTTGTGGTAGTTGCACTCTCACTGGTAAAAATCATTGGCGCGCAGCGACGTGCCAAAATGCTTGACCAATTACCATCTTTTATTAACCAAGTAACTCGTCGCTTGTCTGCGGGGGTATCCGTAGAAAATGCCTTTGCAGATTCGGTAGAAACCTTGGAGCGCCCGCTCGGCACCGTTATGCGCCGAGTAGTGCGCCGCGTTCACTTTGGCTACGACCTACATCAAGCCTTTGAACGTGAGGCTCGCGTTAATAAGTTAAATGAATTTGACGTACTAGCAACTGCATTGCGCATTAACGAGCAGTATGGCGGCAGCATACGTTCAATTCTAGACGATATCGTTGATATTCTCAGAATGCAGGACTCGGGAAAGCGTGAGCTTAGCGCGATGACCGGCGAAACTCGGGTAACTGCAGCCATCTTAGCGGCACTGCCGCCAGGTATCGCTGCCTATACTTTCTACAACAATCCAAAATTTTTAACTGACATGTGGCAGGACGCTGGCGGCCAGCAAACGCTCATTGCCGCCGTTATTATGCAGTTATTAGGCGTTATCGTGCTATGGCGCATGATCAAGACCATAGGCAACTGAGGGAAACACCATGGAAGTACATCACCTCTATTACATTATAGGCGCCGTTATTCTCTGCACTGCACCGGTAATACTACTAGCCATAGCCCATGTGGAATCAGCCGCACCGGGTAAACACCAAGAGTTTGAATTTAACTCTAAAGATATATGGCGGCAATTGCGTGAAGAAAACACCCACATTGCCTCCTTGTCGCAGCTTTTACGTCGCGCCGGACTACTAAACACCCAAGAGCAAGTCAACGCGATTACGATTACCTTAATCGGTATTATCGCGACCGCTATATGCCTTGGTATATATACATATTTCAAAGGTACGCCACCAACGACGATACTGTTCATCATCACGTTTGGTTTTGTTTTACTGGTTTACTTGGCCTATTTTTTCCTTAAAAAAATTGCCCAAAGTCGCCAAGACAAATTAAATCAAGAAACCCTGATTTTAGTTCAAACCACAAGGATGCTATGGCGAGTGGGACTTTCACTACCAAGAACACTGGCGATCATTTGCGATCAACTTCGCAACCTCGCCCCCACCTGCTCCCAAGAACTCCAGCTGGCCGTAAATAAAATTGAATCTGGACAAAGCCAGGAAGAGGCCCTTTACGAGCTTATTGGCTGCACCAATGCAGAGGGGTTTAAAGAATACCTCATTGTTATTCGTCAACAAGCCATCACCGGCGGCAGCATCGACAAGGCACTAGACGAATTGTATAGATTACTGCAAAACCGCCGAAAATTAGATTTACAGGAACAAGTTAATAAAATGTCAGGGAAAATGTCGGTAGTGATGATGTTGTTTCTATTCCCAGCCCTTTTAATCGTTATCGCTGGCCCAGCGCTAATGTCAATTTCTTCGGCACTGGGCAACCTAGGACAATAACGCAGGAGCGTATGGTATGAAAAAACTGACACTGTCGATAGCAAGTTTACTAGTTGTGATACTTGCTGGCTGCGCCAGCACACCATCTAGCCAACAAAAAACCGCTAGTAACTGTAACGTTCCCACCAGCAAGGAAGAAAACATCAGTCTAGATTTGATTGAACAGCAAGTTTTAGAAAAACAGTACTATTCTGCACTCGCGTACTTAGAGAAAGCATCAGACACCAACCCCAGAGTATTAAGACTTAGGGCCGAGGCCCAGCGCAATACCGGCATGCTCAGCGAGGCTTACGAAAGCTATCGTAATCTTAGCCTGACCTGCCTGACTGCCTACGGCCACGCCGGTATGGCAAAAATTTTAGCTACGCGGGGCGATTTACCTCAAGCCCATCAGCAAATGCTTAAGGCGCGCCGATTGGCGCCCAGCAATGCCGACATTCGCAACGACTACGGCTTTATTTTACTCGCACATAAAAACTTTAAAGACGCTCAGCGCGAATTTATGACTGCCCTGCAATTGCAGCCAGGCCATCCCGTTGCGATTAGAAATATGGTCATCAGCCTGATATTAGATGGCGACAGCCGCACTGCGGTGCGCATGGCAAAAAATAATGGAATCGACTCAACAGAGTTTAAATATCTGCTTAGTCAAGCCAATGCTTTTAAACAACCTGCTCTGGCAGGCAGCAACAATATCTATCAAGGAGCACCACTATGAAGCCCGCAATACTTGCCTTAGCACTAAGCGCCATTGCCACCTCAATGCAAACCTTGGCCGAGCCGGAAATTGTATACACTCCGAACGCCAAGCTCCAAACAGTAACAAGCCGTTTACTAGAGCAACAAAGCTCTGGCCAAAACGCCAGCACCCAAGAGCAACACCTTAGCGGTAAGGTGAGCACCGAAGTGTATGAGCGTTATGTTAAGAGCTTTTCACACCCCATTCCTGAGCGCTTTAGCAAAGACTCATTCAAAACAGAGTAATCGACATGCGACCACAGCGGAAAGTTAATGCCCATCTTCCTACTCAACAAGCAGGTGTTACCACCATCTTAGCTGTGCTGATGATGTTGAGTTTACTCACCTTTCTCGCTGTGGTTACCGACACTGGCCGGCTCTACCTTGAAAAACGCACACTGCAAAAAAATGCGGATTTGGCAGCAATGGAAACGGCACTTATCTATTGCCGAGACCAAACCCTTGATGTGGAATCCCTGACCTTAGATGACATGCTAGTGCTATCAGCAACACGCAATGATTTCAAAGGCGATGCAACCAATAGCAGCCTTGCCGTTACCCGCGCTGGCTACGCCATTACGGTTAATCTCAGCCATAAAGTTCCCACATCGCTATTCGCTCAATTACTGCCCACCGGCGACAATGAAACCAACCTTAGCGCGCAAGCTACCGCTAAGGCTTGTGAGCCTACTGCGCAGTTAAGCATCCGCAGCAACGGAATTGTAGCTCTTGATAGCAGTGACTCGCCATTATTAAACCCCATACTTGGAGGCCTCTTAGGAGCTAATATTTCTCTTACTACTGGCGATTGGGAAAGTCTAATCTCTACAAATATAAGCTTGTTAAGCTATTTCGACGCATTAGTGCTAGATCTTGGTTTAGGCGTTGGCAACTACGACAGTTTATTAACGACAGATGTAGGCGTAGGAAAACTACTTAACATTGCCGCCGATGTATTAGAATCGTCAGGCGCAAGCAACATAGCTGTTAATGCATTAGAAAATCTAGAAATTGCAGCTCTTTCAGTTACCACTCCCGACATCCAACTCGGTGAGCTACTCACATTACAACCCGATGTAGACAAAGTAGCGCTTGACACCAATTTACAAGCCTTACAATTGGTGCAAGGAGCCATTCAACTCGCCAATAGCAAAAGTACCGTTAGCACAGATATCGCCATTAATCTGCCCGGGCTGGCAGGAGTCACTCTTCGCTTAAACGTTATTGAACCCCCACAAATATCTGCCATTGGGAACCCAGAAGACGCCATTGCTGATACTGACCATTCCGGATCTGAAGAAATTTACGTACGCACAGCTGCAATACGAGCATTAGTATCGGTAAATCTCCCAATATTAAGTAGTATTGCGGGGCTGGCTAATGCTGTCACTGACTTAACTGCACCAATAACAACTGTTTTAAATGATCTTTTAAATTTGAATTTAGTCAGCGCACTATCAGGTCTAGTGGGGTCTTTAGTAGGAATCCCATACGAAGTTACCGATATCAAACTCGTACCAGGAACTACTCGGATCGATATCAGCCTTGATATAGGTGCTTCGGAAGCATACGTGAGTGATTACCAATGCGGCTCAGCCTTAGATAAAAGCCTTACCGTAGACGGAACCACCTCATTAGCCAATTTGCGAATAGGACAGCTAAATATCGACGAGCCCACCGAGCCTAATTATGTATTCGGTTCTATGGCTCCACCCGAAGTTTCACCTATCCCATTAGTAGATATTGGAGTAAAAACCTGTCGTGTTTTTTTAGCCGTGATATCTACGTGTCAAAATCGCCGCCCATTTGAAGGAGGCGGTCTTGGCCTGATGGTTAACCTAGATGAAGAAGATGGTTTTCTTTCCGCACAGTTCAGTGAAGAATACATAGATCCGCCTCTGATCGGGGAGCCACCTCTTTATAAAAACTTCTCAGGCGAAGATATTGTTGGTAGCTTATCTGGCGTTCTTGGCGGAATCGAACTAGAAGCATACGAACCCGATGGGGGCGGTGGTCTTGGGGGCGTTTTGAATCTCACAGCTGGCACTCTCGACATAGTGAATAGCATTTTAAACCCAATCATTAATGGTTTGCTTTCACCACTACTAGACCCATTACTAAATACTTTACTTAATACTCTTGGGCTTTCCCTAGCAAATTCCGAAGTTGGAGCAAACTTAACCTGTGAAAACGATAAAGTTCGGTTAATAAACTAAGATCAATGGGGCCAGTATCATTGATTTTAGGGCAAGAATACTTGCAGGATCAAAGACCCTACCCCCATTGATCCTGATATATCAAAACAGAACATTGTCCCAATCCTCGTCGTCGTCCTCGTCATACTGCTGATTAAAACGCGCCTCCAAAAAAGGCTTGAGTTTGCTCAGTGATGTTATTTGCGTAACAAACAACGCCTGCTCTTCACATAGTTGTTCGATTTCGAGTAAATGCTGTTTAATACCAGCATCGACCTTTGCCTTTCTACTGTGAAAAAAACGTTGATAGATAATTCCATCACGAGGGTTGTCAGCAAAAATCTGTCGCTCGTCATCGCGCAGAAACTCGTACTGGCGCTGCAACAGCATGGTCACTTTTTCCAGCTCAGCCTTGTCTTTTAATTGGCCCAGCGGTGACTCTCCAACATGATCGTGGTAAAGGGAAAATATTTTTGGAATGTCGTTATCGTCCCGAGCCGACACCAGTTCGGCCATAAGCTGATTTTTTAGCTCTCGCTGCTCAGGATCCTGTTCTCGATCAGGGTGCAGCACCTTAACAATTTGGCGAAACATTTTGTTGATTGCGCTGGTTTTCAAGAACTGGTTGATATTTTTTCTATCCTGCTCTTCTTCCAAATGCCGTTCTTGGAAAAATTCTTCAAACAGCGCGTCTAAATCCAACTCTTCCTGCTCAAGGAATTCATCGTCATCTTCATCGCGATCAAATTCTGTAAAAAGATCGGCAAACATATCCTCTGTTCCCGACCGTTCGGCGCGCGCCTTGTGATTTTTATGGCCTTGGCTAGGCTCCGTATCTGGCTCTTGGTATTCGTCTTCAAGAAATTCGGGATGTATCTGTACAATGACGTCGCCGATCTTTTTCTGCAAGCCAACAAGGTCCAAGTCGCCCGCAAAGGGGTTGCTGGACAACGTTTGAAAATGCGCGTAGATCCAGTCCAACAAAGCCTCTCGCTGCCAATCGGGCAGCGATTTTCTGGTATAGAATTTCATCAGATGTTCAATAAGGCGGTATTGCGCAGCGTTGCAGCGCTGCTCCTGAGCACCAATCCGGCGTTCGACTTCCTCGGCAAACTGCCTGATCTCCGCCTGTAAATGCATGTTTTTTTGCTGCTGCTTGATCAGACGCTGCCAAGCGGCATTGAAACGTTGTTCAAGGCTTTGCCTGCCTTTTTTCCGCTTGGGGTTTTTAGCCTCTTGCACAGATATGCTCATAGCTTATTGATGCCCCTTGTCTGAATAAGTTTACTTACGGGGTTTTAATGTCGGCCTATTTTAAGCGCCAAGACGATGTTAGCCAAAGTTCCGCAAATCGTCGATCAATTCATCTGAACTGATTTGCTAAGCGAGGGTTGATCGCACTCCCCCGCCTGATCGTAGCCATAACCCCCACCCAAATAGAGCTGTATTATGACAGGAAATAAACCTAGCAGAAATCAGTGGGGCAAAGCCATTGATTTTACCGTTCACGAAAAATCACCGAGTTTCTATCCGCTCCTCAAGCTAAAGGCACTGACCACCGTCCTGCTGTAGCTTCAATCTGAGCCTTAAACCGGTCGCTGCCCAACACCCAAGCTTTGTTTATTGCACCCCGTATAGCCACCAAATCCCGTTCTAGCATCCTACCTCGAAACAGTTCACGGTAGGCACTCTGCCGCTCTGCGCTGGCTTTTCCTAGCTGCATGCGGCGTGTGTAGCTCATTGCCCTGATAGCTGGACCACGGGTATCCCGATGCATGGTTCACTATGCTGACCCGCACGGGATTCAACTCAATATGGCGGTGCACTGTTAACAAGTAACTCTCGGTATCCACCACTGTGGATTTATAGCGTCCTCCCTCAAGGTTCCCGTGCGAGGATAGGTGAAATTAAAGCATTAAACATACTTGCGACCTTGGGCTTACATCATACGGCTGACGCCCTGCTCGTTGCTGGGCGTGACCAAAAAATGAACGTAGTTGGTTATCAAGACAAACGCATGGGCGGCGACTTCTTACTTGTTGGCTGCATCTTTGAGAAACGATAAGTAAGCTTTGTAATCTGCCTCTTTGATGAAACAGGCTTCTCGGTTATTACCGCGCTGAATAATATATTGGGGGTAACTGGGCAAATAGAGTCTGGGCAAGCGAGCCAAGGGGGAAATCATCATTGAAACTTGACGGAAAATTAGCTCGCTTAAACCACAAAATCAATGATTCTGACCCCCATTGATACTGGATAGATAGAGTCCGTACTTATAACGATTTTTATTCTATTTCCCGTATGTTCCAATACGTATATTGGGCATTGGGTTTTTCCCCGATGCCGCACACCCTCTAAAAAATACAAGACTAAAATAGACGGCAATTCGATATGGATAAATTTGTAAAGTATATCCGAAAGTCATTTATCGCAGACCGGATTTTTTTCCTCTGTGTTTTGGTCTACGTTGCGGGTACATTTGGCTTTGTGCATTACCACGGTCTAAGTGATCGTTTCTCAATCTTTATGTATATGAAGCTAGCAATAATTCAGTTTATGCCGGTAAGTATGCTTTTTTATGCGTGCTATATTTTTTATGTAATGATTAAAGTCCGCCCCAAAAAGCTGTTTTCATATACTTTAGAAAAACTGAAAGAATGGCTAACAAGCTATGTATTTGTCCGAGGCATTTTAATCTATATTGCAATATGCGTATTTTTATCCGCAATGACATCGTTTAAATCGTTGATCCCAGAAATTAACCCGTTTAGCTGGGATCCTGCGCTCGCCAATTTTGACCAATTACTACATGGGGGCCGCGCGCCTTGGCAAATACTGCAGCCATTACTTGGCCACCCAGTCATTAGCCATATAATAGATGCTGTTTACGGGTTTTGGTTTATCATTATGCTTACGTTTGTTATTTGGTTTATTTTCATCTCAAAAAATGAGCTATTACGTAAGCAATTTATAAGCACTTATGTATTATCTTGGACAATCAATGGCACTATTCTCGCGCTGTTTTTTTCTTCGACTGGACCAGCATTCTTCTCAAATATATACCCAGAAATAAACAATCCGTATCAGGGCTTAATGACATATTTGAACACAGCCAATATGAGCTATCCCTTATTGGCTTTGGAGGCTCAGAAGCATCTCTGGGATTGGTATCAAGTTGCTGAGGTTGGTACAGCCAGTGGTATTTCGTCGATGCCGAGCATGCATGTTTCCATTGCGTGTTTGGTTGTTTTTGCCTGCTGGCGAACACACTATGTTGCGCTTAAATTATTCGGCGGTGTGTTTTTTCTCGTTATTCTATTGGGCTCGGTACACCTCGGCTGGCATTATGCCATTGATGGATATTTATCAATTATATCAACAACTTTAATTTGGAAGTTTAGTGCCTATCTTGTCTCCGCTAGCGATTGCCAACATAATGAACTGCGAGGCAAGCATAGGGATTTAGTACTTGCTAAAGATGGCTAGTAACACACTGCAATATGGCAAACACCGTTTGTAGTTCAGGCCTTTGTTAAAGACATTGCTTAACCCTAAACCCGCTTACTGTTTTCAATTGATTTAACCGCTGCCCGCACCCTGTCAGCCTAAGAGAGCCAGCCATGACGTTTAATGACTACCTCACCGTCCTCGCCAAGAATGATGGTTCAGACCTTTTTTTAAGCACTGGTGCGCCGCCCTGCGCCAAATTCCACGGCAAACTGAAACCGCTTGATAAAGAGAGCTTCAGCCCCGGCGAGATTAAAGACATCGCCTACGCCATTATGGACGCGAGCCAAATAGAAGAGTTTGAACAAGAGTTAGAAATGAACCTTGCCTACCATATACCCCGTGTTGGCCGGTTTAGGGTGAACATCTTCAAACAACGCAATGAAATATCCATTGTTGCTCGAAATATCGTTACCGAGATCCCCAATGTCGATGCCCTAGGACTGCCGCCTATTTTGAAAGACGTCATTATGACCAAGCGCGGCTTGGTACTGTTTGTTGGCGCTACCGGTTCAGGAAAATCTACATCCCTCGCCGCACTGATCGACCACCGCAACACCAATAGCAGTGGCCATATTATTACCATTGAAGACCCCATAGAGTTCCTTCACCGCCACAAGCGCAGTATTGTTAATCAGCGCGAAATTGGTATGGATACTCGCAGTTTTCACCAGGCATTAAAGAACACTCTGCGCCAAGCACCAGATGTCATTCTTATTGGTGAAATACGTGATCGCGAAACCATGGAGCACGCACTGGCCTTTGCTGAAACGGGGCATCTCTGCATTTCAACACTGCACGCCAATAATGCCAACCAAGCCTTAGACCGGATTATTAACTTTTTCCCCGAAGAACGTAGAAACCAGCTTTTGCTCGATCTTTCCCTCAATTTAAAATGCTTTGTTTCACAGCGCCTCGTGCCAACGGAAGATGGCAAGCGCGCTGCGGCGATCGAGATTCTCCTCGGTACACCGACCGTAGCCCAAGCAATTCATAAGGGTGAAATTGAAACCATTAAAGAGATCATGCACAAATCAGAAAACGTGGGAATGCAAACCTTTGACCTCGCCCTATTTAATCTTTATGAGGCAGGTAAAATTTCATTTGCGGAAGCGATAAAAAATGCAGACTCGGCAAACAACCTACGTCTACGTATCAAGTTACATAGTAAACGCGGCATCCCCGCCGATGCTATTGAGGATAAAGGCCAAGACGAGAACAAATCGTCAGCCGCCTTCACTTTAAGCTTAGAAATGGATAACGGCGATCAAGAAATACCGGAATAAGCATACTTATATACGCCTAATCAGCAGCAACACCCCAGCTGCTGATTAGGCAATAGACTTTACTTATCTGTGCTCGCTGGCTCTTCAAGCGCTTTTTTTGAGGTGGGTTTAGGCAGCAAGGCTTCGCGAAGCAGCCCTTCAATTTCAGCGGCTATTTCAGGATGCTCGCCTAAGTACTTAGCGGCATTCGCTTTACCTTGGCCAATTTTATCGCCTTTATAGGCATACCACGCACCCGCCTTATCAACCAAGCCCTGCTTTACACCTAAATCAATGACTTCGCCAAGGCGGTAAATCCCCTGCCCGTAAAGGATTTGGAATTCGGCTTGTTTAAAGGGCGGCGACACCTTGTTTTTAACAACTTTTACCCGAGTTTCGTTACCAACTACCTCTTCGCCGTCTTTTACCGCACCGATGCGGCGAATATCTAGGCGAACCGAGGCGTAAAACTTGAGTGAATTACCACCAGAAGTGGTTTCTGGGTTGCCAAACATTACGCCAATTTTCATCCGAATCTGGTTAATAAAAATAACCAGGCAGTTAGCGTTTTTAATATTACCGGTGAGCTTACGCAGCGCCTGCGACATTAAACGGGCCTGCAGACCAACATGGGTGTCGCCCATTTCACCTTCAATTTCGGCCTTGGGTACCAAAGCCGCTACCGAATCTATAACAATAACGTCAACCGAGCCGGAGCGAACCAGCATATCGGTAATTTCCAAGGCCTGTTCGCCGGTATCGGGTTGTGAAACCAAAAGATCCTCTAGGTTTACCCCTAGCTTTTCTGCGTACTGGGGATCTAGAGCATGCTCCGCATCGACAATAGCCACGGTTTTACCCGCTTTTTGGGCCTCTGCCATAACCTGCAGACACAGGGTAGTTTTACCTGAAGACTCTGGGCCGTAGATTTCAACTATTCGACCGTAAGGTAAACCGCCGATACCCAGCGCAATATCCAGCCCCAACGAGCCGGTAGAGACAGATGGCATCACTTCCCGTGAGCTATCGCCCATTTTCATGATTGAACCCTTACCAAACTGGCGCTCAATCTGGCTCAATGCCGATTCCAGTGCTTTTTGCTTATTGGGATCCATATGCTCTCTACCTTTGTGAATGCTGATATTAAAATGAATAATGGCTGACTGAACTACTGGTCACACAACTGTATATATAATCAGTATTATCGGCGTCATTGTCAATGCCGGAAGCCAAATTCTTTAACACTCACCACCGCCCTAGCCTGCCATGAATCAACCGCAGAGATTTCATTACTATTATCCCTAAAAGTGGCTGTGTTAAAGTGCAGGCCGCATTTAAAACAGTAGCCCGAGGCACCATGATCCCCTGGAAACAACTTAGCACCGCGCAGATCCCCAATAATGGCGGCGAACTTAAATTATCCCAGCGCGGCGATGAGTTTTCTATCCGCCTGTCCGGCGTGCGCGGCGAGCTAATGAACAGCCGAATGTTCAATTCTGAAGAGGCCCTTGCCGACCTAGCCTGCGCACAGCTAAAAGTGCGTGACGGCAGCGCAGAGGTTTTGGGCGCCGAGATATTAGTCGGCGGCCTAGGCATGGGCTACACCTTAGCAGCGGCACTTCGCGGTGTGGGCGCTAGCAGTCAAGTTACCGTAGCAGAGCTCATTCCCGCTGTGGTGGAGTGGAACCGCGGCCCACTAGGTGAATGCGCTGGCAATCCGCTGCGCGACGCTAGAGCCAAGGTTCACGTCGGTGACGTTGCCGAATTAATGAACAACAATCCCCGCGCCTACGACGCCATTTTACTCGACGTTGATAACGGCCCCGAAGGACTAACGCAAACCGACAATAACTGGCTGTATTCCCTGGCTGGCCTAGAAGCAATATTTAACACTTTACGCCCCGAAGGCATATTAGCGATCTGGTCGGCGGGCGCCGACTCTATGTTCGCCATTCGCCTTAAAAAAGCCCGCTTTAAGGTGACTATTCACACTGTTCGCGCACGCCCTGGCAAAGGCAGCCGCCACACTATTTTTCTTGCCCAAAAGCCGTGGCAGTCCGCCGACCGAGGCAATCTATAACAACAGTATGCTATTAGTGGTTTTTTATACGTTTTGCTATTCTTGCCTAATTCATTAATGCCGCTAGCCAGCCCCTAATTTTGTCCGCCAACTTACGCCGAACGCCACAAATTTACCGCCTAACCAACAAGGCCAACAAGGCCAACAAGGCCAACATAGAGCAATGATGAGCAAAGCCACTACCAATACTATTGCCGAAACACAGCACACACCCATGATGGTCCAGTACCTAAAAATCAAAGCTGAACACCCCAATGAAGTGGTGTTTTACCGCATGGGCGACTTTTATGAGTTGTTTTTTGAGGATGCCAAAAAGGCGTCCGAATTACTGGACATTACGCTTACGGCTAGGGGCAAAGCAGGCGGCAATCCAATTCCGATGTGTGGCGTGCCCTACCACGCTGTTGAAGGCTATTTAGCGAAATTAGTCAAAGCCGGCGAGTCGGTGGCGATTTGCGAGCAAATCGGCGACCCAGCGACCAGCAAAGGGCCAGTAGAACGCGCTGTGGCACGTATTGTTACGCCAGGCACCATCAGTGACGAGGCGCTACTGGATGAACGTCGCGACGCGCTACTTGTTGCCGCTTGTGGGCACTCGGGCTTGTTCGGCATAGCTGTGCTAGACATGAGCAGCGGTCGCTTTCAAGTTTTAGAAGTAAAAGGTCAAACAGCATTTATTGGCGAGTTACAGCGCCTGCGCCCCGCCGAGCTACTGGTTGCAGACGATCTCAATGTAGAGGAAATGCCCAAGTTTCCTGGTCTGCGTAAACTTCCGCCCTGGGAGTTTGATTTTGACGCTGCAACGCGGGGGCTGTGCCAACACTTTGGTGTGCAAGACTTGGCCGGCTTTGGCTGCGAACAACTTACTCAAGGTGTCTCCGCCGCTGGCTGCTTACTGCATTACGTTAAAGACACCCAGCGCACTGCCCTGCCTCATATTCGCCAGCTCAAACACGAGAACCGTGATGACGCTGTGGCGATGGACGCCGCGACTCGCCGCAATTTGGAGCTAGACCTAAATCTTGGTGGTGGCACTGAAAACACCCTAGCATCGGTATTTGACCGCTGCCAAACCGCCATGGGTTCGCGTTTGCTACGACGCTGGCTGCACCGCCCCCTGCGCAACCAAGCGATTCTGAGCGCACGTCAAAGTGGCGTAGTCGGCCTTATTGATAATTATCAGTTCGAAACCCTGCGCGCCACACTCAAGCAAATCGGCGATTTAGAGCGTATTCTATCCCGCGTCGGCCTGCGTTCGGCCCGCCCGCGAGATTTGTCGCGCTTGCAGCGCTCGCTGGCGACCTTACCTGCGCTACAAAGCCAATTAAAACCCTTTGATATTCCCTATTTAAAGGATTTAGCAGAGCAAATCAGCGAATTCCCTACACTTGCCGATTTACTGGGGCGAGCGGTGGCAGAAAACCCGCCCATGGTATTGCGCGACGGCGGCGTGATTGCCGAGGGCTTCGACAGCGAACTAGACGAACTGCGCAGTCTGAGCACTGATGCCGGTGAGTTTCTATTGGCAATGGAGCGCCGCGAGCGGGAAAAAACGGGACTGAGCACCTTGAAAGTGGGCTATAACAGGGTCCATGGCTACTACATTGAAATAAGCAAACTGCAAGCGGGCCAAGCACCTGTTGAGTACATTCGCCGACAGACCTTAAAAAACGCCGAACGCTTTATCACGCCAGAGTTAAAGACTTTTGAAGACAAAGCACTGAGCAGTAAAAGCCGCGCTCTTGCGCGCGAAAAAATGCTCTATGACGAATTGCTAGACAGCCTTAATGCCGCGCTGGCCGGCTTACAAAATGCGGCGCAAGGCTTATGCGAACTAGACGTTATCGCAAACTTGGCGGAGCGCGCTGTTCAGCTTGACCTCTGCCAGCCAGAGTTCAGCAACAGTCCGCTATTGGATATTGAGCAAGGCCGCCATCCAGTGGTAGAAAGCGTGCTCGACGAGCCCTTTATTGCGAATGATCTCAAACTTGCCGATGACCGCCGCACCTTGATTATTACCGGCCCGAACATGGGCGGTAAATCGACGTATATGCGCCAAACTGCGCTAATTGTACTCTTGGCCCACATCGGCAGCTTTGTGCCCGCCAAGTCGGTAAAACTGAGTTTAGTGGACCAAATATTCACCCGTATCGGCTCGTCAGACGACCTCGCCGGCGGGCGCTCTACTTTTATGGTGGAAATGACCGAGACTGCCAATATTCTTCATAATGCCACCGCCAAAAGTTTGATCCTGATGGATGAAATCGGCCGCGGCACCAGCACCTTCGACGGACTTTCTCTGGCTTGGGCCTGTGCAATTGATCTGGCCGACCGAGTTCACGGCTTCACGCTGTTCGCCACCCATTATTTTGAGTTGACGGTTTTACCAGAAACCTACCCTAAGGCGGCAAATGTTCACCTTGGCGTCACCGAGCACAATGACCATATTGTATTTTTACACCGCGTTGAAGAAGGCCCCGCCAACCGTAGTTACGGTCTACAGGTCGCTAAATTGGCGGGCATACCACCTAAGGTGGTTAGCGCCGCCAAAATAAAGCTACGCGAACTAGAATCTCAGGCAATTGGCCACACCCAGCTCAATACCGCTGGGCCGCAGCCCGACTTATTTGCTCCGCCGCTAAGCGCCGACCACCCAGTGTTGAGCGAATTAGACGACATCAATCCCGACGACCTCAGCCCACGCCAAGCCCATGAGCTGCTGTATAAGCTCAAGGCCCAGCTGCAATAGCGAGGTTTATAGTGAAACTGGCGCCCTTAATACGTAAAAGCGATAATACACAGCTAAATTAAAGGTAAGACGAAAGCTATACCCATATTTTTCACTGGTGTTACAATACCGCGCTCTGCGAGTAACCCAACCCACAGTCAGGATTTAAAAGGGGCTGACCAAAAATGACTTTTGTTGTAGGCGAAGATTGCATTAAGTGCAAACACACTGATTGTGTTGAAGTTTGTCCGGTAGATTGTTTTTACGAAGGTCCGAATTTTCTCGTCATTCATCCCGACGAGTGCATCGACTGCGCACTGTGTGAACCAGAATGCCCGGTAAATGCGATATTTTCTGAGGATGAACTCCCCGAAGACCAGCAGGTGTTCTTGGAGCTAAACGCAGAACTTGCGGAAGTGTGGCCTAATATCACCGAAATGAAGCCGGCACCGGCAGATGCAGAAGAGTGGGCTAACAAGCCTAATAAACTTCAGTATCTTGAGCGTTAAGTTAATCATGCACAGCTGAGTTAAAATTCAGCACATAAAAAAGCCCGCTAAATGCGGGCTTTTTTCACCACTAAAACAAGCTAGGCACTTTCAGAAAACAGCGATGCGGCATTAAGGCCATTCGCCTCAAATAAAACACGCATGCTTTTCAGAGCGTCAACCTGTATTTGCCGCACCCGCTCCCGTGTTAAGCCAATTTCGCGGCCGACCTCTTCTAAGGTTGCTGGCTCGTGGCCGCGCATACCATAACGGCGCACTACCACTTCACGCTGTTTAGTGCTTAGCTCCCCCAGCCACAGGTCTATGCTGCTAGAGAGATCTTCACTCTGCAAAATATCACTGGGATTCAGCGCCTGCGTATCGGCAAGGGTGTCGAGTAACACCTGATCGGAATCCTGCGCCACCGGTACATCGACCGAGCCCACTCGGTTCTTCAAACCGCATAACCGCTTAGCTTCCGCCACTGGCCTGTCGAGAGCTACCGCCATTTCTTCCGGCGAGGGCAAATGATCGAGCTTTTGAGTCAGCTCGCGCTCAGCGCGCAAATAACTATTTAATTCTTTTACTACATGAATAGGTAAGCGAATAGTGCGGGTCTGATTCATAATCCCCCGCTCAATGGTCTGGCGTATCCACCACGTTGCATACGTTGAAAACCGAAAGCCACGCTCGGGATCAAATTTCTCTACCGCTCGAATTAAGCCGAGGTTACCCTCTTCAACCAAATCCAACAGACTCAAGCCACGGTTCAAATAGCGTCTCGATATTTTAACAACCAAGCGTAAATTGCTCTCAATCATACGCTTGCGGCCAGCCTCATCACCTTTTCTGGCTAAACGCGAAAAATACACTTCTTCTTCAGCACTGAGTAGCGGCGAAAAGCCAATTTCACTGAGGTATAGCTGGGTGGCATCTAAGTCTTTTGACGGCCGTCGTGGGCGGCTTAATTTGATACCTTTTATAGATTTGTCGTCAGCAACCGAACGCTCTATGTCGTCATCGCTATTATTATCATTTACTAATACATCGATCACACCTGAGCGGTGACCGTCTTTCTCATATACCCGCATCGTCGAATCCTTATATACGTTTGTTATTACTCGACTAAGTGATACTTCAGGTGTCTTCCGGGTCTGTAAATTTAGCGCCGCGGCAGCAACCTTAAAGGATCAACCGGTTTTCCATCTACACGAACTTCAAAATGTAATTTAACTGAATCAGTGCCACTGTCTCCCAACTCGGCAATCACCTGACCCACTTTAACGTTATCTCCCTCCTTTACTGTTAAACGTCGATTATGCCCGTAGGCGCTTAAATATCGATCTGAATGTTTCAGGATTAGTAGATTGCCATAACCGACTAATCCACTGCCTGCATACACAACCACGCCACTGCGTGATGCGTATACAGGTTCTCCCATTTTACCTTTTATATCAACACCCTTATGCGCTTGCCCTGTTGCGACAAAAGGACGCACAACAGGACCATTGACTGGCCACCGCCAACGCTCATTCGTTGCTAGCGCTGGCGCTTTAGTGGTGGCTACGGGAGATTTTGGCGTAGTGGCAGGCTTGGCACGGGCGGGCTGCGCCACCGCCGGTTTAGCGTGTGAACGCTGCTTTACAAGCGGCTTGCCACCCTCTTTCAGCAATATGGCTTGACCCGGATAAATGGTATACGGCGAAGCGATACTGTTAGCAGTCGCTAACCCGTTAAGCTCGAAACCATAACGCCACGCGATCGAAAACAGAGTGTCGCCAGCACTGACAATATAGTATGGAGGGGTGCGCTCGGCCGGACTATAACGATCAGAAACAGGCGCAAAACTGCCATTACTAGAGCAAGAAATCAAACCGCAAATCAAGCCATAAAAGGCCAATAATCGCAGTAACTTACTCATCATATTAAAGACCGAAAATCCACAAGGTTAAGCCTCTTTCGTTTAGGGCGAGCTTCCTATACCGATTTAACTCAGCCATTTGCATAAGCGGAGTTCATAATTACCTTGGTTTTGAGCACTATATGAGCTTTAAAGTGTGTGTAATAGAAAAAAATAGTCTTACAAATTAGGCTTTTTTCGCAAACCGCTCTATGAGTAGCACTAATACCACACCGCCTAAAGCCAATATAAGCGAGAGCACTAATTGAGCGTCAGCCCTTTGAGCGTAGTCCCAAGGCAATACATTTTGCCAACCAGGCGCCAATGACTCACTCAGTAGCCGACCTGACGCATCGAGTTTCCACGGCCAAATAATACTCAAAGAACCGACGAGAATACCGCTTAAGCCGGCTAATAGCGGCGCGCGATAATGATGCATCAACCACGACAGCAAACGCACGAATAACATTAAGCCTACGCCACAACCCGCCACAAAACTCAGCAGGGCCATAATATCCATGTCTTTCACCGCCTCAATCACCGGCTGATACATACCCAACAGCAACAAAATAAAGCTACCGGATATGCCCGGTAAAATCATTGCGCATATAGCCAGCGCGCCGGACAAAAACAAATTCAGCGGCGTGGCTTCTATTTCAGCCGGACGGATTTCGCCAATTAACACCGCAAAACCAATACCCCACAATAGCCACAGCAGCTGTTTGCCAGCCCCTGGAATTTGCCGATAAACTATGAGTGCCGAGGCCAAAATCAAGCCAAAAAACAAAGCGGCCAAAGGAACTGGATATTGCGCTAGCGCAAAGGAGATCAGCCGCGCCAAGGACAGTACACTGGTAACGACCCCCAGCATTAAACTAATCAAGAAGCTGCCATTGATATATTGCCAAAAAGCGACCGGCCCAGCCTTAAACAATAAGCTTACCGCTTGCAGATTGCAGGATTTCAAGCTTTCAATCAGCTCATCGTAAATGCCGGTAATGAACGCGATGGTACCGCCAGACACACCAGGCACCACATCGGCGGCACCCATGGCCATTCCGCGAAGATATACCGCGGGGTAAAATCCCTTCATACAACATCCTATTAATTGAAACAACGGCATTGAAAACGCGAGTTTTTAGAATTACGACAGCAAACCAGCCAGCAGGGGTACAAATAGGACCGGTTCAATCATTTGCTTCTTAATGCCCTCTTCAGTTTTATCAAAAACATAAAGGGCTTGTTGCTTACCTTGCGGGCCTATTGGAATGACCAGCCGGCCACCCATCGCCAATTGCTCCAATAATTCTTGGGGCACTTCAGCCGGTGCAGCGGCCGACAATATACCGTCAAAGAGTCCGCGCTCTTTCCAACCCATGCTGCCGTCGGCATGGCGCAGCTGTACATTGTGCAGCCCCAGCTGACGCAAGCGCTGACGGGCCTTTTCTTGAAGTGGGCGAATACGCTCCACACTAAACACCCGATCCACCAGCTGCGCTAAAATAGCTGTTTGGTAGCCAGATCCGGTACCAACCTCTAAAACCCGCGCCCGCGGCCCCGCAGCCAATAATAGCTCGGTCATTTTCGCCACAATATAGGGCTGGGAAAGGGTTTGCTGAAAGCCAATGGGGAGCGAACTGTCTTCGTAGGCGCGATGGGACAAAGCCTCATCGAGAAAGATGTGTCTGGGCGTACCGCGAATGACGTTAAGAACAGCGTTGTCTGTTATCCCGCGCTCACTCAAGCGTTCAATTAAGCGGTCTCTGGTCCGCTGGGACGTCATCCCAATGCCTTGCAAATTTAAGATTGTCACCCAGTTTTCTCTGTTAACACTAATAAACAACGACGCGCTCGCCGCCACTAACTCGCCAGTGGGTAGTTCATTAATTCTCGCACAAGCGCTGTGGCGAAGCAGCCCCTTGGCAGGGAAAAGCTCAGCTCCAGCGACTTATTACCTGTAAACTGCCATTGAAAATCTTGGGGTATCAAGCGCAAGGCTCGCCGCTCCAAGCTTAAACCGTGTTTAAGCAGGCCCGCGCAGAAATTCGAATGCTGTGTATACACAGCCGCTTCCCTTTCCGCCGCAACGCCACTTACCACTAACCGCCCAGCCTTGCCAAACAAAGGCCCAGTAGGCTGAATATCACCACTGGCCAAACGGGCGATGGTTTCATCGTCGCGCTCAGCGCTAAACACGCTGCCACTGTCACGCAGGGCGTACACATCGCCGTCTAGCCCGGTATTCCAACTGCCATCAAGCACCCGCTGGGCCAGCAATTCGTTAAACAGCAATGACCGCGCCGCCGATAAATACATGCTGCGCTCAAAGCGCGCCGGTTTTATCTCGCCGGCAAACCATTGCCGACAGGCATCGATATTACCGCCGTGATGACCAAAGCGTTGTTCGCCAAAGTAATTAGGAAAGCCCTGTACAAGTACCGTCGACAAGCGCCGATTAAGATCGTCGATATCACCCGCTAAATCGCTTAAACACAGGGTGAAATGGTTATAACGATGACTGCCTAAACGTAGCTTTTGGCGGTGACGGCCCTTGCGCAGAATTTTCCAAGTTTCGGACTCTGGCACCTCCCAAGCGGGGAAGTTTTTACCTGGCAGATGTACGCAAAACCACTGGCGCGTGACCGCATAGCGATCTTTCTGCCCAGAATACGTTACCGCCTTGGGCTGCACTCCGGCTAAACGCGCCAATTGCTTGGCCACATATTCGGTATTGTCGCCGCGTTTTTCTATCCACAACCAGTCAAATTCGCCGTCGTCACTAAACTCTACGGGGAAAACTTCCTCCACCACAAAATCTTCCGGCTGGGCTTTTAATACCCCGTTTACCAGCGGAGTGCCGAGCACTCGAGGCCAATCAGGCAACATCGCTACGCTCCAGTAACACCACAGCATCAACCGCAATACCTTCGCTGCGACCAACAAAACCTAATTTTTCGGTAGTGGTCGCTTTCACACTGATCTGGCCAATTTCTAGGTTCAAGACCTTGGCAATGGAGGCACGCATGGCGGGAATAAAACTGGCGAGCTTAGGTGTTTGTGCGGCAATCGTTATATCCGCATTGCCCAGCGCATAGCCTTGAGCACGAATTAGCTGATAGCAGTGGGCAAGTAGCTCAGTGCTATCAGCACCTTTATAGCGTGGGTCGGTGTCGGGAAAATGTTTGCCGATATCGCCCAGCGCCAAGGCGCCAAGCAAGGCGTCACAGAGCGCATGCAGGGCGACATCGCCATCCGAATGGGCAACTAGGTGATATGAACAGGGAATCCACACACCACAGAGATGAATACCCTCGCCCGCTGCCAATTGATGTACATCATAGCCGTGGCCAATACGAATCTTAGTCATTATTGGCTCCTGCCAAAAAAACCTCGGCGATCAACAGATCATCAGGATAGGTGATTTTAATATTGCGGTGACTGCCCTGCACCAGCAGTGGCTGCAAGCCGCAGTGCTCCATAGCCGAGGCTTCATCAGTAACCGGCAAGCCCTGTTCACGGCAGTATTTGAGCGCGTCACGCAGCGCTCCGTAGCGGAACAACTGGGGCGTAAGCGCCCGCCACAATACTTGCCTATCGACGGTTTCGGCGACTTCAGACTGCTCGGTGGCGCGCTTCATGGTATCCACCACCGGCGCAGCCAATAATGCACCCACCGGATGCGCACGCCCCTTGGCTAGCAGCATTTGTATATCCCGCTCACTCAGGCAGGGTCTTGCTGCATCGTGAACCAAAACCCAGTCGTCATCCTGCGCTTCACTCAAGCTCGCCAAGGCTAGTTCAACTGACTCGGCGCGCTCAGCACCGCCGACTACGCGCCGCACTCTGGGATGAGCCGCAAAGGCTAATTCCGCAAATATTGGATCGTCTGCTTTTACCGCAACAGCCACACCAAGAATTTCGCAGCAGCCCAGCAAAGCGTCGAGACTGTGCTCAATAACAGCTTTGCCATTGAGCTTGAGATATTGTTTAGGAAGTTCAGCGCCAAAGCGACTGCCCTGACCAGCGGCGGGCACCACTGCCCAAAGCCCTGTAGGGGGCGCTTTATTAATCGCCATGATGAAACCGATTATTTATTTGCGAGCTATTTTTATTTTTCAACTATTCTTCAACTATGAGATAAAAAGTCTCATTGCTTTTAATTAGGCCCATATCATTACGGGCGCGTTCTTCAATACTATCAAGATCGTTTTTTAAACTGCGCACTTCGCCGTAAAGCCGTTCATTGCGCAAATTAAGATCTTCGTTAACCTTTTTCTGCTGGGCAATATCCCTACGCAAGCTGGTAATTTGCTCCCAGCTTCCGGTGCCCGTCCACAACCTAAATTGCAGCAAAACTAGGATGACCAGCAGTAATAAAAGCAGTCGCCGGCGCGTCATTGTGCTGCCACCTCACTCACACCCATACTGGTCCCCAATACCCGCAATTTAATTCAAGGGGCAGCGTTCACTGCCCAGAGAATAACTAGGCGCGGAATTCTTCACGGCCACGGTATGCCGCACCCAATTCAGCTTCAATACGTAGCAAGCGATTGTACTTAGCGACGCGATCTGAACGACACAGTGAACCGGTTTTGATTTGGCCGGCAGACGTCGCCACAGCCAGATCAGCAATGGTAGTGTCTTCAGTTTCGCCCGAGCGATGAGAAATAACCGCTGTGTAACCTGCATCCTTGGCCATTTTGATCGCGTCCAAGGTTTCAGTTAGCGAACCAATCTGGTTGAATTTAATCAGAATTGAGTTAGCAATTTTGTTATCAATGCCACGTTTTAGAATTTTGGTATTGGTTACAAACAAATCGTCGCCAACTAGTTGAACACGGTCGCCAACTTTGCGAGTCAAGGTTGCCCAGCCGTCCCAATCGCTTTCGTCCATGCCGTCTTCAATGGAGATGATCGGGTATTTTTGGCTCAGCTCGTCTAAATAGCTCGCAAAGCCCTCGGCATCGAATTCTTTGCCTTCACCACTCAATACATATTTGCCGTTTTTGTAAAACTCAGAAGAGGCGCAATCCAGTGCCAAAGTGATGTCTTTGCCCAGTTCGTAACCAGCGTTGGCAACGGCCTCGGCAATTGCTTCAAGTGCGGCTTCATTCGATGGCAGGTTCGGAGCAAAACCGCCCTCATCGCCCACTGAAGTGCTCAGACCGCGGGCAACTAATACTTTTTTCAGAGAGTGGAAAATTTCCGCACCCTGACGCAGGGCTTCAGCAAAAGTCGGCGCGCCAACAGGCTGAATCATAAACTCTTGAATATCGACATTATTGTCGGCGTGCTCGCCACCGTTAATGATATTCATCATTGGTACGGGCATGGTGTACTGGCCTTCGGTGCCATTGATTTGCGCGATACGCTGATACAAAGGAATGCCCTTCTCAATCGCTACCGCTTTTGCAGCGGCGAGAGACACGGCCAAAATGGCATTGGCGCCCAAATTAGATTTGGTCTCGGTACCGTCTGCTTTAATCATGGCATTGTCGATAGCGCGCTGATCTTCAGCATCCATACCCAGCAACAAATCACGAATCGTGGTGTTGATATTGGCAACGGCTTTAAGTACGCCTTTGCCCAAGTAACGGCTGGCATCGCCATCGCGCAACTCTAGGGCTTCACGAGATCCCGTCGATGCCCCTGAGGGCGCACAAGCACTACCTACAGCGCCAGATGCTAGTACAACATCCGCTTCAACGGTGGGGTTACCGCGAGAATCCAGGATCTCATACGCTTTAATATCGACAATCTCTGCCATGTGAGTTTTCTCCGTGTCAGTTTTTATAACGTTAAATATCTATTGAATATCGAGGGTCGGCAAGGATTTCACAACATCATCCACTGCCTTCATATGTTCTAGGAAGCCTTTAAGCGCCGACAAAGGCAAGGCGCTGGGGCCATCGCATTTGGCTTGATCGGGATTTGGGTGAGCTTCAAGGAATAAACCCGCAATACCCAAGGCCATGCCAGAGCGACCCAGCTCTGCAACTTGATTGCGACGACCGCCCGACGCTGCGCCCATCGGGTCGCGGCACTGCAGTGCGTGGGTAACGTCAAAAATCAGCGGCGCACCACCGCTGACATCGCGCATAATTTTAAAACCAAGCATATCGACAACCAGATTGTCGTAGCCAAAATTACTGCCGCGCTCGCACAGCATAATTTTGTCGTTACCGCATTCGGCAAATTTTTCGACAATATTTTTCATTTGCGCGGGGCTTAAAAACTGCGGCTTTTTAATATTAATAACCGCATCGGTGGCCGCCATCGCCGCCACCAAGTCCGTTTGTCTAGCAAGAAAAGCGGGCAACTGAATAACGTCACACACCTCAGCAACAGGACCGGCCTGATAAATTTCGTGTACGTCGGTAATCACTGGAATATTAAAGGTCTGCTTAATTTCCTGAAAAATTTTCAGACCTTCATCCATGCCTGGACCGCGGTAGGAATGTACAGACGAGCGATTGGCTTTATCGAAAGACGCTTTAAAAACATAGGGAATACCCAGCTCTGCGCAAACAGTCACATAATGCTCGGCAACTGCCATGGCCATATCGCGGGATTCAAGCACGTTCATGCCGCCAAATAAAACAAAGGGCTTGTCATTCGCCACATCAATACCGGCTACACTGACTACTTTATCTTTCATCTACGTATTTCCTAAATCCCAATTCCGATCAACACACTGTCCAACCGTGTATTACGCTTTGCTATGGGCAAATGCTGCGTTTACAAAACCGCTAAACAAGGGGTGCCCATCACGTGGTGTAGAAGTAAATTCCGGATGGAATTGGCAGGCGATAAACCAAGGGTGATCTGGTATTTCCACCACCTCTACCAAGCTCTTGTCCGCTGACCAGCCGCCAACTTTTAAGCCATGGGCCTGCATATTCTCAACGTACTTATTGTTCACTTCATAGCGATGACGGTGACGTTCGGTAATCAACTCGCTACCGTAAACTGCGCTAACGGCCGAACCTTCAACTAGGTGGCACTGCTGGGCGCCGAGACGCATGCTGCCACCAAGATCAGTATCTTCATTGCGCTGTTCAACGCCGCCTTCTGCCGTTACCCACTCGGTAATTAAACCAATTACTGGGTCACTGCATTTCTCATCAAATTCGGTACTATTGGCGCCACTGATGCCCAGTACATTGCGGGCAAATTCAATCACCGCCACTTGCATACCTAAACAGATACCCAAGTAAGGAATTTTCTTTTCTCTGGCGTACTGCACGGTGAGAATTTTGCCTTCCACACCACGGTTGCCGAAACCACCAGGCACAAGAATACCGTCTACGCCTTCAAGAACGCCTAAGCCTTCTTTCTCAATTATTTCAGAATCAATATAGCGAACAGCTACTTTGGTACGGCTGTGAATGCCAGCGTGCTTAAGCGCTTCGTTGAGCGACTTATAGGCGTCTAGCAGTTCCATGTATTTACCAACCATGGCAATCGTCACGGTTTGGTCTTGGTGCAAGTCGCCTTCGATAACGGCATCCCACTCAGTGAGATCCGCTGGCGGGCAATCTAGGCCAAAACGCTCAACAACAAGCTCGTCGAGGCCTTCGGCTGCTAATAAGGAAGGGATTCGGTAAATTGAATCAACATCGCGCAACGGAATAACCGCGCGAGACTCCACGTTGGTGAACAAGGCGATTTTATGACGGCTGCTCTGGTCAATTTCGTGATCTGAGCGGCACAGCAGGATGTCAGGTTGCAAGCCGATGGAACGCAGCTCTTTTACCGAGTGCTGGGTGGGCTTGGTTTTGGTTTCGCCTGCAGTGGCAATATAGGGCACCAAGGTAAGGTGCATCAGCATTGAACGCTTGGCGCCCAATTCAACTTTGAGTTGACGCGCGGCCTCAAAGAAAGGCAAGCCTTCAATGTCGCCAACCGTGCCGCCAATTTCAACAATTGCGATGTCGGCATCACCGGCACCAGCCAGCACGCGGCGTTTAATTTCATCGGTAATATGGGGGATTACCTGCACGGTGCCGCCAAGATAGTCACCGCGACGCTCTTTGCGCAATACCGTTTCGTAAACGCGCCCAGCGGTGAAATTATTGCCCTTGGCCATTTTGGCGCGCACAAAGCGCTCGTAGTGACCAAGATCAAGGTCTGTTTCTGCACCGTCTTCGGTGACAAACACCTCGCCGTGCTGAAATGGACTCATGGTACCCGGATCTACATTAATGTAGGGATCCAGTTTCAACATGGTCACTTTGAGGCCACGAGCCTCTAAAATAGCGCCCAGCGATGCTGAAGCGATGCCTTTACCGAGAGACGAAACAACACCGCCGGTGACGAATATAAAACGCGCCATGTCATGCCTTTTTGAATAGTGCGATAAGATATAGGGCTGGAAAAAGCGGTGCTTCTTTGCCCCTTGAGATGGGACGTCAGTCTAACAGGAAGGCCATAGCGAAACAATGAAATTAGGCCTCTGTCGCGCGCCGAGTCTCTGTTATAATGCGGCTCCAATTGCTTGCACATTCAAGGCCTTAGTACTATGCAACCCATGCTGAATATCGCATTGCGCGCCGCCCGTAAAGCGGGAGACCTCATTTCGCGCGCCTCTGAACAACTCGACCGCGTCCAAATTGAGTCCAAGGGCGAAAATGATTTTGTGACTGAAATCGACCGCAAGGCCGAACAGGAAATCATTTATCACCTGCAAAAAGCCTATCCCGAGCACGGTTTTCTGGGCGAAGAGTCTGGCGCCTCAGGCAATGCCGACAGCGACTACCAGTGGATTATCGACCCAATCGACGGCACCACCAACTTCGTGCGCGGCATTCCCCACTTTGCTATTTCGATTGCCTGCATATTCCAGGGCCAAATTGAACATGCGGTGATTCTCGACCCCATTCGGCGCGAAGAATTTACCGCCAGCCGTGGTCGCGGTGCCCAGCTCAATGGCCGCCGCGTACGGGTCACCATGAATCCTGGCCTAGAAGGCGCGTTGATAGGCACCGGCATTCCATTCAAAGCACATAACGCTCAGCACCTGCCTGCCTATATGCGCAGCCTTGAAGCCGTAGCCGCAGAAACCGCAGGTATTCGCCGCGCTGGCGCCGCTTCGCTGGATTTAGCCTATGTGGCCGCTGGACGCCTTGATGGCTTCTGGGAAATTGGTCTAAGCAAATGGGATATTGCCGCAGGTATTCTTCTAGTGCGTGAAGCCGGCGGCTTGGTCAGCGATTTCAGCGGCGGTGGCAATTACTATGAAAGCGGCAATATCGTTGCGGCCAACCCCAAGTGTTTGAAGGGATTGCTGCAGGCAGTGCGCCCGCATTTAGAGAAATTGCGCTAGCCTCGGGAGAGGCTTGACGGGAGACGGGAGCGGCAAAAGACCTGCCCTAGCGTCTCCCGCCTCCCGTACAGCATTTAGCGCCTTTATGGCAAATCATCTACCTCGGCCCCTTCCTTCTCCTGCACGATCAAATCGTCCTGACTGATATTCATGGTCACTAATAAGCTGGCCACAATATAGATCGAAGAATAGGTACCCACGCCAATACCAACCAGCAGCGCCAAGGCGAAGCTGTGTATCATTTCGCCGCCAACCACCGCCAAAGCAACCAATACCAACAAGGTAGTGCCAGATGTTACCAAGGTGCGATCTAGGGTTTCGGTTAGAGAAATATTGATAACCTCCGTCGCGTCATGTTTGCGCAGCTTTCGCAGGTTTTCACGAATTCGGTCTGCAACAACAATCGAGTCATTCAGTGAATAACCAATTACCGCGAGAACGGCCGCCAATACGGTGAGGTCGAAATCCCAGCCCACCAAGGCGAATACACCCAAGGTTATGATGACATCATGACCCAAAGCCGCTACCGCACCGAGTGAAAACTTAATCTGGAAGCGCATCGCAACATAGATCAGCACCACGACCAAGGCTAATAACACCGCCAAGCCGCCCTGCTCCCGCAATTCCTCGCCCACTTGCGGCCCAACAAATTCGATACGTCGCAAATCTATTTCACCAGCGGTGCCAGCTTTCAGTACTTTCAGCACTTCTTCGCCCAAAGTCGGGCTCATGCCTTGGGGCAAGCGCACTAACACGTCGGTGTCGGAGCCAAAATTAACCACCACCGCATTGGCGTAACCCGCTGCTTTTAGCTCGTCCCGCACCTCAGGAAGCGCTACCGGCTGTTCGTAAATCACCTCAATTAAAGTACCACCCGTAAAATCGAGGCCAAAGTTCAAGCCTTTAAAGGCAAGCAAGCCAACAGCAACTAAAACAAGGCTGACAGACACCGTGGTGGCTAGCTTGCGCCAGCCCATAAAATTAATAATTTTTACATTCTCAGACATGTGTTTCCCCTAGATCGCCAGCTTAGTGACGCGACGACCGCCGTAAAGCATATTCACAATGGCTCGTGTGCCCATAATCGCAGTAAACATTGAGGTTATTATCCCCAGCGATAAGGTCACCGCGAAGCCACGAACTGGCCCAGTGCCTACCGCATACAAAATCACCGCCACCAGCAAGGTCGTAATATTGGAGTCCATAATGGTGACGAAAGCGCGGCCATAGCCGGCTTCAATAGCATGCTGCACCGACAGCCCCGCTTTTAACTCTTCTCGTATTCGCGAGAAAATCAGCACATTGGCATCTACCGCCATACCCACCGTTAAAACGATACCGGCAATACCGGGCAAGGTTAGCGTGGCACCCAGCAGTGACATACACGCAGTGAGCAACACAATATTAAAGCCCAGCGCGGCAACAGCGATAAGACCAAACACACGGTAGTAAACCACCATGAAGACAGCAACCATACCAAGGCCGATCTTTACCGCGTTAAAACCTTGGGCAATGTTCTCTGCACCCAAAGAAGGCCCAACCGTGCGCTCTTCAACAAAGTCGATCGGCGCCGCAAGTGCACCGGCGCGCAGCAATAAGGACAACTCGGCTGCTTCACCCGGCGCGTCTAAACCGGTAATCCGAAATTGCACACCTAAAGCATCTTTAATCGTCGCAAGGCTTATAATTTTCTTCTCGTCGTAAGGCACTTTAACGATTTGCTCAACACCGTCGGCATCCATCTGGTAATGAGTACGACTCTTGCGCTCAATAAACAACACCCCTAAACGGCGGTTGATATTGTGGCGAGTCATGCGGTGCATCAAGGTACCGCCTTCACTGTCGAGAGTAATACTTACCTGCGGCATACCGTTTTGGTCAAAACTGGCCTGCGCGTTGGCAACACGCTCACCGGTAATCACCACGTCGCGCTCTAGCCACGCGCTCGGTTCGCCAGGGCCAGGGTTGCGAAACTCAAATTGCTCACGATCTGACACCGGCGCGTCGTAGCGGGCTTCTAATCTAAAGTCGAGATTGGCTGTTTTACCCAAAATACGCTTAGCTTCTGCTGTATCCTGAATACCAGGCAATTCAACCACAATACGATTGCGACCCTGACGCTGAACCAAGGGCTCAGACACACCAAGCTCATTCACCCGATTACGCAAGGTCGTTAAATTTTGACCCACCGCATAATCTTCAATTTCTTTACGCTTAGCCTCGCTAATTAACGCACTAAGATAAAACGAGCTATCCCCTGCCGGCGAATCCAGACGCTGACCAGTTAATTCTGTGTATTCTTTACGAATTAAGGAAAGCGCAGAATCACGAAGCTCCTCCGAGGTAAACTTGCCTTTAATAACACCGTCGTCACTCAAGCTGATAAAACCGCGCACACCTTCTTCACGCAATTTCTTTTTAATACCTGAGTTGTAATGTTCTAGGCGAGTCGCGATGGCTGAATCAGTATCAACCTCCAGCAAGAAATGCACACCGCCGCTCAAATCAAGGCCAAGCTTCATCGCCTGTGCCCCTAAATTACTCAACCACTGCGGTGTATTCGAGGCCAAATTTAAGGCCACAATATAACCATCACCCAAGGCGCGCTGCACCACCCGCTGCGCGCTGAGCTGTACTTCGGTATCGTATAAGCGAATCAAACCACTTTTACCTGATTCATTCGCCTTTTCGCCAAAGTGCTTTATGCCATTGGCATCCAAGGCCGCCGACAAACGCTCCATTTGCGCTTGATCAATGATTACACCACTGCTTTCCCCAGAGATCTGTAATGCGGGATCTGGGCGATATAAATTAGGTACTGCATAAAGCAAACCAAAGCCCAAAACCGCCACAATCAGCAGATTTTTCCAGAGCGGATATTTATTTAACATTGTATTTCCACCAAAACCGCCTGTTGCGACGGTGTCCGTTTAACACTGGGCGAGACACCCCTAACACCCCAACTTAAACACTTATAAGAAAGCCGGTAAAAACCGGCTTTCTTGCTTTTAAATTAACTCAATCAACCCAAACCCGAGCATTGCGGAATAGGCGCATCCAGCCGCTGTCCTCCACTGAGTTATCCGCAATCCAAGAATTCTGAACCGTGCGGAACACCCGCTCTGGGTGCGGCATCATTATTGTAACGCGACCATCGGCGCTACTCGCGCCAGCAATACCAGCTGGTGAACCATTAGGGTTCGCAGGATACTGCTCGGTGACCGCCAAATGGTTATCAATATAATTCAACGCAACCTTGCCCGCCTGCTGCAAATTAGCAAGCTGAGCTGCATCGGCAAACTCCGCCCGACCTTCACCGTGAGCAATCGCAACAGGCATATGTGAACCCGCCATGCCCGCCAGTAATATGGAGGGTGATTCTGGAATTTCAAGTTGCGCAACCCGCGCTTCGAACTGTTCTGAGCGGTTGCGCACAAAACGCGGCCAAAACTCGGCACCTGGAATCAGCGAATGTAAATTGGACATCATTTGGCAGCCGTTGCAAACACCCAGCGAGAAAGTATCTTCGCGCTGGAAATAGGCGGCAAACTCATCACGCGCCCGCGCATTAAACAATATTGTTTTTGCCCAGCCCTCGCCCGCGCCCAGCACGTCGCCGTAAGAGAAACCACCGCACGCAGCCAAGCCCTTAAAGTCGGCTAAGCTCACTCGGCCACTGAGAATATCGCTCATGTGTACATCAACCGCGCTAAACCCAGCGCGATCAAAGGCCGCCGCCATTTCCATTTGGCCGTTAACACCCTGTTCACGCAGAATTGCTACCCGTGGCCGCACCCCAGTTTTAATATAAGGCGCGGCAATATCGAGCTGCGCATCAAAGCTGAGCTTGCTACTCAAACCTGGATCTGCTTCAACAAGACCATCAAATTCTTGTTGCGCACATTCAGAATTGTCCCGCAGCGCCTGCATGCGGTAGCTAAGCTCCTGCCACTTGCGATGCAGTTCTAAGCGCTGGCCGCGCAAGACGTCCTTGCCTGCAAAACGCATCTGCACGTCATTGCCCGCCACCGCACGACCGATATTTTGAACAAAATCACCTAGACCGTGTTCCGCAAATACCGCCATTACAGCGCTAAGATCACTCACCTTAACTTGGAGTACCGCACCGGCCTCTTCTGCAAATAAGGCGCCGTGAACGGAGCCCGCTGAGCCCAAATCCACATCCAAACCGCAGTGGCCAGCAAAGGCCATTTCCAGCAGAGTGATTGCTGCGCCACCGTCGGAACGGTCGTGGTAGGCAATTATTTTTTGGTCTTCGAGCAATTGCTGCACGGCGTTAAAGAAGCCCGCTAGCAATTTAGGATCGTCAATATCCGGTGCGGTATCACCAATCTGCTGATAAACCTGCGCCAAACAAGAGCCACCGAGGCGCTGCTTGCCTGCGCCGAGATCGACCAGCAGTAAAGCGGTATCGCCCAAATCAGTACGCAATTGCGGGGTAACCGTCTTGCGCACATCACTCACTGGACTAAATGCGGTGATAATTAAGGACATTGGCGCGGTAATGGCTTTGTCGGCCTCATCGTCACGCCAAGTGGTGCGCATAGACATGGAGTCTTTGCCAACCGGAATAGTAATTCCCAAGGCTGGGCAAAACTCCATACCGACCGCTTTTACGGTATCAAACAGCACTTCGTCTTCGCCGCCGTAACCCGCCGCACACATCCAGTTGGCCGACAGTTTTATATCTGACAGCTTTTCAATACGCGTGGCAGAAATATTGGTAATGGCTTCGGCCACCGCCATCCGACCAGACGCGGGGCCATTAATCAGGGCTAGCGGCGTGCGCTCGCCCATCGCCATAGCCTCGCCGGCATAGGAGTCGTAACTCACCGTGGTTACTGCGCAGTCCGCCACGGGCACCTGCCAGGGACCAACCATTTGGTCGCGATGAACCTGACCGGTAATTGAGCGATCGCCAATGGTGATCAAAAAGCTTTTACTGGCGATGGTCGGCAGTGCCAGCAAGCGATCCAAGGCTTCATCTATTTTAATAGCCGCGGGGTCAAAGCTCGGTAAGCTCAAGCGCTGGCGATTAAATTCCCGGTTCATCTTTGGCGGCTTGCCAAATAGTATCGACATCGGCAGATCGACGGGATTATTGTCAAAATAGGTGTCGCCAAGGCGCAGGCGCTTATCGTTGGTGGATTCACCCACTACCGCGTAGGCGGCACGCTCACGGGCGCAAATTGCTTCAAAGCTCGCTAAATCTTTAGGCGCAATCGCCATCACATAGCGTTCTTGCGACTCGTTACACCAAATTTCGAGTGGCGACATGCCCGGCTCGTCATTCGGCACTTTGCGCAGATCAAAATCACCGCCGCAGCCCCCGTCTTTAACGAGTTCAGGAAACGCGTTAGACAAACCACCGGCGCCAACATCGTGAATAAAGGCAATCGGGTTGTCCTCACCCATGGCCCAGCAGCGGTCAATCACCTCTTGGCAACGGCGTTCCATTTCTGGGTTTTGACGCTGCACTGAAGCGAAGTCGAGATCTTCGGTAGAGGCGCCGCTACTCATCGACGACGCCGCACCACCACCCAAACCAATCAGCATGGCTGGGCCGCCCAAGGCGATTAACTTATAGCCGGCTGGGAACTCAGTTTTAGTAACATGTTCGGCTTTAACATTGCCGTAGCCGCCCGCAATCATAATGGGCTTGTGGTAGCCACGCCGCTCTTGGCCATTGGCGCCAAGGGCATTCTCTTCAAAGCTGCGGAAGTAGCCGCAAAGATTTGGGCGACCAAATTCATTATTAAAGGCGGCACCACCAATGGGGCCTTCCAGCATAATATCGAGCGCAGAAACAATGCGACCGGGCTTGCCGTAGTCGGCTTCCCAAGGCTGCTCGTAACCAGGTACCCGTAAATTGGAAACACTAAAGCCAGAGAGCCCGACCTTGGGCTTGGAACCACGGCCCACCGCGCCCTCGTCGCGAATTTCACCACCCGAGCCGGTGCCAGCGCCAGAGAAGGGCGAAATCGCCGTTGGATGATTGTGGGTTTCCACCTTCATAAGAAGATGAATATCTTCCTCGTGATAGCGGTATTCAGCACTGCCAGGTTCTGGGTAAAAACGACCGGCGCGATGGCCTTTAACTACGGCAGCATTGTCTGAGTAGGCACTTAATACGTCTTCGCCGCCAAGCTCGTAGGTGTTTTTAATCATGCCAAACAAAGAATGGGATTGCGCTTCACCATCAATAGTCCAATCGGCATTGAATATTTTGTGGCGGCAATGCTCAGAGTTCGCCTGCGCGAACATCATCAATTCAACATCGCTTGGATTGCGACCCAATTGCAGGAAGCTTTCCAGCAAATAGTCAATTTCATCCTCGGCCAAGGCCAAGCCTAATTCGCTATTGGCCACCACTAAGGCTTCTCGCCCGCCGCTAAGCACATCAACCGCCTGCATGGGTTTAGGGCTCTGACGGCTAAATAAAACTTGAGCCTCGTCAGGGCTACTCAACACCGACTCAACCATGCGGTCGTGAATTGCGGCAAGCAGTACGCTCCGCTCAGAATCTTGCAGCGGCGCAGCAAGATCGACACGGTATAAAACCCCCCGTTCAATGCGGGCAATCATATCGAGTCCACAATTGCGGGCAATATCGCTGGCCTTGCTCGACCACGGCGAAATAGTACCCGGCCGCGGCACCACAAAGAAACTCAGGCCATTCCCCTCGACAAATGCGGCGCGCGGCCCATATTGCAAAAGTTGACTTAGCACTGCCGTACTTTCGCTGTCCAGCGCTAGGGTGGTATCAACCACGTGAATATATTGAGCGCTCAGTCCGCGCAGGCTCGGAATATCACCTGTCAAACTGGCTACTAATTTAGCTATACGAAAATCTGAAAGCGCCGGAGCACCTGGAATAATGAGCATTCGGGGCGACAACCTTGATCGAATGGATTGAAGCCGGCCATTGTAAAGGAAATACGCGGAAAATTTTATCCCAAATACTCTTTATGGTGCGATCAATCGCTTACCGATACAATTGAGCCCCAGATACTCGGAGCAGCACACTTGCCAGATTGCCCCAAAACACGACAATTTCTACTGCGCGGCCTGCTCGTACTGCTTTTTATCGGCCTATTTACGCACTGCAGTGAAAATAGCGACAAGCTCCAACAAATCCGCAAAGACGGCGTTTTACGGGTATTAACCCGCAACGGCGCCACTACCTACTACGAAACTCAGGGCGCCCCCGCAGGTTTTGAGTATCAATTAGCCCATGCCTTTGCCGAACATTTAGGGGTTAAGCTAGAAATGATCCCCGTGGTTGGCCTCGACGAAGTGTTTGACGGGCTGGCCGACGGCAGCGCCGACCTTGCCGCTGCCGGCTTAAGCATTACCACTGAACGCCAAGACACACTCATCTTTGGACCAAGCTACTTAAGCATTAAGCAGTTCTTTATCTACAACCGCGACCTAAATGCACCCATAAAAAGTGCAGAAGACCTAATTGGCAAACAAATTAGGGTGTTAGGCAACACCGCCCACGTTAACGTGCTCAACGAGTTAAAAGAAACACATCCAGACTTAACTTGGGCCGAAAGCCGCGATTTTGAAACTATCGACCTGCTCGAACAACTCGCCGATGGCCAGATTGACGCCACCATCATCAACTCCAGCGAGTTTTATGCAAACCGCGCTTTTTACCCCAGCTTTCGCATCGGTTTTAGCGCCGGTAAACCCCGCAAACTCGCCTGGGCTATTCAATCAACCCCTGGCAATGCAGGGTTGACCAAGGCCATCGCCGATTTTTTTAAGATCATGACCGAAAATGGCAAACTAGCTCGCCTGATTGAGCGGCACTTTACTTTTAATGAACGCCGCAGCTTCATTAGTACTCAAACTTTCTTACAGCTGAAAGAAGAGCGCCTCCCCGAAGTGAAGGGCATGATCGAACAAGTCGCCATTGAATACAATTTAGACTGGCGCTTACTTGCCGCAATCAGCTATCAAGAATCACACTGGGATGCCGAGGCGAGGTCACCGACTGGCGTCAGGGGTATGATGATGCTCACCCGTGCCACCGCTGAAGAATTAAATGTTGACGACCGCCTAGACCCGATGCAAAGCCTTCGCGGTGGCGCTCGCTACTACAAGAAGCTATTAAGCCGCCTACCTAGCGGAATCGAAGCCTCAGACCGCAGCTGGTTTGCCCTCGCCGCCTACAATATCGGATTAGCCCACCTTGAAGACGGAAGAGTTATTACTGAAAAAAACGGTGGCAACCCCAATTTATGGAATGACGTGCGCGAAAACCTGCCCTTGCTCCGCCAGCGAAAATGGTTTGAATCCACTCGCTATGGCTACGCACGGGGCGACGAAGCCGCCCGTTATGTGCGCAATATTCGCGATTATTATTCACTGCTAACGTGGGATGAGTTGAATCGCTATAGAGTACCGCCGCCACGCATAGCCGCCGACTACTTACCGGCAGAGTACAATCGTGGTTTTGATGCGATGTGAGCAGCAGTTTGCGCTAAATTTTACAAACTGCTGCTTAACAATGGCCGAGGTATCGCGCGTTTAGCGCGTGGCCATAGGTATGAGCTGCGCCGCCGCCTTATAGCCAGGTATTAAACTACCGCTTTCCAGAACAATGGCTGGCGTACCGGTGACACCCATCGCTGCACCCAACTGGTATTGCGCCGCTATCGGGTTGTCGCACTTTTTAGGCGCGATCAAGCCACCCGTCTTCAATTCATTTATTGCCGCCTTACGGTCATCAGCACACCACGCAGAAACCATTTTATCGTAAGTCGGCGTACCCAAACCCGCCCGAGGATAGGCCAAATACCGAACTTCGATACCGGCTGCGTTCAACTGCGGCACCTCTTGATGCAGTTTCTGGCAATAACCACAATCCACGTCAGTAAACACGTAAATTGCTCCCTTGGTTTCACCCGCGGGACTAAAAACAATCATGTCTTCGCGCTTAATCTCACTGAGCCATTCCTTACGCTGCGGAGCAAGCTTTTTCTCGGCAACGCTTTCGATACCCGCTGCACTGATTTCAAACATATCGCCAACAATAAAATATTTTCCGTTGGCGCTGGCATAAACTGTTGGACCATTTTGCATTGTGACCAAATAAACCCCGGGCAACTCTGGGCTGGCCTCTATTTTGCTAATTACAATATCTGGCCTAGTGGCTTTAAACGACGCTTTAATAGCTGTTTCTGCCGCTTTGTCGACCACAACACTTGCCGCCTGAGCATGCATCACCGGCAGTATTACACCAGCCAAAACTAAGGCGCACAGCGACCGACCAACAATATACTTCATTAAATTATTCAAACAAGATCTCCAAAATATCATCGTAATACTGCCTACTAAAACGTAAGAGCCTCACTCTGCGAACAAGTTCAGCGCTTCCCGACAGCTTGTGCCCAATAAAGGCACTAGGATAATCGCCAGTCAGCCGCGATTTTACTCACACCCAGCCACACAATATAAAGCGGCCAACTATGCCAATAACGGCAAGCTAATAATAATTGCACGACAGGCAAGCGAGCGCCATGATTTATCAAAAATGTTGTAAAAACCTGCTTTAACGTAAAAGCAACTCGCCTGGTGCAGGATTACTTTTTCAAAAAAATGCGCCACCAATGGGGTTTACGTACAAACGTTTTACACCACGCTAAAACAAAAAAAGGCAGCCAATGGCTGCCTTCTTGCGGAACAAAGAAAAAATTAGGCTTTAGCGCCCAGCTTTTCTTTGATACGTGCTGCACGGCCGCTCAGCTCACGCAAGTAGTACAGTTTTGCTTGGCGAACGTCACCGCGACGCTTAACTTGAATGCTTTCAATCAGCGGGCTGTAAGTCTGGAAAGTACGCTCTACACCAACACCGTGGGAGATTTTACGTACGGTAAAAGCAGAGTTCAGGGCACGATTACGAATGCCAATAACAACGCCTTCGAAAGCCTGAAGACGCTCACGGGCACCTTCCTTGACTTTAACCTGAACGACAACGGTGTCACCGGGGCTGAATTCCGGCAGCTCTTTGGTGGCCTGCTCTGCTTCCAGTTCGGCAATAATTTTGTTGGTGCTCATGGCATGCTCCTAAATTCAAAGGTTTGTAGCTTCGCAGCTAGATGTCAATTAATCGTCAAGCTCACGGATAAATTCCGCCAGCAGTTTATTTTGTTCGTCGCTAAGTTCTACTTTTTCAAGTAAATCTCTGCGCCGTAACCATGTCCGACCTAGCGACTGTTTCAGCCGCCAGCGTCGTATCGCTTCATGATTGCCACTTAACAACACGTCTGGCACCGCCATATCGCGGTAGTGCTCAGGCCGCGTGTAGTGCGGACAATCCAGCAAACCTTCAGCAAAGGAATCTTGCTCTGCCGACAGATGGTGTCCGAGAACACCTGGCAACAAACGACTTAAACCATCGATCATCACCATGGCAGCCAACTCACCGCCACTTAATACGTAATCGCCAATCGACCACTCTTCGTCGACTTCGCTGTCAATCAGGCGTTCATCGACACCCTCATAGCGCCCCGCTAACAATATTAGCGAAGGCTTTGCCGCCAATTCAGCCAGTCCGGCTTGCGTTAGCGGTCGCCCCTGCGGTGACAGATAAATCACTGTCGCGCCTGGCGCTACCGAAGCCTTTGCGACCGCAATTGCTTGCTGCAGAGGCTCAGTCTTCATCACCATACCTGGGCCGCCCCCATAGGGCCGGTCATCCACTGTCTGATGACGATCCGTGGTGAAATCCCGCGGATTACAACACGTTATACTTAGCAATCCGTTCTGAACTGCTCGCCCCGTAACGCCGTAATCGCGCACTGCGGCAAACATCTCGGGAAACAGGCTAATCACCGATATTTCCACGACACTGTCCCCTATGACTCAGCCTTTATGGCCCAGCCCTGTTGGCCCAGCACCCTTACCAGCAAACCTAAGTCCCTAAAATTAGAACTCAGGATCCCAGTCCACCGATATCACCTTGGCATCAAGATCGATATCTTTTACAAACTGTCTCGGCACATAAGGAATCAAACGTTCCTTATCGTCGATACTGCCCGCGCACTTACGTACCACCAGCACATCGTTGGCACCTGTTTCGAGGAGGTGATCCACCTCACCCAGCAAACAGCTTTCACCGGAGGGCAGCAGCGTATTAACCTTAAGGCCAATCAACTGATGCCAATAAAAATCGTCTTCTTCTAACGCCGGTAAGGCGTCTCCAGCTACAGCCAGTTCTAAACCACAGAATGCAGCAGCTGCATCGCGGTCATCTACACCCACCAAGTGGCCGACGATGCCTTTGCCGTGAGGCCGACACTCGTCAAACTCGGCGCGCTGCCACTTTCCAGACTTGCAAAAGTAAACATCACTGTAGCCAAAAAAATTACTTAAGGGATCGGTGAATGAATGTATCTTCACCCATCCTTTTACCCCGTAAACCGCTGTAATCTTAGCGATTATCACCCGGCCTTGCGGGGCAAGCGCTGACATTTAAGCTGCAGCAGGTGCGTCTTTCAGCAACTTTGCAACGCGGTCAGACAATTGCGCGCCTTTAGACACCCAATGCTCAACGCGCGCGTTATCAACACGCAAACGCTCTTCATTACCACGGGCAACCGGGTTGAAGAAACCAACGCGCTCAATAAAACGACCGTCGCGTGAAGTGCGGCTGTCAGTAACTGTCAGATGATAAAATGGGCGTTTTTTAGAACCACCACGTGCCAAACGAATAATGACCATTCTTGTTCCATTTCCTAGCATTTGGGCAGGCAACAAACGCCTGCTTATCGAAAAATTCGAAGCATTTACTGGCCGAAGCCATAAAGGCGCGGAATTATAAGGGAAATAAGCGATATATGAAACACTTAGCGCAGTTTTTCTTCTGAGCGCAGCGGCCTACACATTATTACGGTTAAACCACTAACACCCAGACCTTATAAAAACCAAAAAAATATAATTATTTCAAGATGTTAAACTACTTTTACAAAGTGGAATATAGAAACGCTAAGCGACCAGTTTTAAATCAAAACCAACCGCAGCGAACAATTCAAACTCCACAAGACAAATTACATTCCTGGAAAACGACCACCGCCAGGCGGCATCATTCCACCCATGCCTCGCATCATATTAGTCATACCACCCTTCTGGCCCATTTTTTTCATCATCTTGGCCATTTGTTTGTGCTGCTTAAGCAATCGGTTCAAATCCTGAATCTCAGTACCTGAGCCAACGGTAATACGACGCTTGCGCGAACCATTAAGTAAATCCGGATTGCGACGCTCCGCTGGGGTCATCGAGTTGATAATGGCCTCCATGCGGGTAAACATTTTGGTATCCATTTGGCTTTGAGCCATTTGCGCCATATTGCCCATGCCCGGCAATTTATCGAGCAACCCTTTCATGCCGCCCATATTTTGCATTTGCTGGAGCTGGTCGCGAAGATCTTCCAGATCAAACTTCTTGCCTTTCTTAAGCTTCTTGGCCAGTTTCTCGGCTTTATCTTTGTCGAGCTTCGATTCTGCCTCATCGATTAACGACAGAATATCGCCCATACCAAGGATGCGCGAAGCAATACGATCTGGGTAGAAAGGGTCGAGGGCATCGATTTTTTCGCCGACCCCCATAAATTTAATTGGCTTACCGGTAATATGGCGCACCGACAATGCCGCGCCACCCCGGCTATCAGCATCCGCCTTGGTCAGAATAACCCCTGTGAGCGGCAACGCCTCGCCAAAGGCCTTGGCGGTATTGGCAGCGTCTTGGCCGGTCATGGCATCGACCACAAACAAGGTTTCCACCGGCTTTATCGCAGCATGAAGATCTTTGATCTCGGTCATCATGTCGGTGTCGATATGCAGACGACCAGCGGTATCAACAATAAGCACGTCGTAAAAACGCAGCTTGGCTTCGGCAATGGCCGCCTGCGCAATAGTAACCGGCTTCTGCTCATTGTTGCTCGGAAAAAAGCCCGCACCAACATCAGTCGCCAAGGTTTCTAGCTGTTTAATTGCAGCAGGGCGATAGACATCGACACTGACCACCATCACTTTCTTCTTGTGCTTTTCTTGCAAGAATTTAGCTAATTTCGCGACCGAAGTGGTTTTACCCGCGCCCTGTAAACCCGCCATCAAAATAACCGCCGGCGGCTGGGTCGCTAAATTAAGGGCTTCATTCTTAAGCCCCATAATCTGCTCCAGCTCTTGCTGAACGATCTTAATAAACATCTGGCCGGGGCTTAGGCTTTTACTCACCTCCTGGCCCACAGCGCGGCTGCGCACCGCTTCAACAAAATCTTTTACTACCGGCAGCGCAACATCTGCTTCTAGCAGCGCCATTCGCACGTCGCGCATGGCCTCGCTAATATTGTCATCGGTCAAGCGCGCCTGCCCAGTAACATGGCGCAGGGTTTGCGATAAGCGTTCCGTTAAATTCTCAAACATGCTTAAACTCTCTCAATCTCTTAGATTCTGCCGGTAGCATAAGGAAATCGCGGTTCGAGTCGACATTCTTGCGTGAACCCGCTTACAATCCTATTCACTTGTGCACCTAGAAATACGCAGGCTTTACACGATAGCGCAGCAGTATAACCGAGTCTCAAGACAGACCCAACGCTCAGTGCACACATCAACGACATATTGGCCATACCGAACCTATGAATCTATACAGCAGCATCGCAGCCATTACGCTCTATCTTGTTGCCGCGAGTATTCAATACCGCTCAATTAATTCGCCAATCAGCTACCGCAGCCTGGCGCCAGGTTTACTTGCCACGCTGAGCCATGCCGTGGCTGCGTTTACCGCCATCTCGACCACGGCAGGAATGGACCTAGGTGTTATACAAGTTTTATCCCTCATTACTTGGCTTATTTGCGTTATCACCCTCAGCGCCAGCCTGCGCAGGCCACTGCACAATTTATTGATTGCGCTCTACCCCCTCGCCGCAATTAGCTTAACCGCAGAATTACTGGTGCCAAGCAAACAACAATTACTAGATCACCAAACCCTTGGGGTATTAAGCCATATCCTGCTGTCGATACTCGCCTATAGCATGCTCACAATTGCCGCCGTGCAAGCCATTGTGCTCGCCCTGCAAAATAGAATGCTCCGCGACCACCGCTTAAAAGGCTTACCCAGTATTTTACCGCCCCTGCAAACCATGGAAGCCATGCTGTTTGAATTAATTTGGGCGGGATTTATTCTACTGAGTTTGGCTATAGTTACCGGCGCAATCTATGTAGACGATATTCTCGCCCAGCATCTGCTGCACAAAACGGTGTTTTCGGTTTTATCTTGGGTGTTGCTGGCAATTTTATTATGGGGTCGCGCCGCCCTTGGTTGGCGCGGCAATATCGCCATACGCTGGACGCTATGGGCCTTTGCCTGCCTATTGCTAGGCTACCTTGGCACCAAAATTGCGCTCTCGCTAATCATTCATTAATACCGAAGCAGAGATTACGCTTGTCGTGCCCCACATTTTTCTTCAAGATTGGCACTCATTTCATATTAAGGGGTTCTGGGCTTTTTGAACGAGGCACCGCTGGGTCTTCTCTTTGGCATATTAGCTGCACTGATCATTCTGTCCGGATTCTTTTCCGGCTCCGAAACCGGAATGATGTCCCTCAACAGATATCGCCTGCGTCATCGTGCCAAATCAGGCCATCGCGGCGCCAAGCGCGCCTCCAAACTGCTTGAAGAACCCGATAGCCTAATCAGCACCATTCTGATCGGCAATAATCTGGTTAACAATCTGGCCGCCTCTATTGCCACTATTGTTGCCATTCGCATGTACGGCGACAACGCCGTGGTACCAGCTTCAATATTGCTGACTTTGGTGTTTTTAATATTCGCCGAGATCATCCCCAAGACCATCGCCGCCTACAAATCCGAAGCCGTAGCCTACACCGTCAGCCATATCTTGCTGCCGCTAAAAACCTTATTGTTTCCGGTGATTTGGCTGGTCAGCCATGTCACCCACTTTGTGTTGCGCCTGACCCGCATTGAGAAGAATGACGGCTCAGAACATATTGGCCTAGAGGAATTACGCACCATCGTTGGCGAGGCCGGCCACCTCATACCCAAGCACCACAAAGGGATGTTGATGAACATCCTCGATCTGGAACAGATCACCGTCGACGATATTATGATTCCTCGCAATGAAGTATTTGGCATCGATATTGATGCCAATACCGACGCCATTATTCGAAAATTGCGCGACGCCGAATTCACCCGCATTCCCGTTTACCAAAATGACATCGACAATATCGTTGGCATTTTGCACCAGCGCGACATTATCAACAGCGTCGACGAGCAGGGCCGCGTGCAGCGCGATGCCCTACTGCAATCGGTGCGCGACCCCTATTTCATACCCGAAGGCACACCACTCAACACCCAGCTATTTAATTTTCAGAAACAGAAACGCCGGCTCGGCATTGTTGTTGACGAGTACGGGGTTATGCAGGGAATTGTGACCTTAGAAGACTTGCTTGAAGAGATTGTCGGCGAGTTCACATCCAACCTCAGCACCGACACCGAAGACATTATTCACCAGCCCGACGGCAGCTATTTGGTTGATGGCACCACGACTATTCGCGATATAAATAAAAGCATGAAATGGGAGCTGCCCACCGATGGCCCCAAGACCCTCAATGGTTTACTGCTTGAGAAGTTAGAGTCCTTTCCCGAGGCATCAGTTGGCGTGTCTATCGGCCGCTACCGCTTTGAAATTATCGAAATGAAGGGCAATCTTATTCAATCGGTACGCGCTTACGTTAAACCCAAAGCGCGCCACTAAGGCAAAACACGCTTAGCTACCGTACCTAGCGCGACAACGCTGATTAGCAAGCACAATCACCTCGCGCTTAGCAGCATTATTTAACTCAGACCAATCGCCAATCTCGCGTAAGCTCCGATAGCAGCCCATGCAGATGTCTTCTTCATCCAGCGCACACACCGACACACAGGGTGAGGCGACCGGCTTCTCTTTAATTTCGACACTCATTTTTCTGGCGTCGCTTGTGGACGTAAATCAGCATTAAAGCGCTGACCGTTCTCCACGTAATGCGCTGCGGAGAGGATCAATGCCGCCTGCTCTTCGCCTGTCAACAAGCGCTTAACCTTCGCTGGCGCCCCCATAACCAAGGCACCATCGGGAATAACTGCACCTTCGGTAACCAGCGAATTTGCGCCAATTAAGCAGCCCTTACCAATTTTGGCGCCGTTTAAAATCACCGAATTAATACCGATCAAGCTACCGTCGCCAATCGTACAGCCGTGCAACATAACTTTATGTCCCACCGTGACATCGTCGCCAATATGCATTGGAAAACCGCCGTCGACATGCAGCACAGAGCCATCCTGAATATTGCTGCGCGCCCCGACCACAATCTGATCTACATCGCCGCGAATGACTACATTAAACCAGATGCTGGCCTCGTCTTTGAGCACCACCGAACCAATAACAGTGGCATTGTCAGCGACAAAATGGCCACCACCCTCTAGTCGCACTCGGCGCTCACCCAGTTCATATAACATTGCTATTCCTTTCATTTTCGCCAGCCCAATAGCAGCTTAACACCGACGCGCAAGTGACAAAACTCAACTTAGATTGCCACCAGCGCAGAAAACTCATAAGCAGGCTCTTCATAAGGGTGCGCCGCCACCAGCGCCGCCTTTACTGCTCTGGCGCTGGCGGCCGCACAAAGGGTTTCCACCCGGTACTCAGCAACAGACTCAAGGCACCCCTGCTCGCCTAAAAAGGGCGAACTGCCGTCCATCGGCCGAAACTGGCCCTGCCCCAACACCTGCCAGCAACAGTGCTCGTAATTGCCCTGCTGGCCAGCACCTGCCGCAAATACCGCTTGCTTCACCTCATCGAGGTGGCTAGCCGGCACAAAAAACACCAATTTAAGCATTGGGCTCATCATCAGTACCTGCCTGAACCCCAACGACCTGCTCAGCTTGGTCGGGCCGCACCTCTTGGCTAGCGTAATACTCCGCCGCAAATTGCGCTAAACGCCCTTCTTCGATCGCGAGGCGAATCGCCGCCATGTGATTTTGGTAATAGCGTAAATTATGAATGGTGTTCAATTGCGCACCGAGTATCTCCTTGCACTTATCCAAATGGTGTAAATAAGCGCGACTGAAGTTTTGGCAAGTATAGCAATCGCAGTTCGCATCCAGTGGCGCGGTGCTGCTTTTATGCGCCGCATTGCGAATTTTAATTACCCCAGTAGAGGTAAACAAATGACCATTGCGTGCGTTGCGGGTCGGCATTACGCAGTCAAACATATCCACGCCGCGCATAACGGCTTCGAGAATATCCGAAGGTTTGCCCACGCCCATTAAGTAGCGCGGCTTGTCAGTGGGCAAATGATCGGCAAGGGAGTCCAATACCTTCAGCATTTCATCTTTGGGCTCGCCAACTGACAGGCCACCAATGGCATAACCGTCAAAACCCACCTCAGCCAAACCCGCGAGGGATTCCCTGCGCAGCTCAGGGTACATGCCGCCCTGTATTATTCCGAACAGCGCCGCGTCATTGCCTGCGTGCGCGGCCTTACTGCGTGCGCCCCAACGCAGTGACAACTCCATTGAAGTGCGCGCCTCGGCCTCGGTTGCAGGGTACGGTGTGCACTCATCAAAAATCATCACAATA
The DNA here is from genome assembly GCF_029212375.1 of Zhongshania sp. Lineage (GTDB taxonomy): Bacteria > Pseudomonadota > Gammaproteobacteria > Pseudomonadales > Spongiibacteraceae > Spongiibacter. The sequence goes on along the minus strand of NZ_JARGNU010000001.1, from coordinate 322,228 downwards.
TCAGAACCCAAATCGCGCTGAATCTGCATCGAGGTTTCCGGATCAAGATAAACACTACTGCCGTCGACTGGCGATTTGAACGACACGCCAGCTTCAGTGATCTTGCGCAACTTGCCCAAGCTCCACACCTGAAAGCCGCCGGAATCGGTTAGTATTGGCCCCTTCCAGCCGATAAAATCGTGCAGGCTACCGTGCGCTTTTACCACCTCGGTACCTGGTCGCAAACTAAGATGAAAGGTATTGCCCAAAATAATATCGGCACCGATCTCATGGATATCCCGCGGCAACATGCCTTTTACCGTACCGTAGGTACCCACTGGCATAAACGCTGGGGTTTCGACCACACCCCTCGGAAAATCCAAACGTCCTCGCCGCGCCAGACCATCGGTGGTATCTAGCTCAAACTTCATCCGGCACTCGCTCATACTTTGCTTCCTGTTGTCGCGGCGTCGCAGGCGGGGTACACCAGCATGGCATCGCCATAGCTAAAAAATCGGTACTGCTGCTGCACAGCCTCATCATACGCGGCCAGTACCGCCTGCTGCCCAGCAAACGCACTAACCAACATAATCAGCGTTGACTCTGGCAGGTGGAAATTGGTAATCATTAAATCAACACTTTTAAAACGATAGCCTGGGTAGATAAAAATTCGACTGTCACCCGCAAACGCGGCGATCTCGCCTGACTGCGAAGCTGACTCTAAGCTGCGCACACTGGTCGTGCCCACCGCCACAACTCTGCCGCCTCGCGCGCGCGTCGCTCGAACCTGCTTACAAACGGCCTCATCCACTTCAATATATTCGGCGTGCATCTGATGATCGCGAATATCATCGGCCCGCACCGGCTGAAACGTACCGGCACCAACATGAAGAGTCACGAACGCAATCTCGACCCCTTTATCAACACACTGCTGGATCAAGGCTTCGGTAAAATGCAGACCGGCGGTAGGTGCAGCAACGGCGCCATCGCGACTAGCGTAAACGGTCTGATAGCGCTCGCGATCTTCAGCGGCATCTTCCCGCTCTATATAGGGAGGCAGAGGCATATGGCCCAAGCGATTTAAAACCGCCAGTATTGGCTCGGCAAACTCCAGTTCAAATAACGCGTCTTGACGGCCTTGCACGGCAACCACATCGCTGCCTGCTGGCGCTTCATTGTTAGCGGCCAACAGCAACTTCGCACCCGCCTTCGGCGCCTTACTCGCCCGCACATGCGCCAAGGCGCGCCGCTCATCAACAATCCGCTCAATTAAAATCTCAACCCGTCCGCCACTTTCTTTGCAGGCAAATAAACGCGCGGGAATAACACGGGTGTTATTAAAGACCAGCAAATCCCCAGCGCGAAGATAATCTGGCAAAGACTTAAATTGCTGGTGTTCACACTGCCCATCACTGCCGAGCACCAATAAACGACTGCCGTCACGCTCAGGCATGGGATGATAGGCAATGAGTGCTTCAGGAAGCTCAAAATGGAAATCGCTGCGCTGCATAATGTCGGTATTCAATAGAAAGGGCGCAAGATTAGCGGAAATTGGCGATGGACTCCACCGCCGACCAAATTTCAGTAAATAAGCCCTGTATTTCGAGATATATTAAGAAAACTGTAATGGTCGATTGACGCCACGAAAAAGCTTGCTATAATCGCGCCCCAATCACATGCCAGTGTGGTGAAATTGGTAGACACGCTAGATTCAAAATCTGGTTCCTTCGGGAGTGGCGGTTCGAGTCCGCCCACTGGTACCATCTTTAGAACACCTCGATATTTTAAATATCAGCCCCCAAGGCAAGGTTTTCCAATCGGAAAAACCGCCTCAGTCTCTTGTCACTAAATTTAATTACTTGCCAATAACACACCAACACTTTTCAATACGGCCCACTGCTATTACACTCTTGCGCACCAATTCCGCCGCAAGTCGGCAGTTTTAGAAGCGCAGAGCGCTCGATATCAACACACTCGCGGCGAGTGCAATTGTGATATTTCCCGACATAACTCGCAAACGTTGCTTTTACGCACGATAAAAACACTAGCGCAGCAGCTACAGGACAGGCTTTCGAATGACTACTAAACCTACACCTTTTTTAGTATTAGCGCTCAGCACATTTGCTAGCGTTAGTTTTGCCACAGAACCAGCGGCAAAAGCTAAACCGGAACTTGTATCGGTTACCGCCAACCGCGTTGAAAAGCAACTTAAAGAGCAGAGTTTGGCGATCAGTATTATCGACAAGCAAGACATCGATAATATGGGCCACACCCACATTAGTGAAATTCTCAGCCAAACGCCCGGCGTGTGGATTAGTCGCGGTAACGGCCAGGAACACCTCACCGCGATTCGCTCAGCAGTACTTACCGGCACCGGCAGCTGCGGTGCCTTTTATTTTGCTGAAGACGGTATTCCGCTGCGCGCCCCCGGCTTTTGCAATGTAAACGGGCTCTTTGATGTTAACGCTGAGCAAGCCGAACGCATCGAAGTTATTCGCGGCCCAGGCACTGCAGTTCACGGTTCAAATGCTTTAAATGGCGTTATCAACGTGATTAGCGCAGCGCCTAGCACTGAGCCAGAAACCCATTTATCCCTTGAGGGCGGTCCTCATGAATACGGCCGCGTAAAGTTCAGCCACAGCGACACCAGCGGCAAACACGGCTACCGTCTGAGCGCGCAAGGCAATCACGACGGTGGCTATAAAGATGATTCGGGCTTTGATCAACAAAAACTCAATGTCCGCCATGACTACCATGGGGATATCTGGTCTATTCAATCGCTGCTAGCCGCCAGCAACTTAAATCAAGAAACCGCTGGTTATTTAATTGGCAAAGACGCCTACCAAGACAACAGCCGCAAACGCGAAAATCCTAACCCCGAAGCCTTTCGCAACAGTAAGAGCCTGCGCTTTTACAGCCGCTTTGAGCGCGAAGGCGACAAAGATTCACGCTTTGTTGTAACCCCTTATTTTCGCGCTACTGAGATGGAATTTTTACAGCATTTCCTGCCAGGCACTCCTCTAGAGGAAAATGGTGAGCGCAGCGTGGGGGTGCAAACCGCTTTTTATCAAAATTACAGTGAAAACGTCACGCTCTACAACGGCTTCGACATGGAGGTGACTAAGGCCTATCTTGAGCAATCCCAAGCGCAGGCCAGCTTTGCCTCCTTCCCCACCGGCCAGCAGTACGACTACGATGTAGATGCCTTATACAGCGCGTGGTTTATTGGCGGCGATTGGCAGGCAGCAGAGCGCACCAAAATTAATTTTGGTGCGCGTTACGACATTCAATTCTACGATTACCAGAACAATATGCTGAGCGGCAATACCGCCGCCGATGGCAGTGCCTGTCCGTCTGGCACCTGTCGCTACGCACGGCCAATTGACGACAAGCAACGCTTTCGCAACAGCTCATTTAACCTTGGCCTCATTCAAAGCATCAGCGCCAACACTGACCTTCTCGCCAATGCCAGCCACGGCTTCCGCGCACCCCAAGCCGCAGAGTTATATCGCTTGCAGGCCCAGCAACTCAGTGCAGAGCTAGACGAAGAATCACTTAATAGCGTAGAGGCTGGTTTTAGAGGCACGTGGCCCACCTTGAGTTACCGCGTAGCCATGTATTGGATGCAGAAAGACGATGTTATTATTCAAGACAGCAACCGCCGCAATATCAATAATGGCAAAACCCTAGACCGCGGTATTGAAGCTGATTTTAACTGGCAGCTCAGCCCCAGCCTGCAATGGCAACTACAAGCCAGCTACAGCAAACACCAGTACGGCAACGATGCGCTTGCACCAGAAGGCAATGAGCTCGATACCGCTCCCCGTCAACTAGCAAGCACCCGCCTGCGCTGGCAGCCCTTCGCCAACAGCACTGTTGAATTTGAAGTGCAGTATCAAGGCAGATACTACCTAGACGGCGACAATCTCTACCGCTACCCAGGCCACACCCTTGGCAATCTCCGTTGGCGCCAGCAGTTAAGCCAGCAACTGTACTCCGTACTGCGAATTAACAACGTAAGTGACGAAGATTACGCCGAACGCGCAGATTATGCCTTTGGTAACTACCGTTACTTTGTTGGCGAACCCCGAGCAGCCTACCTTGAACTGGGTTTAGACTTTTAAAACACTCTAAATACGGCCCGTTCGGGCCGTAAATACACTTTTTGTGTGATCTTAATCACAGCTATGCAGTCTCCCTATATAACGACTTAATTAAGCCGTTATATTAAAGATTCACTGGCAAACTGAGATTGTGCAATGAGTTTAAGCAGCCTTGTCATACTCGCCTTCGCTCTATCTTTTGGCAGCGCGCAATTCGCACACGCCGAACGAGCCACAAAAGGCAAACTAAGCTCGCTGACGACCATGTGGGCCGCTTTACACTTTAATGGCAGTGAAAAAACCGCAGACACCAGCCCTTGGCCGGCGGCAAAAAAAATTGAAACAAAATTTAAGTTCGACACCCAGCCGGCACAATTGCAGTTTCGCAAAGGTAACAAGCTAGTATTCAGCCTCAGCCCCGCCGGCTTATCTTTTGACGCCTCATTTTAAGCGTTTGTATATCTGCACAGTCTAGTTCTGCATCATGAAAATGCCGCTAGACCAACCGCCTTACGCACTTTAGCCAGCATTGGCGCCGCATGCGCCCTCGCCTTTTGGGCGCCCTTTTGCAGTTCTGCTTCAAGCAAGCTGCTATCCAGTAGCAATGTTTCATAACGCTCACGAGCAGGCGCCACATGGGAGTTAATCAATTCAAACAATTCTTTTTTGGCCTGTCCCCAGGCAATGCCATCGGCAAATTTTTGGCGCATTTCCGCTACTTGCTCAGGATTGGCAAAAGCTTGCCAAATCTCAAACACGGTTGAACTATCAGGATCTTTGGGCTCGCCAGGCTCCAATAAATTGGTTTTGATCTTATTAATATGCTTTTGCAGTTTCTTTTCTGGCAAAAATAATGGGATGGTATTGCCGTAGCTTTTACTCATTTTACGACCGTCTAAACCGCTGAGCACAGCGGCATCTTCACCAACCACGGCCTCTGGCAACACAAAGGTTTCACCGTAAAAATGATTAAAGCGCTGCGCCATGTCCCGCGCCATTTCGATATGCTGAATCTGATCGCGGCCCACCGGCACCTTGCTGGCATTAAACGTTAAAATATCGGCGGCCATTAAAATTGGGTAACTGAACAACCCCATAGTAACACCGAAGTCGGCGTCTTCACCCTTCTGCTCATTGTCCTGCACTGCGGCTTTATACGCATGAGAGCGGTTCATCAGCCCCTTGGCGCACACGCAGGTTAGGATCCAACTCAGCTCAGTGATCTCTGGCACATCAGACTGGCGGTAAAAGGTGGTGGCATCGGTATCCAAGCCCAAAGCCAACCAAGTTGCGGCAATTTCACGGCTAGACTGATGAACCACAGTGGGGTCATGGCTTTTAATTAAGGCGTGATAATCAGCAAGAAAGAAAAACGCGTCGTATTCACCGCGCTGGCTCTCGGCAATCGCCGGTTGAATAGCCCCCACGTAATTGCCTAAATGCGGTGTGCCGGTGGTAGTGATGCCGGTAAGTACCCGCTGCTTGCCCATAATAATATCCTATGTATTTTAATTCAGGGCAGCCTCGCCCTATATATAAAAGCTGCTTATGATACTGACTCACCGCCAGCATGTCACCGAGAGGAGCGCCCAGCGGCTACACTCGGCTTTCTGTACGCTAGGTGGGCAGCATATTTTGCAGCAATTGCCGATAAGCCGGAATTAACACCGGCCACGTTAGCCCCGACACATCAACCAGCGGTAGTTCGCCACGAGTTTTCCAACTCAGTAACTGCCCCAATTTTTTCACTGCCCCCCGCGCTTCCAAGACAATTGCGTCTGCGCCATCACCCTCGCTATTTAAATAGCGATAGTCCTCGGCAAACCACTGGGGATAGCACAAGCGATCCGGCACCAAGGGTACACAGCCCGCCGCCACTGCCTGCAAAACCGCCAAACCTTGAAAATCGTGTATCGCCGTCGACAAAACCACATCGCAGGAACCCAGTAAATCTTGGTAGCGGTTCCCATCAGCGACAAAACCAAATTGTTTTAAGGCTAAGCACGCACTGTTTTCCACGCACTCTTTAATTTCTTCAAATTCTGGCGGACGCTGGCGAAACTGCTGGCCGGCAAAGTAAAAATCGATGGCCAAGCCTTGCTTGTCGCACTCCATCACAAGCGCTAGCAAGCGGCTTGGGCCTTTATCGTATTCCCAGCGATGATTCCACAACACTTTAAGCCTGTCGCCACTGACACGAACTTGCCTAGGCTCGGCTAGGGGCTCAATACCCACCGGTAACACCAGCGCCTGTGCTAGCTGTGCGCGAACTTGCTCGCGCGGTACAAAATCGGGAAGCTTTGCCAATAGCTGATCACTGCCATCGAGCAGAGTTTGACGATTATAGTCGCTGTTAAATACCACTTTGTCGGCAGCTAAGGCGGTGTATATATTTAACATTTGCGGCTCAAGCCAGTCGCGCTGCTGCTCACTTGCCGGATAAGCAAATTGATTTTCGTGAAAATACACTAGGGTTGGCCAGCGGCAAATCTCTGGTACCAGTCCACGCAGCGCCGATAAATCAGTCATCGACGTTGCCAAAACCAGATCATAATCCGCCGCCAAGGTATTGCGATTTAACATAGCCCACGACAAACTATTGCCGCGAACTCGCCAGCTAAAATACCGCGGCGGCAAGGTGAGTACCGTCCATTCCACATCGGGCATATGGCGCATTAAGCCATTGAGCCAGCTGCGATGACTGTCGGCATGATAGGCCGATAAAACTAAAACCCGCATCAAGCGGCTCTACTCCTTAACAAATAAGACAGTGACCAATAAAGCAAATTGACCCTAGCACTGGCCTCTATTACTCTCTTGGCAGCAATTTCCATTAGTACAGAGATCTAATTATGCACGATTATAATACCCTGCTGTGGGAACAGGCCGACGGCGTCGCCAAAATCACCCTAAACCGCCCCGATGCAGCCAATAGCCTAAACATAGAAATGACTCGCGAGCTAATGCTGGCCGCAATGCGCTGCGACGAAGACAAAGATATTCGTGCTGTGATCCTTACCGCCAGTGGCAAAATGTTCTGCGCTGGCGGCGATGTGATGAGTTTCCATCAAGCCGGCGATGATGTTGGCTTATACATCAAAGAAATAACCGCTTATCTACACTCTGCAAACGCGCGTTTTGCCAGAATGTCAGCGCCGCTGATTGTCGCCGTTAACGGCACTGCCGCCGGCGCGGGCTTTAGTTTGGCTATTTCCGGCGACTTAGTGCTTGCTGCTGACACCGCCAAATTCACCATGGCCTACACTGGCATCGGCGCCAGCCCCGACGGCGGCTCTACCCATTTCCTCCCCCGCCTTGTTGGCCTACGCCGCGCGCAAGAACTGATGCTGACCAACCGTGTACTGAGCGCTGCCGAGGCGTTGGACTGGGGCCTACTCACCAAAGTCCTCAGTGCCGATGAGCTCGCCGCAGAAGCCGACGCCCTCGCTCGGAAAATGGCGGCAGGTCCGAGCATTGCCCACGGTGAAATCAAATCTTTACTGCTGTCGAGCTACAGTAATACCTTAGAGACTCAGCTGGAATTAGAAAGCCGCGGCATTGCCAAAGCGGTTGGCAGCAGCCAAGGCAAAGAAGGTCTCAACGCCTTCGTCGAAAAACGCAAAGCCGACTTCAATCGCGACTAAGGCTGCGCGACCAACTGATACTGGCGGCCGAGCTCTCAGTAAGCACCGCTCAATCGCCGGTATCTGCGCTCTCTAGGCCATAATACGCCGTCAATACCTTAGCCAAATTATACGCATCCTGACTGCCCGCCAATTCGCGAATCGAGTGCATCGCAAAAGTCGGCACGCCAACGTCCAAGGTTTTAACCCCAATCGCCGCCGCCGTCAGTGGTCCCACGGTGCTGCCACAGGCCATATCGCTGCGCACCACAAAGCTCTGCACTGGTACCGCTGCATCGCCACACAAGCGGCGAAATAGCGAGCTGGTTCCGCTGTTAGTTGCGTAACGCTGATTTACATTGTTTTTAATTACCGGCCCCGCGTTAAGAAGCGGACCGTGATTGGCATCGTGGCGGTCACTGAAATTGGGGTGGATACCGTGGGCGTTATCCGCAGAAATCATCATGGAATTGGCCATTGTCCGCTGCCAGCTAACTTCATCACCCGCAATGCGTCGCAGCACCGACTCTAACATTGGGCCCTGCGCCCCGACCGCCGACTGGCTACCTACCTCTTCATGGTCATTGCAAACTAATACCGTGTGGCTATTGGCATCGCTATTTAACAGCGCTTGCAAGCCAACAAAGCATGACAGCAAATTATCCAAACGCGCGCTGGCAATAAAGTCGCCATTCCACCCCACCAAGGCCGCCTGCTGACAGTCGTAAAAACTTAATTCGTAATCCAATACTTTAGCAACGTCTGCAAAACCTTGCGTGGCAAGCTCGGTGGCAATAAGTGCGCGGAAATCTTCTTTATCTGCACTCTGCAACAACACAACAGGTAAATCTTTTTGGGGATTCACGGCATGGCTATTATTCGCCTCGCGATCTAGATGAATCGCCAAACTCGGAATCAGCCCCACAGGACGCGTAATATTGAGCAGGCAACTGCACAATTCACCCTTGGCATTTTCGTAATTTACACGACCCGCCAAACCAAGATCTCGATCAAACCAAGGATTAAGTAAAGCGCCGCCGTACACTTCCACGCCAACTTGAAAGTAACCGTGACGATGCAACTCCGGATTCGGCTTTACCTTAAGATTGGGGCTGTCGGTATGTGCGCCGACCATGCGCCAGCCGCGCTGCTGCAAATTGCTCTGCCCGCAGCAAAATGCAACGACCGAGGACCCATTACGCACCACAAAATAACGACCACCAGGCTTTAACTTCCACTCTTCGCGCTCGTCCAATACTTCAAAACCAGCTGCCCGCAAGCGCTTTAGCATCGTATCAACAGCATGAAATGGAGTTGGGCTTTGATCTAGAAATGACAATAAACCGTCATTAAATTTTTGCATATCACTCATCTAAACTAACCCTTTTACGCCTTTTTTGCGCCCTGCTGTAAAGCCAATAATAAACTGGAGGTGTCATAGCGGCCGCCATTCAGATTCTGTACCTGCGCATAAAACTGATCTACAAGTGCCGTAACAGGCAAACTAAGTTTGCGCTGACGCGCTTCGTCGAGCACATAACCCAAGTCTTTGCGCATCCAATCCACCGCAAAACCAAAATCAAATTCACCCGCCAACATGGTTTTAGCGCGATTATCCATTTGCCACGACTGCGCAGCGCCTGCGCCAATCACATCGACGACCGCCGCCATATCTAGCCCCGCCTGAGCGCCAAAATGCATACCTTCGGCCAAGCCCTGAACTAATCCCGCAATACAAATTTGATTGACCATTTTAGCCAGCTGCCCAGAGCCCGCTGGGCCGAGCAGCTGGTAACGCGCGGCATACGCGGCCAAAACCGTCTCTACCCGCGCAAACGCACTGGCATCACCACCCGCCATAACCGTTAAGCGACCGTTGACGGCGCCAGCTTGACCACCAGATACCGGTGCATCAATAAAAGAATGACCGTAGTCAGCGGCTAAAACCGCCATCTCGCGCGCTAATGCAGCCGAGGTAGTGGTGTGATCAACGATAACGCCACCCACAGGCATAAGTGCAAACACACCCTGCGGCCCTGTTAATACTTCGCGCACATCCTCGTCGGCGCCAAGACACAGCGCAACCACCTCAACGCCCGCCACGGCCGCAGCCAGACTGTCGCTGGCCCCACGCCCATATTGTTCAGACCACTGCGCAGCCTTGGCTCCACTTCGGTTGTATACCGACAGCGCGAAACCCTTCTCTTGCAAATGACCGGCCATGGGATAGCCCATTGCCCCCAAGCCAATAAAACACACCTGCATTGTTTGAGTCTCCAAGGCTATGAACTCCGAATTATATAATTGCGATTTTTCAGCAGCCTTACCTAGTGATATTTAATTGGCCAGCACCGCAAACAAAATCGCCGCCAATATCACCCGATAAATTGCGAAGGGCATCATACCCATACGCTCAACCCAGCGCATAAATACATGAATACATGCATAGGCAGTAATTGCCGACACAACAAAGCCTATAAACAAATACCCCCAAGGCACCTCGGCGCTACCCTGTACTAATTCCAACAATTTGTATGAACCGGCTGCGGCAATGATTGGCATCGACAATAAAAAAGAAAAGCGCGCCGAATCACTGCGGCTTAAGCCCATCATCAATGCAGCGGTAATGGTAATCCCCGAACGCGAGGTGCCGGGGATTAGAGCAATCGCTTGGGCAAAGCCAACAATCAGCGCAATGCGCAAACCAATATCAGCAAGGTGACGACTGTGTTTCGCGTAGCGATCTACCACGCCCAAAATAACGCCAAAAACCAATGTTGTGGTGGCAAGCACATAACCGGTTCGCAAATTCAGTTCAATAAAATCATTAAAAATAAGCCCAGCTACCACGGCAGGAATCGTCGCTACAATAACCATCCACCCCAAGCGGCTATTTTCATTTTGTTGGCCGCCGACTAAACTGCCAAACCAATCCCCTAAAATCCCCCTAACCTCAACTCGAAAATACCACAACACGGCCAACAGCGAGCCAACGTGCACAGACACATCAAAGGCCAAGCCTTGGTCTTCCCAACCAAACAAGGTTTGGGGTAGCACTAAGTGCCCAGAACTCGAAATTGGCAAAAATTCAGTCAGCCCTTGAATTGCCGCCAGTATTACCGCGCGAAACGCATCCATTGTAGTGTTCTTCCTCAGTTTAAATTACGATTTTTGCCAAGCGACACTGTCGCGCAAATACACCGGTTGGGCCTGTTCTGCAGTGCTATAGCGGCCAGCGGCAAACTCCCGCGCAGCCAAACGCAGCACTGCGCTGGCGCGAGGATAAACTTCTTCATCAATTGTCACAGGAGCCCGATTTACCGCAAAGCGTGGGGCATAGCCCCAGCCACTGCCGACACCGATCAGGCGCGCGGCTACGTCTGCAATCCTTACATCTTCTGGTGGGCACAGTTTATCTGCGATCAGCACATCCGCAAATCCCGCCGCAACTTTATATTGCCCCCAATACACTTCATCCATACGTGCATCAAGTGTGGGCAAAACAACATCGCCGTCGCTGAGTTGATATTCCAACAAGGCATGCTGAGCCATCGCTTGCAAAGTGGACACGCCGACAACCGGAAGATCCCGTGCAAATGCCAAGCCCTGTACCACACCTGCGCAAACTCGCAAACCAGTAAAAGAACCAGGCCCAGCGGCAAAACCAATCGCATCAATTTGGCCAAGATTAAGCCCCGCCTCAGCGAGGATCTGGGCTACCATGGGTAATAAAAATTGGGTATGGGCTCGGGGCAGCATTCGAAAATCTTCTATTTCTTTGCCCTGGTGCAATAAGGCAACCGAACACGCTTCTGTTGAAGCCTCTATCGCGAGTAAACTGCTCATGAAGAAAAAACCACTGGAGAAATCAGAGTAAAATGAATGCTCAGAATCATACCACATTGGGATTATGCGCTTCATAAATTAGCGCAGTATTAAAAATAATGGCGATAAACGAATACCGCAATTACGACCCCGCATCAATCACCGCCGTCATTCTCGCCGGTGGCGCTGGCCGACGCGTGAATAATCAAGATAAAGGTTTGCTGCAATGGCACGGCGCCCCACTTATTGAACATGTTTTAACGGCCGTACCGGCAGAAATACAGCACATATTAATTAGCTGTAATCGGAACCAAGAACAGTATCGGCATTACGCCAACACCGTTACAGACAGCATCAGCGGCTTCCAAGGGCCCCTTGCGGGAATTTATGCCGCACTGCAAGCGGCAAGTACGCCCTACGCCTTTATTTTGCCCTGCGACAGCCCCTGCCCACCTCCGGATCTACTAGCAAAACTATACCAAGCGCATCACAAACATCACGCCGACATCACCTACGCCAACGACGGCGAACGCGGCCAGTATTTGTTTGCCCTGCTCAACACCCAGCTGACCAACAGCTTGGGCGACTACCTCGCAAGCGGTGGGCGCAGTGTCAATCAGTGGTATCGCCAACTTAATTCCGTCAGCGCCGACTTTAGTGGTCAACAACACGCGTTTCGAAATTTCAATACCGTCGGCGATATCACGCCACAAGCTTAAAACCCAGACACAAAAAAGGGAGGCTAGGCCTCCCTTTTTGTTTACCAGCAAAGTGTAAATTAGCTGTTTGGCGTTTCAGTTGCAGCTGGTGCACTTACTGGGCTTTCGACTGGCGCGGCTGCCGTAGCTTTCGCTTTAGCTGGAGCGCGTTTTACGCGAGGCTTTTTGGGTGCGGCAGGCGCTTTAACTGTAGCTGCTTTAGCGGCCTTTGGCGCCGCGGCTTTTTTAGCAGCGACCTTTTTTGCAACAACGGGCTTCGCTGCGACTTTCTTAGCTGGCGCTTTTTTAGCAGCGACTTTTTTCGCTGCTGTTTTGGCAACTGCTGTCTTTTTGGCAGGCGCTTTTTTCACAGCGGGAGCAGCTTTAACAGCGGCTGCCGCTGGCGCTTTCTTAACGGCCGCCTTTTTAGGCTTGCTGCCGTTAATTTTAGCGCTTAATTGCTTAACAGCTAATTTGTGCTTGGCGAGTAATTTCTTCTCAATTAAAGCAATTTTTGCTTTATTGGCTGCTGCGCGTTTCTTTTTGAAACGCTGCTCGAATAATTTAACTGCTTTTGCCAAATCGGCATCGGCTTTACTGCTCAAGGCTTGCGAACGCTCAGCCACTTTCTGTGTAATCGCTGTTTCTGAAGCTTTGATTCTGGCAACGGCTTTTACATTTGCTAGATCAACTTTACCGGCGGCAGCTTTTGTGCGCGCTGCTTTCAGTTTTTCATTTACTTTTTCAGCAGCGGCAACAGCGCGCTTAACTGCGTTTTTGTCTGCGGCGCGAGCGGTTTTTTTCGCCTTAGCACGAGCAGCTTCAATTTTAGTTTTTGCCGCGGCTAGAGCGCGTCTTTCATTGGCGACCATAGCCTCAACTTTCTTTAAACCTTCCTCTGCTTTGATAACGAGTGGGTTTACTAAAGCGACATTTTTACTTCTTGGTTTACGTTGAGCAGGGGCTGCTTTAACGCGGGCTTTTTTAGCGGCTGGCATCATTAATTCTCCTTGGCGACGACGATGCTGATTTAATTGCAATAAAAATAGCACATAAAATAACCAACGCAAAAAAAAGTCGTTGATTTACGTACAAATTCTTACTTTTTTACGAAAATAATTGGTTTTTTTCTTCAATAAACGACTTGCAGAGAGAAATCATTAGTTTTTGATGCGACTCGCTGTCGTTGAGACAAGCGACATAACGAAATGCTTCCCCGCCATTTTCTATAAAATATTCATGCACTTCGCCATCTATTTCTTCTAGTGTTTCCAAACATTCAACGGCAAAAGCCGGACACATTACATCTATTTTTTTCAATCCGGATTGCGCCAAAGCGATAACGGTTTTGTCGGTATAGGGTTGCAACCACTCAGCCTTTCCTAAACGAGATTGATAGCTCAATTGCCACTGATCAGCATTCAAATTCAATGCCTTTGCCAACGCCGCCGCGGTCTCTTCGCAATGCTGTTGGTAGGGGTCGCCCAAATCAACATTGCGTTTGGGAATACCGTGAAAAGACATCAATAAACGCTCGCCCTGGCCTGACTCAGCCCAATGCTTTTTAACACTTTGCGCCAGAGCTTCGATGTAAACTGGGTGATCATGATAACTGCGCAACCACGACCACTGGGGAATATCGCGATAGCGAGAAAAAACCCTATTAATTTCGTCGTGCACCGCCGCCGTCGTTGTCGCCGAATATTGTGGAAATAAGGGCAGGAAAAACAAACGCTCGCACCCAGAGGCTAGCAATTCTTCAATTGCGACCGATATTGAGATTTGACCATAGGTCATAGCCAAACGAAATTCGATATCCTGTTCGGGATAGTGCTCCGCGACCCGTTTAGCGACGCCGTCTACCAAACGCTGAGAAAAGTAACGCAGCGGTGAAATATCGTTCATCCAAATTTGGCGGTATGCCCGTGCCACTCGCGGCGCCCGAAACGGCAAAATAATCAAATAAAGGATACACAGCCAAATAAGTCGGGGAACTTCCACCACGCGGCGATCGGAAAGAAACTGTTTTAAAAATACCCGAACGGCTGCTGGGGTCGGTGCCGTCGGCGTACCTAAATTTACAAAAACGATTCCTGACTTCATGTGTTCACTCACTTTTAACATAACGAAGAAGGGGGAATAGAGCCTGATTAAATATTAACAATAAAAAAAGGGCACCCGCAGGCGCCCTTTTTAAAGACTATGATAAAAATTAGTCTGCTAGCGCGGCGAACACTCTACGTGTAATTTCATCAACCGAGCCCACGCCTTCGATCCGCGAGTATTGCGGCGCGTTGTCACCGCTTAAGCTGCTGTAAAATGCGACCAGCGGCTTGGTTTGCTCGTGATATACGTTTAGGCGATTACGCACCGTATCTTCATGATCGTCTTCACGCTGAACCAGTTTTTCACCGGTAATATCATCCAGCCCTTCTTGCTTGGGTGGATTATAAACAAGATGGTATGTCCGTCCGGAGCCTTCATGACTGCGACGACCACTCATCCGAGTCACGATTTCTTCGTCGGCAACGGCGATTTCAAGCACTTTATCAATATTCACACCAGCAGAGATAAGCGCCTCAGCCTGAGGAATAGTTCTGGGAAAACCATCAAACAGGAAGCCGTTACTGCAATCGGCTTCAGTAATACGCTCTTTAACCAACGCAATAATGATTTCATCCGACACTAAACCACCGGAAGCCATCACTTCTTTTACCTGAAGACCCAGTGGACTGCCAGCCTTGACGGCCGAGCGCAACATATCGCCAGTAGAAATCTGCGGAATAGCAAATTTCTCGGAAATAAACTGTGCTTGAGTACCTTTACCTGCCCCCGGAGGGCCCAATAATATAACGCGCATAGCGGGAAACTCCCCAATAGTAACAAATTCATAGCCTGCGCCGTAGGGGCCGCCGCAGCAAAAGCGCACAACGATACACAGCAATGGCCCAGCACACAAGACTTATGGCGCTTTCTACGACCAAAGCACAAGACCGCAGCCCCTGCAAATCATCCAATTTATACATGTAAACGCAAAAATACCTGCGCATTCTAATGGTCCAAACTCAACACGATTTAAATAGTTGCTATCGCAAAGAAACAAGAGACAAAGCTGCATTACGCAAGTCAAAAGCCTAGGCCACACTTAACACCTACCTTATGCTACGACCGAAGAGCAGTCTCTCTACCTCCAAAGAGTTCCATTGCAATTAGGGATAGTATTTACACCGATAATGCTAGCAAAAAAGCCTCGTACATAGGTATTATTTATTTATGGGCGGCTATTTTCAGTTCCGCCCCCAGATGACAGGTACCGCATTATGAAAGTACGAGAATTGTTATCTCTCTGGGAAGAAACCGCTAGTGGCACGCTCACTGCAGATTGCTACGAGGTTCGCTTATCCATTAAAGACGCCGCACGGCTCAATGCCTTGGCCGAACTCTACCCGCGCCGCAATATAGAGGAGCTTATTACCGATTTATTAGGCGCAGCGCTAGACGAGATGGAAAGCGTAATGCCCTACCAGCAGGGTTCTAAAATAGTTTCCACAGATGAACTGGGCGACCCGCTATACGAAGATATCGGCCCCACCCCCCGCTACCTCTCCTTAATGGAAAAGCATCTTAATCGCTACAAACATCACGAAAACCATTAGTTGTTAAAACTTAAAGCCAAATGGCTGGCCTCGGTTAACAAAAGGCCAGCCTACTATTGTTAAAGCTCCACCGCGCAATACGCAACTGCCAGGGAAGCTAAAGTCCAGTTGCCTTCGCCTCTTGCCAAAACAACTCTAGCTGACTATTTTCTTGTCCTTTCACCGCGATATGACCGGTTTCACGACAGCGCTGTTCAACAAATCGATAGCGACGTTCAAACTTACGACAAGCGCCGCGCGTCACGGCTTCGGCGTCCAACTTTAAGTGACGGGCAACATTAATAGCCGAAAACAGAACATCGCCCATCTCGTCAGCAATATCAGCCGGATCGGCAAGTGCAATTGCCGCATCCAATTCATCGATTTCCGCTCTGAGCGCGGCGACAACATCCCGCAATTCCGTCCAATCAAAACCTTCTTGGGAAGCCCGTTTTTGCAGTTTTGCCGCGCGAGTGAGCGCGGGCAGAGCCTGGGGAACATCATCCATCGCGCTGAGTTGGGATTTTTGCTCGCGCTCTTGCTGCTTAATTTCTTCCCAGCGCGCGTTAATGGCTGCGTCTGCCGGCGCATCGGCATTCCGCACTGACGTCAGCTGACCATCGGGGAAAACATGGGGATGACGGCGCAGTAGCTTTTCAACAATATCATTCACCACATCCGCAAAACTAAAATCCGCTGCCTCAGTAGCTAACTGGCTGTAAAAAATCACCTGAAATAGAACATCACCCAGCTCTTGGCGTATTTGTTCGCTATCACCCTGCTCGATGGCATCAACTAACTCGTAAACCTCCTCAAGGGTATGAGGCACCACACTTGAAAACGTCTGTTTCAAATCCCAAGGACAACCGGTTTCTGGGTCGCGCAAGCGACTCATTAGGTACTGTAAATCCGCAATAGTGTAGCTCACGACTAGTTTTCTCTAATTCGTCTAACCGCCACCACATTCGGAAGGCCATTGAGACGGTTAAATAAGTCTGACAAGGTGGCCAGATCGCGAATTTCAAGACGAATGTTCATGGTTGCCATATGATGAGCGGTATCAGTAACGGTACTCATTGAGATAACGTTCACTTTCTCGGTGGCCAACTGCTGAGTGATATCCCGCAACAACCCTTGGCGATCATAGGCCTCTAATTCGATATCGACGGGATAGGTTTCAATTTGGGCGTCGGCCCAATCTACCGCAATAATTCGCTGGGGCTCTACGCTCTGCAATTGCAGCAGCTTGTTGCAGTCCTGCAAATGCACGCTAACGCCCCTACCCACGGTAATATACCCAGCTATCGCCTCGCCAGGCAGCGGTTTACAGCAGCGCGCGAAATAGGTCATTAAATTGCCTACACCGCTGATTCGAATTTGACTGCCATCATTATTTTTGGTGCTCGGCGGCCGCAATTTAACGAGCGATTGACTGGCATCACCCTCTCGTCCAGCAAGATTGTGCGCCGCTTTTATCAGCTGGAAGGTGCTTATTTCTCCGGCACCAACTGAGGCGTACATATCGTCAACACTGGGGCAGTGCATTTGATCGGCCAAATATTTATAGTCGATGCTATTCAATGCTAGGCGTTTAAATTCTTTATCTAGCAACGCCCTGCCAGCAACAATATTGTCTTCCTTGGCCTGTAATCGAAACCAGTGCTGCACTTTGGTTCTGGCCCGCGAGGTTTTTAGATACCCAAGATTACTTTGCAACCAATCGCGGCGCGGTTCGCTGTCTTTGCCGGTTAGAATTTCTACCCGCTCTCCGGTCTTTAGCGTATAGGTAAGCGGAACAATACGACCATTCACCTTGGCCCCGCGACAACAGTTACCCACCTCAGTATGAATATGGTAGGCAAAATCCAGTGGCGTAGCGCCATTTTGCAGGTTCACAACATGCCCGTCGGGGGTAAAAACATAAACCCGATCTTGGGTGTGGGTAAATTGCTCGGCTACGTCGCTGCTGCTGCCGCTTTCTTCGTGCCAATCCAAAACTTGGCGCAACCACGCAATTTTTTCATCATAGCTATTCGTGCTTTTGGCGCTTTTGTCGGTACCTTTGTACATCCAATGTGAGCACACCCCAAATTCAGCCTCTTCATGCATTGAACGGGTGCGAATTTGGATTTCTAAAACCTTACCATCGGGGCCAATGACTGCGGTGTGCAAGGAGCGATAACCATTATCTTTGGGGTTGGCAATATAGTCGTCGAACTCATTGGGAATATTGCGCCACAGCCCGTGTACCAAGCCCAAAGCTGCATAACAAGACTTGGTATCTGGCACCAATACTCGCACGGCGCGAATATCGTAAACCTGAGAGAAACCGATACCTTTTCGCTGCATTTTGCGCCAAATACTGTAAATATGTTTTGCGCGACCGGCGATATCGGCTTGGATATTATCGTCCTTTAGCGCTTTCTCTAACATCGCAATAGCGTCGTCAATATAGTGTTGACGATCAAGGCGCTTCTCATCGAGTAATTTGGCAATTTTCTTATAGGCAAGCGGCTGCAAATAGCGAAAAGAAAGGTCTTCGAGCTCCCATTTTATATGGCCTATGCCCAAACGATGCGCTAGGGGTGCGTAAATATCGGCCACCTCGCGCGCAACCCGATAGCGTTTATCTGGTTTGTTTTTTACTGCGCGAATTGCCGAGGTTCGCTCCGCGAGCTTAATGAGTGCAACACGAACATCATCTACCAATGCCACCAGCATCTTGCGAATAGTTTCACTCTGGGCTTCAGATTGGCCAAGCACGGGTGCGTCTAACTCGGCATTAACCTTGGAAATCGCCGCCATTCCAAGCACGCCATCTACCAATTTTGCAACTGGGCGACCAAAATCCCGTTCTAGCTCGGCCAAACTAAGACGGTTCTCACGCACCGCTCTGAACAGGGTCGCGGCAATTAAGCTGTCTTGATCGAGATGTAAATCGGCGAGAATTTCCACCATTTCCAATGCGGTAAAAAAACTGCTTAAACCTTCTGCCTTTGGCGCATCAATCGGCGTGGGCAACGCTGCACACGCTTCGGCAACGCTCATCGCTCGATGTAATTGAACACGGTCAATTACCTGAACATCGATAGGAAGTCTGGCAATCCAGCTATCTATGTCGACTCGACCATCCTTTAATAACGGAAAATCTTCCCTTACTTTAACCATGAGTTCCCACCAATTGCAGCTTAGACACGCTCTGAGACACTAGTATTTTAGGGCCGCATCAAAAACTCCGGTCGATAAATACCGGTCGCCGCGATCACAAACAATAGCGACGATAACGGCATTTTCTACTGTTTCGCTAATCCGCAGCGCACCAGCTACCGCGCCACCAGACGACACTCCGCAAAAAATACCTTCGTTCGCGGCCAATGCACGCATCGTGGTCTCTGCTGTTGTTTGGTCCATATCAATGACCTTATCCACCCGTACCGAATCGTAAATACTCGGCAGGTACGCTTCTGGCCAACGTCGTATACCCGGAATACTAGAACAACCATCCGGTTGCAGACCTATGATCTCAATTGCGGGGTTTTGTTCTTTTAAATAACGCGACACTCCCATAATGGTGCCCGTTGTGCCCATGGAGCTAACAAAATGACTCACTCGACCGTCGGTTTGCTGCCAAATTTCAGGCCCTGTACCGTCGTAATGGGCTTGGGGATTATCGCTATTGGAGAATTGATCCAACACCTTGCCTTGCCCCGCAGCTTGCATTTCTAGGGCTAAATCCCGCGCCCCTTCCATTCCAGCCTCTTGGGACACTTCAAGCAAACTCGCACCATAGGCCGCCATCGCCAATTTGCGCTCCACGCTCATATGACTGGGCATAATAAGAATCATCTTATAACCCTTTATTGCCGCCGCCATGGCCAGTGCGATACCTGTATTACCGCTGGTGGCCTCGATTAAAGTATCGCCCGGCGTAATCACCCCACGCTGCTCGGCATGCTCTATCATACTCATAGCCGGTCGATCTTTAACCGAGCCGGCAGGGTTATTCCCTTCTAGCTTGACCAGAATAGTATTAGAGGTCTTACCCGGCAGCCGCTGCAAGCGCACTAAGGGGGTATTGCCAATATATTGATCTATTGTTGGAAAGTCTTTCATAACAAGGACTTAAACCTCTTTATAGCTTGACGCACCACCACGCTAGTCCAGTAATTTCACTCATCTGCCCCAGCGTCATTGCAGCACTGATTACTCTGCACAATAATAGCAGCGCCCATGTTTTTCGGTCATGATAATACCACTCCAACCCCAGAAGGCTCCACCAAGCAATGCCCAGGCGCTTAGGAATTAGAAAATTAATATTGGTTATGGTCTTGTTGCCCGTGCTGGCACTATCTATTGGCCTGAGCGCGTATTTAATGTACACCCAGATTCACGAATTGCGCAGCATGATGACCGAGCGCGCCAAAACCTCCAGCGAACACCTCGCAATTGTTGCCGAACACATGCTGGCAAGTAATCACGGCGACGCACTTCAACAAATTTCAACCACGGCGTTAGAAGAGCCAGCAGTCCGTGCAGTCGGTATTTACAATGCCAATTTAGATCTCCTTGCTCAAGCTGGCCCGCGGTCAAATTTACCGCAAGCACAGATTGCTCAGAAAAGCCCCAGCGCCCAGCTTTACTTTTCACAAGATGGTTTATTTATTCTGCAACCCATCATTAAACCAAGCGAGCAAAACGACGTAAAACCCGCCCCCATCGGCTGGGTCGCCATGCAGTTTAACTGGCAACATTTAGAAATCCGCCAATATCAAACCTTACTGATTGGCGCCACCTTTATGATTTGCGCATTTATTATTTGCGTTACTTTAAGTAGCTATATCAACCAAATCCTAACACGAGATTTAAATTCGCTTCGCCAAGCAGTTCGGCGCATGACCAACGGCGCCAAAAATTTCCATGCCCACATTCCTGGTAATGATGAATTTAGTGAGATTGCCGAAGAATTGAATTTATTGAATAGCGCCCACCAAAATGAATTACAGGACTTGCAACGCAACATTGAGCAGAGTAATACCGATTTACGAGAGACCCTAGAAACCGTTGAAGTACAAAACATAGAACTCGATTTGGCCCGCCGCGAAGCCCTAAATGCCAGCCGAGTTAAATCGGAGTTTTTAGCCAATACTAGCCATGAAATTCGCACGCCCCTCAATGGCATTATTGGTTTCAGCCGGATTTTATTGAAATCCGAACTTGAAACCCGCCAACGTGAAGCCATTGAAACCATTAATAGCTCAGCCAACAGCTTGCTCGCTATCATTAACGACATCCTGGATTTTTCAAAGCTCGAAGCCGGAAAATTAGTCCTCGACAGTGCGCCGGTAAACCTTCGTGAAGTCATAGAAGACACACTGCAATTGCTCGCCCCCGACAGTGCAGGCAAGCAGCTTGAGCTGATACTCACAATACAGAAAGGCACACCGGAAACCGTCTTGTCCGACGCATTACGACTTAGACAAATACTCACAAACCTAATTAATAATGCTATTAAATTTACGCCTGCGGGTCACATCCTTATCAATGTTCAGAGCAATAGCCATGACGAGCAACATGCCGCCGTAACCATCCAAATCAGCGACACTGGCATTGGTTTATCGAAAGACCAACAAAAGAAAATTTTTAAAGATTTTGGCCAAGCCGATGCATCAATAACGAGGGAGTATGGCGGCACTGGGCTCGGATTAGTTATTGTCAAAGGCCTAATTGAGCAAATGGGCGGCGAAATTGGTATTGAAAGCGAGCTAGGCCGAGGCGCCACCTTTTGGTTTACGATTAATTTCACCGTCGTCAACAATGCCATTCGCATACGCGACTTTAATGCCCTGCGCGGCAAACACATCGCGCTTTACGACCCCAGCCCCCTTCATGCCCACTCATTACAAATGCTATTCGACAACTGGGGACTTACTACTATTCACTGCACAAATATTACAGAGCTAAATACCGATTGTGATTACCTCCTTATAAGCAGCGACGAGCAAGACGAAGCCATTAGCCAATTCATTTGCAACTTAGACCGCTCTGCAATACTCCTCTGCCCCTATAACCACGATGCGGACGAGCACCAAGAACACCGCTACCTAAGCAAGCCTATTTCACACATCAAATTATTCGATGCACTAAACCGAGAAATAAAGCCCGCCGCTCTCCGTAAAGCGCAGCAATTCCCAGCCACATCAATATTGGCGGTAGATGACAACCCCTCTAACTTACATATCCTTGCTAGCTTTTTAACCGATTTAAACGCCGCCACTACAACGGCGCAAAGTGGTGTTGACGCAATTCAGCGCTGCCAAGAAAAGTGCTTTGACCTTATTTTTATGGACATCCAGATGCCACATATGGACGGCATTGAAGCTAGCCGCCAAATTCGTAGCGGTGGTTTAAATCGCGACACCCCAATTATTGCGCTATCAGCCTATTTAGCACCGGAAAACCCTGCACAGCTGCGCGAAGCGGGAATGAATGATTACCTGAGCAAACCAATTACCGAACATCAGCTCGCCGAATTATTCAATCGCTACCTCAGCGAAAAGAACACCGCCACGCCACCTCGCCCTGTCGATATTTCACAATGTTTAAAGCTAGCCAAAGGCCGCGCCACCTTAGCGGCAGAAATGTTGGGCATGCTAATAAGCAGTCTGCCCAAGCACAAACAGGCCTTACTTCAGGCCCTAGAGCTGAATGACCGCGACACCATCGCAGACATCAATCACAGCCTTAAGGGGGCGTGCTGCTATACCGGCACACCCGTATTAAAAGCCAAGGTTTTACAACTTGAACAAAGCCTCGGCGACCACCAAACCCCCAACACAGACGTTGTTAATTTAGTTACAGCGATAGATGAGTTATTACAATGGCAAGAGGAACACGAGCTCGACGCAGTTTTTGACAGCTAAGTTAATCGGCCGTGGCGGCCGGTGCAAACAGTGCCCTGCTGCGCAAAGGTTTACCGCCTAACAAGGTTTGCAGTGCCAAGCGGCTAAGTCGCTTCGCGGCAGGTAAGGTTTGGTGATTAAATTCACCGCGCGCGAGCTTTAATAGCACCTCGCCAGAGAACACGAGGCCACAGTCTTGGTCTGCTAACACCAAGCCCTCTGCCGGCTGAAAACAATAAGTTTGCTCCGCCATTACCGCCAAACCGGTACGATGGCAAACCGAAAAATTTAATCCGTAACCCAAAGCGTCTAATAAACCAAATTCAAAGCGGCGCAGGGTCGTCTCAAGCTCTTCGCCAACCGCAAGTTGGGTAAGGCACTGAGTGTATAAGACAAAAACATCGCTTTGGGGGTCATGCTGATGCAGCAGGCGCTCTAGTAACTCATTTACATACAAGCCACAAAATAGCGCTTTACCTTGTAAGTTATAGCTCTGCTGATGCTGGGCATCGATTAAGGATTTTAATTCACCTCGCCCTTGCCAGCTTACACCAACAAGATTAAAGGCTTGCAGTGCCGCGCGCCAAGGTTGACGGGACCGGCCAGCCCCGCGCAGGCCCTTGGCCACGCAAGTGAAACGCCCGTAGTTTGGGCTAAATAAATTAACTAAGGCACTGGTGTCGCGATAGGGGCGAATATGCAAAACAAAACACAGTTCGCCTTCGACACGATTCATAATTACTTTAAATTAATATCGGTATAACCAAGGCTGCGCAGGGCGCGCTCATCGTCTGACCAACCGGATTTAACTTTAACCCACAGGCGTAGCATTACCTTGTTATCGAACGCCCGCTCCATGTCCTTACGGGCCTCGGTGCCAATTTGCCGAAGCCGACTACCGCCTTCGCCAATGATGATTTTTTTCTGACCATCGCGCTCAACTAAAATCAAAGCGCTGATTTCAAGTAAGCGTGGCGACTCGGTAAACTCTTCAATTTCCACCGTCATCGAATAGGGTATTTCTTCACCTAGCTGACGCATAATTTTTTCACGGACCAGCTCCGCTGCCAAAAAGCGCTCGCTGCGGTTGGTAATTTGATCTTCTGGAAACATGTGCGTACTTTCAGGCAAAAACCGAGCAATTACTTTTTCAAGCTCTTCGCGGTTATGGCCCTGCAGCGCCGACACAGGCACCACGTCGGCAAATTTGTATTTGCTCTGCAAATTAGTAATTAAAGGCAATAGCTGACCTTTATCGTCCAACCGATCGACCTTATTAATCACCAACACAACGGGGCTGCGCGCATTTTCAAGTATTTTTAGCACCAGATCATCGTCATCTGTCCAGCGATCGCGATCCACTAAAAACAGAATGAGATCGACATCTTTAATCGCTGAGCTCGCCGCCTTATTCATATAGCGATTAAGGGCTTTTTCTTCTTTCAAGTGCATGCCGGGGGTATCAACATAAATTGCTTGCACCTCCCCTTCGGTCTTAATGCCGAGCACTTGATGGCGTGTCGTTTGGGGTTTGCGTGAGGTAATACTAAGCTTTTGCCCCAGTATATGATTCAGCAAGGTCGATTTACCGACATTGGGGCGGCCAATAATAGCCACATAGCCACAGCGCTGTACGCTCATCTCGGTATTCTCTCCACTAGCACTCATTCTACTTCCTTTAATGCCAACAGCACCTGTTCGGCAGCTGCCTGTTCGGCTTTGCGCCGACTACTGCCAGAGGCAGAAACCGACGAGGTTAATAAGCTTACCGAGCAGGCCACCACAAAAGTTTGCTGGTGGTCAGCACCAGCCGTTTCAATCAGTTGGTAATTCGGCAAAGGTTGTTTGCGCGCTTGCAATAATTCTTGCAGCCGCGTTTTGGCGTCTTTGTGGCTAGACTCAGGGTTTAAGGCCGATAGGCGCGGTGCAAACCAAGCCAGCACCCGCTCCCTACACACATCAAAACCAGACTCTAAATAAATAGCACCGATCAAAGCCTCTACCACATCCGCTAGGGTCGAGGCGCGGCGCTGGCCGCCACTGTTTTTTTCACCTGCGCCTAAACGTAAATAGCGTCCAAGATCAAATTCAAGCGCAATCGCGGCAAGGGTTTTACCGCTTACCAAAACTGAGCGAATTCGGCTGAGATCACCCTCATCAATATTAGGAAACCGGTGATATAGGGCTTCAGCAATGATCATGTTCAAGAGCGAATCGCCTAAGAATTCAATTCGCTCATTATTGTCGGCGCTAAAACTGCGATGGGTCACCGCCATCGTCAGCAAATCGGTATCTGTAAACTCGTAGCCTATTTTTTGGCAGAGCTGATTGAGGCTAGTTAAACTCAAGTGTGGGGTACCAAGAACTGAGCTTCATCAAAGCGCACCACGGCGTCAATATTAAATATCAGGGGCACTCGCTTTTCATGGCGAGCGTCAATAAGCACCCCTTTTTTATCAACGCTAATTTTAATATCCCTTAGCGATACCGATTCAATACGGTTGGTAATAAAGCGGCCTGACAATTCTTTTCTAATGCCCGCCGGTGTCGCGTCGCTAGTGCGGCTCTCCGCTGCGACGTCTTTAATAATGCGGCTTAAAGTCCAGTAATCCACATAAATTGGCGCCAGCCGCACGGTTATTGTGGCAAAAAACAACACCACGCCCAACACGCATAAGGCGGCGAGCATGCTCATACCTTGCTGTTTGCTTTTCATAATCCGTCCCTACTCTCGCTAGCGTATCCGGCCCACGCGATTAAAGTTTGGTAAATCATTAAATGACTGCCAGTGCATCCAAATCGCAAAGGCTTGACCGACAATATTTTGTTCTGGCACCTGGCCCCACACCCGACTGTCACTACTATTATCGCGATTATCACCCATCATAAAGTAATGACCTGGCTTAACTGTGGTAACAAAATCACCGCGATAAATTCGCTTATCGTGGTGAATCAAATGATCCACATTGTCCAGCTGCTCTTTTAATACTTGGGTCACAGGCTGTAGTGGCGGTACTTCGGCCAACAAGGTCTGCTGAACTGGCTCATCGTTAATATAAAGCTGCTTATTAATATAACGAATTTCATCACCAGGCAAACCCACCACCCGCTTAATAAAATAGCGCGTATCATTGGGCGGAAAAAAAACCATAACATCACCGCGCTTAGGCTCGCCCACTTCAAAAATTTTGGTGCCCACAACCGGCAAACGCAAACCGTAATTAAACTTATTAACGAGAATATAATCGCCCACTTCCAAGCTCGGCACCATTGATGCTGACGGAATTTGGAAAGGTTCTATTACAAAAGACCGCAGTACTAAAACCACTAGTAACACAGGGAAGAATGATCGCGCATTTTCCGCAATGGGCAATGCCCCGCCAAAGTCGGCTTTGAGCGATTCTTGATCTTGTTTAATAAAATAGGTGATATACACCGCCACATTACCGGCGTTGACATAGGCTTGGCGGGCTTTTTCAAAAACAAAACGATCAAGGCCGCCAATAATACCCGCAATAATGGTTAGTACCACCAATGCTAGGGCAAAGTCGCCGTCCTTTATCATCACCACGCTGGCAATCCAGGCAAACCAGCCAAGGAGCACTAATCTATAGCTCCACTCCAGCCAGCTCGGCAAGGCTTGCTGGCGCAGGCTAGCAGCATCACTTGCCGTGCGCTTTTCAGAGCACCACTGCAAAGCCTGTTGCATTTGGCGGCGGCCCTTAGTTTCTTGGCATAACCATACGACTAACGATAGCGCCGCAACAGAGATCAGAATCAAATTTACCATGCGGCTATTTTCCTTTAACCATCAATATTGAGCACAGCCAAAAACGCTGACTGGGGGATTTCAACATTACCCACCTGCTTCATACGCTTTTTACCCGCTTTTTGTTTTTCTAACAGTTTGCGCTTACGAGACACGTCGCCACCATAGCACTTTGCCGTCACGTTTTTACGTAGCGCTTTCACCGTTTGCCGAGCAATAACTTGCCCGCCAATTGCCGCCTGAATGGCCACGTCAAACATTTGTCGTGGAATCAATTCCTGCATTTTTTCTACCAGCGCGCGACCGCGGCTCTGGGCGATATCACGATGCACAATCATCGCCAGTGCGTCAACTCGGTCACCGTTTATTAATACATCCAGCTTTACAAGATTAGCAGCTTCAAAGCGCTCAAAACTATAATCCAAGGAAGCAAAACCTCGGCTTACTGATTTTAAACGGTCAAAAAAGTCCAGCACAACCTCACTCATGGGTATTTCCCAATTAAGCGATACCTGCTGCCCTAAAAACTGCATGTCTTTTTGAATACCGCGCTTTGACGCACACAGACTTATTACATTGCCCAAGTGCTCCTGTGGTACCAAAATATTTACCCGTGCAATCGGTTCTCGGGTTTCTTCCAGCTCACCTGGATCTGGCATAGATGAGGGATTATCTACCATCACTATTTGGCCGTTTTTCTTTAGGACTTCATAAATAACCGTTGGCGCGGTGGTAATCAGGTCTAAATCGTATTCGCGCTCTAAGCGCTCCTGAATAATTTCCATGTGCAGGGTGCCGAGGAAACCGCAGCGGAATCCGAAACCCAACGCATCTGAGCTTTCTGGCTCATAAAACAAGGAGGCATCGTTCAGTGTTAATTTACTGAGGGCATCGCGAAAATCTTCATAGTCTTCGGTCGAAACTGTAAATAGACCGGCATAAACCTGCGGTTTTACCTTTTTAAAGCCTGGTAAGGCTGGCACATTGGGTGTTGAAGCATGAGTAAAAGTATCGCCCACTGGCGCGCCGTGAATGTCTTTAATACCGGCAATAATAAAGCCCACCTCGCCCGCTTTAAGAATACCGGTCGAGGTTTGCTTGGGCGTAAAAATACCCACTACGTCAACAATCTGAGGTTTGCCCAGGGTTTTGCTAATGATTTTATCGCCGCGCTTCAGCGTACCGTTTTTCACCCTAACGAGAGACACTACGCCTTGGTAGTTATCAAACCAAGAGTCGATAATCAGCGCCTGCAACGGGGCCTCTGTGTCACCTACTGGCGGAGGTATTTTGGCAACGAGATGCTCCAGCGCCTCGTGGATACCCATGCCCGATTTTGCCGACACCGCGACGGCCTCGGAGGCATCAACGCCGATAATTTCTTCAATTTCGTGCTTTACTTTATCGGGGTCGGCTTGGGGCAAATCCATTTTATTCAGAATCGGCAATACTTCTAGGCCCTGCTCAATCGCCGTGTAACAGTTGGCCACCGACTGAGCTTCAACGCCCTGAGCCGCATCAACCACCAACAGCGCACCTTCACAAGCGGCTAGCGAGCGTGACACCTCATAGGAAAAATCGACATGGCCAGGCGTGTCGATGAAATTCAACTGATAAGTATTACCATCATCGGCCAGATAATTAAGGGTGACTGACTGGGCCTTAATGGTGATGCCCCGCTCCCGTTCAATATCCATTGAATCGAGAACCTGAGCGGACATTTCACGCTCCGTCAAACCGCCACAGGTCTGTATAAAACGATCCGCTAAGGTCGATTTACCGTGGTCAATATGGGCAATAATAGAAAAATTACGAATCAAATCGAGACTAGGCACGCTCGGTTTATACCTCAGGGCTACAGAAATAATGGAAATTCAGGGGCGCGATTGTAGCGCAAAGGCAGGGCTGTAAGCTATGAATAGACTTAAACTGAATAGGGGGAATCAAATACTGACACCGGCTGAGCAGCCAATGACGGCTTTTTAGCCAATATCTGCGGCTGATAATCAGGATTATCGCGAATCCAACGTGCGTGCAAGCTCAATATTGCCATCCCAGCCACAAAACCAAACAATGCGCCTGCCGCCGCGGCAACGTCGCCCGCAATGAAATGACTAACCCCTGCCATCGCGACCAACATAGTGAATAGAGGCACTAAATACACCACCATGGCACCGCCGACTAAGGCGCGCTCTGGAATGCCAATTTCAAGCTGGTCATCTAACTGAAAGTCATCCGCAGATTGATTACCAAGCTTCACCCGCAACTGGTTGCGCCGGCCGCCCAGCGCTTTATTCATCAAGCCCTGACCACAACCTTTTTGCGCGCTGCAGCTACTACAGGTACTGCGCTGAATGGTTTCCACCCACAGGGCATCGTGATCGATACCTACAACACGCCCGGTTTCACTAATCACTGCACTGTCCACGTTAGGGATTTTGCGACCTGCTTGGCCGTTAACATGGGCACTTCACCAACCACCGTGGCAAAACGGCCTTGGTCTGGAAAAGCAACCGTATAACTTACCGAGGCGCCGCGGCGCATGCCGCCCTCGGCAATAACAGTTTGCCCAGCCTCGGTGTTTACCAACGGCTCGACAAACACCGACATTACTGCCAGACCATCGGTATAGGTCATCGCGGCTTCGTCGTTATTCTCGGATTGCGCCAAGGTAAATCCTGCGGGAATCCAATTTGGCCGCCAGCGTCTAGCCAACGCTTGTATCGCTGCCCCATCAGACTTCATATCTCGGTGCTGCACTTCTCTTGCATCGGCAACTACCGGCTCGTCAGCAGGAATATTTAAATCCAGCATAACATATTGAAATCGTTCTAAAACCTTACCCTGTTGATTGACAATATCTGACCGCAAAAGCAAACCAGTTTCTTTATCGAGGGATAATTTATAGCCTAGACGATAAACATCTCGGGGACGAATCATGAGCGTAACGGCCTCGCGACCCGCAACCCGCGCAGCGCCTTTTACATCGAGGTCGTAATAACGATAAAAGCCCTGCTCCTCTTCGCCGCTAAACAGGCGAATTAATTGCGGACCAGGGTGGACACAGTTGATATCGTGCCCGTGGTAAACTAAATCTTGATGACTGCCATCAAGAGACTCAAGTGATTCAAACTCTTTGCCATCACGAACAGTATGAGTAATACGATAGCTATTTAGCTGATCTCCAACCTGATAACTAACAATTGCGCGATAATTAAGCTCGCGGTGACTGTGCGTCATCTGGTTAAGTAAATCGCTGCCCACCTCAGCATTAGATTCCTGACTTTCAGCTTCAGACTCCAAGCTCAGGGCATAGGCACTACCAAACATCAAACTCATCGCAACAACAGCAAGCCGCAATCTCACGCTATTTAGACTCCTGAGACACAACGCGAGCATAAGAGACCATGCCCTGCCCATTGTTAAACGCGGCCCGATCCGTATGCTTGCGCAAATACGCTTCAAAGCGCTTGCGAGCCTCGGCATCGTCATTGAGCAGCGGACCAGCAGGTGAACCCTGAGCCTGCGCACTCACCGCAACACCACCAACCGCCGCAGAAGCAGTAGCGGGATACACCCGGCCACTCATACCGTTGTTGTCGGCCAGTTTTGGCGCTGAGCTGCCAAACATATCGCCACCCATTGACCCCACCACAACCACTGTGGCGACGCTGGCAGCAACCGCCAACCCAGAAATCACTTGTTTCCAGCTTGCCACACCACTTTTCGCCACTTGGTCATCAGCAATTTCAGACATCACGCGCGCTGAAATATCCCAGCCTGAAAAACGCTCATCAGTGCCTTTAACTAAATCTTGGCAGCGATGCAGATCAGCCCACTCTCGGCGAATCAAATTTTGGTCCGCGCTAAGAATACGCCGCAACTCAAGCTCGTTGGTCTCACCATCCATCAACGCTGATAGTGATTCTCTAACGGTATCGCTCATACTTCCACCTCTTCGCCACTAATCTGGGCCTTAATTCGCACATCCACTGCCTCTCGGGCGCGAAAAATTCGCGACCGAACCGTACCCACCGGGCAGTCCATGACCGATGCAATATCTTCGTAACTTAAACCATCAAACTCACGCAAGCTCAACGCCGAACGCAAATCTTCGGGTAGTGCTTTAATCGCGTCCTGCACCACCTTTTTAAGCTCTTCACCGTAAAGATGGTTCTCCGGCGTTTCAATATCTTTGAGGGCAGAAGGACCGTCAAAATACTCTGCATCAGCGGCATCCACATCAACACCCGGTGGACGGCGGTTGCGAGCAACCAGATAATTTTTTGCCGTGTTAATGGCTATCCGGTACAACCAAGTATAAAACGCGCTGTCTCCACGAAACTTGGGCAGAGCCCGATACGCCTTAACGAAGGCTTCTTGGGCGACGTCCTGAATCTCATCGTTATCTTTCACATAGCGTGAAATTAAACCAAAAATTTTATGCTGGTATTTAAGAACAAGAAGGTCAAAAGCACGCTTATCGCCTTTTTGTACTCGCTCTACCAGTTGCTGATCCGTTTGTTTAGGCTGGGCCATATTTGCTCACCGTCAGCCCTTCGGCAGCATCTGTTGAATAGACCGTGATGGTCAAAAGAAGTTCTGTCATCGTATCCCTTTTCGGCAGTTAAGCCTTTTTATGCGGCCAAACTGCAGGCAAATATTGGTAAGGCGACGGCGTATCAGTATACTTTGCGCCAATTCACACCCCAGCGGCATATTATAGCCGCACTGCGGCAGGAGCAAATACCAGTCATGAACCATTACCACTCCCACGATGTATTGGTGGTAGGCAGCGGTGCCGCAGGTCTTACATTGGCGCTGCATCTTGCCGCCAGCGCGCGCATTGCGATCATTTGCAAAGGCGACGTCAACGCGGGTTCGACCTACTGGGCACAAGGCGGGATTGCCGCCGTTCTCCACGACGGCGACACCGTTGACGCACATGTAAGCGATACCCTCATCGCTGGCGCTCAGCTCTGTCACGAAGACAGCGTGCGCTTTACAGTTAAAAATAGCAGTGACAGCATTAAATGGCTGCTGTCCCAAGGTGTTCAATTTAGTCGCTACGAACAACACGGCGACGCCTTTCATCTTACCAGAGAAGGCGGTCACAGCCAGCGTAGAATCATTCACGCAGCGGATGCCACCGGCCGCGCTGTTTCAGAAACACTGACCCAGCGCGCCCAAGAAAATCCAAACATTGAGATTTTCACCGGACATGTCGCCATCGACTTAGTGGTGCGCAATAATCGCTGCCACGGAGCCTATGTGCTCAATAGAGACAGCGGCCACGTCGGATTGTTCCACGCCAAAGTAGTTGTTTTAGCAACTGGCGGCGCTAACAAAGCCTATCTCTATACCAGCAACCCCGACGGCGCCAGCGGCGACGGTATTGCCATGGCATGGCGCGCGGGCTGTCGAATTGCCAATATGGAGTTCAATCAGTTTCACCCAACTTGCCTCTACCACCCCAAGGCAAAATCCTTTTTGATAACCGAAGCCATTCGCGGCGAGGGCGGCAAACTGCTGTCTGCCACGGGTGAACGCTTTATGTTCCGCTACGACGAACGCGGCGAGCTAGCGCCCCGCGACGTAGTGGCACGGGCCATTGACCATGAGATGAAGCGCCTCGGCAGCGACTGCGTCTATTTAGACATCAGCCATAAGTCCTCAGAATTTTTGCTTGAGCACTTCCCTACCATCAAAGCCCGCTGCCTTGAGCTCGGCATTGATATTGGTCGCGAACCAATACCGGTAGTACCGGCAGCCCACTATACCTGCGGCGGTGTAATGGTCGACCAAAACGGCCGCACCGACATCCCTGCGCTATACGCCATCGGCGAAACTTCTTTCACCGGCCTGCACGGCGCCAATCGCCTAGCCAGCAACTCGCTGCTGGAATGTTTTGTTTACGGCACATCGGCGGCCAAGGACATTCAGACGCAGCTCGATAACCTGCCATTACCCGAAATAGCGCTGCCGTGGGATGAATCCCAAGTCACCGACTCCGACGAAGACGTAGTCATATCTCACAACTGGGATGAGCTGCGCCGCTTTATGTGGGATTACGTGGGGATTGTGCGCACCAATAAACGCCTGCAGCGCGCCTTAAACCGCGCCGCCCTGCTCCAGCAGGAAATTGACGAGTATTATTCCAATTACAAAGTAAGCAATGATTTGCTTGAACTGCGCAACCTTGCAGTGGTAGCCGAGTTGATTATTCGCTCAGCTATGGAGCGCAAAGAAAGCCGCGGCCTACACTTTACGCTTGACTACCCCGAGACCCTCGACACTCCAGTAGACACCATTCTCACCCCCAAAAATTACCGAAAGGTGAGCAACTAAAGGGGATGAGACAGCCGCGCAAAGCCGGCTACTTGACGCAAGCGACGAAAAACCTCGGGGTCTAACTGATCAGCCAAAATACAGACATTTACGCCCCGCCCCGCCAAATCGCGAAAACGCAGCACCACCAAATAGCGCAGAATCGTAGCATCCAACCATTCCACACTTTCAAATTTTTGCGCGCCTGAACATAAAACCTGCCAGCGATTATCTGCAAATTTTAGCAGGGGCACGGCCTCTGGAACGGCAAAATCAATATACCGCCGCCAATAGTAACGGCCGCTGAAAACTGCAGCAAGCAAGCCGAGCGCTGCTAGCGCACTTGGCAGAATCACCAGTAAAACCCCGCCCGCCAAACCGTGCACCAGTAATAGATAAACGGCAAGCCCGCGCGAGGGCTTTAACTCAAGAAGCAGAGGCTTTGGCGTACGCATTGATCATTCTTACAATTTTCACCAGCTCTGGATCCTCGGGCTCAACGCGGCCCAAAAACCAGCTAAACAGCTCTGTGTCTTCACACTCTAGCAGCTTAATAAAGCGCTGCTGGTCCTCCTCATCAAGGTCACGAAAGCGCTTTTGTACAAAGGGCTCCATAACCAGATCTAATTCCAGCATGCCACGACGGCAGGCCCAGCAAATTCGCTTGAACTCGTTTTCCGAAACCATTATTTTCCACTACGTCACTGCCCGCTTAAGCTAACTGCGCGCAAAACGCGTATTATAGCGTCAATCTGCGCTCAGCACACAGCAGTGCAACTCAGCCACGCATTTAATCTCGACAGCGATACCATTGAGACACTATGAACACATTTTGGCAGTACCTCAGCACCCAGCACCCAGCCAGCGAAATCCGAGACGGTCGCTATTGGCAAACCGACGTTCAGCCGCAAATAAATCCAGACCTGCTACAACTCAGTCCGCTCAGTCAATATGGCTTTCTCGCCATAGAAGGCCCAGATTGCAGTAAGTTTTTGCAGGGCCAAACCACCTGCGACTGGCGAACAATAAGCACCGAGCAAGCCTCGCTAGGCAGCTACTGCAATATCAAGGGCCGCATGGTCATTAGCTTTACTGCCGGCATGGCCAGCCCAGAAATAGCACTGCTGCGGCTAAGTGCCGACACCGCCGACAGCGGCCGCGACACTCTCGCCAAATACATTGTTTTTTCCAAAGCCAAGATCCGCAATGCCAGCGACGAGCGCGTTGCCATCGGTATTAGCGGTAAATCGGCCCGTCAAAATTTACAGGCTATTTTTG
The DNA here is from genome assembly GCF_029212375.1 of Zhongshania sp. Lineage (GTDB taxonomy): Bacteria > Pseudomonadota > Gammaproteobacteria > Pseudomonadales > Spongiibacteraceae > Spongiibacter. The sequence goes on along the minus strand of NZ_JARGNU010000001.1, from coordinate 288,092 downwards.
AGCAGCTACCGAATAAAGCAATGGCACAGGTCAGCAGCGACAAGGGTATTGTTGTGCAGCTAGACGAGGCTGGTGAGCGCTTTGAATACTGGGGGCTCTGCGACCAAGCGACCGATATGTGGCAGCAACTCAGCCCAACTGCTCAAATTTGCAATGCAGACTACTGGGAGTCGCTTAATATCGCAGCCGGTATCGGCGAGGTCTGCGCTAGCAGCCAAGACATGTTTATTCCGCAAATGCTGAACTACCAAGTGATTGGCGGGGTCAGCTTTAGCAAAGGCTGCTACACCGGCCAAGAAGTGGTTGCCCGCATGCAATACCGCGGCAAACTCAAGCGCCGCCTTTATAAAGCAACAGTTTCCGCTAGTGGGCTTAACTACCCAGCGGGAACGGAATTATTTGGTGGCGACGCCGAGCAAAGTATCGGCAATTTAGTGAGCATGGTCGGTGGCGATCAGAGCAGTGCGCTCTTGGCGGTGCTAACTGAAGACGCCGTGGCCGGTAAGCAAATTCATTTTTCCGACAGCTCAACGCTACTCACGGTAACTGAACTACCCTACGCCATCCCCAGCAAAGACTAAGCCTCAAACTCGCTTTAAGGCCATGCGCGTGCCGATATTCATCACCGGCACGAGCAAACGGTCATAGCAAGCGGGAAACAGGCGCTGAATTTTATCTAACAACCACGCATCGCTACCGATCAACACTCGCGCCTTAGACTTCTGCATACCGCGCATGATTTTTTTAGCAGCCTGCTCTGGGCTAGTCGCCGCAATGCTGTTAAATAAAGCAGCGGTTTTTTCGCGATCCTCAGCCTTGCCGGTTATCGAGTGCAGATGCCGACCGTTATTGGCGATATTGGTTTGAATCCCACCAGGGTGCACCGTCACCACGCTTACCGAGGTGTTCCGCAAATCTTGCCTTAGTGATTCAGAATAGCCGCGCACCGCAAATTTTGCCGCATTATAAGCAGACTGCGACGGCACCGACATCAAGCCAAACAGCGATGAAATATTGACGATACAGGCCTCTGGGCGACGTAACAGCTCCGGCAAAAAAGCTTCGACGCCGTTTATCACCCCCCAGTAATTAATATTAAACAACCACTCCATTTGCGCCCGAGGTTGATCTGCCGCATGGCAACTTAGCGCCACCCCTGCATTATTAATCACCCCATCGACCGCGCCAAAATGGCCCTTAATTTCTACAACCCACCGCTGCATTGCAGCCTGATCACTGACATCAACCTTGGATAGCAGCAGGTCGGCTGCCACGCCAAATTCTCGCAATCTCTGCAAATTAGCATCATCAACATCAGAAGCTGCAACTCTTGCGCCACCGGCAAGTAAACCTTCAACTAAGGCGCGGCCGATACCCGACGCCGCACCCGTAACTGCGATGACTTTATTCTTAAAATTTTTCACCCGTACCCCCTTGCACTACATCGCTAACCCAGCGCCGCTAGCTCGTCGCCAGATTCTGATTCACAAGCACTCGCGCTGCCTACCTCTATAAATTCGTATTCCACACTCGCAAAATGACGAGTGCGCAAGCGATACTGCCACGAGAAGCTCGGCCACAAAGTGGTGTTTTTACCGTCGGCAGTTAAATACCAACTATTACAGCCAGAGGTCCACGTTGTGCCCTTGAAACGGCGCTGCACATCGTCATTGAAGTTCTTTTGGACCTCAGACTTTACATCCATATATTCATTGGGGTTGGCGCGCAAGACCCGTAAATACTGCAAAATATAATGAATTTGCGACTCGATATAAAAGATAACCGAGGTATTTCCCGGTCCCGTATTCGGGCCCATGATATACAACAAATTTGGATAGCCAGATACCGCCATCCCCTTGTACGCCTGGGAGCCAGTCGCCCAATCATCATTAAGTTCCCGCCCAGCCAAGCCGCGCACTGGCATCGGCGCGCCGGACACTGGCACTTTAAATCCCGTGGCAAGCACAATAGCATCCACCTCTAGACGGTAACCGTCACTACTGTAAATCGCAGATTCATCAAGATGGCTAACCCCTGCACTCAGCAAACTCACATTCTTTTGCGTCAGCGCTGGATAATAATTATCAGACAACAGCACTCGCTTACAGCCCATCGCATAATTCGGCGTAAGCTGTTTTCTAAGCTGAGGATCAGCGACGACCTTCTGCAAATAACGCCGCCCCATTGACTCGCCAAACCGCGTCAGGAAACTGTCCCACATAAACGCCGGCACCACACTTTCGGCCAGTAAATATTGCAGACTTCTAATCATTTTTTGCAGAACTGGCCAACGCCGCAGCCGAGACTGCCGGGCCGCACTCTGGGGACGGTCAAATTTTGGCATAACCCATGGCGGCGTGCGCTGAAACAAAGCAAGTGACGCGACCTCAGGCTGAATCGCCGGCACCACCTGAATAGCGCTAGCACCGGTACCGATCACCGCAACGCGCTTGCCCTCAAGCGCATAATCGGGATCCCACTCAGCGGTGTGCATAATTTTGCCGCCAAACTTTTCAATGCCCTCTATTTCTGGGTATTGAGGTATATTTAGCGCGCCTATCGCCAGCACCACCGCACGCGCCTTGGCGTGTTGGCCATTCGCCAAGGTAATTTTCCACAAGCCAGTGTTTTCACAAAAATCGAGTGCACGCACCGCGGTGCTAAACTTAATATGCTTGTTTAACTGATACTTCGTAGCGCAGTGCTGCAAATAGCGATGTATCTCTTCTTGCGGGCCGTAGCTGCGCCCCCAATCTGGGTTGGGCTCAAAAGAAAAGGAATACAAATGCGATGGCACATCACAAGCGGCACCAGGATAAATATTGTCGCGCCATACGCCGCCAACATCTGCCGCTTGTTCATAAATCACAAAATCTTGAACACCTTGCTGCTGCAAGCAGATCGCTAAACCAATACCGCCGAATCCGGCACCAATGATGGCGACCTCCCGCACAGCGGTGGCATCATTATTATTAGACATCGTCATTCTCGCTTCTAATTAGCGCGCCAAAAATCGTGCAATACTCGGGCGGTAATGCCTGGCACCTCCAACATAGGAAGGTGACCAACTGCAGGTAAAACCATGGCTTTGGCGCCTGCAATCCGTTCGCAAAACACCTCGGCACAGCTCGCATCTAACACTTGATCGGAACCTCCCCACAACACCAAAGTTGGCGCAGAGATCGATGGCAACTGGCGGTAAGTATCCGCAAAAGAGTCGACCAATTTGCAAAACAAAAAATCATTGGGTATTTTGCGTTGACTCATTACCCCGCCCATCAATAATGAAAAAAGCAGACCAAGCAAGCGCCGCTGGGGGTGCAGGACAATCGCAAATAATTGCCACGCGTCTTTAGCACGGGTCGGCGCCAAATAATTCACCCCAGCGGCAAGCCCACTTTCCAATTGGGTAAGATGTTTGCCGGGGGCGCCCACCGCATTCATTAAGCACAACTTCTCGACTAAACTTGGGTGCCGAGCTGCAACTTGCGCAGCGATTGCGCCGCCCATAGAACTACCCACGAAATGTGCACATTCAATACCTAAGCCCTTCAACCATGCGGCCACCCTGTCGGCTTGTGCAGCAAGATGGTAATCGGCACTGGGCACAAAGTCGCTTTGCCCAAAACCAGGAAGATCCGGAACCAACAGGCGGTAATTCTTAGCTAATTTACCGGTAAGAAATGCCCAATTTTCTTTATTAGAGCCAAAGCCATGCAGTAGCACCACCACCGGACCTGACAAAAGACCACCCACCCAATAATGCAATTGATGACCATCAACCTGACTATATTCCGTTTTAAGCCCAGCCTGCAGTGCAAACAATGGCAGCATACGCTGCCACAAACTGGTCCTAGAACGCCACGCCCGCACCAAAGCGGGATCCACTGTGCCTAGCGGGGTTTTGTGAAACTGTTCACTTAGCTCCTTAAACAGCACAAGCGCCGCGTCATTTTCTTCCCTTTGGGCATTAGCACCTGTCATGCTGCCGCACCCGCGACTGCGCCATAAGCATCAACTTCCGTGACCAAGGCATCGACACCTGCAAGGAAGTGGGCATTATCGTGATCCCAAGGATGAAAACCTAGTTTAAAGTAGTCGAGCCAATCGGGAATAGTACGACGCAGGACCCCCGGCGAGCCCCATAGAAAATTAATCACACCAAGCCAACCACGTAAATTAAGCGCTTGCCCCTCTTTACGCACGAGACCGACATGAAAAGGAATCACCATCAACCAAAAAATAAATGTTGCCGTTAACAGCGCAGTACAGCGCTGAATGTATGCCAATAAACCACCACCGGTTACCTGTTGAAACACATCATAGGCAACGGCTTTGTGCTCGGTTTCTTCCAGTGCATGCCACTTCCACAGCGCGGCAAACCGTGGCTCAGCGTTCTTCAGAATACGAGGCTCACTAAGCACCATATTGGCTAAAATCGCAGTTAAATGCTCAAGCGCTATTGTTCCAGCAAGTTGCGATATTTTGGGTGTAAAACGGGTAAAAAAGCCGAGTAGACGCACAACAATTCGACCGTAGCGATCTGCGGGCAGGCCTTTATCAACCAGCGCTTGGTTATACTCTTCATGCTCGCGCCCGTGCATAGCTTCTTGCCCAATAAATCCGCGCACTGATTCTTTTAATTCGGGATCTTGAATACGGCCTCGGTAGTGGCGAACACTGTCGATAAAAAATCGCTCCCCGTCCGGGAAAAAAATAGATAAGGCATTAAAAAAGTGGGTGATATGAGCACCACCAGCGTGCCAATCACCAATACGCTCTTTAGGTAGGTTAAATTCTAGATTACGACGCACGGGCTGAACTATTGTTTTGTTGCGACCTTCCATAACACACTCCCTTTTAAAACCATTTTATTATGAGACATTATATGATGCATATCATATATGCGACATCAATTAGTGTCAAGGTGTTTCTGGTTGAATATTGAGCAAATAATTAGGTGTTGAGTAAATGGCCGCTATAGCGAAATACACCACCGCGGCTATTAGAGGCGAGCTATTCAGAAGGGGTTGAAATTAGCGTATTTTGGCCGTGCCGCTTGCGTGCGCAGCGCCTTGAGCGTTTCGTAAGGGTTGTCGACAATTTGACTATTCACCAAGCCCGACGGCAAGCCACCACCCGGATCTAAATGCAGCTGAAACACCACCTTGGTCTGATTAGCGCCCAGGGGAGTCAACTCGAAAAAACCGTTAACCTCACCCATACGCACAACACCGTCAACGCTTGGCAGCGATTGCTGGGCCGCCAGTGGCAATTTATCAGCGACGACCGAACTTAACTTCACAGTTGTAACACGGCTCTGCGGGTCTTGACTGATTTCATTACGCAAAATCATCTCGCGGTCTTTGGCAGGCCATGGAAAGTCATTTTGCAGGTACTGGTAGCGATCCAATAGACTTGCTTTATAAAGCAGTTTCGGCGCCCTGCAGTTATACATCCACTGCACAAAATTAGCGGTATCATCCAATACCGCCATCAGCTGATTAAGCTCCGCCTTAATAATGGTTTCACCACGAAAAGCCTTGTAGTCCGAGCCCGCGATCACCGCAGTAAAGACCTTTATATTATCCGCGTCTTTGGCAAGTTCCCATTCGGCAGCATGAGCAACACCCGCGAAAAAAACCAAACCGAGGTATAATAAAATACTTTTTGGATTTAACATTAATTCAGCACCAATCAATTTAATTCGAGAGCAACAGCGCTGACTAGCAGCACTGCGCCAACTTACATACGATAGGTAAACTGCATAGCTATTGAGCGAGGCGGCTCTAAGAAGCCCGTATGACTAGTAGCGCCAAAAATAGTCTTAGACAAAGGCGTATCGGCGGCATAAACAATAATCACTTCGTCAGTGAGATTTTTACCAACCAGCGCCAACTCCCAGTGCTTATCTATAGCCCCAATACCCAAACGACCATTCACCTTAACAAACCCACTTTGCTCAACGCGGGGGTCTAAATTTGAAGACGGATTGTATTTGTCGGTGAATACAAAATCTAAGCCCATACCAATACCCAAGGTTTGGCTAATAGGCCTTACATAACCGATTAAAAAGGTTCCCGACCAATCGGCAACGTACTGATTACTCATACCAGTATAATCACAGTTCACACCATTATCCGATGTTGGCACTTGATCTTGCCGGCACTGACCATTTTCAAAATCAGTAAATTCAAAATCCATTACCGCAAGCGCGCCGCCCAAACTCAAATAATCTGTTAGTTGCCAGCGACCATCCACTTCTAGCCCCATGGTTACGGCCTCTTTGGCGTTACCCACATTAAAGCCGAGGGTTCCGTCAAAAATACTAATCTGCAGATTTTGGTACTGGGTATAAAATGCCGCAATATTTATCTCAGCCGCACCATCGAGCAATCCCGTTTTCAAACCCAATTCTAAACTCGTTGCCTCTTCTTCCTCATATTCAAAAGTGCCTATTAAGACGCTCTGATTTGCAACTACCGCACCGGGATTTCGCGCAGTGGGCTCTGCACTGGGCGACATATTTGAGCGCGCATCAAAGCCCCCCGCCTTAACGCCTTTGGTAGCGGTAAAGTAAGCCATGCCGTCTGGAGAATAATCCCACTGAAAATTCAATAAGGGCGAAAATGACCTTTCTGTGCGCTTGCCGCGCAGGTCGTGCCGTTCAGCTGAAAAGGTTATACCGGCCACAGTATCAACTTCGCCCGCGGGCAGAGAATTTCCGTCTAGATCTGCCAAATCCAGCTTGCGGCGACCGGTCTTTTTCTCAAGCGTTTCGCGACCACCCAAGGTCATGCGCCAATCATCACCAAAATGAAACGTCGCCTGTAAAAACGCCGAAAAAATATTAGAGGTGCTTAAAAATGTTCGGGGTGCGGTAATATTTTCCACCGCATTGCCAGCATCACCAATACCGAGAATCTCAGCAGGCGAACCACCTAGCGGATTAGGGTCAATATCACCTCGAGCACCAGCTTCTAGATAGTCTGCAGCATTAAGTAGTTGAACAACCACATCAGAATCTTGTATCAGTTTGTCGCGAAAATCGAGTTCATTGCGCTGCAAATAAATACCACCAATATATTCAATATTTTCACCCGCTGGCGAAACCCAACGTAACTCCTGACTCAGCTGAGAATAATCTTCAGCCAACTCAAGCTTGAATAATTCAGCCGGCGTGGCATCGCAATCACAGAGATCATTGTACTCATAATGCAGATAGCCGGTAATTGCCGTAAATTCGTGACCAGCCTCAGTAATATTGCTTAGGTTTAATGTTAAATTGGTGGTGTCATTATTACTGTAATTACCATTAGTGGCCGTTCTATAATCCTGATAATTATTGCGAACTGACTCGTCGGTATCCACATTAACAACACCAGGAAACTGGCTATTATCTAAAATTTCTGCCTCTGTGCGCCCAGTAAACAAAAACACACCTGATGTCGAGGGCTCATCATTAATTATCTCACCTTGGCGACCTAGCGAGTCAAAACTTCCAAGCTCAATTTTCAATGCAACTTTCGTAGCCTCCGACGCCTGCCAATTAATCTTTAAGCGATAGGTTTCCTGATCGTATTGCGGGCCATCTATATTTTGGAATAAATCCTCCATAAAACCGCCGTAGTTTCGAACACGCGCAGCGAAGCGCATACCCACATTGTCAGTCAATGGACCAGACAACATTAGGTCGTATACTTTTTCATCAAAGCTGGGTTCGTACAACGTCGACAATAACCCTTCAAAATACTCGCTCGCGTCTGCGGTAATCAAATTAACCGCGCCAGCGATACTATTTTTACCGTGTAATATATTCTGCGGGCCGCGCAACACCTCAACCCTTGCCAAATCAAGAAAGGGCGCCCGAGCCAGCTGTGCACGACCATAGTAAATGCCGTCAACATACATCCCAACCGATTGCTCAAAACCCTGATTCATCCCGGTGCCAATACCCCGAATATAAATATCAGTGCTAATACCACTCTCGGTAACGGTTAAATTGGGAACATATGCCTGCAAATCCTCCATGCGATTAATGCCAGCTTCCATCATTTTGTCGCCACCAATCGCACTTACCGACACAGGGACATCTTGCAAGCTTTGAGTACGGTGCTGGGCCGTAACTACAACCTCTTCTAACATTGCCCCATTCACTAGCGATGGCAAAGTAAATGCAATAAACGGCCAGCACACTGCTGAGATGGCGCGAGCACTCATACACAAACCTCTAATCAATTATTCTTATAAGACGCAATTTTATGTAACATTAATTAATGGAACAATAATATTAGACTATAATTGGGTCAAGCTTTTTGTTTACACTGACACCATTAACGCCCTGTAACATTGGCTGATTCGACATATTAACGATGTCAATCACCCCACTAATTGCAATTGGCGCAGGCTTTAGTGAGAATCAAAGCCCTCAACAATCATTTGCAGCCCCACCACTGCGGAGACGGCAATAGCAACGACAATGAAATTCCCCGAAGAAACCATCACAACCATGGCACAGCTCCTGCCTCAGGTTAGCCCTATTGCCGAGACAAGCCCCGAACCGGAAGCGCAGCGCGACTATTCGGTTGAAGAATTAGCTATTGCTGCCAATACCACCGTGCGCAATATACGCGCTTACCAAGACCGCGGCGTACTACCTCCCCCAGCATTAAATGGCCGCAAGGGGGTATATAACAACCAGCATTTATCGCGATTGCGCCTCATTGCCAATTTACTAGACAGAGGCTATACCCTGTCTTCTATTCGGGAATTACTCGCCGCCTTAGAAGAAGGTGTAGGTCTTAGTGAAATACTGGGCATAGAAACCGCGGTTAACTCGCCTTGGACCAATGAAGCGCCAACTACCTTAGCCATGACTGAACTCGCCAAGATGTTTGGTACCAAACTCACCCCGTCGGCGATTAAAAGTGCCCACGACCTCGGCTTATTCAGCGTCTCTGGCACTCAAATGCGCATTTCGAGCATGAGCACCCTTAAAGTTGCCGAGGAGCTCTGCGCCACCGGTATTCCACTAGATGAATTATTGGATATATTGCGAATGATGCGGGGAAATGTACAAAGGGTTGCCGATGAGTTTGTTAAGTTGGTTTCCCAACACGTACTGGAACCCTACGCAGAGCAGAAATTGCCACCAAAGGAAGAACTTCCTAAAATTGCCGAGCTAATCTGGCGTCTTAGGCCACTCGCCGAAAAAGTCGTCGATGCCGAGCTTGGTCGCGCAATGGAAATTGCCGCAAGCCGCTTTTTGGCCGACACCTTGGAAGCCATTATGGTGGATATGCCTAAGGAGTAAGCTGAAACTCGGGCTCAGATGGTTGCATGAGCTGCCAGTCTATCGGCTGTACGCCATTGCTGACCAAGTAAGCATTAGCCGCCGAAAAATGGCCGCAGCCCAGAAAGCCCCGATGAGCAGACAAGGGCGAGGGATGCGGAGCTTGCAACACCAAGTGACGCTGGGCGTTTATATTCGCGCCTTTCTTTTGCGCCTGAGCACCCCACAGCATAAATACCACCCTCTCGCGCTCGGTATTTATGGCTTCGATAACCGCATCAGTAAAATGCTCCCAGCCGCGATTTTGATGAGCGCCCGCCTGCCCCTCTTCTACAGTAAGCACGGTATTAAGCAGTAACACCCCCTGCGCAGCCCAGCTTTCTAAACACCCGTGCATGGGTATTGGCATTTTAAGATCACGCTCAAGCTCCTTGTAAATATTCTTTAACGACGGCGGAATTTTCACGTTCGGCAACACCGAAAAGCACAAACCATGAGCTTGGCCCACCGCGTGATACGGATCTTGCCCAAGAATTACCACCTTAACGTCGGCAAACCGAGTTTGCGATAGAGCCGAAAACCATAGCGATTTCGGCGGCAATACCTTGGCCCCAGCCTCTTCACGCTCCTGTAAAAAGCGCATTAAGGCCTTAAAGTAACTGGCGTTAAATTCGTCACCAAGCTGCATTCGCCAAGATGTATCCAACTGCTCTACCATGATTTACCACTTTTTAAACACTTGTTAGCATGCATATTAAACACAATACAACCACTCTCCCGCATTATATGCACCACTCTTGAAAACTTCATAACTGGCTAAGCTGTAACACCTTATTTGTGTCCCCTTTTACCAACTCACTTCACGCAAAATAGACATTCATCGCCAGCATATGACTTAATGGCTGTGTTTTGCGTCAGATTCCGTCAGTTTGTCAATTAAAGCCCGCACTAAAGATACCCACCTAGGTATAATCAACACCTACTAAATAAATAGCAACATCCTGTTACCCTTTGATAAGATTACAAAAACAGCATCGGTATCAGTATGAGTATTCCCAGCCTTACCCTCAATCTTGCAGTTATATCGCTTCTGCTTCTCGGCTTCAGTACCGCCACCGTTCGCTACGAACTGATTAACTATCAAATTGGCTTAACCCTCTTTAGTTTTGCGGGCTTACTCAGCCTGATTAGTATCGGTGCTTCAGCGCTATTTACCCGCCGCACCACAAGCGTGCAAGGCCGCCGCAAATTAAATAGCGCTGCCTTTATCGCCTTACCAGCAATTCTGTTTCTTAGCCTTAGCTTATTTCGCGGGGCTGGTGCACCACTAATAAATGACGTCAGCACCAACACCCAGCAGCCTCCAAAATTTCTTAAAGCGCCCGATTTACGCGGCCCAGCGGATAACAGTCTCACTTACATGGGTACGAATATAGCACTCCAAGAGCAGGCCTACCCCCACATAAAAACCTACCAAAGCCCTTTATCTCTAGTCGAATCGCAAAATCTAAGTTTTAAAATTGCTAGCGAAATGGGATGGCTGGTCTATTATCAACAGAAAGGGCATATTGAAGCGCAAACTCGCAGCTTTTGGTTTGGTTTTATCGATGACATTGTCATCCAAATACAAGCTAACGATGCCGGAGCGCTCATCGACTTGCGGTCTGCGTCTCGGCTTGGTAAGGGAGACTTCGGCGCAAATGCACAACGAATTACTGCCTTTTTGGAAACATTCAGCCTAAATGAGCAAACTGACATCGCCAAAGCAGCAACGCCAACACAATTCTAAACGTGGCAGACATATGACGGATGCACTCGTCACAGGACGATTAGTGAAGACACGGAATTTAGCAAAATTCAGCACCCGCTTTTGGCTAACAAAATTTTCCCTAGGCGCTTGCCTGGGATTTTTGATGCTCAGCGCAAGCAATGCCGAGGTATTCCATACCGCGTTAAACGACAGCGGCGTAGTGGTGCTAACCAATACTGATGTGCAAAGCGGCGAACTCAGCACCAGTAACCTCCGCGCTATTTTCACCATTCGCAAGCGGAGCTGGGACGACAAAACGCCGATTAAAGTTTTTGTACTACCCGACCAAAATCCGCTGCATCAACAATTTTGCAAATCGATACTCAAAATTTACCCTTATGTGCTGCGCGAACAATGGGATCGGCTCATTTTCAGCGGTACCGGCATCCCGCCAACCGTAGTGAATAGCGAACAACAATTACTGCAAATGATCGAATCCACACCCGGCGCCATTGGCTACGCTTCCACAAGCATTTCCGAGTCCGCCACAATCCCCAATACTTCCGCCAATCTGTTCGTTCTTCGAACTAGCAGCGAGCAATAAATAATGCCTTATTCAATCAAAAGCTCATACCAACGCGCAATACTCAGCCTATATATGCTGGGTATTGCCAGCCTAAGTCAGGCGACAGACATCGACGACCTACAATTTCACGGCTTTTTCTCTCAAGCCTATATATTAAGTGACGGCAATAATTTTTACGGCGACAGCCAGCACGGCAGCACAGACTATATGGAAGCTGCTATCAACAGCACTTGGCGGGTCACACCCGCTCTAAACTTTGCAGGGCAAATACTCAGCCGCGATGCCGGCAATACCGACAATGGCGACCTCAAGATTGACTTTCTTTTTGCCGACATCAAAGCCGTAGAAAACGATATGTCTGGCCTCGGTTTTAGATTGGGCCGTGTGCGCAACGCCTTTGGTTTTTATAATGACACCAGAGACGTTATATTTACTCGCCCAAGTATTCTTATGCCCCAAGCCGTCTATTTCGAAGGTAATGGTCTGCGGGAGTTGCTCTTTTCTGCCGACGGCGCCCAGCTTTATAGCTATTGGGATGCCGACGAGAACTCTACGGCGCTCACCCTCACCATGGGCAGGTCAAAAAGCCTGTCTGCAGATGTCATCAAAAATATATTTGGCCAAAGCTCGTTTATTATTCACAAAGGCGAATTACGAAACCCAATTTTTGCCCAAATACAGCATTCGCGAAATGGCGGCGACAGCAAGTTTGCCATATCAATGCTAAACGTAAATTTGGCCATGGAGTCTACTATTGCGGCCCTTGGCGAACTAAGCCTTGATGCCAATGGCTATGTACTCTCGGCGCAGAAAAACCTCGCAATGTGGACCTTTACCAGCGAATACAGTTTAATCACTGCGGAATACAAAACTGGCCCAAGTACCCAAATTCAGGATATCGAAGCCGCATACGTACAGGCCCAGTATCGTATGACGCCCAATATCACCCTAACTGGCCGCTATGAAATGAGCGTGCTTGATCGCGACCACCGCAGTGAAACAGACAGCCACAATTTATTGTTTGGTGTACGCTGGACCCCTGCCGCCAACTGGATTGTGGATGCCGATATCTACGGCATCAGGGGTGTGTCAGGTATTCCGGGAATCGACAACCTTGACAATTTACCTCTCGCTGAGCGAACTGAGATTTTTGCCGTTATGGTAGGGTATCGATTCTAAACGTGAAAAAAATTAAACAACTTATAAATCCAGCTTCAGGCACTAAAAGCTCGCCAGTAAAGCTAGGCTTACAGCGCAAACTTAGCGCGGTGCTATTTCTAGCGGTGGCGATTGTTATGGGCGCGCGCGGCTATTTAAACTACGTACAAACCGTGCACGCCCACCGCTCCGCGGTTGCGGAAAACTTGGATCAACTAGAAGAAACCTTTAACGCTATTAGTGACCGCTCTAGTAAAGAGCTATTCCGCTTAGCCGACCAATATCCAATCCCCAGCGAAAAGGAAATTGCCGACGGTATTAACACCCCACCCTCTTTGCTCTCTGGTATTGAATCAATTTACTACCTCACTGCCAAAGGCGATATTTTAAGCACCTCAATTCAAGACGGCTCAACAATAAAGCCAAGCATGGCGCAAATTAATCATGCGGTGACCTCATTGAATCGCAACCACCGACCTATCGCCACGTTAAGCTGTAGCCAGCATTGCTTTCAAAGTGTTTTTATTCCAATTATTACTAATGATGGCCGCGAACTGGTTATCAATATCAACCGCTCCGCAACGCTGCTTATTCAAGATTTTTTCGAAATCACCCGTGCTGACATTGCTCTATTAACAATGACCCAACTCGGCGAGTCACTCGCATTAGAAGAACTTATTGCCGCCAGCCATGCCAACAGCATCAAGGCCTTGCTAACAAATATTATAAATGTCACTGAGATTCGTCCCGGCCAAACTCACGACTTTTTTGACACCTACGCCAATAATTTTTATAGCGCCAGATTTCTACCGTTAAGCAGTGACAACAACACTGTTTATATCGCCATAATTAAAGACCAATCTCATATCCAAGCGCTAATAGTTCAGGCCATAAAAGATATCTTTTTCTCTACTTTAATTACGCTTTCGCTAATCATCATTGTTATTAGTCTGATTCTAAAGCCCTCACTTGATCGACTGATGCGGCTAGCCAAAATTCTACCTATGCTTCCAGACGGACAGTTCAAAGAGGCCAAGAGTCTAATCAACCAACGACACTCCCGAGAAAAATACTCCGATGAAATTGATATTCTCCAAGACACCATCGGCGATGTGATTGAATCATTAGAAAGAATGGACGCCAGTGTCAACAAGCACCGCGACGAGCTAAAGTCAAAAATTGAAGCCCTTACCGAGGCGAAATTTTTTACCGAAATGCTGCTCGATACCTCACCACTGGCAGTCATTATCCACGACAGCGCTGGCAATATTCGCAACATCAACAAAATGGGCCGTGAACTAACAGGCCAAAATTTGAAGGCGCCTATTAACGCCAATATCAACACTTGGGTTAGAAACGAACATCAAAGTAAATCGCTGTCAGCCAGTTTACAAAGCATTACCGACACCACTGGAAAAAAAATACAGGGCCAAATGCCGTTCTTTACTGACGATGGCCGCAAGCTCTACTTTTTATGGACGCATACCTGCCTGCATGTTAATGACGAAGCCCATATATTATCGATGGGCATCGATATTACTGAGCGTAAGGAGGCAGCCGAAAGCCTACATTGGCTGGGCCAACACGACCGCATTACCGGCCTACTTAACCGCAGCAGCTTCACCGAATTAGCCAATGATTATATTGGCCGGCACCGCGACCAAGATCTAATTGAACTCGTTATGTTCGACATCGACGACTTCGCCATTTTCAACGACCGTTTTGGCTTCGACGCTGGCGACCATTTGCTAAACGATTTGGCCGCGCATTTAATGGCGGCGCTTCCCGACGGTTGCCCCCTCGCGCGTACCGGCTCCGGCGAATTTTGTGCAATCATTCATCACCCCTTGTCGTCGGGCAAAAGTGTTAAAAACCTCCACATAGAAACCTTAACTCGGTATACCTTCAGCAATAATAGTGTCAATGAAGAGATTTGTATTTCTATTGTGGTCGATAGCTACGATGAAGGTTTAAGTGGTATAGACGAACTTATCTCTAACACCACATCGACCATGACCAAAGTAAAAAGCAAGGTGCGGGGTAGTCTCTATTATGCTGCCGAGTCCGACGATACCAGCCGGGTGTCCCGCCACGAAAAATATCGCATGAAAGAACAATTACAAGCGGCATTAAGCGGCAATCGACTGGTTTTATTTTATCAACCAATTTTAGATCTAAACACCAATAGCATCAGCCACTGTGAGTGTTTAGTGCGCATGCTAGACGACGAAGGCCAATTCATTGCGCCAGCACAATTTCTTGGCATCGCAGCAGAATCAGGATTAATGCCTAAACTCGATTTTTCGGTAATGGAAAAAGCCATGCGCCAACAGCGTATGTGGGAAGATTCCGGCATAACGACTGGGCTAAGCATAAATATTACCGCGCCAACATTAGAGCAAGCCGATTTCGAAGAGCGAATGACTGAAATTTTACAAAGAACCGGTGCAAATCCCGATCGTTTAATCTTTGAAGTCGTTGAAACCGACGCACTAGAAAGCTTGAGTGCTGCCCGCAAACTATTGAATAATTTCAAGGCCGTTGGCGCAAAAATCGCCTTTGACGATTTTGGTATTGGTTTCACGTCATTTGAATACGTTAGAGAACTACCGGTTGACTACATTAAGATTGACCAGTCCTTTATTCGCTTTATTCACGAGCGAGAAAGCGATCAAGTGCTAGTTAAGTCCATGGTGGAGATGAGCCACAATCTCGGCAAAAAAGTCATTGTAGAAGGTGTTGAAAATAGACAAGCGCTAGACATCGTTCTCGACATGGGTGTGGAGTATGTACAGGGCTATTATGTGTGCCGGCCAATGCCAATTAGCGCACTAGATCTGTCGCTGCGCATTCATGACCTTTAGCAGCTCCGCTGGGCGATTTAAAAATGAATCGCCCTCGTACTACTACTGGGTACGGACTCGTGCCACGGCGTTCTTCCATCCGGTGTAACGGCGCGCTCTATCCACTTCGTTCATGACGGGGTCAAAGCCGTCGGCGTACTCCCACAGCGCCGCAATTTCTTCTAAAGATTGGTAAACCCCGAGCTGTAAACCCGCCAAATAGGCGGCGCCGAGTGCGGTAGTTTCAGTGATCATTGGCCGTTCACAGCGGCAATCCAAAATATCAGCCAGACGCTGAACCACCCAGTTATTGGCTACCATGCCGCCGTCCACCCGCAGGGTCGCAAAGTCTGCGCCATCGCCGCGCATCGCTTCTAGTAAATCACGGGTTTGGTAACACACCGATTCCAAGGTTGCTCTGGCGATATGCGCAATACCCGTGTCGCGAGTGAGCCCAAATATACCGCCCCTCGCGTCTGGGTCCCAATATGGCGCGCCCAAGCCGGTAAAGGCCGGCACCATGTACACGCCATTAGAACTGGCCACGCTTTCGGCCAGCGCTTGTGTTTCCGACGCAGAGCCTATTAAGTGCAGTCCGTCTCGCAGCCACTGCACCGCCGCGCCAGCCACGAAAATACTGCCCTCTAAGGCGTAAGTAACCTCACCCTTGATTCTGTAGGCTACCGTGGTTAGCAGGCGGTGTTTCGACGCTAAGGCTTCAGCACCCGTGTTCAACACCACAAAACAACCGGTACCGTAAGTGCTCTTCACCATGCCCGGTTTAAAACAGGCCTGGCCCACCGTTGCCGCCTGCTGATCACCGATCAAGGCGCAAATCGGGGTTTCTTCGCCAAACCACTGAGGGTCGCAGCGACCAAAGTCATCGCAGCTATTTTTTACTTCAGGCAATAGTGCACGAGGAATTTTAAACAAACCCAGTAATTCATCGTCCCATTCTTGGCGATGAATATTAAACAATAAGGTCCGCGACGCATTCGTTGCATCTGTGGCGTGTTCGGCACCGCTTGTTAAACGCCACAGCAAAAAGCTGTCGATAGTGCCAAAGGCCAACTCGCCCGCTTCCGCGCGCTGCCGAGCACCGGCCACATTATCTAAAATCCACGTTAGTTTGGTTGCGGAAAAGTAGGGATCTAATAATAAACCGCTGCGCTGGGCAACCAGCTCCTCGAGGCCCTGTGCTTTTAGCTCCGCACACTGACTGGCAGTGCGGCGATCCTGCCAGACAATGGCGGGGTAGATTGCCGCGCCGGTTTCCCGATCCCACACTACGGTGGTCTCGCGCTGATTGGTGATGCCAATACCGGAAATATCAGCAGCGCTAAGACCCGCTGCGGCGATCGCCGCCTTGCAGCTACTCAGGGTGGTTTGCCATATCTCTTCAGGGTCGTGCTCCACCCACGCATCCTGTGGGTAATGCTGACTAAACTCCTGCTGACCAACTCCGCAAATTCCGCCGCGCGCATTAAATACAATCGCCCGCGAACTCGTCGTGCCCTGATCAATTGCCAGTATATAAGTATCCATATTTCATCCGATGCTTTGTGTACTTTTACAGCGACAATAATGGCAGAGCCTCCCCCGCGAGACCAGTCCAAACGCTACACAGCGCGAGACTGCAATTGCCGAAAGAACTTAATTTATAGATTCATCCATGACTTAACGAGGCTATTAACAATTTAAAAACGCAATACAAAATCGGTTTTATTGCGCGGCGCACCCAAAAATTGGCTTAAGCTTTTATACAACAAACTTGCTGGCGCTGGCGTTAACATTAGCTGCCCTTTGAGACGGCCATTGTTCATTAGCTGGACCTTGCCCCGCACCCGTGTAGGGTTATTTTCATCAACCACCGCGACAAGTAGGCCATTCTCACAATTTAAGGCCGCCGCTACGGGCGCAATATCACTAATACCATCGATATCACCAAGCAGCGACGCCAAGGTAAACGTACCGCTTATATCCACACAGCCGGTATTGGTGATGCTGGCCTCCGCTAACTCGACACTCAGGCCGCCGTCAAAACCCATACTGGGTAAATTGGCTACCGCCATCAACTCGGCAATACCGCCCTGCGCCAATACATTGCGCAAACGCAGCGTATTATTACCGCCGACGCCAAGCTCGGCATGGCCTTTAACTGGGCCAGCAACGTCGATCGCCAATGGCACACCACGAAATATACCCAGCAATGACAAATGCCAGTGCAAGTCGGTTACCGTAATATCGCCATATTTAGCCGTATCTACTCTGCCCCGCCACACACTGCCGCTAACGCTGCCCAGTTGTAGCTGAGGTAGTTTTTTAAGGGCAAAGTCAGTGACTAACCACGCGGGGCTCGCCATTAATAGGCACAACAGAAAGAACAGGCCGCCACAGACAATCCACAGTGAACGCCTCATCCCTCACTCCCTACTGATGCCCGCAAAGAAACATTGCCTGGCACATCTAACAAACTCATATTTACCGAATACACGGTCATTCCCGACACTGATAAAGCCTCAATTAAACGCACGGCACTACTGTAATCGGTGTTGGCAACCCACAAGCTATAACGCCCAGAAGACTGCGGTTCAATGCGATTCACATTAATTGCCAATGCTGCTGCCGCGCCAGTAATTTGCTGCTGTGGAGACCCCGCCCCCGAGCTAGCCTGCGGCACTCGGCCCCGCACCATTTGAAATTGCTCGGCCGCTTGCTGCATCCACACGTAGGCACTACGGCGTTGTTCGACCCGCGATTCAGCACTGCTACGCGCCTTTAACAGCGGCTGCCACAGTAGCAACCACACCATTAACGGTATCGCCACCACTACGCCAGCAATCAAAATAATGCGCTCGCGCTCTGAGCGGCCTTCAAGTAATTGATTTAGCGCTTTCATTGGCTGGCACCTCGGATACTAATCTGCCCCGCGATACCTTCATCCTGTTGTCCAAAGGCGCCGCGCTCCACACTCAGGCCTTGCGCCTTTAAGCTGGCTAACCATTGGTCAATCGCTTCATAAGAAGCGGCTTTAAGCATCAATTTCATCACCGCGGGATCATTTTCATAATTCAATTGGGTCAGCGTAACCCCCGGCTTGAGCTTGCTGGTGGCCGCCACTTTGGCTAACCACGGCAGCATGTTGCCGTTGCTGCCACCCTTCTCAAGGGCATTTAATTGGCTGCGCATTTGGCTCCGTGCGTTTACTACTCTGGCACCGGGGAAGGTCTGCTGGTAAACCGTGTCCATACCTTGATTTAAGACATCAGCCTCGCGGTTAAAGTTGTACGTTTGCAGTCCCAAACTCAGCCAGTGCAATCCAAGTAAAGCCCCCGCCAATATTAACGGCCAACGCAAGCGGCCCAGCGCCTCGCCACTCTCGTCACGAAGAATATAAGGGCCGCTCAACAACGACAGCGGCCACGCTTGGAAGCCCTGCGCAAAGGCCTGCAACCGAGTTTTACTGCGTTCAACAATATGGTCGCCCGCCGCCAGCGCACTCTCGTCACAATCGCCGACACAATAAACCCGCAGAGGCTCAACACTAAGCTCCTCACCGAGCACTTGCTGCCACACTGGAAAATTGGCACTGTGCATACTTGCAGGCTGGCCATGGATATTCGCTGCCACGGTCTCCTCGTCGATCACCACAGTATTGGCAGGCAATACCGCATAATCGGGCAACAGGGCCTTAACCCGTAAACCGCTGAGGCGGAGGGTGTCCAAACAGCTTTGCACCAAATTGCGATCGGCAATTAATACGCTGCTGGCTTGTCTCGCCACTAAGGTGCCCGCGGCAATATGCACGTCGTCAAGATCGGCACACAATTTATCTTCTAGCTGAAACGGCAAGGCAGTCATACCGACTCGTCCGCCCTTAGGCAGAACCACCTTATGCGCGCTGATCGCTGTGCCCGGCAACAAGGCATAACACGGCACCGCGCCACAGCTCTCAGCCAAGCTGGGCAACTCGCCGCTATTGGCTAATACGCCTTCGGCTATCACGCAGTGACGTTCACTGTCCCAATGCAGCCACGGCACTGTAGCCTCTAAATCGAGGGGTAAATCGAGTAACAACAGCGCGCTCAAAAAACTTCTCCATACTCACGGGCATAGACAACTGCCTTGCCATTTTTTAATACCATTCGACTGTACAAATGCAGCTGACGCTGCTCGTAAAAAACATCGGCCAGCCCTTTAAAATACCGCGAAGTTACGCCCAAGCCCTGCAAAAACACAGTCGGCAATGGCTCCTCCGCAGACAAACCCAGCTCGCTAACAAAGCTGGCAACATCTGACCAGCCCTGCTCTGGGCGGCGTTCTAACACTGCCTTTATCGCCTCAACACTCAACACATTACCTACCGCTGCAGCCATTAATGGCGCTTGCGCCGTTGTTACCGTATTAATATTCAATACAGTGTTCGCCTCGGGTAATGCGCAGAGATAAGGGGCTATACGCGCCTGTTCATCATCTTCAAACTCGGCGAACAAACCAAGCTCACTAGTGGAGTCTATCAAATTATTTGGCGGCAAATAGGGGTAGTCTTTAGCGGTATAAGTTAAGTCCTCTGCCCCGTATATTCCCTCTGGCGAAAAATCCTCATCAATCCAATCTTGAGTGCGGCCAATAATAAACTCCGCGCGTTGAGGTGAAATTTCCAAGTTTGTTAACAAGCCCGTAAAGACCCTTTCCGCCGTAGTTAATTCAGTGCTATCGCCACTGTCTGAGGCCTGCTTATACAGTGAATTAATATTAAAACAGGCCTGTTCATCACTTATTAAACCCGCAATAGAACCGCCATCAATAGGAAAAACAATATCTTTGCGCGCCCAATCTTGGCCAAGGTTAACCACTGTTTCGCCAGCGATATCTTCGAGAGCAAAAACCGCAATTCGCTCGCCACCCAGCGCATACCAATAGGCCTGATCCATAATCCGCTGATTTAACAAGCGCTGACTGCTATAGCGTACGCCGTCAATGAGGCCCACCGCCACTACCACCATCACCGCCACAATCAGCAGTACCATCATGAGCGCGGCGCCGCGCTGACCTTTACGAGCCAACGCTGCCGGTTTACGTTGCTTAGCCGTTTGGCGAATCACAGTAATGACTCCGGCAGCAGTACATTTAGGCGAATATCTGGCCACGAACCCACGCTACTGATTAAGCGCAGCGCTTTGGGCTGAGTGGCATTAATCTGAGTGCTCGGCGGCCAGAAGGTCGACCAACGCTCGCCGTCATACAATTCCACCACAAAACTGGACACATCATTTAATAAGACCTGCCGCTGCCAGTGGGTGTTGCCGGCAGGATCGGCTACCCCGGCGCTGTAGCGTATTAACTCTTTCTCTTCCTTTACATAACGCACCCGCTCCAAGGTGCTGCCCAGACCTCGCCCTGGCAATACTCGTCGCCCACCGTGCACAAATTCCAGTTCACTGTCTTCGCCGATCTGTTCGGCTACAAGATTAGCGGGCAACACATCGCCCTGCTCATCGCGGGGTATACGCTGACTAATTTGCTCTATATCACGGCGGAAAATTGTTAACGCCAGTGCCAGACGTTCTAATTTCTGCTGCCGCTGTTCAATATGCGCCTGATTTTCAAGGGAGCTATTTAGCAATAGTGAACCCGCGGTACCGAGTAAGGCCATAATACCGATGGCAATGAGAAGCTCGACTAGGGTGAAACCACTCTGCGGCCGCGATGCAGTTTGCATCTTCATTTACGTAAAAACGCCGAGCGCGTGGCAAGCACATCGCTGGAGGTTTGCAGGCTAACACTGATATCCACGCGCCGGATACTTGGATGCGGCGTTTGCTCCACACTGCGCTGCCATTTAAAATCAAATCCCGCCATGCTTTCCTTACCGCTATTATTATTGCCGTAGCCGTCACGCAGAATATCAATTAACACATTACCAGCAACTAAATCGGCAAACTGCCGCTCTTCCAGCGCGCCAATATTGCGGGCGCTCTCGGTGAGACTTTTGGTTAGGGTCACGGCGGCTGTGGCAAAAATCATCAGTGCCACCATAATTTCGAGGAGGGTAAACCCTTTTTGCCGGCGCCGAGACATTAGGCTCATGGCTGCTCAACCGTCAACTGCTCGTCAAACGCCAAAGATTCGGCACCACTGGTAGATAGCCGCCACTCAAAGGGCGATATTTGGCCGTCAGACAGAAACACCAACTGTGGGTTAGTTTGTTGCTCACTGGCGTTTTCATCAAGGCGGGAGGGTTTACCAATATCTTCACTCACCACTTCCCCGCCCACACTCAGTTCGGTTTGCACGCGTTCATCGAGCTCAATATTCTTAGCCAGTACGCCCTGCACAATTTTTTGCCAACCGTCGGCGGTGAGTACATAGAATTCGCCGCGCTGCCGCTGCCATAGCAGCCCTAAACTGTGACCGCTAAATACCGCCTCGGCGCGCGCGCTGCGCAAACTGCCAATCAATTTAAAGCGCTGCTTTTGCAAGAGGGCACCGCCGTCACTAGAGGGTAAAGTCAGCGCAGCCACACCACTCAACAAGCCAATGATAAAAATAACCACCATTAACTCAAGTAGTGAAAACCCCGCCTCACTCCTGCCAGTTGACGATGTCACGGGCGAGATCTTCTCCACCTTCTTCCCCATCAGCGCCGGTAGAATACAAATCGAATGGCCCGTGCTCACCCGGCTGGATATACACATAGGGCGTTCCCCAAGGGTCTTCGGGCAAGCGTTTTATATAGCCATCGCTGCGATAATTTTTTGGTTGGTTGCCGGTCTCAGGCTTTTTCACCAGCGCCTGTAAGCCCTGATTGGTACTGGGGTATACGTGGTTGTCGAGTTTATACATATCCAAAGCCTGCTCTAGCACCGATATATCAGCCCGCGCTTTTTCGACCATGGCGCGATCTTGGTTTTGCAAAACATTGGGGGCAACCACCGCAACCAATAAGCCCAAAATCACGATAACAACCATGATTTCAAGTAGCGTAAAACCCGACTGCCGACGCTGCTTAGCACCGCACGCCACGTTTCGATTTGCTTTTACCTTCAATATGTCCACAACTAGCTCCTAAAACTGTGTCAAATTATTTAGCTGTAATATCGGCAGCATTATCGCTAAAACAATCGATAAAACCACGCCACCCAATACCACTATCAGCAGCGGCTCAAACAAGCTGACGAACATCTGCACCCGCGCCTGTAACTCTCGCTCTAAATTAGTAGCCGCGCGCTGGGTCATTGCCTCCATCTCACCACTCGCTTCACCGCTGGCAATCATATAAATCGCCAGCGCTGGAAGCTGCGCTTCATCCTGAAGACTGCGGCTAAAACTTTTGCCCTCGCGCACCTGCTCGCGCACCAGTGCCATACTCTTTTTTAAGTGAGTATTACTTAGGGTGTCGCAAGCAACTTTTAAGGTCTCTAAAAATGGCACCCCAGACGACATTAATATCGCGAGGGTCCGCAACATTCTGGCGGCGTCTAACTCCAGCATTAGCAAGCCCCACAACGGCAGCTTTAATATAGCGCGGTCGGCCTGCAAGCGCCGCTCGGGAGAGCGCAGCCACCAGCGGCTGAAAGCCACAAGACCAACAATCCCAATTAAAATATACAGCCAGTTAGCCAGTAGACCGTCGCTCAAAGTAATCAGAACCCGAGTCAAGGTCGGCAACGCTTGGTCGTAATGGGCAAATTGCGCTGTAACCTTGGGCACCACGTAACTCATCAGTGCGCCCACCACGGCGAGGGCAACCAAACACAGCACCACCGGATATAAGGCCGCCTGCACAATCACGCCGCGCAGCTTTTGGCTGTCTTCGGTGTATTCCGCTAATTGATCGAGAATTAAACCCAGGTCACCAGATTTTTCACCGGAGCTCACCAAGGCGCGGAATACGGGATTAAATACCCGAGGATGTTCATTTAAACCGTCGGCAAGAGAGTGACCTTCCAGTACCCGCGCCCGCAAATCGAGTACAACTCGTTTTAGATATGGCTTGCGAGTGTGCTTGGCGGTGGCGGCCAGCGCCTCTTCCAAGGGAATGCCCGACTGAATCAGGGTTGCCAAATGGCGCACAAACAAGGCCAAATCGGCAATACCGACCCGCGCGCCACCAAAGGACTTGCGCGCATTATCGGCGCGGGTTTTGTCGCGGGTTTGCTTTAATTCGAGGGGAAATAGTTGCTGATCGCGCAGCATCTGCCGAGCTTGACGCCCAGAGTCGGCTTCGATCATACCCTTTTTATTGGCCCCAGCACTGTCGAGGGCACGGTACTCAAAGGCCGGCATTGCTGCCCTCGCGAACACTGCGCAATAACTCGTCAAGACTGGTTTGGCCGTCTAACACTAAGCGACGGCCCTCGCCCATCAAGGAGGGCATATGATCGCCAACCTGACGCAAAATGTCTTGCTCGCCAGCGCGATTATGAATCAGCTCGGCGACTTCGCGGTCGATAACCAACAGCTCGTAAACACCCTGACGGCCGCGGTAACCGGTTTGCTGACACTCATCGCAACCGGCGGCATTGAAAGCGTCACGCCCTTCTAAGCTCGGGTCACCCAGCAAGCGCGCCTCAGATTTATCCAGCACAATGGGATGACGGCAGCTTTGGCATAATTTTCTAACCAAGCGCTGAGCGAGTACGCCTTTCAAACTAGAGGCGATCAAATACGGTTCTACGCCGATATCGACCAAGCGCGTCACCGCGCCCACCGCGGTATTGGTGTGCAAGGTCGACAACACCAAGTGACCAGTTAAGGACGCTTGCACGGCGATCTCGGCGGTTTCTTGGTCCCGAATTTCGCCGAGCATCACCACATCGGGATCTTGACGCAAAATAGCGCGCAAGCCCCGCGCAAAGGTCATACCGACCTTAGCGTGAACCTGTGTCTGGCCAATGCCTTCAATATCGTATTCCACGGGATCTTCAACGGTGAGAATATTCCGGCGTCGATCATTGAGTGCCATCAAGCCTGCATACAAGGTCGTGGTTTTACCGGAGCCGGTTGGACCAGTAACCAAAATAATACCGTTGGGTTGCTGCAACAAATCTTTGAGGGTATCGAGGGTGCGCGGCGGCATGCCCAGCTGCTCTAGATCGATACGCGCAGCTTGTTTGTCGAGTAAGCGCATTACCACTCGCTCGCCGTAATTAGACGGTATGGTAGATACCCGCACATCCACCGAGCGGCCTGCGATTCGCAGCGACACCCGACCGTCTTGAGGCACACGCTTTTCAGCTATGTCGAGCCGTGACATGACCTTGATCCGCGACACTAACAACGGCGCCAAACGGTGACTCGGGGTTAACACCTCCTGCAAAATACCGTCGACCCGCAGCCGCACCGACATGGTTTTTTCATAGGTTTCGATGTGAATATCAGAGGCGTCCCGCTTTAGCGCTTCGCCAAACAAGGCATTAATTAAGCGAATTACCGGCGCGTCATCTTGAGCGTCGAGCAGGTCTTGGGATTCGGGTATTTCTTCAGCAAGGCGGTCTAAATCCACTTCGCTGGAAATATCACCCATCGCCGACATGGCATCGCCCTGCTGACGCTGAAAGGTCTCATTAATTTTGTCTTGCAGAAACTTCTCTTCACACAAGCTAAACAGCAAGGGCTTGGCAATAACCCGTTGCACTTCGGCAAGCGCAGCGGGTGGAGTTTGCTTGCAGCACAGCAGTGTTAATTCCCCGCTGGCGCTCTCTTCAACAAGAACGCGGTTACTGCGGGCAAAGGCATACGTTAGGGCTTGGGACATATCAACGTGAAGCCTCGGTCACACTCACTAAATCTGCCTTGGCACAATCGTCCTCCGCCTCGCAATTCACATGAAGCGTGCGTTCGCCACGCTCGTCTTCGCCTTGAATCTCGCTGCGTTTATCTAAGGGCGCATTACCACGTTTTTCTACTGCTTCTTCAGCCGGTGTCATCGGCGGCGGAACAGGTTTATGGGGCAGAATATCTGCCGGTGAGGCATCCATACCCGTCCACTCGGGCAGCACCGCAAGATCGGTAAAGGGGAATAGATTAATACCCTGCTCGGCTTTAACCAATTGTTCGGCCCGGATAAAATTGTATTTACGAGCACTTAAATCAGACAAAGTAGCCTGATCGCGAACAATCGTGGGGCGAATAAACACCATTAAATTACGTTTTACTTTACTGGTGCTATCTGAGCGGAACAAGCGACCCAAAATGGGTATATCGCCCAACAGTGGCACTTTTGCTGACTGCTCGGTAATTTGATCATCGATCAAACCACCCAGTACAATGGTGGCACCGTCGTTAACCAGCACGGAGGTTTTAATGGTGCGCTTATTGGTTATAACGTCGGCAGCGTCATTTGATGGGCTCAAAGAAGAAACTTCTTGTTCAATATTTAACTGTACCGCATCGCCTTCATTTATCTGGGGCGTGAACAATAATTTAATACCCACTTCTTGACGGCTAATCGTCTGGAAGGGATTGGTATTTGTTGAGCTGGACGTCGAACCAGTGATTACAGGAATTTCCTGACCAACTAATATAGACGCCTCTTCGTTATCTAAGGTCAACAAGCTAGGTGTAGACAAAATATTGGATTCTGAGTCGCTGGCCAAGGCGGTTAACAGGGTCGCAAAACTAAAAGCGCCGTCTTTGAGTTTTCCCAAACCAATAGCAGCACCGCGAACGCCACTCGCCGCCGCCGCAGCCACTTCTTCACCCGCCAACAGACTAATAATACCAGGTGTACTGCTACTACCTGAGGCACCACCGCCAAAGTTAATGCCGCCAGCAGGTTGATTACCGCCATTGCTGCCCTTAAATAACCACTGCACACCCAGCTCTTTGGCGCGATTATCTGACACTTCGATAATAATGGCCTCCACCAACACTTGGGCGCGGCGAATATCAAGATCGCGAATTACCGATAGCAAATCAGTAATGATATGGGGGCTGCCTGACATCACAATAGAATTCGTTTGCTCGTGGGCCTCAATATTTATCAATGACGAGGAAGCACCACCTGCGGCGGGACGGCCAGCGGCCTCATCGCCTTTTACGATAGTATCGCTAATACTTTTTAGCACAGGCGCCAAATCAACTGCTTTTGCATATTTGAGGTATTGCACGCGAATATTAGACTGGGTACTCACCTCGCTATCGAGATCAGCTACCAAGCGTCGCAAATAGCTGCGCGCCTCATCGTCACCAAATAGAATTAAGGTGTTAGTACGCGAATCTGCCGCCACCACTGGCTTAGACGCGCCACGTTTGCGGGTCTGTTGGGACAGTACCTTGCTAAGAACACGCTCGACTTCTTCAGCAGAGGAATTCTTTAAAACCACCGTTTCCATCAGCTGTGAATCGACTGAGTTGATGGCATTAATAATCGACATCAAGCGCCGAACATTGGATTCACGATCGGTAATAAGAATAATATTGGAGTCAGCATAGCTGGTAATAACACCGACTTTGTTGTCGACCAACGGCCGCAGCGATTTCACCAATTCATCGGCATCGGCATTTTGTAGCTGGGCAATTCGCGTAATGATGGATTCACTGCGGCCGGTATTGCCACGGCCAAGCTGAACTTCAATACCTTCTATTTTTGCAGCTTGGTTGGGAATTACCTTGAGAATGCCGTCGCCAACTTCGATCGCCGAATACCCTTCGACACCAAGCTGCAAAAGAAATATTTGGTAGAGTTCTTCTGCATCGAGTTTGCGGTGACTCTGCACGGTGATTTTGCCCTTCACCCTGCTGTCTACAACGATTGTTTTGCCCGTTAACTTGGCAACGGTATCAATAAACTCGCCAATATCGACATTTTGCATATCCAGTTCAAAGCGTTCGGCCAGGGCCGTGCCCGACAGGACAAAAAGCAAACTAATTGCGATACTGATTTTCAAAAACATGGATTTCATAGATCAAATCTTTTGGTGAGTATGGTGTCTGCGCGTTTTATCAGCAGTTCATAGGAACTGGTGTTTTCCATCATTTTCATTAATTCTTGTGGCGACATATCGGATAGTGATTGCCCATTAACCGATAACACCACATCGCCGGGTTCTAGGGATAGCTGAGAAAACAAACGACCATCTCGGCCTGGCTTTACTGCATAGCCTGTTACTTTGCCATCGTCCATCACCGGATTCACTGAAAAAAACCGAACTAACTGCAAGGGACTATTTTGAACAGTGTCACGCGGGTCGCCAACTAATTCGCGAATACCCGGCGTGGTCAAATCCACGTTTTCGGCATAACTCGCACGAGGAGCCCCCGCCCCCGCTGCTCGCAAGCCCGCCGCAGCGACCTTTTGATCCAGCTCTATTTTTTCTTGCTTACGATTGTTTTCAATAATGATGTGGTCAGCCAATACCGCCAAAAGAGTAACGCTACCTGGCACGTCGATTTTCTCGCCGATGGCATAGGCCTTGGTTTGGCTGCCATGGCGTAAAACGGCTACACCGCGCTCATCATTGCCCGCCACCAAGCCAGTTACCGTGATTTTTAATGCGCTGCGGCGAATGTCCTTTTGGATTTCGGCCCCTGTAACTGGGCTGCTCGGCCTAAGTCCAAATAATGGTACCGCTAGGAGACTCTGAACATCGTATTGTTGGGTAGCAGTATTCGTACTTGGCTTATCTACCGCGCCGGCAACCGGCAACCGCACTTCGCGAAACATTCCTGCCAATTGCCAGCAAAGCCCTGCCAACGTCGCCAACAACACCGCCGCCAACAAAGCCGTCAACCATTTGGTCAACCGAGGGGAAAACAGTTTAATTAATGTCACAGACTGATCCACGTCTCAGACTTTCCCCATCAAGGTCACGAAGCGCCGAATACTAGCCGAATTATATGACATTTTTCTTACAATCTTCCTTCGTAATCATTGAGGGCCTAAACACCGCGCAACAGCACTCGCTTGATGAGTACTTCAGCAAAAAACACGTGAACTACAAGCCCCACCCTATTTAAACAGGCAGTTTGAGCCGTAATCTTTGGTTTCTGTCATAGTCCAATCGCCTTTCGGCTTGTTTTCCATGCCCGCACACCAAGCGTCACTACCAATTTCTGGCGCGCAGGCAGTTATCAAGGTCACCGACACCAATAAACCAAATAATGTTATTGTTTTCTTCATGGCAAATCCCTAGTAACACATATATTTACTGAGTGTAACAGAGGGTCATGCCCGCAAGCACGACCCACCTTTCAATTAGTCGGAAAAAGCGCTTAGGCTTCAACCATCTCAAAATAGATTTTACCAATACCACAGTCTGGGCACTCCCAGTCTTCAGGCACATCAGCCCACGCAGTACCTGCGGGGATTCCGTCATCAGGCCAGCCCTCAGCTTCGTCATACACCAAACCACAAATAACACATTCCCACTGCTTAAATTCGCTCACACAACTCTCCTTCAAAAATCCTTCGCGCCTGCCAATCACGCCCACTTAAGCTGCCCAATATACCGACTGGCAACTAAACCGAGACGTATACTATCTAATTAACGGGCGAATTATTAGCGCCACCGTCGACAAGATGCGTATTTTAAAGCAAGTATCGATCCAGCACTTCAATACCGCAATAATAGTACCCGATCGCGGCCATCTCTCTCTAAGGTTAACGCCAATTGATTTCGCTCTGACAAATCAGCATAGATGTCTGTTAAGGCCTCAACAGCCGACAGCGCAACACCATTCACCGCCTTTACGCGATCACCTGCTTGCAGCGCTAACAAATTGAACAACACTTTGTCCTCGCCCACCGCCAAGTAATAGCGTCGCCCACCAGTGACGTCGGTTTGAACTTCTAGCTTTATTCGGCCACGCAGAGAAAGCGGGCGCGTGTAGAGGCGGTGGCGATAATCGCCAAGCAACGCCACCACCGCAGGGTTTTGACGCAAATCAATTATCGCTGGCGAACCCACGCCAATTTCGGCGTCACTACTTGGCCGCACATTGATTTCATTATTCCCAACTGCGGCGTCGGCTAAACTCAATAACGCGTAACTGCCACAATTATCGATTAGCACGGCATCTGCAAATAGCTCACTCAGTCGCACACAAGGCGGCAATAGCTGCTCGGCTGCGCGCACCTGCAGCCGCACCCCATCGACATAAACAAAGGCATAGCGCCCGCCCTCATCGACCGCAAGTGTCTGCAAACTCAGTGTGCTTTCTATATAGGGGTATTCACCAAATAAATCTGCATTTTCAGCATTAAAAATCAGCGCCTCTTCGTTCACCGCGTTTCTCGCTGGCGATTGCCACGCCATTAGCGCAAGCAGCGCCCCTGTTAATACGCCAAATCCCAGTGCTTGCAACCCTCGAAACAACACACCACTCTCCTATTCAACACGCGCTATTCTAACCAATTTAGGTCTTTACGCAGTAAGTGGCTGCCTAGATATTTTTCACCGCAGCCACCACTGATATACAATAGTGCTTTTGCGCAACGAACCCTGCTATGGAACTACATCTCGCGCCGATGGAAGGCGTTGTCAACGCCCGTATGCGCGCCTTAATCACCGCAGTGGGTGGTATAGACCGCTGTATAACGGAATTTGTTCGGGTCAGTGATCAATTGCTGCCACCCAGAGTATTTCATCGCCTCTGCCCAGAGCTTGAGAACGGCGGACTAACCCCCAGCGGGGTGCCAGTGTACATTCAATTACTTGGCGGCGAACCAGGGCCTATGGCAGAAAATGCGGCGCGGGCTGCAAGTCTAGGCGCCCTAGGCATAGACACTAACTTTGGCTGCCCAGCTAAATGCGTTAACCGTCACCGCGGCGGCTCGGTATTACTCGACGAACCTGAACTTTTACACCAAATAGTGAAGGCCATGCGCGCGGCGGTTCCTGACAATATTCCCGTTACCGCAAAAATACGCCTGGGCTTTAAAGATGCCAGCCGCTTGCGTGACATTGTCACAGCCATAAGCGAAGCAGGGGCCAACGCACTCACCATTCACGCCCGCACTAAAGAAGATGGCTATAAACCCCCAGCGCACTGGCAGCAATTAGCCCAAGTACACGATCTTACTACAATACCGATTATTGCCAATGGTGAGGTGTGGAGCCCTGCGGACTACGCCCGCTGCAAAGAGCAGAGCCTGTGCAGCCATGTCATGCTTGGCCGCGGCTTGCTGGCTAGGCCAGACCTCGCGCTCGAAATTAAGTCGCGATTGCGCGGCGAAGATTATCAACGGCACGACTGGCGCACCATAATGAAACTAGTGGAGGCACTTTTTGAAGACAGCTTAATGAATTGCGCGCCACGTCATGTTGGCGGGCCAATTAAGCAATGGCTCGGTTATTTACGCCGTGAATACCCAGAAGCACAACAACTATTCGAACGCATCAAGCGACTTAACACTCCAGCTGATCTCAGTGCAGCTATCGGAGAACACAGCAGCCATTTAGCAATGGCTGCGTGAGTTTACTTAACGCTATTTTGGGTATCAGCCAGACAATTTACGCTTTAAGTAATTAAACTCTTCAACAGCGCCAGCGTCAGTTTGTGCCAAAACGAATTTTTCTACTTTACCACCGACAAGTGGGATTTTAGCCTTACAGTGGTGAGCAACGACATACTCACAGCCAGTAGGGGTAGCCAATAGCGAACATTTAGCACCTAACTCAACCGGCTGCCCCTTTATTGTAATTGATAAGATACCGGCCCAACCATCGGCTTGCCGTTGCCATTTTTCAACAAAGTCTAAAGTTTGCTTGGCATTAAAAATTCTAGCCAGCACCGATGGCAAATCGCGAACCACCTCTCTGTGCATACGAACAGTAACTTGCTCGTCACCCTCGTCAACGTCACAGTCGGCACTCAACTCACCAAGCGCAACACACCGCTCCACCCTAAAATCAGGGTCGCACAACAAGGCCCAAACTTCGTCTACTTCGCAGTCAAACTGACACTTCACCGCCATATCGCGCCCTCTATGTATTTATTAATCTTATTATTTAACTGGCTCACTTCGAGGACTAGCTTACCCCAATGTCGATATGGCGACTATCAGTGAATTTACCTTTCAAATACAAAGCGATGCACGAGCATACCGGCAAACATGGCTAGTAAAAAAGCAAGGAACGGCGCGGCACCGGTGAGCAAAGCGACCAACGCAGGCGCCGGACACAAACCGCTCAAGCCCCAGCCAACACCAAACATAACGGCACCCAACACCAGCTTAGCATCGACATCTTTCTTAGTTGGCAACGCAAAGACCTCTGCAAAGCGCGGCCTTTGCCCCTTAAGCACAAAGAAAAAGCCAGGTGTTGCGATGACTAGCGCTGCGCCCATAACAAAAGCTAAGCTCGGATCCCAGTTACCACTGATATCCAAAAAATTTTGTACCTTGGCAGGATTTGCCATTCCCGAAATAGTGATCCCCGCACCAAATAAAGCACCGGCAAGCAGTACAATTAAGCGACTCATACACCCTCTCCCAACAAATGGCGAATCACGAATACCGTAACCGCACCACTGGCCATAAACACCATAGTCGCCACCACGGAACGCAGCGAAAACCGAGAAATACCACACACCCCGTGACCAGAGGTACAACCACCCCCCATTCGCGTACCAAGCCCCACTAGCAAGCCAGCAGCAACCAACACGGGCATGGATGCCACGCTCTGCACCCCGACAAGCGCGCCACTAAAATACGCCGCGACAATTGCGCCAAAGAACAAACCAGCCAAAAAACTCAACCGCCAGCTACGCTCGCCACCAGTTTCAGTTAAGGCCCCAGCGACAATGCCCGAAATACCGGCAATTCGACCCATCGACCACATCAGCAAGACCGCGGCGCCACCAATTAAACAGCCACCCCCTATCGCCTGCCAAGGCGTAAACATCGTACTTACAACCATATCACTCACCCGTTAACCTACCCAATGTTCAGCGCTGTTTAATGAGAAGAATTCAGTCACGCTTACAGCCTCAAACTATACCCCTACCAGTATAAATATACTACTTATGCTTTCGCCGCACCAACGCCATAAAGGCATAAAACGTGCTCATAGCAAATGCATACCCGCCAAAAACAAAAAAGCCTGCAATTGCAGGCTTTAAATAACAATTACATCACGCTACGCGCTAACATTATGTCGAGTCAGCTCCGCGCCAAGATGATGTGGCTTAGCTCTAGCCTTAGCCTTAGCCTTACCATTTGATAAACGACTAAACTCCTCCTCTTCATAAAGCTCTAAAATTTTCGCGAGCTTGCGGCTTATCTTGGTGCTGGCACGGATCATTTCAAGCTTAGGCCACGTTGCCCGCTCGCCTTCAAGAATATAAAACTGTAATTCCTTGGGCGTTAGCTCGGTAAGCAGCTTGCGCGGGTCGAAAAAGCGGTATCGGGGAATAATGTTGATATCGCCAGTGTATTCTTGATTGATCACCGAATAGATAATATTACTCATCCGGCGCACGCGAGGTGAGTTTTTAAAATATTTCCGCGCCACACTGCTACCAACCTTAGAGACCTCTTTAATAGTACGACCACCGAGCTGTCGCAGGGCCGTTATTAAGCCGCTATTTTCGGTCTTCGAGTCGTGCAGCGCCCAAAGTACAATTGGATTGGTTTGGCTAACAATAAAATGATTCACCCCATATAAACGCGCCAAGCGCTTAGCCGGCAAATCGTCACTGACTGAGCCGTCTATCCAGCGCCGCGTAGCCAAATAGGGCTGTGGGTGACCGTGAACATTTTTTGCTTCAAGCATCACAGGGGGGTATATACCGGGAACCGCGCAAGAGGCCAATACCGCTTTGCGAATATACACATTGGGTGACGCAATCGCATTCAGTAATCGCGAGGTTTGATGTACATCAGAGGGCGAAATCGAAATATTGATATGCCGGCCCGTCATTTCAAATGCTTCTTGAAACGTAACGTCGGGTATTAATTTAGCAATTTTCTCTTTTAGCAGCTGGTGATTAATTCGCGGTGACGATTCCGAAAGCCGGCCATTTACGAGCTCAACCTCTGCCAGTAAAACTTTACGCAAATTATCCGCATCCAGAAAATGCTTTAACTCTGTGTCGGTACGGGTACCCAATACTGCCGCAATCATGGAGCCGGCACTGGAACCTGAAATTACATCTGGGAGCAGATCCTGCTCAACCATCGCCTTAACAACGCCAACGTGAAAATTGCCTAATACCGCGCCACCACTAAGCATTAACGCCGATTTGCCATAGCATTTATTGGCGCGGCGGAAAAAATCCAAACGCTCAAGAAAACTGGGATGATCGGAATCAAGCTGGGCGAGGTGATCTAAAGAGTCGTTAATCGCATCCACATAGTCATGCACTAACTGCTTAGTGCCGAACTTTGCGCGCGCATACAATACCGGCTTGCCCATACCGCCCATATTGCCGTGAATCCCTTCATTTAACGAAAAGAGTAAGCCAATATTGTCGTCGTTTTCTCGAAAGTACCGTAACCGTTCCAAACGGGAGCGAATTGAGGCGTAATCGTAAAGACTGGTTTTATCGACCTTTTTCCAATGCTCGCGACCGGAACAGCGATCATGCTCTTTTGCCAGCGCCTTCCACTCTTCGTAGCTAGTTGCATGGCGCAGCTTATCTTCCAGTTTCTTCACATTAAGTCCTATTCAATTCGATACTGTTTAAAGCATCAATAAATCGTAATATCACTCTAATCAATCATTACGACACTGGCTATAGGTGTTTCTAAGTAATTGCGACCATCTGGCTAGCGTGCCACACATGCAACCAAGATTAACGAATTTTGCCGACAAATACGACATCTCAACTGCAAAAGCCGCATATTGACGGTGTTAAACGAATGAAAATAGCTTGCGATATCACTATTTACACCTAAAGTGAATGGACGCCTAAAAAATCATCAAAAACCAAGAAAAATGAATTAGTATCTTCTATATTTACGTTAAATAGGTATAGAACACACCTAGCAACCTAAACCAAAGGTTTCTAATGAGTAGCGATTTAAACCGCCAAGACATCAACATTCTCAGCATATTGCAGACTGATGCCAGCAAAACCTCCAGTGAAGTCGCCGACATTGTTGGCATGTCGCAATCACCCTGCTGGCGGCGAATCAACCGTATTGAACAGGATGGTCTGATTCGCAAGAAAGTTGCCGTGCTAAATCGCCATGCACTAGGAATGGATTTAGTTGTATTTGCCACCGTTAACCTGACCACCTCTGGACGGCAAAATTTAGTTGAATTTGAAAATGCAGTGAGTAATTTTGATGAAGTGCTAGAGTGCTACACCATGACGGGAATATGGGACTATATGTTGAAAATAATTGTTAAGGACATCCGCAACTATGAAAGTTTTGTCCGTGACCGCCTACTCTCCCTTAGTATGATCCGCGAGCTGCACTCCCATATTGCAGTGACTGAAATCAAGAACACCACTGAATTACCGCTACACAGCCAACTTTAATGCGCCACAAGCCTTAACCAGCGCCTAAGCAACGCAAATTAGCGTATGAATGCCTGCCCGCCATCGACGGGCAAGGTATGGCCGGTGATATAACTGGCATCAGGCCCGCACAAAAACACCACCACGCGGCCGATATCCTCTTCACAATCGCCCACCCGCCCCAAGGGAACTGAGCCGAGAAACTCTTCAACGTCGTCGCTGCCACTCTCCACCCAGCGGCTCATTGCCGGCGACATAGCCAAGGGCATAATACAATTCACCCGAATATTATCTTCACCCCATTCACAGGCGGCAGCGCGACTCAGGGCACGAATTGCTTCTTTAGCCGCAGCGTAGGCCCCAAAGCCGGCAGAATCGGGACGCATGGCCGCCGAACTAGCTAAATTGACGATACAACCATCGCCCCGTAAAAACGGGTAGCAAGCTTTCATTAAACGGAAGGTCGCTAGCGGCCCAGAAGCCATGCCTTCTTGATATTCCTCATCACTCACTTCCAATAGGCGCCCAAGGGGGATGATTTGTGCGTTATTCACCAGAATATCGATGCCGCCAAACTCATCAACAATCTCCATTACCGCCGCGTCGATATCCTCGGCTACCGTCACATCACAGACAAAGGCCTGAGCTTCACCTCCGCGATGGTGAATTTCCGCGCAGGTCGCCTCCAACTTTGTTAAGTTGCGCCCCAGCACTGCAACCACCGCACCCTCTGCGGCAAGGGCAAGCGCAATACCGGCGCCAACCCCCTGACCACCGCCAGTAATTACCGCTATTTTATTCTCGAGAACAGCCATCTTACCCACCCCACTCACCACGCCCACAACGCATTACCTTAGACACTTGCCGTCACACCAAAATGACCTGATTACGAAAGGCATCTCATTCAGAATAATAGTCGCCAACAGCAAACTATCCACCACTTCGCATTAAAGATTAAATGCAAGCGTGTATTTAGGGCCGCAGCCGTTAGCCGGCCAAGCCTTAAAGGTGAACAACGGCAAACTACAATCGCTCTACAAGGACTTAATACTGTAGCCTTTGCCCCTAAAGCAAGTTGCGCGGTGGCAATTGTGATTGGGTTTGAGTCTGTAAAACTTGAGTTTGCAAAACCTGAGTTGATGTTTGTATTGCCTGACTCTGAGCCTGCTGGCTTTGCGCTTGCTGACTCTGATTTTGCTGGTTTTTCCCTGGCATATCGCCCGCGTTCGCTGCAAACAAAGCTCGCTCTGCTGGCGATTCAACCCGCGACACATCTACCGCAACCGATAAAACCTGTTTACCGCCGCCGCCAAAGACAACCCCTTTTAAGGGCGTAACATCGGAATAATCTCGCCCCCACGCGGTGGTGATATGCTGATCGGCCGGCATCACGTCGTTGGTTGGGTCAAAGTCTTGCCAGTCATCGCCGGGAATATACACCGAAAACCACGCGTGAGAAGCATCGGCGCCCGCTAATTTCACTTGGCCAGGCGGCGGTAGAGTTTCAAGGTATCCACTCACATAGCGCGCAGCAAAACCCAGCCCCCGCAGTGCCCCAATCGCTAAATGGGCAAAATCTTGGCATACCCCTCGGCGACTGGCCATCACGTCTTTCAGTGGCGTGGCCACGGTTGAAAAACTAGGATCGTATTTAAAATCGTTAAAAATCCGTGAATTCAGTGCGCTTACCGCCTCGAGGAAGGGCCGCTCTGGGCTAAACAAATCGCGGGCAAAATCACTCAGTTCTTTGCTCGCGCCAATCATTGGAGAATCAAAGCAAAATTCAGAGGCTTTAATATCCTCACTATTACTGCCATTGAGCAGCACCGAGCGAACCTCGGCACAAGTGATTCCACCGCTGAGTAAGCGCGGCTCAGAGGGCGCAATTTCCACTTCGCTGTCAACAATGACCTCCAAGCTACGATGCGGTTTTTCCACGGTAAAATGGCACACCACATTACCGAAATAATCCACTCGTTTAATCTTGCTGGCCGGCGTTGGTATTATGCGAATATCGCTAAAATTTATCCGCTGACCATTACACTCGCGCGGAATAAGATAAGCGACGTTATAGCCTTGGTTCACTTGATCGGCGTATTCGTAACGTGTTGAATGTCTGACTCGGTATTTCATTCCAATCCCCTGCCGCTCATTTCAACAGGCTGCGGCCCCGCAGCGTGATCGAAGTAACGATCTGCCAAAGCTTGCGACGCCGCTTTAAGGTCAGCGTCAAGTTGAGTGAGTAAATCACCCAATTTGGCGTGCTCACCCGTACTTGGATCGCGCACCGACAATTCATCCAAACGCGTCATCAACAAGGTATTGGTCGCCCTTAAAATACAGCGCATATCCTCACTTAACTGGATACTCTTATTGGGGCCAACCACCTCGTCTAAATGATTACGCAAACTTTCGAGTTGGAACATCACCGAGCGCGGGTTCTCACGATCAAATAACAATAGCTCCATACCCTTATCTAAGCGATAACCGCTGCGATAATAGCGCTTGTATACAATACGTGATTCCAAACTGGCCAGCACTGGCTTCAATAGAGACACATTTTGAGCATCCGAGACATTTTTCACTAGCGTCCGGCTAAGTAATTCGACCGTCTTCTGCGCTCGCTCTAAACGACGCCCCATCTCCATAAAGCGCCACGCCCGCCCCCTAACCATACTCTCTTGGCTAAGACCTGACAGCGCCAGCAAGCTGGTAATCAGCGGGTCAAGCAATTCATCGGGGGCCGCTTGCAAACTACTCTCTAAATTTTTGTTCAAAAACTCCATGCCATCGCGAATATCATTTACTAAGCGCAACATGTCGTTTGACAGCAACTCCTTAACGCCATCTGCCGAATGCAGAATGGCTTCCAGACAGTGGGCTATGCTGCCTGGCCGACCGCGATTGGAAACAATATCTAAAAGCTCGTGCTCTGGCGCGTCAAAATCTGCTGCTTTCGCGGTGAATCCCGGGTACGTACCGGTGACATGGGTTACCGAGCGCAATAGTACTCGCCGACTCTCTGGCGACAGTGGTTCGATACTATTCAGCTCTTCAAAGGCCGTTCGCACTAAGCGCAATCCCGATTCTGCCCGCTCGGCATAGCGGCCAAACCAAAACAGATTATCGATAACGCGGCTTGGCAAACTAAAGTTACGATCCAGCGCTTGCGCCTGTCTCGCTAGTTTTTCTGGTTCAAAAACACTGTCTTCAATTTCGGGCTCAGAAGCCAAAATCCACGTATCTTTACTGCCACCACCGTACTGACTAACAATGTGCTGGGTGTCTGTATGGGTGCCTATTTGGGTCAGCCCGCCGGGCATTACCGAATAAGAGCTACCACTGGCCACCGTGAAACCGCGCAAAACTAGGGGTCGGCTGCTAAATACCTTGCCGTCTAAGGCCGGTGTTTGTGAGGGCCTAACCGCACTCTGCGCAACATAATCCACTGGATTGGCTAAAACTTTAGCGAGTAAGCTAAGCCGTTCTTCGCCGTTTAGCTCGGCAACAAACACACTGTGTCGACCAGGCACTCGGCAGGTGTGACGAATTAATAAGTCATCGAAATGGGCTTTAACGTACTCTAAATCTTTAGCATCGCCACACCACCACGTGGGCACCGAATTCAATCGTAAATCGCGTCCCAAAAAGTGGCGAGCAATGGCCGGCATATATTTCGCCAACACCGGATTTTCCAAAATACCGCTGCCCAATGGATTGGCGATAACCACCCCACCAGCTCTAGCCACTTCGGTTAAACCGGGAATTCCCTGACCAAAACTCTGCCGCGACACCACGGGGTCAGCCACACTGTCGTCAATCCGGCGCAAAACCACATCTACCCGCCGCAAGCCGTCGAGCGACTTCAGCCACAACGCGCCTTTGCGCACAGTTAAATCGCGACCCTGTACCAAGGGATAGCCTAGATAATTCGCTAGGTAAGCGTCTTCAAAGGAGTTTTCTTTAAACGCGCCTTGGGTTAAATACACCACCAAGGGTGCATCTTTGGTTTGGCTCAGTTCCGCCAGCTTACGGCGCCACTGCAAAAAGAAGTTAGACAAGCGATGCACATGAGCATCACGGAATAGGCTG
Source organism: Zhongshania sp. (assembly GCF_029212375.1). Taxonomy (GTDB): domain Bacteria; phylum Pseudomonadota; class Gammaproteobacteria; order Pseudomonadales; family Spongiibacteraceae; genus Spongiibacter. Next base: position 248,958 of record NZ_JARGNU010000001.1, on the reverse strand, counting down.
GGCATAACTCGCCGTAACACTGTGCGGTTTTCCAGTGCGTAACCCGTGCCAGAGGGCGCTTGGGTGCGATCGCCTATCACCAACCACTCGCCACTTGCCGAGCGAACAAGGTCTGAAGCATGAAAAATTAGCTGATGCTCACCAGGCAGCCGAATACCGTCGCAGGCGCGCAAAAATCCAGGATGGCTAAACAACACCGCCGGAGGAATGACTTTATTGGTAATCAGGCTGCGCTCGCCATACAAGTCACTGAGAATTAAATTCAGCAACTCGGCACGCTCGCGCAGGGCGTTCTCGATGCCCTCCCACTCTTGACTAGACAGGATCAGCGGCAGTAAATCGAGATTCCACGTGTGACTGACGTTAAGCTGGCCACCAGGGCTATAACTTGCACCGTCATCGCGCAAAATTCGCTTCGCGGTGCGTTGACGCTCGATTAGCGCTTCCATGCCCATGGCGTTCATCACCCGCATAGGATAATGCCAGTGCTCGCGAATTTGGCCGTCTTTACCGACAACCTCATCGTACTGCTCATGCTGAGGGGTGTACACAAAACGATCAGTTAACATGGATGCGATGCCAAATACAAAGGTCAATGAAAGGGATTTCCCAAACGCTGGGAACACCGCTACCGCGCTATTTAGAGTTTATTCTCCAGCTGGCAACATTAATTACCCACAAAATAAACCCCCTTCGGCACCAGCAGCAAATCACGAGGACGGAAGATTACCGCATGTACCCAAGCCGAGCAAATACTCGGCCCTGTGACATACACTTATTCGCACCTCGATTAGGCGGGCTGAAACCACGTATCCTGTATGGCTGAGTGCAGAGTTATCGAGCTTTTTTCCAAGGCAGTTAGATATGCTGGAAACGCCGCCGACACGTCAGTATAGTCGCTCCCCTTTGCCACGGTATCTAGCAGAGCCGCTAAACTTTTAATAACCAGCTCATTACTAGGCAATAAATTGGCCGAATCTCGCATTCTGAGCAGCCCGCATCGAACTGAGCGCGGAAACAACTCATCTTCCAGTAAAAAGCGCGCGGCGTCATCGCCATTTACCGCTACTTTCATGGTGCGCCGATAGGGCATGGTGGCATTCAAGGTACCTAATACGCTGCCCCAAACCACATCAAGCACGTGATTGATGTCGCTTTCAATAAAGTCACTCGACATACTAGCGCCGGCTTCAAGAATACGAATCGTCATATCAGCCCGCTCTAAACTGCGGCCCATATTTAAAAAATGCCAAGCGGCATCACGGCGCATGGTATCGGCAATTAGGCCATTAATTTGCTGGCAGGTTTTTACGATTTCTCCAAGAAATTCGTGGCGATAACGCCGACTAAGTCCCTGCGCCATATGATCATTTACGTAAATTTGAAACTCGTTAACTAACTCCCAACTCTCTGGTGGCAGCATGTCGCGGGTGGTGCGAATATTCTCACGCACCATGCGCAACGACGACGCCAGCGAACTCGGATTACTGAGGTCTTCCAGTAAGAATTTCACTACACGCTTTTCGTCTTGTACCGTAAAGCGGCGGTTATATTCGGCGTGACTGCCACTAGCAATAACAAGGTTATGCCAGCTGATGCCAGTATCTCTAGGTAAATCAAAGAGCAAACCAGTATAAACCTGAATTAGTCGGGCCATACTTTCCACCCGTTCAAGATAGCGGCCAAACCAATACACACGCTCTGCAACTCGCGACAACATCATGATTTAGCCCTCCCCTCAGCCACAATCCAAGTGTCTTTACTGCCACCGCCCTGCGAGGAATTCACCACCAACGAGCCTTTCACCAGCGCCACTCGCGTAAGGCCGCCCGTGGTCACATCCAAGTCTTTACCTTGTAATACAAAGGGCCGCAAATCGAGATGGCGCGGTTCAGCCTCGCCAGGACCGGTAAGAACTGGCGCCGTCGATAGTTTTAATGTCGGCTGAGCAATGTAATTGCGCGGATTCTCTACCACCAATTTCCGGAACTCCTCGTGGTCTTTTTTGGTGGCGTGTGGGCCCACCATCATGCCGTAGCCACCCGATTCATTGGCGGGCTTAACCACTAATTTCTCTATATTGGCCAGCACATATTTCAGTTGTTCGGGGTCGTCGCAAAGATAGGTTTCCACATTGGGTAAAATTGCCTCCTCCCCCAAATAATATTCAATCATCTTAGGTACATAGGCGTAGACCACTTTATCGTCTGCCACTCCTGCACCTGGGGCATTTACCAGCGCCACATTGCCCGCCCGCCACGCGCGCATTAAGCCAGGCACACCCAAAATAGAATCGGGCAGAAAGGCTTCTGGATCCAAGAACAAATCGTCAATACGACGGTAGATTACATCGACCCGCTCAAGGCCCGAAATCGACTTCATGTACACGCAGTCGTCATCGTCCACAAATAAATCACTGCCCTCGACCAGTTCAATCCCGAGCTGCTGGGCTAAATAAGCGTGTTCAAAATAAGCCGAGTTATAAATGCCTGGGGTAAGTATGACAATTTCTGGCTGGCGTACTCGCCGCGGCGATACCGACGCCAGCATATTAAAGAGTTTAGTTGAGTAATCATCGACCGGCAGAATATTATTATTCTCAAAAAACTCCGGCAAAACCCGCTTGCTGACTTCGCGATTTTCCAACATATACGCCACCCCAGAGGGCACCCGCAGGTTATCTTCTAACACATAAAATTTACCGTCTGAATCGCGCACAAGGTCACAACCGCAGATATGCGCCCAAACCCCTTTTGGCGGGTTGATACCAACACACTCTGGCCGGAAGTTTTTAGAATCTTTAATCAGGTACGCGGGCAACACGCCATCTTTAAAAATTTGCTGTTTGTGGTACACATCGTTAATAAACATATTGAGGGCTTTAACCCGCTGCTTAAGGCCACTAGCGGTGTGCTCCCACTCTTTTGCGCTAATAACACGAGGAATTAAATCAAAGGGCCACGTCCTATCGATATTTTCACCATCAGAATACACCGTGAAGCTCACGCCCATATCGCGAACAGTGCGCTCGGCAGCAACCCGCCGACTTTCCAATTCTTCGCGGCTAAATTCACCGAGGTGTTTAACTATTTTCCGACTTGCGGGACGGGCCTTGCCCTTGTCGGTAATCATTTCGTCAAAAAAATCACCTGATGGATAACGATCCCAATCTATTCCGTCAGATTCTTCGTGTTTCTTATCTCTCATTCGCATCGTATCCAAAGCATTGTAAACACATGGCCCAACTGGGAGAGCGCCATAATGGTGCACTCCCTAGTCTTACAAGGCCACACCAAGGAGCAAAAACCACGATAAGTCATAGACTTGCCCCATTTACTTACATAGTGACTAGCAATAGCTAAGCCAAGTCGCACAACAATAGGGAGGCTCATTTATAATCACGTCCACACGCATTGACTTAGCCCCTTTCTGCGGCCCGAATCAAGTCAATCAAATCATTTGGCCAAAAAAAACCTTCTTCACTATAGTGAAGAAGGTTTTAAAAACTTTGCCACTAAAAAGCAAAACTATTATCACGGCCTCACAGTAATAGCCGTCGAATATCCGCAAGCAATTCACCCATAAAGGTAAAAAATTGCCCTGCATCAACGCCATTAATAGCGCGGTGATCATAGGATAAAGACACCGGTAGCATTTTGCGGGGCTCAAACTCACTGCCATTCCACACCGGTTTTATCGCCAGTTTAGAGACGCCCATAATTGCCACTTCCGGCGCATTAATAATCGGTGTAAATCCCGTGCCGCCAATACTGCCAAGACTAGAGATCGTAAAGCAGCCACCTTGCATATCCGCCGGTTTCAATTTGCGGTCCTTGGCCTTTTGCGCCAACTCGGCGGTTTCGGCCGCTAGGTCCAACAGGGATTTTTTATCCACATCACGGATTACCGGCACCATCAAGCCTGCGGGCGTATCAACGGCAATCCCAATATGAATGTACTTCTTGTACACCATACTTTCTCCGTCGGCACTGAGCGAGGCATTAAACTTGGGGTGCTCGCGCAATGCGACTGCAGCCGCCTTTAGCAAGAACGGCAACGGCGTTAATTTCACTCCGCGCTGCTCCGCCTCGCGTTTTAGACCAGAGCGGAAATCTTCTAGCTCGCCGATATCCACTTCGTCGAACTGAGTTACATGGGGCAAATTCACCCAGCTGCGATGCATATTCGCGGCAGTGAGCTTGTGTAATTTACTCAAAGGCTGGGTATCGATTTCACCAAACTGACTAAAATCTATCGTTGGTAGCGGTGGTAATGCTGAACCAGCGCTGGCCGCAGTATTTACCTTAGACTTGGCCAAGTCTTTAACAAATTGCTGCACATCCTCTTTGAGGATTCGGCCTTTAGGCCCCGTGCCCGCCATTTGTTCAAGTTCTAAACCAAACTCCCTAGCCAATTTCCGCACCGCAGGACCCGCGTAAACATCGGCATGACTGATTACGGTAGGTTCAGGCTTCGCAGCCAGCGCCGCTGACACCGGCGCAGTTGCGGTAGGCGACACAGTTGCAGCCGCCGGTTTAGAGATTTCTGGCGCTGGCGCTTCTGTCTCGACTTTGGCTTCGTTTACATCGGCAGCAGCCGCAACTTCCCGCTCAATTTCAGCGATCTCCGCGCCCAACTTAGCGCTGTCACCCACCTTCATGACAACTTTGGTGATCTTGCCGCTAAACGGCGACGGCACTTCCATAGAAGCCTTATCAGACTCCAACACCACCAATGAGTCGCCTTCGCTAATCACGTCGCCAACCGCAACACAGACTTCGATGACATCAATGCCGTCACTGCTGCCCACATCTGGCACTTTAATCATTTCTAGTGCCGAACTTTTTTCCTGCTTAGCTGGCGGGGCCGGTGCTGGCGCTGCTTTTTCAGCGACGGCTGACGCAGGGGGAGTCGCCTCCTCTTTCGCTTCAGATTTTGCCGCCTCAACCTCAAGTTCAAGAATAACGTCACCTGCTTCGACGGTCGCGCCCTCTTTAAGGCTAATGCTTAAAACCTTGCCCGCCATGGGTGACGGAATCTCCATTGACGCTTTATCTGATTCTAAAACCACGAGCGAGTCTTCTTTGGCGACCACATCGCCGACCGCCACACACACCTCAATAACATCAACACTGCCGCCACCGAGGTCAGGAATTTTTACCGTTTCTTTAGCCACAAAAAAATCCTTCTCTATAAATTAGCGATGCAGTGGGTTAGCTTTTTCAGTGTCGATACCAAAGGCCTTAATGGCCTTGCTAACAACACTTAATGCAATCAAGCCATCATCTGCCAAGGCTTTAAGCGCAGCCACCACAATATAATGACGGTCCACCTCAAAATGGGCGCGCAGTTTGGCGCGAGTATCTGAACGGCCGTAACCGTCGGTACCCAAAACCACATAGCGCGACTCAATATAAGGCCGCAATTGTTCGCCATAAGATTTAATATAGTCGGTGGCGCAAATAACTGGCCCCTGCTGACCCCGCAGCTGCTCAGTAACATAGGGCACCCGAGCATCACTCTCTGGGTGTAGCATATTCCAGCGCTCGCAATCCAAGCCATCGCGGCGCAGCAAATTAATACTGGTCGCACTCCACACATCGGCCTCGACCTTATAGTCGGCCTTGAGGATTGCTGCTGCGGCTTCTACTTCACGCAAAATGGTACCGCTGCCCATTAGTTGAACTTTTAGCTTTGGCTTTTTAACAGCGCTTGGCGCAAGGCAATACAGACCTTTAATAATGCCGTCGGCGCTGCCTTCTGGCATATCTGGATGAGCGTAATTTTCATTCATTACCGTTACATAGTAAAAGACGTTTTCTTTGTCTTGATACATGCGGCGCATACCGTCTTGAATAATCACCGCCAGTTCGTGGGAGTAGGTTGGGTCATACGACACGCAGTTGGGTATCATATTCGCCATCAAATGACTGTGGCCATCTTGATGCTGCAGACCTTCGCCATTCAAGGTAGTGCGACCAGCGGTTGCACCCAGCAAGAAGCCCCGCGCTTGGGAGTCGCCCGCCGCCCAAGCCAAATCCATAATCCGCTGAAAACCAAACATGGAGTAAAAAATATAAAATGGAATCATCGGGTAGTGATGATTGCTATACGACGTCGCCGCCGCCAACCACGCTGAGAAGGCCCCCGCTTCGGTAATACCCTCTTCCAGAATCTGACCCTGTTTATCTTCTTTGTAGTACATGATCTGGTCAGAATCGTGGGGGGTGTAACGCTGCCCCTGAGAGGAGTAGATCCCGAGCTGGCGGAACATGCCTTCCATACCAAAGGTGCGCGCTTCATCGGGCACAATCGGCACAATGCGCGAACCAATGTCTTTGTCTTTCACTAAGCTCGACAGCATTCGTACAAATGCCATAGTCGAGGAAATTTCACGTTTACCGGTGGTTTTAAGCTGAGCGCTAAAGCTGTCTAGCTCTGGAATTTTCAAGGCTTCAAAATCAGCCTGACGTGCGGGCAGGAAGCCGCCGAGTTTTTCTCGACGCTTGCGCATATAGACCATCTCTGGGCTATCTTCGGCGGGCCGGTAATAGGGAACCGATTTCAAATCCTCGTCACTGATTGGCACACCAAAGCGATCGCGGAATTTTTTCAACTCTTCTAAATCGAGCTTTTTCACCGAGTGAGCTTCGTTCTGAGCTTCGCCGCCCTCGCCCAAGCCATAACCTTTTACGGTCATTGCCAAGACCACGGTCGGCCGACCCTTGGTTTCCATTGCTTTAGCGTAAGCTGCATAAACTTTATAGGGATCGTGACCGCCGCGATTGAGATACATAATATCGTCGTCAGACAGGTCTTTAACTAACTCAAGCAACTCGGGGTATTTGCCAAAGAAATGCTCGCGGGTATACGCCCCGCCATTGGCTTTATAGTTTTGCAACTCGCCGTCAACCACCTCGTTCATGCGCAAGCGCAATAAACCGGTCTTGTCTTTTTCCAGCAATTTATCCCAGTGGCGGCCCCATATAACCTTAACCACATTCCAGCCGGCACCGCGGAATACGCCCTCTAACTCTTGAATAATCTTGCCATTGCCCCGCACTGGGCCGTCGAGGCGCTGCAAATTACAGTTCACCACAAACACCAGATTATCGAGACCTTCGCGGCCCGCCAAAGCAATCGAACCCAAGGATTCCGGCTCGTCACTCTCGCCGTCACCCATAAAACACCACACTTTGCGGTCGCCGTGATCAACCAGACCGCGGCTGTGCTGATACTTCATTACGTGAGCTTGATAAATTGCTTGTATAGGACCTAGACCCATACTCACCGTGGGAAACTGCCAGTAATCTGGCATCAGCCACGGGTGGGGGTAAGACGACAGGCCGCCGCCATCAACTTCGCGACGGAAGTTATCGAGCTGGGTTTCATCGATTCGCCCTTCAAGATAAGAACGCGCATACATACCCGGCGAGCTGTGGCCCTGGTAGTAGATTAGATCGGCCTTTTCACCGCCGCGAAAGAAATAGTTAAAACCCACGTCGTAGAGGGTCGCCGACGACGAGAAGCTGGAGATATGACCACCCAAGCCTTCATTATTGTCGTTGGCACGCATCACCATTGCCAAGGCATTCCAGCGAATCATCGAGCGGATTTTACGCTCCATAAATAAGTCGCCAGGCATGCGCCGTTCATCGCTAGGCTCAATAGTATTGCGAAACGAAGTAGTAATTGCCGAGGGTAACTGAGTCCCTGCACGTGTGGCATGCTTAGCCAAGCGTTTCATTAAAAATGCGGTGCGGGCACGGCCACCGTTTTTTAATACGCCATCGAGGGCTTCGAGCCACTCTTGGGTTTCTTGGGGATCTAGGTCTTCGCGCAAATCTTGGTCTTGGTACATACACAGTCCTTAGCAGTAACAGTGGGCTGTCCAGACCAGCAAGCATCAAGCTTGGGAGTGTTCCGTTTACAACTGGCGCACCGCCGAGCGATCAGCTCGAGGTGTTTGAATTCTGCCCGTTGGTGACGGTTATCACCTGGCCCGGCTGGGCTAAACGCCAACCTTTTGAGTCAGCGAATACCCGAATAATAGGATTTATTTTCTCCAAAGCTACTGGTTTACAGCAGCTTAAGGCATGAGATTTTTGCAGTTTCGCAGCCATAAATCAACAAAATACTGCTATTTATTATATGAATAATTTATGACGAAACCATCAAAAACAATGACATACCCAGCCTTGATAATACATTGCTTTGATCGCATCCTTTATTTAAACGAATAGGCAGGCAATTCGGCCTTAAACTGCTCGCCATTATCAATTACGTCACCCTGTGGACGCGCTGCTGGCCATTTTCCCGCCGCATAAATTAGCAGACCGCGCTGGGAGCTTGGCGCTAAGTCACGCTTCACCGCCGCCAACCAATCGCTATAACTTAAGTCCGTCAATGCCGCAACCAGCAAGTCTCGACTGTTAAAACCGAGGTAGTTTTCTAGCAAATCCTGCCAGTGACGCCCCGCCGACTCCCAAAGATTTTCAGGCTGCTCACCCAAGCGCTTAATTAGTCCTGCTTTATGCTGTTCAAAAGTGGCTTGATCAACGCCCGCTTGCAGCCACTCTTTCAAGTAATTGTTTATCTCTTTTTGCAAGGTAGCAGAATCCACCACCGACGACTGCACTAGAAACATTAAACCACCCACCTCGCGCTGAGGGTATACGCTGGCGCTCACCACGTAACCTAACTGCTTGCGGGTGCGCAGCTGATGGTAAAAATCGGCGCTGAGTATCTGCGCTGTTAAGCCCATCGCCACCCGTGCCTGCTTACCCGTTTGCGCGCTTTGCAAATACAATAACGCGGCACTGTCATCGTGTTCGGCGGGTAATTCACGCAGGGAGGTCGCCACCGGCAAATGGCTAATATACTGCAACGGTGCTTGGCCCTGCTGGCTTTGGACTAAGACCTTATTTGCCACTGCCGCAAGATCTAAGGCTTCTTGCCGATCGAAGTTACCGTCGAGCAACATTCGCAGCTGCACCGACTTCAGCACTTCAGTAACATGTGCGGCTACCGCTGGCATGGTCAAATTGCGAGTAGCCGCTTCATGGGCGGTTAAACTCGGGGTTTGGCGATTTAACAGCCGCGGCAACTCACCAATTAATTGTTGGTAGGGCGATTGCCTTGAGGCATTTTCAAACTGCCGCAAACGCTGCGCGTGTAGGCGCGCAAAACGGCTCTCTTGCCATACCGGCTGTTTAAGCGCATGTAAAATTTGCTCAAGCAATTCGCCTTGCTTCTGATTAAAGCCGCCAATGCTAATTTCAATCCCGCGCCAATCCACACCAATATCAAAATCCAAACCGGCAAGTTGGGCGGGATACGTCAGCTCATTGAGCTGATCTTTAACCATACGCAGCCACATTTCCGTCTTCGCCAAAGCCGCAACATCGCTACTGGCCTCTGCAGAAGACAATAATAGATATAAACGGCCCTTAGGTAATTCAAAGACATCATCGGTGTTCAACCACAATTCAAGCGGCGCATCGGCTATCTGCACCGGTTTATTACTACCTTTACCTGTCTTTAAACTAAAATCCGAGGCCACAAATTTGTTTTTAACCGGCAGGCTCAAGGCACCAGAAGCCTCTGCATTCAAGGCAGCGAGTTCGTCCGTTGTCACCGTCCGCAGCCCATACGCTACTTGATAGCGAGGAATTTCAATATTCGTTTTTACGCCAGGCGCCACCAAAGTGATAAAACTGTTTTCTGGTTTCATCGCCGCTAAAAATTTCGCCAGTAATTTAGGTTCGTAATCGTCCATCAAAAATGGCGCGCGCATCACTTCTGCCGCAGGGTATTTTTGCAGAGCCATCGACAATTGCACAACATCATTGATTGGCGCTGGTTGGGCGCGGAACATAAAACCTTGAATTGCCAGTCCCGCCTGCTCAGCAAACCGCCAGCGCTCAACACCGCCCTCCCGCAACTGGGCAATGTTCTGATAAATCAGCGCCACAATTTCGTCAGTATGGTTTAAACCGGCCTCAGTTAGCGCCACTTCAATACCAAACATCGCGCCGCCTTGGTAATTCAAACTCTCGCCGGCGCTTAAACTGTCGGCCCAGCCCTTGGCTTTGAGTAGCGACAGCAAACTGCCCTCACCTTCGTGACCAAGGATATTGCCAATATAATTTAACGGCTTACTACGCCAGTGAGACTCGGCATCTGCCACCGGAAAATTAACCGAAAGCGCACGGCGGTTCTGCACCGGCTCAACATTAATCCACCGCGGTAAATCACCAGTTTTAAATAAGGGGGCGGTAATCGGCTTAAGTTCACGCTGCTGATTTTGCACCGCGGCAAACTTCGGCAACACCATCGCCTCAAGCTCGTCCAGAGACTCCCTACCTATTACCGTTAAGCTCATGATATTGGCAGAGTAGTTTTTCTGGTAAAAAGCCAACAGCTGCTCGCGCAGAGCCTGCTCATCATTGCTGTGTAAGGTTTGTAAATTGCCCACCGAAAATTTGGCAAAGGGATGCGCGGGATTAACCTGCGACTTAATCACGGCCAGTTCTCGACGGCGATCATCTTTAATGCGCGCGCGGTACTCAGAATTAACCGCCTTCACTTCCCGCCCCACATACTCGGCGTTAAACAGCGGCCCCACAAAGAACTGTGCAAATTGATCTAGCGCAGGTTCCAGTGAATCGGCGCTAATGTCGAAAAAATAATTGGTGTCTTCAAAGCTGGTAAACGCATTATGGCTACCGCCGTGCGCGGTGATAAAGGCTTGGTATGCGCCGGCATCTGGGTATTTCTCGGTACCAAGAAACAGCATGTGCTCAAGAAAATGGGCGAGACCTTGATAATTTTCGGGATCTTGACGGCTGCCAACATTCACATCGAGCGAAGCCGCTGCTTTGTCGGCGCCAGCATCTGAAATTAATAAAACTTTGAGGCCGTTCGGCAATTCCGTGTAGCGATACTCACGTTGATCGCTGAGCGGCTTGGCAACAACTACCGGCTCCTTTGCGCTGTCTAACCACGTGCAGGCTGAAAACTGAAATACGAGGACAAGCAAAAATGCCGATTTCAAATATCTCACAAAGCTTCCTTATTAAAAGTACAAATTAGCACCCAGCTGCCGCTATTACGCAGCAGGTGGGTCGATTTCACGTGTCACCGCACGCATTGGACGAGGCCATGCGTATAAAATGGCTTTAACCAAAGTCGCTAACGGGATGGCAAAAAACACCCCCCATATTCCCCAGATGCCGCCAAACACCAGAACCGCAACAATAATCGCCACGGGGTGCATATTTACCGCCTCCGAAAACAATAACGGCACCAGTACATTACCATCTAAACCTTGGATCACACTGTAGACCATGAACAGGGTAAAAAACTCCCCGCCCCAACCCCACTGAATGTAACCCACCAACAAAACTGGCAAGGTGACTACCGCGGCGCCTATATAAGGAATCACCACCGACAAGCCCACCAACAACGCCAAAAGCGCCGGATAATTTAAGCCAATCACTTCAAAACAGATGTAAGACACCACGCCGACAATAACAATTTCCACTGCCTTGCCACGCACGTAATTGGCAACCTGAACATTCATCTCTGACCATACCGCGCTCAGTAAAGGCCGGCGATTAGGTAAGAAACTCGACAGCCAGCCTATGATGGCGACTTTGTCCTTTAAAAAGAAAAACACCAAAATCGGAATCAACACGATATTCAGCAATAAGCCAACAACGTTGGGCAGCTGAGCTAATGAGAAACTTAGCAGGTATTGCCCCGCAGACCCCAGCTCTTTACTGGCGATGGCCATCCACTCGCGTATTTGCTGCTCGGTGACAAATTCAGAACGCTCAGGCAAGACCAGCAATAAATGCTGAAGCTTGCGCAGCATGGTTGGCAGCTCTTGAAACAAATTAATCAGCTGCTGCCAAACCAGTGGTAGCAGCACCACCAAAACCCCGAAAAACACACTTACAAAGATTGCGTAGGCCACTGTGATAGCCAGCCATTGCGGGGCGCCCGCGCGACTTAAGCGCGCAATAATACCCTGCATCATAAACGCCAAAACAATACTGGCCACAATCGGCACCAGCACATTGCCCAAGGTGAGCATTAACACCAACACCGCTACGATGAGCAATAGCAGAACGACTGTTTCTTCCTCAGCAAATAGTCGATCAAACCACGAACGAACAATACCCAGCATGAAGCGGTCCTTACAAAATAGTACGAGGGAGGGGTTCTACTTCTTTTTTAACAAATAACGGTAACGCGCATCCTGCTCTTCGCTGAGCAGCAAAGTATTGCCACTTTGCTGGGCAAATACCTCGAAATCTCGCCACGAGCCAACATCCGTTGCCAGCACTTCTAGCACTTGGCCAGATTCCATACGGTTTAAGGCTTGTTTGGCCTTTAATAATGGCAGCGGACAATCTAAGCTGCAGGCGTCTAAATAGATATCAATAAGCGTCATAAATTCAATATGCAATAAGAGATTGTCGCTAGTATAGCCTGCGCGGCATCGTGGCCCAAGCCAGCACTTTTAGGTGATAATGGGGTCATACTGCCAATGCTCTTGTATTATCAAGGGCCACATCATCTCATTCCTTTGCAGCTGGGTAAGGATTCTCTGTGTTCAAACGTGCCTTTGGTATCAGTCTTTTTGTCTTCGCCAGTCTCGTCTTTGGCGACAACACACCCAGCGACAACCTTCCTGACCTTGGCGATGTCACCGCCTCCCGTTACTCAGCACAGCAAGAGCACGACTTGGGCCGGATGTGGCTGAAAATGTTCCGCAGTAGCGTAAAAACAGTTAACGATCCGCTAATGCAAGAGTATCTCGAAGGCTTACTCTACCGCCTTGCCTCTAATAGTGAGCTCAAAGACCGCCGTCTAGAGACCGTTATTGTCGACAATGCCAGTATAAATGCCTTTGCGGTGCCTGGCGGCGTGGTTGGTGTTCACAACGGTATATTCCTGTATACCGACAACGAAGCGCAGCTCGCCGGCGTGCTGGCCCACGAAATTGCCCACCTTAGCCAGCGCCACTTTAGCCGCTCTTTGGACAATGCCAAACAGAGCACCATTCCAACCCTCGCCGGCTTGCTCGCAGGCGTGGTGTTAGCCGCCACTGCGGGGGCCGACGCCGGCATGGCTGCCATTACGGCCACCCAAGCGGCCGCACTCGACAGCCAGCTGCGCTTTAGCCGCCAACACGAACAAGAAGCTGACAGACTCGGCATGGAAACCCTATCGCGGGCAAATATGGACCCCAATGGCATTCCCTCCATGTTCGTTAACATGAATGCCAATATGCGCTATGCGCGTTCAAAGCCGCCTGAGTTCTTATTAACCCACCCCCTCACCGACAATCGGATCAGCGACAGTGCCAACCGCGCCCGCCAATATCCCCGCAAGGTGTACACCGACAACCTTAATTTCCAGTTAATGCGGATGCGCGCCGCTCTGCAACACAGCAACAAACCCGAAGACTTACTCAAAACTTGGCAAAACCATACGGGTATCAATGGCGAGGCATATCGCTACGGCGCAGTGATTGCCCTGCTAGAATTAAATCGCTGGGCAGAGGCCGATGAACAATTGGCACCACTACTAAAAGATGACAGCGGCCGCATTGCCTACCAACTGGCCAAAGCCGACGTGTTGCTAGGCCAAAAGCGCTACGACGCAGCCATTGAGCTTCTGCAAAATCAATTGGCGCTCGCCCCCAACAACTACCCCTACACCATTAAACTCAGCGATGCCCTGCAGCGCGCCAATCGCTTTACTGAAGCCGACCAAGTGCTGAGCCGCCAGTCGCGAGAGCGCCCAGAAGACCCTAATCTCTGGTATCAATTGGCCGAAGTGCGGGGACTTGCGGGCAACATTCTTGGTGTACACATCGCCCGCGCCGAATACTTTATTTTGCAGGCCCAATTTGAACGGGCCAAAATGCAGCTGCGCTACGCCTACGAATTAACAGCAAACAATAAAATTCAGCAGGGTCGCATCAAACAGCGCCTGCGCGACATCGCCGATATGGAAGAGAAATTAAAAAACCTGTGAATTAGGCCATTTTCACGGTTTGCAGCGGGCTTTAACGCGCAGTTAAAGCCTATAAACGCTATACTTCGCGCATATCACTAAAACGGCCACACCATGAAATTACTGATTCGCAACCTCAACCGCACCACCACCGAAGCCGAGCTACTCGATCTGTTTGAAGCGTACGGCGCAGTGCAATCTCTGCAACTGGTCAGAGATGAAGACGCAAACCTGTCCAAGGGCTTTGGCTTTGTAAACATGCCCAAAGCTGGCGAAGCCAAAATCGCCATGCAAAACATCAATGGAAAAATTATCGGCGGCTTTAAAATCCGCGTTAAACGAGCAGAAGTCCGTGCTGAAGAAACTACAAGCGATGACCTTGAAACTACGCCAGACACTGACCTCAACAACAATGACTGAGTCTGCCAAAGGTGCCGCGCCAGCGCCCAAATCGGGTTCAAAAGACCCTATGCACGGCATGACCCTAGAGATGATAATCGTTCAGCTTGAGCAGCAATTTGGCTGGGAGGAGCTGGGACGGCGCATTAAAATTAAATGTTTTACCGACGAGCCCAGCGTAGCATCTAGCCTAAAGTTTTTACGCCGCACCCCATGGGCGCGGCAAAAGGTAGAGGCGCTGTATATTCGCAGTAAACGGCCAACGAAAAAGGCTTGACGTCGGAAGTCTGGTGTCGCGAGCCACGCTTGATGGACGACGGGAGACGCAAAAGAATGCTCTTAAGCGGCTTAGTGAGCGAAGCGAATAAAAGCGTCTCCCGTCAAGCGTTTAGCCAAGCTCAGGATCGGCCCAAGCCCTGCAACGTTACCGGCACCCCATTCAAAACCGCATTGCCCGACAGCTCATCAATATGCATTTCATCGGTTAAATCATTCACACTCACGCCAGCGTGGGCCTCGGCCTCAAGCCATTGCGTACCGCTGCGATGATGCCCCCAGCCGTGGGGGATACTAATCACACCTGGCATCATTTCGTCGCTGATCGCCGCGGCAAGTTCAATACTGCCTACCCGCGAGCTAACCCGCAGTTGCTGCCCATCTTCCACCTTTAGGTGCATTGCATCTTCGGGGTTGATCAAAACCGTGCAGCGATCCTTACCCTTAACGAGGCGATGGCTATTGTGCAACCAAGAATTATTGCTGCGCACATCGCGCCGGCCAATCAACAAATATTTATCGATGCCCGCTTCACGGTTAAAGAATCGGGTTTTTACCCGCGTTAAGTCCTTTAGGAAAAATTCCGTTTCCAAATGAATCCTGCCATCACGATGATAGGTACCCCCTGCTGGCGCGGGTTTTAATGCCCCTAAATCGATACCATGCGGAGATTTTTTAAGCTTGCTCAAGCTCAGCCCCGCGAAGGGGTTGCGGCCACCACCGTAGGGGCCCTTGCGCAACAATACGGCCAGTAAACCCGACGGCCCCATACGCCTAACTGCTTTACGAGCTAGCTTGTCTTTGAGGCTGTGCGGCGGCTGAAGCCGGTCCTGCAGATCCAGCAATATTTCCCAGTCGTGGCGGCCATCTTTGGGCCGAGGAAATAGTGCTTCGGCGTAACGGGCGTTATTGCGTACCGCCAGTACATTAAAAATCACATCGTAATGTTCGCGCTCTAAGGGGCTAACCGGCGGTAAAATAAAATCGGCGTGACGGCTGCTTTCATTAATATAAAAATCAACTGCCACCAATAAGTCCAATTTGGCAAACGCCCTATCCAACTGCTCACCATTGGGCGTCGACAACACCGGATTACCGGCTATAAGCACCATGCCTTTTATTTGGCCCGCGCCTGGCGTGGTAATTTCTTCGGCCAGGGTCGCCACTGGCAGCTCGCCATTAAACTCTGGCAACCCACGCACGCGGCTGTGGTAGCGGCCCATATTGCCACGACCACTCTGGGCCAAAATATCCACCGCGGGCTTGGTAAACATCAGCCCACCAACACTGTTTAGCCGCCCTGTTAATATATTAAAAAGCATGATGAGATACTGAGTTAAGGTGCCAAACTCCTGCACCGACACCCCCAGCCGACCGTACATCACAGGCTGCGACGCAGCGCAAAAATCATGCACCATGCCCCGAATAACCTCGGCGCCCATGCCGGTCAGCGGCGCCACCTTTTCTGGACTAAATTCTGCGAACACCGGTGCAAGGTCGGCGGGAAGCTGGTCGAGCTGTTCCGCCAAACTTCCGGTATCCACTAAATTATCGCTAAACAGCACATTGAGCATGGCAAGCAGCACCAGCACATCACTGCCGGGCCGCACAAAATAATGGGCATCGGCCAGCTCTGCCGTCGCCGTGCGGCGAGGATCAACCACCACCAATTTGCCACGCTTACGCACATCTTTAAGCCGTTGTTTAACATCCGCCACACTCATAATGCTGCCGTTAGATGCCAGCGGATTAGCGCCAAACATTAAGAAGTGGTCGGTATTATCAATATCCGGTACTGGAATCCGCAACTGATGACCAAATAATTTCCACGACACAATATGGTGAGGCAGCTGATCTACCGAGGTCGCCGAAAATTTGTTCTTGGTTTTTAAAGCCCGCAATACGCCGCCGCTCATTAGCAGCGAGCCAGTGTTATGAACATTGGGATTACCCAGATACACACCAAGTGCATCGTGACCGTGCTCAGCCTGTAGGCTGGCGATACGCGCGGCGACCTTGTCTAACGCATCCTCCCAACTCAGCTCCTGCCACTCGCCGTCGACTTTGTGCAGCGGCCGACGGATGCGATCTGGGTCTTCATATAAGTCTTTAAGGGCAATGGCCTTGGGGCATATATGACCACGGCTAAAGCTGTCGTCCTCGTCACCTTTTATTGAGGTGATAACACCGTCTTCAAGCTTAATTGCAATACCACACATGGCTTCACATAAATTACAGGTGCGGAAATGGGTTTTGCTGGCAGACATACAGATACCCTCGGTTCGGCTATTGTTATTGATTAGGGCTTACCGACTCAATGTTATCAGCGATTACACCAACTTACCTCTTTATTCCCAAAGCGAGCAAGAACTGCCACTATATAACTAGGCACATAATTTGCTACGCAATTAACTATGAATAATGACTAAGTAGATGCGATGAAACACATTCTTACCCAAGATGGCGATATTCTTAACGCCCTAGAAGAAGCCTGCAACGCACTAGGCATTGATCTTAAAGATACGATGCACAAGCTCGGCTTATCGCCCTCGCTGCTACTAGCACCTGGCAAACTCGTTCCCAGTTTATTATTTGGCTGCATCTTAGAGGCTATAGCACGAGACTATCACTGCCACGATCTCGCGTTGCACGTTGCCCGCAAATTACAAGCACCACAACTGGGCCTAGCCGCTCGCCTTATGTCGCTTAGCACCACCCTGCGTAGCGGTTTAGATAAAGCGCATCTATATAGCGCTTTTTATCAAGACACCAGCCACTGGCAGCATAAAATCGACAACGACCAGCTGATCTTATTTAAAACCTCCACGCGTTCCAACTGCGAGCACTGGCGCCAGCGCAATTTATTTGGCATTGCACAAATGTTTATGCTGCTAAAAAATATGTCGGGCAGGCTTTGGCGACCAAGTAAAATCAGCTTTAGCAGTAAAAGCCTCGGGGGACGTTTTTCGGATACTTTCCAACAGTTTTTCCAATGCGAGCTCGCTTTTGAGCAAGCCTATGATGCCATCCACATTCCAATTGACGCATTAGAATTCAGCGTCGCCACCTGCGATGTAAATTTAATGCGCGGCATGGAAACCCAAATTAAAATATTGCAACAGGGCCTCCAAGAGAACCGCGACTTTATCGGTCGCGCCCGCTTAATTATTGACCAACGCCTGAGCTTTGCCGGCTGCAGCCAAAATGAACTCGCGTTTTATATGGCCGTTACAGAAGACCAACTAAACGCTGAACTAGCGAAATCTAATATCAGCTTTGAACTATTGCTCGAACAACAAATTGCAGAAAAAGCACGTTATTATTTAAGCGAATTCAAAGCGCCTCACAAACTTATTGTATCGGCGCTGATGCCAGACAACGAAGCGCGCTTAACGGCCTTATTAAAAGCAGATATATAAACACCAGATCAAAAAAAACCGGCGCATTTATGCGCCGGTTTTTTTAAGCTCACTACCTAGCACTCAAGAGCAGCTAGGCAGGCGGTAGATCTTTACGCTTTAGCGTCTTCAATTTGATAGTATTCCATCAAAATTTTAGCCACTTCTGGACGTGAAAACTCGGGTGGTGGCGCAATGCCATTGCCCAACATTTCACGCACTTTAGTGCCCGACAGCAACACAAAGTCTTCTTTGTCGTGATCTGGCGCATCGCGCATCATCACCACTTTGTCTAATTTCTTAGAGTAAGCGGTGTGGTCGGCGCGGTAAATTTCAATATCCATGGCGCCAGCAGGTACTTTCTCGTCGAAAATAGTCTGGGCGTCAAAGCCGCCGTAGTAATCGCCAACACCAGCGTGGTCGCGACCAACAATCAGATGAGTACAGCCACAGTTCTGGCGGAACAGTGCGTGTAGCACCGCTTCACGGGGGCCAGCGTATAACATATCAAAGCCGTAACCGGTGATCATCACGGTGTTTTTGGGGAAGTAAACTTCAACCATTTTACGAATAGACGCATCGCGAACATGAGCTGGAATATCGCCTGGTTTCAGTTGACCTAACAGCATGTGGATCAAGATACCGTCGGTGCCCAGACCTTCCATGGCCATACGGCACAGCTCTTCGTGAGCGCGGTGCATTGGGTTACGAGTTTGGAAAGCAACCACCTTCTCCCAGCCACGCTCAGCGATTTCATTGCGAATTTCAACCGCAGTGCGGAAGGTATCTGGGAAATCAGCTTGGAAGTAAGAGAAGTTCAGCACCTGAATCGGGCCAGACAACATGGTGTTGCCCTGCGCTTTAAAGGTCTGCACGCCGGGATGCTTGTCATCCAAGGTACCGAAGATGTTCTCGGCCATAAAGTCGATTTGTTCGCTGCTAACCACTTCAACCGCGTCAACGTCCATGATCGCCAATACAGGATTGCCTTCAACGTTCGGGTCGCGCAAAGCAATACGCTGACCAGCAGTAATGCCCTGGGCATCTTTAGTCAGGTTAACAATCGGTACGGGCCAGAAAAGACCGTCGGTAGTGCACAGGTCCTTCGCCACCGCCAGTGAATCGGCAAGGTTCATATAGCCTTTTAAGGGCGTGAAGTAACCGGCACCCAGCATAACCGCGTTAGCGGCAGCAGCAGAGCTAACCAGCAGTGACGGCAGGGTCTCCGCTTCGGCATTCAGGGCATGGTGTTTTTCAGTGTCGTATACAAATAAAGGGCTAAGTTCTTCGGCGCCATGGGGTTTGATCATTTTGGAACTCCATTGATTAATTAGTCCGACGTCGGGTGTCTGACGTCGGACGAAAATATAAATACAGCGTGAACGTCAGACTTCTGACCTCCGACGCCAGACCTGCTTTAAATAAGTCCGCGCGCTGCCAACATTTCCAACAGCACTGCCACTTCTTCTTCCAAGCTCTGCTCGTGGCTGTTTAATACCAGCTCAGGCTTAAGTGGCGCTTCATAGGGATCGGAAATACCGGTGAAGTTTTTAATTTCGCCGGCGCGGGCTTTTTTGTACAGGCCTTTAGGGTCACGCTCTTCCGCTACTTCCAAGGGTACATCAACGTGAACTTCGATGAAGTCCATATCGCCAGCCACGTGCAGGTCGCGAACAATATCGCGATCGGCGCGGTAAGGGCTAACAAAGCTAGACAATACGATAACGCCAGTGTCGACAAACAGCTTAGAAATTTCGCCAATGCGGCGGATATTTTCAGTGCGGTCTTCGGCGCTAAAACCCAAATTCTTGTTAATGCCCAAGCGGATATTGTCGCCGTCTAAACGATAGCAAAGATGGCCTTTGTCCATCAGGGCTTTTTCTAATGCAACGGCAACAGTGCTTTTACCGCTGCCAGACAGGCCGGTAAACCACAAGGTGGCGCCTTTTTGCTTTAACAAGGCATTGCGGTCTTCACGGCTCACTTCGCCGTCATGCCAATGTACATTGGTTGCTTTAACTTCAGTCATGTATTCAACTCCGCTGGGCTGCTGATCATCAAATTATTTATCGAAAACCTGTCTTAAACTAAGCGTGGGTCTACCTAGCTCGCTTAACTCTGAAGGCGCCATAGTAAAAGCATTTTTATCACAAGTAAAACAGGATATTATTATAGTCAGTATCGATTTTGTCGATACTGACTATTCGCCATCACCAAGGTCAGATACCGATGAATTTCACTATTCGCCAATTAGAGATTTTTCTCAGCGTTGCCAAATTTCAAAGCGTGTCCAAGGCCGCCGACCAGCTACACCTCTCGCAATCAGCCGCCAGCGCCTCCCTGCAAAGCTTGGAAAAAGCCTATGGTGTCACCCTCTTCGACCGCCAAGGCAACAAGATTAAACTTAACGCCATTGGCCACACCCTGCGCAAAAAAGCCGAAACCCTTTTTGCCCACTGCCAGCAGTTTGACGACGCCCTCAAGCTCCACAGCGAAATTGGCCACCTGCGGGTGGGCGCCAGTTTTACCATCGGCAACCATTTGGTGGTGCGCTACCTCGCCGAGTACCTGAACCAATACCCCGACGCTGACGTGCAATTCGACACTGCCAACACCCCCGACGTGGTTGCCAAAGTACTGAATTACGAGGTCGACGTAGGCATGATCGAGCGCGAAGTACAGCACCGCGAACTAGAACTCATCCCTTGGAAGGAGGACGAGCTAGTGGCATTTTGCAGTGCCACCCACCCCTTGGCGCAAAAAGGTATTCTCAATGACGACGATATTAAAGCCGCCCGTTGGATTTTGCGGGAACCCGACTCCGGCGCGCGCCACACCTTCGACCGCGCCCTCACTGGCCTGCTGCCAGAAATTGAAATTTACCGTGAGTTCAAACACAACGAAGCCATAAAAAGCGCCGTGGAATCCGGCCTCGGCATAGGCTGTCTGTCCAAAGTGGTATTGCAAAATGATTTTCGCAATGGCGATTTAGTGCCCTTAAAGCTCGCCAATCGCGACATGACACGAATGTTTTACTTTGCCCTGCCCAAGCAACGCCACAACAAAGCTGCCGTCGAATTTTGGATAAATTTGTGTAGCAAGATGGGAGAGTAATCGCGCAATACTTGACGGGAGATAGGAGACGCAAAAGAATGTTCTTAGCCGCTTACTGAACGTCAGACATCCGACTCGCCTTTAGCGTTTGTCATCTTCCGTCAAGCATACCGCAACACGATTTCAGACATCCAACGCCCGCCCTTCCCGCACAGCCAACTGCCAGCCTAAGCCATCGAGCAATTCACCATCCTCATCTAAAGGTGGGTATGCCAAACCATTGGCGCGGCAGTACTCGCTTATCTTCGGTTGCGCCCATTCAAACAAAGTGCGCTGATAAACTTCATCATCGAGACGACGCTGCTTGTAAAGCCCCGCCAACTGCCGCTGGCGCTGTACCTCAGCCAAGATTATTCCCGCCGCTACCGAAACATTAAACGACTGCACCATACCCATCATCGGAATGGTAATAAATGCGTCGGCCAACTCGCAGCCTGCGGAGCTCACGCCTAGTTTTTCTGCGCCCATCAAAATTACTGTCGGTTTCGTGTAATCCGGCTCGCGAAAATCAAGCGCGCCCTCGCCTAAATGCGCAGCCAACACTTGATAACCCTGTGCTTTAAACGGCGTTAAGGCAGCTGTTACATCGGTCTCGCGCGCAACCTTAACCCAGCTGTGCGAACCCATAGCAGTACCGCGAAAGGCCTTGTAGTCTTTGTCGGGAATAACACAATGCATACCGCCAATACCCGCCGCATCGGCGGTGCGCACAATCGCCGAGAGATTACGGCTTTTGTGAACATTGTCAGTAACAATCGTAAGATCCGGCTGGCGGAATTCTAAAACCTGACGCAGGCGTTGGAAGCGTGCTGCGGTCATTGTTGTGGCCTCAAAATAAATTGGGCCGTTAGCTTACAGCAGCACAAGCATTCGGGGAAATACTGGGGAGATGCTAGATGGGAGACATCAGACGCAAAACCAAACCGCGCACTGATTTTTGCCTAAGCGCTTCCCCTTTCCCGTCAAGCATTACGCTGTCACAGCCAGCAGCAGTAGACGCTAACAATGCCGTGCTTTCACGTCTGACGTCAGACACCCGACCTCCGACTAAGCTTCTATCACCGCCATTGTCAGCCGCGACACACACGCGGTGTTATCGTCTTCATCGGCAATCCGAATTTCCCATACTTGGGTGCGGCGGCCGACATGCACGGCTTTGGCTACACCGGTAACTAAACCGCTGCGTACCGAGCGAATGTGGTTGGCGTTAATGTCTAAACCCACGCAGACGAAGCCAGACTCACAGGCTAAATTAGCCGCGAAGCTGCCCAGCGATTCAGCCAATACCACCGACGCACCGCCGTGGAGGATGCCAAAAGGCTGGTGGGTGCGTTTATCAACGGGCATGGTGCCAGCAACATAATCGGCGCCAATGTCAGTAATCTTAATATCCAATACCTCGCAAAGGGTATTAGCCATCGTTGCATTCGCTTGGTCTAAACTAAGGGTGTTTTTCCAAATACTCATATCAATCCTCAACAGCACATGGGGAAAGCAGACCGTAAATTACAGCAGAAAATATCCACTGGCATTACAAGTTTACTGTGCTAACATAGGTAGAATAATAACCACCTTATCTTTCGGAGGATACCCCATGGCGATGATCCCAAGAACTGTTTACGAAGAAGAGCATGAATTGTTTCGCGGCTCGGTCCGCAAGTTTCTAGAAACCGAAGCCGCGCCCTACCACGCCCAGTGGGAGAAAGACGGCCAGGTCGATCGCGCGCTCTGGACCAAAGCTGGAGAGCAGGGTTTTCTCTCGCCGAGTGTTGCCGAAGAATACGGCGGTGTTGGCGTCGATTTTCGCTACAACGCCATTGTTGACGAAGAATGTGGCCGTTCAGGCCTAACCGGTATTGGCTGGGGCTTACACTCAGACATCGCCGTGCCCTACATTGAGCGTTACGGTAGCGAAGCCCAAAAGCAAAAATACCTGCCTAAATGCGTTACCGGTGAAATCATCATGGCCATCGCCATGACCGAACCCGCTGCTGGCTCTGATTTACAAGGTATTAAAACCACCGCTGTTAAAGACGGTGACGACTACATCATTAACGGTTCTAAAACCTTTATCACCAACGGCCAGCTCGCAGACCTCGTGATTGTGGTTGCCAAAACCGACCCTAGCGCCGGCGCCAAGGGTATTAGTTTATTCTTGCTTGAAGCGGGCACCCTCGGTTTTAGCAAAGGCACTAACTTAGAAAAAATCGGCCTTAAGGCTCAAGACACCTCTGAGCTGTTCTTCCAAGACGTACGCGTGTCTAAAGATCAGCTGCTGGGCGAAGAAGGCATGGGCTTCATCTATATGATGCAAGACCTACCCCAAGAACGCCTGAATGTGTCGATACTGGCCATTGCCTGCGCGGAATCCATTCTTGAACAAACCATTGCCTACGTTAAAGAGCGTAACGCCTTTGGCAAAACCGTGGCCACTTTCCAAAACACCCAGTTCAAGCTGGCCGAGCTGGAAACCCAAGTAAGCGCGGCAAGAGTCTTCCTTGATCGCTGCCTAGAATTGCATATTGAACACAAGTTTGATTCTGTAATGGCCGCCAAGGCCAAGCTACTCACCACTGACTTACAGTGCAAAGTAGTTGATGAGTGCCTGCAATTGCACGGCGGTTACGGCTTTATGTGGGAATACCCCGTGGCGCGCGCGTTTGCCGACTCACGGGTACAGCGCATATACGCGGGTACAAACGAGGTAATGAAGCTAATAATTGGTCGCGACTTGCTAAAATAAGTCGGCCAACAAAGCCGTTTTCAATAGGAAAATTAAAGGGGCTATTTAAGCCCCTTTTTGTGTATATCTCTTATCCTAGATTAGCCTTAAGCGTAATAGTCCACCGCTAGCTTACTAGCACCGAGCGTCGACATATCGAGTGGTGCGGCCAACTCATCATCGTGGCCACCACTATTGGCCAAACCTGAATTACTACCTCGCGACGAAGCCTCACCCTGCCCCGCAGACTCGCCAGCAAACTGCTGATTGCCATTGGCTGCGGTGCCGTTACCCAAGTTTGGGTTGTGGCTGATTTTCACCTCGTCCAAGCGCAAACCCTGTTGTTCCAGACCGCTGTGTAAGCGCGGTAACATTTTCTCAATCAAATCACTGGTGTCGCCATTTTGGGTTTGAAACTGCACCGAGGTGTTGTCGCCGTGCATGGACAACTGAATATGAATACTGCCCAGTTCGGCAGGGTTCAACTGCATGGTTGCGGTATGCACGCCATTATTCATCATCATGCCAATGCGTGCCGCCATAGCTTGGCCCCACGCAGGGTTGTCGACCAAACTCTGATTCATTGTTAAAGTCACTGCCGCCCGTGGCGCCGCGCCGTTGGCGCTAGTTAGGGTGCCTTTTAATTGCGACAAGGCCGCCAAGTCGGCAAAGTCTTCATCTACACTAAAACTTTCGGATTGCTGGCCCTTTGCCTGCGCCAAGCCAAGACCTTCACCGGCGGCAACCGCGCCCTGCAGTGCCGCAGCGAAGCCGCCTGCCGGCGCTGCCTGGGAGCCCTGACTATTAACACCAGCCAAGAGCAGATTCGACTTAGCTTGGTTTTCGCCTTGGAGCAGTTTTTCCTGCTGCAATAACAATTGATCTACCGCCTGCTGGCCGCGATTGCCAGCGCTCAAGCTGGCATCATCAAGACCTTTACCAGTGCCAAGCTGGGTACGCGACCAGTCGATTTGCACTTGCTGCCAATTCACTAGGGCATTTTCTGCGTCGAGATCTGCGCCGGCATCAGTGAGCTCATTCCCAGCAGTTACTAGCGGTGTAATAATCGGCAATTCTTTGCCGGTAAGCGGCAAGGCCTTGCCATTAGCGTCATTGAGCAATAATACACTCGCGGCATCGTCGGCGTCGCTGGCCGCTACCTGAGTTTGGTCTGTATCTACCGCTGCGTTCGCAGTTGATTGAGGATTAGCAGCATCGCCCATTTTACCGGCAAGTAGTTGATTAAAGGGCAATTGCGAGGCGGAATCACTCGAATTTGCCGCCTTTACAGAAGCGCGGCTCTGTTGATTTACGTCGCTGCTACTCAGCGCGGGCAGTGAGCTAGACGGCATAGTCTGTAACCTATATAAATTAATTAGCGCCGGC
The DNA here is from genome assembly GCF_029212375.1 of Zhongshania sp. GTDB lineage: Bacteria > Pseudomonadota > Gammaproteobacteria > Pseudomonadales > Spongiibacteraceae > Spongiibacter. Next base: position 223,632 of record NZ_JARGNU010000001.1, on the reverse strand, counting down.
AGGCCCTAGGCAAATTTCCGGCAATATTAGGATTAGAGCAAGGCCTATGCCATATCGCTGGACTGACGGGCCGACCACACAAAACGCTGACTGCTGAGGTCATCTGCTTGACGCTGTTCTTCGGTATTGAGCTGCTGCTGTTCCTGCGCGCGGTAGCGATCGGTCAGCTTTTCTAAACTCATGGCGCGACAGCGGCTGTCCATCCAGTTTTGACGCTCATTGCTAAGATTAAGCTCGGCGCGCTCAACGGCTTCGGCTTGCAGTGCAATAGCCTTGGCGAGTTTGCTCATAAATTGGCGAGTTTCTTGTAAGCGACTTAAATCTAATTTTTGGGCAGTCTGGTTGTGACTGGCATCCGCGTACTCGCGATAATACTGCTGTAACTCATCATATTTTTTTTGTTGATGGTCGTAGTGCTTTTGGCTTTTCGCAAAACGTTTGGCCTGCTCCTGTTCCTTGCGCTCGGCCAAAGTATTTACGGTTTGCATACGCTGGGATTTTTTCATAAAGCCTCCTTTAGCTTATGCGTCGTCTAACAAAATATTCAGCTGATCAAGCGAACTGTCAAAAGACTCTGCTTCATCATAGGCCTGTTGCAGAAATTTCACCATGTTTGGCCAAAGCGCCACGGCGTGATCCAAACGAGTATCGCTACCGCGCTGGTAGGCGCCAATGGTAATCAAATCGCGATTTTGCTGGTAGAGCGAGTACATTTGCCGAAAATAACGCACCTGTTCTTGGTGACTCTTATCGGTAATATCGTTCATTGCGCGGCTAACCGAGCGCTCAACATCAATCGCCGGAAAATGACCGGCATCGGCCAAGGCTCGCGACAGCACAATATGGCCGTCGAGAATAGCCCGCGCCGAATCCACAATTGGGTCGTTTTGGTCGTCACCCTCGGCCAACACCGTGTAAAACGCGGTAATCGAGCCACCGCCAACCGCACCATTACCGGCGCGTTCCACCAGTGCCGGCAAGCGAGCAAACACCGAGGGCGGGTAACCCTTGGTGGCCGGAGGCTCGCCAGTGGCCAAAGCAACCTCACGTTGAGCTTGCGCGAAACGGGTAAGTGAATCCATTAGTAATAACACTTGCTTGCCCTGATCGCGAAAATGCTCAGCAATAGACGTGGCCAGCCATGCGCCGCGCATCCGCATCAGCGGCGGGTGATCTGCGGGGGTCGCTATGACCACCGCCCGCTTCATGTCTTCGGTGCCAAGAATGCTGTCAATGAACTCCTTTACCTCGCGACCTCGCTCACCAATTAGCGCCACCACCACCACATCGGCCTCGGTGAAGCGGGTCATCATGCCCAGCAGTACGCTTTTACCCACCCCGCTGCCAGCAAACAGACCAAGACGCTGACCGCGACCCACGGTGAGTAAGGAATTAATCGAGCGCACACCGACGTCTAAGGGTTCGCGAATAGGTTGGCGCAATAGCGGGTTTATCGGCGTGCCGTTAATTGAGCGGGTTTGCTTGCAGTGTAAAGGACCTTTGCCGTCGAGGGGTTTAGCGGCGCCGTCGAGCACCCGTCCTAATAATTCGTCGCCAACAGGAAAATCTGAGCCCTTGGCAATAGGTATCACCCGAGCATTGGGCATTACCCCACGCAACTCCCCCGTCGGCATAAGCAGGATTTTATCGCCAGCAAAGCCCACCACTTCGGTTTCCAGCCAATCGCCGTCAGCGGCCTCTACTAGGCAGTAGCCGCCTACCGGCGCCTTACAACCCACGGCCTCTAACATAGTGCCCACCACCCGTTTGAGCTGGCCTTCTACAATTGGCTTATTTCCGCCACTAAGGCGCTGGCGATACATTGCAAACCGTTGTTGCAACTCCTCGCTAGAATGATTACTCACCGCGAATTCCCATGCTCATTAGCATCGTCGTCAGCTGCGCGCTGAGGCACCATAGTCTCGCCCAGCATTTCGGCCACCACATGCTCAATACGGGTCTCTAACTGTTCGTCAATACGTGAGTGGTCGCCATTAATTCGGCAGCCGCCACGACTGATTGCGGGATCTTCAATTAATCGCCAAGTTGGGTCTAAGGGCTCGTTACGGTCTTCGTGTAAACCGCGCAGCACCTCAGCATCGTCGGGATTTAGAAAAATTTCAAAGCCGCTATCGCTCAAAGGCAGTGCTGCAACGGCTTTGTGAACAAGGCTTTCAATAAGTTCGGGCCGCACACTCAGCTCATGGCGCAATAATTGTTTTGATATCGCCACCGTCATTAAAAACAGCTCGCGCTCTAGCTCGCTGTCGATCCATTTTTGCGGTTCACGCAGCGTCGCTATAGCCAGCTGCAGTTGCTGGCTTTGCTCGGCCAGTAGGCGCTGAGACTCCTGCTTAGCGTCGTTCATGCCTTGTTGAAAGCCCGCATCATAGGCCTGCTTGCGCTGTTCTTCTAAAACATCTTTAGCAATTGTGGCATCTGCAACCACGTGCGGTTCATTCACCACCGACTCAACGCTTTGCGATTTAGGCGCCGCGTGGGGCCGCTGAACATTGGCCGCAGAGACCTCAGGAGGCCGCCAGCTTTGGTAGCCCTGCGGATTGTCACTAATATCGGCTACCGCAGGTGCATCGCTATCGCTGTCATTCTCAATTACCCGTGGCACAAACACCTGAAACACATCCGCCATAACAGCCTCTTTACTCTCTATTTACCTGCTTAATTATGCTGCTACTTTACACGTAATCGTCGCTGCCACCGCGACCCAAGTCGATCTGCCCCGCATCCGCCAATTTTCTGGCAACCGCGAGAATATCTTTTTGCGCTGCTTCAACATCGCTTAGTTTCATTGGCCCGCGAGCGTCCATGTCTTCAATTAACATTTCACGAGCACGCTTGGACATATTGCCCATAATTTTGTCGCGCACGGCTTGATCGGCGCCTTTCAGTGCCATTGGCAAAATATCGGAACTCACTTCGCGCAGCAGTAACTGAATGCCCTTGTCAGAAATATTGATGAGATTGCTGAACAAGAACATTAGATCTTGAATCTTCTCCGACAGCGGTTCATTTTTCTTGGCCACCGACTCTAAAATTCGCGTCTCTGCCTCGGGGTCTAAGCCGTTCATAATGCCGGCCACGGTTAAGGCGCCGTCTATTTTGCGATTTTTAAAGGTAGTGGTTACCGACAGTTTTTTCTTTAACACTGCCTGCAACTGACGCATTGCGGCTTGGGGTATGGTCTGCATATTGGCTATACGCATCACAATATCGTCTTGTAAGTCGGGCGCCATTTGCTTTAGCACCGCACCCGCCTGTTCCTGATCCATATGCGCCATGGTGATGGCAATAAGCTGGGGATGCTCATCTTTTAACATGTGCAGCAGCGCATCTGGCTCAAGCCAGCGCAATGAATTCATCTCTTGAGACTCTTCATCGCCAAGCACACGATCCGCGAGGGTCGCGCCCTTTTGCTCGCCCAAGGTAGAGGTAAACAGCTTGCGCACATAGCCATGCACGCCAACCCCTAAAGAGGTTTCTGATTGCATTGCCATTCTAAAATCATCTACCACAGCCTCTGCGCGCTCATTATCAACACTGCGAATAGCCGCCATCGCGGTGCCAATCAGCTCAACCTCATGGGGGTCGACAAACTTAAGGACTTTAGCCGCTTGCTCTTCGCCCAGCATCAAAAGAAATAAAGCCGCTTTTTCGCTGCCGCTACCACCCGAACTTGCTGCCATATTAGGATTTACCATGTTCTTCCGACACCCATTTTTTCATGACCTGCGCAACACGCTCGGGGCTTTCATTCACCACCGAACGCACTTCTGTCATTTTCTCTTCAAAACCCATACGGCCACCCAACTGCGGCGGCGCCATTTGTGGCCCGCCTAAGGCGGCAATTGCGGGGTGTAAAACCTCACCGGTTACGCCGTCTACTTCAGCGCCAGCCGGCAGTGCTCCCGCTGGGCCAGCGCTCGCGCTATTGCTATGCATCAAGCTGCGCATACCAGGTTTAAGCACCGCAAACACAATAATAAGCACGGCCAGTCCCGCAAAAGACTGCCTGATCAAATTTGCAAACCAAGGTTGCTCCCAAAAGCCCGGTGCCGACATGTCATCGTCAAAGCTATTTTGCGGTTGAAAGTCGGCAGACACCACGGTAACACGATCTCCGCGATCAGCATCAAAGCCAATGGCGTCGCGTACTAGTAGGTTTAACTTCTCCAGTTCCGCAGCACTAATTTCTACCACCGTGGGTTCACCACCTTCAACTGGGGTACTGCGATTTGCCACCACCACAGCCACCGACAATTTCTTAATTAATCCCGTGGGGGTAGTGGTGTGATTCAACACCCGTCCAATTTCATAATTACGAACAATAGAACGGCTACCACCGCCGTCGCCAAGACTACCTTCTGTGCTTTGACCACCAATACTCGGTGGCTCGTTGGTCAGTGCGCCGGGAATACCTTTTGCGCCAGCATTACCCACTGCAGCGCGGCCCTGTTCATTAATTTGTTCGCTACGCACCACTTGGCGCTCGGGGTTCCAGCTCTCGCGGCTTTCTTCGCCAGTAGAAAAATCGACATCTGCCGAAACCTTAACTCGCACTCGGCCAGCATCGGCAAGAGGACGAAGTAAATCTTCTATGCTGTCTTCATAGGCGCTTTCTATGCGCTGACGGTAGCTAAACTGACGCGAACTCAAACCCAAATCGTCTTTGTCGCCCTGCTCAGACAACTGGTTGCCCTGTTGGTCAACAACGGTTACCTGCTCTGGCGCCAACCCGGTAATACTCGATGCCACCAAATTCATAATGGCATTCACATTTTGCTTATCGATAGTGCTACCAGGAAAAACATCTAACATTATCGACGCACTAGCGGGCTTGCGATCACGCACAAACACCGACTGCTTAGGAATGGCTAAATGCACCCGCGCTTTACGCACCTGATGCATACTTTCTATGGTGCTCGCCAACTCCTGCTCTAAGGCGTAGTGATACTTCTTAGACTGCATAAATTCACTAACACCAAAACCCTGCTCCTGCTCCAGAATGGCCATACCAGTGCCGTCGCGCATCACGCCTTGACCCGCCAATTTAATTCGCGCGTCGTGAATATTCTCTGAGGGAACCATAATAGAGCCAGTTGGCTCCTGAATTTTATAGGGGATACCCGCAGCGGTTAGCGCATCTATCACACCCGCAGCGCGCTCAGGTGCAACATTGGCGTACAAAGTACGGTAATCAGTGCCCTGCGACCACATTACCGCCGCCACCCCAATTGCCACGCTGGCGGCAATACCCACCAAAATCAATAACTGACGCAACACATCATTTTTTGCGAGGTCAGCGAGTAAACTCGTCAGCGGATTGCTTTTTGCTTCAGCCATTATGATTATCCACCCTCAACACAAACTGTAGCACCAAACGCACAATGTGATTCAGCAAATGACATGGCGCACCATCTAATAAAGCCATTACATCGACATCCGCATTACTTCTTGGTACGCATCCACAAATTTATTGCGAACCTCAACCACCGCCTTAAACGCAACGTCAGATTTTTGCAGATTTACCATAACCTCGGCCAAACTCACGTCGCGATCACCGCGCTCAAACGCCGCAGACATTGCGCTCGCACTTTGCTGCGTGCTATTCACTGCATTAATCGAGTCCTTAAGCATAGCGCCAAAATTAACATTGGCGGGGGCGTTAACCGAAAAGCTGTCGGCCTCGATCATTCCCGGCCGACTAACGCTAGTCTGCTCCTGCAGAGCCCGAATTTGGGTCAATATCTGATCAACCTTCATACCGTCTGACATGATAATTCTCCCTTAACCCGTGATGTAACTTTGTTCGCGCAGCCGCGCTAATTTATAGCGCAGTGTTCGCGGGCTAATACCAAGAATTTCTGCGGCTTCTTTTTTCGAGCGGCCTAGGCGCAGCGCATCACTAATCATTCTGCGCTCCTGATCGCGCATAAAGCCGTCTAGTACTTTAACCCCACTAGAATCGCGGTCATCCATGTCGCGCGAAGGCATCACATGCCCATAAACCTGCTCGCCAACAAAACTCATTCCCGTTTCAAATTGAATGTCACGATCGGTAATTTCATCGGTCTGACGTAAAATTAAGGCGCGTTGAATAACGTTATCCAGTTCACGAACATTGCCTGGCCAGCGGTAGTGCATCAGCTTTTCAAGCGCGTCCTCGGTGAGTACTTTTTCAGCGCAGCGAACGCTGCTGTCGCGGGCTAAAAAACTCAGCGCTAGGGGCAAAATATCACCACGCCGCGCCGCTAGCTCAGGAATATGCAAAGGGAATACATTCAAGCGGTAAAACAAATCTTCACGAAACATGCCGGCTCGCACCACTTCGCGTAAATCACGGTTGCTGGTGGCAATCACCCGCACATTCAAATTTAAAGTTTTACGGCTGCCCAAACGCTCTAACTCGCGCTCTTGAAGTACACGCAACAACTTGGCCTGCAAGCCAAGCTCCATTTCCGAAATTTCATCTAGCAGCAAAGTGCCGCCCTGCGCCTGCTCAAATTTACCGGCGTGGCTATTAATAGCGCCGGTAAACGCCCCCTTCTCATAGCCAAACAACATTGCTTCCAACATATTTTCGGGAATCGCCGCGCAGTTCAAGGCCACAAACGGGCCGCTGCTACGATGAGAGTTTGCATGAATATAGCGGGCATACACCTCTTTACCCGCGCCGCTCTGGCCGCTTATTAACACCGTGGCATCGGTTAATGCCACCCGCGTTGCCATATCCTTTACCGCTTTAGAAGCCGTATCTGCCACAATTAACTCAGTCATGACGCGCACCTCCCGCTGGCATACCACTAGTAGCCACTTTACCTAGGCCCGCCAAAATGCCACGTAATTGCTGCCCGCTCAGCGCCAGCTCTCGGCGACACAGGTCGCGGTAATAATCTGCCGTTAGGGATTTGCGGTTCTCACTATGATGGTCAGTATCGCTACGCTTAATCATTGGCACTAACTCTCTTTTTAACTGCTTTTGCATTGAGTTTGCAAACACTGTGCCACAACAATAAATTGTTTAAATACAGTAAGTTAGATGCTCAACAGGAGAAATAGCCATTTTTTTGGCGATAGAATTTTGGCGGAGCGAGGGAGTAAGAGTGGTCGGACGTGGGCTAGCATAGCGCTTGACGGGAAATGGGAGACGCAAAGGCGCATCCATCCTAGGGAGTTATACCCCCGAAAGCCGGTATCTGTGAGCTAAGCGAATATCTTAATCGTATCGGACGTGGGCTTGCATAACGCTTGATGGGAGACGATAGGATGGTCTCCCGTTCAGCATGTAGCGGCACTACGACACCCCAAGCTTTTTCATTTTCTCGGCAAGCGTAGTCCGCTGCAAACCCAAGAGTTGAGCGGCGCGGGTAATCACGCCGTCTTCTTTGCGCAAGGCCTCGCTAATAAACCATTGCTCAATCTCAAGTAGGTAACTTTTAAGATCAATACCTTCGTCTGGCAGTGGCGGCCGCCCACCCGCATTAGGTAATTCTAATGCGACATCATCGTCATCGGCATGATAGGCCGTGAGCGATGCCATCAAAGCATCTTGATCATCGCGATTGGGCTCTAGATCAGCATCTACAACCCCAAGTGTTTGGTATTTAGACGGTAGATCCTGCGCCTTAACCAGCTTGGTGCTGTGGGTAATGGCCAAGCGCTCCATTAAATTTTCCAGTTCGCGAACATTGCCTGGCCAAGGATATTGCTGCAAAGCGCGCATGGCACTGCTAGAAAATTTTGGGGGAATCATGCCCTTAGCTTCGAGCTTAGACATAAACAAGCTCATCAACGCCGAAATATCTTGGGGATGATCTCGCAATGCAGGCACGTCGATGGGAAATACATCTAAACGATAAAACAGGTCTTGGCGGAAGCTGCCATCAATCACCATATCGTCTAAATTGCGGTGGGTCGCCGCTAAAATACGAACATCGCAATACTGGGTGTCGTTACTGCCAACCCGTTCAAAACAACGCTCTTGTAAAACTCGCAACAATTTTACCTGCATTGGCAGGCTCATATCGCCTATTTCGTCCAAAAAGAGGGTGCCGCCTTCAGCCATCTCAAAGCGGCCCTTGCGGGTTGCGACCGCACCAGTAAAAGCGCCCTTCTCATGGCCAAACAATTCACTTTCTAATAAATCGGCAGGAATAGCGCCGCAGTTTACCGGCACAAATGGCTTAGTAGCGCGCGACGACGAAGCATGAATCCGGCGGGCAACCACTTCTTTGCCGCTGCCGGATTCACCCCGAATTAGAACCAATGTATTGAAACCCGAAACCTGATTTATTAGCTCATCAAGGGCTTGCATGGGTTCAGACTCCATCACTTTAGGAACAGCGATAAAACACCTACTTGGAATCAAATTATCTTTTTTTTGTGCGGAAGCGGTCATGACGTCCCTGAACCTTTTCACAAGCATTGTATTTGTATAGCAGTGCAATATGACAAATACAAAATTAACGAAGCAAAAAATGAAAATAGTATGCTCGTTATGATGCGGAAGTGGCTCAGTGGAAGGAATACGGGAAAGCCCCAGGTCGTCAAGCATCAACCACCCAGTATTCCCGCTTAATTAAGGGCTACACTCGTATTAAAAAACAACACCCTACCACTAATCAATATAGTCAGAATGATAAATTTAAGCCCTTGATTGCGCAAGCATTTTTTAAGAAAACGCCGCATTAAGAGCAATCACTCCCCTAGCACAGGGCATAAAACCACGCAGTTCAAGACACTGATTTAGCGGTGCCGAATAAGGCAGTATTAAGACTAAAGAATAGGTTCTACGCGAGGCTGTGCGTTAAATAGGCATCTACATTGCGAACATTTTGGCGGGATTGGTTGGCATCGGTTAGCATTGCGCTGCGCTGCCGGTATAAAACGTCAGCTACGTTTTGATCTATTACCAAGATGGCCTCAATAACCTCGGCCACTTGCTGGCTCTCTGAAGGCGAGCATTCTTGGCTAAAAAACACATCCATTAAAGCGCGACGGCGAGTTTGTTGCGCTACCGCCTCAGCCCAGTCGTTATTGTTGGCCAGCTCCTGAATACTTTCACTAATCAATAAGATGTCACGAAGCTGCCGTTGACGGGCACCTAGCACCTCAGAATTCCGCAGCATATCAATATTCATCAATCACCTAATTGTTAGCGGTATCGCACCCGCACAGCACAAATCGAGCACGGCGGGCCGCTTTAGCCCGCCCAGAGTATTTCAATAACTGATTCTACACCGTCTCTGCCTGATAATTTGCAGTAGCTTCGCTCGCCGCCATGGGGATTGCATCCCACGCCTCTTTTAGCTCTTTAAGTAGCGACGCGACCTCATCCAAGGCATCTTCATCATTATTAATATTGGCCAATAGCAGCCGGCGATTCATATAATCGTAGAGATTTTCAAGATTTTCGGTCATCTCAGCGTTCACGCTGTGATCTAAACTCATCCGCAAACCGTCGACAATCGACATAATCCGATCTATCGCAACAATCTTACGCTGCACGTCTTTGCGCTGCATATATCCCTTGGCCACGGATAAACGGTCTAAAGCCCCATCCATTAGCAATTGTATTAAACGGTGCGGACTCGCGGCCGACACCTGAGATTGGGCGCCAACGGATGCGTATGCCTGGGTCGCTCTACCTGCTGAATAGCTCATTGTTTTTCCTCTTGGTAAGCTCTGTATGCCTACCCTAATTGACGGCTTTTCATGGCTTTTCTTTAGCTATTTTTGCTTTTATTTACAGCGATTTACGGTGGAAAATACCTACTTGCATCGCTACAAAAACATCACTTACTTCTTAAACACGGCGCCCGGTAAATTATCCAACTGCTGGGTTAAAAATGTACCCGTGCTATTTAGTTGGCCCAACAAAGTATCCAAGGCCGAAAACTGCGCCTGATAACGAGCCTCAATCGACGCCACGCGCCGATTCAATGTTTCGCGTTGTTCTGCAATCCGCTCAACCTGCTTTTTCAGGCCTTCGGTGCGGTTGTCTAAAATACCGCCACCAGCGGTGATATTACCTATCACCGAATCTAGGCGTGTGGCGTAACCCTTGTCACCAGAAAACACCCCAGCGATATTGGCAAAATCAGTGTCCAGTACCGAGCTAAGCTTGGCAGCATCTATTTTAATTTTGCCTTTGTCGCCAGTAGTAATACCTAGCTCGGCCAAGGAATCTAACTCCACCCCCAAGCCACCAACAATCGTACCCATTTCTTGACGAATACGATTGGCAACTGTGCGGGTGGCAGAGTCGCCCTGTAATAAGCCAGCGGTATTAGCCTCTGCATCAAAAGCAGTTAAATCATTTAAGGTGGTGATTAGCGTATTATAGCTGGTAACAAAACCTTCGATGCTTTTTTTCACCGAGGCAGTATCGAGCTTCACCGCTAAGCTCAGGCTCTCGCCGGGCTTGGCGGTTTTCAGATCGATGGTTACGCCTTCGATCATGCCTTCAAACTTAAGATTGGCGCTGGTTTGGGTAAAACCGTCAACAATAATTTTAGAGTCCAGCGCTGGTGCTTTTTCTACTAAATCAGACGTAACAGCGAGTAAATCGCCGGTGCCAACCACGTTAACAGCATTATCCAAACCACTTTTGCTTGACGAGAACACTAAGTGAGCGCCGTCTTGATCGGTGACAATACTCGCCGTTACCCCAGTGTTACCCTCAGCGCCATTAACCGCATCGCGAATATCAGCAAGCGTATTTGCAGCACCTATAGTTACCGAAAACGATTCGCCATTCTGGGTAAAATTTAGGTCGCCACTACCAACCACAGCAGCGCTATCTGCATAGCCTGTATCAGTAGCAACTTTGTGTTTGGTTGCCAATTGCTCTACTTGTACAGAGTACGTGCCCGCGGCAGCTGCTGCCGTGCTCGTTGCAGTAAAAACCGCCGTATCAGAGGAGGTAGCCGACCGTTTGGTGAAGGTTTCGGCATTTTTCAAGGAACTCAGGCTAGACTGAAAAGTAGACAATGCCGATTTTAGCGAGCCATAGGCCGACAAACGGGCCTGAATAAGGGCTTCTTTAGAGGCTAAGCGATTTTCTTGGGGGGCGCGTTCCGCGTTAACTAGCTGCGAGACAATACTCGTGATATCCAGCCCTGATCCAATACCTGATGCTGTTACCGATGCCATACTGTCTCCTGCACCCGAGGTGCGCGACCAAATTCTTTACAAAGGCTAAAATAGCACCCCTGCAAACCCTAATGGCCTGTTGTTACTCTGCCACGCAAAAGCGTGAACGATTTAGCCATTCAAACTTAACAATGCACGTTACACGCCAATTAAGCTTGATCTTCAATTAAACTGCCGGTGCCTTCAATAAAGGTGCGGGCAATATTCAATAATTCTTCCGGCGGAATTTGCCGTATTACTTCACCCGTCTCGGCGTGTATTACCTTGAGTATAGTCCGGCCAGTGGTATCGTCTACCGAAAACTCTAGGTCGCGCTCACGGTCTTTAAGGACTTCATTGAGTTTAGCTACTGCTTGGGCGGTTTTCTCAATATTGCTCGTAGAGTCAAACTCTGCCACCAAGGCCACCGCCAAACGGCTAAGCTCAGAAGACGGTTTGGCCTCTTCGCCCCGTGCCTTTGCCGCATCTTGTGCCGTGCGGCTGGGCGCCGCTTGGGAAGAATTAGAGGTAGTCGGCAATGCCTTGCCACCCGGCACCGGCACAAACCTGCCGCCTGATTGATTTGCCGCACCGGCATTTGCGCTCACCGCTGGGCTTAAATTTTGGGTAGCTGCGCCCGCCGCCCCAGCACTCTTTGCCGCGGGCTTGGGGTAGCTAGGTGCTACCGATTGTAATGATAAGCTCGTATCCATAATGTAACCTACTCACCCGATCAAACAGTTATACCAGAAACACGAACAGAGCCTTTAGGCCCCGTCGTCTTTCCCGTTAACTCCCTGTCTGGGCCGTTAATTCCCGCGCCCGATGGGCGCGGGTGCTAGCGGGCTGCGAATTACTGCAGCAGACTCAGAGCGGCCTGTGGTAATGCATTGGCCTGGGCCAAGATCGCGGTGCCTGCCTGTTGCAGAATCTGCGCCTTGGTTAGGTTGGCAGTTTCAGCCGCAAAGTCAGCGTCCAATATCCGACCACGTGATGCTGACAAGTTCTCAGAAATTGTCTGCAAGTTAGTGATCGTAGACTCGAAGCGGTTTTGCACCGCACCGAAGTCGCTGCGTAGAGAACTGATGGTTTTTAGAGCAGCATCCACACGTTGTATGGCATCGTTTGAGTTAGCAACAGTATCAACACCGACAGATGACAATGTGGTTGTGTCAAGAGTAATGGTGACATCTGCATCAGCAGAATCAAAACCGATGGCCGTGGTCTCCCCAGACAAAACGATATTTTCAGCAGCTGAAAGTGTCAACGTGCCGCCATATACATGTGTAGTCGCAGATGTGCCACTATAATCTGAGGCGGTACCATCATATTGAACATCAGTATCGTCAAAACCTTCACCATCGACACCGCTAGTCTGCACAATTTCGATATTGCTACCATCTTCAGCTGTCAGGGTTAGCACACCAGCGTTATTACTTGCTCTAACTCCTGTTGTTCCAGCTTGCTGATTTATAGCATCTGCCGTTTGTTGCGCTGTATAGCCCGCGGAGGCTCCAGAAAAGATGGTCGTTCCATTGATAGCGAGATCATAGCTACCTGTTGTTGCCGCAACAGCTGTAAAAGCGAGATCTGTAGTAGTTGTCGCCGTCGCTGTCAAGCCTTCAATACCGGAGGAATTAATGGCTGCCGCTTTAGCGAAAGCACTAGATGCAGCTTGCCCACCGTTTGTGCCACCAGTCACAGTACCAGCTACGCTAGCACCAACTGTCGTCGCACTACCCGTACCTAGCGTTATAGATAGACCACCTTGCGTAAGAGCCGCAGATGTATCCCGGCCTAAAACCTGCAGACTAGTACCAGTTGCAATTTGACCAATCTGGGTGGCTTTCACACCTGTGCTCAAGTTTACGTTAATGGTTTCGCCAACATTCGCACCAACTTGGAAGGCAGCATTACCGAATGTACCATCGAGAATTTTCTGGCCGTTAAAGCTAGTCTGACCGCCGATCCGGTCGATTTCAGCTAAGCGCTGAGACACTTCCGCATTTAGCGCTGCGCGGTCAGAGGTCGAATTAGTCGCGTTAGCAGACTGTACCGCTAATTCACGGATACGCTGCAGGTTATTGGTAATTTCGTCCAGCGCGGCCTCACCGGTTTGCGCCAGTGAAATACCGTCGTTGGCATTACGAACCGCTTGGTTCAAACCATTGATTTGGGTGGTAAAGCGAGTCGAGATGGCCAGACCGGCGGCATCGTCTTTCGCGCTATTAATACGCAGACCAGTAGAAAGGCGCTGCAGCGAAGTGTTCAAAGTTTCTTGCGACTTTTGCAGATTGCGCTGGGCATTCAAAGAGGCAACGTTGGTGTTGATGCTAAGTGCCATGGTAATTCTCCTTTCCACTCTATGCGGTATAAAGACCTAAGTCTTTGATTAAGCACCAGTCAAAGTGACTGTAGTTTGCTTTCAATCCAATTAACGGCTGCGTTTGGGAGAACTTTAAGATTTTTTTGCTCTTTGCGGTAAATACTTATAAAAGCAAACCTGGAGTCGGGCGTCGGACTCTGCTGCTAAGTGCTGCTCCTATGGACGACAGAATCGCTAGATGCTAGACGGGGGACACTTGTATTCGTTGTCGCTCACAAAATGATCGCCGTCGCGGGTATGACTCCGTCGGGAGCGTAGCGCTTAACTTGCCTTTGCGTCTATCGTCTCCCGTCAAGCATTCTGCGGTGTACAAGTATTAATCCCAGCAAAAGAAATACGACCATCCGCTACAACTTCGAAAAATTATTCCTCGCCGCCACTAATAGTGCTTCCCGCACCTCTTCTTTAAGTAGGAAGGCGCTAGGCTCAGATTCGCGCTCGACCACCATTGCCATTAAATGCTTATTTAAACCCTTACGGTTTTGGGCCAGAGCCACTGGCATCTCCAGCATTTCCAATAATCCAGCGATTTTCGGCGTATTACTCTCACACACCACAAAGGGCGTACCCAAAAAAGCCGCCGCAATGCTGTGGTGGAATCGTCCAGATACCAGCACCGAGGCGTTGGCAATAACAGACAACCACTCTGCCTCGGTCGCGGTATAGTAAAGCTCTGTACAGCCAGGTGCCTGCCCCTGTATCCACTGCACAAAATTAATGTCGTCAGCTGCCAAGTATGCACTTGCTCCCACAAGCAATTGCACTCGGTGGCCACGCTCGTGTAGCGTTTTAATGAAATCGACTATTTCAGCGCCCATGCTACGCTGCCAAACCACCGAACCCGCCAGTACTATTGGCCCATCACCGCTTAAATTGTTTTGCGCGATACCTGAGGCTTCTATAAAGAGTGGCAAGCAGTCAAACGATTGCTCGCACTCGACCCCCAACTCACGCACCTGCCTAAAACTAACTCCTTCACGAATCGCAATAAAATCCAGCTCCTGATACACCAGCGCATACAGACCAGAAATAGGTGATTCTTTATTTCCTACGCCCTCATCTGGGTAGCAGGAGTGATTAATAATGTGTACCGGCTTGTTGTGACGTGTTTTAGCGATATGCGCTAAGTAGAGTAAACCTATCGAAGTCGCATTTTGACCGTGTAAGCTACCCTCACCATTAATTACAACAACGTCGGCAGCGTTAAGCTCATCACATAGCGTCGAATTTAAAGTGCGGAAGTTTGTATAAACCTCGTCAAGCTCAAAGTCAGCAGCACTGATCGGCAACCCCTCAAGTCGGCAGGTTTGCGCAATAGGAATACCCCGCACCGAGTAATTTCTTTCACGCAAGGCCGAGTGAACGGCATGACTGGTGCCGCTGCATCCCCAGTGATACCAATCAGAAGTATCATTTAAAAGTACTGCGCGTTTACCAGAGCAGCCATTTTGCGAAACTGAGTGCAGCGCTTCTGGCATTTGCCCAGCAACATCAATATCCCTTAAAACTATTGGCTGAAAATTATTGAGTTTTTCAATAATACATTTAAAAACCTTAGGCCAACCCATGCTCCCTGTCACCGAACTACGAAATATTCGCGCAGAATCATACCAAACACTATCATCTCGGCCATCGGTCCAGCGCCGCTCTGGGCCTTCGGGTAGCAATATCCACACTGGCACCCCTAGCGCGCCAGCCAGATGGACTGTGGCATTGTCTGCTGAGATAACCAAATCTAATTCTGAAATCAGTGCAGCCAATCCCTCTATATCACCAAAGGTATCTAGATCGTCGAAATGACATAGGGATTCACCGGCTATTTCGTTTAGCTCTGTAAGTTCATAGGGGCTCGTCCGGTACTGTAGATTCACAAAATTCGCATTTACCGACTTAAACAGAGGCTTCCAATATTTAAGATCAATACTCCGTGCGGCGACTGCCCGCGTTTCGGCACCGCCGCGCCATGAAAAACCAATGCTCAGAGGTTGTGGCAAAGTAGCAAGGCGTCCACGCCAAACACCTCGCGCCTCAGCGTTGGCAAATAAATAGGCCGCGCCTTTAAAGTCCGAGTCAATATTCCGAAAATAGTATGGCAAATCACCTGCGGGTATATGGCTATCTAATTTATTGGCAACAAAGTCATTTTTAGCAACCACCTTTGCCTTGGGAAATGAGCGAGAGAACATCGGCACTACGCGGGGATCACACTCTACGGTACATTCCTTTGCTCGTTCAATGACATCGTTGACACAAGAGGCAAACATCACTTCGTCGCCGAGGCCTTGCTCACAACTAATTAAAACGCGTTGATTAGCGATTGCATCCATTTCAGCATGCAGCAAGCCAAAGGAGCGAACTGGGTTTGCTTCCAGAAATGTTGGCGCATTGAAACGCCAGCGGTATTCCTGCCAGCCTTCTGCCCACTGGCCCATACGCAAAAGACTACCCGAGCGCTTCATATGTAATTCAGGATCGGCAGGGTTTAATACTAAAGCCTTATCAAAACAGTTTAGCGACTCAACAGTTTTGCCATTTTTGAAATATAGGGTACCGAGATTAGTTAGAGCGATTAAAGACTTATGATTTAGCGCCAACGCTTGCTGATAGGCCGGCAATGCCGCTTTCAAATTATCGAGGTCCTGTAAGGCCACCCCCAGATTTTCATAGGCCTTGGCGTTATTAGGATTTAAGCGGATTTCAGCGCGGTAGGCATCAACTGCCTCGCTGTGCTGATCAAGACCCTGCAGCACTACGCCAAAATTGTAGTGATAACCGGCGACGTTAGGCTTTAGTTCAATTGCGCGACTTATAAACTCCTTAGCCTGGTAAAGATCACCGCTACTTTGGAAGACCAGACCCACAAGGTGCAATGAATCAGCGTGATTAGGTTCATGGCTTAGCACTTGGCTGTAGCCGTCGACTGCCTGTTGTAGCTGGCCTTGTTGGTGTTGGGCGAGGGCTTGGTTAAAAACTGATTGGAGCTCGGGGGGGAGAACGACTGCGTTCTTGATGCTTTTTTTACCAGATTTTTTGGGCTTTTTACTCACTGGTGATTCCTGAGTTTTTTATTGAGTGGGAGGTCTGGTGTCTGACGTCGGATGCTTAAGGGCATTCGCTATCGCTCATTTGGATACCTGCCTACGCAGGTATGACAGAAATTTAGCACGGCGCTTCACCATTGTCGCCCTTGGGAAAGTGAGGGTCTGCGTTGGAAAGTCTGATACTGGGTGTCTGACGACAGATGCTTAAAGGCATTCGCTTCGCTCATATGGATACCTGCCTGCGCAGGTATGACGAGCGGGCGGGAAGCATCAAGCACCGCCACGCCCGACCTCAGACACCCGACGTCCAACTCGCACTTAAAGATAATTAAACAGCGACAAGCCCTGCACCTTGCTAAACGCCTGCTGAGCCGCTTGCAATGCCGCTTGCTGCTGACTAAAGCGCGAGATCGCTTCGGCGTAGTCTAGGTCATTCACCAAACTCAGGCTCTCGGCAATTTGTAGGCTGGCGCCAGCGTTAATGTCGGTTTGGCGCTCTAAAGACTGTAAACGCGAGCCGATGGCGGTTTGTTTGTTAATAAGGTGGTCCATGGCTTGATCTATATTGCTAATCGCCGTGTTAATTTCGCTGTTTTGCAGGGCGCGACCACTGCCGCTATTGCGTGGGGTTTCTAGCGAGACCGCGAGCGCCTCTACCATCGAGAACAGGTCTTGGCGCTGGGCGGGAGCGATGGTGAATTCGTCGCCGGTGGCCGCAGGGCCTTTAATTTTTACAGACATGCCACCCGCGGTAATGTCGCCGCCGTCTTGGTAAGCGGCGCTGCTCACCACGGCGCCACCCCCGTCAAGTACGTCGTATTGGCTGTCGCTGGTGAAGCGAATCGTAAACGACTCGCGATTAAACTGGCTGAGGTCGGTCACGGTGCCAGCATCAATGACCGCGCCGCCGGTATTGGCTGGGTTACTTGCAGTTTGAAATTTGCCATTGCCGTTGAGAATATTCATAAACACTTCAGAGCCAGGGTCGCCGTCTGGCAGGCTGCGCGCGGGGCCAACTTGCAATAGCCGCTGGCCATCGTCGCCATTATATACATAGCCGCCAGTGGTCTTAGAAAACGCCGAGCTGTTCTCTTGGTAGCCGCCAAAAATAAAGTGGCCGCTGCTGTCTTTGGTATTGGCGTAGCTGAGCAAGCTGTCGAGCTGCTGGCGCAGCTCCGAGGCAATAGACTGGCGCGACTCATTGCTCTGGCTGGCGTTATTCGCTTGAATAGATAATTCCCGCACCCGCTGCAATACGTCAACGCTACTGCCAACTATGCTTTCTTCTAAGCGCAGACGGCTGTCGAGCAGATTGCCATTGCGCTCGTACTGTTCGGTTTTTTCTTGAGCGCGAGTCAGTTCTAAACTGCGCACGGTGCCAACGGGGTCGTCTGAGGGCGTGAGGATCTTTTGACCAGTGGCGACCTGCAACTGGGTTTTAGCCAGTTTGGCCTGTTGGTTCAACATGCTGTTGACCCCATTGGCGTAGATCTGACTGGTTGAGATTCTCATACGTCTACTCTCTGTGTCATTTGCACTGCCCCGCCACGCACCGAATTTATCAATATTTTTACCGAGCGATTAGCCTAACTATTAGCGAAACGCGCCCATCAAGGTCTGAAATAAATCATTGGCAATGCTGGTGGCCTGGGCAGCAGCTTGATAAGCCTGCTGAAACTTAAGCAGGTTGGCCGCCTCTTCGTCTAAATTCACCCCAGACACGCTCTCGTAACGGGCGCGGGTTTGGGTGAGCAAGTTTTCTTGGGACTGTTTGTTAATTTGGGCGCTGCGGGTGGCAACCGCAATATCACCGACCAAGCCGTTAACGGCGTCTTGCACACTCACCGTGCCGCCATTGAGCATTTTGAGGTTTTCAGCGCCGGCCAGTTTTAGAATATTGCGGTTGTCACCCACAGCATTGGTGTTAGCGCCAATCGAAAATTGGTCGCCCACTATTGGGCTGCCGTTAATAACAACCTTATTGCCATTGATATTCAGCTCTGCGCCGGGCGTGTAAGTAAAGTTGCCACTGCCGTTGATCTGATAGGTGGTGGCCGTTAAAAACTCAATATCGACATTGCTCAGCAAATTGGGATCGCTGCTGTTCACTACTTCGGTCTGGCTGATGCTGCCCGAGCCAATATTACTACCCGCCGCTGAACTGCGCGTAGCGGCCGCTGCGGCAATGCCGGCGGGGTCAGTTAGTACAATGTTAAGACCGGCGGTGGCGCCTTCGGTGGGCCGCAACACAAATTGGTCCCCCGCCGCTGCGGCGCCGTTTAGACTAAATTGCACACCACTAAGCTGAAACGGATCGGCAACACTGCCACTGCCTGTTACGCCAGTCACTGGCGCGCCATTGGCTTCGTCAAAAAATGACCAGCTGCTGCCGTTAAAACGCATTAATACGTTATTGCCGGTAACTTGCGACAAGTCGGTAATTTCTGCGGTCATTTGGGCCGCGCTGGTGTTGTTTATACTGCGATGCACTACAGGCTCTGGCACCGAAAAAATATCTGCGCCTTGATTGCCGCGCAGGTCAATACCGGCGCGGTTCTGTTCATTCATTGAACTGGCTACCGCTAGGGTGATGCGGCCGAGTTCATTGCGGGTTTCATTGAGCAGGCCGTCGCGAAAGTTTAAGCTGCCACCCAAGCTACCACCGCTGAGACTGCCGCTAATCACCGCCTGACCACCACCCAAATCCATGGCAATTTCAATGCGGCCAGGCTCAAATACATTCGATACCGCATTCATCTTTATGGTGCGATCGCCCAACACCAAGGCCTCGCCATTGCCAACAAACACACTTACCGTGCCATCGTCTTGCTCTACCGATTTAACACCAATTAATTCATTGAGCGACAATAGCGCTTGATCGCGCTGGTCGAGCAGGTCGTTGGGAGTAGTGCCAAATTTGCCTTCGGATTCGCTGATTAACAAATTTATATCGGCAATCTGGGTGGCCAAATCGTTAATATCACTCACCGAGGTGCTGATACGCACGTTTACTTCGCGGCTGAGCCCATCAAGCTGGGCAGACAAATCGGCAAAGCGGTCGCCCAAACCTTGGGCTTCGGCCAACATAAGCTGGCGCGACGAGATTGACGATGGATCATCGGCCACGCCTTGAATGCTGTTGTAGTAGCGCGACAGCGCCGCGCCCAAGCCCAAATTAGGATCGGCCAGCGCGTTGTCTAGCTGGGATGCCAATTGGTAGCTATTGTCCACCGCCGAAAACGCCGCTTGAGCACTGCGCAATTGGCCAGCGGTAAAGTTGTCGTACACGCGGCTTACCGAGGAAACTTTTACCCCCGAGCCAATTGTGGTGCTGCCCAATTGCTGGGGCGTTCGCGTGGCGAAATCGACCCGCTGACGGCTATAGCCTTCAGTGTCGGCATTGGCAATATTGTGACTGGTGGTGGCCAGCGCGCGCTGATACGAGACTAGCGCCGACAGGGCATTACCTAGCATGTCACCCATGTGTTACCCCTTAATCATTTACAGTTTATCGGCAGACAAACTGAAATCTTGAATGCTATTGCTGTGGTTTTGCTTGCTAAGTTGCTGGAGCTTGCTGCGCAGGGCTGCGCCCTCGCCACTCATGCCACCCCCGCCACTATCAAGGCCATTAGCTTTGGCGGCGGCGGCATCTGGCCCGCGCAACTGCGCCGAAATTGACTCTGCCATGCCAATACCACCCTGCTCAGCAAGGGTCACCGACAATTGGCTGTCGAGCATTTCTTCGTACATTTTGGTGCTTTCGTCAGAGAATAAGCCGCCCTCTGGCACCCCAGCGCGCATGCTTTTTAGCATCATTTGCAAAAACAGTGCTTCAAATTGTTTGGCAACGGGCGCAATCGCTTCTTCGGCGTTTTCGCTAGCTTCTTTGCGCAACGAGGCCAAGCCTGAAAAGTCGTGGTAATTGCTATTGGCTTTAATATCCATTGCCGTCGCTCCGTTAGATCACTAACAGCTCGGCGCGCAGGGCACCGGCTTGGTCTAGGGCTTCGAGAATAGCCACTAAGTCGCTGGGCGCGGCGCCAACTTTATTAATGGCTTTCACAATTTCTTCTAAGGTTACACCAGCATCTAGCAAGAACATCCGCGAGCCGGTTTCCTGCACGTCAATACTCGACTCTTGTGCCGCTACAGTTTGGCCGCCGCTAAAGGCACCAGGTTGGCTAATATCGACCCGCTCAGTGATAGAGACAGTTAAGGAGCCATGCGTCACTGCAGCCGGCATAACCCGCACGTTACCGCCAATAACAATGGTGCCGGTGCGCGAGTTAACCACCACCCTCGCAATTGCCTCGGCGGGGGTGATTTCTAAGGTCTCTAACATCGAGATAAACGTAACACTGCGATCGGCATTGCTGGGGCCAAGCACCTTAACGGTGGCAGAATCCATAGCACTGGCGGTACCGGCGCCAAATTTACTGTTAATTTCTTCTACCAAGCGATGGGCGGTGGTGAAATCGGCTTTTTTCAAATTCAGCATAATTTCGCCATTAGCCGACATTGCGCTTGGCGCTGCCCGCTCAATAATCGCGCCATTGGGAATACGGCCCGCGCTGGGGATATTAACCGTCACCTTTGAGCCATCGGCGCCGGCCACGCCTAAGCCGCCAACCAGTAAGCTGCCCTGGGCAACCGCATAAACTTGTCCGTCTGCCCCCATCATTGGCGCCATCAACAAGCTACCACCGCGCAAGCTGGCGGAGTTACCAATCGACGACACAGTGACATCTAGGGTTTGGCCGGGCTTGGCAAAGGCAGGCAAGCTGGCGTGCACAGTTACCGCCGCCACGTTTTTAAGCTGGGGGCTAACATTATCGGGAATACGCACCCCAAAGCCGGTGAGCATATTGCGAATACTTTGAATGGTGAATTGCGCCTGACTGGTTTGGTCTCCCGTGCCGCTAAGACCAACCACCAAGCCATAGCCCACTAATTGGTTTTCACGCACACCGGCAACGTTAACAAGGTCTTTAACCCGCTCAGCTTGAGCCAGCGGCGCAATGGCGAACAGCGCAATACTGCAAACAGCGGCGATTTTGCGCAAGAATGAATTAGATTTAAACACTGACATTGCAGCCGTCCTCAAAAGGGTGACAACACAGACTGGAACAAACGCCCCAGCCAACCCATGGAATTAGCGTCGGCCAGCGCACCTTTGCCGCTATAGGTAATACGGGCATCGGCGACCTTGTAAGACGGCACCGCGTTATCGGCGCCAATGTCTTCGGGACGGATAATGCCCTTAATCCGAATAAACTCTTCGCCCTGATTGATAGTGACCCACTTCTCGCCCCGCACTCGCAGGCTGCCATTGCGGAGCACCTCTGACACGGTCACGGTGATACTGCCGGTTAAGCTATTACTCTGGGTGCTGCTGCCTTTGCCAGAGAAATCTTGATCAGACGATACGCCAGTGGTGAGAATTGGCGTTCCGCCGCTGGTTACACCGCGACCAAACAAGGTTACGGTTGGCACTGAGATATTGCTTTCTTTGCCGGTGGCCGTGCTGGAAGATTTGCTGGCGTCAGTTTTTTCTTCAAGGGTGACGGTAATAATGTCGCCTACTTGACGCGCGCGGCGGTCTACAAACAAAGTCATGCCGTAACCCGAGCGGTAAATAGAGCCCATATTCTGGCCGTCGTCGGCCGCCACTGGCGGCGCGGCAGATTCATAATCAGCAGAGGTGTCTTTTACAGGCGCCGATGAACACGCCGACAGCAGCGCCACCATCAATACTGCAAATGCAGTTTTGATATGGTTGAGGCCTTGGGTCTGTTGAATGTTCATAAACGTTATCCTGCTCTAAATCGCGAATTACAGATTGTTATTCACGTACTGCATCATTTGGTCGCTGGTGGCGATGGCCTTGGAGTTCATCTCGTAGGCGCGCTGGGTTTCAATCATATTCACCAGCTCTTCCACTACGTTAACGTTAGAACCTTCGAGGGCGCCCTGCTGAATACTGCCCAAGCCACTCAAGCCCGGTGTGCCGGTTTGCGGTGAACCGCTAGAGGCAGACTCCATATACAGGTTTTCGCCGCGGGCTTGGAGGCCCGATGGGTTTACAAAGTCGGCAAGCTGAAAGCTACCAACCTGCACTGGCGCGGCGCCGCCCGCCAAAACTGCACTTACCACGCCATCAGAACCAATAGTAATACTCAAGGTGCCTTGGGGTACGGTCATGCCCGGATCAACCACATTGCCGGTATTGGTAACAATCTGGCCTTGGTCGTCGAGCTGAAAGGAACCGTCGCGGGTGTAGGCAATGCTGCCGTCGGGCATTTGCACCTGAAAGAAACCCTTACCTTCAATGGCAACATCCAAGGAGTTATTGGTTTGATTCAAGGTGCCCTGCTGATGTATTTTTTCGGTGGACACTACCCGTACACCAGTACCCACATGCATACCACTGGGTGACCGGGTTTGCTGGGAAGTCTGACCACCCACTTGCCGCATATTTTGGTAGAGCAAGTCTTCAAACGACGCCCGATCCCGTTTAAAACCAGTGGTATTGGCGTTGGCAAGGTTGTTACTTACCACTTGCATCCGGGTTTGTTGGGCATCGAGACCAGTTTTAGCGACCCATAGTGATGAATTCATAAATAACCCCTTGTTATTCCAAGCGCATTAAGCGGCTGCCGGTTTCAGCAACCGTTTCGGCGGTGCTCATGGCCTTGACCTGCATTTCAAATTGCCGCGCCAGTGAAATCATATTCACCATGGCGTCGACGCTATTCACGTTTGATGCTTCTAAGTTGCCGGAGCTGATGCGGATATCTGAGGAAGTTGGCGCGCTGCCACCATTGCGCATGCGCATTAAGCCGTCCTCGCCCTTCTGCAGCTGATTCGGCGCGGCGTCGACCAAGCGAATTCGGTCTACCGTCGACAGTGATTCAGAGCCCTGCCCCAGCGGCACAATTGAGACCGTGCCGTCTTCGCCAATCATCAAACTTTCGTGTTCGGGAATCGCTACTGGGCCGCCGTCACCCATCACTGGCTGACCGGCGCCGTTGAGCAGCATACCGTCGCTGGTAATGTGAAAATCACCGCGGCGACTATAGGCTTCGCTGCCATCTGGCGCGGTTACCACAAACCAGCCTTTATCGCCGCGAATGGCAACATCCAGTTGGCGGCCGGTGGCCATAATGGAGCCAACGGAAAAGTCGGAGGTTTCGCCCTGATACACCGAGTTAAAACGGGTGGCCATACCAGGGCCTTCAACCTGCTGAGACAGAACATTCTGAAAATCGCCACGAAAACCCGCCGTGCTCACGTTAGCCAAATTATTGGCATTAGTGGTTTGGGCCAGCTGCGTGTTCTTCGCCGCTGTCATGCCGATATACAGTAATCTGTCCATAAAAACTCCCGATTAATGGCGGCCCAAGCCGCCCTCAATTAACGGATATTGATGATCGCTTGGGTTACCGCGTCGGCGGTGGAGATCATCTGGGTATTGGCCTGGAAGTTACGCTGCGCGGTAATCATCTCAACCAACTGCTCGGTCAAATCCACGTTGGAGCTCTCTAGGGCGCCAGATTGCAGCAAGCCAAAGTTAGAGGTGCCCGCTTCGCCAACTCGTGGACTGCCAGACGAGAACGTCTCTGCCCAAGAAGTGTCGCCCTGCTGCTGTAAGCCATTGGGGTTGGTGAAACTGGCCATGGCAATTTTACCCAGCTGGGTAGACTGACCATTGGTGTAACGCGCCGACACCACACCGGCTGACGACACTTCAATGCCCGTCAAGCGGCCAGTGGTAAAACCGTCTTGCTGAAGGCTATTCACCCCAAACTCTTGGCCGTACTGGGTGCTAGAATTAAAGTCGAAGGACAAATTCATATCGGCCGCGCCAGTACCGGGGTCGTAAGCTGGGTACGTTACTAGCCCATTCGCCGGTACGGTTAATACCCCAGCATTGCTAAAAGACAGTGCGTTGGGGCCGCCTACGGCGTTATTGTCGACGTAAAGCTGCTGATTCCACGTGTTTGCTGCCGCGTCGCGCACAAAGTACATCGTAGCGGTGTGCTGGGTACCCAGTGAGTCGTACACGGTCATTGAGGTGGCGTGGTTGTAGCTCGCGGGCAAGCTTGGATCAAAGGGCGTTACCGTTGGCACCGGTGCATTACCAGGCAAGTTGATGCCAATATCGCCACGCGTAGTTTCTTTGGGCGCATTTTCATTAACTTCCAATTGCAGATCACTTAGCGAACCAGTGGAGAAGTCGCCATTGCCTGTTGGTGGAAACACCTGCAGACGCTCCAGATTATTGTTTACCACAAAGCCTTCGCGGTCGACGCTAAACGCCCCAGCGCGGGTGTACGTTACGCCACCTGAGCCCTTCATGGTAAAGAAGCCTTCGCCGCTTACCGCAAGGTCTAAGTTGTTGTCGGTAAAATCAACATTGCCCTGGGAGAACTGCTGGGTAATGGTGGCAAGACGCGCACCGGCGCCTGGCGTAGTTTTGGTCACGTCGTTATTCGCCGTGGCGTATACATCGGCAAATGCGGCACGCGAGCTTTTAAAGCCCGTTGTGTTGACGTTGGCAATATTCTGCGCGGTCACGTCCAAATGCGATTGCGCTGCGTTTAAACCACTGAGTGCGATACGAAAGCTCATAATGTAACTCCTGCTAAGGATTGAGTGTTGTCATTGTCTGAATAGCGCAATCGCAACTCAGCTAATCTCTTTAATTTGTGACAGGCTAACGCTGCCCAGCCCCTGTATTTGCACCTGCGGGCTGCCACCGCCCACGGGCACACTCACACTTAATACCGGACTGCGCATTTCAGTGGTCAAGGCCTCAACTTTAGTGCCGTTCAAATAATTGGCGCGGATTTGGTAGGTGCCTGGCGGCATCCGCTCGCCATTCAAACCAATACCATTCCATTCAAAAGCACTGGTGCCCGCAGCTTGAGGCCCCATTGGCACTTTGCCAATGACCTCGCCGCTGGGCGCCAAAATTTCAATATCTAAGGCGGTGGTACTGGTAGGCAGATTTACCTGGCCGCGAACACTGCCGCTGCTAGGCAGGGCCGCAACACTGGATTCCACCAACACGTCTTTACCGATCAACGAAGAAGAATCTAGAAGCTGAGCCGAATACAGTGAACCGGTCAGTGCGCTGAGATTTTCGTTCATCTCGCTGATGCCGCTAACCGAGGTTAGCTGGGCCATTTGGCTGATGAATTCAGTATTGTCCGTTGGTTTAAACGGATCCTGACTTTTTAGCTGTTGCAGCATCAATTTCATAAAATCGTTTTGGTCTAAGGACGACGCATCTTTCTTTGCCGCACTCGCTGCGTTTTGTGTTTGTAACTGCTCAAGCGTCCGTATTTCCATTAGTCAGACTCCTACTGCTGGCCAAGCTGCAGGGTGCGCAGCATCAGGGTTTTGGTGGTAGAAAAAACTTCGGCGTTATTCTGAAACGAGCGCGACGCCGACATCATATTGGCCATCTCTTCCATGGTGTTTACGTTAGAGGCGTACACATAACCGTCTACATCCGCTTGGGGATGACCGGGTTCGTAGCGCTTCATCACCGGCGCATTGCTTTCAACGATGCCAGTTACCGCCACCCCCGCCACTTCGCGCTGCTGATCCATTACCGTAGAGAACACCGCTTGACGCGAGCGGTAGGCCTCGGCCTCACTACCCGCCACCGAGTCGGCGTTGGCCATATTACTGGCCACGGTATTGAGGCGCAGCATTTGCGCATTCATTGCCGAAGCGGCGATGTCGAGTGGATTAGCCATGATCTATCGGCCTCCCTGAAGAATGGATTTAAGCCCGCTGAGGCGGCTGCCTAAAAATGACAACGTAGCCTGATAACGCATGGCGTTGTCGGCAAACTCGGCTTGTTCGATATGAGCTTCTACCGTGTTACCGTCGAGCGATGGCTGATAAGGTTGGCGATATTTCAAAGACGCCGACAAGGCATCTGCGCTGCCATCGGCGCGGTGCTGGTGGCCAGCACTGGTCACTTTAAGCGCGAGCATAGCTTGGTCACCCGCTGCCGCTGAATTCGATAAAGCCGTGCGAAAATCAATATCCTGCGCCTTGTAGCCAGGGGTATCAGCATTAGCAATATTGGCGGCCAAAACTTCATTGCGCTTTTGCCGCAACAGCAGTGCTTGCTCGTGAACGCCTAAGGCTTTATCAAAATTAATCGCCATTTTCTTACCATTTCGCTAAAGTTATTCGGTTTGCAGCCGCTAATCGGTTTAAGCTAGGCTTTGTGCCGCTTTTGCAATGGATCAAGGCAAAGGCCGTGCCACTTAATTAAATTGTTATTTTTCAATAAGTTAAAACCATCAAATTGCGCCACCGCCAAAATAACGGCAAGCCTTTGCCGCTGATCGGCAAAAATCCGGCAGCCCCCATCCGCCTTATTTATTTCAGCCCCGCAGCCTACCCCTCTATGTAAGCCCCAATTTAGTAGCGCACACCGCAAACAAGACTGGCACAAGCATTGCAGTTACCGCCTTACCGACAAATCTTTGACGCGAGTAAAGTCATGCGCAAACGCACTGCCTTAAGCAAAAATGCCGCCTTGAGTAAATTTGTGCTGCTTAGCGCTGCACTAAGTGTATTCAGTGCGACGAGTGCCAGTGCGTCTACCGAAAGCCACAGCCGAATTGCCGCTACCGCCAAAGCCTATATCGCCAGCCGTCATCCTTGGCAGCAGCTCAGCACCACCATCACCGTGCAAAAGCTCGACCCCCGCACCAAGCTCAGCAGCTGTCCAGGTAAGCTCGAAGCCTTTTTATCAAACGGTGCCAAGATCAAGCGCAGAACAACCGTTGGCGTGCGCTGCACCGCAGGCGCCAAGCCGTGGAAAATTTATTTGCCTGTTACCGTAGAGGCCTACGCCAAAGTAATGGTTGCCCGCCACCCTATTGCGCCGGGCACCACCATTAGCGCCAACGATGTAAGCTGGGGAAAACGCGACATCACCAGTCTTGGCTATGGCTATTTGCAGTCTTTAGGCGATAACGGCGGCTACCAAAGCCGCCAGAGTATTGCCCAAGGCGCCGTGCTCACCCCCAATATGGTTAGCGCCAGCAGCATTGTTAATAAAGGCCAGCGCGTTCAACTTAATAGTAGCGATGGCCCCGTTAGCGTGAGCATGATGGGGATCGCCCTGCAAAGCGGCGCCCTCGGCAGCCGGATACTGGTTAAAAACCTCAATTCCGGTAAGCAGCTAGAGGGTGTAGTAACATCCGAAAACAGCGTGGTATTGAATTAACGTCATAGGGATAAGCCCCATGCGCGACAAAGTAAAATCGTGCTAAAGTTTTGCTAGATAGTGTCGATATAACAGGCGAAAGCTATTTAAAGAGGATATAAAGATGGTTGACCGTATAGATGGCTCGTCTCTGAGTCAGGCCCGCAAGCTAGACAGTGGGCGTACCGGTGCCAGCAAATCAGACAGCACCGTAGCCAGCCCTGCTGCTGCCAACACCGCGAAAGCGCCACAGGTGGAAACCCCACTATTGGAGCGAACCCGCGCCCAAGTAAATAGCAGCGACGGTATTGACCGTCAAAAGGTCGAGGCCATTAAAACCGCAATTCGCAATGGCGAATTCACCATTGACGCCAATAAAGTGGCGGCGGCACTGGTCAATATGGAAGCCCTAACCGGCAGCTAATATGAGTGATGAACTGAGCGAAGTACTGCAAACCATTCACAGCGAAGCCCTGCGCTTAGAATCACTGCTGGGCGAAGAAACCCAAATTCTAAAGTTAGCGAGGGAACCCGAGCGACTGGAAGCGGTAGTGCAGCAAAAAATGGACTTGGTTCAGAATCTCGATCTACTGGAATTACGCCGCCGGCAATTAAGCGCCAGCGGTGCTGCGCACAATGAAACGCTGTGGCAGGAAACCCTGAACACCCTCAGCCGCTGCCAAGCACTTAATTCTCAAGCTGGCGCCGATATTGCCAGCCAGTCGAGATACGGCAAACGTGCGCTAGAAATTCTTGGCGCGAGCAATAACGACACCCCTATTTACAGCGCCGGCGGCGAAACCCCCAGCGCGCTCGGTGGCCAGCGGCTCGGCAAGGCCTGAGCTGCACTACTCGTTTCATACACCGGTTTTAGCACACACCCTCTATAAGAGACATTTCCATATAAAGGTGGTTATCTAAAATCCCGTTGTAACTTCGATTGCACTTAACAATTTTAAAACCCATCTGCTGATACAAGTGCAAAGCCGCAGCATTCGATTCTGCCACATCTAAACTCAAAACCGAGTATCCCTGAGCCTTAGCGCGGGCCGCCATAAAATTTATAAGCTGCGCAGCTATGCCTCGGCCCCGCCACTGCGGATCAACAGCGATATGGCACAAGTAATAGCAACGTTTACGAGGCGGCTTCACCAAACTCATTTCAAAGCGTAGGCCTTTTACAATCCCTCGCCATCCATAGTGACTAAAAATAGCCTTAGCATTGCCAATGAAGGTAGTGTTGTGACTAGGTTTATCAAAACCTGCAATGGTGGCAATCACCTGTCCCGCTTGTTCGTAAACGTAATGATGGCGATAGCTAAACATTGTCGCTGCTTTTGCAAATTGATCGGCTAAAAAATCGCGGATATCTGGGCCATGGGTGCAATTAAAAATATGGTTAAAGGCCACTGGCCCCGACGAAAAAACCAATCCTGCGGCGTCTGCGCTATCGCCACTCTGCGCTGCTCTTATACCCGCTTTACTTACCGCTGTATTTGCCATTTTACTCTCCAACAATATGGGCCAAGCCTAGCAAGGTCGCTTTTATAATTTCAGTCACAAACTAGCAACTTTATCCGTTTATGGGTGAATCGGCTCCTTCCATACCATACTTACCGAGCGCACGTCGGTTTTAAGGCTCACTAGCAGTATGAATGCCCCTTAAAAAGCTCTATGCTAAAAACACCAAGATACTCCGCGCCACGGCAAGTTTTCCAATATCACTGCCACCGCTTATTTAGTGTCAGCCTGGAAAATTCGCTCAGCCTTATTCAAGCTACCGTCTATTGAAACTGTTATTAATTGACCTAAGCCCAATTAAAGAGTGTTGCGAATGACCCAAAACCAAACTGCACAGCTCGTGATTTTTGGCGGCACCGGCGATCTTGCCCTGCGCAAGCTGCAACCCGCCCTTTACAAATTACAGCGCGAAGGCTTTTTAAATAATGTCTGCTCTATTGTTGCGCTGGGCCGCGCCCACAGCAGCCGAGAAGACTACTGCGAACTGGTAAAAACAAAAATGCGCGAATTTTTGCCTGCGCATTTTTGGGATGAACAACACTGGCAAGATTTTGCCGCCAAGCTCAGCTTTGTCAGCTTAGACGTGAACACCCTCAAAGATTATCACCACCTTAGCGACGCGGTTAAGCAGTACGCGGCGGCGACCACGGTTTTTTATCTGGCAACCTCCTCTACCTTATACACCAGCATTTGCCGAAACTTGCACAGCATCGGCGTTGTTAGTCCCCAGTCCCGAGTTGTTTTAGAAAAACCACTCGGCCACGATCTAGCCAGCTGCACCGAGATTAACCACGAAGTGCTGCAAGTCTTTCCCGAGAAAAACATTTTTCGAATAGACCATTATCTTGGTAAAGAAACCGTACAAAACTTACTAGTGCTGCGCTTTGGCAACGCCCTATTTGGCCCGCTCTGGAATAGCCAATATATCGACAATATTCAAATTACCGTGGCCGAAGATATTGGCGTTGAGGGCCGTGGCGACTTTTACGCCAAAACTGGCGCCCTGCGCGACATGGTGCAAAACCATATGTTGCAGCTGTTGTGTTTGGTGGCCATGGAACCCCCAGCAAATTTGCGTGCTGATACGATTCGCGATGAAAAGGTCAAAGTACTGCAAGCCCTGCGGCCCATCACCGCCGCCAATGTAAAGGCCAAAACCGTGCGCGGCCAGTATTTAGCCGGTGCCGTAAACTCCGCCCCCGTCGCCGCCTTTCTTGACGAAACGGGTTTTGAAGACAGCGAAAACACCGAGACTTTTGTTGCCCTGCAAGCCGATGTGCACAACTGGCGCTGGGAGGGCACGCCCTTTTATTTGCGCACAGGAAAACGCCTGAGCCGCCGCTTTTCAGAAATTATTGTAGAGCTTAAAAAGCATCCCTTTAGCTTATTTGAGGGCGACCCCAACGACCTGCCCAATAAGCTGGTAATACGCCTGCAGCCAGAAGAAAACATTACCCTGTACAAGGTCAACAAAAAGCCAGGCTTAGGCCGCCAGTTAAAGCTGGAGCAAGTTGAGTTAAATTTGGATGCCGACTTACACGATGAACTACAGGCCCACGAAGCCTATGAGCGACTATTATTAGATGTATTAGAAGGTGACCAAACCCTGTTTATGCGCCGCGACGAAGTGGAGGCCTGTTGGGCGTGGGTAGACAGTATTATTAGCGCTTGGCAGGAAGCCGGCATTAAGCCAAAGACCTACGCGGCCGGCTCTATGGGGCCAAATGCCGCCCTAGCGCTACCAGAAAAACACGGGAGAAGCTGGCATGAATAATAAACCCACCCTGATTTTATTACCCAATCGCGACGAACTAAACACAGTATTAAACAATGATATTGCCAAATATTTAACGACCGCACTGACTAAACAAGGCGCCGCCAGTCTTGCGGTATCTGGCGGCTCAAGCCCTGCCGAGATGCTCACCCTACTAGGCAAGCAAAACTTGGACTGGGCCAAAATTCAAACCCTGCTGGTTGATGATCGCTGGGTAAATGCCGACCACAGCGACAGCAACCAAGCCATGCTCAACAAAACCTTATTTAGCGGCCTTGCCGCCAATAGCCGCTACCTGCCCCTAAAAAACGAGGCCGCCGATGTGAATGATGGCCAATACGCCTGCGAAGAACAGCTTGCCGAGCTGGCGTGGCCACTGACTATTGTTCACCTTGGCATGGGCAACGACGGCCACACCGCCTCGTGGTTTCACGACGCCCCCGAATACCCAATGCTAACCGCTGCCCACGAACAGCACTGCACCGCCGTTCACCCCAGTGCCACGCCTTACTCCCGTATTTCGCTCACCCCTGCAGCGGTATTGAATAGCGAAAGAATTGTGATTCAGATTTTTGGCAAGGCCAAGCGCGATGTGCTGGAAGCCGCACTGGCGAAAGACGCCGACTTTCCCATTTCATTGGTACTGCACCAGCAGCGCGTACCCGTCGACATATACTGGGCCCCGTAATGAGCAAAGCCATTCCGCTACACCCCACTGTTAAGCAAGTAACTGAACGCATCAAACAGCGCAGTGTTAGCAGCCGCGCCAGCTACCTGGCCAAGTGCCAGAGCATGCGCGAGCAGGGCCCGCTGCGAGGGCATTTGTCGTGCAGTAATTTAGCCCACGGCTTTGCCGCCTGCGGCCCCGAAGACAAAGACCGCATCCGCCTACAAGAAGCGGGTAATATCGCCATTGTTAGCGCCTACAACGACATGCTCTCGGCCCATAAACCGCTAGAGCACTACCCCGAGCTGATTCGGAAAACGGCGGCAAACATGGGCTGCACCGCACAATTTGCTGGCGGTGTACCCGCCATGTGCGACGGCGTAACCCAAGGCGCCGAAGGCATGGAGCTGAGTTTATTCAGCCGCGACACCATTGCCATGAGCACCGCCATTGCCCTGAGCCACAATATGTTTGACGGCGTATTGTGCCTTGGCGTGTGCGACAAAATTGTACCGGGCTTATTAATTGGCGCCCTGAGTTTTGGCCACCTGCCAATGATTATGGTGCCCGCTGGGCCCATGAGCAGCGGCTTGAGTAATGACGACAAAGCCCGCGTTCGGCAGTTGTATGCAGAGGGCAAAGTGGGCCGCGAAACCCTGCTCGACGCCGAAGCCAGCGCCTACCACGGCGAAGGCACTTGCACCTTTTACGGCACCGCCAATAGCAATCAAATGTTAATGGAAGCCATGGGCCTGCACGTGCCGGGCACGGCCTTTGTTCCCCCCAATGGCGCGCTGCGCGAACAGCTCACGGTTGCCGCCGCTGAGCAGATTTGTAAAATCACTGCCCTCAGCCCCCACTACACGCCGCTCTGCGATGTTGTTGATGAACGCAGTTTAGTGAATGCCATCGTCACCTTGCTGGCCACCGGTGGTTCGACCAACCACAGTATTCACTGGATCGCCATTGCCCGCGCCGCAGGGATTATTATTGACTGGCAAGACTTTGCCGAGCTGTCTGCCGTCACCCCGCTGCTGTGCCGGATTTACCCCAATGGCAAGGCCGATGTTAATCATTTTCATGCAGCGGGCGGCACCGGCTTTATTATTGCCGAATTGCTCGGCGCCGGTCTTATTCACGGCGACGTAAATACTGCGTGGGGCCAAGGGCTGCATCACTACACTACCGCGCCGAGTTTGCTCCACCAACAATTACAGTGGCAAAACACCCCTGCCATTAGCGCCGACGACAGTGTGCTGCGCCCCGCCAGCGCACCCTTCGACACCCAAGGCGGCATGAACTTGCTCACCGGCAAGCTCGGCCGCAGTATTATTAAAGTCTCGGCAGTAAAACCCGAACATCGCGTTGTGCAAGCGCCCGCCGTGGTATTTGAGCAACAAGAAGATGTGCAAGCGGCGTTTGAGCGCGGTGAATTAGAACGCGACTTTATTGCGGTGGTGCGTTTCCAAGGTCCCAAGGCCAACGGCATGCCCGAGTTGCACAAACTCACGCCCTATCTTGGCATTCTTCAGGAGCGCGGGTTTAAAGTCGCCCTTGTCACCGATGGCAGAATGTCTGGCGCCTCGGGTAAAATCCCCGCGGCTATTCACCTTTACCCCGAAGCCATCGCCGGTGGCCCCATTGCAAAAATACAAGACGGCGACATGCTCATTCTCGATGCCGACAACCATCTATTGGATATTTTGATTGATGAGAAAGAGTGGCAGCAACGCAGCCCCGCCAGCTACTCGCCAAAATCCATCACCGACAGCTATGGCCGAGATTTATTTGGCGGCATGCGCGCCAATGTGAGCACGGCGGAAGAAGGTGCTGCGACGTTTTTAGGAAATTAACCTATCAAAGTGGCCGCTGATAAAGGCTTTTCAAGGCGGCCAAATAACCTGCGCGATCCTTGGCCAAGGCCTCTTCGCTGGGCACAATCCAACTGCCACCCACGCAATGCACGCAGGGCAGAGCCAGATACTCTTGGTAATTCGCCTCGGTGAGCCCACCCGTGGGGCAAAACACCGCCTCGGGAAAAGGGCCAGACAGCGCTTTTAACAGCGCCACTCCGCCAATGGCCTCTGCCGGATAACATTTAAATACGCGGTGCTCTTCGGCCATTGCCGCCATTAACTCGGTGGCGGTCGCAATCCCGGGAATATAGGTGGTGAGGGTTTTGTTGGCCAGCATCGACAGCTCCCGCGAGAACCCAGGGCTAATAACAAAATCGGCCTCGTCGGCGGCGCGCAGCATCTGCCTGCGAGTGAGTACGGTACCCACGCCAATACGTGCATTGGGCATTAGGTCTCGGCAAATTTTAACCATTTGCCACGCGTCGGCATGACGCAGTGTCACCTCTACCGCTGGCACCCCCGCTTCGGCAAATAATTCTGCGCAGGCTTTGGCGTGATCCAGTGATTTAAACTGCGCTACCGGCATCACCGGCGCGGTTTTTTTAACTATGGTCAGTGCATTGTTCATCTAGCGCGTCCCTTTTACAGCTGTATTGCTAAGCGTATTAATACTCTACACGCCTACTGAGCTAGGGTCGATGCTGAATTAAAGCACGAGACCAATATAAAAAAGGCCAAAAATATACAACACCTCGCCGGCTAATCAAGAGTACGTTTATAGCGCAGCATCGCCACAGTGCTCACCACCAGCATAAACGCCAAGATTGCCGCCAAGTCGTAAACTGATTCTTGCAAGCCCGCGCCTTTAAGCATAATACCCCGCACCACCCGCAAAAAATGCGTTAGTGGCAGCACCTCGCCAATCATTTGCGCCCAGTGCGGCATACCCCGAAATGGGAACATAAAGCCAGACAATAAAATGGACGGTAAGAAAAAAAAGAAGGTCAGCTGCATAGATTGAATTTGCGATTGAGCAATGGTTGAAAAGGTAAAACCTAAGGCGAGATTAGCCAAAATAAAAATTGCCACACTTAACACCAGCAAGGCGATACTGCCAATAAAGGGCACCGCAAACAGCCAGTGCGCCACCACTAACACAACCACGGTTTGCACCAAGCCCACCCCAACATAAGGTAAAATTTTGCCAATCATTACCTCAAAGGGCGAACCCGGCATAGCGAGCAAATTTTCCATGGTGCCCCGCTCCGTCTCGCGGGTCATCGCCATACCGGTAATCATCACTAGGGTCATGGTTAAAATCACCCCCAGCAAGCCCGGTACAATATTGTATTGGGTTATGCCCTCGGGGTTGTAGCGGGGGTGCACCACCAAATCTACCGCGCCTTTACCGGCCCGCAAATGCGCCAACGGGCCAGTCAAATCCTTGGCCAACGCCTGATTAACAATGGTACTTAATCGCCCCAAGGCATTCGACGCCGCAACGGGGTCGGTCGCATCCGCCGACACCAATAATTGCGGCCGCTCACCGCGAATTAATTGGCGGGTAAAGCCCGCCGGAATTTCAACAACAAACACCACTTTTCCGCTGGCCAACAAATAGTCACTGGCGCGGGGGTCGCTATGACTAGTGCTCACATCAAAGTATTCGGAGTTTTCCAAACCGCTAAGAATACTGCGCACCACCGGAGTATACTCTTCGGCGTGCACGGCGGTGGGCAAATGTTTGGGGTCGGTATTAATGGCATAGCCAAATAACACTAGCTCTAAAATGGGGATTGCCAGCATCACCGCAAAGGTCAGCCGGTCACGGCGCATTTGAATGAGTTCTTTTATAAATACCGCGTTAATCCGCGCCAGTCTATGGCCCAAACGCATCATCCGTGGGCCCTCTTGTCGCCACCGCTCTGCTCCATTAACGCGATAAACACATCTTCTAAACTGGGCTTAACTTCCTGCCAGCTATAGCCTTGGTCGGCAACCTTGGCCACCGCCGCTTCCAGCGCGGCGCGGTCGTGACCACTAATATGCAGCGCCGCCCCGTAATAAGCGGCGTGTTCAATTCCCTGCTGGCCCGCCATTAGCGGTTCCAATACTCGCACACCCTTGCCCTCGGCCCTAAAACTCAGCAAGCCCGACTGGTCAATAATATCTGGCACGCTGCCCTCGGTAATTAACTTGCCGTGAGCCAAATACACAATATGATCACAGCGCTCGGCCTCGTCCATATAATGGGTAGACACCAGCACCGTCATGCCCTCGTTAGACAAGCGATGAATTTGATCCCAAAAATCCCGCCGCGCCTGCGGATCTACCCCAGCGGTAGGTTCATCTAAAAGTAATAACTTGGGTTTATGCATGGTAACGGCGGCCAGCGCTAAGCGCTGTTTCCAGCCGCCCGACAAGGCGCCCGCCAATTGGTGCTGACGATGGGTAAGGCCTAGCACTGCCAAGGTTTCATCTACGCACTGCCGGCGATTGTCGAGCTGATAGATACGGGCGACAAAATCTAAGTTCTCAC
This sequence comes from Zhongshania sp., assembly GCF_029212375.1. Taxonomy (GTDB): domain Bacteria; phylum Pseudomonadota; class Gammaproteobacteria; order Pseudomonadales; family Spongiibacteraceae; genus Spongiibacter. The sequence goes on along the minus strand of NZ_JARGNU010000001.1, from coordinate 187,455 downwards.
GCACACTAAGATCGGCCCAAAAAGAAAATTTCTGGGTCATATAGCCGGTTTGACGGCGAATGGCTTCGGCGTCGCGGCGCAAATCAAAACCAAGGCAAGTACCCTCACCGGCACTGGGTTTTAACAAGCCACAGAGCATGCGAATGGTGGTGGTTTTACCGGAGCCATTGGGGCCTAAAAAGCCCCAGACTTGACCACGGGGCATTTGTAAATCGACATTGCTCACCGCGGCTTTGTTGGCAAAATTCTTACTTAAGCCCCGCACATCGATGGCCAATTCACTCATGGCAGCAACTCATAGCAAGCTCACATCAACCGGCTGCCCAGCGTGTAAATGGCTATTGGGGGGCAGACGCGCCTCCACCATAAACACCAGCTTCTCGCGGTTGGCAACGCTGTAAATTACCGGTGGCGTAAATTCTACTTGCTCCGCCAAATACGACACCGTCGCGTTAACCGTCTCAGCGCCGCCGTCTTGATGAATACTCACGGTAGTGCCTGGCGCAAACTCAGCGGCGCGCGACTGGGGAATAAAGAAACGAATTTTTAATGCGTCATCTGGCAATAGCGACAGCGCTGGCGCGCCTGCGGGTAATTGCTCTCCCTGGCGATAATATAGCGCTGTAACTAAACCTGCTTGGCGGGCAACGAGACTACGCTGCGCCAAACGCCACTGCGCCTTTGCCAATACCGCCTCGGCAGCCTCGGCAGCCGCTTTGGCAGCATTTAGCATCTCTTCACGGGCGGCTAACTTAGCAACGCTAATACTTGCCGCAGCGCTTTCTACCCGCGCGTTGGCCGCCGAATACTCAGCATTGGCCCTGTCGAGCGCCGCTTCAGACGTCGCGCCTTTACTTCGCAAATCGCGCTGGCGGCGCAACTCTAGATTAGCGAGCGTTAAACTGGTTTTGGCTTCTGCAAGCTGAGCCTGCAAACGATTTAGCTCTTCTGGACGCGCGCCGCGCTGTAAATCTCGCCATTGAGCTTGCGCCGCCGCCGCACGCTGAGCAGCTTCTGCCACGTCAAGCGTCTGTCGTTCACTGTCTAAGCTCAGCAGTACTTGCTCGGCGCTTACGCGATCACCTTCGTTTACCGCACTGCTTATAATCCAGCCGGTTTCTAGGGCGCTAATATAAACATACTCAGCCTCTACATATCCGGTAAGGCCATTTTGCGCGCTGCCGCCACTGCATCCGAAAAGTAACATTGCAAACAGCACAAGCACGCTTTCACGTTTTATCACCGTGTCACTCCTTATTGTTTGTGCGCAAGCTGCCAACTAGCATCCAATAAACAAGATCGCGCAACCGCAAACAATTCTAGCGTATATCACACCTAAACCGCCCTAACGCAGAAATTATATAACAAGTAGCCATTTTAAAATCGGCATAGCTATATGTCTCAGTCAGGGTAAAATTGCCCCATTAAATTTTACCGACGAGCACACTCTGACTATGGCGAAAAAACCCGACCCGAGGTTGCTGCAAGCAGAAACCTACCCTTTTGTATTGAACATAGATACTCAATTTGGCGATATGGACGCCTACGCCCACCTCAACAACCTCGCAATAGCCCGCTTTTATGAGAGTGCCCGCGCCCGTATCCAGCTCGACATTACTGGTCGCAAAGATTTTTTCAAACCTGATGCTGCCGATAAAATGCTCTTAATCGAAGCTCGCCTCCAATACCTCGCCGAAGGCCACTACCCAGAGCCGGTCGAGATCCGCACCGGCATAGGCCATATTGGCAATAGCGCTTACCACCTATACCAAGCACTGTTTCAACATAGCCACTGCATCGGCTTATGCGAAACCGTAATGATTTACACTTTGCATGGCAAACCTACCACCATTCCCAGCGATATGCGCCAAAAGCTTGAGTTGCAGCGTATTGCCGATTTCACCAACAAGCCAATTGCCAGTAATTAACCAGCCCACGCCATGACAAAACGACAACATTGCCTGCACTGCGACCGCCCCCAGCGCACCTGTCTATGCGATGTAATGGTGGTCCGCAACTGCGATTACCGCCTAGTAATTTTGCAAGACCCCAAAGAGGCCAAGCATGCACTGTCGTCTGCGCCACTACTTGCCAAATCGATTGCGGGCGCCGAACTTATTGTTGGTGAGATTTTTGCGCCGGAGCAAATCCTCGGCAGCGACTGGCAAACCAATAGCGTGTTAATTTTTCCGAGTGACAACAGCCTAAAAGTCGCCGACATGCGCCAATGCAAGATTAAAAATCTTATTTTGCTAGACGGTACCTGGCGAAAGGTTGCGCGCTTGATGCACATAAATCCGTGGCTGAACACCCTCCCCCGTTTTGCTATTGCCGCCAATAATAATAGCCAATACAAAATAAGACGCTCGCCCCGCGCAGACGGCTTATCGACAATAGAAGCGGGAGTCTGTGCGCTAAATGAATTACAAACGCCGGAGGATTTCTCAAATATTTTATTGGCATTTAATAAAATGATTGATCTACAAATTTCGGCCATGGGACCAGAAACATTCAATAACAACTATAGCAAGCGCTGAACTCCCGCAAAAACCGAAACCCTCACTTCAGTCTTAAAACAAAAATCTAACAACAGTATTAATTCGCACTGACCACATAATGACATAGCCGCTTTTTGAATGCGCGGCCGAGGGCTGGTATTGGTAAAAAGCGGACGTTCAGAACAACGTAATCCGACGAAGGCCGTAGGCTTTTATGCAGGCTCAACCCCCATATCCGCCTTAGTCAGGAGGCCAAGTTTACTATACCACTAGCACATACATGCTGCGGGCATTTAACTAATAAACCATTAAAATCAATCGTAGCCAAGCTACTGATCACTAAAACAAAACTCCCACGCTTCATCTCTCACTCGACCGGGTATTTTGGAATTTGGATGCGGTAGGCAATAAGTAGCAGTATTGCCATACAACATACCCTTCACTACATAACTTGTCCGGCAACCCTCGCCAAATGGATAAACTATATCCTTACGCTTTTGGTCAAGAAGCTCGTTTCCACTCAGCCAATAATCACGCAAAGTTGCAGAAAGACATATTATATTCGTTGGTTTAAGGATGGATATCAGCTCCTCAAATATTGGCTTACAAACTTCAATATCTTGAGGTGAAATCTGCGACTCTGTATGCGATCTAAAAAAACAATAGTTAGTTTGCGAGACATTATTGCGGGCTACAATTCCCAGATACTTATCTAAGTAACTAAATGTTCTCGAAAGAGAACCCACATCTTCACTATAAAAATCTGTTTTCGTAATCTGCTCTTGGGCACTATATTTTACATTCTTTCCAGCACCCCAGTTGAATCCGACAATTAAAGTACCGTGTCGCTGAAGATTTGTCTGGCAAAGCGAGTAGTACCATTCTTCACCATTTTCTGCACAGAAACGAGCTATTTGAGTATGTGGATATATCGCTTCGAGCGTTCTAAGAAGACCTTCAAGCTCCATTTTCATTTTATGTCTCTCCGTATTTTTGAATAACAGAATATAATTTACTACCAGTTTAAAAACGACATTTCAGGTATCTCCCCTCGCTATTGAGCATAGCTGCGCCTCACTGACAATGACACTCGCGAGATCTGCATCACAACTTCCATGCTTTTTAAGCTCCAATGCACTTTTAAACCATGTTTGGACGTAGGCATATTCTTCCTCACTAGGCAAAACATTATTGAAATGCTTTGCATCTCCAATCCTTAGTTCCCCACCATCATGCTTAACTACGCTTATAGTTAACGGCGTCGGTGTGGTTGGAATTACATAAAACGAAATAGTACCGTTAATTGAGTCTACAGTGTAAAGCCTAAGACAGAGACCACCTTTCATAGATTGTGTATCTATCGCCTTCAACGTCCGCAATGCTTTCACATATCGTCCCTCAGGAAGTGGTAAATTCAACAGCCTCTCTAACCCCCACATTCGAGTCAGGGTCTTCCTAGATTTATCCGCATCACAATTGAAGAATGCGTCATACCGTGCATTCATTTCAGGGATTGACTTGACTCTTCCTAGAAAGGGGAGCATGTCGAAGCTTGCGTATTTCTCATACAAAAATTTTACACGACTTATTTCCCAGCTAGAATCAAGCGTTGACACGAGTTTTCCAAATGGCACCATTAACAACCAAGGAATATTTAGGAATAGAGAAAGTTGCTCACCCGACATGTATTTAACATGTGAAAAGAACTTTCTTGGCTCAGGAGCTGCCAGCATCTCCACAAGACCATAAATATACTCAGGACGGGCATTACATTCCGAAAATTTTCTTAAAATTCGCACAATGCTTTTTGAGCCACAGAATCCCAGCTCGCCGAGAATGATATGTTGCTTTAAGCTGCACAGCGCCTCGATTTGGGAGATATCTAGTTTATTCCGCTTGCCGTGGACAAAGATCATCCAAGCAAGTTTTGGGTTGATCTGGAGCACATCCGCAAATGGCGGACACTTGAATGTTAATTTAAGGATCTTCATTTTCCCCGTCGGCACGCACTCAACAAACCGACGCACCTTCGTTGGAATAGTCTCTTTCCAGGCATTAACCGGCTCAAGCTCTGAGTGATACAACCAATCACCCGGTATAGCTCCAGCTTGGTATACTAATTTTTCGTCTCGGTTATACCGCGATTTGAGGCCCTGATCCCACGAAGATAGCGTTTGATATCTTTTTCGCCCCTTGGGGATACTCCAGTCGAGAATTAACTCCTTCTGAAGTCCATCCCACTGAATCGCACGGCAGGGTAATGTTGGATTGTTATACCGTATTGCCATTTTATTCCTCCAGTAATGATGCCGCTTTACGTCACAATTGGAGAACAGGCTTTAGAGAGCCCTAAAGCGTCTTTTTCAACAATAAACTTTATTAACATGTTGAATTGCACTGAATTGGGAGCCAGGGGATGTACTAAGTGCAAATCAACAGCATGGTGTCATCCCTGAGTCTTATAAGTGCCTAAAGCGTATTAAAATTCACCCGACATGGCTCTTTAGGGGCGCGGAGCATCAGTTTTGTATGTCCGCTATTGTGACGCTAGAGCCAAACACACCCAGTATCTAAGGGCCGCTTCCTGATCTGGTAATAAGCGGACGGCCAAACACACGCATTCCGATGTAGGTCGTAGGTTGCTTTAGAGGCGATCATATCACCTCTGATCAGATGGCCAAATTCACTATGCCACTACAGTTCACGCTCAGGGGTTAGTCGGGCATGGAATCTGGCTCAATGGTATTAAGCCTAAAAAGCTTAATTAAATCGCGGTAGTCAGGCGTCGTTGTCCGGCCTTTTCGGCATGCATTCGCCATGGCCTCGCTTGATATAGCAGACCACTGAATGGCAAAACCGGCATCAGTTGCGAGCTGATTGAACAGAATGCGTTGTACCCGTCCATTACCTTCCCTGAAGGGGTGTATGCAGTTAATTATGCCGAAATAGTATCCTGCTCTTTCGACGAATTCCGATTTAGGTAGGCCGACCAGATTTGCCTCTGCGTGGAACTCACTAAAAACTTCCGCAGCCTTCCCAGGGATTTCTTTGTAAGGAAGAAATAGCTGCCCCCCTTTACTGATTTCAGTCTGGCGCTCAACACCGGCCCACTGATATACGTCATTAAATAGATAATAATGAATGGCTTTCAAGTGGGTTAGATCGTAGGCGCCGAATAATGGATTGATCTCTAGCTCAGCCATGGCAATAGAGCTGATCTCCGCCTCAGCCTCATTTAGAGCTTGCGTATCGGTAAAGCCAAGTTTGTTGCTGAGACAGGTCGAGCCTGGGATACAGTATGGGTCGAGTTCGGAAGGGTCATAATTATCGTAGGACAATTTTGAGGGTGTTCTTATATGGCGACGCGCTGGCGATAGCGTTTCACAAGCTCGCGACGTAGGTCTTCGCCTTTAACCTCGCCATTAATGACCCGAGTCATGTTTGCTCGTAGCTCGGGAGACACACGAATACCCTCAATCGCCAATGAACCTACGGCCTGAGTTACACGGAATTCTGTTGTCAAATTTAACTTTTTCATGATGTAAGCATAGCACGAATCGTTATTCTGCTCTACTTATCTACGAGGATCACAAGCAACGGGATTGTCTAGTAATATCAATATGTTGCTGGTTCCGTAAGAAAGATACAAAGACAGGATGATCAAAAAGTAGCCAAAGCGTTTGTTGAGTAGCCAGGCGCTCTGGCACAGCGCCGCCATCAAAAGTACCAAATTCAGCGACTGACCGGTAATGTGACTTTCCAGCCGTCTGCTGGATAAAAAATCGCCTAAAATAAAGACTCAGGGCGTATATCCAAGTTTTTGGCCAATATAGGTTTCACATGCTTGGCCAGTTTATGGGTGAACCAACAAACTCCACTCGGCGCAATCAGCCAACAATGTTGGCTAAACCTTGACTCCCCACCCCTAGCGCGTATCCTTGGCACCGATGTTTCAGGTGCTTGCGTCGCATAATCACTGCGCGCAACTTAAACGGGAAACAGGTGCGCTGCGTTCAATTTTTAAACCAGCAATGCCTGTACTGCCCCCGCAACGGTAAACAGAGAACACTATTCCGTCAGGCCAGTGAGGTGCTGACAGCCACTGCGTAAACCGTGGGAAGGCGAATAGTTGCTATAAATAGCACTGCGTAATTCATACGCACTCTGTGAGTCCGGAGACCGGCCCGAAACCCAAGAATAGAACGTGGCGGGGTGTCACACCAGATTCGCTTTTTGGCGCATAGCCAAAAGTCTGCCAAGCCCCCTGCCCGCGTTTTATTTCCACCTTGTTCAATAGCCGTATGCGGGCGAGCTACGGCGGGGAAATGCTATGTCTGGCCGTATTCAAAATCTAGTCCGAAATCTATTTGCCTTGCTCCTGCTACTTAACGCCGCCAGTGCTATGGCAATGAATATCACCGCAATTGTTTCAGATCGCTCGGCACCTACCCTGATAGCAGGCGCTCACCAGCTGCTAGAGCAGCGCCAAGATTTAACAATTCAAATTCGCACCGTTCAACAAATTAGCAGCCTGAGCGACGAAGAGCTGCAAACCTTGATCAGCGCCAGCGACCGGCTTTTATTAGTGGCGATATTTGGCGAAGACGTGCCGCGTTTATTGGCCATGAATTACCCTGCCCAGCAGCTGCGCACGGTGTTACACAGTGATCGTGCGCTCATGCCCCTGCAACGCGATCGTCACGGTGAGATATTTAGTCAGGGTCTGCCAGAGGATATTCTTGGCGACAAAGCTGGCGTGCAAATCGCAATAGCGCTAGCCGAAAGCCAAAAGCAAGCGCCCCGCTTCGCCGACTGGTTACAAGCACGCGCCTATTGGCTAAACCGCTCGGTGAATAATGCCGCCAGCCTTTTACAATTACTGGCCAACAGCAGCGCAGAATATCCCCGCCTAGAAGAAGTTGCGCCCCTGCGCTTTGCCCTGCACGACGGCGATGACGCCGACTGGCTCAGTGCCGCCGAGTTAAATGCTCAACTCAAGCCCGCGCAGCGCACCGTGTGGATTATCGACCACGACACCGCCGACTTAAGCGGCGACTGGGCCTTGCACCAGCAGCTTTGCGCAGCGCAAACATGGCAGTGTATTTCGGTGTTAGCCGCTTGGGGCAAGGCCAGTGTCGCGGCGTTAGAAACCATTCAAACCGCCATGCGTGGCCCGCTTAAAAATTGCCCTGCGGCCATTATCGCCCTGCAAGATTTTGTGATTGGCGGCGGCGAGGGTCGCGAAGCGGTAACCGCGATTTTAGAAGAACTCAAGCTGCCAATATTAAAAGGCATTCGCATCAGCGAGTGGTCTAGCGCCCAGTGGCAGCTCTCTGCCGAGGGTATTCCCCGCGACTCAGTACACTACCGCGTCGCCATGCCCGAGCTGCAAGGCGTGTCGCAACCCCAAGTGTTAGCGCTAGCCGCCACCGCCAAAATCGACCCGCTCACCGGCGCCAGTGTTTACCGCAGCGAACCCCTTGCCGATGAAATCCAGCGCCAAACACGGCGGCTAGCCCGCTGGCTAAACCTGCAAGAAAAACCCAATGCCGACAAACGCATTGCCGTGGTGTATTACAACCACCCCCCTGGCCGTCACAATATTGGCGCCGACAATCTCAATGTGCCAGAGAGCCTGCTCGAAATACTCCAAGCCCTGCGCACGGCAGGCTATAACACCGGCGAACTGCCCGCCGATGCTGAAGCACTACTCGACCTACTCCAAGCCAAAGGCGTGAATTTACCCGAAGACGCCGCAGCGCTAGAAGCCATGTCTGGGCAAATTAATTCCGTCTCTAGCCACGCCTACCAGCAGTGGTTTAACACCCTGCCGCCAGCGGTGCGCGCAGAAATGGTCAACGGCCCGCTCGGGGAATTACAGCAAAGCTTACAGACCCAATTGGCCGCGCTGGCCGAGCTCAGCTCGGTTACCGAGCGCCAAGATCAGTTAGCGCTAATTCGCGCCCGTATGGAAAACACCCTCACCGATTTACACCACGCCTTAGATGGCGTGCGCCACACTGGCCGCAGCCGCGCCTTAGATTTACTCGCCCAGCTGGGCGACGAATATCAAACGCTATTAGCACAGGCGGCCAGCGGCCAAAGCCTAGACTGGCAAGCCAGCCAAGAACTCAACCGCGCCTTAATCGACATGGCTATTGAAGGTATTCGCGGCTGGGGCAAAGCGCCCGGCAAGGTAATGGTCTGGAATAACAAGGTGCTGATTCCCGGCGTGCAGTTTGGCAATGTTTTTCTTGGCCCCCAGCCACCGCGGGGCTGGGAGTTAAACGAAGAACTGCTGCACGCCAATATGTCGTTCCCGCCGCCCCACCAGTATTTGGCTTTTTACCATTATTTGCAGGACGTGTTTAAAGCCGACGCCCTTGTTCACCTTGGTCGCCACTCTACCTATGAATTTTTGCCCAAACGCAGCGTGGGGCTTTCTGCCAGTGACTACCCCAGTATTGCGGCAGGCGATTTACCTGGCATTTACCCCTATATTGTCGACGGCGTTGGCGAAGGCATTCAGGCCAAGCGCCGGGGCTTAGCGGTAATGGTCGATCACCTTACGCCGCCGCTTGCTGCCACCGAGCTATACGACAAGCTGCTCGAACTGCGGCAATTAATTGAAAGCGCCGAAGCGGCTAGCGATGGCAGCACCAAAGCCCGCGCCATAGAAACCCTGCGCCGCAAGGTAGATGAGTTTAATTTACGCGACGAACTTATCGCCAGCATGGACGAAGAGCTGCAAGTGCGCGGCGTGGGCTTTGATGAGATTGACGACGACTTTTTGCTCCACGAAATTGGCCACTACCTCACCAAGCTCCAAGAGCAATTTATGCCCTTGGGCCTGCATGTGTTTGGCCGCGACTGGCAGCCCAAGGCCATCGACACCATGCTCAATTCAATGTTGCAGGGCGAAACCGCCGACAGCAGCAAACGCAGCGACTGGCTGAGTAAACTCAGCGCCTCACCCGCCGCCGAAATGCGCGCCCTGCTCAACGGCCTTAACGGCCAGTTTGTGGCGCCCGGCAAAGGCAATGACCCCATTCGCACCCCAGAGGCCCTGCCCACCGGCCGCAATTTTTATGCACTGGACGGCAGCCTCTTACCCACCCGCGTTGGGGTTGAAGTCGGCACGGCACTGGCCGCGAAAGTACTGGCTGGCGAGTCTGGGGTCGCCCTTGCCAATACCGATATCGCCAATAATAAGCAGGGCATTATTTTATGGGCCTCTGACGCCGTGCGCGACGAGGGCGCGATGATTGCCTTTGGCATGAAGCTGCTCGGCGTGCGGCCCATTTGGAATAGTCGCGGCATTATTAAAGGTTTAGAGCGCCTGCCCCTTGGCCCCGACCAGCCCCGCCGTTTCGATGTGGTCTTTACCACCTCGGGCTTATTCCGCGATCTCTACGGACAACATTTACTACTGCTCGACAAAGCGGGATTACTCGCATTGGATGCCAGCCGCGACTTAATTCGTCGCGACTACCCCGCATTGAGTTTGGCCCTAAACGCTGCGCTAGCGCCCCTAGACGAACCTCACAAAGGCGGCAGCGAACCGCTGGACAAAAACCAAGTTGCCAATAACTGGGTGAACGAGGCGCGGGAATTACTCGCCGCCAGCCCCGCAATCTCGGCCCAAGACCTTGGCCGCCAAGCCAGTGTGCGGGTATTTGGTATTGCGCCAGGCGCTTACGGCGCAGGGGTTAACCGCATGGTTGAACGCAGCGGCTCGTGGCAGGACCGCAGTGAATTGGCCGAGGTCTTTGTTAAGCGCATGGGCCACGCCTACGGAGTGGGTTTGCAGGGCGAATCTGCGCAAACCCTGTTCCGTCGCCAGCTCACGGGGGTATCGCAAACCTATCTGGGCCGCGCCAGCCATCTTTACGGTTTAATCGACAATAACGACGCCTTCGACTACCTCGGCGGTTTTAATTTGGCGGTGGAAACCGTGAGCGGCAAGGTGCCCGCCAGCGCGGTGATCAACCACGCCGACAACCGCAATTTGCACATCGACACCCTGCCCGAGGCCCTACTGTCGGAATTGCGTGGCCGCTTTTTTAATCCCCAGTGGATTAAACCCCTTATGGACGAAGGCTATTCCGGCGCCCGCACCATGGGCAGCGAATTTATTGAATACCTCTGGGGCTGGCAGGTGACTAGCCCAGACATAATCAATGACCGCGTGTGGGAAGAAGTGAAAGCCATTTACGTGGACGATGCCATGCAGCTCGGGCTGGCGGAGTTTTTGGCTCAAGACAATAACCGCTATGTGCAGAGCAATATTCTGGCGGTGATGCTGGTCGCCATCGACAAAGGCTTTTGGCAAGCCGACGCTGCCACCGTTAAACAATTGGCCGCGCAATTTAGCGACAATATTATTGACCACGGCAACCCTGGCAGTGGCCACACCCACGCCAATCACCCCATGTATGCGCTGGTAAAAAAGCAGCTCAGCCCCGAGCGCGCCCAGCAACTTGAGGCAGTGTTGGCCAAGAGCCGAGTTACGCCGGAAGCGCCAAACACTAGCTCGCCAAGCCATATTCAGGAAGTGCAGCTAGACGCGAATACTGCAGCGCAAATTAGCAAACAGGCGACCGCGTCTAAGCAGGAATCAGAAGCAGCGTCAGCTGAACAAAAAACATCAGCCAGCGCCATTAGCCCCTATCTGCCCTGGCTATTCGGGGCTGGGATATTACTGCTCGTCAGCGGTCTGTGGCGCGGTCGTCAGCCTAAATTCTAAATGGAGTTCACTATGGTTACTGGATTATCTCAAGGGCTAATGCACCAGATCACCTCACTGCTCTTAGAGCCGGTGATTTGGGCATTATTATTTTTTGTCGCACTGGCCATTTACGAGGTGGGCATTTGCATTGGCGAGCGCTGGAGTGGCATTAAAAAACTCCGCGACCTTGGCAACCGCGACGCACTGGTACTCGCCGGTAAACGCCGTATTGAGCGCGCCGACTTTATTACCCGCCTCGCCCCCATGCTGGGTTTGATGGGTACCTTAATTCCGCTAGGGCCAGGCCTAGCGGCACTTGGCGAAGGCGAGTTGCGCATTCTCACCACCGCTATGACCGTGGCCTTCGACACCACAGTGATTGGCCTGCTCGCTGGAATGATCGGCTTTGTTCTCGCCCGCCTGCGCCGCCGCTGGTACGACCAAGCTCTGCACCAGCTTGCCGCCTTGGAAACTACGCAACATGGATAAGTGGCGCGACAGTGAATTTCTCGACAATAACGACGACCCCCTCGGCCCCATGGCCAATCTGGTCGATATTATTTTGGTGTTTGCCTGCGGCTTAATTGCCGCCTTGGTATCAATGAGCCCCGACCTACAGCAACATTTTAAGGCCGAGCCACAACAGCAGGATATTTCCCTAGGCAAAGAACTGCCCAGTGTGCCAACGACTGTTCAGCAACAAATTCAAAATGGTGACGGCTACGAGGCGCTGGGGCAGGTCTACCGCGACCCCAAAACCGGAAAATTGATCTTGATTGGTGGCTAAGTTCACACCCCCCAGCGGCCTATTGCCACTCAAATAGGCCGCTCAATAGAAGCTGTATTATTTGCCTTGATTAAAGATTGATTCGCCCCAATAATCCGCGAACTGCAGACACTGTATTTAAACACCATGCTCACCCCGTCACTTTGTACAAAACTAGACAAGCGCGCGGCACCGCCAATGCTTGCTTGGTTTTTTGCACTTATTGGGATGCTCGCCACTGGCGTTAACTTACAAGCCGCAGCGCTGGATACCGACAAAAATTTTAATAAGCATGACTCGGCTCAGGTTTTCGTTTTTTCCAATGGCAGCAATGCCGCCCTTTTATCTGGGCGTGATGACAATGATCATCGCTTTCATACACCAAGCGCGAATGTTTTTACTACTAGCCAACTAAATTGGCGCTTTATTGGCCTTGTACAATCAGCGGCTAACTGGGCTCCCGCACTACAAACGCTAGTTCATCTGCGACCGCCCCTGCGCGCACCCCCGTTTAAATAATCCTCCTTAATTTTTGTACTTCGATTTTTATTTCATTAATTTGAAAGGATTATTCATGCGATTCTTTAATACACGGGCGGTAATTTATTTGCTGCTCATACTGCTTGGTTTGTGCAGCGCGGCGCCTAACTTTTTAAATGCCAAGGCGCAAGAAAACTTACCAGCGTGGTTCACGCACAACACCTTAAAACTGGGCTTAGATTTGCAGGGCGGCTCACACCTGCTTATGAGCGCGGATACCACCCCACTCATTAACGGCGCGGTAGAGCGCGCTGCCGAGCAGCTATTGGCGCAGCTGCGAGAAAACAAGATTGCCTATGCAAAGCCACAGACCGACGGCACACGCTGGCAGCTAAGTTTGCGCAATGCTGCAAACTTAGAAAAAGCCAAGGCACTGGCCACTGAGCACAATAGAACCCCCGCCGGCGTGCGAATGTTTAAAGTCGCTGGCCAAGAAAATACCTTGAGCATCACACTAACGGAAGAATATATTGCGCAAATCAGAAAAGACGCCCTAGACCGCAGCCTAGAAGTGGTTCGGCGGCGGCTTAATGAAACCGGCTTGGTTGAGCCAAGTATTAGCAAGCAAGGCGACGATGGCGTGCTAATTCAAATGCCAGGTGTCAGCGACCCCGCTTATATCCGCCAACTATTGGGCACAACGGCGCAAATGTCTTTTCACTGGGTAGCGCGCCCGCAAAGCACAATACCGACAATGACCGTGCTAAGCAGTCAAGACCAGCAAGCCTATACCTTAGAAAAACAAGTCGCCATGAAAGGCGAGCATATTAGCGACGCGAGTTTGGGCTTTCACCAAAATACCGGCGAGCCAGTAGTCACCTTTGCACTCGACAATGTCGGCGCCAAACTCTTTGGCGACATGACCCGCAAAAATATTGGTAGAGCACTGGCAATCGTCCTTGATAATGAGGTGATTACGGCACCGGTAATACAAGGTGTTATTGGCAGCGGTCGCGGTGAAATAACGGGCAATTTTACATCCAGTGAAGCGAGCGATCTTGCCCTGCTACTCCGCGCAGGCGCTTTACCTGCGCCCTTGGCGGTTGTTGAAGAGCGCACCGTTGGCCCAGACCTTGGCAGCGATGCCATTCAAATGGGCTTATTCACCGGCGTGCTCGGCGCCGCTTTGGTCTTACTATTTATGACGGTCATCTACCGTGGCTGGGGCTTAATTGCCTGCTCGAGCCTGACCATTAATATTGGCCTAATCTTCGGCATATTAAGCCTGCTAAACGCCACACTCACCCTGCCAGGCATTGCCGGTATTATTCTAACCATCGGCATGGCCGTTGATGCCAATATTCTGATTAACGAGCGCATCCGCGAGGAATCGGCACGCGGCAAGCGCGCAATGGCCGCCATCAACGCCGGTTTTGATAAAGCCTATGCAACGATTATCGACGCCAACGTCACCACTCTTATCGCGGTTAGCCTGTTATTTATGTTCGGCAATGGCCCTGTTCGCGGTTTTGCAGTGACAATTGCCATTGGCTTAGTCACATCAATGTTTACCTCTATTGCGGTGACTCGCGTATTGATTAAATGGCATATACGCAAGCGCCAAAGAGATGTGCTGTCTTTCTCTGGCTTTGCGATGCTGGACCGGCTTAGCAAACGCAATACAAACTTCCTCGGTGGCCGGTTTATGGGCCTGGCCTTGTCCGCAATATTGTCGCTGGGCTCGGTGGCGTTATTTTTTGGCGCAGGCCTAAATTATGGCGTCGACTTCACTGGCGGAACCTTGGTGAATGTGAAAACTGAGCAACTCTCGGTACAGGGTTTGCGCAGCAATCTGCTGGCCCACGACTTTGATCGGGCAAGCATTCAGGAGTTTGGTGACGACAAGCAGTTTCTGGTTCGGCTACCCGCGCATAGCGGCGACAAGCAATTAAGCGCCAACGAAATTGACTCACTGAAAGCCGCCATCCTCAGTGAAGACCCTGCGGCGACCTTTCCCCGCGTAGATATGGTTGGCCCCAAAATCAGCGGCGGCTTTGCCGACGCCTCCATACTTGCCGTGTTATTGGCCGCCGCTGGCATGCTAGTGTATTTGTGGATTCGATACGAGTCGCATTTCGCCACGGCGGCCATCGCCACCATTGGTTTAGACATTACCAAAACCATTGGCTTTTTTGCCTTAACTGGACTGGAGTTCAACTTAACCGCCGTCGCGGCGCTGCTCGCGCTTATTGGCTATTCCATTAACGACAAAGTGGTTGTGTTTGACCGCGTGCGCGAGGGCCTGCGCGCCGATCCTAATGCGCCGCTGCTACACGTACTTAACGAAAGTATCTCCTCAACATTGACGCGCACACTCTTTACATCGGCAACCACGATATTGGCGATACTGCCAATGGCCGTGGCCGGCGGCGATGCAGTGTCGAGCTTTGCCAAGCCCATGCTATTCGGCATTATTGTTGGCACAAGCTCGTCAATCTTCATTGCCTCGCCGATCCTGTATTTTCTGGGTGTATGGCGCGAGCAAAAAGGCCTGAAACAACTCAGGCCAAGTGCCGAAGAAGTGAGGGAATCCTTAGCGCTTATGCCTTAAAGTGGATTAAGTCACACGGATTACGTCCGTGTGACTGTTTGCCTGCATTATGGCTTTTAACTACATACGTCACGACAAAGCCTCATCAACTTAACCGTAGTTCATTCATAGGTAGTACAAAAACATGACACTTGCGCTAATGGCCATTCTTGGTGGATTCGTGCTGTTAATTTGGAGCGCGGACCGCTTTGTTGAAGGCGCTGCCGCGACCGCGAAACATCTGGGTATGCCGAGCTTATTGATTGGCATGGTGATTGTCGGCTTTGGTACATCGGCACCCGAGATGGTGGTTTCGGCAATAGCGTCGCTAGACGGCAACCCAGACCTCGCGCTGGGCAATGCGATTGGGTCAAACATAGTTAACATTGGCCTGATCCTCGGTATTACCGCATTAATATCGCCGATCAGCGTTCACTCAAATATCGTGCGCAAAGAACTGCCGCTACTGACACTCATTGGTGGCTTAGTCGGCTTTATATTATGGGATGGCGCGCTTACTCGCTTTGAATCACTGCTATTGCTGGCAGGGTTTATTGGGCTTGTTAGCTGGACAATATTTGTGGCGCTGCGCACCCGAGGCGACCACTTAGAAACGGAAACGGATGAGTTGCTAATCGCGCAAGCGATGCCAATACGTAAAGCGCTGTTTTGGTTGGTGATGGGCTTAGTCGCACTGATCATCAGTTCCCGAATTTTGGTGTGGGGTGCAGTTACCGTAGCCCATGCACTCGGCGTAAGTGATTTAATTATTGGCCTGACCATTGTTGCCTTTGGCACCTCACTCCCCGAACTAGCGGCGTCGATCATTGCGGTTCGGCGCGGTGAGCACGACATCGCCATTGGCAATGTGGTGGGTTCCAATATGTTCAATCTGTTAGCGGTAATCGGCATTGCTGGCGTTATAAATCCCATGAGCTCATTTCCCGCCGACATAATTAGCCGCGACTGGGCCGCCATGATGCTAATGACCATCGGCTTGTTGGTGATGACCTTTGGTTTGCGCAAAACCGGCCAGCTTAATCGACTTAAAGGCGGCATTTTGCTGATTTCATTTGTGGGCTATAACGTGTGGCTGTTAAGAGCTGTTATGAGCTAACAAAATTCAACACAAGCTGGGATCCCAAAATCAGATCAATATTTTACTTAGCGTAATAAGTGATGGCTAACATCCAACGACCTACCAGCAAGCCGGTAGCCTATTCACAATTTTCGCAAAACCAAGTCGCGGGCCAATATTATTCATGGTCGGCGCTTGTATAAATGCTGTGACTTAGTTAATTTGTTAGTTCTTACAATTACTTAGATGATGGTGCAAGTGCAGTATTTCCCGTATTTTCAACCCATTATCGACATCAACCGCATGGCGATAATGGGTTATGAAGCGCTTGCAAGGACGCGGGATAAAAATGATCGAGTAGCGTCTATTGGTGCGCTATTTAGTGACCCAGATTTTGATCGGCGCGAGCTACTTACCATCGACCGCAGCGTGCGCGAGCAGGCTTTGGCGTATTTTGCCAAAAGTCAGCACGACGTGTTTCTGTCTTTAAATTTATCCCCCGAATGGATGGACCACATTGGTGACGATACACCCGTGCCCACCATTGCCATGACCCACAAATGGGGAGTG
This sequence comes from Zhongshania sp., assembly GCF_029212375.1. Lineage (GTDB taxonomy): Bacteria > Pseudomonadota > Gammaproteobacteria > Pseudomonadales > Spongiibacteraceae > Spongiibacter. The sequence continues at coordinate 170,745 of NZ_JARGNU010000001.1, read as the reverse complement.
GATCCTAGCCGCATACTGATTGAGTTTGTTGAAGGCGCTGGCAACAACGACAATATGCAGAAATTGCTGGCGCGTTATCGTGCAGAGGGAATGCGCATTGCCATCGACGACTTTGGCGCTGGATCGTCACATTTAGACCGTATTATCGCCCTTGAGCCCGACATTATTAAGCTGGATATGAATCTTTTTAAACGGGCAATGGCTGGGGGTATATCCCAAGAAGTGGTGCAAAGCATTGCTCATTTAGCACGGCGTACTGGCAGTGAATTATTGTGTGAGGGCGTGGAAACCGAGCAAGAATTTTACTTTGCGCTGGAGTGCGGCGCGCGCTATGTGCAAGGCTATTTTTTTTGGCCAGCCCTGCCTGAGTTTATCGACCCCGACTCACCCAAAGAAATTATTCGGCTATTACTAGAAGGCTTTGTTAAACGCAATCTCAATCGAGAAAAGCAGTTAATGCAGTATATGCAAGAAATGGAGCATTATTTTTTGTCTGTGCAATCGGCTCTTAAAGATACCGAGCTCAATTATAATAGCTTGCACCAAGCACCCCATGGCTTTGCGAGGGTATTTGTATGCCGCCATAACGGCATACAAATTTCGCCAAATTATGAGCTATCTCACCACGCCGAAGACCAGTGCATCTGGCAGGTAGACGATAGCAACAGGGGCTCAAACTGGTCTATGCGCCCCTATTTCTATCAAGCCTTGGCGGCCAAAGAATTGCAACATAAAAACCAAGTGGCATCACAACCCTATCGCGACGTGCGCAGCGGGCGTATGTGCCAGACCATCGGCAAGGTCTTATCGAACGATAGAATCTTATTTGCCGCCATTCTGTGCTTGGATGACGATGATAGCGACCGCCAAGGTAATGGTTTTTACCGACGCTAATTTTTTTAGACTTGGCCTCGCACTCCTAAAATAGCGCGATACCGATACCCCACACCGCACCGCACCGCACCGCACCGCACCAATAGAGTGAGGGGCCGCATTTAATTTCAACGAACTTAATAATCAAATATATGTTCCAGCTCTAGCGACTGACTTTGTTCAGCGCTGGCAATCTCTTCTAAGAAATGCGTTAAGTCGGCTACGCCAACTAGCACAAAAATTCGCTCGCGCTCTTCATCGGAAACTAATACAGATCTGAATAGTTCACTGCCGGCGAGCGCCGACACATCGACGCCCGCACCGCCAAGCAGCGAGACAACGATTTGGTGATTGCCAGAAATATCACTAATCGCCCACTCGTCGGAGGCAAAGCGTGGCATGGTTTTGGTAAAACCGCCCCAGCGTGGCAGCGACATTAAGAAGTCGTCACCACCCCCCGCAAGCATTTCAACGCCGTCCGGCTCTTTGGGCAGGCGAATGCTATTGCCAATAACACGCTGGGCGGTGAGGTAAATGCGTTTATCGGTTTCGCCATAAGTAGCTTGCGCGGCGTATTTAATGGCTTTGGCGTAAAGTGATTTCAAACCAAACTCAGCGCAGAAAAATAATTTTCGCTCCCATTTACGCAGGGGGTGGTCTCCCCACAAACTGGTTTCCGCCCAGAGGCGATCGCGCCAGCCAGCAAAATCGAATTCATACCATGGCTCGTCGTAAATCAGCTTGCTGTAAGCGCGGTGGGCTTGTTGGATGATTTTGTCTTCTGGGGTGTCTTCACCATTGGCGCTCCAGCGCGTGAGGCGGCCAATACTGGCTTCGTAAGCGCCTTTGGCTAAATATTCCACTGTTGTGCTAATGCCAATTACCCGCAGCATGGTGCGGTACTCGGTATTGGCGGGGTAATTCTGACGGCTGATCGCAATGGCGCGGTCGTAGAGTGCCCAGTACTCTTCGATGCTTTCATAAAAAGGAAAAGTACTTGGGTCGCGCCCCTCGGCTAAATAGTCGGCGTATTCTTTGGGTTGAAACACCAAATACCATTCGGGAATGGTGAGGAAGGTTTGTTCTTCACCTCGGTAGTAATCGCCCAAGTTAGCCTTGGTTTGCGCGAGTAAATCACGGTTTAAGGGGTAGTATTTTTCCCAGAGTAAATTAACAAAGCGGTTATTTGGGTCGAGGCGGTACTTTAGCCCGAAGTACTCCTGCGCCTTGGGGTAGGCTGCAGCAAATTGTTCAGGACTCGCCTGTAATTGATACGGCAAGTAATAGGCACCGCCCAGCGCAATGGCGGCGTCGATCATTTCGGTGCTCCACACCTTTACCGCTTCTTTCGCGGCGGCATCGGTGCCTTGACGGTAGTAGACCACAAAGGCAAACACCTCGGTTTTCGCCCAATTAAGCAAGGTATTAGGATCGGCCTTGGCGTGGCGCACACTTACGTTAATGATATTGGCTTTATTACGCTGAAAAATATCCCGCATCTGCACCTGAAATTCGTCGAAGCGTTCTACTGGTACAAAGTATTCGCGCAGGCCGTAGCTGTATTCTGAACGGTCCGCAGGCTCCAATTCGGCCACATCATAACTGGCTTCATAGTTTCGCCACTCAACCCGCTCGGGGTAATACCAAATAGGGTCAATAATATGTTCGCGGGTCCATTTACCAAAATCCGAGGCGGCAACAAACTCGGCCGCTTTAACCTGCCAGTAATAGTCTTTGCCTTCTGGAATTAAGCGCTCGGCGACGGTTGGCGTTTTGTTGGTAGTGAGCCAACTCACATCCCGCAGGCGATTGTAGTGCGGGGGGTAAATGTCGGCGTTGTGAAAAACCACATCGCTGTTGTCGCGCACATTGTCGCGAAAGTGCGTTGCGTAGTCCTCTATTGGCATCACCCGCACTTTGCGCTCAACGGCAATATTATCTTCTAGCTGCAAGGTGGCCTCAACAATCACCCCTAAGCCGCCGTAGCCGCCAATGGCACCGTAAAAAATATCGGCGTTGGTATTAGGCGAGGCGTCTACTACATTGCCGTCGGCCAGCAGTAATTTTAATCCCAACACCGAGCCCACCAGTGGGCCTTCGCCAATATAGCGGCCGTGAACGTTCACGCTCAAGGAGCCGCCAACGGTAAAGTTGGCGTAGGTCTGCATAATTTTAATAGACAGATTATGCGGGTCTATCGCCGCTTGTAGATCGCGCCAGCGAATACCTGGCTGCACGGTTACGGTCTTGCGATCTTCATCAATCGCCAGCACTTTATTAAAACTGCGCATATCAATATGCAAGCTGTCGGGATAAGCCGTTTGCCCACCTTGGCTAAACCGGCCACCGCCAATAGATACGCGGCCGCTAGTGGCGCTCAGCGCCGCCTGAATATCTGCAATCGATTCTGGGCGTAGCACCTGCCCAACCCGCACCGCATTCAATTTACTCACGTCGTTAACGGTCAGCGGCAATACCGGTGGCACAAAGCCATCATCGCCACTGCGCAACACGGTTACCGTGGTGCCCACCGCCAAAACCACAACCAGCAGAACAAGAATGCTTGCCAGAACACGGAATACCCGCCAAAGTATTCGAACTGGGTTAACGCTATTGAATCGGGGGCTTTTTAGCTTGTACAAGGCCTAAACTCCAAATTTGATCATGAGTTGAGCGTAATGAATAAAAAAATGATAAACCCCATATCGCGACGCCAATTTGTGCAATATTTGGCGCTACTTGGCGCCATTGTCGCCAATCCCACCCTTAGCCAAGAGCAAGCGCCCGTTCCTGCGCCACTTGCGCCAACGCCGGCCACCAATAATACTGACGCGGGTAACTTTGCCTATATCTATCGCAACCCGCTACTCCGCGAGGAGTTTTTTACGTTCTTAGTTAATGTCTTTCATCTATACCCAGAACAGCAACTGCAACAATTAATTCAAGAAGCAGCAGAAGTTTATAATACCGACCAAAATGTCTATCGGCATTTGCAAAGCAAGTTGACAGATATTAAGCCGTTTCTCGGTGAATTAACATTTGCCCTACCCGCTTTAAACAAACAAAAAGCCACTATGGCAGCGCAAACCCTACAATTACTAGATAATGATCGCCGCTACGAGGGCTATTTAGAGATTGGTTCAACAGGGCGGTATGTCGACCCGCTAGAAGAAGAGTTCAATATTGTTGGCGAGCGCTATTTTGTAGCAGAGAAGGCGCCAAGCTATTCTTTGAGTGACATGATTGACCGCAACCAAATATACCAAGCCGGCCCTTATATTCCCTTGGCAGATTACCGCCCAGATATTGGCAAACACATCGCCAATAATTCCCTAGATTTAGTTACCGTGTTTATCGGCCTACACCACTGCCCCATTCCGCTGCGCGAGGAGTTTTTAAGCTCGATTCGCGACACGATGAAGCCCGGTGCCTATATGGTGATTCGCGACCACGACGCCCGCAACACCAAAATGCGTGCCGTGGTCGGCCTTGCCCACGACGTATTCAATATGGGCACCGAAGAAAGTTGGGAATACAACGCTAAGGAATTACGCCACTTTTACAGTTTGAGCTTTTTAGACACTTGGCTGAGTAATTCTGGTTTTGTGGGTGACGGCCGCCGCCTTTATCAAGCTGGCGACCCCACTCACAATGCCCTAATGGTCTATCGCAAGGCCTGATTCTATGTAGATTACCGTGGCGAGTTCTAAGATTTGCGGCTTTTCGTAAATCTGCTGCTAGACTCTGGGTAGCAAGGGAGACTTCGCTATGATTGATGTCCGCAATAAAGAACAGGGTTCAGAAATTATCCTGCGCCCCAATTGCTCGGCAGACTGGTCTGAAAACCGTCGTATCATTCAAACCGTGATGCTATTTAATGGCGTACTCGGCCTGTGCTTTGCCGCCAACGGCGCATGGCTGCTGCTGCCGTTTATGGGCTTGGAAGTGCTCTTGCTGTGGCTGGTATTAGGCAAGGTATTCCGCAAACTGCAAATTCAGCACATTGTCAGCCTCGACCCGCAAAATCTGAGCATTGATGTTGGCCATCAGCACTGCGAGCATCACTGGCAGTGGCCAAGACAAACCAGTTTCGTATTAGTCACCGTACTTCCCCACCCTTGGGATCCGCTGCAAATCAGTATTAGCCATTGCGGCGAATCCGTGAGTATTGGCGACTTCTTAAATAAAGACGATAGCCGCGAATTACTTAGCGCACTGCGCCAGAATGGCCTGCCAATCAGGCATTACTGCGGCCTTAGCAGCCTGCAAGTCTGACACTTTTCTCAATCAGACAAATAGTATTCTACCGTAGAAACCACCCGCACTTTTTTAATGTGGGGATTGTTTTTATCGCGATCGCCAATAGTGAACTGACCCTGCGAAGCGCGTTTTATTTTACCTAGCACGCTGTCTGAGTCGGCGGCGAATTTCTCGGCCACCGCCCGCGCTTCGCGGGTTGCCTCTTCGATCATCGCCGGTTTAACCTCGTTTAAGCGGGTAAACAAATATTCAGTTTGCGCCTGATAATTATTGCCGGTAAAGGCAATGCCCTGCTTGCCTAGCACCGACAACTGCTTACTAACTTCGCGCACACGTTCAATATCCTCGGAATACACGGTAACGGTTTGCTCTGCGGTATAACGGAATTCTACGCCGCCGTTGCCACCGTATTGCTGGGCTGATTTATCGGTGATTGCTGGGGCCGATATAGTCACTTCCTCGGCTTTAAAGCCCTTTTCCAGTAAAAAGCCCTGAATCGTCGCAATGCGCTGATCCAGTAAGGTATACAATTTGGGCAGGTCGTTACTGGCTTCGGTAAACAGAATCGGCCAAATCACCACATCAGCGGGGTATTCCCGCTCAGACAAACCTTTAACCGCCACGCTGCGCTCAAGCTGCCGGTAATTCACCGCGGCCTTGCCCATCAACAAACCGAGGGCAGACAAACCCAACACCAGCGCCAGCCCTAAAATCACCGCACTTTTGTTATTCATATTTCTTCCCTATTAAGTAATTAATCCCATTGCGCTATTGGCGCCAGCAGCCCGCCCGTCAAGGCCAATAAATCCTGGGCGGCCAACTCAATTTCCAAGCCCCGCCGCCCTGCACTTACGTAAATGCTTGCAAAACCCGCTGCTGACGCGTCTATCACCGTCGGCAATAGCCGTTTCTGCCCCAGCGGGCTCACCCCGCCCAGCACATAGCCGCTGGAGCGCGCTACATCTGCCGGCGCCGCCATCGCAACCTTCTTCACCTTTAATGCTTTCGCCATGGCCTTTAAATTTAACTGTCCCGCTACCGGCACCACCGCAACCGCCAAGCCCTTGGGTTCTTGGGCCACCACCAAGGTCTTAAACACCTGCGCCGCATTCAAACCTAGTTTCTCAACTGCCTCAAGGCCATAGGAATGGCTAGCAGGATCGTGACTATACTCATGTACGGTATGAGCGATTTTATGCTTTTTGGCGAGGTTGATCGCTGGTGTCATGTGGGTGCTCCGTGCTGTGTAAGATTGACTGTGGTGCTATTGCAGAGTTCCCGTCCGACATCAGACGTCTGACGTCGGACGGGAACTCCAGCCACGATTCCGCGCCACTAATCACAGAAACATAGGCGCCAGCCCCCCATTCCGGTAAAATGCGCCGCTTAAAGCATTTCAGAGGTTTCTATGACCAATCCCAAAGTCGGTTTCGTGAGTTTAGGCTGCCCCAAAGCGCTGGTAGACTCCGAGCGTATTCTCACCCAACTGCGCATGGAGGGCTACGATATTGTACCCAGCTATGATGACGCCGACGTGGTGGTGGTCAATACCTGTGGTTTTATCGACAGCGCCAAGCAAGAGTCGCTAGATGCCATTGGCGAAGCCCTAAAAGCAAACGGCAAGGTTATTGTGACCGGCTGCATGGGCGACGACGCCAAAATTCGCGCCGTACACCCAAATGTATTGGCGGTTAGCGGCCCGGCGGCCTACGAAGAAGTGGTCGGCGCGGTGCATGAATGGGCGCCGCCGGTACTAAACCACGACCCCTTTGTCGATTTAGTGCCGCCCCAAGGTATTAAGCTTACACCTCGCCACTACGCCTATTTAAAAATCTCCGAAGGCTGTAACCACCGCTGCAGCTTCTGCATTATTCCGTCGATGCGTGGCGATCTGGTCAGCCGCCCTATTGGCAGCGTGCTTGAAGAAGCAAAGCGCTTGGTTGATGCCGGCGTGCGCGAGATTTTGGTGGTTTCCCAAGACACCAGCGCCTACGGCCTAGACACCAAGTACAAGCTCGATTTTTGGAATGGCCGGCCCATTAAAACCCGCATGTTAGAACTGTGCGAGGCACTGGGTGAAATGGGCGTGTGGGTGAGGCTGCACTATGTTTACCCCTACCCCCATGTCGACAATGTCATTCCGCTGATGGCCGAGGGCAAAATTCTGCCCTACTTAGATATTCCCTTTCAACACGCCAGCCCCAAAGTGCTAAAAGCCATGAAACGCCCAGCGCATCAGGAAAAGACCCTTGATCGCATAAAAAAATGGCGTGAAATCTGTCCGGACTTGGTGATTCGCTCAACCTTTATTGTCGGCTTTCCCGGCGAGACCGAGGAAGACTTCCAGATTCTGCTCGACTGGCTGCAAGAAGCCCAGCTCGATCGGGTGGGTTGTTTTGAGTACTCGCCGGTTGAAGGCGCCACCGCTAATGATCTGCAAGACCACGTTCCCGATGACGTTAAAAAAGATCGCTGGCAGCGGTTTATGGTGGTCGCTCAGGAAATTTCTGCCGAGCGCCTGCGCGCCAAAATTGGCACTCAGCAGGAAATTCTCATCGACACCGTTGATGAAGAAGGCGCCATTGGCCGCAGCCTAGCAGACGCCCCCGAAATCGACGGCAAAGTTTACCTAGACGGTTTCACCGACGTAAAACCCGGCGATGCCTTGGTGGTGAACATCATCGACTCTGACGATTACGATCTGTGGGCTGAACCCGCTTAATGAATCTGCTGCTACTGCAGCCTGAGGACTTAGGCGCCGATTCCAATCACGTAACGCTAAACGATGCCCGCGCAGCACATATTCGCACTGTGCTGCGCGCGGCAACTGGCGACACCCTCAAAGTCGGTTTACTAAACGGCCTCACCGGCAGCGCCACCATCACTACAATGAGTGACAGTGGGGTTAGCCTTGAATTTGAACTGCACACCCCATCGCCGCCAAAACTGCCACTAACGCTACTCCTTGCCCTACCTCGGCCAAAAATGGCAAGACGAATTATTCGCGCCGCGACCGAATTGGGCGCAGCAGAAATCATCTTGCTGAATAGTTTTCGCGTCGAAAAAAGCTATTGGCAGAGCCCGTTGGTCGGCGACAAAGCTCTGTACAAAGCCATGCTAGAAGGATTAGAGCAGGCTGGCGATACGGTATTGCCAAGCCTTCGCCGAGCGACCCGCTTTAAACCTTTTGTAGAAGACGAATTGCCGAGCCTGTTAGAAAACAAAATAGGTTTGCTAGCGCACCCCTATGCAGATCAAAGCCCGCCGCAGGCCGTTAAACAGAACTGCGTACTTGCCATTGGCCCAGAAGGCGGATTTATCCCCTTTGAGTGCGAAAAACTCATGGCGGCTGGCATGCAGAGCTTTAGTCTTGGCCCGCGTATTTTAAAAACAGAAACTGCGGTATCGACCTTGATTGGACGCTTGTTTTTATAAAAAATTTTAGCGAACAGCAACAATTAAAAAACTGCGTTAAAAATTTAATTTATCCATAACAGACTTTTATAAAAATACGCGAATTTTTTCAGTGTTCCCCAGCATGCAAGAGCGATTTAATACGGCCACAATTCAAGGCCGCAATGAGTTCGGTTCGGCTTTTTACCCCAAATTTTTGGTATATACGCCGCAGATGATTTTCAATTGTGTAATTAGATAGGCATAGAGTCTTCGCAATTTCTTTATTGCTTTTGCCCTGCACTATTTCAAAAACGACTTGCTGCTCTCTGGGACTAATGCCTTTGGCGATATTTTCTAATTGATGCAGTGGTGATTCGGTAATGCATTCATTTCGTAAAATATTAATCGAATTTTCTAAGATGTGGTCACTGCTGTCAGACATCCAATCTTCCATCGCCGACAGCGCCTGTTCTACGCAAAGATTTTTGCGCTCCTGCAGCATCTGCATACCAATAACCAAGTGAAGATTTTTACTCAAGGGATGAATCATGCAAGCGGTTTGCCGATACCCGTAGGCGCCAAGGCCACGCCAATAAATACCACTGGGATCTGCTGGGCTAGGGAGCGTACTCGGAAAATTACTTTCTTTGGTTTTTACGCCAATGGCCATGCCTTGCACGGCATTGGGTTCTACTGATTTTTGTAAAAAAGAATCAACCTTATATAAGCGCAGGCGGTAATCGTCCATCGCTTCTGCTTGGGTGTGGCGCTGATAGATAAAGCTAATCGCCTTGTCGTCTTCTTGACGCTTGTCAAAAATAAACAGCGATATGCCATCTGCCTTAGAGCGATTTAACACCTTTTGGCTATGGCTGTGATTACTCATTTCAAAATTATTGTTATTCATTGCATAAGACCTTCTTTATGTATCGAAGAGTATATGACTTAGCATAGACGGTAATACGTACTTATGCCTACCCGCCAAACCGGAAATAAATTTCCATAAAAATCATGCACTTACTAATAGTACTATTTTCCATATTCGTTCGCTAACGTAAATATAACGGATTTCCGTCAATGCGCGTAGCCCATATCTCTTGTTACTGTGTGCTCAGACCAGATTAGGTTCTGCCCCTGCCAATAAGTAAAAAATTGGCAACAAGGGAAGCACTTAATATACGTCGAAATAACTCTAATAGATAGCGAGCGAACAATTACCAGCAGTATCTCTTTAAGCCGAGATTATCGATGCCATTTCAACAATCATCGAACTGCGTCACCCTGAGGTCAGCACATGAGTAAGCATTATAAGAAACACCCCTTAGTTATTGCCATTGCCAGTGCGGCAATGCTTTCTGCAAACAGTTATGCTGCACCGGCGCTCGAGGAGGTGATTGTTACCGCCAATAAACGTGCAGAAAATATCAATGACGTAGGCCTGTCTATTTCCTCCGTTAGTGGCGATCAAATGGCCGAGCAGAAACTAAGCTCCCTTGAAGAGATTTCTTCGGTGGTACCAGGCCTAGTGTTTTCGTCAAGCACGTCAAACACGCCAATATTCACTTTACGTGGTATTGGCTTTAACGAGCAAAGCTTGGGCGCCTACCCTGCCACGAGCTTATACATAGATGAAGCGCCAATGCCTTTTCCGGTCTTGGCTAGTCACGCCGCCTACGACCTAGAGCGGGTAGAAGTATTAAAAGGCCCCCAAGGCATTCTATTTGGGCAAAACTCAACTGGCGGCGCCATCAACTTTATTACCGCCAAGCCCGGCCAAGAGTTTGAAGCCGGCGGCGATGTGTCGATAGGCAACTACGCTCGCAAAGAACTCAACGGCTATGTGAGCGGGCCCCTGACCGACACCCTTGGCGCACGCTTAGCGATAACGTCGCTGCAAGCCGATGAATGGCAAAAAAGTGCCTCGCGCAATGACAAAAACGGCGCACAAGACTACTTCGCAGGCCGCTTAGTATTAGAGTTCACACCAACTGATCGCTCTGCCTACCTCTTCAACATTAACGCGTGGCAAGACAATAGCGACCCACAAGCCCAGCAATATGTCGCTTATAACCCCGCGATCAAAGTAGACAGTGCGACGGGCAACCCACCAGGCACATTAGCCGCGATTGCCGCGCAGCAATTCACCGCCGAAGATACCGAAGCCGCTGATTGGTCGCCGTATATCGACCCCTCGTCTGAGCGCGACTACTACCAACTGGTTGCACGTGGCGACTGGGATCTGAACGACGAGATGACCTTAACTGCCTTGTCTACCTACCAAGATTTTGAGCAAAAGCAATCTACCGACGGTGACGGCCTGCCGCTCGTGTTATTCGACTTAGGCCCGAGCTATGGCGAAATCGACACTTGGATTAGTGAAATTCGCTTGTCCTCCGTCAACGCCACCACCAAATGGGTTATTGGCGCCAATCTAGAAGAAAGCAATACCGCTGAAGACCAGACCCTAAACTACATTGACTCTACCAACTACACCGATCAAAACGCCTATATCAATACCAGTGGCATTTCCCTAGCACAGGAAATTTCTACTTATGCCATGTTCGGCAACCTCGACTACAGCCTAAGCGACGATCTCACCGTTAAAGTGGGGGCTCGCTATACCGACTCAACCATTAAGGTTAATAGCTGTAACTACGCCGCGCCGAATACCCCTGGCGCCATCGACGCCGGTGACGGCGCCAACACTGCGACCTTGTTTAATATTTTGGGCAACGCCCTAGGCACTGAAGCCTTTATCCCAATTGGCATCAATGGTTGCTATACCCTCAACGACAATAGCGTGCCTGGCGACCCATACGTAAATGAGTTAAGCGAAGACAATGTGTCGTGGCGCCTAGGAGCCGATTATGGTCTGGACGACGACACCTTAATTTACGCCAACATTTCCAAGGGCTATAAATCAGGAAGCTACCCTGCACTCGCGGCGGCTAACTTCTTCCAGCTAGACCCCGTTACCCAAGAGTCGGTGCAGGCCTACGAAGTGGGTATTAAAAGCTCGCTGGCGGGTAACTCCATACAGCTAAATAGCGCTGTATTTTACTACGACTACAAAGACAAGCAGCTGCGCACCAAAATCTTAGACCCAATCTTTGGCTTTCTCGACACCCTCGACAATGTACCCAAGACCGAGATTTACGGTTTAGAGGCAGACGTGACCGCCCAAGTCACCGACGGCCTGCGCTTAACTGCCGCGTTCACGTATTTAAAGTCTGAAGTTAAGGATTACCAAGGTGTTAGTTTCACCAGCGAAGCAGTGCGCGATGGCAACGGCGCCTTGGTGCTGGCTACCGGCGAAGCCGATTTCTCTGGCGACCCGATTCCCTTTACACCTGAACTGACCTATATGCTCGACGCGGAATACACCATTGCACTGAGTGGCGGCGCCGATGTTTACGCTGGGGTAAACATCAATGGCCAGTCTGAGTCTGACGCTGCTTTTGGTGGCAACCGCTTAAGCTATAGCCAAGACCAACGCGACGATGGCGCCAAGGCCATCACCGAGAAATTTAATGAAATGGAAGCGTACAGCGTGGTCAATGCACGCATGGGCTACCGCTCAGACGACGGCAACTGGCGCGTTACCTTGTGGGGTAAAAATATCCTCGACGAATATTACACCACGAACGTTATCGCCTCGTCCGACACCTCGGCGCGCTTTACTGGCCGCTCTAGAACCATTGGCCTGACCGTTGGCTACACCTATTAAGCGCTAAGATTATCAGTCTTTCATAATCATCCCTTGGCGGCACACAAACCATCTGGTGCCGCCCTTTTTACCCATTTCTATATTGAACAATCGCTAGGAGGCGAATAATGGCTAAATACACTATTGAATATCTCTCAGAAAACATTGAGCGCTACATACCCAACCCCGATATTTACAAATGGAACCAGAGCTACTATTTCAACTTCTACGACAGAGAGCAAAAGACCGGCGGTTTCTTCCGCATTGGTATTTTAGAAAACGTTGGCGAAATAAACTGTTTTGCCATATTTTTTAAAGACGGAAAACCGCTGTTTACCCGAGTTAATATGAACCTGCCCTATACGGATCAGCGCCTAGACCCAGGTATTACGGTAGCCGGTATTACCATGCGCGCAACCAAGTCGCTACAAACCGCCATCGTTAAAATTGAGACCGATGATTTCAACGCCGAATTGGAATGGGATTTAATTCATCCAATGGGCGACAGCATTGCGCTTAGTAAATGTGGTGACGACGATGCCATTGCCAAGGAGCTCACCTATGTTCACCCCGAAGGCTTTTGCCGCGTGGTGGGCGACATTCACCTTCGCACTGGCGAGACTATTCACATTGACGACAAGGGTTTTCGCGACCTGAGTGTAGGCCCACGAAACTGGACAGGCTTAATTCACTATCGCCTAGCCTGGCCCATTTTTGACAACGGCGTGAGCTGTGTTGCCGTGCACGGCATTACCACCCACGGCGACAGCTACCAAAAAATACTCCACGACGGCGAGCGCTGGCTAACACTCGAAAAAGTGGAAGAAACCATTACCTACGAAGACGACGACATTGGCTTTAAACACGTGCACTGGAAGGTTTGGGATGAGACCGGCAAGCTCTACGAATTTACCGGCGTCCCCCTATTCCGTTGGCAGTTTCCCTACGACTCCTTCATGTTCGTAGAGCAAATGATGGAGTACACCATGGCCGACGGCACCAAAGGCTACGGCATGGGCGAAGGCGGCTTTAGTTTTCCTTGGCAGGGCAACGGCAACTAATTAGGCCATTAAAACATCAATAAAAACCCGTTTTAACACCGCAGGCAGGACCATTATGAATGCAAACACAACAAGCATAAGCGACATGAATTCCGCGCTTATTGAACCGCGCATGGCCTACATACTGGAGCGCAAACTGCAGCGCAGTAAATTGGGGCCCTACACACCCAAGACCGCCAAAGAGATTGAACAAAGTTTAACACGGCTATTTATTGCCGATGGTTTGAACGATATTACTATTAGCGGCGTTAAGCGCATGACCGGCGGCGCCTCCAAGGAACAGTTTCTATTTCAACTGCAACACAGCGGCCTAGCAGAGCCTCAAGGCTATGTACTGCGCATGGACCCACTAGAGGGCATTGTAGAAACCTGTCGTTTGCGCGAAGCCGAGCTGCTGCAAGCACTGGCTGGCAGCTTTCCCGTACCCGAAATTTTAACAGTTGACGCCGAAGGCGACTCCTTGGGCAACCCCGGCTTGATTACCGGCTTTGTGTCTGGCGTTACCAAGCCAACGAGCTTAGAAGGCCAGAGTGTTTCCGGCATAGGCTCTAGCTACGGCCATTACGCCGAACTTATTGCACCGCAGTTTCTGGATATTCTGGTAAAGCTACACTCCTGGCAGGGCTGGGCCGATGCCGCGCTGCCAAATTACGTTATTCCCAAAAAGAACAGCACCGAAGCGGCGCTATACCAAGTTAATTTATGGGCTAGAACATGGCAGCAAGACTGCGTTGAACCGGTGCCCATGGTGACCTTAACTGAACACTGGCTTCGCGAAAACGCCCCCGTTTGTGAAGAGCCCTGCCTAGTTCACTGCGACTATCGCGTTGGCAATTTTATGTTCGAGGAGCCATCTGGCCAAATCACCACCATCCTCGACTGGGAATTAGCGCACTTTGGTGATTTTCACGAAGATCTCGCGTGGATACTTCAAAAACTGTTTGGCACCTGGAATGCCCAAGGCCAGTTTCTGGTGTGCGGATTAATGGAAAGGGACCACTTCATTTCTGAGTATCAGCGCTTGTCAGGTCGTAAAATCAAGCCCGATGTGTTGCGTTACTACGAAGTGCTCAATGCGTGGAAATGCGCAATCATGGATTTATCCAGCGCCATTATTGCTGGCCAACGCGCAAACAATCACCAAGACTTGCTCATAACTTGGCTAGGTTCTGCCGGCGCGGTATTTTTAGACCAGATCGAAATGCTACTCAAAGAGGAACTGCCAAATGCTGCCTGATATTTCAAACAGAATACGCAATCTTAGCAAGGCACTCGAAACCGTTATTATACCGGCTATTCCCGCCGACAATAGTTTCGCCGCCGAGCAAGCCGCACTAATGCTAGGGCATTTAAAAATGCTCGATCAGCAATGGGATTTTGCCTACCTCTACGAGAAAGGCTCCTTCGACAATATGTTGGCACTGGCAAGCAAGCTCAGCCAATTAGCAGAAGGCGGCGGCGAAAGCCAAATAGCTGCCGTGCAAACTCGCTCATTGATCGCCGCGCAACCCGACATGCTGCCGCTCACCGTAAACGCCATAAACGAGCTCACCATAGCCTTAGGCAAGGCCGTTGATAAACTTATTGCCGCCGCTTACAAAGATGGTAGTAGCGCATTTAAAACAGCAATGCTAAGTAGCATTTTGGATTACAACCATATCCAGTCGGCGCGGGAGCGAACGTGGTTTAAAGCCAATAATCTCGACCCAGATGTGCGAGATTTACCCTCAATGGAAGAAATGCTGAACTCCGAGAAATATTGCTATTCCGCGGCCTAGCAAAAATTCTCGGCGCTATTAACAAGCACTTACTAATACTGACAGAACATGCGGCAAAGATTTGCCAATGCTTCCAGTATTAGTCCATTTTGCGCGGTTCCCCCCCAGCACTTAATTTTAAAAACCGCTAGGCGAGCCATTCTAAGCGGGCCGCCAATGCACTTTTTAATACCGCATCCCTGCCTTGGGCCCGCTAAAATACCATCGCTATAAAGTGGGTAAGCCGGCGGAGCCTAAAAGTGGCGCTGTAAGGAGCGGAATTGTTGGCAGTGAAGCCGTACCAGGCGCCAGTAACCCGCCTTTGTTTAGTAGCACATCAATAGCATCCACCGGATTGGCCATTACCACCGTCAGCGTCGGCGAAACAACGCCAATGAGTGGCAGCGCCGTGCCATTGAAGAGGCCTAAAGCAACATCGGGGTTTAAGGCTGAGACGCCTAAATTGCCTAAACCACTTACAATTTGCAGTGGATCGCCGTTTAAAAGCCGCTCGCCAGAACCAGACAGCAGCGCCATCCCGCCCCCCAGCATTGGCAAACCCACCATATTGCCGCCAACCAAAAGGCCACTAACGACAGGTATCTCTTGAGATTGAATAATAGATGACGACATAGCCAATGCTAATATCGCTAAAGTGCGTTTAATTTTAATTGTCATATACCACCTCTTCGTATATCCGCCACCAATAGGTTTACGATCAATTAATAATCGTAAGAAAGTCTTAGACCATAGGTTCTCGGCGGCGCAAGGCGTTCAAAAGTACCGAAATCGACGGTCAAACTAGTCTCAGCGTACTTTTCCTCGCTCAGGTTTTTACCAAACGCCGATATACGTAAGCCTAAGTCTTCATATAAATAACTCACACGCGCATTAAATAGCATGTAGCTTTCCTGCTCAGTCGCTTTTGAGTTTTGCTGTGAAAAGAAGAAGCCGGAGTTGTAATACATATCACCAGATAACTCTAATGGGCCGCCAGGAATATCAAAGGTCTGGCTTAAGCTAAAATTAGCCGACAGATCTGGCGTTCTCGCAATCTTGTTGCCACTAAAGTCACGGCTCGGCTCAGGAGCACCAGAACCGAAGGGCAAACCGGTATCTTCATCGAAGCCACTAGCATTTTGATAATCCGTATAATTAGCTTCTAAATACGTTGCACCCGCGTTAACAACGAGACCAGGATTCCAGTCCAATAATGGCACCCATGTAAAATCAAACTCAGCGCCCCTTGTTCGCGCGGCTCCGGCATTCTCTGCAGAGATTGCGCCACCAGACAGCAATGATAATTTTGTTTCCTGCAAATCTTTTATCTCGTTATTAAAAACTGCAAAGTTAAGTGCAAGACCATCTATTATAGAAATCTTGCCGCCAATTTCTACCGAAGTAACCTCTTCAGGTTCAACGTAACCAGGCACCGTATACAAGGTAACTACATTATAGCTGCCACTTTTAAAGCCCTTCGCCCAGGTGGCGTACAACAACAGGCCATCTAGTGGCCTAAACTCAAAGGTAAGCTTGGGCGAAACATTTGTCTGCTTTACTTTGGGCTGATTAAACTGCAATGTTGGAATCGGCTCCTTCACACCAGGTAGATAGGTAAGCGTATTCTGCTTGGTAAGAAAGCGATCTTCTTCCTGATACCGAGCACCGGCAGTAATCGATAGCCAGCTTGTTATGTCGGCCGTACCTTGCGCAAATACCGAGTAACTATTCGTCTCTAGCATTCCTTGTGCGCCCAGCGATATTACGTCGCCAGCGGCTAAATCTGAAAAATCTAATCCCACATTATTCAAAATAGGTTGCAGTGTTTCTACAACCGGCTGCAGGGCCTGTTCCAAACCAACGCCATTCCCCACTGTTGCATAGAAGGGATCAAAGCCCGCTTCTTGCGTTAGGTAATACAAACCACCAACCCACCGCAACCATGACGGAGTTAGGCCCTCGTCATTAGAGATAAACTGTATCTCAGCAGACTTCAAATCGCTTGGTTCACCAGCGCCATTGAAAATGGCTAGATTCAAACTAGAACCATCAAAGTCGTAAACATTATCGTAGCTATTGAGTTTCTGGTAAGCGCCAAGCACTTTCACATCAAATAACGGGGTTTGCCAATTAATATTCGAGTAAACCGCCGCCGTGCGACTATGCGACACCGGCTCAGTATTCCCATACCATTCATAATCGCCCGGTGGGTTTATAACAACGCCGGTGATCGGCGCAGGCTTAACATTCGGTTCTACAAAGGCGATACTGCCTCGCTGCTCAATATAATATCCGGTTAAAGTCACATCCAAACTATCAACAGGAAACCATTTCACACTAAATCGGCCACCGCGGGTGACCTCGGCATCAAGCTTATCGAAATTAGGCTGCCCAGTGAGACTTTCGGGATCCTTTTTAACGTCATAGTATGAATCTACGGTGGAGTAAATGCCGGCAAGAGATACCGCTAGCGAATCTAATATGGGGTAGCTGGCGTAAAACTTAGCTTTCTTTGCGTCGAAACTCCCGCGCTCAACTCCGATACTCATTTCCGGATCAACCCCTGGCGACTTTGTAAAAACGCTAATAGCACCACCCGTTGAATTTCTTCCAAACAATGTTCCCTGCGGCCCTTTTAGCACCTCAACCCGCTCTACGCCTCCTAAGTCGGTTAACGTAGCCTGTTGGCTAGGTATGTAAATGCCGTCGACATAGGTAGCGACGGATGGGTCAAATGAGGGAATAAAAGCACTGGTACCGATACCTCGTAAATAAATTAGATTGAAGCCAGCGGAACCGGTGATGGTTAAACCCGGTGTAATACTCGGTAGATCTGCCGTACTTTGAATACCAAATGCGTCCAATTTCTCTTCAGAAAATGCTGCAATAGCAATTGGCACATCTTGTGCATTTTCTGTGCGCTTTTGGGCGGTAACCACAACTACTTCGAGAAATCTATTTGTGCGTTTAGCCTTAGCGTCATCAGCTCCGGCACTTTCTACACTTTGCGCTTGCGCAAGGTTACAAATTCCAATCACAGAGACTGCCATCGCAAATTTTGTTTTCATTATTCTCATCCCTATTAATATTATTTTTATATCTCGTCAATCAATAGAAAATCCAACTCAGCCAATTATTATTTTAAGCAAACATATTCCGCGATTGGATAAAACCGAAATATATCGATGCAGCGCGACATTAGCTAACAATAGCAAAAGTGCTTATCCGCGCCGCATACCTTCAGTAAAGCTTTAGCTTAAAGATGAATTCAGTTCGTCCTCAATTAATTTCTGCATGGTTCTTCGCACCATAATGGCAGCGCGGTCGCCTTTTAGAATTGCGGGACGTAGTTCCCAAAAATCTTTACCTGCCATACCATCCTGCACCTCTATAAGCATAGGCTCATCTTCTTCTGAAAATGCCTTGCTCACCAGGGCCTCCATCGCAATAGTGACCGCATCATTTTCTTTTAAAAAGTCACGGTAGAGTATGTGTCGATATTCTGTATTTCGCTCATCAACGGGGGTCAAAATTTGCGCACTTTTTATTAGCACCCCCTCCTCTCTAGGTCGGCCAGCTGGTGTAATACCCACTTCCAAATAGTAGCAACTACCAGGCGCCCACCACATATCATTCCAAAAATCGACTAAGGCTCCCGCGTCGACAAGCTGGGCCGGCGCAAAAAGAAGCGGAACTTCACCAGCGGGATTTAGGCGCTCAGAATAAACAATATTCCCTACTTTCCTGGCCGTAGTACTACCCGCAGCCATAGCGCTATTGCCTAAGGTTGTAGCGTGAAGAAATTGACCGTGGCTAAGATCCATTAAGTTGTCGAGTATTAACTCATAATTTACCGGCATAGTTAGCGTTGCCTCTGCCGTAGCAGTAAACGCTGCTGTATTATCCAGAAAGCTATAATCGGGAATTTCTGCTTCGTTCGCTAACTGCGGATCGCCCATCCATACCCAAATGAAACGGTATTTTTCAACAACAGGAAATGCACGTAGCACCGCGTTAGCGGGAAGTCCATCGCAGTCATCTGAATAAGGGTTGTATACACATAATCCAGTTCTATCAAAGCGCAGGCCATGATAAGGGCATTCAATAGTATCCCCTTCTATTCGACCTTTGTGTAATGGTGCAAATCGATGTGGGCACTCGTTACTCAGACCAATCGCGGCGCCGTTACTATCTCTGTAAAAAAGCACATTCCTACCAAGGATTTTCTTCTTTAGCGGCTTATCGTCGAGCTCGCTGATCCAAAATGCCACATACCATGCGTTATTTAAAAAATTCGCCACAGCACTTACCTCTTATTATAACTATTCAAATAGGCTGAACTGAAAATCAGAAGTCCAAGCCGCTCACGATTCGATAAAGCTTGATTTTTAGAGTTACCCTAGAATGTAAATTTATTTTTATATTTCACTCGCAATTCCAACGGCCTGACGTGACCGCACCTTCACAGGCTTACTACTGACGTCATATATCACATTGTTCGGCCAATTCTGCTTACAAGCCCAAATGAACAACTTTAGTCGCCAAGGACAATCTCTCACAGCCTTACCAGTCGGTCAATACCATTTAACACTGTACCCAAAGAAAACTATCAACCCGAAATACGGCCGCAACACAGCTGCGTAAATTCGCCGACTCATTTAAAAGCACGCTCACTAACAAGCGAGGCGACAAAATCGCCACGCCTGCGCAACGCTAAAATAACTTAAAAATTATTTTACTTTATGATTTAAAAAATCCACTAAGCTCATCAATAAAACGTGCCATACCGGAAGCATCTTTTGATCGCCACATTACGTGCCCATCGGGACGAACAAGCACTGCACCGTTATCTCCAATGTATTTGAATTGATTCCAATCATCGTTCAGCGGTTTCATTTGAGCGGCCCCAGCACCTATTGCCACCACGTGGCATTTATTAGCAAGGGGGCTTCGGCCGACTAACGCAGACCACTGCTCCACATTTTTTTCAACAAACAGAGTAAAACTATCGATAGTAATCAGATCTAAGGATGATAGGTTTTTACCGTTGTTATTAAGCCAAAAATGCGGAAATCTCGCACCTGGGTCGGTACAGGGGTAGTAGCGACGCTCGAACATTTCACGCTCTGTAGATTCGTGCCCATCCTTATGCAATGCACCCAGTTGATACTTAAAACCAATCTCCATATTAATGGCCTGAAATTCTGCGGTTTGGGTATCAATAACAAGCTTTGCGCGATGACGAAGCGTGTCACCGATTTCTGAATCTTCAAAAAGATTGCGATAAGCTTGAGTATTCATTTCTACCGGCGCACCAGGAATAAGCCCTATTCCGCCATCTATTAACAGGTGATTTTGAAATGTATACAGCGCCCATCGTACATTTTTTCCGGTTACTTGACGTCGCTCAGACTCGTAGGTATCGAGTAAGGAATCGCTAGCTTCGCCTTTGATCACCGCGGCTAACTTCCATGCCATATTGTGTGCATCTTGGATTGCAGAATTCAAACCCAAGCCCGTGGTAGGTGGGTGGCAATGAGCCGCGTCACCCAACAGGAATACCGAGCCTTGACGAAAGCGGTCTGCAAGAACGCCCTTAACTTGCCACTCATTGGTCTTGATGATTTCGACTTTAGTTTCAGCAGTCACTCTCAGCAACGATTTAATTTGCTCGGCTAATTCTTCGTGCTCTACATTTTCGATCTGGTCGGGATTAAAGGCGAAATGCATCAGCCATTCTTGAGAGTTTCGCCCAAAATCTTTAGGCCCCAGTGCGACCATCACCCCACTACCCCACGCACCGCCACTTTCCGGATTAGAGAACCATCGAATCATTGGGCTATCATCGTCTATGAATGACGACAAATCAGCGCGAAAATACGCTGTTTTCATGTCTATTAAGCGCTCGATACCCTGCATAGGGATATTCAAACTAGGACCAACAAATCGTCCTCCGTCACAGGCAAGCATATACTTTGCCTG
The DNA here is from genome assembly GCF_029212375.1 of Zhongshania sp. Classification (GTDB taxonomy): domain Bacteria; phylum Pseudomonadota; class Gammaproteobacteria; order Pseudomonadales; family Spongiibacteraceae; genus Spongiibacter. The sequence continues at coordinate 149,710 of NZ_JARGNU010000001.1, read as the reverse complement.
CACGGTATACGTTTCATCGTTGGCAGTATTTCTAATGGTGGCTAATACCCCCAATTCATTTTCAAAAAATGACACTAACTCATGACCAAAATGCAAAGAAGATGCGACTTCTCGCTTCGAAATTCTTTTCTCTGCATGGGCATATAAAAAAGGTTCAACATGGAGCTGAGCAAAGTTTGCAGTGCGGCAGGGACTCGACTCACCATAGTGCTCGGCTAAAGCGCCACCGCCAAATGCATCCATAATATGAATGGTTTTGCCGTCTAACTCGCCATCTCCGGCAAGGGACGTATACCAGCCTACGGTAGCCATATTCTCTGCCGGGGTACTGCGCTCGTATATTTCGTCGGCTAAGCCCAGCGAGCGAAATATTTCCATTGAGCGCAAATTTAAGTAATGGGCCTTTGGCGCCGGAGACGTTGTTTCTCGCCGCTCAATAAGATGTGTATCAATTCCCAATTCGGTCAAAAAAATAGACGACGCCAATCCCGCACCGGCACCACCGACAATTAATACTGATGTTTGCAATGTTTCACTCATTATTTTAATTCTCCCATTCACAATTAAAAATGACCTAGGCTGCGATTAGTACTCACTTACGTAAATACCAGACTACTAAGATGCCTCTGCTTATCTATATAAATAAAAGCTTCTACCTTAAAGGCCTTAGTATCACCCCAACTTTAGAGCTAGCCGTCAGGGGTGCAACCAACTAGCGCACTATGCGTTAAATCTGCCTGATAGGTTTGCTATCATTCAATCGCCGAGCAATTTCCGTTCTTACTGGCCAAAGCCAAGTACTCAAGCTGCTTTGCCAATCGCTTTTAATAATACACTCGCAAACTCGCTTGTGATTTGATCAGATCGCCAAGCGATATGCAGGTCTGGCCGCACGAGCACATATTTTGAAGCCAACACCTTCTTTGCATTTGCATTATTGATCACGACAATCTCACAAGGCGGAGCCAAGGTCGAAGCCAATGCTTCATCAAGTAGTGACCGCGAAGAAACATCAATACTGTCTTCGCATACCAGCAAGTTAAAGTTGTTTCCAAGTAGCGAATAAATCGACTGGCCATTTTCCAAATATACGTGCGGTAATCTCCGCCCTGGTTCCGTGCTAGGCGTATATACCAGAGGGTCTATTTCTTCATTACCTGCTTCGCCCAAAATAATATCGGAATCGTAGCGGTAGCCTAATTCAACCCCATAGCTTTCATTTTCAGCATTGCCCAGCATACGGCACTTCTCTGCCAAGGCTGATCGATTACTCGAGGCCACTTCGGTATCCGAGTCAATATCGCCCGCAGCCATATATGCCATCGTAAACGCTTGCCGCACCAAGAAATGCCGCCGCGATGCCTCAAGATGCCACCACGCCGTCGGACGTCGCTCAGCCTCGTAAGCATCTACCAGACTCATGTCGCCCCAACCTTGCACATTTGCAGTGAGCACCCACGCCAAACCAATGGCGTCGGCAATACCCGAGTTCATGCCATACCCGCCTGTAGGAATAAACTGATGTGCAGAGTCACCCGCCAAAATAGCCCGCCCTTTGTAATATTGTTTCGCCACTACAAAGTGAGCAGCCCACGGATTTGCCTGCAAAATTTCATAGTTAAATTTTTGACCAACCCAGTTTTCCAAGACGTCTTCGGCCTTCCACTCCAAGCCATCCTCACCCGGTGGTAGCCACGCTTGCAGCGTCCATGTATCTTTATCATTTTGCGCTATTAAGGTTCCCGCACCGTTCTGGTAATGCCAAGTACCACCCCAGCGCTGGAGCAGTTCGGTATCGGTGGATCGAAAGTGGACCATAAACGCACCAGCCACCGCTTCTTCGCCATCGAGTTCAATGCCTAATTTACGACGAACGCGGCTACCACCGCCATCGCAACCCGCTAAGAACATCCCACTGAGAACGTCAGTCTCACCACTACGCTGATTCTTTACAAGGACAGAAATCGAACCTGAGGATTCTTCTACGATCTCCTCAAAAGCAACGCCAAACCGCACATCTATAAGCGGACTCTCGTCCACAAAGCGTTTCAAAACTGGCTCTATATCAATTTGGCTTACTCGCAGCGGCGCTTCAGCGGGAAAGCTACCGTCGTTAATTGCACGAGAGTTTGCTTCAAATTCGGTAGATGACGGATAGCGATACCGGAACAGCTCATAGCCTGCGAGACGAGTAATCCAGCTGATATCAAATGAATTTTCTCTAGGCACCCCAACATCCCTGAGCGCCTCAACAACACCAAGCCGCGCATAAAGCTCCATGCTGCGGCCATTGGTTAAATCCATCTTGGGATGTCGCGTTGTCGTCTCATTTCGCTCTAGCAAAATCGATTTAACACCGTACCTCGCTAACTCGAGCGCCAGTGTCATTCCAACCGGACCGGCGCCTGCAATTATTACATTCGTATTCATTAAAATGCTTCTCCACCATCTATTATTAGAATAGTGATATTAAAGCAGTGTTTTACCGTTTGGTAAATAAAGAATTTACGAGCCACCAATTTTATCCATTGCAGGCAAACCTTATCCGCCTCTTATAACCCAAACTCACCGTTATAAGGGCAAATAATACCTGCGCAAAGGGATTAAGGGATGCAAAGTAAGCCCTAAACCCCAACGCAATTGACCAATCGGTAAGCTTATGCGATCCTTGGCATTAATTCGCTCGGCGACAAAGCACAACAATAGATAGCCAGAAAAATATGTACTGCACTATTACAAAAGCAGTAAAGGCTCCGCCGGAGTATCACCACATTGTGCAGAAGCTCCCAAGGACTATCACAACTAAAAGCCAGGAAGCCCACTAAGGGCATCATTAGCCCTTGCGGTTTATCCCCGGCTAGCAGAATGCCTAAGCGAAACATTGATTGATTTACAAAATTTTTTTCAAAAAACTTATAAAATCATTGCATCAAAATAATTTTTCGACCTACTAAAAATGGACTTAAAATGAAATTAGCGCAGTTTACCCACGAAAATACACGTCGTATTGCAAAAATAGTCGACGGTGGAATAATAGATTTATATCACCACCTTCCCAGCCTTCCCGCAGATATGATATCGCTCATTAATCAATGGGAAAGCGTCAAAGACATAATTAAAGATTTGGAAGTCCCTATAGATTACCGCTTAGACGAAATTAAACTGGAGGCACCAGTAAGCCGGCCAGGTAAAATTTTTGGCATTGGCCTTAACTACGCAGACCATGCCGTCGAGGCCGCTACCGGTGGCATCGAGCGCCCCGAGCACCAAGTCTGGTTTTCAAAGGCCGTCACCTCGATCAATGGACCCTTCGACGCGATTCAATTGCCGCGCGCTTCCGATAAGCTAGATTACGAAGCGGAGATGGTTTTTATTATCGGTAAACGCTGTAAAAATATTTCTGAATCAGAAGCGCGATCCGCGATCTTTGGCTTTTGTATTGGCAACGATGTAAGCGTACGTGACTGGCAGCTGCGAACCGGTCAATTCATGATTGGTAAATCCTTCGACAGCCACGCGCCCATTGGCCCGTATATCGTCACCGCCGACGCCGTCGACGAAACTAATTTAGGTATCCGCTGTTATGTAAATGGCGAAAAGCGCCAAGAATCCAACACCAAATACCTAATGTTCGATTGCGCTGCGCAAATTGCACACCTGAGCCAAGCGATGACATTAGAACCTGGCGATGTAATTTTCACCGGCACACCCGCTGGCGTAGGCGCACTGATGAGTCCAGCAAATTACCTAAAAGAGGGTGATATTGTCCGAGTTGAAATCGATCAGCTTGGCGCAATTGAAAATATCGTTGCCAAAGAGCCGTAAACCTCAATATTGACCACGTGGTAAATTTGTGTCAAATTTCATTTATATCCTACTCAGAATAAAATAGGTGAACACAATGCCAAATACCCTCACAGCCAGCCAAACAATAGTGCCGCAAAAATTGGCTCACATTGTTATTCGAGCTAAAAAATACGATGAAATGATCGAGTGGTACCGAACCGTTTTGAATCTTAGAGGCTCTTTTGAGTCACCAATGATTTCATTTCTAACCTACGACGAGGAACATCATCGCATCGCATTTCTAAATACCGCCCATTTACCTTCGCCCGACAAAAAATACACTGGGTTTGACCACGCTGCGTTCACTTATAAAAATCTCGATGAACTGCTGAGCCACTGGGAACAACTCAAAGACAAAGGTGTTGAGCCATTTTGGTGTATTAATCATGGCCCGACGACCTCCATGTATTTCCGCGATCCCGATGGCAATGAAATAGAACTTCAAGTTGACAATTTTCCTACAATGGAAGGCTGCATAGGGTGGTTTTCTTCAGAGGAATTTGAGAAAAACCCCATTGGTCTCGATTTCGACCCCGAGCTATTGCTGCAGAAACTGCGTAATGGTGGCGATGAATGGGAATTATGCAAAGTGGGTTCGGCGCCAGTTAAGCCCGGCACTGAATATCATTTTGATACCTTACCACCGCCACCATCCGCGTAGAAAGAACGCTTTAAGGTGTCGTGCAAAAAGGCGCCGTGTAAAAAGGCACCGTATAAAAGGGCGCCGTGCATACATCCACTACCATTAAATAAAACCGATGGCAGTGGATGCTATTTTGTTCAAATCCGCTCCACCAGATTTCAGATATTCTTTTATTTCTAACTTCATTGCCCGCGCCCAAAACCGCCGAATATGATTCGCGACTTGTTCGGCAGCAATTGCATCGTCGCTGGCGCCATGACGCAAATTTTCGGCAATGTCATTTGCCATACGAATTAAATTATCAACACTTTTGCTGTGCGCGCTGCTCATCTCGCCCAGTTACTCCCAAGGATTATTATAAATAACGTGGCGGCCTTCGCGGGCGAAGCCAATCAGTAATTGGCCCGCTGCTGCGGCTTGTTCAATTGCAAGTGAGGTGGGTGCTGACACCGCCACCAAGGCGCCAATACCTACCGCGCAACTCTTGTGAACCATTTCATAACTTGCCCGACTAGACACCAACACAAAGCCTTGGCTTAAATCGGTATGAGTCTGCAACAGCACACCGATTAATTTATCCAGCGCATTGTGTCGGCCAACGTCTTCTCGCACTTTTACAATATTGCCTGCCAAGTCACACCAAGCCACGCCGTGACTTGCGCCGGTTTGCGCTTGTAAGGCTTGGTGCTGGGGAAACATTTTAAGGGCGCGCTGCACAGCGTCATCAGACACCACTGGCGCAGTAACATTGCGCACTGGGCGAATCGCGCTTTCTAAAGATTCTGTACCGCATAAACCACAGCCAGTGCGGCCGGTGAGGTTGCGCCGCCGCTGCTTGAGTGCTGCCAAACAGGAATTAGCGATGCGCATTTCAACCGACAGGCCGTGCGCAACAGTTTTAACGTCGCAATCAAATAATTGCTGGGTGTCGGTGAGAATACCTTCGCTAAGACTAAAGCCCAGCGCAAAGTCTTTTAGGTCAGCGGGGGTCGCCATCATCACCGCGTGAGAGATGCCGTTGTAGACCATCGCCACCGGCACTTCCATGGCGATATGATCGTCCAGCGGCGCGGTCTTGCGCTGGTTGGCGCGACGCACATCGACCGCTGCCCGCGCACTGCCTACTGGCTTACTGCTATCTTCCACGAGCTTAACGGCCAACATGTTCTGGCGCTCCCTTAGGCTTGCGATACAGTTTGCGCTGGCGCTCATCAAAGGCTTTGAACTGCCGCTGCCATTCCGAGGGCTGACTGACTTTTTCTACCTGCACCGCCGTGACTTTGTATTCTGGGCAGTTAGTCGCCCAATCGGAATTATCGGTGGTAATAACATTGGCGCCACTACCCGGATGATGGAAGGTGGTGTACACCACCCCCGGCAACATGCGCTCACTTACCCTTGCCCGCAACACTGTTTGACCAGCGCGGCTGGAAATACCCAGCCAGTCGCCATCGTGAATACCGCGCAGCTCGGCGTCGTGAGGATGCACTTCAAGTACATCTTCATCGTGCCATTGCTGGTTAGCGGTGCGCCGCGTTTGCGCGCCCACATTGTATTGCGACAAAATTCGGCCGGTGGTTAATAACAGCGGGAAGCGGCGATTAGTTTTTTCCGAGGTCGCCACGTATTCGGTAATCGCAAACTGGCCTTTACCAATCGGGAAGTCGACCTCGTGCATGGTGGGCGTACCGTCTGGGTGATCGGCATTACAGGGCCACTGAATACTGCCCTGCTCTTCTAATTTAGCGTAGCTAACGCCATTAAAGCTTGGCGTGAGCTGGGCAATCTCATCCATAATTTCGCTTGGGTGCTGGTAGTTCATGGGGTAGCCCAGCTCGTTGGCCAAATCCACGGTCACTTCCCAGTCTTCTTTACCGGCAATGGCGGGCATAACTTTGCGCACGCGGTTAATACGGCGCTCGGCATTGGTGAAAGTGCCATTTTTTTCTAAGAAGGTAGAACCCGGCAAAAGAACGTGGGCAAATTTTGCGGTTTCATTGAGGAAGATATCTTGAACGATTAAGCAGTCTAAGGCCCGCAGTGCCGATTCCACATGCTGGGTGTTGGGGTCTGACTGGGCGATGTCCTCGCCCTGTACGTAAAGCGCTTTGAAACTGCCGGCAATGGCAGCGTCAAACATATTGGGAATACGCAGACCCGGCTCGTCGTCGAGCACCACGCCCCACGCCGATTCAAAACGCGAGCGCGCTACTACGTCGGACACATGCTGATAGCCCGGCAGTTCGTGGGGGAATGAACCCATATCGCAGGAGCCTTGCACATTGTTCTGGCCCCGCAGCGGGTTTACACCCACACCTTCGCGGCCGATATTACCGGTAGCCATCGCTAAATTAGCAATGCCCATTACCATGGTCGACCCTTGGCTGTGTTCGGTAACACCAAGGCCATAATAGATAGCGCCGTTACCTGCCGTGGCGTAGGCGCGAGCAGCTTTGCGCACATCTTCAGCGGCAACGCCAGTGATCTCTTCTAACACTTCGGGGGAATGACGTGGCTCGCTAATAAATTTACGCCAGGCTTGATAGGCTTTTTCGTCACAGCGGGTCGATACGAAATTTTTGTCTTCTAGCCCTTCCGTAACGACCACATGCGCTAAGGCGTTAATGATGGTGACATTGGTGCCTGGCCGCAGCGGCAAATGCATGCCCTTGCCCATATGCGGTGTTTTTAGCAGATCAATTTTGCGGGGATCAATCACGATCAGCTCTGCACCTTGACGCAGACGCCGCCGCAATTGCGAGGCAAACACCGGATGCGCATCGGTTGGGTTGGCGCCAATCACCACTATGCAATCGGCCTTCATTACCGAGTCAAAAGTCTGGGTGCCAGCAGATTCGCCAAGGGTGGTTTTAAGACCGTAGCCGGTGGGCGAATGACAGACCCGCGCACAGGTATCGGTATTGTTATTACCAAAGGCGGCACGCACTAATTTTTGAACGAGATAGGTTTCTTCGTTGGTACAGCGCGAAGAGGTGATACCACCAATGCTTTCGCGACCGTATTTGGCCTGCACGTCTTTAAGCCGCTTCGCCGCAAAGCTTATCGCCTGCTCCCAGCTTACTTCCTGCCATGGCTGATCAATGCTGTCGCGAATCATTGGCGAGCGCACCCGATCTTTATGGGTGGCATAGCCAAAGGCAAAACGGCCTTTTACACAGGAGTGACCGTGATTTGCATCGCCGCCTTTGTAGGGCACCATGCGTATTACTTCATTGCCTTTCATTTCAGCTTTAAAGGAACAGCCCACGCCGCAATAGGCGCAGGTGGTCACAATACTGTGTTCCGGCTGACCTTGCTCAATAACGCTTTTTTCCATCAAGGTGGACGTTGGGCAAGCCTGCACACAAGCGCCGCAGGAAACACAGTCGGAGTCCATAAAGGAATCATTCGCCCCAGCGGACACCTTGGAGTCGAAACCGCGACCATCAATGGTTAATGCGAAAGTGCCCTGCACTTCTTCACAGGCGCGCACACAGCGCGAACAGACAATGCACTTGCTGGGATCAAAACTGAAATAGGGATTCGACTCGTCTTTCTCGGCGTGCAGATGATTCTCGCCATCAAAGCCATAACGCACTTCTCGCAGACCAACTGCACCCGCCATATCTTGCAGCTCACAGTCACCGTTAGCGGGACAGGTTAAACAGTCCAGCGGGTGGTCGGAGATATACAATTCCATAATATTGCGGCGCAGCTTGGCCACTGGCTCGGTCTGGGTGCTGACCTGCATACCCTCGGCAACGGGTGTGGTACATGACGCAGGAAAGCCCTTGCGGCCTTCAATTTGTACCGCGCACAGACGGCAGGAACCAAAGGCCTCTAAATTATCTGAGGCACATAACTTAGGAATATTAATTCCGGCAAGCGCGGCGGCCCTGAGTACCGAGGTGCCTTCGGGCACTACGATCTCACGGCCATCGATGGCAAGACTCACCAGCTCGGTTGATAAGCTTGGCGGGGTTCCTAAATCTTTATTAGGGTCCGGTTTACGTGGATCAAAGTACTGGATCATCTTAGCGCTCCCTGTCGGCTAGTGGCCGCAGATCGTCGGCAAAATATTTCATGACGCTTTGCACTGGGAAGGGCGTCATGCCGCCCATGGCGCAGAGCGAGCCGTCTATCATTGTGGTACATAATTCGTCGAGTAGCGCGAGATTCGCCTCGGGCTGCTGACCGCTGCGAATTTTGTCGATAACCTCAACTCCGCGTGTTGAACCAATACGACAGGGCGTGCATTTACCGCAGGACTCCACCACACAAAACTCCATAGAGAAGCGGGCCTGCTCGCCCATATCCACGGTGTCGTCGAACATCACCACGCCGCCGTGACCAAGCACCGCGCCGATTGCAGCGAAGGCCTCGTAGTCCAGCGGCGTGTCCCATTGGGACTCCGGTAAATAAGCCCCCAGCGGCCCGCCGACCTGCACTGCCTTTAGCGGGCGGCCAGTAAAAGTACCGCCGCCGAAATCGTCCATTAATTCTCGCAGACTCACGCCAAAGGCTAACTCGACCAAACCGCCCTGCCGCACATTACCCGCCAGCTGAAATGGCAAGGTTCCCCGCGAGCGGCCCATGCCGACATCCGCATAGGCCTGCGCGCCTTGATCAAAAATAAAGGGCAGCGCCGCCAGCGACAATACGTTATTGACCACCGTCGGTTTGGCAAACAAACCTTTTAGGGCGGGGAGTGGCGGCTTGGCGCGCACCATGCCGCGCTTGCCCTCTAGGCTTTCGAGCAAGGCGGTTTCTTCGCCACAAATATAGGCACCCGCACCGAGACGAACTTCCAATTCAAACTGGCGACCACTGCCGCAAATATTCCCACCCAAATAACCCGCCGCCCTGGCCCGCGCAATGGCTTCATTCATAATGCGCTGAGCCAGCGGATACTCCGAGCGCAAATAGATATAACCCTGATTAGCACCCACCGCCAAACCCGCAATGACCATGCCTTCAATCAGTATATAGGGATCGCATTCCATCACTAAGCGGTCTGCAAAGGTGCCGGAATCGCCTTCGTCGGCATTGCAAACAATGTATTTTTGATCGTCCTCGGCATCCAGCACCGTCTTCCATTTAATGCCGGTGGGAAACGCCGCGCCGCCCCGCCCCCGCAAACCAGAATCCGTTACCTGCTGCACCCTATCTGCCGGACTTAAACTCAGCGCGTGCTGCAAACCGCGAAAGCCGGCATGAGCAAGATAGTGCTCTATTGATAATGGATCACCCAATCCCAGTCGCGCAAACGTCAGTCGCTGCTGGTTTTTTAAGAAGGGAATTTCTTCAGTAAGACCCTGGCATAAGGGGTGGTCTAAATTACCGTCGAGCAGGCCGCTCTTAAGCAAGCCATCAACGTCGCTTATCTCTACCGGCCCGTAGGCAACTCGCCCCGCAGGGGTTTCTACCTCGACCATTGGCTCTAGCCAAAACAGACCGCGACTGCCATTGCGGATCAGTTCAATATCGGCACCACTCTGCACGGCAGCAAGTTCAATCGCTGCGGCGATGGTATCGGCACCAAGTGAGCAAGCGGTAGTATCGCTGGGCACAAAAATTTGCAATGTCATTACACCAGCTCCACAACTTGGGTCGTCATATCATCGAGCAGCTGCTCAAAGCGCGCTGGCGACACTCGGCCATATATAGCGTCGCCAATACGAATAGACGGCCCGCAACTGCAATTACCCAAGCAGTACACCGGCTCTAAGCTCACGCGACCATCTGCTGAGGTTTGGTGGTAGTCAATATTTAAGCGCTGCTTAATGTGCGACTCCAACTGCTTTGCGCCCCGCGCCTGGCAAGCCTCTGCGCGACAAATTTGCAGTACATGATCACCCGGTGGTGTGCGCCGAAAATGGTGGTAAAAGCTAATGACACCAGAGATTTCGGCGCGGGTCTGATTTAGCCCATCCGCGATGATGGCAATCACCTCGTCCGGCACATAAGTGAGTTCATCTTGCACCGCATGCAGAATAGGCAGCAAGGCGCCAGGCTGATGTTTTAGGGACGCAACAAGGCCCTCGACAACTGCCGCTATGCTAGGGGGAGCAGACTTCATATTATTCTCTCGCTTTACTCGACATAAGCCTCTTCACGAGACCCCATATATGCAATTTTTTGCATATATTTTGTGTTTACAACGCTATTATTGGGGTTCAGCTTAGCAGCTAGCCTATATTTACTAAATATGCACAACTTTGCCTATGAAACATTTACAGATCTCTCCCGCGTGGTTTTTTACCGATGGCCAAGGCGAGCAGCTCGACCCACGACTCTTCGCCCTGCTTAGGGCCATTCACAAGCAAAACAAATTAACCCAAGCTGCCGAAGCCTGTGGTTTTTCCTATCGTCATGCTTGGAATATGCTGCAACACTGGGAGGAGTTTTTTGGCACGCCGCTAATCGAAAAACAACGGGGGCGCGGTTCACGCCTGTCGCCCCTGGGCGAGAAACTGCTTTGGGCAGAACAACGGGTTGCGGCGCGTTTAGAACCGCAGCTAGAAAGCCTTAGCTCAGAGATAAACTTAGAAATTGCGCATTTGCTCGAAGGCAATAAGCCGGTACTTCGCCTACATGCCAGCCACGGTTATGCGGTTGCCTTGCTACCAAAATACATTGGCGAGCTACCGCTGGATTTACAGTATTGCAGCCCCGCCGATGCCCTCTCTGCCCTAGCCCGTAACGCCTGCGATATTGCCGGCTTCCACCTGCCCATAGGCACTGCGCCAGCACTTTACCGCGACTACCGAAAACGCCTTAAACCTCGCAGCCACCGGATTATTCAATTTATTACTCGGCGCCAAGGGTTAATGTTGCAAGCCGGCAATCCACTGGGTGTAACAGGGCTTGCCGACCTAGCCGAAATTGACCTGCGCTTTATCAACCGCCAAGCGATCTCGGGAACGCGATCACTGCTGGACGCGCTATTGAAAGAACAAGCTATTCCAAGTGCGAATATAAAGGGCTTTGAACAAGAGGAATTTACCCACTCTGCCGTTGCCGCTTATATAGCCGCAAACATGGCCGACGCCGGCTTTGGCGTAGAAGCCGCGGCCAGACAGTTCGGCCTCGACTTTATTCCCCTCGCCCAAGAGCGCTATGTAATGGCCTGCCATAAGCAGGCACTCAACGACCCTAAGTTTCAGGAATTTTTAAACATCATTCGCGGCGAAGAATTTCACGCCGCCGTCGCGCAGCTGCCCGGCTACAGCAGCGACGACTGCGGTCTAGTCGCTAGTGTTGAAGATATTTTCAATAACGCCTGATTTTTTAAATAGCAGATCAGCGCTAAACCCCAACGGCGCGCTCTTGCTTCTTAATTGCCTTAAACAGCAGCACGGTCATGATGACCACCCACACACTAAAGTCGATCAGCGGCAGCCAAAAGCCGAGTATACCGTCCCATGCAAAAGGGCCTGTTTTAAACAGACAGATCACCCCAGCGGGCAGTAAGAGGACCGCCACCCAAAAATTGTAAAAGCCAAACCAACGCGGAAAAACCGGATCTGCGCTTTTATCCGTAAGTACGGCGATACCCACGGTAATGTTCTGCACAATAAAGGGCGAGGTGGTCATTAATAAAATTAGCCACGCAATATCACTCAAGGCAAGGACTAATTCCGCTGGCCGATCAGGTCTATAAGCAAGCCCAATCCATATAAAGAACGCAATCATGAACAGCGCGGCGACAATGGCAGCACAAGCCGCTTGCGACTGGGCCAGCACTTCATTCGGCCCTTCAATACGTCGCAGTTGCGCCGCAATAGCCGCGCCAAAAAGCACATAAAAAGGCAGCGACAACAGTGCAAGCGCAAAGCCGACGCGAATCATTAGGCTATTTTCACTAAATATTCCAGCAATCTCCTCTGCACCGGCCGTTGGCGAGTGAGGCGGGAAAAACTGCGCAATAAATATCCAGCCTACGGCCAGTATTCCAAAAAAAATCAAACCACCCACGGCGCAAAATCGCTGCGCAAAAGCATTCGTATTCATTTTTAAACCTTTTAGTAAAGAACAACATCTTACGCCAAACGATCAATGTCACCAATTAAACATTTAATGCATTAGCGTGCTACAGAGCCTTAAATCCCCCCCTTTACCGAGGCTAGCAAAGGGACAAATTGACACGTTTTCACACCAAGCATTACGCTTAGTAACAAATAACCAAGATTTTACGTACAAGCCCAAGAAGTTTATTTTCAATGGAAGATCAATATCTTAGCTAGCAGTGCAGCGGTGTCACCAGAAAATCAGGCCTTGCACCGACCTATTTAATGCACGCTTGCTAATAGTAAAGAACCCGCTAACGAGCTAAGCCTCAACAGAGATAGCGGATAGTACTTATACCCATGCAAACTATATCAGTTCAGAATCGTCTCCAACAAAGTTATTGAACAAAAGGTCAATATTAAGACACATAGAAGCCAAATTGGCGGCAAAGTTAAAAAACGCAGCTACGCTGTTATTAATACGAATAAGTCAGCAACAACCCAAGATCCCAATAAAAGTAATAGAGGTAACGTTATGAAAAAACTCATTAGCATCGGCATAGCCATCGCATTAGCTCCGTCAATAGCGGGCGCCGGTGCCTTAGAGGAAGTGATTGTGACCGCTCAAAAGCGCTCGCAGTCTATTAATGATGTGGGCTTGTCTGTGTCAGCAGCGACCGGCGACCAGATAAGTGACGCAGGTATTACCGACACCGGCGACCTCATCAAGGTTTCCCCTGGTTTAGTATTTACCGCCAGCCAGAATGGCACGCCGCTATTTTCGCTGCGAGGCGTTGGTTTTAATGACTACACCCTTGGCGCGAGCCCTGCGGTGAGTGTTTATGTAGACGAAGTACCGCTCGCTTACGGCGCCTTCACCAAGGGCGCAACTTTAGACTTAGAGCGGGTTGAGGTACTGAAAGGCCCTCAGGGCCTGTTGTTTGGCCAAAACTCTACCGGCGGCGCAATTAACTACATTGCAGCCAAGCCTACTCAAGAGCTAGAAGCGGGCGCCAAACTGAGCTATGGCAGCTTTAATCGCATCGACACCGAAGCGCATGTTAGCGGCCCTTTAAGTGAAAATGTGGCCGGCCGAGTAGCGTTTGCCACTACCCAAGCCGATGAATGGCAAGAAAGCGTTGGCTCTAATCGCGAGCTGGGCAAAGAAGACTTGTTTAAGGGCCGCGCCCAATTGCAATTTGACGTGAGCGAGCGCACCACAATTTTAGCCGGCGTCAATGGCTGGAACGACAAGTCCGACACTCAAGCCGCGCAGCTGCAAGGCCTGCAACTGCAGTATTCCTCACCGTCTGAGCCACTTGTTTCTGATACCGTAGAAACCCAAAACCGAATCGACGCCTTCTTCGTTCAACCCAATGCCAAAAACAATGCCCGCAGCGCCGAGTGGGATGAAGACCGCGACCTGTCTCGCGACGACAGTTTTCACAATTCACTTTACGGGTAGATCACGAGATTAACGATTCGCTGCGCTTTACTTCGATCACGGCCATTGGCGAGTATGAAGAAGATTACTCAATGGACCGCGACGGCACCACCCTAACCAATATGGGTATTGACTCGGTGGGCAGTGTTGACAGTTTCACCCAAGAATTGCGCCTTTCGGGCAACACCGACCTTAGCCAATGGCTAGTAGGTGTTAACTACGCCACCAACGACGTAAAAAGTGACGAAACGGTATTGATATTCGACTCAACCAACGCTGCCTTAATGCCAGGCGGCCCCTTCATTGACAACTCAACCACCAGTATTACCCAAGACATTAAAGACATTGGCATATTCGCTAACATGGAATACGACCTTGGCGAGAAGTTCACGGTACTTGCCGGTGCGCGTTATACCGAAAGCAGCAACGACTTCACTTCCTGTAGCCACAGCGATGACCCTGGCCTAAATGCCACTTTTGGCTTCTTTTCGGATGCGCTGCGCGGTCAAGCACCAGGCACTACCGTTATATTACCTAACCAGTGCGTTAGCCTTGACGCAGCAACCGCCGAAGTTAGCCGCACGCCCTACACCGACTCTTTGGAAGAAGACAATGTGTCTTGGCGCCTAGGTTTAAACTACCGCGCTAATGAAGACCTACTGTTATACACCTTAGCCTCTAAGGGCTACAAAACCGGTAGTTACCCTATTCTGCCCGCCTCAACCACGTCGCAGTTTGAACCGGTAACTCAGGAATCTGTGCAAGCATTAGAAGGCGGTTTAAAGTGGAGCTTTGCAGAAGGCAAAGCGCAATTGAACTCAGCTATCTTTTACTACCAGTACGACGACAAGCAAGTGCGCGGCAGTGTTAAAGATCCTGTATACAACCAGCTAGACCGCTTGGTTAACATCCCAGAGTCCACCATTCAGGGCGCTGAGATAGAATTAACTTACAGCCCAATTGACGGCCTATTGCTGCGCGGCTCTGGCACCTACGTTAATACCGAGGTTAAAGAGTGGTACACCTTTGTTAACCCAACAACCGGACAAGACGAAGACGGCCTGAATGGTGTGCGCGAGCAAGGCGATTTCAGCGGTTCAGACTTGCCCTTCACACCCGAAATGCACTTTGTTGCCGATGTTGATTACCGGCGCCCAATCAATGAAAACCTAGGCGGCTTTGTTGGCGCGAATCTGCTTTATAACAGTGAAGCCAACTCTACCTTCGGCGATCCAGACAAGACCCGTATTGACTCGTTCACCACCTTAGATCTTCGCGCTGGTGTCGAGGCCTTAGACGGTACTTGGACTGCCACCGTGTGGGGCCGCAACGTAACCGACGAGTACTACTGGAGCAACCAGTTTGTAACCCAAGACGTGCTAGTTAGATATGCCGCCAAACCTGTTACCTACGGCATTAGCTTCGCTTACAACTTTATGTAGAAATCACCCAAGTGACTTTGCCTGCCCCTTGGGGCAGGCTTTTTTTTGCCTTTAATGAGGTAATTCAAGCGCGGCGTAACACCTTCTGCTCACCCCCAAGCGGTAAAACGCTTACCCAGTAGAGATATTAAAAATTTCTCGCATAAAATGCGCGGTAAAATAGGCGACGGCCGCAGCCGCGCCACCAGTAAAGAGCGTACGCAATCCTGAGGTAATTAAGGGCTTAGCTACCGCAAGGCTTTTTAGCATACCTATTACAAAGAACATTATTCCGGCAAGAACAGCACTCACCGTAAATTGTTGATTCATATTCAAGGTAGATACCAAATAAGGCATCAAAGGAATAACACCCACAGAAATAAACGCGGCAAAGGTTACCCCAGCAGACATCAGTGGATTTGATGTGGTTTTACTAAGCCCGTGTTCTTCCATTAGCATAACGTCGAGCCATACTTTTTTGTCGGCGGTTATGGTGTTTACAATGCGTTCAAGCAAGTCGCCGTCGAAGCCTTTGGCTTTAAATATCTGCCGTATTTCCTCGCGTTCACCCTCGGGAATTTGCTCAATATGCCGCGCTTCCGACTTCCTTACACTCTCAATAAATTCTTGTTCAGCCTTGCTTGACTCGTAATTACTCACCGCCATGCTAAAACCATCAGCAAACAAATTTGCAAAGCCGAGGATTATCGCCACCGAAGAAGGAAAGCCTGCACCAACAGAGCCAGAAACCACCGCAAAGGTCGTTATACAGCCGTCAATTCCACCCAATACCGCATCAGAAATATTTTGCCGTTTGGGAGCTAGGGCTAAACGTTTACGAATGCTCTCGGGACGATGGTCCAAGATGAGGCCTTCTTGATCTTTACTATTCACACTCTGCCCCTTGGGTTCGCTCTCTAAAACTACGTTTGTAGATGGCATTGCAGTTCATTCAAATGCGCCCTGATTTCTTTCTGTAAAGCATCACCAACTTTGCCATTCAAATGGACACTAAGCTCTTGACTCGCAGATAAGCCGCCGTTGGTAATATTAGCTGAGCCAATCACCGCAGTGTATTCATTGCCAGTTTGGAAGTAATAAATTTTTGAATGCAGAGTTCCGTGCCTTTTGCCAGCCATGAGATGTGTCACGGCTGGCCAGTTAGCAATAATGCCAGCGGAATTTTTCTTGGTGTGACCTCGGTCCGAAAATATCGTTATTTTTGAATTTTTTATAATTGCTTCTTCAATGGCAGGGGCTAGAGCCAATATTCCCTCAGGCTTTATCCACCCAGAGCAAAGCACCGACTCTTCTGAACTTGCGATTAAAGACGCCAATAATTCTTGGTGGTTGGCCGTCTTTAAATTATGGGTTAATTTAATGTTCATTTAATCGCTCTAAAGTGTGGAAAATGGCGCGATCAATTTACACCGCCAAAAATGATCGCTGAAGGATAAAGATCAACAAAAGGTATTGCGCCCGTCTCTGCATTCGGTAGACAAAGGCATTGACCCTACATCTATCATTTTTGGGGTTCGGCTCGCAACTCACCATCCATCATGCTTTAAGAATATTGCTTTGCTCGTAGAGCTCTCGCCAGTGGCTACCGAGTTTGTTGACAACTTCGGTGTCGAAATAATGTTTTACACGACGACGGTCTTGAAGATTATCTTTTAAGGTGGCGCCGAGTAAAAAATGAATCATATCCGCGGGCCGTATTTTTCCATCGCCATAATAGTGCGCATACACGCCCATGGCGTGGGCTACAGAAACCGCCTCGGCGGTTGACATTACCGCCGCTGCTAAGCGGTCGGTGCTGCGACCACTTAAGGTTTGGCCGTTGCGCAGTTCGTGAAACACCGTTACCAGCATTTCTATAATCATAGGTTCGAGTGTGACGGCTACCCCCGATCGCTGTAGTAATTTATTGGCCTCGCGCTGTACTACGTCGATCTCGTCTTGAAGATCACTAATGGCGGCGATGGTCTCAAAATTCATGCGCCGTTTTAGCGCCGCACTCATAGCATTTAAACCTTTATCGAGGGAGTTGGAGGTAGCGATAATATTAAAGCCGTCGCGGGCATAAAGTGTTGCGGCGTCATCGCTAAGCTCGGGTATGTGCAGTTTGCGTTCAGAGAGAACCGATAAAATGGCATCTTGTACTGGCGCTGGGCAACGCGCCAATTCTTCGAAGCGCACCAATTGGCCTGCGGCCATACCGCGGTAGATCGGGCCGGGAATCAATGCCGCTATAGACGGGCCATCGCGTTGCAATAGCGCTTCATTCCAGCCATACAGCAACTGCTTGTAATGTGAGACCGCCCCGCCTTGGATAGTAAATTGAGAGTGACCAGATACCGCACAGGCCAGCAGCTCCGACAGCAACGACTTTGCAGTGCCGGGCTCACCAATGAGCATTACACCGCGATTGGTTGCCAGTGAAATAATCACCCGCGTGAGCAACTCCCGCGGCGCAACAAATTTGCTCTCGATACCGAGTTTGTCGTTGCCGAGAATAAAATGTTCTACCGCAAACGGCGATAACAGCCAGCCAGGGGGCGCTGGCGCGGTGTCCCATTCACGAAGTATTGTTAGCTCGTCGCGGTACGCGTCTTCTGCAGCGAGCCGTTGTATTGCCTTCTCAACCATAACTGCTCCTCGTTAACCTATGGCTGCCACTCGCCGCGTTTTTCAGGGGCCATGCGCTCTTCTGGTAAAATACGCGGCAGTTCACTCAGTGGAATATTGCCTTGCACCACGTGATCTAGGGCGCTGTCGCGCATGGTCACCAAACCCGAGTCCAGCGCCTGAGCGCGCAATTGGCCCATGGGGATGCGCCGCGAAATACTGTCGCGAAGCTCGGCGTTTAAGTGCAGGTATTCGATAACCGCAACTCGGCCATGAGTGCCCGTACCGTTGCAGCGCTCGCACCCTTTGCCGTAAAACACTCTAAAATGTTTAGGAACATCGTGAGGAAATAGCTCTTTTAAAATAAGTTGATCTGGCTCGGCCTCTTGCTTGCAGTGCTCGCAAATACGCTTGGCGAGGCGCTGCGCCATGACCGCCAACAACTCGCTTGCAAGGGAGTTGGGGTGCACATTAAGGTCGAACAAGCGCTGCACCGCATCTATTGCGTCGTTACTATGCAAGGTCGACAACACAATATGCCCCGTTTGCGACGCCCTTATGGCCTCGAGCGCGGTCTCGTGGTCGCGAATTTCACCCACCAGAATCACATCGGGGTCTTGGCGCACAAACGAGCGCATGGCATCGGCAAAACTAAAACCGATCTCTGTTCGAACCCGCACTTGCTGAATGTCGTCTATAGAATATTCCACAGGGTCTTCAATGGTGATAACTTTGCGACTAGTGTCATCGGCCAGTATTTGTAAACCGGCATTTAAGGTGGTGCTTTTCCCCGAGCCAGTGGGACCAACCACTAACACTAAGCCTGCCGGATTATTCAATAAACGGCGGTACTGGTTAGCAATCATTGGCGCCATGCCGAGACTGTCGATACTAATAAGTGGTGAGTTCTGGGCCAATAGGCGAATAACTACGTGTTCGCCATGTAATGCCGGCTGCACCTGTACCCGCAGATCATAGCGGGCATCGCCTACCCTTACTTGAGCGCGGCCACTTTGCGGCAAGCGACGCTCGGCAATATTCATCTCGGCGCGCAACTTCACTACGTTTACGAGGCCCCGGTAGTCTGTGCGGCTAATCTGGTAATGTTGTAAATCCTGCAGCTCGCCATCTATACGAAGTCGCACTCGCACGCGGTCGCGGTATATTTCCAAATGAATGTCGCTCGCGCGATCGGCCACGGCATCAAGCAGCAAGGCCTCATACACCCCAACCATGCGTGCATCTGGGGTTTCGCTGTCGAGCAGATCTTTATCTTGGCCGTCCGGCCTCGCCTCTTTCGTTTCACCAGCAATACCGCTTTGTTTCAACCTGCGGTTTAAAGAACTCCACAAGCGCCGAAAGTCGACTGGGGTTACCAAGACCTTTTCAATTTTTAGCTCAGGAAAGACCAGCTGAACCTCCCGCATAGAGGTGTTAGGACGCGTACAAGCCACCACTAAATTTACACCCTCTGTACAGAGCGGTATCGCCTGTAAATGATCGAGGAAGGCGGTGGAAAACTGCGAGAATATTGTGGGGTCTGCACTACCAGACAGTTCTTCCATCGACCGCAGCGGCAAGCCATATTGCGTTGCCATCGAACGATAGAGTTTCAGTTCATCAAGATGCTGAAATTTATTTATTTCATCAACTATCAGAGTGTGGTTTGCGTCTGCGAGTTTACGCGCTTTGGCCAATATCGCGGGGCTGACCAAGCCTAGCTCAACAAAAATTTGATCGTCGCTCTGGGGCAGATCGACATAACCGTGCTCGGTGCGCACTATTTTATGGTTGCCTTGGTTTTGATACTTAACCAAAACCGTGAGTGAGGCCTCGCCGCGCTCCATACAAATAAATTGCCCATCAGCCGCGAGCTGCTCCCATAAGTGCTCGCGCTTAGCAATATTAGGTGTAGCAACTAAAATAAGATCGAAGGGGCCATCGCTAGGTGCGCCGTCACTTCCCTCACCAACGCGGAAATCGACGTTATGAATACTCAGCGCTGCAAGCTTTTCACGGGCAATATCGGCAAGCAGGTAGTTTTTTTCAATTGCGATCACATGGCCGCCGATACCCGCTAACACTGCCGTAGCATAGCCCACACCCGCGCCAAGATGCAGAATGCGTGGCGATGCTGGCAGGCGACACAGCGCTAAACTTCGCTCGATTAGCTCACGGGACGGAACGCTCCGCCCCACCACCAATTCATGCTGGGCATTCTGAATAAAGTGCTGACGATCAACCGCAGCTAACGCTGCGTCGTAGCTATGACTATTCGGGGTGTTTGCTGGCATAAAACAACATCTTGGCTGTGAAAGAGACGATTTTAATTGATCTGTAACAGAATAATCTGTTTCAAGTCATGTAAAGCACCACTAAGCTGATAAATTTCTTAGCTCGGCCGCGGGATCCATGGCGAACTACGTAGATTCATTACAATATAGTCCATAAAAACCTGCTCGTATTACCGCCAGCCTTTGCATAATGCTATTCACCTCTACGCTAATGACTCGTCCTTTTTAGATTTTCGCACAAACTTCTGCAAAAGCGCTGGCAATAAGGTCAGGTCAGCCACCAGTGCAATAATAATTGCCAACCCTGTTAGCAGCCCAAATAGCACTCCCGGCACAAAATCTGAGAACGCCAACAAGGCAAAGCCAAGCGCTATAATTAACGAGGTATAGATCAAGGCGTAGCCAACGCTGTGATGACTGCGGGCAACGGCCTCCTCTGGCGAGTGTGTGGCAAGCTCCTGAAGATAGCGATGGGTATAGTGAATGGTGTCATCCACTGCGATCCCCATGGCAATGGCCGCTATAGTCATGGTCATAAAGTCGAGGGGAATTGCCGCCCAGCCCATTACCCCAAGCACGGCGATGGCCGAAATAATATTGGGAACGATGGCGATGAGTGCAATCCGCAGCGACCGAAAAATAACAAGGAAGGCGATTGTTAACGCAATAAAGACTGCGCCCAGGGTAAGTATTTGCGAGGTAAAAAGCTGATCGAGCATGGATTGGTAAAGTACGAATAGCCCGCTGAGCTGATAGTTTTCTGGCGCTACGCCCAAAGCTTGAATTTTGCTATGTATCTCATCTAGTAAGGCGCCGCGATCTAAGTCTTTGGTGCTGTCTTTAATTCTGGCACTAATGCGCAGCTGCGCCGGCGGCTCTATAAAATAGCTACTGAGTAGATCTTCGCGAATATTTTTATCTAATGTCCAGTAAATCGCCGTGAGTTCATACTCGGTAAGCGGTTTGTTATTGTTTAACTGCTTGGCCAGTTTAGTGAAATCCACAACCGAGAGCGTGGTGCCCATGGCATCAAACTCGTCAATCGCCTTCTGAATACCTTGCACCGTTTGAATATCACGCGCCCGCAACAGCAAATTCTTATCGGGGCTCGCTGGCGGGGTATACACAATATCTAAGGGGGTCGAACCGCCAAACTCCTTATCGATAAAACTGAGTTCTTTATAAACGTCAGTATCGCTACTAAAATAATTTATAAAGCTGTTTTCAACGTCTAAGCGCAGCGTACCGGCAACACTCACGCCAAACACTATCAGGCTAAGCGCGATCATCAAAGCAGCGCGTTTTACACATAGCTTCTGCAATTTTTGCAGTGGCGAGCTAAGCCTGCGGCTAGACTTATTAATATGCTCTCGTGGAAACAACAGCAATAAGGCGGGAAACAGCAACAGCGTACACAGGATTGTCACCGCCATTGCCAAAATCATCATTAAACCAAAAGTACTTACCGGCTCAATATCGCTGAGCAGTAAAGACGCAAAACCGAGGGAGGTAGTAAAGCCTGCAAAAAAACACGGCGCAATCTTTTCTCTTAAGGTCTTTAAAACCAGTTTTTTTTGTGAAAATTTAGGGTTATTCTCGGCTTCTTCGCGGTACTGAACAATTAAATGGATCACTATCGCCAAGCTAAGAATCAGTTGCAGCGATATAAAATTAGACGAAATTACCGTTGCTTTTAAGCCCAGTAAGCCGAATGCACCCACCGTAATAAACAAATTACTAGCGCAGCACAGCACGGTAATAAGCAGCCAAGTAAAACGCCTAAATATCGCGTAGATCAGCAAGCAAATAACTAGGGCAATTGCACTGCCAAACACCTTTAGGTCGTGCTGAATTATATTAATCAGCTGATAACCCAGCGCGTGCATACCACCCAGATACAGCTCTGCATCGCCGCTATATTTCTTAATAATGCCGCGAAGCTGCTCTATTTCTTGGTTGCGGGTTTCCCGCAAGCTGCTCTCCAGCGGTTCACGCTTAGACTTTGCGCCTTTTAACGCTGCTTTATCTGCATCACTGAGCGGGCCTTTTAGGCGCTTCGCTTGAATGGCGAGAATCTCGGCGTCGAGGTTTTGCAACTTTGGGTTTGGCTTAAAAAGAATTTGTATGCCACTGGCGGTTTGCTCGTGATTTACCAGCAAGCCGTCATAGATTGGATGATCTTTGAATAAATCCGCTAACTCGTGCTCACTAAGCTGAAGCCGCTCTTGGCTAAATTCGCTGGGATCGATCTCGGCACTCAGCGCTTTACCCGCCTTGGAAAGCAGTGGCACATTCATTACCGAGCGCACCGCCTTAACCCGTGGCAGACTCCCCACTTCCTTACTAATACTGCTTATATTATGCAGGTTCTGCGCCGAGAAAATACGCCCTTGTTTTGGCTTGTAGGCAATAATTAGAAATTCTTCAGGGGAGAACTTTTGGTTTATTTTCTGACTTTCAATAAAGTCGCGATTGTCTTCTGAAATAAGGGTGTCGGCCGAAGCGTTAATTTCAAAGCTGCGGCTATGCCAAGCAAATACCCCCACTAATACAAAGAACACCAACAGTATGAGTTTATGACGAGAGAACAAGGTCTCGAGCATGTATAAATTCCTTGTTATTGACTGTCGGGCTGCAGATTTGTATCGGAGCCTTTAAATTGCTGGTCACGCAACAAGCCCTGCAAATACATATTTCTGAAAAACAGATAGGGATCGTCGCTTTCATCGCGCAGGGTTTCATACTTTTCCGCTGTTGGCGCAAAATTCTGCAGCGCATCCGCAGCCATAATCACGCTGGTGTCTGGCTGCTCAGTAAGATAGGGAATCGGATTTAGCAAGTAATCGGCAACCATGCCCGTGCCACTGCGTAAATCGGCTGGGCCAAGAAACGGCAAAACAAGGTAAGTGCCGTAGCCGGTACCGTAATGAGCCAAAGTGTCGGAAAATCCAGTTTCCTCTTTGGGCAGCGAAAACCACGCCTTGGCGGGGTCAAAAATACCAACAATGCCAATGGTGGTATTGATCAGAAAACGGGCCGTGGTGGTGCCCGCCTTACTGGGCTGCCATTGCAGCAAGTGATTAATAATATGAATTGGAGCTTTGATATTGGCAAATACATTACTAACGCCGGTTTGTACGGGCTGCGGGGCAATATAACGGTAGGTATTGGCAATTGGGATCAGGGCGTAGCGATAGCTAAAGTCATTAAAGGCAAACATTGCCCGATTAAAGCCAATTAATGGGTCGTTAAACTCGCTTGGCTCATAGCTCACAACGGTGATTTCATCATCACTTAAGTTGCTAGGCGCTGTTTCCGCGGCAATAAGCGCAGAACTCACACCAATGGCCAGCAAGAAAACCAATGCCAACCGAAAGCTATGAAACAGCCCGTAAACAGGCTGTTTTAGCGATATTTGGCCCGCAGTATGCAAGCGTGTAATCTCTAATAAAGGCATGCATTTACCGCATTTTATTGTTACGTTTACCGGTGCAACTCGTGTTCCGGCGCCAAAGTTTAGAAGGCCGCAGTACTAAATCGTTCCCTCCTCCCGCTTGGCATGCCCAGTACTACCAAAGCCCAGTAAAACTAAGCCAAACTTTAGGCTGGCCTCTTAAAGCGCAAACCACGCTACCTTTACGATGCTTTGGTTCAAGCCTAAATTGCATAGCCTAAATAGCTTGAATATTGGCGTGAACCAGCCCCCTAGCTGATAAGCTAGCCTAATATCGACAAGCATACTCTTTAATCGCGTGCTTGTTCGTAACACCCAGTAATAGCGCAAAACAGCTGCGCTGCGCGCGATATGGGCTAAATAAAACTCATGCATTTTCTACTACCCGGGAACGTATAATGACAACGATTAGACGCCGCTCAGACGAACTTTTTAACGACCTTTATCTGCCAGAAGAAACCCTAAAAATACGCCAAGAAGTTCGGGAGTTCGCCGAAGACGTAATTCGTCCGGTTGCACATAAATTAAACACCACCCCAGAATCAGCCGAGGGCTTCGCCCGCGAGCAATTTGATGCCATGGCAAAAGCGGGCCTTTACGAGATTCCCTACCCTAAAGATGTTGGCGGCCGCGGCCTTGAATTTCCCACCTTAGCAATAATGACCGCCCTTGAAGAGCTGGGTTACTATTCTGCCAGCTTGGCATCGGCGTTTTACGACGGCCAAGCCATTCTGGTTGGTAAAACCTTAGACGGCGCCCAAGACGAGATCCGCAGCAAATTTCTGCCCATGCTGATTAAAGGTGAATTCGTTGGCTGCTTTGCCACCTCTGAACCCGGTGCCAGCACCGACCTGTCGGCGGCGTCGATGGAAACCATTGCCGAGAAAGTCGATGGCGGCTACCGCATAAACGGTGTTAAACGCTGGATCACCAACTCCCCCGCTGGCGACTATATTCTCACCTTATGCAAAACCGGCGATGCTCTCACTATGTTGCTGGTCGACATGAAGCAAGAGGGTGTCACGGTTTCGGCCCCCGATCTAAAAATGGGCAACCATGTTCAGCAAACTGCTGATGTTAGCTTTGTTAACGCCTTTGCCGCAGACGACCGCGTGGTTGGCACCGTAGGCGGTGGCCTGCGCACCGCGATTAAAGCACTGGTGCAAGGCCGGATGGGCATTGGTGCCATTGGCTGCGCGATGGCTCAGCGGGCCTTCGATTTTTCTACCGACTATATGACCAAGCGCAAGGTGTTTGGTCAGGAGCTGGCGCGCTTCCAACACTGGCAGTACAAATTTGCCGAGTACGCCATGCAAATTGAATCTGCTCGCAACCTCTACCAAAAAGCCGCCCTGCTGCACGACAAAATGGGGATTGCCGACACCGAGGCCGCCATGGCCAAGCTCGCCGGCTCGCGGGTTGCCTGCGATATCGCTAGAGATGCAATTCAAGTGTGTGGCGCCTACGGCTTTGTTAAAACCCTGTCGGGCACTGGCCAGG
Organism: Zhongshania sp.; assembly: GCF_029212375.1. GTDB lineage: Bacteria > Pseudomonadota > Gammaproteobacteria > Pseudomonadales > Spongiibacteraceae > Spongiibacter. Next base: position 124,471 of record NZ_JARGNU010000001.1, on the reverse strand, counting down.
AGTTTCCGCTCGAAGCCATTTACCGGGATTCTAAAATTGGTGAGATTTACGAAGGTGCCAATGAAATTCAAACTTGGGTTATTGCCAGACGTATTTTTGGCCGGGAATTTACCGGCTGATTTACCGAGGAAGCTTGACGCGATTCGCTCTACACTGAAGAGCTAGCAAGAGTTGCTAGATGGCATCAAAGAGCTCGCTCCTTGATGCCAAATCATATTGCGCATTTGTTCAGTGACGCGATACTGGGCTGGGCTTGAGCGGCTACGCCATTGAATACAGTACGATCAAGGCTGTGCAGCAAATAATACCCCAAGCTTCGCCAGCCAAGCGCAGGGCCAAAGGCGCATGCTTAACCTCCATAAAATGAATTATCACCAGCCGCGTTTTAAAAAACGCGATCAGCAGCATTACCGCGGGAATATTTAAAGTAGCGTCGCCACCCATAAACCAAGAGACAACAGTGGCCAAGGCGAGCAGCGCCCAAATTGCAGTATTAGATTGCAGGAACATTGATTTCATATTATTTAATCAAATAAAGAAGAGAGAAAAGAATGATCCACAATAGATCCACCATGTGCCAGTAGGTTGCCCCGCTCTCGAGTAAAGCAAGGTCATTTGCAAGGGGATTATTGTGACGCAATCTTAAAATCATATAGGCCAGCACAGCCATACCAATTATTAAATGTAAAAAATGAATACCGGTAAAAATATAGTAGTACATGAAAAAATCATTGGTGGTTAACGTAATACCATGTTCGATTTTTTCACCGTATTCAAACACTTTTACAATTCCAAAACCCAAGCCGCATAACCAGGCGAGTGAAAGACACTTACGCGCCAAGCTCCTTAGGCCCTTTCTTACGGCGCTCATACCCATAACCACAAACCACGAGCTGGTGAGCAGCAATACCGTATTTAATGCGCCCCAATTTTGATTAAGCTGCAATTGTGATTGCTGAAATAAGTCAAGATCAAAACTGCGGTAATACGCAAAGGTTACAAAAAACAAACCGAAGATACACATATCGCCGAACACAAACACCCAAATTCCGGCTTCGCCTGGAATATGCTTCTCTTTTGCTAAACTACTCACAAACGCCCCTTATTTATTTTATGAATATATCTTAAAGCAAGGATTATACTCACCGCTAAGTGAATAGAAACTAGTACTCCGCTTTGCTGATGGCAAAAACGATACAAAATAGCTTTATGAGCTAAGCCAAACAGCGACCTAGACAAGTATTTTGGCCGAAAGAGATCACATTAGCGACCGAATTGGGGGATATTTTGGATGGCGTCGATTTGTATAAAAAGGTATTCAGAATTAATTACAGCAGAAAAAAATAATGGCAGATCATAAAATCTGCCATTATCGATATTAAGCCCGACATTGCGCCGGGCTTAAAAGCGCGAGTTAAGCCAGCAGCTCGTCCGGCACGTCCATTTCCATGAACAGGAGCGCTAGGCCATGTACTTTACCCTGGGCGTCCATAATCAAGGTTTCAGTGCCACCACCGCCAAGTGAATCTTCAAGGATAAAATTTAGCGCGTTGAGGTTATCTAACTCATAGCGCGTCACTTTACCAAAGCAGATTTCTTTAAAGTGCTCTTTTACCATCTCGGTGGTCAGGGTCTTTTTAAGAAACTGATAAATCGCTGGGGTGCGGGCTTTAATACCCACATTGGAACCGTCGCCTTTATCACCGCTGCGGGCAATGGCAATATCCATCAACTGTACTTTAGCCATGATTATACTTCCTCTACCGTAACGGTGGTGGTGACTTTGGTTTTGTCGATCAAGGCTGGCCAATAGCCAACAATCTCGGTTGGCCGTGGACGACCCGCCGCAAATCCAGTAACACCCACTGGGCCGCTAGTAATCAGTGGCGCAACTTCTCTGCCCAGCAGATTAAGCAGTTCTTTGTTCTGGCTCTTCGCGCCGACCCGAAGCAATACTTCTGCAGGCTCTTCGCTCTGTTTCACAATGCCTTTGTAGCAAACATTAGTGCCAAACACTTCTACAAAGCGATCTTCTTCTGGAATCGGCGTGCCGTAGAGCGCAACGCGGTCAAACAAAATTTGTGCTGCCAGCTCTGCTTTTGCAACCGCATCTGGCGCGGTATAAGTCAGGGTGCCAACAATTTTGTAGCCGTTTTCATAAGACATCGACACTTTGTAGGTCGGTGTTGGCGCGCTGCCCTTAATACCAGATACACGTACACGATTCTCGCCATCTTGCTCTAGCTGAATCGTGGTGAAGTCGGTCTGGCAGTCTGGTCCAAGGTAGCCCTTTGGATCGCCTAGTTCGTACAGCAACTGTGAAGAAATGGTGTCGATATTTACCAAGCCACCTGTACCTTCGTGCTTAGTAACCACAAACGTGCCGTCAGCTTTGGCTTCTACAACTGGGTAGCCAATGCGGGCAAAATCGGGTACAGATTTCCAATCGCAATAATTACCACCAGTACACTGGGCGCCACATTCTAAAATGTGACCCATAACCGTGCCAGCAGCTAGCTTGTCGAAATCGTCCATCGACCAGCCAAATTCATAAATTAACGGCGCAAGTACTACCGAGGGGTCAGTAGCGCGGCCAGTTACCACAATATCGGCGCCCAATGCCAAGGCGTCAGCAATCGGCTTAGCACCAATATACACGTTGGCGCTCGACATTCTGCTCAGCACTTGCTCAACGCCTTCGCCAGTATCGAGGTTTTTAAAGGTTTCGCCAGACTTCATCAGCTCGGGAATCTGGTCGAGAATATCGTCGCCTTCCACAATACCGATTTTAATGCCGGTAAGGCCCAATTCTTTAACAACTTCTTGGATGGCCTTCAAACAGCCCCGTGGATTAACACCACCGGCGTTGGCAATAACTTTAATGCCCTTTTCTTTACACGTTGGCAGAATCTCTTTCAGCATCGATACGAAATCGGTAGCGTAACCCAGTTCAGGGTTGCGCAAGCGCTGCTTCTGCATAATGCTCATGGTTACTTCGGCCAAATAATCCAGCGTCAGATAATCCAGCGGGCCTTCCGACACCAGACGTTTGGGTCCTAGGAGACTGTCGCCCCAAAAACCCTGTCCGTTGGCGATCAGTACGGTTTTTTCACTCATAGTCAGTACCTATAGATCGTGTAGAAAATGGTGCACCACAATTGCAGTGCTTGGCTTACTCGCTTAAACCGTCCTTGGCATACATACGCCAGAACGATGACATTTTTTAACTATTCAATTGGTTTTACACTATCCAGCTGGGTTTACGCTTTTCTAGGAAAGCGGTTAAACCCTCTTGGCCTTCAGCGCTGCCGCGGGTTTCAGCAATACGTTTACTGCTGTCGGCGATTAGCTCGGGGGTAATCTCGCGGTTTGCGTAGTCGATAATGAGGCGCTTTGCTTCGCCAACGCCTCGCGGACCATTGCGCAGAAGGCTCTTTAAAATCCGCTCGATGCCCTCGTCTAAATGCTCGTCAGACTCGACCAACTCGGTAACCAAGCCCAACTCCCTAGCCTTGGCCGCATCAATAAGTTCGGCGGTGGTGAAATAGCGACGCGATGCGCGCTCGCCAATGGCGTTAATAACATAGGGGCTGATAGTTGCCGGAATCATACCGACTTTTACTTCACTTAAGCAAAATGCCGCCGCTGGCGATGCCACCGCAATATCACAGCAGCTCACCAAACCAACACCACCACCAAAGGCAGCGCCCTGTACTCGGGCGATTGTCAATTTTGGCAAGGTGTTTAAACGGCGCAACATTTCAGCCAGTAATTCGGAATCGCGCAGATTCTCTTCATAACCATACTGCGCCATGCGCCGCATCCAATTTAGGTCGCCACCTGCACAAAAGCTCTTACCGGTAGACGCCAATATTAGCGCTCTTACCGAATCATCTTGCGCTACTGTCGCAAATGCCTCGCTCAACGCCGCCACTACGGTGTCGTCGAAGGCATTGTGTATTTCTGGCCGAATAAGGGTTACTGTCGCTACGCCACGGGCATCTACAGCATAATGAATTGGGGCATCCGACATAATTTGGTCTATCCTCTACTCGTTAGAAGTGCTGATTCGTAGGCACAAGGAGTGTCAGGCACTGCGGCTCGATTGCCAGTCAGCGATATAAGGCTCAAAATATACTACACATGCGAACCTTTCGCTAGCCTTTATATTGACGGAAATCCGTCTATCGAAGAACGGCGCCCAGCCTGTTAGCCTTAGTTACATCAAAATAGTCAATTCAAACAATAAGCATCAGGTGAATTCATCATGAAAATGAACTTCGAGCAAATAAAAGCCGCCTTTGACAAGGAAACCGCCGAGCGTAAACCCGTTCGCAGTCGCGACGAAATACCCATGGCCTTTGAAGACATTACCACCGACTGGTTAGACGACGTACTTGGCGCAAAGGCCAATGGCACAAAGGTGACAGGCTTTACCCTTGGCCCCGAAGACGAAGGCACATCAAGCCGCCGGCGCATTGAAATCCAGTACAGTTCAGAGCAACACAGCTTGCCCCGCAGCGTATTCTGTAAGGCCACATTTGCCCTACCCAGCCGCTGCCTGCTCGGCATGAATGGCGCGATTGAAGGCGAAGTAAAGTTTTACAATATTGTTCGGCCACAGCTTGATATCGAAGCGCCTACCGCGCGCTTTGCGAATTTTAATCCAGACACCCTTAACTCGATCGTGATGCTAGATGACATGACCGGCAGCGTCACGTTTAGTGACCACACCACTGTAATTACTGAACAGCTAGCCAAGGAACAGCTGAGCATTCTCGCTAAACTCCACGGCAAATATTATCAAAGCGAGGCGTTAAAATCTGAGCTATCGTACCTCAACACGTGGTCTGATTTTTTCACTATTACCGCCAACGAAGCGGGCTTTGGGCCGCAGGCCGACATTGGTTTTCAAGAAGCAAGAGAAGTCATTCCAGCCAACCTATTCAAAAAAGCCGACCAAATTTGGCCCGCCACCCTCGCCAGTGTAAACGCGCATAAAAGCTTGCCGCACACCGTGGTTCACTCTGATGTTCACCTTAAAAACTGGTATATCACCGCCGATAAACACATGGGCCTGAGCGATTGGCAATGTATGTGTGTTGGTCATTGGGGCCGCGATTTAGCCTATGTGATCTCGACCAGTTTACCCACCGGTGACCGTCGCGCTTGGGAAAAAGATTTAATTCAGCATTACTTAAAAGAATTGAAAGCCAATGGCGGGGCCGACACTCCCTTTAGCGAAGCATGGAATTACTACCGCCAGAACCTGTTCGGCGCGCTCGCATGGTGGACACCGGTACTCAGCCCCAATCCCGATGTGCCAGATATGCAGCCCCGCGACACCAGCTTGGAGTTTATCAGCCGCATGACTCACGCGATTGACGACACCCAAGCGCTAGATAGCTTGTAAGCACCCCAAACCACCCTGAGCAACTAACAACCACGTTTTAGTGACTCAGGGTGGCGATCAAGGCCGTACGACTGTGAACGGCAAATTTTTTGTAGATACGACGCAGATGATTTTCAATCGTGTACTCCGACAAGCCCAAGCAGGCACTTATCTGTTTATTGCTAAAGCCCCGCAACATTTCGGCAAGCACGTCTTTTTCTCTTGGTGTTAACACCAGTAAATGCCGCTCCGGAATATCAGCCAGCGGGCAAGCCGATTTACTAGACTCACTCTCTCGCCACGAGCTGAGAATACCGCTATCGATCATATGATCTGCCGCGCTTAGCAACCAGTTTTGAGTTTTGTCCACGGCACTCTCCGCATAAATATGCCGAGACTGACGCGCACCTTGACCCAATAGCATTCCCGCCACCAAGTAAAACCGCCGACTTAACTGCCGCGACAAGGCCGCGGTTTCAATATAGCCAGCGCCGCGTAAGGCATGGGTGTAGTAAGTGCCCGAGGCGCTAAACTGTTTAGCGGGCAAATGCGACATGCCAAGCTCACGAACACCTAACAATTTATCGCTAGCGCCGCCGTGGGGCAGCAATGGATCATCACGAAAAACGCTTTGCCGATAGACAGTAACCAGCTCCGGCGCTATACCAGTATTATACAAAAAACGGATCGACGGGCCTTCATCAGACACATCGTAAAGGAAAAGTGCCAGCTCGCTTGCGCGGCTAGTGCGTAGAACATCACGACTGTAAGCGGCGTTAAGGGAATTAAACTCCGCGACTGGGCTGAGGGACATACAATGCATCCTCGTCGCAAATTTGCTTGGCTACACCGCAGGGTTTTATCAAATTATAATGCGGTCCAACACGATCAAATACTAAGCAAATAATCGACGGCGAGCTGTTACACACAGCACACCGCCGATGATTAGCAAGGCTTAAATGAACTTACGAAAATCGGGCTTACGCTTCTCATTAAAGGCGTTAACACCTTCTTTAGATTCGTCAGTATCGTAGTACATTTTAACCGCGTTCAACGCCATCATACTGGTGCCGCGAATCGACTCGCTGTCGCAGTTGAATGAGCGCTTCGCCAAGGCCATTGCCGTTGGGCTGTGCTGCAACATGGTCTCGCACCAGCTGGTCACTTCGGCTTCTAGCTCTGCCGCCGGCACGACCTTGTTTACTAGGCCCATATCGGCCATTTCTTGAGCGGTATAACGCTTACACATATACCAAATTTCGCGCGCTTTCTTCTCGCCAACAATACGCGCTAGGTAAGCGGTACCCCAGCCAGCATCAACTGAACCCACTTTAGGTCCAACTTGACCCATTTGCGCGGTGTCTGCAGCAATGGTCAGATCGCAAATGGTTGCAAGTACATGACCACCGCCAATTGCATAGCCATTTACCGCCGCAATAACAGGCTTGGGAATATCACGAATTGCTGATTGCAGCTCATCAATTGGCAAACCAACAACACCGCGGCCATCGTAGTCGCCATCGTGATTAGACTGATCACCACCGGTACAAAATGCTTTATCGCCAGTGCCGGTTAACACCACAACACCAACAGTTTTGTCGCTGGCAGCGGTCAAAAATGCATGAATCAACTCTTCAATGGTTCTTCCGCGAAAGGCGTTATAGACCTTGGGACGGTTGATAATGATCCACGCCGCGCCATTGCGGTTTTCGTAAATAATGTCTTCGTAAGGTGTAGTCGCAAACATAGTGTATTCCTTGTAAATAATAACTCACCGACAACACCCCTTTTCAGGGGCGTCTGCAGTGGTGTCAGCTCATGGTCAAACCGCCGGAAATCGAGATTGCCTGCCCAGTCATATAGGAAGCGTCGTCGCTGCCTAAAAAGGCGATCATACCGGGGTAGTCATCTGGCTGTGCCATGCGACGCAATGGAATGCCCTTGGCCATAGACTCTTTCCACTTTTCAGCTTCTGGGCCAGTTCCTACCACTGCCGCCATGGCTGGAGTATCAGTGGGACCAGGGCACACTGCGTTAACCAGTACGTTGCTGCGGGCTAGCTCGCGGGCCATCGACTTAGTAAACGCGATAGTGCCGCCTTTACAAGCAGAGTAAACCGCTTCGTTGCTCGTGCCAACACGGCCAGCATCCGAGGCAACATTCACCACACGGCCGCCTTTGCGCTCAGCCATGCGCTTACACACTGCAGAATGCAGGTTGATTGGGCCAAGCAAGTTAAGGCTTATAATTTTTTGCCACAAATCGGGGCCGGTAGTTAAGAAAGGCGCGGGCTTGTCCCAGCCAGCATTGTTAACCAGCATCCAGATTGGTCCCAACTCGTCTTCAACCTTGGCAACCGAGGCCTCTACGGCGGTAAGATCGGTGATATCTGTCATGTACGGCACCACAGATCCACTCGCGCCAGCAGCTTTTGACTTCTCAACCACCGCAGCCGAAGCCTCGGGATTGATATCAAACAAAGCTACATGACAACCTTCTGCCGCTAAACGAAGCACAATCGCTTCACCAATACCGCTACCACCACCGGTTACAATCGCTATTTTTCCCGATAAGCCTTTCAAAATACACCTCTCTACTGTTATCTGAGCTTGACGCGAGCGCATTAACGCCCACCCGACATGCAACCACTTTTTGCGGCCTAATCACCGACGACATAGAGCATCGTCGCTACTAAAGTCATTATAGACACAGACTTAGCAACCTTACAATACGCTTGCTATCGTTTTGCATACTAATTAATATTGCAATATAAGCATAATCCGGTTATAGCTAAACACCAAACTAGCAGAAACCTATCTAGCGCAACACTTTACCTGCACCAAGTAAACAAAGAATATCTGTTTTCACAGCACCGCAAAAACATATAATTTGCAATAGCTTAACGATGAGCAACGCAATCTACACACGAGGGATACCCATAGTGTCGACCACTGATGACTTGCTAGCCGAAATCAACAATACACTACCAGGGCCAAGCACGTTGGCCCTATTTGATTTTGACGGCACCATAATTGCGGGTTATTCCTCGCTATTTATCTTGCGCGAGCAATTGCGGCGCGGCGATATCACCAAGCACGATTTTGCACGGGTGGTACTTGCGATAATTAACCATCAGCTAGGGCTGATGGATGATCACGGCCTTATGGAGCTTGGCGCGTCATTCTTAAAAGGCAGTCCTGTACAGGAATTTAGCGACTTGTGTGAACACGTCTACGAGACCCAGCTCAACAAGCGGATCTACCCAGAAGCGCGGGCGCTCATAGCCGCCCACCGCGCTCGCGGCCACATTGTTGCTATCGCCTCGTCGGCACCGGAGCAAGCGATTAGCTTAGTGGCACAACAACTTCAGATCGACCATATTGCCAGCTCGCACTATGTGGTTGATCAAGATCAGTTTACCGGCACTGTTACCATGCCCGTTTGCTGGGGCTTTGGTAAACGGCTGGCCGCCGAGAAATTAGCAAGCCAGCTAAATTGCAGCTTGGACAACGCCTTTTTCTATACCGACAGCGATGAAGACCTACCGCTGTTAGAGGTTGTTGGTCACCCCACCGCCGTCAACCCCAATCCGCGCCTTAAACAGCACGCCGATTTCAAAGATTGGTTCAGTGTCGATTTTAAACCCCGCCGCTGGCGATTGCGCGAATTAGGCGGCACTGCGGGGGTTTATATATCGCTGGTCGCAAGCTACCTCGGCGGTTTAGGTGTCGCCCACCTTGAAGGCGACCGCAAACGCGGCCGCGGCTTTATGCTGAAGCACTTCACAGACAGCGTGTGCAAATTAATCGGCATGGATATCGAACTAATCAACGAACATTATTTACGCGACAACCCCGCCAGCGTGGTTATTTTCAATCATCAAAGTAACGCCGACGGCTTTATTATTCTCAAATTATTGCGCGAAAATTACGCGGGAATCGGCAAGCGCGCATTTGGTAAGGTACCCTTATTATCAGATGCCTATGAGTTTGCAGGAGTGATTCCCATCGACCGCGACGACAGCAAGAGCGCTATTGCCAGTATGGCGCCATTAATAGAAGCCATCACCAAAGAGGGTCGCAGTGTCGCAGTGGCCCCAGAAGGTACTCGCAGCAGTACGCGCAAACCTGGCCCGTTCAAAAAAGGTGCATTTCACCTAGCCTTAGATGCAAAAGTAAATATCGTTCCCGTGGTAATACATAACTCCCTAAATGTGCAAACTAAGGGCGACTCGCTCTATCACTCAGCCAAGGTCACCGTCGAAATTCTGCCGCCCATCGACACCAGTCACTGGAAGCGAGCAGAGCTCGACACCCACATTGCCGACGTTAGGCAACAGTATTTGCAAGCGCTGGGCTTTACAAGCCCAGAGCCAAGCCAGGTCACAGCTGCGCCATTACCTGCAGCGAAAAAATCGACTCACTCTCCAGCGCAGCCGACCCCAATCAAAAGGACTCCACGCATCAAGAAGGCGACAACATGAAGCAGCTTAAGCCACAAGACGCTCAGTTTCTTTATATGGAAACCGAAAATAATTTATCTAACGCCACCATGATTTGCGTGTACACACCGCCCGAGACACTCGAGCCGGGCCAAGCAGATTACGACCCACTGGCAGCGATCAAATTACAGTTACAAAATCGACTTCATCTAAGCACTATTTTCACCCACCGCATCAAGTCAGTTGCGATGAATCTCGACTACCCCTACTGGGCAAAAGATCCGCATTTCAAGCTTGAAAACCATCTTAGCGAGACCCGCGCAGCGGCGCCTGGCGATCGTGCAGCGCTAAACAAGGCCGCCGCCGACTTCCATTCTCGGCCGCTGGATTTGCGCCGTCCACCGTGGGCAATTCATCTCATTAGTGGTTTAGACAATATTGAAGGCTTACAAAAAGGCAGCTTCGCTCTGCTCATCAAGATTCATCACGCGGCCATTGACGGCACCTCGGCAATGCAGCTGTTTCTCGGCTTGCACGACGACAGCCCCGATGTGCCCGACACCCCCCAAAATGCCGAAGCCGTCGAGCAAGCCTACCCCTACCCGCGCCGCCAACAATTGCTGCGCACTGCGGGCAATAATTACCTAAACTCACCGATTAATGCCGCCAATCGCGTTTTTACCCAGCTAAAATCACGGCGCGTTAACAAAAGCCAAACCGAAAACCTTCCGCCAGTGAAAAAGCCGCCGGTGCCGAAAACCCGTTTTAACCAAGCCGTTAGCCCGAGCAAAAAGCTTGCAACGCACATTTTTTCACTAGAGCAACTCAAATCCCTGCGCAAATTAGCGCCTGGCGCCACCTTAAACGATGTGATATTAGGCCTCTGCAGCGGCACCCTGAACCGCTATCTAGACCATCACGGTGAATTACCCAATACGCCACTGGTCGCATGGGTACCCATTAACGCACGCAGCCCCGGTGGCGCTGCCGACGACGGCAATAATATCAGCGCTATGGCCATTAATCTGGCCAGCCAAATTAGCGACCCCATCGAGCGCTTGCAGCTTATTGTTGCAACCACCCAAGATGCCAAGGCCGCACGCACCGGCCTAGCCGCGCGAATGGTCACCGATCTAAGCCAACAGTTGCCCAGTTTAGGGATGGCTGCGTTCACCAAATTACTACTTGCGTCTGGCGTTACCGGAAAAATGTGCAATCTCGCCATTTCGAATGTGCCTGGGCCAGCAAAACCCTTTTATTTACGCGGCGCCCAGTGCCGAGAACAATACGGTATGGTACCGTTAGGTGATCATATGGGCCTGTTTTTTGTGGTGATGAGCTACAACGGCGCACTTAGCGTTACCATCACCACCACAGAAGATATTCTTCCCGACGACGATTTTATGGTGAACTGCTTACAAGCGGAGTTCGCGCTGTTGTGCCAACTATTGAAATAGCGATTCAAAATTGGCTAGGCACAATAGCACTCGCTCCCGCAGCACTGCACTCAGCTCACCCATTACGAACGGATCACCAATGACGCAAGCTAGCAACTACAATGAATGGCGTGAAGCCGCAATTGAGCGCGATCGCAAAACCGGCATGATCGGCTGGCGGCAAGCGGAAAGCAGCCGTTTGTACGACTACCGTTCAATTCGAAATAGGCTGACCAAGCTCAGAGAAAAGCGGGCCGGAGGAGACACCAAAGGCCTCTTATTTGCCCTAAACGAAGGAATTCACGGCAATATGGCGGGCATGGGCAACGCGCTGCTATACAAGCGCGCCGCCTTTGGCACCAAATTGCTGATCGACGAATACACCACCGAAATCGGCGAGGCCTTATTGCACCTCGCAAGCAAAGACGTCACCGACATCACTTTGGCACAAAAGGCAGACTTTTTTCAGCGCGCCAGCCATTGTTTCGGCCGGTCTGCGCTAATGCTTAGTGGCTCTGGCACGCTGTTTTATTTTCATTTAGGCGTTGTAAAATCACTGTGGGAGCAAGACCTACTGCCCAAGATTATTAGCGGCTCCAGCGGTGGCGCGTTAATAGGTTCATTGGTTGGCACCCACTCCCGTGAACAACTCGAAAAAATCTTTGACCCAGAATATATTCGCTTCGAAGTTGAGCAAAACAACGGCGCACTGCCAAGCTTTGGACTGCTGCGCCGGCAACCAATCTCACTCAAAGTGGTAACCGAATTATACAGCCGCCTAATCCCCGAAATAACCTTCCAAGAAGCCCAGAAATTAACCGGTTACAAGCTAAATGTGTCGGTCGCGCCCGTGGAAAAACACCAATCATCGCGACTCCTTAATGCCATCGCCTCGCCCAACGTACTGGTGCGCGACGCGGTAATGGCGTCAAGTGCGTTTCCTGGCTTTTTTCCCGCCGTTACCCTTCAGGCCAAAGACGAGCACGGCAATATTCGCCCCTACCTCGAAGACCGCAAATGGATTGATGGCTCAATCTCCGACGATATGCCAATAAAGCGTATTACCCGTTTATATGGCGTTAACCACTTTATCGTCAGCCAAACCAACCCTGCCGCACTGCCCTTTATTCACCGCGAAAAATCCTCGGTTGGGCTAGCTGTCATTAAACGTGCGTTTAAGAACACCACAAGAGAGTGGCTGTTGGCGGGTAATAAACTACTCCGCCATCCTGGCGCAAACCAGTCTGCATTTAATAGCGCCGCGACCATGCTCGGCCAAGTGCTCTCACAAACCTATACCGGCGATATTAATATTCTACCGCCCAGCCGAATACACAACCCAATGGCCTTATTGGCGGGTCGCAGCAGCGAAGAAGCGCTAGCACTGATCAACGCTGGCGAACAGGCAACTTGGCCACATATTGAACGGATTCGCCTGCAAACCCATATCAGCCGCATATTGGATCAAATTCTGACGGAACTCGATTCTCAAATGCTGTACTCTCAGTAAATATTGAATCTAGCAATTTAAGGAGCGGTTTTAAGATGGCAGCACAAGCAGAAAACTTCACTAATGCCACTGGAACACGCATACACACCCGAAGCTGGCAGACGCCAGCACCCAAGGCCCAAATTGTTATACTGCATGGGTTGGGGGAGCACGGCGAGCGCTATCAGGCGCTGGCCACCACCTTAAATGATAGTGGCTATAGCTGTTACGCACTCGACCACGTCGGACACGGCTTGTCTGACGGCGAAAAAGGCCATATTGACGACTTCGCCATTTTTGTCGACACCGCCGCTGAGTTTATAGCGAAGGTGCGCGCTACCGCGCCCGATTTACCCTGCTTTTTAATTGGCCACAGCATGGGTGGCGTCATTGCCACCAATGTGCTAATTGAGCACCCAGAGTTAGTTGACGGCTGCGTGCTGTCTGGTCCTGCGCTGGCAACCGATGAAGCAATCGGCCCACTCCAACAACGCATTTTAAAAGTGATTGCCGCGCTATTCCCGCGTCTACGAATTTTTGCGGTTGATCCAAAACTAGTGTGTAGCGACCCAGCGGTAGTGGCAGACTATATCAATGACCCTCTCGTGCTCAGCGGCAAAGGCAGCGCAAAATTAATCGCCGAAATCTTATCTGGCAGCGCGCGGGCATTATCAAGGGCCAAATCCATTAAAACCCCCATGCTACTGTTGCATGGAGAGCAAGATGCGCTCGCCCATCCAAATGGCTCACGAACCCTCTACAATTTAATATCCTCGGCCGACAAGAAGTTAGTCATCTACCCCAAGCTCTATCACGAAATTTTTCATGAATCGTGCAAGTACGAAATTTACCGCGACCTCGCGGAGTGGCTAAATAAACATGTAAAATAGCCACTATGTAAATTATTAGAACACTGACACGGATCAAAAAAACCGCCAAAAGTGACCACTGAGCACATCCAAAATGGGGTTTATCACTAATAAATACGTATATTAAGTCTATATTTAATGCTGCAATAGCAACCGCAATCTTTCACGCTGGCTTGCTAATGCGCTAGTACCATTTTAAAGGAATATTTTGGCATGACAGAAACTAATAAAAATCCTTGGCCAACCGATGTAGATCAAGCCATCGTGTTTATCGCTGACTGCAGCAACAAACACGAAATGAAACTGATAAATAGCTACATAGCAAAATATCAACCGAGCGGCAGCACTTACGAGGTGGTATATCGGCCATTGCGCAATAGCAAGCAACACAAGCTGCGCAAGGGTGACCTTTGCCTAGCGGTGGGCAAGCACGAAGACTGTTTCTTAGTACCCGTTCGACTCAACTGGGTGCCAAAGGACAAACGGAAGGACGGAATAGAACTCATCGACTTTATTTCAGGCCGAACAACCAACCCGAACCGGCTCCATCAGCTCGTATCTGGGCTTACCGGAGGCCTCGATAATGGCGTTGTTGTCGGTCGCGGGGCATCACTCTCAAGCTTAAAATCTGAGTATGCCAAAAAGCAGCAGCAGGGTTTTCAGTATGCCGATCTCGGCGCCTTTATTGAGCGCTCGGCCCTATTGGCGCTCGAAAAAGCCCAGCGCAATGTTAGCGGTGCGCGGTATCGAATTCCACATCTTATCAATGATGAGGTACTCAATCGCCCAACAATGCGCGCCGCACTGGAAACTATTCAAAAGAACAGCAACAAGCCGCTTGCCGCCCTCGAAAAATACGCGCATCAGTGTTTGGTGGAAATGGCCGCCACGCCAACACCAATGGGCAATGATCTCGCGGCAGCGCTGGGTAAGTTCATGTCTACCCGCGGCTTTGATCCCAATATCGATATTGACCCCGAAGAAATTGAGCGCATTCGCAAACTCTTGAAAGAAAAACCCGTTGCTTTCTTGTTTACCCACAAGTCTCATATCGACGGTTTCTTACTGATCTGGCTATTCCATAAATACAATCTTCCGCCCGCGCACATTTTTGGCGGCATCAATATGAGCCTACCTGGGCTAGGGACATTATTACGCAGCTCCGGCGCCATATTTATCCGTCGCAGTTTCAGCAATGATGAAGTGTATAAATCTGTCTTCAAAAATTACATCGATTACCTCGGTGAAAAGCGCTTCCCTGTCATGTGGGCCCTAGAAGGCACCCGTTCGCGTATTGGTAAGTTAATGCCGCCGCGCTACGGCCTCATTAACTACGTGGCCAGCGCCTACGCCCGCGACGATGCTCAGGATCTGGTGATGATGCCCATTTCCATCTGCTATGACCAAGTGCCCGAAATTGCCGACTATGACGCACTGCAAGGTGGCGGCAGCAAACGTCCCGAGTCGGCCTCGTGGTTTATGGAATACGTTAACAGCCTGAAAAATCCCCACGGCAAGATCCACGTCAGTTTTGGTGAAGGTGTTCCGATCAGCCGGTATATCGACCAATCCAACCCAGTGGTCGAGCCCCGCGCTATTCAAAAATTGGCCTTTGACCTCGCCGTCGATGTAAACCGCGCTACGCCGGTAACGGTAAACGGCTTAATTTGCTATGTACTTTTGGAAAACGGCCATCGCGCCATTAACTTCAAAGAGCTGAGCGAGGGCATCGCGTCCCTACTCACACTGTCTAAGTTGCTCAGTTTCAACGTCAGTAGTGAAGTTGAACATTTTAGCGAGGCTACTCTGCGCCAGTATCTGCAGCAACTGGGCGAAACCGGCGTTATTAATATCGTAAACGACGGTATTGAATCGATCTATATGATTCCCCACGACAGTGGCCGCAAGGCCGCTTACTACCGCAATGGAATACTGCATTTCCTTACCACCAGCGCCATCGCAGAACTGGCGCTACTCGGCGTACGCAGTGAAGGTGAACAGGCCATTACTGAGTTTCACAACGAAGCACTGCGCATTCGCGATTTATTGAAGTACGAGTTTTTCTTCGAGGGCAGCGACGACTTTATTCTGAGCCTAGAACAGGAAATGACACTGCGGGTACCAAAGTGGAAAAGCCTTGTTCGCAAAGGTGAAGACGCGAGCCGCCAGATTATTAAAACCTTAAGCCCGCTCATTGGTCACGGCACCCTCCGGCCCTTTATTGAAGCTTACTTACTCATCGCACGCACATTGCGGATGGAAGCGGCGGCGCGCAACAGCGAGCCCAAAGTACTTATCGAGCGCGCCCTCACCCTAGGTAAGCAACGGGTTTTACAACAACGTATTCATTGCGAAGAATCGGTGTCGTCGGTGTATTTTGAGAATGCCATCAAAATTGCAGAGAGCTTAAATCTGCTCGAGGTATCAGAAGATATCATTGAGCGCCGCCAGCAATGGCTAAATGAGCTGCGCTATCTCACCGCCAATATTCGCGTATTGGCGTCGGTTAGCGATACCAAGCGGCTATCTGAGCGCGCTCGTTTAGACGAAACCCTTGCGTATAGCTAGAAGGCTCTTGTTAGTGCCTCTTGCAAGAAACGCCGACCGCTTTCTATGCACTTACCAAGTCGGCTATTTACCAAAATAGCTGACTTTTAACGAAAAATGCCGGCGCTAGCGCCGGCATTTTTCGTTTTTGAATAATTAAATAAAACTAACTCATCACGCCGCAGCTTTATTCTCTATGGGTTCACCAAACCAGTTTGGCCAACCTGCGTGCTCGTTCTGGGCTTTAGCAAGCTCGCGCTCTTCGCTGCTCGCAAACTCCAAATCCCAACGCTTCAGTGCAGGCTTGGCTATCAAATTATTCCATACTGGCGGAATCAACGCGCTCAAAAAGCAAATGAATACATTTGGCATTTTAATTGCCGTGGTGTCCGGCTTGAGCTTGTAGTAAGGCGTATAAGCATTGAGGTGATGATCAGCATGATTGGTTATTTCAAAGGCAATTACTCGCGTCATTGGCCCCAAATGATTCCAAACATGACGACGGCCAATCGGCTTACCGGGCACCCGAACCTGACCAAAATGCTGGAAGAAGTTAAAGGTTTCAACCCACATGCGAGCGATCAACACCGAAGCAATACCGCACACCAAGGCAACTGGGCCGCCTATCGCAAAAATAATGCCCTGAAAAACCAACTGCGCAATAACCGCTGGCCACATCCGGTGTTTTAGTGAATACCGGCCCATGCCGCGCTTTTCTAGAGCGTCACTTTCAAGCCTAAAAGCACAAAGTGTACTGTGGTATACCGCTGGCAATGCAAAAGAGTATAAGGACTCGCCCCGCGCAGCAGTATCGCTGTCTAGCGGAGTACCAACATCCAAATGATGCCCAGACATATGCGCGATATTCCGCGTGCAATCAAGGTACACAACTTGACAATACGTTCCAACGAACTGGCGCATTGCACCGCGCTGGTGGTACAGCTCGTGCGCCGCTGGCACCACGACAATTACCGACAGCCAAGTAACCGACAAGGTGGCACCAATGATATCGACCGTGCTGAGTGCGCCGCCACCTATCTTCCATGCCAACATAAATAGCAAACACGGTCCCGCCACTGAACTAATCCAGATTGGGATATTTGCCAAGGTGCGGTTATTAATATGCCGTTCTTTTAGATCAATCGGCAATATGTAATCTGCCAAAGCCAGCGCAGGTAGCGTTGCTATACCGAACCATACCCACGGCCCGCCAACAAAAATCGAAATAGCGGTGAGTAGCTGAATTAACGGCGAAAAATAGTAGCGCGCATAATCAAACATGGTTATTACCCTCTTATTACGGTGCCTTATGTTTACATACCATGCCTAGGGAAAACTCTGCGTAATGCACAGTTCCCCTAGTGAAAGTTTAGATCATTTTTTGAACATTTCCTTAGAAATGATCGTTTTCATTATTTCAATGGAGCCACCAGCAATTTTCACTATCCGTGCATCAGCATAGGCGCGACAGATCGGATATTCCCACATATAGCCCCAACCACCAAACAACTGCAAGCATTCATCTACAGCTTTACAATGGAGGTTACTCAGCTGCATTTTAGCGATAGCTGCGGTTACTGAGTCAAGTTTACCGTCGAGGAACATTTCGATACACTTATCGGTAAACACCCGACCAACTACTGCCTCTGCATATAGCTCGGCCAATTTAAACTGGGTGTTTTGGAAGTCGGCAATAGTCTGGCCAAAGGCTTCACGCTGCGACACGTAATCTTTAGTCCATTCAATAACCGTTTCAGTAACAACTGCACTGCGAATCGTTTGCGCAAGCCGCTCTTGAGCGAGCTTCTGCATCATAATTTTGAAGCCCTTGCCCTCTTCACCTAACATATTGGTAGCAGGCACGCGCACGTCTTCAAAGAACAACTCTGACGTGTCCTGCGCCTTCATGCCAAGCTTGTCGAGGTTTTGGCCCCGTACAAAGCCTTTCATGTGACCTTCAACAATAAACAAGGTAACGCCATTGGCACCGGCGGTTGAATCAGTCTTAGTCGCGCAAACCAAAATATCGCAATTCTGACCATTTGAAATAAACACTTTCTGGCCGTTAATAACGAAATCATCACCGTCGCGAACCGCTTTGGTACGGATATTTTTCAGGTCGCTGCCAGCGTGGGGTTCAGTCATACCGAGTGAACCTATCCACTCACCAGATACCATTTTGGGCAGAATACGCTTCTTCTGCTCTTCGGTACCAAATGAATTGATATAGGTAGCAACCAAATCGGTGTGAATCAAAAATCCAGGACCGGAGTAACCGGAGCGGAACAATTCTTCAAATACCACAACGTCGTAGAGGTAATCTGCGCCCAAACCGCCGTACTCTTCAGCGATGGTGCAGCAGAGCATCCCCGCCTCACCCGCTTTTAACCACAATTCGCGGGGCACAATGCCATCTTTTTCCCACTGTTCGTGATAAGGGGCGATTTCCTTGTCAATAAACCGCCTAACCGATTCACGAAACATATTATGTTCTTCATTAAAGAGCGTTCTTTCTATCATAGTGAGCCACCAATTATTTGTTTCACAATCGCAATTTTCGTGTATTAACTAAATATCTAAATTTTTACGTTAAATCAGGCCGCAACTAGTTTGTAGCCCAACTCATTTTTAAAGCGCCACTCTAGCTGTGTCAGCAATGCCTGAGCGCCGCTGTATTTAAGTTCGCCGCGCTGAAACATGGTTAAGCAAGACAAAGGTCCACCGCTCCATTTTGGAAATTTAACGCCGTATACGGCCGCAAGATCTATACCCGCTAACAAGCCATCGCTGACGGTATTCGAATGGCCATCAAGCTGGGGCTTAAGCCACGTATAGACATCAAATGACAAATTCAGCAACAGCGGCAAGCCCAGCGCCTGATCTGGCGTCTGTAAACTGCGGGCGGGTTCGGCAAGCTCGTCAATCGCGATTTGCGCCAAATACTCCAAACCGACTGCCTCGCACTGGGTATAAAAATTCTGCGCCGACACCCCAGAGCGAGCATAAGCAGAACGCATTCCAGCAATTAATACGTCGTTGACGCTCTGCGCGCTACGGCTCAACACAATGGCTTTACCGCTGCGCTGCAGCACGCTCATAGCAAGCGCGGTGTCGTCAGTAGATTTACCTGCTGCCAGTTCAAGCACTTCACTCTCGCCGAAGGACGCAGTCAGCCGCAGCACGGGCTTAGCGCTTGCAATGCTTGGTGCAAGACGCAAATCCTGCACAAGTAGATCAGCACGTTCATCGCTTAATACCGCGTCGGCAAGATAAAAATCGGCGTCGGTTTCTTGCGCTATTTTTTTGAAGGGATTTTTACCTAAATCGAGATCTCCGATCAAGGCGACGCTCGCCGGCGCCGTAACCTCAGGCAAGCCCACAAGCGATTGTTTGGTCGCTGCCGTTTTGGACAAAAAGCACGTTGTTACCATATTTGAGGAAACGGGATCACTCATCAAATCGACGAATATATCCCATTCAACATTACAGGCAGCGTCAATTGATTTGCCATGACCGCCGGTAAGGCAGTTAATTATGGCGTCTATCGCAGGATAAAGCTGGGCGTCGCGCGCACTAACGCCGGCCACTTCACAAGCCCATTCCCGAAAGCCCGCATCCGCTGCTGAGCGACCGTCGGCAGGCATCGTAAACGCTGGCGAATCCCATCGCGCGCCAGCCTTCATGCTTAAGACCATCTCGGTGGCCACAGCAATGAGCTCTTCTGGCGCTGCAAGTGCATCGACCAAGCCACTTGCCAGCGCTTGGTCAGCTGTTAGCGGCTTGCCGTCCAACAACATTTTAGTACCCAGCTCAGTGCCGACATAACGTGGCAAGCGCTGGGTGCCACCCGCGCCAGGCAAAAGGCCAAGCACGACTTCGGGAAGGCCAAGCTGAATATACTTAGAATCTGCACACACTCGACCGTGACAAGCCATCGCCAATTCCAAGCCGCCACCAAGCGCCAGACCGTTCACCGCGGCCACTGTTGGCACTGGCAATTTTTCTAAGCGGCGAAATAACTGACCTAAATAGCTATAGCGATCGCGCATATCCTGCCACGAAGCAGAAAACCGCATTGCACCAAAGTCTTGAATCATGGCCAAATCGGCGCCGGCAACAAAGGTTGATTTACCCGAGGTCATTACCAAACCAGCAGGCGCTTTGCCCGCGGCCGTATCGCTCTCAATCCGGTCGATTAACGCGGCGAGATCAGCCATCATCGCTTCAGAGAATACATTGAAGGGGCGCCCAGGCATATCCAGCGTTGCCACCATAACGCCACTTGCATTCGTAGCCACTGTTATGTTCTTCATAAATTTACTCGCCAACTCAGAATCACCGCGCCCTGTGCTTGCCTCAACAAAAATGTGAACAATCAGAACAACTTGAATAGCTAGTATAGCTATTAGTTTGCAAAAGTAAAGTTCGCTAGCGATCATTTAATACAAAAACCACGCTCCGATCGCAGCCAACTTAAGTGCAATGAAAACTCAGTTTACGGTAACAAATATGCCACGCGGCTTTTTATCCATAGCTAAACTTATCACGTCACTTAAGATTCCAGCATGCTGACTAAGGTTTTCATCGGTTCGCTCGGCAAAAATTTAGAGCTATACGCCGCCGCCAAAGGAATGGGCGCGACCTCGTCGATAATATTTAGAAACGAAAACTCCTCCAGAAAAGTATCATTCTCGCGGTAAGACGCCGCCACCGTGCCGATGGTATCCGTATTCGCAACAATTTTACACGCCGCAGAAAAATGGCCAATAATGTGCAATTGCTTTTCAGGGGGAATCACCGGTGCCCCAAACAACTGATTTATAAGTTCTGCGGTCGCCACACTGCGGTCGGCTAGCGCCATCGGAAACTGGCTTAATTCGTCAATGCCGATCTTAACCCGACCACTCAACGGGTGAGCCTTGCGCACAAAAAAGCAGATTTCCAGTGGCGGCAAGGGGTGTATAGTAAACTGGGATTTATGGAGCATAATCGCTGGAGCTGGACCAACGAGCAGATCGATATCGCGATTTACCAAATGATGGATACTTTGCTCTATCCAGCCAGACGTTTGCTCAATCCGCACCTCGGGATGGGTCATTAACATTTGCGTCAACGCAGTATTCAGCAAAGACACCAGCGATGGCGGGCAAACCCCAACCCGTATTCGCGAACTGGTCAATTGCCGCCCCATTTTTGCATCCGTCGCTAGCTGATCTAAATCGGCGACAATCCGCGCCGCGCGATCGATGAACGCCCTACCCTGCGCCGTTGCATGCACACCGCGTGCATAGCGTTCAAAAAGCGCAAAACCAATTTCGTCTTCGATATCGGCAATATTTTTGGTCAGCGCCGATTGCGTAATATGCACCTGTTTTGCCGCCGCAGTGAGTGAGCCACAGCGATCCACGGCAACGATATGGCGCAGTTTATTTGGGTTCAATAGATATTCCTTTTGCGACTAATACAGAATAAATATCATTAGACGGAATATTTAAATTTTGTCAATCTCTGAGCTGAAATTAGGGTAACAGGATTATCATCATGATAGAGCGCAGTATCTATAACGAAGACCACGCCATGTTCCGTGAGAGCGTGAAAAAAATGTACGCCCAAGAACTTACTCCCTATGTTGAAGAGTGGGAGACTAATGGCATTGTTAGCCGTGAATTTTGGCGCGCCTGTGGCAATAATGGCATGCTCCTGCCGGATATTCCCGAGGCCTACGGCGGCGGCGGACTGGATTTCAAATTTAATGCCATTCTATTAGAAGAAACCGCCCTCGCTGGCACTACTGGTCCCGCCTTTGGCGTTCACAACGATATCGTAGCCCACTACATCAACAACTACGCCACCGAGACCGTCAAGCAGCAGTGGTTACCAAAAATGGCCAGCGGCGAAGCCATTGGCGCCATTTGTATGAGCGAGCCCAGTACCGGCAGCGACCTAAAAAACATCCGCACCAAGGCCACGCCCGTCGATGGCGGGTTTTTACTCAATGGCTCCAAAACCTTTATCACCAACGGTTTGAACGCCGACGTTGCTGTTATCGCCGCGCGGGTTGGCGACGATAGCGGCGCGCGAGCCATTTCGCTGTTTGTTTGCGGCTGCGACCAAACCGGCTTTGTCAAAGGCCGTAAACTCGACAAGGTCGGCAATCGCTCTTCTGACACCGCGGAAATCTTTTTTGAAGATGTATTTGTTCCGCAGGAAAACATGCTGGGCAAACAAGGCGAGGGCTTTATTTACATGATGACCGAGCTACCGCAAGAGCGCCTGTCCATCGCCATTTCCTGTCAAGCCGCCGCCCAACACGCCTACGATATTGCCGTAGACTACGTTAAAGAGCGTCAAGCCTTTGGTAAGGCGGTGTTCGATTTTCAAAACACCCGTTTCGTTTTGGCCAATCTCAAAACCAATTTACAAGTTGGCTGGGCACACTTGGATGCCTGCATACAAGCGCTGGTTGATGGCAAACTCGCCACTCACGAAGCTGCCGCGGCCAAGCTCTGGCACAGCGAGCTACGCTGCAAAGTTGTAGACGATTGCCTACAGCTCTTCGGTGGTTATGGTTATATTGAGGAATACGAAATTGCACGCCTATGGCGAGATGCCCGCGTGATGCGTCTATACGGCGGCACATCAGAAATCATGAAAGATCTCATTAGCCGCTCAATATAACGAGGAATAAACTATGGCCCTTCCCGAAATACTCACCAAAAACGTTCGCCTGCCCGTTATGGCGGCGCCGATGTTTATCGCCTCAACACCAGAGCTGGTTATAGAACAGTGCAAAGCGGGTATCATTGGCTCGATTCCCGCGCTAAATGCTCGCCCCCAAAGCCAACTGGAAGAATGGATTGTAAGAATCCAAGCCGAGCTGGCCGAATACGACCGCCAGAACCCAGATAAACCAGCGGCGCCGTTTGCGATCAACCAAATATCTCACCCCAGCAACGACAGATTAATGGGTGACTTGGATATTATCGCCAAATACAAAATTCCCATTGTTATCGTCAGCCTGTATGTTGCCCCCAAAATTTGCGAAGTAGTCCACAGCTACGGCGGCATTGTGCTTAACGATGTAATTTCAAATCGCCAAGCTAAAAAATCTGTTGAAGGCGGCGTTGATGGCCTTATAGCCGTTGCGGCGGGCGCAGGCGGCCATACCGGTACCATATCACCCTTTGCACTGGTGTCTGAGATCAGAGAGTGGTGGGATGGCCCGCTGGCCCTCTCCGGCTGCATTGCCACCGGCCAGAATATTCTCGCGGCCTTGGCCACCGGCGCAGATATTGCCTACATTGGCTCGCCATTTATTGCGACCAAAGAAGCAAATGCAGTTCCGGACTATAAAGCCATGATTGTTGACGGTAGCGCCAAAGACATCATCACCACCGACGCCTTTAGCGGCGTGCCCGCAAACTTTTTAGTCGGTTCCGTTGAGCGCGCAGGGCTAGATCCAAAATCACTAAAACGCGATGCTGACAAAGCCATCGACGTAAGTGAAACCAGCCAAAGTTTTAATACTTGGAAGGATATCTGGGGCTGCGGACAAGGCATAAACGCCGTCAAAGAAATCGTATCAACCGCCGAGCTAATTGCTAGACTCAGCAGCGAATACGACGTAGCCCGCCGCGCTTTACTCAATCGCTTAACTTAAACTTAAACTTAAACTTAAACTTAAACAGAATTAAAAAAGCCCCGTCACTGCATTTCCACGCAATGACGGGGCTTTTTTATATATTGCGATTAACCGCTATTTTTTCTCAAAACCTTAAACAAAAATTAGTCGCCATCACTCAGAACGATGCTTATCAATATAGCGCTCGCGCACTATCAAATAAACTGGAAAAGTAAAGGATACGCCGATATACGATAGCGCAACAAAGAACCAACCCCATTTTTTCCCCATACCAATTCGATCTGTATCATATACAACCCAGATCATGAACACTGCCCAAGCGATCATCATATCAATACTAAGAAAGGCCGCAGTTTCACCTGCGTCAATGGCGTCGGTAAAAAAGGTAATTGGATTAAATATATTGCCGCCATTCGCCATCCAATCGAAAGCATGGGGCCATGTTAACAGCAGCGCGGCAATACCGAGTATCAAAAATATTCCGTGCTTTATATTGGTAGCAGTCATGTAAAACTCCTATTCATTTTTATATGGTAATTTATTTTTTCGTAGGCTTGATCATTCACCAAGCTAATTCAAATTGCGAGTGATTTTCCATTTCTATTCAAAATATTGCAATAAAAAAAAGCCGCCCTATTGGGCGGCAATGGAACATTTCTTAGTTTAGGAAGGCATCAAAGTCCCACTTAACTTTAAGACCGTACAGCCGCGGCGGCGCAAGGGTAACTGAGCGACCAAAATCTTGCTGTAGTATAGATACGTAGTAATCCTTGTCTTTCGCATTATCAACAAATGCGGTCAACTGCAAACCCCAAGGGTCATAGAAGTAGCTAGTGCGCAAGGACCAGATTTCATACTGATCTTGTACAAAGTATGGCGAGTTCTGCGGGGTGGTGAAATACTCACTTTTGTATGAGTAATCAACTGCAAATTCAAGGCCACCAAAATCACCAATATCTATGAACTGGTTAACCGATACTGACGAGGTTAGCTTAGGTGCCCGAGGCACTTGGTTACCGGTGAAATCACGCGGACCATTGATTACGCCACCAGTCGATATTGGCAGTTCTATGCCCAATAAGCCAAGCGGGATATCTTCTAAGCCACCAGGTCCGAAATACAAGCCTGTTGTATCATCAAAGCCTTCGCCATTGGTATAGTCGGTGAACTCTGAGTTTACATAAGAAGCACCGCCGGTAATTGCCAAGCCTGGGTTCCAATCAGGCATTGGCTGCCACTGCATGTCGAGCTCAACACCCTTAGCCTCTGCTGCACCCGCATTAGCGTAACGCACAATTGCACCAGAGGTAAACGACACGATACCGGTCAGCAAGTTCTTAGTTTCAGATGCGTAAATTGCGCCGTTAAGCTGCAAGGTGCCATCTAGCCATTCAGACTTAAAGCCCAACTCAACTGCCGTAGCTTCTTCACCTTCAACTGCATCGGGGTTACCGAAGAAGTTTACGATGTTATAGGTAGGGCTCTTATAACCGCGCTGTAAAGAGGTATAGATCTGTGTTGTTTCATCAGGAAACCACTGCAGCGAGATTTTTGGCGAGAACGTTTCCTCTACAAGTGGCTCTCCACCAAATTCCGAAATAAGCGTATTTCGTGAATAGTCGTTGCCTTCGTAGTAAGCCTGAGTCATGCCTGGGCTAAGTGTGTCGACCAAGTACAAATTGGTGTTGCCAATTTCCCGAGTCTCTTCTTGGTAGCGAGCACCCAAAGTAAGCTTCCAGTCTTCATTAATGCTATAGGTACCCTGGAAATAAACAGCATCAGATTCGGTATAAAGCAAACCGCCCGATTCCAGCGTAACCCTTGGAAGCCCCGCCACCAAATTACCGGTATTTAACCCTAGCAAAGGCACTGTGGCAGAGTCTAATACATTTGTGAGCAAGCCAGATGCAATGCCGCTATTAACAAAGAAGAACAAGCGACCAAAGCCACCTTCTGCTTCTAACCGGTAGTAACCCGCAACCCACTCAAAACTGTCCGAGCCAGGGGTTCTGAATTCGACAGTACTTGAAACTCATAGGTTTGCTGATCGTTGTATTGATCATAAGTAACGAAACCTGAGCGATCTTCATCAGTCGAATCATAGTCAAACTGGCCAAGGTCAACATCGGCCAACTGATCGGCATAGGTAAATTTCAAATCAACTGGACCTGGACGCCACTCAAGAATCGCACCAAACATGGTGTTAATGGTGCCATTGCCGCCTTCCAAATTAGTATGTGAGTCGCGGTCTGGCTCATCTACCTCTGCCCCAGCGCCAAGAAGTAGAGAGGGCCGAGTATTTTCTTGTGTTAATGAATTACCGTTATACTGGTTAACATAAGAACCAATTAAGGTCGCCGAGAAATCGTCGCTATCCCACTTAATTTTAACGCGACCACCTTCCGAGAAGTCCTCCCGAATCGGTCTTTCCACGCCATTACTATAATTCATACCGTAATTTTCGTGACCATCTTTGAAGGCCGCTAAGGTAATACCCAAGCCATCAACAATCGGAAAACCCAAATATGCTTGGTATTCTTGGCTACCATAATTGCCTTGCACATATTTGATATTACCAACAATCTCGTCGACTGGTGGATCATCAGTAACGATACTAATCGCACCGGCCGTTGCATTTCGGCCGAATAAGGTACCCTGGGGGCCTTTAAGTACTTCAACCCGCTTTACTGGACCCAAAGTATCTTGTTTACCCTGGCTCGCTGGAATATTAATACCGTCAATATAAGTCGCCACACTTGGATCGGCGTTGGGTAGAAACGCATCACTACCTACACCGCGCAGGTAAATCAGCGTGTAGCCAAAGGTGTAAGTGAAAGTGAGTCCCGGTGTGATCCGCTGTAAATCGGCGGTATCTTCAATGTTGAAGGCGTCGAGTTTATCGCCAGAGAATGCTTGAATCGCGATAGGAACGTCTTGTGAGTCTTCTTCGCGTTTCTGGGCCGTAACCACGACCTCTTCAAGCAAACGGTTGGTCCGTTTCTTTTGGGTACCGTCCCCATTATCTTGCGCATACGTCGCGCTCGCCATTAGCGGTATAGCCGCAATAGCAGCAGCCAAAACACTTTTTTTCATATTATTCACCCTTGCCTTGATATTTTTTTGTATTTATCGATTATTTTTAGAATCCGCCGATTTCTGCGACGACGATATTCTTGCTAACCTCATGTATGCTATTTATTCATAAGCTAACTATTGTGTCAAATATTTTCTCACTGTGCTTTTAATAACTGTGAACTTTCCCTAGATTTAGGAACAGTAAAAATACAAGCGCACGATGTCTTAATAAAAATCTGGTGCTAACACCGCACTAAAACAAGCCCTGGTCAACGCCGCCAGCTATCGCCAACCGAATTAACGCAGGGCATTTTGGCAACTTACAATTTCAATATAGCCTTAACGCATTTGCCGCTGTGCTGATCAGCAACCGCTTGGTTGATGTCATTAAACGCGTAAAAATCACAAAGCTTATCAAAGGGAAACTTACCTTCCATATAAAGATCGACCATAACCGGTATGAACTCAGCAGGATCGGCATCGCCCTCACAAATGCCCTTCACTTTAATACCGCAAAGCAAAAGACTAAGCACATCAAGCTTTAACGTTGCGTCTTCTTCGGTGCTGGGCACTCCCACCACACCAATGGTACCTGCCGCCGCCATCGCCGCAACAAGCCCACCAAACACGACGTTCTTGCCAGTAGTATCTAGTGCGTAGTTCAAACCATTGGGCACAATAGCACGAATCGCTTCGGTCATATTGCCAGCCATCGGATCTATAACGTGAGTAGCACCCAACTCCAACGCTAGCTTACGACGGTTTTCATGGGGTTCCACAACAATAATTGTCGAGCAGCCCTGCACTACTGCGCCCAATACGGCCGCAAGACCAACTGCGCCACCACCGGTTACTGCAACCGCTGAACCCGCTTCGCAGGCCATTGAGCGCATAAATGTACCCGCGCCGGTCTGAATTCCGCAACCAAGTGGCCCAAGCAGCTCCAGAGGTGCATCGTCGCGTACTTTAATGACGTTATTTTCATAACACAGGGCGTAGCTTCCAAATGAAGACTGACCGAAAAAGTGGCTACTCACGGGGCCGGAGCTGTCTGATAAAGCCTTACTGCCATCACCGCGAATACCGACCATATTGAGCGGCGCAAACTGCTGACAATAATTTTTGTGGTCGTGATCACAGGGGGCGCATTTTTCACAAAAAGTGTAAGACAGCACCACGTGATCGCCGGGTTTTACTGAAGTTACCCCCGAGCCAACTCTTTCAACAATACCAGCACCTTCGTGACCAAGCACAATAGGCAGCTCAGCAGGAAGCGATTGGTCCCGTGCTGCGATGTCGGTGTGACACACCCCTACACCCAAAATCCGAACCAGAACCTCGTCTGCTCTCGGCTCTTCAATCTCCAAATTTTCAATTGTAAATTCTGACCCGGCCGACCGGGTTACGGCTGCTGTTATCTGCATTTTTATCTTCCTAATTCGACTTATAACGAGGTTTATTGAAAATCAGTCGTCCAACAAAGCACACACAGATTTAGACTCGGTAAACATCAACACGCCGTCTTCACCCACTTCACGACCGATACCCGACTCTTTAAAGCCACCAAATGGCATAGCCGCATCAACCACAAAGTAAGTGTTGATCCACACAGTTCCAGCATGAATAGCTGCGGCCATTTTGTGGGCAGTTTTTACATTTTTACAATACAGGTTAGCACCCAAGCCAAACTGGCTCTGGTTAGCCAGTTTAACGGCCTCTTCTTCGGTGCTAAATTTGGTTGCGGTAAGCACCGGCCCAAATATCTCTTCATTAAACACTCGTGAATCCGACGACGCCCCAGACAAAATAGTGGGTTTAACGTAATAACCCTGTCCTGGCAAATCGCCATCAGGTGAAATGCGCTCGGCACCTTCTTCTTGACCGATTTTGATGTAATTTTCAATGCGGTCTCGTTGCTTCTTATTTACAACAGGGCCGATCATTGTCGTTGGGTCTTGGCCTGCGCCAATTGGCAGGTTCTTCGCCACTTCATTGATACCGGCCACCACAACATCATAAATCGATTCATGGCAGAGCAGCCGCGAGCCTGCAAAACAGGTTTGCCCAGAGTTGAAGAATATCGCCATTGCCGCATCGGGTATGGCTTTATCCAAATCGGCATCTGGCATAATGATGGTCGGCGACTTGCCACCCAGCTCTAAGCTAACGCGACGCATGTCATTTGCTGAGCTACGCAGAATGTGTTTACCGACCGGCGTTGACCCAGTAAAGGCAATTTTATCGACATCTGGGTGAGTAATTAAGGCTTCACCAGCTACTTCACCTACGCCAGTTACAATATTCAAAGCGCCAGGCGGAACACCTGCCTCTAACATCAGCTCTGCCAATCGCAAGGTAGTCAACGACGTAACTTCTGATGGTTTAAGTACTACAGTACAACCCGCAGCCAGCGCCGATGCAATTTTCCACGACGCCATAGGCAATGGGTAGTTCCACGGCACAATAGCGCCGACAACACCAACCGGCTGACGCAGGGTATAAGCGTGATACTGGCGGCCATCGCCAGAAATTGGCAGCGTTTTACCGTATATTTTTGTACACCAGCCCGCCATATAACGGAACACTTCGACCGACGAAGGAACATCGACCATCAGCGCCAGATGCTTTGGCTTGCCGTTATCGAAGCTCTCTAATAAGGCCAACTCTTCAGCGTGGGCTTCAATTTTGAGCGCAACCTGCTCAAGTAAACGGCTGCGATCGATAGGACGCATCCGCGACCATGCAGTTGATTCAAATGTCTTACGCGCTACTTTTACGGCTGCGTCAATTTCTGCGGCACCGCCGGCGGCGATAGTCGTAAAAATCTCACCGTTAGCAGGGTTTTCAACATTCAAGGTTTCGCCGCTATACGCGTCACACCAGTCACTACCAATCAACATTTTGCCCGAGGGCACACTGATATCACTAAGGGAATTCATACGTTATCTCCGTTTATTATTAATTTCCGAGTTGGTGATGCCTATAAGACATCACCGGAAAACACACTTTAATCTTGCCGAGAAATACCATGACTGGCATCCAGAAATTTGTCCGCGTGAACATTTTTCTCGTCAATATCCAGTTCTAGCACAGTTGCTGTTACCGCGTCGATCATTGGCGGCGGCCCACATAAATATACCTGGGTCTCTGCAGATAAATACTGCCCCGCAACGGGTTCAATGGCGGTATTTACAAAGCCCCGCAAGCCCTGCCAGTCGCTGTCTTCAGGCTCATTAGAAAGCACTGGTACAAATTGGAAAGCACCATCCCAAGCTTCACCGATTTGCGCAATACGATCCAGACAATACAAATCGGCTTGACTGCGAGCACCAAAGAACATTACACAGGGACGACCATGAGGCTGCTTGGCCGCTTGTTCCAACAAACTAACAATAGGTGCTAGACCACTGCCACCGCCAACGCAGATAATCGGCCCGCGACCATCACGCAGCCAAAAATTACCTGCCGGGCCGTGAACAGCGACTTTAGCGCCCTTTAGCTTGTCGTCGAATAACATACCGGTAAATTCACCACCGGGCACATTGCGAATAAACAGCTCAACATCTTGGCAGCCGCCCTCTGCTGGCGCCATGGCAAAGGAATAAGAGCGCGCACCAAAAATTTCTTCGTGGTGAATCTGCAGGTATTGTCCCGCATCAAATTTAACTGGCCGATCTAGGTGAATAGTAACTTTGCGGGTGTCGTGGGTAAGATCTTCGTAATTAACGATTTCACCCTCAAAATCTTCTGGTGGGGTCAGATGCTTTAACTCGAAATTTGGAATCTCGATCACAGCATCAGACTTCAATGCGGCTTGGCAAGTCAGGATCACATCGTTTTGCAATTCATCGGCATCGAGAACATAAGCAAAATTGGTTAATTCCCTTACTTTACCTTCGGTCATCTTGCACTTACAGGTACCGCAGGTGCCTACAGTGCAGCTATGGGGCATGGCGTAACCCGCCGCCAACCCAGCCTCAAGGATGGACTGACCTGGGTTAACATCAAAACTCACCCCAGCCGGCATAACAGTAACCCGCTTGGCAGAGGGCTTTAAAAATGAGAATAATGACACATGGACTCCTACAGACTCATTTATCGCGAGCAGGCCGCCACACTTGGCAACCCAGCTGCTATTATTAGTTAACTTTACTTAATTTACGTTTGCGAACCATTAATGTCAAGGTAAGAAAATACGTAATTCAGTGTATTTTTAAGAATACATCTGACAATATATTTTCCTCCAGATTTAGACCACCGCTCAGCTAAAACCAATAACAGGCTGGGTTTTTCAATTATATAAGCACTGGCTATTTACCATTTTACTTCGCACGCGTACTATTAACATCATTATGGAAAATATACCAAGCTAAAATAAGGTATCACCCGCGCCGATTCGGCATAAAAGCACATAACAGCAGCACATATTTGAACCCAAAAAGAGGCTCTACCATGTTTAATAGCAGCACCCTCAGCAATAAGCGGATATTAGTTACTGGCGGCGGTACAGGCCTTGGCAAAGAAATCAGCAGAGGGCTACTGGCCAGCGGCGCTGAAGTGTATATCTGTGGCCGACGGGAAAACGTACTACAAACTACCTGCGAAGAGCTTAGCAAAGATACCGGTGGCAAAATTCACTACCGAATTTGCGACATTCGCGACCCCGAATCAATCGACGACATGGTGGAATCGATTTTCACCGAAGGCCCACTCACCGGTTTGATTAACAACGCCGCGGCCAACTTCATCTCCCCCACCAAAGACTTATCGCCACGGGGCTACCAAGCGATTCGCTCCACTGTTATGGACGGCTCTTTCTACACCGTATTAGCCGTTGGCAAACGCTGGATCAATCTTGGTATTCGCGGCAGCATCGTAAGCAATCTGGTAACTTGGGTATGGACTGGCTCGGCTTACGTCGTACCGTCAGCAATGTCTAAAACCGCCATTGACTCAATGACCAAATCCCTTGCAGTGGAATGGGGCCCTTACGGCATTCGCCTCAACGCCGTTGCACCAGGCCCCTTCCCCACCGAAGGCGCATGGGAGAAGCTAAATCCAACAGGCAAATCAAGTGGCGCCACTGACTCATCCAGCGTGCCAATGCGCCGCTACGGCGAAATGCCAGAACTGGCTAATTTGATGATTTTCTTGCAAGCCGACGGCTGCGACTATTTAACTGGCCAAACCATTGCCATTGACGGCGCCCACCACTTGGCGGCGCCCAGCACCTTTGCCAGCCTATCGGATCTGAGCGACGAAGACTGGGGCAATATTCGCGAAAACATCAAGGCCTCTGCCGAGAAAGAAAAAAGCGAACGCTCCGTAGGCTAAGACAACGACTATAAACCCAAAGATAAGAGAAAAGATCATGGAATTATCGGCGTTTAAATTCAAAATAGAGAACGGTATTGCTCGAATCACCCTTAGTCAGGGTAAGCGGGGCAATCCCTTTGATTCAACATTTTGTCGCGAATTCAACCTAATCGCCACCGAATGCGATGATAACCGCGACATTCGCGCCGTTATCATCGACGCCGAAGGTCCCTACTTCAGCGTTGGCGGCGACTTAAAGACCTTCGCCAATGGTGAGCGCCCAGCGCTACCGCGCTTTATTAAAACCGCAACTGCCGATATGCACATGGGTGTTTCTCGGTTAGCGCGTATGGATGCACCGGTGATATTCAGCTGCGACGCGCTGGTCGCTGGCGGCGGTGTCGCCCTTGCCGCCGCGGCGGACTTTGTACTTGTTGGCCCCAACGCCAAGTTTTATGCGGCCTTTGCCGGAATTGGTTTTTCCTGCGATTGCGGCTCCTCCTATTTTCTGCCGCGCAGAGTTGGCAGCCGCAAGGCATTCTCCTTTTTTGCTCGCAACCAGAATTGGAGTGCCGAGCAGGCGCTGGAATACGGCCTAGCCACTGAACTTTTCAGTTCAGAGGAGCTTGCCGAGGCCACCGAGAAACTTGCACAAGAGCTGGCCGTTGGTCCAACCTTTACCTTTGGTCAATACAAAAATTTATTTCTGAGTAGTTTCGGTAATGGCCTTGAGGGCCAAATGGAAATGGAATCGCGGGCGCTGACCGAGTGCACTCGCACCGACGACACGTGGAACGCGGTGCTTGCCGTAGCCAACAAAGAAAAAGTGACCTTCCACTACAAATAATACCAACAGGGAATCGACAATATGTGGGCCTTTCCAGAAATTCGCAACGTTGCAGACATTGTTCGCTACAACGCCAAGTATTACCCCCAGCAAGCAGCCACTCAATTTATGGGTTACGCCCTAAGCTGGGCTGAATTTGATGAAAAATCCAGCAAAATGGCCAATGCCATGCTCGGCGCTGGCGTAGGCCAAGGCGACCGCGTGCTTTACTACGCAGGCAATGCTGACGACTACTTTCTTACCATCTACGCCTGCGCAAAAATTAATGCCGTGTTCATTCCAATGAACTGGCGCTTGTCTAGCACCGAAGCAGCCAGCATCATCCAAGATGCAAAGCCGGCACTGGCCATTGTCCAAAACAGCTTTAAAGACCTTTGGGAAAGCGCTCGTGGCATGGCCGATATCGACATTCCTGTTGTTGCAATGGTGGCTGGGCAGCGCGAGCAAAACCCGCTTTGGCAATGGTTTGATGGCGCCGACAGCAGCGACCCCGCAGCGTGGTGCGCCCTTGACGACACCACATGGCAAATCTACACCTCAGGCACCACCGGCATTCCCAAGGGCGTAGAATTTTGCCAAGCTGGCATTATGAATATGCGCCTGTGTGAACACCTTGAACCAGCGTATACATGGGGCGCTCAAGATCGCTTTCTGTTTTGCGTACCGAGCTTTCATTTACTTGGCCTTGGTCTGTCAATGCAAGCTATGTACAACGGTGCAACGATTGTTATCGCCACCCAGTTCGACCCTACCGAAGTATTGCAGCTAATCAATGAGCAAAAGCCAAGCTTAGCTGGTGTTGCTCCGGTTATGCTGCAAATGTTGCTAGACCACCCTCAAACCGGAAGCACAGATTTCAGCAGTCTGCGCGAAATCATGTATGCCGGCTCGGCCATATCGGTTGGACTGTTAAAGCGTGCAATGGAAAAGATCCCCTGCAAATTTATGCAGTTTTATGGATCAACCGAGTCTGGCGGTGCAATCACCTTGCTGCGCCCAGACGACCACGACCTCAATAACGAGCACCGCTTAACCTCCTGTGGCAAGCCCCTCCCGCTAATCGAAATAAATATTATTGACGCCGACGGCAATGCCTTGGGCGCCAATCAACCAGGGGAAATGCTCATTAAGCTACCATCGGTGGCAAGAGGTTACTGGCAAAAACCCGATGCTTGGCAGGAAGTGTTCAAAGATGGCTGGTATAAATCTGGCGATGTTGGCTACTTCGACGACGAAGGCTACTTCTATATTGTCGACCGTGCGAAGGACATGATTGTCACTGGCGGTGAAAACGTCTATTCCACCGAGGTTGAAAACTGCTTATCATTGCACCCCGACGTTGCCGGCGCTGCAGTTATTGGCATCCCGAGTGAAAAATGGGGGGAAGAAGTCAAAGCCCTAATCATTCGCCGCCCGCACACCGACCCTAGCGAAGCAGATATCATTGACTACTGCAAAGAGCGCTTAGCACGCTACAAATGCCCAAAATCAGTGGCCTTTGTCGACGACTTTCCGCGCACAGGTGCAGGCAAGGTGTCGAAAAAAGATTTACGGGCGCCGTACTGGAAAGATTCTGGGCGCAGTATCGGGTAGATCGGTAACTATACAGGAATTATTTTCCGTTTTTTGTTACGCTAGCTAACATTCAATAGACCAATCGGAGTTTTACAATGATCACAACCTACGATGACGCGTGGCTAATCGACGGCCGCCGCAGTGGCTTTGGTGCAGTAAATGGCACTATTTCTCATATCTCGGCAACCGATTTGGGTATTGCCGTAGTAAAAGGCTTTCTTGCCGAGAATAAGATCAACCCCCTAGACATCGACTGCCTGTTTGCCGCCAACCTCGCGCCCTCAGACTTTGACGCGGGCTATTTACCACGCCACATTGGCTTGTACTCTGGCCTTGCCCAAAGCGCGCCAGCGTTAATGCTACAGCGTCTTTGCGGTTCAGGTTTTGAGCTTATTGCCGCCGCTGCTGATTATCGTCAGCTGAACAAAGCAGAAGTTATGCTTTGCGTAGGTACTGAGTCAATGTCACGTATGCCCGTCGCCAGCTTCACCGGCCGCAGCGGCTTTAAACTGGGCCAAGTCGATTTCCGCGATTACCTACTTGAGTTGCTGTACGACGCCGCCGCAGAGATTCCAATGGGTATCACCGCCGAGAATCTCGCTAAACAGTATAATCTGAGCCGCCTAGAAGTAGACCAGTTCGCGATGACTAGCTTTGAGCGGGCGTTGGCTGCGCAAAAATCTGGCGTGCTCGCCGATGAAATACTCACACTGGTTAACCAAGCATTTGAATGCGAAGGCCTAAAAACCAAGCAATTTAAATTGCCACGTGGTGTTGAGAGCTTTGCAACAGACGAACATGTTCGCCCAACCACCTTAGACACCTTAGCTAAATTGCGCCCCTCCTTTACCAAGGACGGCGTACAAACTGGCGGCAACAGCTCTGGCATCGTTGACGGCGCCGCAGCTGCCTTGGTTTCCAGCAAAGCTTACGCAGATCGCAATGGCTTTAAACCCTTAGCCAAAATCAGAGCTGCTTCAGCCGCAGGTGTCGATCCCCACTACATGGGTATTGGCCCTGTTCCAGCGATCAAAGCTCTGCTAGAAGGCACTGGTTTAAGCGTTGACGATATCGGCTTGTTCGAAATTAACGAAGCGTTCTCGGCCCAATGCCTTGCAGTTGCACGCGAGCTAAATTTGGACGAGAACAAATTGAACGTCAACGGCGGCGCAACCGCTTACGGCCATCCTTTAGCAGCTACTGGTGTGCGCCTCACCACCACCGTTGCCAAAGAAATGAAACGTCGCGGTGTGAAATACGGCATTGCTTCGGCCTGTATTGGCGGTGGCCAAGGCAGCGCAATACTGCTGGAAAACCCAGACGCATAATCTATGCGGCACCCGCGGCAACGCGGCGGTGTATACCCAAAACGGCAGCCCTCGGGCTGCCGTTTTGCATTTTAATTACGCATGCCATACATCTACTCGGCCAGCAACTCGGCCACCGTCGGCAGCGCCTTAGGATTACCATCAAAACCCATTGGCAAAAACCACGCGCGCCCCATATGGGTATGATCTGCCGCGTATTGCATGGCAACCTTGCTGCTCTCGCGTTTAAACACCGCACTGGTGTCACTACTCGCCAGAATACGCTCAATATGGAAGCCTAGGGCGATCAGCTCTCCATTTTTACGTGCCGTATCGAGCGATGCCAGCAAATCCGCAATACTCGACTCTTCAGCGCCAAGCCTAAGCACCTCATCTGCCAAAGTAAGCAACAGCGCCTGGCAGTAATCATCAACCGCATGCTCGCGATTAGCCTGCTGCTGCAACGCCGCAAGATGACCTAACATTAGGCCCGCTTGCTCTTTAGCAAGGGGCTGATCATCGCGAATCGCGGGCATAATGGTGTCTTGCAGAGTACGCATCATGGTATCAATGCGCAGTGCGCTAGATGGATTCATTACTGAACCTCCTTAAGCAGGCTTAATAGTTCGGCGGAGAAGGAGTGCCCTGCAGCAGTAAGCCAACTCAGCAATACATCTTGATGACTGTGCTTACGACCAGCGGTTTGCGCCGCGGTGGCAAGGCAAATTGCCACACACTTGTACACGCTCAATACCTTATAGAAATGCAAAGTTTCGGCATCGACTATTCGCCCAGTCGCCGCGCTGTAGCGCTCACTCAGCGCCTCGGGCGTCATTAGACCCGACGCCATGATTTGACCATCTTCGGTCACGCCTTTGTGGCAAATAATCCACGCCAGATCTTCGTGGTAGTCGCCAATATGAGCCAGTTCCCAATCTAAAACCGTGCTAATTTCTTGGCTGTTTTCGTCGAATAAATAATTGCCGGTGCGGTAGTCGGCGTGCACCACCACCAATTCCCGCGCGCCGGGAAGATTGTCGCGCATCCAGCGCTCGGCCAAGCCCATCAGCGGCGAGCCTTCAATGGCATCGTCCCGCCATACACTGCTCCACCAATTTAATTGCCAGCGCGCAGCCTGCTGCGGGTCGGCATCCGGCACCTGAAACACCTCAGGTTTAAAATCCACGGCCACCCCATGCATGGCCACCAAGTAGTCAATAAATTGTACCGAGAGCCGCTCGCGAAACCGCTCAGGCAATAACGCACCCAAGCCCGACACATTACCACTGTCGCCACTGGGCTTGGTAACACCGCCAATAAAGCCGCAAATCAGTGCCGGCCGACACAGCTCAGCGCCCTCGATGTCTGCCCACAACACCGGCGGCACCGGCAATACACTCTGCATGCAGTTGAGCACTTCGTACTCTTTGCGGCGATCAGTCACCACCGCGCTTTCTAAGGGATCCATACGCAACACGCAGCGCTGGACAGGCTCGGCTTCAGAATGTAAATCAAAAACAAATTGTTCCTTAGACGCGCCGCCACCCATCCGGCGCAGACCTTTCACCTCGGCCCCAGCCAAACCTTGAGCGCGAATGAAAGCCTCTAACATAGGCAGCAGCTGCTCGGCGCTCAGCGACTGATAAACCCCTTGGGATTTATTGTTCGCAGCCTGCTGTAACATCGCCACCACGCTAGGTTCAATATCGCGACCCAACTCAAAGCTCGCCGCCACACTAGACAAGCTCATTTGGCCACCTCGGTTTTTGCTTTAACGTAATTAATCAGGCTATTAGTCCACATCACTTCGCAGCAGCCACCGCCGGGCTGGCCGTCGATAAAAGCGGAAATCGGCGATTCAAAAAGCGTAATCATCGGATCAGGTGAAAGATAAAAAGTCGCGAACGGAACCCCTTGAAAGCGAGTTGATCGCCCCGCGGTATCGACGATATCCGCGTTGACAACACGCGTGGTCATGTCGTCATTCATCTCAAAATCAATATCCACGTCAACCACTTGCGCGATATGGCCGTTCTTATCAACGTAGCCGCGAATCAGCGTTTGGCCCATGGACTCCAGCTTCCAAAAATGCACACTCAACTCTGGCCCCGCTTGGGCGTGTATCCATTTCCAATGC
This sequence comes from Zhongshania sp., assembly GCF_029212375.1. Classification (GTDB taxonomy): domain Bacteria; phylum Pseudomonadota; class Gammaproteobacteria; order Pseudomonadales; family Spongiibacteraceae; genus Spongiibacter. Next base: position 86,398 of record NZ_JARGNU010000001.1, on the reverse strand, counting down.
TGATTCACACCCCAATCACGGGTACCCCAAGAATGATCGCGCTGGGTGTAGCCGCGCAGCGTAATCTCTTTACCATTAAATCGAATCGAACCAGACTGGGTGCCCTGCTGCTCAAAGCGGTCATGAGCTATCCACTGGGGGCAACCGCCCTTATGAGAGCTATAAGCGTAAGCCGGTTGGCTAGCGGTGAAATGAAAATCGATTTCGAATTTATCAGATTGATAGCGAATGTGGGCAGTTTCTAGCAAGGTGCCCAAGCGCAGCTGCAAGCCCGCGACGCGCCAGTCAAAAAAATCCATTTCGGCGGGTACCACAATACCATCAAAACTTTCGATCAACGGCTCTGGCCCAATACCAGGGCCAAAAAGGGTTACCGCGCAACCCGCCTTGCCTTCGCCGTTAACCCAAGTGTAAACAATACCCGCCACACCCTCTTCCGGCAGCTGTAATAAATAGGCTAGCGACTCTCGTGCCAGCGGCCCACTGCCAAGTTTATGACGATTATCGTGAATAGGGTCGAGTGGCTTTATATCGGTGGTGTACGCGCGCTGCATGGGGTATCCCTTTTTTATTTACTTAATATCCTACTAAGCATAGCAACTAGGGAAAAACCGGCAATGGACCAATTTCAGCTAATGGGTGGAGCGGCTTAATAGCGTACAATTAGCGCCCCAAAATTAGCACCAAAGCTTAGCCGAAGGCCCTGCCATTATTCAGGCATAGCAAAAAACAAGGATCATTACCCATGAAAACCGCAGCCATTCACTTACCCGCCAGCCTTGATTCAATTGTCATTGAGCAGCGGACCGAGCCCAGCATTAAAGCAGGTAACGTGAAGGTGCGCTGGCACGCCCTGTCACTGAATTTCCACGACTATGCCGTTGCCAGCGGAATGATGCCAACTGAGCATGGCCGTATTCCGATGTCTGACGGCGCAGGTGAGATCATTGAAGTGGGTGACGGCGTAAGCGATTGGCAGTGCGGCGATCGCGTTATGAGCTCATTCTTCCCCGACTGGTACGACGGCGAGCCCAGCCTAGCAAACACCACCCGATTGGGTGGCGATTCCACCGACGGCTGTGCCACTGAAATCAGTATTGTAGAACCAAAAAGCGTAAGCCGTATTCCCAAAAACTACAGCTACACCGAAGCCGCAACGCTGCCCTGCGCGGCACTTACTGCATGGCGAGCCCTAGTTGAAGTTTGCGATATTAAAGCCGGTGACAGCGTGCTCATCGAAGGCACCGGCGGCGTTTCGATTTTCGCCGTTCAACTAGCCAAAGCATTTGGCGCAACCGTGTACGCGACAAGTTCTAGCGAGGAGAAAATGGAACGCCTTAAACAACTGGGCGCAGATCACCTTATAAATTACCGAAGCGACCCACACTGGGGAGAAACCATCTACCAGCTTAGCGGCGGCATCGACCACGTTCTTGACGTAGGCGGCAGCACTACCCTCGAGCAATCTATTAGCGCAGCTAAAGTAAATGGCAACCTGATACTCGTCGGCATTTTGGGTGGACTTGAAGCAAATATTAATCTCGCCCAGTTAATGCTCAAACAACTGCGTATTCGCCCCATCGCGGTCGGAAGTCGTGAAATGCAAACCAGAATGGTCGACTTTTTAGAAACCGCAGATTTCAAACCGATTATTGATTGCAGCTTTGACTTAGCGCAGTTGGCAGAAGCATTTGCTTACCAACTCTCTGGGCAGCATCTCGGCAAAATTTGCATAACCGTGTAAACCTCATCTCCGCCGAAATTAGCCATTAATATAGTCACCAATAACGACTAATGCCTAATTTCGGCAAGCGAGCCTACTCGTGCTACGCTAAAAATAAAAATCTCATTACACCAAACCTAACTGCTGCACAGTGGCAAGCAATGCCGTGCGATTGTGTACCGCAAACTTGCGAAACAGACGCTTAAAGTGATTTTCGACGGTGTATTCCGACAGCGACAACATCGCCGCGATTTGTTTATTGCCATAACCCACCTGCAGAGCCTTTATCACATCCCGCTCCCTTGACGTTAGTGCGAGCCCTGCGGCGGCACCAACAGGTTCAATAGTGAGCATGGGCGCGATCAGCGACGAGATTAATTCCGACGCTGCCTCTCCCACAAAATTATCCAAGTCGTCGATCACGCTGTGTGTGGCAGTTACTTCACCGTATTGCCGACCGCGATCTTGCCCCATTAGGCCGCCTACCAAGAAAATCTCAGGTGTATATGGATGTATCACCGACACAATATCGCGATATCCGACCCGATTAATATAGTTCCAATAACTGTCGCCTTGGTTATCATTGCCTTCAAGCTGGCCGCGATCCAATACCGTTGCCTGAGTATTCGCGCCTTGCTGCTTTATATGATTCAAAAATGGATCATGTGCCCACAAGCGCTGACTGTAGACTGTTTTAATCTGTGCGCTCATGCCGTAGTGGCAAAAAAAATGAACACCCGCTTGCGCTGGCCGCGCCGAGAACAGAAACAGGCAAAAATTATTTGCCCCAGAGCGACCCATAATATCTTGTGCGAATTGATGCTGATGGCTAGAAAATGCGTTCATGACTATTATTTTATTACCTAGCTAACAATTAGCATTCAGTGTAGTTTCATTTTAAACTAGTCGTCAACTACTAGCGTAACCTGTCAATAACGCGCCAAAAGCCCCCAAGGTCACCCCCTAGCGCGCACCCACCCAGTAGCACTACTATTTTTAGTATACTGTGCCATCCAGAGCGACTACTGGCTTAAACAACGTGGGTTTGACAACAATTAGGGTTTATAAAAAAATGCAGCCTTTAGCAGTATGGCGAGGACACCAATCTTGACCGCAATCCCCAAAAAAGCGAGGGTTCCGCAAACACAGCGCACCGCCATCATGCGCTATCGTTTGGCCAAAGCCGCTTTCGACGTTATCAAAGATGTTGGCTTTGCCAATTTCCGCACCTCAGCAGTATCCAAGCAAGCCGGCGTTTCTCAGGGCGCGCAATTACACCACTACCCCACCAAAAATGACCTGACTTTGGCGGCAATGCAGTATGCTTACGAGCAATCCTATAGCATTTTTACCCGCAATATCGCCGCTTTTAAGCCCAATGACGATCCCATTGACGCCGCAATGAAAGACGCTGAAGACTTTTTTATGTCTGACTATTTCATGGTTGCACTGGATATTTTAATGGCCGGCGGCAAAAATGAAGAATTGCGCGGGCAACAGATCCAGCTTGCCGTAAGCAGCCGCTCACTAGTCGAAAAAGCCTGGATCGACAAGCTAGTCGATCTCGGCTGGGAAAAGGAACTTGCCGAGGACATCCTCAATATCAGCTTTTGTCTGGTTAGAGGCTATGTGGTTAAAATGCTCATCAGCGAAAATCCCAAGCAATATCGGCGCTTGGTACAACGTTGGAAAAGTATGGTTAGCGCCACGGTCAAGATCTAGCCAAGGCCGCTTACAGGCGGTATCCACTTAATACTGCCTGTAAGCGGCACTCGCTACAAAACCTAGAATAGCGATAAGCAAGAACATTGCTGCCCCGCCACAAAATCCGCTTTTAAGCCCCAGCTCTCACCAATGTAGCTCTTGACCCCAATCTGTTCTTGTGATGAAAATACGCTATCGAACAATAATAGCCAAAAGCGATTAGCAGGGTTTTGCTAATCAGCGCACTGGCAAAGGGATTTCGCCGTGACCACGCCCAAACAACCACCGCCCCGTATCGTTATTTACGGCACCGGCCAGTACGGCTGCCATATTGCCAAACTCGCGACTGAACGCGGCTGGCCCATAGTGGCCGCCTTTAATCGAGCCGGCCATAAAGTAGGCCAAGACCTCGGCCCTGTGGCGGGTTTAGGTCGCGAGCTCGGTGTTATTATTCAAGACTGCGACACCGCTAGCTACGCTGATCTCGATGCGGATATTGGTATTGTCACCGTCAGCAATTTACTCAGCGTTAATTTTAGCGCTCATCAACGCCTACTTGGCGCCGGTATAAATGTGTTGTGCCACGGTTCTGAATCCTACTACCCCTACGGTTGCGACCCCACTATCGCCGCCCGTCTCAACACCTTGGCAAAGCAAAACAAGGTGAGCTTTAGCGGCGGCGGTATCTGGGATATGTCGCGTATTTGGAGTGGTATTTTACTGCTCGGCCCCTGCACCCAAATAAAGTCGCTTGAGCACAGCAGTATTACCGACGTATACGGCCAAGTTAGTAGCTTTGAGCAAGCCGCCTTTGTCGGCATCGGCATTAGCGAAGCCACGTTCTATGAACGGGGCCTGCACAAAGCCCCTTTCGGCAACTCTTACAAAACTATTTGCGAGCATGTGCTTAGCGCCGTTGGCTACACCGTTAGCCGCAGCGAAGTCAGCATAGCGCCGGTACTGTATGACAGGCCGATCACCAACCCGTGGAGCAACGAGGCAATCCCCGCCGGTACATCGGTAGGCACCCGAATTTCTGGCACCACGCATACCGAAGAGGGTGTTAGCGCCCATTTCAATATTGAACTGCGGTTATTCAAAGATGGCGAGGAAGAGCATGTCTATTGGGCGGTAGACGGCAGTCCCCGCAATGAACTTCGCAACAATCGCAAAGACAGCGACCTGACCACCGCGGGCTGCCTGTTCAACCGTATTCCCGATGTCATAAACGCCAAGCCAGGTATTGTATTGATCTCAGAAATGGGGCCGCTGCGCAGCAGTGCACCCCACCAACAATAATAAGGAAGTTGCCAATGACTACTCACTACCCCATTCCCTTGAGCATGAATGAGTTACTGGTCGAGGCACGGCGCCTCAGCGGTATTGATATTATCGACACCGAGGTACGTGAACCACTCGAGGTACTGCTTTACTCCCTCAATACCGAAAGCCGCTTACACCAAACTGGCGCCCTCGCCATGCAAGGCAAATTATTACGCCTATTATGCAATCGGCTGCGAATGATGCGCGACTTTGCCGCCCACCCAGAAATTGCCGATCAAAAAATTAACAATCCGCTTTTTGTCTTAGGCATGGCTCGCAGCGGCACCACTAAAACTCATCGCGTGTTATCCAGTACCGGCGATTTTAACTACATGCCTTACTGGCAGGTACAGTATCCCGCCTTGTTTAGCGGCGACCCCAGCGAATCACCCCAGCCGAGAATAGACGCCGCCGACAGTTACCTCCATTGGCTAGATCAAGCCGCGCCAGAGAGCAAAACCGGCCACAGCTTCGAGACCTTTGCCGCCGAGGAGGACTCGCTGCTTACCGAGCAGTGTTTTGTGGCGCCGTCATTCTTTGCCTACTCAGAAGTACCCAGCTATATGGCGTGGTTTATGGCACTGGGCAGCCAGGGCATGATTCGCAATTTTGAGTTTCTAAAAGACGTATTGAAATACCTGCAATGGCAGGGGCTGGCAAGCCCCGACAAACCTTGGGGATTAAAGGCACCGACCTACTACGGATTTGAACCGGAGTTACTGAGCGTGTTTCCCGATGCGAAGCTCGTCATGACCCACCGCACACCATTAGCCACCGTGCCGTCGATTTGTAAATTATTAGAATATTTTCACATGCCCTTTGACGATGCGCGGGTAGACCCTATTGGTCTGCAAGGGAATTTAGCTGAACTGCTAAAGCTCCATCTACACAACCGTACAGAGCATGCCAACATCACCATATTGGACATCCCCTTTGAAGACGTGGTGCAAGACACTGGCGCCGTTATTGAAGAAATCTACCGTTTCGCTGGTATAAGTTTTACTGACGCTACGCAACAAAAAGTGCACAGCTGGAACGACAACAACCCCATCCACAGCAAGGGTAAATTTAAATATTCGCTTGAAGAATTTGGCCTCACTAAAGATGCTATCGAAGGTGATATGGCGGGCTATATCGCGTTTATAAACGCCTTAAAGGCCCGCCGTGGAGAACAAGCCTAGCCCGCAGTGACTAAACCAAGCATAGCGCCGGTCGCCGTCATTTTAAGGCGGGGCCGGCCTTGTGCTCGGCCATCAGACTGCTCCTGCCTGTCTATTTTCTGCCAGCCAGAAAAACCAAGCGTGACACTCACCCGCGCATTGATTGCCTCAAGTACTTGCGCCGCCGACAGCGTTCCTTCCATAGGCAATAAATTACTGTCGACATCGACCATCACCGCCGTCACAGCATCGCGCGCGCATTTTTTATTGCTACCAATAATGCCTTTAGGGCCGCGCTTGATCCAACCCGTTACATAAGCGCCAGCAATCGCAATGCCATTATCAACAATGCGCGAGTCACAACTGGGGATAACACCTCGCACGTCATCAAAAGGCAGGCCATCAATTGCCAAACCGCGATAGCCAATCGCCGCCAGCACCAAGCCGGCGTTTAACACCTGCTCAGACTGATCACGCCTATCTACAACGTTAATTTGTGCAACTTGCCCCCCACCAACAATGGCGGTTGGCGCGGCATTAAAGCGAAATACAATTCTACGGCTACCCTGAGATTTTTCCTTGCACAGCTTCGCTAAGGCGGCCACTTTTAATTGGGTTTCATAGTCCGCGTTTTCTGGAGTCAAGGATAAATCAGCGCCCTCAACACTTATCGCGGTATCGGCAAGCTCACCAAGCTCCATTAACTCGGGATAGTTAAATGCGGCGTGCTCCGGCCCGCGACGGCCAAGAATGACAATTTCCTTGAGCTGACTTTTGCCAAGTGCGTCCAGCGCATGGCTGGCAATATCGGTATTATGCAAAGCGCTAATGGGCGAAAATAAAATTCTGGCCACATCCATCGCCACATTGCCATTGCCAACCAGCACCGCGCGCTCGCAACGTAAATCAAACTGTAAATCACTAAAGTCGGGGTGGCCGTTATACCAGCTCACAAACGCACGAGCTGAATCACTGCCGCGCAGATCTTCACCCGTAATACCCAAGCGACGCTCATCGTCTGCGCCCACGGCGTAAATAACGCCGTCGTACCACTGGCTTAAATCTGCGGGACTAACATCCCTACCCACCTGCACATTGCCAATAAACCGAAAGCCCTGGCGCCTAGCAATACTGTCGTAAATCGCGGCCATGCGCTTTTTATCGGGGTGATCCGGCGCAACGCCAGAGCGAATTAAGCCCCAAGGGGTAGGCAGCCGTTCAAGCACGTCCACCTCAACGGGGCGCCGAACAATTTGGTTTAAACCACCATTAATAAAGGTGCCGCCAGGGCCTTCCAATAAATGCCCAGCGGCATACATTCCCGCTGGGCCGCTGCCCACAATAGCAATGCGTAGGGGGCGTTCACTTATCATGACGAACCTCCGCAACGGTTTGAGTATGGGATTGAAAGTGCGCGGCGTTAATGCCGATATAATCCAGCCATTTTTCTGGGAGCTGGTCTTCGGCGAATATCGCGTTTACAGGGCAAGCCTCTCTACAAGCATCGCAATCGACACACAGCACAGGGTTGATATAGAGCTGCGTTGCTGCGTCAAACCCAGAATCATCAGGCATAGGGCTAATACAGTCCACAGGACACACTTCAACGCATGAATAATCTGCCACACAGGGCGCGGTAATCACATAGCTCATGACGCCATCTCCACCACATCGCGCAGAGAACGAATGCGCACGCTAATCCCATTAACCGTGGCATTGCCACTGGGCAAGTCTGCCGAGTCTGCACGATTAGTGGTAAGTTGATTGTAGCCAGCACCGCCCACCGCAACTGCTCGCTGCCAGCCGCCCTCGTGACCCCAGCCATGAGGGAGCGCCAAGCTACCGGGCATCATCTCGTCGCTAATACGCGCTTCCGGCACCCGAATTTGCCCATAGGGCGAACTTATTTCGACTGGATCGCCCTCTTCGATACCATAGCGCGCGGCGTCCCTGGGGTGAATACGCAAACGCTGAACACGGTCGGCCACCACCAATTTTGAAATATTGTGCAGCCAGGTATTTTGCGAACGCAGCTCCCGCTGGCTAATAAGGCTTAGCGGATAGTTTTCATCCTGCGCAAAAGAGCTCGCCAATAAGCGCGTCATTTCAGTTCTAAACACACCATGATCAAGATTGACTTTTTTGTCTTTGGTAAACATCCGCTTTTTCAGAATACCGGTGGGCAATCCATCGGCAAGTTTAATTGCGCCGTCGTTGCCTAGCAGCTTTTTGCGACTCAAACCTGAGGGTCGCAAGCCAAACCAATCCCCCTCCGGCCCAGTGCGCAAGCCCACGTCCATCAAAAATGCGGGGCTGGGTCTAAGCCCTAATTTACCCAATAGCTGAGCACCGGGAAAATCTGCCGGCACAATACCAATGCGCTTAGATATTTCATCCATAATCCACGCGTCATCGCGAACATCGCCCCGCGCTTTTAGAGTAGGGCCCACCCATTGAGCGTGGGGTACACCAGAATGCGATTGGGTAAAAATAGGAAAGCCTTCGCGCTCTAACCACGTGGTTGGCGGTAAAATATAATCCGCCATACGGCTGGTTTCAGTAATATAAATATCTTGGGAAATGAGTAAATCGAGCTGTTTAAAGGCATCTCGCAACTCCCCAGCAGCCGGGCTACTGGTGGCCGGATTCGCGCCAATGACCATCATTGCCCGCAACTGCCCTTTGCCTGGGGTGGTAATTTCACGAGGAATACTTACCACCGGCGCCGTGCCTGCCACTTCGGGAAAGCCATCCACCCGAGTGCGCCAGCGATCATAACCCGTTGATTTCAACTGATGCATCAGCGCTTCTAGGTCAATAAATGGCCGAGCAAAACACCAGCCGCCCTCGCGATCTAAATTGCCGGTGGCGATATTAAGCACATCAAGTAGATATTTGCTTAAGGTGGCAAATGGCCCAATTGACATACCGCAGCGCCCGTAAGCACAGGCCGAAGGGGCGGCAGCAAAATCCCTCGCCAATTGCTGGATTTCAGCAACAGGGATTCCTGCTGCATCGGACGCTTGCGCCAATGAAACCGGCGCTAACAAATCCGCTATAATTCCAGAACCCGAAGTTTGGCGCTGTAATGCAGCGAGGTCTGCTAAACCTTCATCAAAAATAACCTTTAACATAGCCGCGAGCAACCAAGCATCACCATTGGGGCGAATAGGTAGATGCTCGAAAAGTTCTGCGGTTTCTGAGCGCCGTGGGTCAATAACCACCACCCTACCGCCCCGCGCTGTTACACCAAGCATGGTGTCTCGGAAGCGACCAATATTCGCCATACTGCCATGAGACACCGCGGGGTTAGCGCCAATGCACAACATAAAATCGGTGCGGGCTATATCGGGTACTGGGTTTAAAAAATTACTGCCATAAAGCAATTGACTGACCAGCCAATAACCATTGATGTCGATAGAGGCGGCACTGTACAAATGCTTGGTTTTTAAAGCCCCCGCCATGCCAAACAAATTGAGAAAGGCACCGAAGTTCCAAGCAACAGAATTGCCTTGATACAAGCCAATAGATTCACGGCCATGCACTTTAATAATGGCATTTAAGCGCTCGCCAATTTCGTCTAGCGCCTGCTCCCAAGAGACCGCAACAAAAGAACCATCATCGGTTCTCTTTAAAGGACGCAATACGCGATCGCTATCGTCCCGAACCGCACCAAAGGCAAGACCTTTAGAGCAAGCAAAACCTTTTGAATTTGGGTGGTCAGGATCAGGCCGGAGTTTTATGAGTTCGTCATTTTGAATGGTGGCCACTAAACCACAGGAGGACTCACACACGCCACAAAATATTTTTTTATCAGTTGGTGGGGACGATGATTTTGTATTATTCATTATTGGAGTAATCATATAAATAACCTGAAGTCCGTTACGGGTGATCTACTATGCATGAAATTAGGGGTATAAAAAAAGCGTATACTTTTTAAAGTGCACGCTTTTTAGAGTAACGAGTTATTAAGGCAGTTCACAAGTCAAAACTGCCATAACAATTACAAGCCGCCTAAAACCGGAATTCCCTCTGCATAGCCCAAACCAAGGGGCGCAGTAACAAGTGGTATATCGGGCAGATCGCCTAAAATACCAAACTGGGTAAGAATAGTGCCATTACCCAAAAGATATTCAACAATGTTCGAGGGATCGTTTACCACTACGTCAATCACCGGCACAAGACTATATAAAGCACCCACACCCAGATTACCGCCGATACCAGCAACCGTACCGAAAGACTGCAATGGATTAAGCTGAGTTACCAGTCCAACTACACCAGAAACCCCTCCCGCATTTCGGCCTAAACTACGCGGTAAATCCGCAAGCAGCCCAGGAACAATATTTGGCACCGCTGCGACATCTATTATGCCGTCCAAGCCTGGTAATTCAGGCACAACGCCGTCTAGATTGCCCATAAGAGGGAGCCCATCTAACGAACCTAACACCGGAATGCCACCTCCGCCAAGTGAGCCCAAAACTGGAATACCACCATCTAGTGAACCCAACACTGGGATACCACCCCCGCTCAGTGAGCCGAGCACGGGAATACCACCGCCCCCTAAACCACCAGAAAGAATACCAACAACTGGCAAGCCCCCAATTTGTGCAGTTGCAGCACCGGCATATAAACCGGAGACCGCAAGTAAAGTAGACACTACCAAAGATTTTATTTTCATTTCATACTCCTAAAAGTAATTTATTTCGTCAAACAAGCAAAGACTGGCATAGCAAAGTTACACTTATGAAAGACTGGATTCTGTGAAACCCTTATCATCTAACACTATTACTATGCCAATATATGTCATTAAACCTAAACTCGCGCAAATAAAAGCCAAGACGTTTTTACCAATGACATTCTATTAGTAGAACATCTGGTCAAAATTCCACTTCACTCGCATACCCATCAAGCGCGGTGGCGCCAATACAACGGTGCGGCCAAAGTCTTGCTGTAATATTGTGCCAAAATACTCTTCATCTAATGCATTGTTTACAAAAGCTGTTAGCTGCAGGCCATAGGGATCATAAAAATAGCTTAGCCGTGCATTCCAAAGACCGTAAGCTTCCTGTTCAAAGAATGGCGAGTTTTGTGGTGTAGTGTTGTAACCACCGTTGTAATAGTAGTCAACACCCACTTCAAGATCGCCAGCGTCACCCAAGCTAATCCGCTGGTTCGCCGCTAGCGTGTAACTAATGTCTGGGGTACGCACTACATCGTTGCCGGAAAAGTCCCGCGCGGTGTCGCCAACAAGGCTGTCTGGTCCAAAATACAAGCCGGAGTCATCGTCAAAGCCTGCACCATTGGTGTACTCGGTATATTTAGCATCTAAAAGCGTTACCGAGCCAGTAACGGCTAGACCAGGGTTGATATCTGACATAGGCTGCCACTGGAAGTCCATTTCAGCACCCTCGATATCAGATTGCCCAGCATTCTGAAAACGCACAATGCCGCCGGACGTCAACGATACAATAGCGGTTAACACATCTTTAATTCTGGTTTTGAAAATAGCCGCATTTAAACGCAAGGTATCGTCAAGCAAATCAGTTTTAATACCAAGCTCAACTGCCGTTGCGGTTTCTTTGCCTACTAGATCTGGATCAGAAAAGAAGTTAATGGTGTTATATGTTGGACTTTTAAAACCTTGCGAAGCCGACGCATAAATTTGGGTCGATTCATTCGGCAAATACTGCACCGCTATCCGCGGCGACATCGTAATCTCTTTAACATCCGGAACGCTAAAGGTACTAACTCGCTGGTTATTTTCCCGACTTCTGCTGCGGTAGTAAGGATCATTCTGGTCACCACTGGTTCCCAGCACAACGTCAAGAAACGAATCACGAATACCACGGGTTTCAGACTGGTAGCGCGCGCCAAGGGTCAGATTCCATTCTTCGTTAAACGTATACGTACCTTGGAAGAACGCCGAATTTGAGTCGGTATATAACACTGAGCCCGCCTCAAGCGTCACATTAAGCGCAGGATCAGACAGTATTCCATTTAGGAGCGGAACAGCGGCCACCAAAGAATCAATCGGCAAGATATTTTCCGCAAAACCGCCACCACCCACGGTAAAGAACAGGCTATCGAAGCCGCCTTCCGCTTCAAGCCTATATAAACCCGTTACCCATTCAAACTTATCGCTGCCTGGAGTCTCTGAATTCGAGGTAAACTGGAGTTCGAAGGTCTTCTGCTCGTTAAACTGGCCATCGAAGGTAAAGAAGGTTACCTGATTATTTTCGGTTGAATCATAATCATACGCAGCAAAGGGTATTTCGATAGAGTTGTCTGCATAGATAAACTTCATATCTATCGGACCTGGGCTCCATTCCAAAACGGCAGCATACATAGCATTTTCGGTTTCGTTACCGCCTTGAACGTCATTGTGCCAATTACGATCGGCCGTATCGGGTTCATAGGCGCCAGTAACAAGGCCAGACGGGCGGGTATTTTCGTTAACCAACGAGTTACCGTTAAACTGATGAATATAAGACCCTATTAGCGTTGCGCTAAAGGTATCGCTTATATCCCAGCGCAACTTCAAACGACCACCTTTGGTGAAGTCTTTACGCTCAGGCGCTGGAACCCCAACATCGGTGGTGTTCTTGCCCATGATCATTGGCAATTCTTCAAAGTAGGCAAAGGTAAAGCCCACATCTTCCGTAATAGGGCTACCCACATATAAGCTATACGATTTTTTGTCTACTGTTTGATCGATACTATCTAAATCGTAAACGCCGTATTCCGCGTTAATCGAGCCTACGAATTCTTCTGGTGGATTTGCAGTAACAATATTGATCGCGCCACCGGTGGAGTTCCGACCAAACAGTGTGCCTTGCGGGCCTTTTAATACCTCGACCCGTTCAACTGGACCTAAGGTGTCATTTTTACCTTGGCTAGACGGAATATTGATACCATCAATGTAGGTTGCAACACTTGGATCAGCCGAGGGCAGGAATGCATCGGTACCGACACCACGCAAATAAATCAAGGTGTAACCGTAGGTAAACGTAAACGTTAAACCTGGGGTTATACGTGCTAAATCTGCGGTACTTTCAATACCAAACGCGTCCAATTTTTCGGCACTAAAAGCAGAAATACTAATAGGTACATCTTGCGAGTTTTCCTCACGCTTCTGAGCAGTAACCGTAACCTCTTCAAGTAATCTATTACTGCTTTTTTTAACCGCTGGCGCAGGTGTATTCACATCTTGCGCGTACGAAAAGCCACTACTCAACAGGGAAGCCCCAACAAGGGCTACAATCTTCTTCATATATAAATCCTCTCTAGAACCCCAAGATTATTTTTATAACTACTTCGCAAAACCATATTTCGCAAACTAACTAATTTCAATATAATTTACCACGAAACTATGTATTTGCAAGCACTAGGTTACTGATTGGTAATTTTGAACAACAACAAAGCAGTTAAGCTCATGGGATACTCTGCACAATTCACAGAAATTTCCACAGGCGCGCATCAATACACTTTTACTTTTATTATATAAGTACTACAAATCAATGAGTTACGCAGGATTCATTACATTAACTCGGCTATCAGCATAGACAGACAAACCACCGCCAACCAGCCGTTCATCATGTATTTCCATGGCCCAGGCATTGCCTCTATCTCCATAAAAGAGCTCATAACCGCCTTAACCTTGACCGTAGAGATCAAAATTATCACTACCGATGCAATCACATAGCCATGAAATTCTTCAAATGTGAACCACGACACAATCGTTGCCAGCAACAAACCCATGGCGACCAGATTTTTATTATCGCGAAACAGCGCCATATTCACGCTCCCAAAAAATAGATTAGCGGAAAAATAAATATCCACAGCAAGTCAACCATATGCCAATAAACGCCACCACTTTCAACGGCAGCAATATTGTTAGCGCTATACTTACCTCGCCGAGTGTTTATAAAAAGTACCAGCAAAATCACCATACCACCGACCACATGCGCCAAATGAATACCGGTAATAATGTAATAAAACATAAAGAAATCATTGCTCAGAATGGTCACGCCATCTTGAATTTTCGCGCTGTATTCCATCGCCTTATTTACAATAAAAACTGCACCACAACAAAATGCTGACGCAAGAAATACAGCGCAAGCCTGCTGAGCATTTCGTTTAAGTGCTTTTACCGCCAGCACCACAAACCAAGAACTAAGCAAGAGTATGAGTGTATTAATTGCACCCAAGGTTTGATTTAGCTTCGCTTGCGAAGCTATATACACTGTAGGATCAGCATTACGCTCCATCAAGTAGGTGATGAAGAACAAGGCGAACATACACATATCAGCAAAAATAAATATTAAGATGCCTTCTTCTACAGCCGGCGCTCTTTCTTTTTCAATAGTAGAAACGCTCACGCACTACTCCCTTTATTTAAGATCAAGGATCCCGATCAGCCACGAACGGATATTTATTCTAATCAGCAGCTGATCGGTAGCTCGGAAAACTCTTTAAATTAATAGAATTACCGAGCCAGCAGATTTTACTACGCGCGAGACAAACTCGGGCTAGTTACAGCAGCACCTTCACTTGCTTTTATACGGCGGTTCACTTCTTTGATCATGTAAGTACTGGCAATTGTGTACCAGCCAAGCCAGCAAGCGTAAGGAATGTAGTAACTCAGTATACCGTCCCAAGCAAAGGGGCCGGTCTTAAGAACCCCCGTCAAACTCGCAGGCAGGAAGCTAAGACCGCACCAGATGGTGACGTAACATGCCCATCTTGGAAAAAGTGGTACTTCACGCTTATCGGCCAAGCCAACCAAGGCCGCTGCAATCATCTGCAAGGTGGTACAGGCGTATTGAAGGTCAATACACAACCAACCTAAATCCGTTAGCATTTGTGTGGTAGCTGGGTCTTGATCGGGACGAAATGCCGCCGCCACCCAGAAAAACGCGCTAAAAGAAACCACCATCACGGTTAAGCCACCGCCAAGTAACTGGAGGTAGGCCATTACTGGGAAACGACCTTCTATACGTGCCATTTGGGTGCTGAGTAAGGCGGTCCATGGCAGGTAAAAAACCACAATAATCATCGAGATAATAAATCCAAGCCGAATAGAGCCAAGATTTTCTGCATAGCGCGCTTGCAGTGCGTCAGCCGTTAAGGCCGGTGAAGGGTTAGGGAAATTCTGCCCAAGAATAACCCAAAAAATAATAAAGCTAATTAAGAAGGCTGGGCCGCACCATGCGCTAATTAATTCATGCCGAAAGGCGGTTTTCTCATCCATCGCTCTATACCTCGCTTGTTGTAATAACACCAAGCTCAGCTCTTTCTAGCGAAACTTGGCCTCATCAAAAGACACAATTGCCTTTCGTAATAATCGATCTAACTCTGCCTGCTCATCAGCATCGAGCCCTGAAAAGGCATTATTCACTGGGCCTGCAACACTCGGGGTGGCCTTGCTAACCACCTGCCTACCGAGTTTAGTAATCGCGACTACCGCGCGACGGCCGTCTAATTTTCCCGCCTCTTTGCAAACGTAACCGGCCTTTTCTAGGGTAACGATGACCTTTGACATATTCGGACGACTCGTACCCACCAGTTCACTCAGCTCACTAGGAGACGCTCGGCCTTTGTCACTCGCAACCAGAACACACAAAGCATGGTAGCTGTGTTCAGTCAGGCCAAGCTCACTAAATACCCCCGTAAAGTAATCACCCAGCCCATAGGCGGCGATTCTTACTAAACGCACCAGTATTGTCTGTTGCTTGGGCAACTCAGGCAGTGCTTTTGTCAGCGGCTCAGTCGTACGCTCCACTGACCGCAGCCTATCTATTCCTCTCACCAACGCGCTCCCAATTCCAATTCTTCGCTGTTTAGCAAACTGGTAATGGTATTGGGGAAATCACAATGCCGTCAAGCCAAGATAACTATAGACTCACACTGATATTTTAGGCGTGTAACGTAAAACAACACCTTCAAATTCAGCCATTTAATTAAAAAAGACCACCTCCAAACACCAAGGCGGCCGAACCGTCAGCAAGGGTGAGTGCTTGACGAAAAACTTAATACAAAAATTCATACTCAATTACTCATCTTGGCATCGCCTAGCGCCGCTCTTATAGTTTATAAGTAATTTACTGAGAAACTATTTTTGTACTATTTCACGCCTATGTCAAGCCCCTTACCAAAAACGATATTATTCGTAACGACACTGAGCCTAGCTTGCCAAGGAAATTGACCTCGACAAACAAGACTCTAGGGCCGCTGACCACGACTTTATGCCCTAATACCGGCATTATGCATAAAAACTAACTGCATTAACGCCGGTTATTACTGCACCTATTTCACTGTTCAGTAATCAAACAAACATCGTATGCCAGTAGTACTCCGGAAAATCATCGTCACTGCCTTCCGGTATCGACAAGCCTAACGCTAAACTGATTTCATCAAGAATTGCTGGATCGTCGATGGTCGCCGGAATTTTAAAGGCATCGCCGTTAACCATTTTTTGCAAAGTGGCGCGCAATATCTTGCCAGACCGTGTTTTAGGCAAACGCTTTACAACAACCGCACGTTTAAAGCAGGCCACAGGACCAATTTGGTCGCGCACCATGGCAACTGCCTCTTTCTCCACATCCTCTGCTGTTCGCGCTAAACCGGCGTTCAATACCAATAAGCCCACCGGCACTTGGCCTTTCATAGGGTCATTCACACCAAATACCGCGCATTCTGCCACGTCGCGGTGGGCCGCGAGCACTTCTTCCATGCGGCCTGTCGAAAGACGATGGCCAGCTACATTAATCACGTCATCGGTGCGACTCATAATGAACACATAACCGTCTTCATCGATATAGCCTGCGTCACCGGCGTTGTAAAAGCCGGGATAGTGACTCAGGTATTTATCGATAAAGCCCTGATCGTTTTTCCATAAGCTCGGCAATGTCCCTGGCGGCAGCGGTAGGCGAATCGCCAGCGCGCCCATCTCACCTGCTGGCAAAGTGTCACCCGCTTCGTCGAGTACCACTACATCAAAACCCGGCACACACTTGCCCGATGAACCGTATTTAACGGGGAATAAGCCACGGCCAGCGCAATTAGCCACTGCAGGCCAACCTAATTCGGTCTGCCACCAATGGTCAATTACAGGAATATTCAGCTGCTTTTCAGCCCATTGAATAGTATCGGGATCAGCTCGCTCCCCCGCCAAAAACAGGTTTTGCAAACTGGAAAGATCAAAGTCTTCTGGGCCGTGGCCCTCGGGATCTTGTTGTTTAATGGCGCGAATCGCTGTGGGCGCGGTAAACATTGCCTTCACTTTATGGCGTTCAATCAAGCGCCAGTAGCTAAACGCGTCTGGCGTGCCCACCGGCTTGCCTTCAAACATCAGCGCAGTTGCGCCGCGAATAAGCGGGCCGTAAACAATATAAGAGTGGCCCACTACCCAGCCAATATCCGAGGCCGCCCAAAACACGTCACCGGGATCGATTCCGTAGATGTTTTCCAAGCTCCAGTCCATCGCAACCAAATGACTACCGTTGTCGCGAATAACACCCTTGGGGTTACCGGTGGTGCCGGAGGTATAAATAATATACAGCGGATCAGTGGCCTGCAGCACAGCGCACTCTGCAGGCGCTGCATTGTTTTCACAATCGTGCCAATCCAAATCCCGACCGGCCTTCATATCCGCCTGCAACTGTGGTCGCTGCAGGATGATGCATTTTTCTGGCGGATGCTTACAGTATTCAATAGCCTCGTCTAACAGCGGTTTGTAAGCAATTAGGCGAGTTGGCTCGATGCCGCAAGACGCCGAAATCACCAGCTTGGCTTCGCAGTCATCGATACGCGAGGCCAATTCATTAGCGGCAAAGCCCCCAAACACCACGGAATGAACAGCGCCAATGCGCGCACAGGCCTGCATCGCCACGGCGGCCTCTGGCACCATAGGCATATAAATAACGACGCGGTCGCCTTTTTCTATGCCAAGGGCTTTTAATGCGCCAGCAAAATGCTCTACTCGCTTTAGCAATTGCGCGTAACTAATGTGCTCCACACAATCGGTAACTGGGCTGTCGTAAATCAGTGCGGTTTGATCGCCGCGACCGGCCGCCACATGCCGATCTAGACAGTTATAACTGGTATTACACTGGCCGTCGCTAAACCAGCGGTATAGCGGTGCCCGACTGTCATCGAGGGTAATCGTAGGTGAATGAAACCAATCAATAGCTTTGGCTGCCTTTTCCCAAAGCGCAATATTTTCCTGCATATTCATTATTATTCTCCCTTACTCAAAAACAACCGCCAGCGAACCGACCCCCGAAATTTCCAGCGACATTTCATCGCCCGCCTTTATCGGTTCCAGTGGCACCAATGACCCCGATAAAATGATGTCGCCGGCAAGTAGGCTAATGCCGTATTCACCCAAGGTATTGGCCAGCCACGCCACACAGGTAAGTGGGTTACCCAGGGCCGCGGCGCCAAGGCCTTCACTAAGCAGCTTGCCATTTTTGTAGACTTTCATCTCTAACGCTGGCAGATCAAGTTGGCGCGGGTCGATTTTATTGGCCTCACTCACCACAAAACTTCCACATGAGGCGTTGTCGGCCACGGTGTCTTGAATTTTGATTGCCCAATTCGCAATGCGCGAATCTACAATTTCGAAACAGGGCATAATGTAGTCGGTCGCCGCCAACACCTGCGCCTCAGTAACTCCTGGACCGGTTAAATCACTTTTTAAACAAAAAGCAATTTCGCCTTCAGCCTTGGGCGCGATCATACCTGTTAGCGACAAGCGCTCACTGAACTGCATTTTGTCAGTAAGAAAACCAAAATCTGGCTGCCTAACATTGAGCATGTTTTGCACGGCTTCACTGGTGACGCCAATTTTTTTACCAATCAAGCGCTCGCCATCGGCCTCGCGCATTGCCAGCATATTCAAAGACACCTTGTAAGCATCGTCGATAGTGATTGCCGGAAAACGTTCGGTTAATGGCGACACCGCCACGCCTGTGCGCAGCGCTTGATACAACTCATCACTTATTTTTTTTAACGCTTGCTGTTCCATTATGTATTTCCGTTTTGCTTTTTCGTTTTGAGTATGCAGGCTGATTACAGGATGATGCTGATCTTGGCCTGGGGACGAAGCCCGTCTAGGGCAAGATTGCAAGTCTTACTCGCAATCTTCAAATCGCCGTCACGCTCTTCCAGCACATAGCGATAATTGCCCACAAACACATCGCTGTGCCCATTCTTGGTTCGGTAAACAAGAAACGCCGCTGAGACCAAAACGCGGCCCTGCTCGTCTTCGCCGAGGAGCAAAATATTGCTTACTAAATGCTGGACCTTAGAGCGCGGAAATTCCGCGTGACAGGTTTTCTTCTCCAAGCGGATTACCCGCTCCTGCAAACGTCCACGGTTGTCGGCAATGTAGTACAAATGTTTGGTTGGATCGGCCTCATCGGCAGCCACATCGGTGGGCGGTACAAAATAACTACCATCCTCTGTAAATAAATCTAACCAAGTATCAAGTTGCCAACTATCGATCAGACTCGCTTCATAGTTTAGAAATTGCTGCACTTGAAAAAAGCGCATTAAATTAGCTTGGGATGCAATATTATTCATGGCCGACACCCTCCTCGGTACTCAGTCTGCGATTCCACTCTCGCCAAAATGCGCGCATTTGCAACTCGTCGTCAAAGGACGCTTGTTTGGCTTTCATGCCCTTAGAAATGTCATTCCACGGCGCATTGGCCGCCGCTTGGAAACCGCGCTGGCAATGCTCCAAGGCCTCAACGTCGTCGGGGGTTGCAAAACCACCTGGGCCAATAAACTCAAGGAAATTAGACAGGCGATATTCGCGACGCCATTCACTTTCGTCCGCCACCCCAAGTGCAAAGCCATTAATCATCATCTCATCAGGCGCGGTGGGGTAAAAAGTCCGTACCGTGATCGCCATAATGTCGTTAATAACCAAGTTAGGGAAAATAATCATATTGCGATTCAGCGTCGCCATTTGCTTGGCTTTATCTTCGCCAAGACGCTCGACAAGTTCGGCGTATACCTGATCTAATTCTTCTTTCCCCTTCTCGCCCCACATGGGAATCCATTGAGCGATAGGCCGCCCCCAAGGCGCGCTGTATTCAATCACCGCATGACCATTGCCCAAGTCGTAGCCTTTACCGGCAAGCCTTGTTGCCGACAAGCTGCCATTGGTATTCATTAAATAATCAAGATACGTTGCGTGGGTTGATTCAGCGTGATAACCATCTACGCTGTTTTCCACCAGTAATTTCCAATTGGCGCGAATCGAGTATTCTTGCGTGCCGCCAACAATTTCCATGCCGGCAGACGATTGATTGGCAACGATATCAAGATAGTCTTTAGCGCCCGCCAAATAATCAGGCAGCGGCTCAATATCTTGCTTAAAGCTTATAAAATAGAATCCGGCATACTGATCTAGGCGCGGCAGTGAGCGCAAATTGCAATTGCCCTCGTCTTTAAAATCTTTGGCGTAAGCAGGCTCGCCAGAAAGGTGAGCGATCTCGCCGGTATTTTTAAATACCCAGCCGTGATACATACACTGAAAACTTTTGGCTTTACCCTTTTTCTCACGGCAAACGGTGGCGCCACGATGGGGGCAAACATTAAAGAAGGCACGAATTTCATTGTCGCGACCGCGCACAAACAACAGGTTTTGATTTGCTACCGTGCGGCTAACAAAATCACCTGGCTCGCGCAGTTCAGACTCATGCCCGAGGTACAGCCAGCAATTTTGAAAAATTTTATCGCGCTCTTGTTCAAAAATGGCTTGGCTAGTAAAACTGCGCCTTGCCACTTTAAATTGGCCACGTTCAAGATCGTCAATAATTAGCGGATCACTCATGACTCTTCATCCTCTTTTTATGTTTGTGTATGCATTTATATGGAATTTTAAGCTGCTTATTATTAAGCAACATACTCCGGATCACCCAAGGTGAGATACTGCCACATACGACCAAAAACATTGCCCGTGGTGACGTGACGGTCACGTATTTCGTCTTTATCTAAACAGCCCTGCTCAGGCGCAAAATTGGCTGCGCGAATCTGTAATTCTAGGCGTGCGGTGTCTTCAAGAAACCAAGCGTAACTCAACATTTCTTCTAGTGACGCAGCCGCAACCACCACACCATTGCCGCGCATCACTAAGGCCGGTCGCTCAGCCATGAGTTCTACCAAGGCTTTTGCGGCATCGTCATTGCGCAGTAACCGTGGATCGCGCCACAACGGAATGTCATTTGCAAAATAGGCACTCAGACCGTGGCGGCAACGCGGTGTTAAACCCTGGGTAGACAGCGCCATTACCGCCGGCGGCATAATACGGCCAACTGCGTTAACGTCGGGGCGGGATGCGTATAGATATTGATGAATACGCACTTCGCCCAGCACCCCATCGGGCAACGGGCCACGCACCGGCACTCGCTGATTTTCAGCGCCAACTGGCACACAGCCCAAAGGCATCGACGGCCCCACCCAGAAATAGTCTTCATTTTCGCGAAAACTACAGTGTCCAAAGGCGTGTACCAAACCCGCCCGACTCAGCGCCCGCGCCGCCATACGCAGCTTGCGCTGCTGGTCGGCGAGTATCAACGGCGCCTGCGCGCCGCTCACGACGCGGCCCCAGTCAAGGTGCCCCTTTCGCGAGCCATGGTTAAGGCGAGATCTTCGATCATATCTTCTTGACCACCGACCGTGCCGCGCCGTCCCAATTCAACCAATACATCGCGAGCCGAAATGCCGTAGCGCTGCTCGGCGCGTTTAGCAAATAGCAAAAACGAGCTGTAAACACCGGCGTAGCCAAGCGTGAGCGCATCCCGATCAATACGAATCGGGTGATCCATCATGGGCACAATAAGGTCTTCGGCAACATCCATAATTTTATACAGATCAATGCCCGTCGCCATGCCCATGCGATGCATAACTGCCACCAACACCTCTAAAGGCGTATTGCCCGCGCCGGCACCCAAGCCTGCCACCGAACCGTCAATACGGCGCGCACCGGCTTCAATAGCGGCAATAGAGTTGGCAACGCCCATGGCCATATTGTGATGACCGTGAAAACCAATCTCCACGTTGTCGGGTAGTGCATCGCGCAGGGTTTTAATCTTAAGGCTGACCTCGGCGGGTAACATATAGCCCGCTGAGTCGGTGCAGTATATGCAGTTTGCGCCGTAGCTAACCATGAGCTTAGCTTGCTCCAGCAAATGCTCGGCCGTCACCATATGGGCCATCATTAAAAAGCCAACTGTGTCTAAGCCCTGCTGAGCAGCAAACTGAATATGCTGCTGACTCACATCGGCTTCGGTACAGTGGGTGGCAACACGAATGGTGCTCACACCGCAATTTATTGCCATGCGCAGGTGATCTACCGTACCAATGCCAGGCAATAACAACGCCGACACTTTGGCCTGCTTCATCTTAGGCACCACTGCGTTGAGATATTCCTCGTCGCTGTGTGCAGGAAAACCGTAATTTAAGGATGCGCCGCCAAGGCCGTCACCGTGGGTTACTTCAATGAGCGGCATTCCCGCATCATCTAATGCGGTGGATACCGCGACCATTTCCTCTAGACTAATCTGGTGCTGTTTAGAGTGCATGCCGTCGCGCAGACTCATGTCGTGGAGCTTTACTGCTACTGATGATGATTGCATATTATTCTCCACCCTCTTGCGCACCGGACGCACGTTGCTGTGCCAGCATTTCGCCAGTGCGCAGTGCTGCTGCCGTCATAATGTCTAAATTGCCTGCGTATTTGGGCAAGAAATCGCCCAGGCCTTCAACTTCTAAAAAGATAGATACCTTTTTACCGTCGAATACCGGACCGTTTACCAATTTATAGCCCGGCACGTATTTTTTAACTTCAGCCACCATGGCGTGTACCGAGTCAATAATCTCTTGCTGCTTGGTTTCACCTTCCACTAAGCAGTGTACGGTGTCCCGCATCATCAGTGGTGGCTCAGCGGGATTAACGACGATAATCGCCTTGCCCTTAGCCGCGCCGCCAACCTGTTCTACCGCGCTGGCTGTGGTGCGAGTAAACTCATCGATATTCATTCGAGTGCCAGGGCCAATCGATTTTGACGCGACCGTGGCAATAATCTCAGCGTAGCTCACCGCTTGTACCCGCGACACTGCAGCTACCATCGGAATAGTTGCCTGGCCGCCGCAGGTCACCATATTCACATTGTTTAAACCCGCTCCGGCAAGGGACGCAAGATTTACCGGCGGGATACAGAACGGACCAATTGCTGCGGGCGTCAAATCAATCATGGTTACCCCCAGCTCGGTCAATTTACGACTGTTTTCGGCGTGGGCGTAGGCCGAGGTGGCGTCGAAGGCGATGGTAATACCGTCGCGCTTTACTGCCTCGAGCAATCCATCAACACCATCTGCCGTGGTGTTAACACCCATTGCAGCGGCGCGCTGCAAGCCTTCTGAAGCAGCGTCTATGCCCACCATCCACACGGGTTCCAGCCACTCGGAACGGGACATTTTCATCAACAGATCAGTACCAATATTCCCAGATCCAATGATTGCAGCACGTTGTTTTAACGACATATTTTACTACCCTGTATGGAGATCAAACCCGCATCAAAAAATTACGCACCAGATCGGCGAAGGCGCGCGGCTTTTCCACCTGAGTCCAGTGACCACACTCACCGAAGGTATGCAGTTCGGAGTTTTTCAAAAGACGGTGTGCCTTAATGGAGTTTTCCATTGGCACAATGACGTCTTCTCTACCATGAACGACCAGCGCCTCATGACTAATCAAACGAATTTCGTCTTCGGGAATACACAGACCGTTGAGCTTTTCTTGCATTGGCTCAGGGAATAACTGCTCGTATGCTTCCTGATAACCCGGACGAATACTGGCCTCGTAGCGCGACTCAATAATTGCGTCACTCACTAAATTTTGGTTGTACGCAAATACCGACATCAGTCCGGCCATCGCTTCTACCGAGGGCTTATAGCCCCACACCAAACGCAGACCTTCGGTAATTTCGAAGTGAATTCCCGCGGCACCCATCATTACAAAACGCTCAACCCGCTCTGGATGGCGCGCGGCCATTGCCAAGCTGAGGGCGCCACCAAAGGAGTTGCCCACAAAGTGCGCTTTGCTCACGCCAACCGCATCCATAAAGTCGCACATGAATTTCAGCCAATTATCCATGTTGTATTCAAAATTTTCTGGGTGATCGGTGTAACCAAAACCCACCACATCTGGCGCCAACACATAGAAATCATTTTGTAATTCAGGAAGTAATAGGCGCCAGTTGGCATAGCCAGTCACGCCGGGGCCTGAGCCGTGCAGCAAAATCACACAGGGCTTACTCTTGTCGCCGGCCTCTAGATAATTTGCGCCGTAGCCACCACGTAGTTCTGCGCGTTTGCCGATTTCTGGATTGGTTTCGCTCATGCTTTTCTCCACCGAATAATTTAAATTACTTATTTTTGAATAAAGATTAAGAGTGCTTATTCAGGTTTTTTAAACCGCTTAGGTTTGGGATTTATGAAAATATCACCATCGACCACCTTGGCGTCAAAAAATGGTAGCGGCGCGCGGCACGGCATCGTTAATGCCTCGCCAGTGCGCACATCGAAACGACCATTATGCCAAGCACACTCCACAATATGTCCCATCTGCTCGCCCTCTTCACTCAATGAAGCGGCACCATGGGTGCAACGATCTGAGGTTACATATATTTCGCCGTCGAGCTGATAAATCGCTAAATCCAAACGGCCACCAGGATGCTTAGCGGTACCAATATCGCCGCGCGGCAGATCCGCCACTTTGCAGATAAAAGCCCACTCCTCAGTTTGATGATCGTCTTTAGCGATAACATCACTACTCATAATATTTCTCCAATTCGGTTACAAACTGCTCAATCATGCTTATAGCATTGTTGAGCCACCGTTTACACTTATCACCTGGCCCGTTACAAACGCGGCATCGTCACTGGCGAGATAGCGCACCATAGAGGCAACCTCAATCGTTTTCGCGGCGCGCCCCATGGGAATAACATTGAGAAATTTTTCTGCAGTAGCGGGATCTTTTTCAAGAAAATGCGCGAGCGCTGCAGTTTGAACCGCGCAGGGCGCTACCGTATTCACGGTGATATTGTCGCGCGCAAACTCCCTCGCCAAGCCAGTGGTCATACCGTGAACGCCGCCCTTAGCGGCATTGTAGGCCGCGTGATCTGCCAAACCATTGCGCACTGAATCAGCGCCAATATTAATAATTCGTCCGAAGCCCCGCGCCTTCATAAAAGGCAATACACTCCAGCTACACCACAGCGCCGTCCACAAATTGCGGTTAACGGTTTGGGTAAGCGTTTCTGGCGTGTGCTCAATAAACGGTTTAATTATGCCGCCACCGGCGTTATTCACGAGTATTGCGGCGCCGCCCAACTCCTCGGCAACGCGAATCAAGGCCTCGGCATCCGCCTGCAGCGACAAGTCACCGGCTTTCACCGCAATGCGCTGCTCCGCCGTTGCGAGCACGGCGAGACTGGCCTGCAGATCAGCCAATTTTTTAATATCGAGATCGGCCAGAACTAAATCTGCGCCGGCCTCTAAAAAGCAGCTCGCTATTGCCTTGCCAATATCACTGCAGGCGCCAGTAATGATGGCAAGCCTGCCCGATAAAGATTGCATAACCATGCTTAGCGATCCTTGCCGGCAATAACGCCAGCGCTAGAAAACGTCGGTTTTGGTTTGCCACCCCAAAGATCCATTGTAGTTGAGGAGTTTTCTAGCATACGCGGTTCTCGCGCATTTTCTTCGGGGAACTCTTCCATGCCAAAACTAAACTCGGCGGTCATACCATCGGGATCAAGAAAATAGAGAAACACACTGCCCGAGGGTTTATGGCGACCGGGGCCAAATACGATATCCACGCCCGCGTCCATCAAACGATTTCGGGCGCGGCCAATATCATCAATTTCACTAACCATAAAATTCACATGATGTAAGCCATTCTCGGGGCTCTTTACCAAGGCAAAGCTGTGATGAAAGGGGTTGGGGTAGCACCGCGCCCATACCGCCTTGTCTTCAACAAAGTCTGAACTAAGCAAGCCGAAATCGCGCTCGAGCACTTCCCAGCAGCCGTCTAAATCGACTACTCGCAACACCACATGCCCTAGACGTTGAATATTGGCGACCGTTGGCTGATATGCCTTGCCCAAATCCATTACCGATGCAAAATACTCAAATGTTACCTGCGTTGTTGGCTCATAGAGACGAAAGCCACCGGCAACCCGCAAAAACGGTAGCTCTTCGCTGGGAATTGGCCATATCTCATAACCGCGAGACTCAAAATGCGTGGCGGCCGCCGCCAGATCGGCCCGCGACGCCAGCTGAAATGCCACCCGACGCAGGCCCGGCTCGTCAGCTTGGTACAAAAGCAAGCTTGCCGCGTGACTGTCGCAGCGCAAAGCGGAGCACTCGCCAGACTGCTCAGCACTCAATTCAAGACCGAGTAAATCTGAGTAAAAACTGGTTGAACGGGACAAATCGCTTACATTCAGAGCAACGTAACTGAGCTGGCGATACAAAAATGGAACATGCATGGATATCTGCCCTTTTAATTATTGGGGTTGAGGCCTCGATAACACAAGGCACAAACAAACCGTGTAAACGCACTGTATTTATATTTGAGAATTCTGTCAACAGCTAGCGCTTAAAATTTCTACACGTAAACTAGGTATAAACCACGATGCGAAACCGCAGACCAAACGCTGCCGAACTACCGAAAACAGTCGCTATGTGGAATAAAGCTCAGAAATAACATGGGGATCGAAAGGAATACTAGGCCAAACAGCCACAGCGGACAGACAGGAGAAACACGAAACAAGGGAATTGCACTCGCAGGGAGCGTCGACCACCGGAACGGCAGTCAAAAAAACCACCCCAGCAAAGCCTTTGCTGGGGTGCGAGAGCAAGCGCTACTTGTCTTTAATCGCCATATTGGCTTTCATGGTTTTGATATTGCGATTCAGCTTACGCAGCACATCAACCACCTGCACCACCTCTTCATGACTAATCTCGTCTAACATCTGCTCATTGCAGTCCAAGGTAAGGATGCGCATTTCTTTAATAACGCGCCGACCTTCTTTGGTGATAAAAATACGCTTAATACGGCGATCGCCAGGGTCTGCGCGGCGTTCAACCATGCCGACATCTTCCAAACGGTCAATCAAACCGCTTAAGGTGACCTTGCCTAAATTCATGTCGTCAGCCAAGTCTGACTGGGTAAGCCCGTCGCGTCGCGACAGATAGGCAAGCGCCCAAGCCTGCGAGCGCGTAACACGCAGTGGCTTAAAAATTTCATCAATCACAATACGGCGCAAACGCGCAGCGTCGTGAATCAAAAATCCCAGACGAATTTTTGCATCTTCATCAGAAACCTGCAGGTCACCTGATAACGCTTCGTCATACCCTTTAGAACTTGCCACCTTTGCCATCACAGACCCCTAATTTGCCGCTTCATCGGCACTTAAAACACCTTAAATTTTAACTATTCATATAGTAACAATTTCCAAGCTAAATGTATGTCTATTTTCCTATTAAAAACTACTAAATACGGGGCTTCCCGCCGCGCCATTGCAAGTAGGATAAGTAACAAAATCAAGCCATTAAGCCAAGCCACAGCTAACGAACCACATTAGCCGCAGCACAAACCTACGAGCCAGGCTAATTAACACGCTTACGAAAGGTGTCTGGAGACATACCGTGCCAACGCTTAAATGCGCGACGAAAATTTGAACTATCGTGGTAGTTAAGCAACGTGGCAATTACATCGACACTCAGCTGAGTGTTCTGGAGGTAGCCCTCGGCCAGTGACGACAGCACCTGATCACGCACAATTCGAAAGCCCGTTCCCTCCTGTTCCAGCCGCCTCGCCAAAGTCCGTTTACTGACAAACAGCGCCGCAGCAACACTCGCCTCCACGAGCTGGTGATTTGGGCTAGACAGCAATAATCGACGCACCTGACCTGCCACGCTGTGCCGATCAGTGGTCATTTGCTGCAATAATTGCCGGCACTGGTCCAGCGCCTGTTCATAATTTCGAGAGTCTGATGACGCGTTCACCGTATTGACCAGCGCCGCCGGAATGCGCAGCAGGTTTTCACTCGCTGAAAAACTCACCGCGCAGGGGTAGGCCGTTTGGTACTGGTCTTTATACGCGGGAGCCTCGTAACTCAGCCACAGCCGCCCCTCTGATAGCGGCCGCCCCAAAATGGATTCAGCAATGGCAAGCAGCCCGAGACTGAGGGTTTCAATGAACAAGCGATAGACCTTTTGCGTCACCCCAGGGCTCACCCCTAGGCGGCACTCCAGCCAATCGTCTTTTTTGCGCACCGACACCGCCGTGAGATTCATGCGCAACGGTAAATAATCGCGAAAACCCTCTAGCGCTTCCAAGAGCGTCGGGCTGCTATTCACCAAAAAGCCCATTGGGCCGTGCGTAGATGGCGTAATTTGCTGACCATAAAACAAACCAAAGCTCTCATCGCCAGCAATATCCAAAGCATTGCTCAGTATCTGCACCTGTTGACGACCATTGAGATAGAGATCATCGCGCAGCAAATCCCGCCCCGACATTCCCGACCCCGCCATGAGTCCATCTAACTGCCGCTCACTAAGCCCCAGCGCTCTGGCCGCCACCCGCGAGTAGGTCATCGGGATACCCGCTACTGTCATGGTACTGTCAGAAAATTCCATCCTCACCCTCACTAAGTGGCTGCCATTACGCACCTCAATTACTGGATTGTTACGCGATTAACACAGGTTGGCAACAAATGACCTTATATTGGCAATAAATGACCTGTGTTAATTTTTGTACAGTTCCATACTGGTCATCAGCGACAATGCTCGGCGCACATGCCATTCCGTTGCGCCATTCACTAACAATAATTTGATGCAGGAAGGTGATTGCTCATGTTTGATTACTTACGATATTACACAGGCCCATTGGCGCAGATCGCTGCAGCCGTAGGCATTTGTGCTGGCGGCATCTACGCATGGACCGGCCTATCTACACTGTTGCTGTTTGCTTTAATCGACGGCGTTTTGCCCCGCGACACCAAACAACGCAGTATTAAAAATGCATCTCTTGCCCTAATTCCGGTTTGGTTGGGCGCCGTTTTCTCTGTGGGCCTGTATATGATTCTGGCTTGGCAGATCGGCAAAGGCGATATGAGCTTTATGGCCATGCTTGGCGGCGCGCTGTCTGCCTCGTGGCTGGGTGTAATTATCGGCGTACCCACCACCCACGAGTTGTATCACAAACAAGGCAGTCTCATGAAGTTTGTGGGCACCTATTGCCAAGTTATTTACCTTGATGCCACCCGTAATATTGCGCACATGGTTGGCCACCACCTCGACGTTGGCACCCCAGATGATTGCGACACCGCAGCGCGCGGTGAAACGCTGTACTCATTTGCACCCTACGCCGTATACGAAAGCACCAAAACCGCATGGCGCCTAGAGAGCGAAGCCCTTGTAAAACGCGGCTATGGCCGCTGGTCTATTCATCACCAGCTGTGGAAAGGTTTAATCGCATTAACCGTTTTTGCACTGGCCATGTTCGCCCTTGGCGGTTTACCAGCCTTAGCATTTGGTCTTGGCGGCGCAGCAGCAGCACGGCTTTGGGTAGAAACCTTCAACTACTTTCAGCACTACGGCCAAGTGCGCGTACCCGGCAAGCCAATTGGTCGCCGCCACGTATGGAATCACTTGCACCCCATTAGCCGCGTAGTGGCGTTTGAAATCACCAATCACGCCGACCACCACTTGGATGCTTACATCCCCTTTTACCGCTTAAAGCCAGACACCTCTGCAGTGGTATTGCCTAATGTGTTTGTCTGCTTCCTCACTGCCTTAATTCCACCACTTTGGCACCGCATGATCATCATGCCTGCGCTAAAAGATTGGGATCTCAACTTTGCCAGCGCCGAAGAGCAAGAACTTGCTCGCGAGCAAAATCGTAAAGCTGGCTGGCCCGACTGGTTTGCTGACCGCGAAAGCAATCCTACTCAAGCGCAGATGTCTGGCGCCTAAGTATTCCCAAACACTACCCACGCTTGCGGGGCAGCCAATTGGCTGCCCTTTTGTCATTTCTAAATAAGGTATTTTTGCATCAGATAGCGGCACACCTAAGCTCCTAAGCTCTATAAAAAAACTAAAAAAATAAAATAGGAATTCACCCATGACAAGAACAACACAAATACTGAGCCTTTTGCTCAGCTGTCAACTCCTTGCTATTAGCGCAAGCACCCACGCCGGACTCGGCAGTTATTTAAATGGTGCCGGTGCAACGAATCGCGCATTGTCTGGCGCTGGTGTCGCTTTTGCC
Source organism: Zhongshania sp. (assembly GCF_029212375.1). Classification (GTDB taxonomy): domain Bacteria; phylum Pseudomonadota; class Gammaproteobacteria; order Pseudomonadales; family Spongiibacteraceae; genus Spongiibacter. The sequence goes on along the minus strand of NZ_JARGNU010000001.1, from coordinate 56,133 downwards.
GAAGACAGTATGGTAATTGCAACGAATCCAGCTGGAATTTTATCTTTAGAGAAAGACGGCTGGGTGCTGGGCAGTATTTTTCTGTCTGCTGGACAAACCGCTTACGCAAATACGCCTGCAGCTAATAGCCAAACCAACGGCGCCTTTGTATTCGCCCCAGGTCAACGCAGAGCCGAGCCCGATGTGCCCGCCGAGGTTCACGGTGTGTTCCCTGTTCCCTTTGGCGCAATACATCACAGAGTAGATGAACGTAATGCAATTGGCCTTGCTGTCTATGGCAACGGCGGTATCAATATCAACTACAAGGCCTTTGACAATCCAAACTGCCCAGCAAATACGCCGCAACAAGGTTATTTGTGTTTCGGCGACACTGGATCTGATATCGCCCAAATTTTCATTGCCCCCACGTGGTCACATCAACTGAATGAGCGACTGCGCATCGGCATCAGCCCCGAGCTGATTTACCAAACGATAGAAGTAAACGGCTTTCAACTATTTTCACCAGCCTCCTCTGCACCAGATAAACTCAGCAACAATGGCCATTCCCAAAGTTTTGGTTACGGTATAAAGGCAGGCGCAAGCTTGGCAATAAACAATAAATTAACTGCCGGCCTTACCCTGCAATCCAAAGGCTATATGCAAAAGCACCAAGAGTATCGCGGGCTATTAGCCGAGCAAGGCGATTTAGATATTGCCCCCTACCTTCATTACGGACTCGCATGGCAAGCGAACCCTTCATTGACCGTACTCGTTGATTATCAGCGCATTTATTTCTCCAAGGTTAAAGCCTACGCCAACTCTGGGAGCGCTCCAGGCCTCTACGGCGACGATAACGGCCCCGGCTTTGGCTGGAGTGATTTAAGCGTACTGAAGTTGGGCCTACATTATCGAGTAGACGAACAAATCACCCTGCGGTTTGGCTATAGCGATGTGCACAAGAAGCCCCTAAACCAACAAGAGATAATTAACAATCTGATCTCAACCGCGGTTTTTGACGAGCATTACAATGCGGGGATCAGCTGGTCTTTCAACAAGATAGATACTATCGACCTCACGTTTAACTATGTCCCCAAGCAAACTATCAACGGCAACAACCCGCTGGCTAGCGGGCAGCAAATTACCTTGAGCAACAAGCTCGCGTCAGTTGATGTTGCGTGGCGTAAAGCCTTTTAAGGAATTGATAAAAAACGCAAAAAGGACCACTTTCAAAGTGGCCAAGCAAGGGCATTCAAGACACTGCTGAATTTAGTTAAACTGCTTAGTCAATTTACTTATCGGTTAAGCAGTAGCGCCACGAATAATCATATCGGCCGCTTTTTCGGCAATCATCATTGTCGGGAAGTTGGTATTGCCGCTGATAATCTCAGGCATAATCGACGCGTCAACAACCCGCAGCCCCTGCACCCCGTGAACTCGCAATTGGGCATCGACAACCGCCATGTCGTCGCTGCCCATCTTGCAGGTGCCCACAGGGTGGTAGAGCGAGTTAGCGTGCTGGCGAATATACTGGTCTAAGCCCTGCTCATCATCGCAATGCGAACCAGGACCGTATTCAATACCACGAAAATCATCATAAGCTGGCTGCGCAATAATTTTGCGCGTTAATCTAATTGCGTCGCGCAACACCCGCAAATCGTCTGGGTCAGTAAAATATTGAGGATCAATGGCTGGCGCTACACTCGCATCGGCAGATTGTATTTTTACCGTGCCTGCACTGCGGGGCCGGCAGCCGTTCATCACCGCCATAAAGCCTTCTTCTTGTATTATGTCGCGGCCATGATCGTTATACATAATCGGCACCGAGTAGATTTGCAAATCTGGATAGGCTAAATCCGGCGAGGTTTTAAGATGCCCCCACGCCTCCAGCGCCCCAACAGAAGTCGGCCCAGAACGAAACAACAGGTATTTACTCAAGGCAGAAATCATCGCCATCGGCTTTAAGTCGGCCAATAGTGAATACGGCTTGGTACTGCGCTGTTTAACGGCAATGGCGATATGATCTTTTAGGTTTTTACCCACCCCTAACAACGGCAGCTTGAGCTCAATTCCATGAGGCGCTAAATCCGCAGGATCACCAATCCCCGATAACTGCAAAACTTGCGGGCTATTGATTGCCCCGCCGCATAACAATATTTCGCGGCGCGCGGCGAGTTGCTGAGTTCGACCGCGATGAACATACTCCACTCCAGTGGCGCGACCATCGCTAACGACCACCCGCTTAACTAAAGCACCGGTAATTACGTTTAAATTGGGCCTGGATAATACTGGCTTTAAATAACAGGCCGAGGCGCTCTGCCGCAGGCCATCGGCGTAATTGCCCTGCATTTGCGCCATGCCGTGCGGATCGCCGCCATTCATGTCTTTATTAAAAGGATGGCCCGCTTGCACACCGCCGTCTATCCACGCCCGCGAACTCGGGTTCATGCTGTCCATGGGTGTAACGGTAACGCCAACGGGGCCATCTAAGCCGCGCTGCTCAGGATTACCGCCCGGCATGCGCTCGACTTTTTTAAAGTATGGTAGGCAGTCTGCATACGACCAATTTTCATTGCCCAAATCGGCCCAATGATCGTAGTCGCCGGCATTGCCCCGCGACACCACCAAGCCATTAATTGAGCTAGAACCGCCGAGAACTTTACCCCGCGGAAAGTACATGGTGCGCCCGCCCAAACCCGGCTGGGCGATGGATTCGTAATTCCAATTTCCCTTCCCAGATTTCATCAAGGGGAAAAATCCGGCGGGCATTCTATATAAAAGATTACTGTCTTTGCCGCCAGCCTCCAGCAGCACAACATTTACCGCAGGGTCAGCACTCAGCCGATTAGCCAATACGCAGCCTGCAGAGCCTGCTCCCACAATGATATAGTCCGGCGTAAAATTCATTATTAGTATTCCTGTAGTACAAGGCCGCAAAGCTACAAAGACAACAAGCCTAATTCACACTAATTAGTGCTGACTCTCGGGCATGGTCAACACCAAACCGTCCAGTTCGTCGCTCATAATAATTTGGCAAGAAAGTCGGCTACTTGCGCCGGCATTGTCGGTTAAAGACAGCATATCTTGCTCTATGCCTTCTTGAGCCGCGCCGGTTTTCGCCAACCACGTTTGATCCACATAAACATGGCAGGTGCCGCAGGCGGCAACGCCACCACAATCACCATCAATCCCCGGCACTAAATTATCTAGCGCCGCTTCCATCGCAGACACGCCGCTTTGGGCCTCTACGGCGTATTCTTGTTTGTCTGAGGTAATAAAAATGAGCTTTGGCATAAGATTAAATCCAGTCAGTATCATTATTCGCAATGTTAAAAAATATGCTGCGCGCCACTACGTTAAACGTGTAAGCGCACCTGCATATCAATAAAACCATTAATTAAATTAGACGGCACACGGGTCGGCTCACCAACCACTTCAATACGGGAGTAGCGCTTAGTAGCTTCTTCCCAGAGCACTTTAAGCTGTAGCTCGGCCAATCTATTGCCTAGGCAGCGGTGGATACCAAAGCCAAATGACAAATGCTGTCTAGCGCGAGGCCGATCGGCGATAAAATCCATTGGCCTATCAATAACTTCGTCGTCGCGATTACCCGACAAATACCACATCACCACCTTGTCGCCCTTGCGAATTTGCTTGCCGCGAAACTCTACGTCTTCTAATGCGGTGCGGCGCATATGGGCAATCGGGGTTTGCCAGCGCACAATTTCTGGCACCATGCTCGCTAACAGACTCGGGTTATTTTTAACTTTGGTAAATTCATCGGGATAAAGATGACAGGCCAAGGCGCCGCCCGACATAGAGCTGCGCGTAGTGTCGTTGCCGCCCACAATAAGCAGCACCAACATACCGAGAAAATCGGTGGCGGTCAGGTCTTGCATCGTTGGTGCATGTGCCAACATGGAGATCAAATCTGGCCGTGGCGGCAGCGCCTTGCGCTCGTCGTAAAGCCGCTGAAAATAAGCCAAACATTCAAGCAACTCCGCTTCACGCTGCTCCCAAGAATCCACCAAGCCGTAACCCGGACGAGTGGTAACAATATCTGACCAGCGCGTCAGCTTACGGCGATCCTCAAGCGGAAAGGCCAACAACGTGGCCAACATCATGGTGGTGAGTTCGATCGAGACCAGATCAACCCAATTAAACTCTTCGCCAATGGGCAATGAATCTAATACCTCGCTGGTGCGCTCCCTAATCAACTTTTCAAAGCGCAGCAAATTCTGCGGCGCCACAATGGGGCTTACCGCCATGCGGTGAACGTCGTGGGTTGGCGGATCCATACCCAAAAAGTTGGGCAGGTACATTGCGCCGTCTACTGCATTGAGGGTGGTATCATCAAGAACAAAAGCACCAACGCTCACGTCCGACGAAAACACTTTGTGATTGGTGTCGATATCAACAATATCGCGGTATTTGGTTATTGACCAATAGGGCCCATAAATACTGTCTTTACAATAATGCACTGGGTCTTCGCGGCGTAAACGCTCAAAGTAAGGGTGCAGGCCATTGCGTGCAAATAGCTCAGTTTGACTAACATCAAAATCTTCTAGCGGCAGTGATTTGGCAAGTTCAGCATCTAATGTATTGGCGTTCATATCAGTACTCCTTTGGCGGCTGGTAGACCGCGCCTTTATTTTTTATCAGTCTATGGGCGAAATCTGATCGCTAACCCGTACCTAAGGACGGGCTGCGCAAAATATTCTCAACATTCTGCGCATGTTCAGCTGAAAGCGATTGCAACAGCGCGCTATCAAGCAGTCTCGGCGCTGACACGAGCAAATGCGTCGCCAACAACATCTGGGGTCTTTGAACCGAGCAACGTAAGCGCCGACACGTAAATAACGCAGTTGTGATTAAGCTCGCAGTCTATGGCAGCTTTAATTACCATAAGCCGTACTTTAGGAGGGCCTAGCTAAAGACCAAATAATAAAGGATGGGGCGTGGGCGCAAAATGCACGATGGCGAAGTAAAAAAGGCCGCCACGATCAAAAGCGCCCTGTTTGGCCATAATGCACGCACAATAATAAGAGGATAGAGTCTTGCCCAATAAAGCTGCCCAATTTCGCCGCACTGCCGAGCATATCGACCAGCAAATAGGCCGCAATGAGCCGCCAAATTTCCTGTTTCAAAGCCTGCGCATTCCCGTTTTAAGCAATATACAAACGCCAAGCGGCTTGCGCGCCAAATGCCTAAGCGCAGTAGCACCCGTTGGTTACGGCAAAACCGTACTTATGTCGATGCTACTCGCCGATCTTCGCCACGCGGGTAAACAATGTCTGTGGCTGTCACTCGACGAACGCGACAATACCGTCGAGAGCCTAATAAACGAACTTGGTTCGATCTTGCGCGGCGACAAAAATCAGGCCCACCCTACCCAAGCGCTCTTTCACGGCCACGAGCCCCGCGACACCAGCATCGACAAACTGCTTTCGATACTGAATAGCCACCCCCTCGCCATCACGCTCTTTATTGATAATTTGCATTTTTGTCGCGACGAATCCCTAGGCCTCTTTCTTGATCAGCTACTTTTTAAAACCCGCGCAAATGTCCAGATCGTATTATCCAGCACCGAAGACTTACCCTTAGACTACCCCCGCGCGCAACTCGAAGGCCTTGTTCAACAAATCGGCCCCAAAGAATTAAGCTTTAGCCAAGAAGACGTTACTAGCCTATTCGGCGATTCACTAACAAGCCAAATTGGTGAACAAGGTGTTGCCGAGGTCACCCGTAAAACCGAGGGCTGGCCGGCCGCGGTGCGCATGGCGCAAATTATATTAAGCCAAGCGGAACAGCCACTAAGCGCGCTCGCGGCGTTTTCTGGCTCAGACGAATCACTCGCGCAACTCTTAAACCGTCAGGTGCTATCCGGCTTTTCGGCCGAGCTCCGGCAATTTCTGCTCGCTGTATCTCAGTTGCGCACCTTTAATATGGAGCTGTGCAGCGCCGCCATTGGCGGCGATCACGTAGCTGAACACTTGAACGACTTAATTGAACGCAATGTGTTTGTTATTCCGCTGGATCGCAATCGCAGCTGGTACCGCTTACATGGCTTATTCCGCGACCACCTACTACGCGAAGCGAGCCTTCACCTAAACAAACAAGACCGCCAAGACATTCAGCTGCGGGCATCGGCATGGTGCCAGCGCAATCAATATTGGCGCGACGCCATTAACTACGCCTTAGATGCCGAATCTAGCAGCACGGCCATGCCGATATTGGAGCAAATCGCACCCTCGTTTGTGCGCGATCGCGGCGCGGTATTGCAATATATTCGCTGGATCGAAATTCTCCACGACGAAGGCAAGCAAGTCAGTTTAGAAGCCGAATACTGGTTTGTGTGGGCGCTGGCCTTTCACCGCCGCTACGAGTACGCGCGCAAGCAAATCAGCATGCTTTTCCAGCGCATGCAACGCCAGCAGCGCAAGCCTAACTCCGCTGGCGAAACTGAATTGCATCGTCGCATTGCAATATTAAGAACCTCGATCGACAGCCTTAGCGACCAACTCGAAGATGCCTACCTTGGCGCCAAACAATGGCTGGCAAACACAGAATGCGACAGCAGTGATTCCTTTAATTTAACCGCCGCCAACTGCATCGTAGCGTGCTATTTTATGAACACCTTTCACTTCAGCGATGCTCGGCAGTGCCTTCAGGCCGCTAAAGAAACGGCGTATCAAACCAATAGCACCTATGTCGACGGCTGGGTGTACGCTTACACTGCTTTAGTTGGCATACACGAAGGAAATTACGCCAATACCTATACCGAGATAGTCTCTGCACTTACCACCACCCGCGGTGCACTTGGCGACGAATCCGGCATTTGCGGCACCATGGCATTAGTGGCAGCCCGCTGTGCAGTCGGCATGGGGCTAGACCAAGACGCCCATCAACTGCTCGCCTTTGGTATGAAAACCGCCCGTACCCATGGATTTCTCGAATCGGCGGCCAGTGGGCTAGATGCCGCAGTATTACTCTGGCAGGGTCACAGCGACGAAACCATAACTTTAAGCAGCATGTGGGAGGTTGCCAACGCCTACCCTACTCGCCTATCGTTAATGCTATCGTGCTTCCTTATTAAGCGCCTTATTGTGCTGGGCCACATTGATGAAGCCCGCGCCGAGGCCGAGCGCGCCGGCCTGCAACGTGCGGCAGAAACATCAAAACTACGCGGTACAAAGGCAATGGCCATTCCTTTACTAGACACCCTAATAAACAGTGCCCTGATCGAACTCGAATTGGCGCTCGGCCGTCTTAAGCCCGCCGCCAGCTTAATTAACCAAGACCTTAAGCGTGCCAAAAAGCAGAGCTGCAATGCGAGACAGGTCGAACTTGAGCTTAATAGCGCTGTTATCGCCACCCAGAGCCAAGATTATACTTTGGCCGTGCGCCACATAACCCGCGCCGTTCGTATAGCCGCAAGCCGACGCATCCTCAGACCTTTTCTTGATCAAGTCGAAGTATTGCACGCCGTCATCAGCGCGAGCAAAGCCTCGGCTTGGGGCTTTGTGTCTGATCAAGAACGACAGCTTTTCGCTGAAATATGCCGTAAATTACCGAATGATGAAGCCACAGACGTTAGCGATATTAGTGCAATCAATGAGCCGCCTCGACTCCTTGGCAAACTCACCGCTCGCGAACTCGAACTTTTAAGTTTTATTGCCGCGGGCTTGAGCAACCAACAACTCGCCGATCGTATTGACGTATCACTAACCACCGTTAAATGGCATTTACAAAACTTGTACGGCAAGCTTGGGGTGTCGAGTCGCACCGCTGCCTTAGCAAAAGCGAGAAATTTAAATGTTTTACCCTGATGCCGGCGACAAATTAATTAACAAAACATTATAAATGTCGCCTTGCGCCAAAAAACTACAGCAGATGCGCCTTATTGCAAAGTTCGATCTCCGCCTTTAAATCCCTAAACTAGTAACTGGAATTAGTACTTGAGGTAGCAACTCTGCCGGTGACAGCACACCAATACCGTTGAGCCCAGCCAAGCCAACTACGCTTAAGTCGCCGACACCCAAGATATCCACGGCATTTAGAATCCCCAGATCTAAGTCCGAAGACACTAGCGGTATAGCCGGAACGACAAACAAAGACTCAGAGAGTATTGAATTTCCTGTAAGCAGGAAATCAACTATTCCCAAGGGATCCCTATACAACACATCCAGTACTGGGACAAAGGCATATACTAATCCTATCTCGATACCTGTCGGCACCAAGGCCAAAGGGTCACTAAGCACTTGGCCTTGCGCGATAGATAACGTCAGGCCAGTCACATTTAGCAGGCCATCTAAAGTACCGTCACCTAACACATCGCCCAGCGCAAGAACCTGATTCCCCAAAATACCATCGTTACCCAGTAAACTGCCAAGCGGTACCTGTGCTGAAGCAAGTGCACTTCCTACGACTAAACCTGCGGCAAGCGACAGGTGCTTTATATGTATATTCATCATTATTTTCCTCACAAAATTGATACACATTTAGGTTAAACGCGGCCCAAAAAATCTCGGCGCCTAGTCTTTATAAGCGGCGCCAAGATGGGCTATGCACTTATTCAAACATCATTCCGTAATCCCACTTCAGACGAACACCGTAAAAACGCGGATTAGCTAGGGCTGCCGTCCGGCCAAAATCTTGCTGCAAAATCGTTGAGTAATAATCTTTGTCTTTAACGTTATCAACATAAGCCGTTACTTGGATGCCTAGTGGATCGTAGAACCATGTGGCTCGAGCGCCCCAAACCTCAAACTGATCTTGAATATAGTAAGGCGAGGCTTGCGGTGTGACGTTGTAGCTACCCTTATAGGAGTAGTCGACAGCAAGTTCCAAATTCCCAAAATCTTCAAATTCAAGGAATTGATTGAATGATAAGGTGGAGCTGAGCCTTGGCGTGCGCACTATTGCATTACCAGTGAAATCGCGAGGAGCCTGCAAAGGCGTACCTGTTAGGCTGTCTGGACCAAAATACAAGCCAGTATCATCATCAAAGCCAGCGCCATTTTTGTAATCCGTATATTTCGCATCAAGGTAGGTGGCACCACCATTGATAGCTAAACCTGGGTTCCAATCCGGCATTGGCTGCCACTGAAAGTCTACTTCGGCACCATCAGATATCGCTTCATTTGCATTAGAGAACCGGACAACACCGCCAGAAGTCAGTGAAACAATTGCCGTTACAAAGTCTGTGGTAACTGATCTGAAAATGGCGCCATTTACGCGAAGCTGGCCATCCCACATTTCTGATTTAACACCCAGCTCAAACGCGGTTACCTCTTCTGCCTTAACGGCATCAGCGCGAGTAAAGAAATTGATAACATTATACGTTGGGCTTTTATAACTTCTCGACAAAGACGAATAGAGTTGAACCAAATCACTAGCGAAATACTGGCCTGCTATACGCCAAGACGTAGCCTCAAAGTCGATTTCCTGTCCCTCATAACTAAATAGCCGAGTATTTCTGGAATAGTCATTGCCTTCGTAATATTCTTGGGGAGGAACTGTAGGAATTGTTCTTACTAAATCTACGTAGGTATCTGACATCTCGCGATTTTCCTGCTGATATCGCGCGCCTAGGGTCAGATTAAACTTCTCGTTAAACTCCCATGTACCCTGAAAGTAAACCGAATCTGAAGTGGTATCTAGAATGCCTGTTGATTCCAGTGTTACATCATTATTTGCGGTTGCACCCGTTAACAAGGCAACAATTGGCCCCTCTAATGCATCTGGCAACCTACTCGTTAGTAGAGACGTCGCTAACCCTGTATTAACAGTCAAAAAGAATCGATCAAAACCCGAGGAAGCAGTCAAATGATATACACCAGCCACCCATTCCAGCTTGTCACTCATCCAAGTATCTTGATTAGAAGTAACCTGAAATTCAAAAGTATCTTGCAAAGAGGGCTCGCTGTACACGCTCATACTTGCTTGATTAGATTGCGTGGCATCCAAATCCCACTGCCCCCAATCCGTATCAGTTTCGACGCTCGAAGCAGTAAATTTCAAATCAACTGGCCCTGGACTCCATTCGAGATTTGCGCCGTAGATAAAATTCATCATGGCGTTACCGCCTTCTCTATCATTCTCTAGACGTCGATCAGGCTCAACTTCTGTGCCATCTCCCCCTGCCAATAATGACGGACGAGTATTTTCCATCGCGAGTGAACTGGCATTAAACTGGTTAACGTAAGATGCAATAAAGCCTGCACTTAGGGTATCACTAATATCCCATTTCAATTTTATACGGGCACCCTCGTCCATATCTTCACGCTCAGGACCAGGTATCTCCTCACCCCTAATATTTTTAATATAGTTGGGCATGATGATATCTCCACTGTTTTGAAACATAGAGATGGTTGCGCCTAAGCCACCGACAATATTACTTGCAGCATACAGTTGATACTTTCTCCGCCCATAGTTACCGATATCAGCTCTCAAGCTACCGGCTATAGGCTCACCGTTAATTGGTGGGTCGGCTGTAATGATATTAATGGCACCACCGGTGGCATTTCGACCAAACAAGGTTCCCTGGGGGCCTTTTAAAACCTCAATACGCTGTATAGGGCCAAGAGAATCATTTTTACCTCGTGATGCGGGAATGTTTATACCGTCAATATAGGTTGCAATTGAAGGGTCAGCACTAGGCAAAAATGCGTCACTTCCCACGCCACGCAAATAAATCACGGTGTATCCAAAACTGTAGGTAAATGTCAGCCCTGGCGTTATCTTTTGTAAATCAGCGGTAGTTTGAATACCAAAAGCCTCGAGCTTTTCACCACTAAACGCCGATATTGCAATGGGGACATCTTGAGAGTCCTCCTCGCGCTTTTGGGCCGTAACGACTACCTCCTCGAGTAATCTATTGCGGCTTCCTTTCTTCTTCTCGGGATTTTCATCGGCATGAAGTTGACTGCTCATACATGCAACCATTGACGCCATTAGCACCACACTGCAGTTATTCTTACTAGACATTTTTATTCTCCTTAAAACATGAGAATAATTGTCGTTCAAAAACTCAGCGAAAAAACCGTACTAAAGAACAGAGTCTTGCGATTGCGAAGTAGAATTTTACTAGAGCATAGTGAGCCGAAATATCACCGGAAAAACGAGATTGACAGATATCGACAGCAATATACCGAAATATCGTGGTGACAGGGGCATCCTAGAATCACCAACAATCGTTGTTAGGCGGATTTTAGCCAGCAATAGGTTAGAACGTAAAGAAGCGAATAAATGACTTTCTGATGTACAGGGATCACGTTTTATTTTCGCGGGATTCACGGAGTGAAAAACACAATAAAAAAAGCCACTCACACCCTGGAACCTACCAGTGTGAGTGGCTAAGATTTGCCGCTTTGTAAACTTTTGCTAATAGTGAAAGCTGTATCGGCTATCACCGGCGCACTTGCAAAAAGTACGCAATTATAAAATTAATATGACTTAGGCATTCCCAGCACTTTCTCGCCGATATACGACAAGATCATCTGCTCGGTAACCGGTGCAATCCGCGGTAGCACCGACTCGCGCAACAAGCGCTCCACATGGTATTCCCGCGCATAACCCATACCGCCGTGGGTAAGTACTGCTTTAGTACAGGTATCAAAGGCAGCGCGGGCACTGAGGAACTTAGCGGCGTTGGCTTCGGCCGCGCAGGGCTGTCCTTTGTCGTATAAATCCGCAGCGCGCAAACACATCCAGTAAGCCGACTCGAGATAAGTCCATGCTTCGGCAAGTGGGTGCTGAATACCTTGGTTTTGACCAATGGGCCGGCCAAATACCACCCGCTCTTGGGCGTATTTGGCAGCTTTGTCTAGTGCTGAACGACCAATACCAATCGCTTCAATTCCGACCAAGATCCGCTCTGGGTTAAGGCTGTCGAGCAGGTAGTAAAAGCCCTTGCCCTCTTCGCCAATACGGTCGCCTTCTGGAATAAAATAGTCATCAATATAAGTCGCATTAGAATCGACCGCGTTGCGGCCCAGCTTTTTAATACGGCGAACTTCGATTTTGGTACGATCGAGATCGGCATAGAACAAGGTCATGCCATCGGTGGGGCGCTTGCAGTCTTCTTTTGGCGTAGTCCGCGTGAGCAGCACAATTTTATGCGCTTCTTGGCCAGTAGATGTCCACATTTTGCGACCGTTAACAATGTAACCGCCTTCCACTTTTCTCGCGAAGGTTTTAATACTGGTGGTATCCAAACCAGCATCTGGCTCGGTTACGCCGAAGCAGGCTTTCTGCTCGCCCTTAATCAGGGGCACTAACCAGCGCTTTTTCTGTTCTTCGGAGCCGTGAACCACAATAGCGTGAGGCCCAAACAAATTAATATGGATTGACGAGGCCGCAGACTGACCACCGCCGCTTGCCGCCACGGCATGCATCATAATTGCCGCTTCGGTTACGCCTAGGCCTGCACCACCCAGCTCTTCTGGCATGGTGATACCCAACCAGCCAGACTTGGCCATTGCACTGTAAAATTCCTCTGGAAAACGCGCTTCTTCATCGCACTCCATCCAGTAATCATCGGTAAATTCTGCGCAAATCTTACGTACGCTTTCGTCAATTTCTTTGTGCAGATCAGTGAGATTTATATCCACGGCCTGTGCCTCTCTTTAACAATCGTATTGGTAATCATACATGCGAATAATGTTAGCATGTATATCGTTCTATTGCGAATAATGTGCTTGGATTTTCCCGTCCCGCCACTCGGTTTACGTCACACCAAAAAGCGCTGCTCAAACTCCGTATAAAGTCGGTCACGATGATTCGGGTGGGCAATCGCCACCAAGCGCTCGGCACGGGTCACCATATCGGCCCCGCGCAAATAAGCGCTGCCATACTCAGTAACCACCACATCCACATTATACTGTGGCACGGAAACGGGCACACCGCTATCCAACCGCGCAACTATACGCGATTGCTCGCCAGTTGGATCGGCCGCTGGCAGGGCGATGATCGAACAGCCATCGTGTTGCGCTCTGGCACCGGCGGCAAAATCGGGTAAACCACCAGGGCCACTAACAAAGCGCCCGCCCAGCATTTCGGCATTAGCCTGACCAAACAGATCAAGCTCCATTGATGAATTCACCGCAAACAACTTCGGCACTTGCGCCAATGCCTGTGCACTGTGGCAGGCTTCAACGCCGCATATATTCAGCTTTTTGAATTCTGGCAAGCGACGATAAAATTCATTGCTGCCCAAAGCGACAATGCTGGTTACCGCAGCATCAAGGTCCAGCGCCCCCGCATCTAATAAAGACACAATGCCGTCGCTGGCCATACCGCTATGAATACGCAGCCGGCGATGATCAGCAAGTGCCGCCATCAACTGATTTGGAATTTTACCCAGCCCACACTGCAGCGCAGCGCCATTGGGAATTAAGGCCGCAACATGTTCCGCTATTGCCTGCGCGCCTGCATTGGGCTTACCAGGATCGTAGGTCGCCAGTGGCAAATCACTCTCGCAGTAAGCGTCAATGTCGGCCATGGCCAACTTAGCCGAGCCGGCCAGCACTGGCATATTAGAATTTATAACCGCTAACACACGGGGCTTGCGGCTAAGTAACTGGGGCAAAAACTCGCCTTGCAAGCCCAGCGAGCAATAGCCATCGCTATCTGGCGGCGACACCTGTACCAGTACGGTGTTAATTACGCCGTCGCTGCACAAGTGTTGCAACGTAGCGGTATAAGACATGGGCGCAAAGCGCACATGGCCTGCAGCCAAACTTTTACGGAATCCGCCCTGCATAAAACCGACGGTCATCCGCCGGTTTTCGTTGGCCAAATTGCGCGGGTTAACCCCAGGAATAAAGCTGCAGTAAAACTCTGCGCCCGCGGCAAGCTCCGGCGTAGTAGCCAGCAGCTCGGTCACCGCAATGGGCTCGCCCGCGCTACCAGAAACAAACACCTTGTCGCCGGCGCGTATTAAACTTGCTAGCGCCTCAACAGAAACAGCCGTCATACCCTTTTCTCCAAGCTCGCTCAGTGTGCCGCAATAATAATGCTGATTACACGCCTTCTAAACCGACGATGCTAATTGCACACACCCCGTTATAGGGTACGCCGCCAAGATTGTGACTTAAGCCTAGCTTAGGATTCGGCAACTGGCGATCTCCCGCCCGGCCCTGCATTTGCAAATAGTGTTCATACACCATGCGCAAACCCGATGCCGCAATGGGGTGACCAAAACACTTTAGGCCGCCGTCAATCTGGCAAGGCAACTCACCGTCGGCATCATACACACCGTCGAGCACATCGCGCCAAGCTTGGCCGTCTGCTGAAACACCCAAGTCTTCCATGGTGACTAGTTCGGTAATGGAGAAGCAGTCGTGTACTTCTATCGCACTAAGCTCTTTACGAGGATTGGTAATGCCCGCTTCTTTATACGCTGCCTTGGCGGCGTTGCGGGTATTTGGCACATAGCTGCCATCCCAATCTTTAAAGCCCTGCTCGCGCCCCGAACTGGCCGACAACTGCAAAGATTTGATGGTAACCAAATTGGTTTTACCTAACGAACGGGCAATCTCAGGCGTGGTGACAATCGCGCAGGCCGCGCCATCAGATACACCGCAGCAGTCGAACACACCGAGTGGATCGGCAATCAGCGGCGCATTCAGAATGGTTTCCATGCTTACCGCTTTACGCAGGTGAGCCTTGGGATTTTTAGCGCCGTTCTGGTGGCTCTTCCAAGACACCCGCGCCATCGCCTGCTTTAGCACGTCTTTTTCTAGGCCGTACTTGGTGCGATAGCCCGCCGCCAGCTGAGCAAAGCCCGCTGGTGCAGAGCCATAAGGCATCCACAAATCGTTGAACGTGCCTTTAGGCATATGTGGCAAGCCACCGTAGCCGGTGTCTTTTAATTTTTCAGCGCCAATCGCCAGCGCAATATCCACGGCGCCAGATGCCACCGCATAGGTTGCACCGCGCAGGGCCTCGGTGCCAGTAGCGCACATATTTTCTACGCGGGTTACCGGAATACCGTCTAAGCGCAGAGCGGTAGAAAGCGGAATCGCGGAGTTACCCACATTAATTTTGTCTGCGGCAGAGCCATACCAAACCGCGCCAATACGCGCCTTTTCTATGCCCGCGTCGGCCAGCGCTTCGTTAAACGCCTCGGCCATGAGATCTTCAGAACCGGCGTCCCAGCGCTCGCCAAACTGGCTGCAGCCCATGCCGATAATTGCGACTTTGTCTTTAATTCCTGTTGCCATGTTTACTCTCCTGCGGCGCTAACGATGGGGCGTGCTTTCCAGAAATAACGGCGATAACCGCGCATCTTGTCTAGCTCTTTAATGCGGAAGGTCATTTCCAGCGGGGTGCCAACATCGATGCCCTCGGGGCCAACATCAACAATTTCCATTAACATCCGCGCGCCATTGTCGAACTGAGACAAGCCCATATACAGCGGCGGCGATTGTGAAAACATCAGCCAGTCAGCGGTAACCGTGAGTACCTTGGCTTTTTCGTCGGCCAGCGGCGCGGGCGATTGCGTGTCGAAGGCACCGCAATTAACGCAGTTAGGCAGGCGCGGAAATTGAATGGTGTCGCAGTCGCGGCATTTGCCGCCAACAAATTCAAAGGTTTGATCGGCCACGCGATACTGCTGAGTCAGTGCGGTTTTTTGGTCCGTCTCCGAACGCATGCCCCACTCAACCTCAATTTCGCCAGAGAAACTGAGCATCTTCATATACGCGGTTTCTTCTTGGCGGCGCGCCAAATTACCGGCCAAACCACTGCGGCCGGTATCACTGCCCTTGGCGCCCATTTCAAAGGCGATCACTTCACAGCCTTGCGCAAAGGCGGCAATAATAATTAAGTCGCCGGCCTGTGCCCGCTCTAGGGCTTCGGTCAGCAGCAGCAAGGAATGCGCTGCGCCGGTGTCGCCCACGTTATTACGCAGGTCTGGCAGCACGGACGCATCGGCAATTCCAATTATTTTCGCCGCAAAACCATCGGCGCGAGGGCCACCGCCAGCCAAGCCAAAATGCCCAACATCGGCAGCGGTTTTACCTAGGCGCTGCAGCAATGCGTTTACCGCTTCGGGCACCAATTTGCCAACACCTTCATCGCGAATCCAACGCTCTTCCCAAGCGTATTCGTAGTCAGAATTCGACTCACGAAAATGATCTACAAAAGGCACAGACAAAGATTCGCTACCCAAATACGTGGCCAGCAAATCGTCGCCGCTGCCCAGCAATAACGCCGCAGCACCATCGCCAAATAACATTTCTTGAGCACTGCCAAGCTTGGTTCGGCGTTTTTCGCCGGCCACCAATAACTGGCTACCGCCGCTCTGGCAAGCGTGACTAAGCGCGCTCAGGCCAGCGCGGGTTGATGCAGTCTGATCGCTCGTTGCCACATTGCGCGGCGCACCCAGGGCGCTGGCGATCAAGGTCGCGTTTTGCACATCGGCAAATGGCGCGCTAGTACTGGCCAAGCAAAGCCGCGCCAGGGCGTTTACATCTTGGCCGCGCATACAATCCCGCGAGGCTTCAACCGCCATGGTGATGACATCTTCGTCCCAAGAGCAGAAGGCTTTTTCGCCCTTGCCTAAACCACGCAAGCCGGGCAGCGCCCAAGCATGTGCCTTGGCAATTTCACTGCGCTGCATCCGTCGTGCTGGAATATAGGCTCCAAAGGAGCGAATCCCGATTGCTGTACTCATATATCTCTCCAAAGACACTGCCAGCGACTATGGCCAACAGGGCGATCTGCATTTCTGGTCTTAAATTTGATCTTAGACGTGGGTATTCATTTGGACTTAGCGCTAGGCGCCGGCGTTAATATTTGCGCCGCACGCCTAAACCAATTTTAGATTTTGGCTTACACCGGATCCCAGCTGAACACGTCCATCGAACGCTCAAGGGGGTAGAAATCGCCTTTAAACATCGGGAACACGCGGTCAATAATCGCCTCGGCACTGATACCGGCTTCGTCGCCAATATGGGCAGTGCGGATCGGCCGCGGCTGGCTGAACAAATACACTTCATTCGCGCGCGCGCCAAAAATCTGACCACTTACGTGGGCGCCTTCATCTGAGATAAGTGCGCAAATCAGCGGCGCTATTTTGTTTGGCTCCATACGCTCAATGACTTTCCAGCGCGCCTCGTCTTCCTCGGTTTCGCGGGGAATACCGTTCATCACCATTGGCGTCATTGCAAACGGTGCCACACAGTTAGAACGCACGTTAAAGCGTTGCATATCGAGGGCTACCGACTTAGACAGACCAACCAAGCCCATTTTGCCCGCGGCGTAATTTGCCTGACCAAAATTGCCAACCAAGCCCGAGGTTGACGTCATATGCACCATTGCGCCACTGCCCTGCTCTTTCATAAACGGCGCAACTGCACGCGCGGTGTTGAAGCAGCCCTTGAGATTGACCTGAATAGACAGATCCCACTCTTCTTCGGACATTTTGTGAAAAATACGATCGCGAAGAATACCGGCATTGTTAACTAGGCCATCCACCCGGCCCCAAGCCTCAATGGCGATATTGACCAAATTCACGGCCTCGGCCATCAAGCCAATATTATCCGTAGACGAAATGGCTTCACCGCCCGCCTTGCGGATGCTCTCGGCAACCAGCTCGGCAATCGCGACGCCATTGTCATCTTTGGCCAAGTCGTTAACCACCACTTTGGCACCTTGTAATGCACAATACTCGGCAATGCACTGCCCCACACCGCGGCCTGCACCGGTAACAATAACGACCTTATCCTTCAGTAAATCTGGCATGTTCACTCCCACGCTGGCTATCGTTTACCAGCGCTATAGGCAGACTGGTAGTTCGATGGATATTAAGTTACATTGCTAATTGTTATCTAGCTTATAGTATTTTAAGAGATATTGTCTAGCTGCGCCGCTGTGATTCAACAAAAAGACCATGATATTGCACATATATAGCGCGATTAAAGACAGGCTAACTAAACGATGGAAAACCGATTATTTATTACGCATACTAACCTTATAGGCAAGAACACTGCCGTACTGCGGCCCTCTAACACGTAAAACAGCGCGCTAAATTAGCGCCTTTGCAGACAATAGAACCGCCTTTGGCATAAGATAATTAGCCCCAAGAGCCACACTCGAATTTAGATTATTAACAAGAGCATTCCCGCATGAACTTACAAGCCCTACTGACACATAAATTTGACGCAAAAACGGTCAGCTACAATGATCGCGACACCATGCTCTACGCCCTAAGCCTAGGTGCAGGCGACCCCGCGCATCTCGAGCAAGATTTAAATCTAGTCTACGAGAAAAATCTGGTGTGCCTACCCACCATTACCGCAGTACTAGCCCATCCCGGCCTGTGGATGACCGCCGCGCAATTTGACATCAAACTCGTCAAACTGCTGCACGCCGAACAGCGCATCGACTTCTATCACAGCATTCCACCAAGCGGCGAAATCAGGGCCGAATACCGCGTTTCGGCGATTATTGATAAAGGCCCAGACAAAGGCGCCTTTATGCATTTCGACAAAGACATCTACAACACCGCCAATAACGAACTACTGTGCACCGTGCGTGCCTGCTATTTACTGCGTGGCGATGGCGGCTGTGGCAGCTTTGGCGAGGCACCCGCCGCGCTCGCAGCCGTGCCAAGCGGCGAGCCAGACATCGTTAGCGAAATTGCAATAGATGAACGCGCCGCGCTTATTTATCGGCTCAATGGCGACCGCAACCCACTGCATGTCGACCCCGCCATCGCCAAACAAGCCGGCTTTGCCAAACCCATACTTCACGGTCTCTGCGCCTATGGCGTCGCCGGCCTTGCACTAACCCGCGCCATAGACGGCGACGTAAACCGCATCGCCTCACTTGGGCTGCGGTTTAGCGCACCGGTATACCCCGGCGAAACCCTCGTCATTGAAGGCTGGCGCAGCGCCGCAGGAATACACTTTCGCGCCTCCTCAAAGGAACGCCAGCAAATTGTGCTAAATAATGGCTTTATGGCCTTGCGCTAAGCTTGCCGACAATGGCGCTCTCGACTCATAACGCAACTGCAAAACGTCGGCGCGCCATTGCAAAAAGCAATAGCCACACCTCCGCAAGATTTCCGCATTTTTTAATCAAGCTGTTCTGGCATATCCCTACGAATATGCTTAGCCGTTAATGCGCACAAGACCAAACACGCCAAAGTCGCAGCACTTACCCAAAACAACAGTGAATAGCGCAGACTTTCATTCCCGTAAGTCGGCTCTAAATAGTCACTTAGGCCCCCGACCAGCACCGGACCAAAACCCAAGCCAATTAAGTTGACCATTAATAACACCACCGCCGAGGACACCGCGCGCATACTCGGTTTTACTAAACTGTGGGTGACGGTAATCAGCGGCGCAAGGTAAGTCGCTTGTAAGGCTGCGGGAATGATAAAGAACAGCAGCGCGGTGGTGCCGTCGCTACTCAGTAGCATTGCCGCCACCAGAGGCAGCGGCAAGCCGTAGGCCAGTGCGATGGTGCCAGGATACCAACGGCGGTCTTTTAAGCCCAAGCGGTCTGCCACATAGCCCATGGAAAAAGTGCCAAGTGCGCCGCCCACGCCAATGGTTAGGGCCAGCCAATTACCGACGGTGCCGGTGCTCATACCAAAGCTGCGAATCAGGAACGACGGCGTCCAGCTATACAAGCTATAGGCGCTAAATGAAGCGAGTGCGCCAGCAAAAACCATGTAACGAAACGTTTTCTTTGACCACAATAATGTGATGGTTTCCAGCAGTGTCGGGTGGGCTTCTGCAGCCTGATTTTCCAGTGCTTTAGCCACCTGCCGCTGGGGTTCTTTAACCGTAAACTTAATGACCAAAGCCAATAAAATGCCGGGAATGCCCACCGCCATTAAGGCGATGCGCCAGCCGAAATATTCCTGAATCCAGCCGCCCATTAAAAAGCCGACCAACATGCCGATATTGACGCCACTATTATAGGTCGCGATGGCGGTTGCCCGCTCTTTCATGGGGAAGATATCTGAGATCATTGAGTGGCTCGGTGGGCTGCAACCCGCTTCACCTACGCCTACACCAATTCTCGCTAGCAGCAATTGCCAGTAATTTTGCGCCAAGCCGCAGGCGGCGGTCATCATGCTCCATAGCCCGACGGAATACGCGACAATGTTTCTGCGGTTGCCTCTATCTGCCCAGCGCGCAATAGGCAGACCCATCACAATATAAAATACCGCAAAGGCGAAGCCCGTTAACAAACCGAGCTGGGTATCTGACAAGCCCAAATCGGCCTTGATTGGTTCTTGCAAAATCGACAGTATTTGCCGATCAACAAAGTTAAACATATAGGAGGTCGTCAACAGCGCTAAAGCGTAATAGCGGTAGCGACTATTACTATAGCCATCAGATCTTACATTAGCGCTTTCAAGACTCATCACAACTCCACAATATTATCTTTATTACTTTTAGTTAGTGTTCTACTTTGCAGCGACTACTGCGCAATGTGGTAACAGGCCGTGGTGCGCACCACAATACGACCATCCACTTTCATTAAGGCCTGTGAATAGAGGGTACTTTTGGTTTCTCGTACTAAATCTGCTTCGACTTCTACCCAGGCATCCTTAGGCACCGGCGCGATAAAATCGACATTCAAATTTTTGGTTGGGTAATGAAAAATCTTGCTGCGAATTTGCTTCTCAACTGCCGCGAGCTGCATATCGGCAAGATAAGTAAGTACCCCACCGTGGCAACTGCCTGCCTTATTAAGGTGAATATCGCGAACGCGGAAACCCAAAATTTTGCTTCCGCTTAGCTGCTTCTGGTAAATTTTTCCAATGTGCTCATCAAAACCTGGCGCTGGCATAATCTGCTCAAAGCCTTCGGGAATTATTTCCATCTCTGCCATTTTTCTATTCCTCGTAATTCAAGACGCGATGGTGTTTGTCGCCGCTGCCAAAAACCTATCGACCAAACCAGCTTGCTGATAATAATCATCGCCACCGCGACGCCGAGAGTATTCGTACAATATTGCCAGTTTCCAATCGACGAATACTTGATACCATTTTAAATTCGACACATCGCGGCCACTGCCCGCCACATAGCGCGCAATTAACTCGGCTGGCTCTAGATAGCCGTCTTCCAATACCGCGGCGGCCAAGTCTTGGGTTGGCGTGCGGGGGATTCCATGGCGGGGATAGCAGTTAATAAAATAGGCAAGGTCGAATAGCGGATCGCCAAGGGTTGCCAACTCCCAGTCTAAAACGGCGAGGAGCTGAGTTGGCGCCGTCGCCTTCCACATCACATTACCAATGCGGAAATCGTTGTGCACAATGCAAGCATCGGACTCCATAGGAATGTTCGCAGCAAGCCACTGGGACAACTCCGCGAACGCGGGAGACAAATTTACATCATCGGGGATCAACGACTTAATGCGCTTAAAATGCCGAGCATTAAAGCCGTCTGGTTTACCAAACCCCTCTAAACCTCGGGCGCGCCAATCTACTTTGTGTAGCGCAACAAGCGTATCGACCAAGGTTTCCGCCATAAACTGACGCTGGGCAGGAATCGCTAAACTGGCCGGTGTTACATCAGTTATGACTTCACCAGCGAGGTATTCCATAATATAAAACGGCACATCTAGAACCTGTAAACCATCTTCCACAGCCAGTACTTTGGCGACGGGCACGCCACTGTCTTCCAACGCTTTAATCAACCGCGCCTCACGCAGAACGTCATGAGCACCTACCGGTAAAGGTGGCGGCGGCGGCCGACGCAAAACCATCTCATGCTTGCCGTCGCTGACCAAATACGTCAGATTGGAGTGACCATCGCCAATACGCGTCGTCGTGAGGGGGCCATCAGTTAAGCCTTGCTCGGCAAGGAAATTCTGTAGCCGCCCCAAACTCGCTTCACACCAGTCCCAGCTCATGATTTTTTATTCAGCGAAGCAAGGTAATTAACATAGGATTTAGGCCAGTGGGTTTCAAACTGCCCCGCCGCTGCATGCCCGTCAATGGTCGCGGTGCAGGCGGCCTCCATAATCATGGTATCCATTTTGTCATTGGTTGGTAGACGCACTAAGCCAAAGCGCTCCATTTGCAGATGGGTCACACCACCACGAGTATCGGTGATCGCCGCTTCTACTTGACGCTGGCCCATATCATCGTCGTAGCTGGCGTGATGTTTAATGGTGTCGATCGGCACCACTTCGCCGTCTTTAACCACATAGCCGGCAACGCCCATTTCACCCTTGGCGATATAGATCCAGGCATTGACGATATGACGGCCATTTGGGGTGTAGGCAATAAGCCATTTCCAATGATGAGGCACGCCCCATTTGCGGGTTCCCCAAGAGTGATCGCGATGACCAATGCGATCCCATTCAATGCGGCGGTCGCCAAATTCTAAGAAGCCGGTAACGCGGCCGGTCTGCTCAAAGCGATTTAGCGCAAACCATTCGGGTAAACCGGTGGGGTTTTGCCGATAGCTAAAGGCATCGTGAATAGCGGTAAAATTGTATTCCAATTTAAGATTGTCACTCTCGTACTTGAGCACTGCCGTCTTGCGTAAGTCTGGCTGGGTCAGGCTCAAACCCGACAAGGAGAAGTTATCAAAGTCCATGCTGTCGGCAACTTCGCCATGACCAAGGTCCAGCACATAGGGTTCTTGATCTTCGCCCCACACCACAAAATTAAAACCCGCTTGGCCGGTGCCCGCCAAATAAAGATAGGCCTGAAAGCCTAACTTCTCGTCAGGCATGATCATTTCCCAGAACAGGGAGTCGCGCATTTTTCCGCCAGGCAATGGCCGATGACGTAAATCATCCTGATCTTGATACTCAGGGCTAGGCGCCTCGGCGGCGGTTGGAATATACAAATTAGCTAATGAGGCCATAAATTTTCACTCAATTCGGTTTATCGTATTTACGAAGATGCGTACTGCACGGCATGACGACCCACGCGCTCTCTGGCGATGATCAATTTCATAATACCGGCGGTACCATCACCAATTTCTAGACCCATCACATCGCGCAGACGCTGCTGGTGGGGAAAATCCTTGCTCCAACCATAATGACCAAAGGTCAGCAGGCATTGATGGATAACATCGCGGGCGTAGCGTGGCCCCATCCACTTACACATTGCGGCTTCTGAGGTGTGGGGCAAATTGGCATCGCGCAGGCTTAAGGTGTGCATACACAATTGGCGAATGGCGGCGATTTGGGATTCGCCTTCTGCCAAGGGAAAAGTGACCCCTTGAAACTGGGCAATAGGACGACCAAAGGCTTCACGGTCTACGCTATAGGCCCATGCTTCGTCTAATGAAGCTTGAGCGGCGCCGCAGCATTGCAAACCAATAAGGGCGCGGCTGTAATCAAAACCCTGCATAACTTGGCTAAAACCCTTACCCGCATCGCCAACACGATGGCTAGCGGGTATGCGCACCTCGTCATAAAAGATCGAACCGCGGCCAATAATGGCGCTGCCCAAGTCGTCATAGCGAGTTTGGCTGACACCCTTGCAGTCATGGGGTACAAAAAATGCCGTTACGCCAGCGGCCTTGTCGCCCTCGCCGGTGCGGGCAAATACCAAGGAGGCATCGGCGCAATCGGCAAAGGTAATAGACGCTTTTTCGCCGCTTAAAATATAGTCGTCGCCATCGCGCCTAGCCCGCATTGTTAACGCTGCTGCGTCGGAACCGCCACTGGGCTCGGTTAAACAAATAGCGACAATCGCCTCGCCAGCTACCATTTTTGGCAGCCACTGCCCCGCAACATCGGGATGGGCATAACGCATTAGAATTGAGCCGACCAAAGACACATTTACTGGCAAGGCGCTGATATTAAAGTCGCCGTAGGCCATCTGCTCGGCAAGCACACCGGCCGATAAAGCATCTAAGCCCATGCCGCCAACTGCCTCTGGCAAATCAACACCAAGAAAACCTAAGTCGCCAAGTTGTTTAACAAGATCGCGATCTAGCACGCCGTGGCGCTCTCGCGCTTGGTATTCTGGCAGTAGCGTTTTTAATGAAAAAGCCTTTGCCGCGTCGGCTATTTGCTGTTGAAGCTCGGTTAATAGCATCGCACTTAGCCCTTCTCTTCAAGGGTGCTTGCTTGCACATACAGCTGGCGCAAACGCACTTTATTAATTTTACCCGTTGCGGTTAACGGCATTTCCTCAATGAATTTTATGTCTTCGGGCAACCACCATTTTGCGAGAGTCTGGGCCATGTGTTGACGCAGCGCGTCTGCCGAGACTTCTTGGTTCGCATTTAGGGTACATAATAAAAAGGGCCGCTCCTGCCAGCGTGGGTGGGGCGCCGCCACCGCTGCCGCCAAATTGACTGCAGGGTGGCTCGCAGCAGCGGCCTCTAACTGTGGTGAACTTATCCATTCACCGCCGGACTTAATAACATCCTTAGCCCGATCAACGATTTGAATTGTGCTGTCTGGATAGATGGTGGCGATATCGCCGGTGTCTAGCCACTCGACGGCTTGATCTTCGCTCTCACCTACATAGCGGGCGGCAACGATTGGGCCGCGCACTTGTAAAATACCCGAGGCGATACCGTCGTGAGCAAGGCGATTGCCCTCCTCATCCACAATGCGTAAATCGGCTTGAAAACCAACACGGCCCTGGCGACTGAGCGCGATTTTACGGATGTCGGCCTTATTCGCTTCACCGGCTGTTGGTGGCAAGCTCGCGCGGGTCGCGCCGGGAACTTCGGTCATCCCCCATGTGGTGCGCACACCAATACCGCGGCCCTCTAATAAATCAAAAAGCTTTTCGGGTATGGCCGTGCCCGCAACCAAGGCGGTACTTAGCGATGGCAGGCTTGTTTCGCTGCGATCCGCGGTGGCCATAATATCGCTCCACACGGTAGGTACTGCACCGGCAATGGTTACGCCTTCTTGGGCCATTAATTCAACGACGCCAGCGGGCGAGAAATCCCGGCCTGGCAATACCAGCTTATGGCCGTTCATGGGCGCAGAGAACGGCATCATCCAACCGTTAGCGTGAAAGATGGGGGCAATGGGCATGGCACACACCAATTCGCCATTACGGGCACTGCCGTACATATCCACCATGGTCATATTCATGGCGCAAAGCGTTAAGCTGCGGTGGCTATACGCCACGCCTTTGGGCCGACCCGTGGTGCCTGAGGTAAAACACACCGTCGCGGCATCGCGCTCATCAAATACCGGCCATTCAAATTGATCATCCACACCGTCTTTCAATGCGCTTAAAGAACCGTATTTTCTGAGGCTAGCTGCGGGCAGCGCTTCGCCTTCGTCGAGGTAAATCCACTGGCTGATAAAATCGGTATTGCGATCTATCTCTTCTGCCAGTGCTTGGGTATCTGCGTCGTAAAAGCAGACCGTATCTGCCATCAGTTCGATCATGTAACACAGATCATTCACGGTTAGCCGTGGATTCAGCGTATGCAGCGGCGAGCCTATGCCCAACACCCCGTAAAATACTTCAAGGTGATTAATGGTATTCCACGTTAGGGACGAGAAATGGGTGTCGCTATTAAAGCCAGCGGCCAGCAAGGATTTGGCGAGTTGCTTGCTGCGCGAGCGCACGGCCCGCCAATTGCTGCGTTCAACACGGCCATTGATTTGACGCGACACCACTTCGGTTTCACCGTGGTGGTCTGCGGCGTAGTCGATGAGCCGAGACAATAGCATCGGCACGTCCATCATTAATCCTTGCATAGGGTTCTTCTCTTTAAATCAGGTGTTTTTATAGTTTGGGCGACGCTTTTCTTTAAAGGCTGTTACTGCCTCTTGATGATCTGCAGTGCCCATCAGCAGGTTTTGCTGACGATCTTCTATGGCGACCGCCGCGTCTAAACTTGGTGAATCGACTGTTGCTGTGAGCGCTTCTTTGGTTAAGCGCAGGCCAAGGGGCGATGCTTGTAACATGTCGTCGGCCAGTAATAAGCCCTGCTCGAGCAACTGGTCTTTTTCGACCAACTCCGACACCAAGCCCATGGCCAGCGCACGCTCAGCAGTAATGAAGCGCCCGGTGTACAAATACATGGCGGCGTTGGAAAAGCCGATAATTCTTGGTAAAAAATAACCCGAGCCCATATCGGTACCCGTTAAACCTACTTTGATATACGCGGCGTTCATCTTGGTACAGGGTGCGGCTAAGCGAACATCTGCCGCTAACACCAATGAAAAGCCACCGCCGCAAATTGGGCCGTGACATAAAGCAATAATTGGTTGCGAGCAGCTGCGCATTAATTTAATTAATGCCGATGCTTGGCGCTGCACTTCGTACTGCTGAGATTCACGGCCCTCACCTGAGGCAAATGCACTGGAATCTAAATCGGCACCGGCGCAAAACGCGCGACCTTCGCCGCGGAGCAGCACAATTCGAGTATGGTAATTGCTTTGCAAACCGAGAAAGTAATTGTATAAATCGCTGAACAATTGCTTATTTAGCGAATTAAGCGCCTCGGGCCGATTGAGGCTAACAATATCGATATCCCCACGGCGCTCAATGCTAAGAAATTGGTAATTATCTTTCATTATTGAATATTCCAAAAAAACAGCGGTTTTAAAGCAGGGTGCGCTAAAGAACGACGCACCCTGCTTAGCAACATTAGACTTATATAATAGGTCCGACAGGACTTAGTAAGTCCACGCCACGGTGGCACCAAAGGTTCTTGGCAGACCGTAAATATTGATAACCTGACCAGGCAAGGCGAGTATCGTGCTGCGGTACTCTTCGTCGAGCACATTGTTAGCCCACACGCTGGCGCGCCAGTTACTGTCAATGTTGACCGTTGCTCTCACATTGGCTAAGCCGTAAGCATCTTCTTTGGTATAAGGCGCCGTGGTGCCGTATTTAGCATCAGCTTCGCCTGGCTCGTGAAAGAACTCGCTGTTATAGGAATAGTCGCCACGCAGAATCAGCTCCATTTCGTCTTTGAGGGGAATAATGTATTCCGCACCAATGTTGAAGGAGTTCTCTGGCGCTCTAACCATACGAGTATCTGAATAATCGACGGCATTACTTGCCACATAATCAAGATACTTGGCATCGGTGTAGGCATAGGCAAAGTTCAAGGTGAGTGCCACGGTAGGCCGGTATAACAAGTCCATTTCCAAGCCGCGAATTTCACTTTCACCCGCGTTATCAATTAGCGATGGCGTGCTGCCGTCGCTAAGTTGAACCACACGTGATACTTGAATGTCGGTGTAATTAAACTGGTACACAGCGCCATTAAATGTCAGTGAGCTGTCCAGCCATTGTGATTTAAAGCCTATTTCATAGGCTTCAAGCTCCTCTGGTTCAAATACAATGCCCGCCTGTGACGCGTTTAATGAAGTGTACTGATAGCCACCCGATTTAAAGCCTTGGCTGTAGCTGGTGTAAAAACTCAGATCATCATTTACGCGGTAATTAAGCACCGCCTTAGGATCCGTTGAGGTAAAGTCTTGCGACGGATTAACAACGGTAAAATCTGCACTTACCAATGGCCGAGCATCTGTTGTTGTTCCCGACAATACGGCCTCTTTGGTGTCTTTGGTGTAGCGCAAACCCAAGGTTAAATCTAATTGATCGGTTAAGAGGATTGTGGCCTGACCAAAATAGGCATTACTGGTGGTATCAAATAGGCCGCCAGTAACGTCGGTCGGGTAACTGCCATCGGCGGTTGGCGCGTAAACTGCTGAATCGGGACCATATTTAAAGGTGTCGAAATGCGAACTTTCGTCACTAAAGTAATAGATACCTGCTATCCAATCGACCTTACCATTAAAGGACAGCGGACCGTCTGGGCTTGAAACAAAGCGAATTTCTTGTGTTAGCTGCTCTGAGTCTTCTACCGAGATTTGACGCATTACATCCAAGCTGGTGTTATCGAAATCCCGATCGTCTGAGTAAGACATTTCGCGATAAGTCGACACAGAGATTAAGGTACCAGATTCAAGGTCGTATTCAATTTTTGCGTTTAAGGCATCAACATCGCGACTGTAATCAGTATCCGTTGTATAGAACTGTTTAAATTTATCGCCTGATTTCTTTGGCGTACCACCGCCGCCCAAAAGAATGCCATCTGGGTTAGCCGTAGAACCAATGCTTTCGCCTTGGAATGAGTCACCGGTATCCCGTGCAAAATCTGCAATCAAATCCATACGAAGATTGTCGGCTGGCGTGAACAATAAGCGGAAACGACCGCCACTATTATCTAAACCTTGGGGATGTTCGCCAGTCGTTAAATTCGTCATATAGCCTTCGCGATAGCTATGCCACAAGGCCGCACGACCAGACAATTTATCTTCAATTAACGGCCCAGACACCGCGCCGAATAGATTTTTGCTGTTGTAATTACCCGCACC
Source organism: Zhongshania sp. (assembly GCF_029212375.1). Taxonomy (GTDB): domain Bacteria; phylum Pseudomonadota; class Gammaproteobacteria; order Pseudomonadales; family Spongiibacteraceae; genus Spongiibacter. The sequence goes on along the minus strand of NZ_JARGNU010000001.1, from coordinate 27,852 downwards.
GACTTCAGCTTCTGCCTCAAATTCGTTGCTCGGCCCCTTGGTGACAACATTTATAACACCACCAATCACATTCCGGCCATATAAGGTGCCCTGAGGGCCTTTAAGCACTTCGATACGCTGAACATCTTTCAGGGTGCCCAAAACCCCACCGGTGCGGCCGAGGTAAGCTTCGTCAACAAACACCCCTACCGATGACTCTGAACCTGGATCAAATTGACGTGTACCAATACCGCGAATATAAAGCTGCGGCCGACTGGTACCAAAACCACCCGCGTAAAAACCGGGAACACGCGGCGCAACTAAAGACACGTCAACAATACCCGCGTCGCGCACTGCGCGTTCGTCAAATGCCGATATACTTGCAGGAATGTCTTGAATGCTCTGGCTTCGCTTTTCGGCCGTCACGAGCACTTCCTCGAGCATTGTGCTTTCACGTGGCGCACTAAAAACCTGTGTTGCAGCAGGAATGGTTAAGCAGAGAATTCCCAATTTCGTTAATGATTTTTTCATATAAATAACCCTTTATGATTTTATTTTTCACACTCGAAGCCAGAGCGATTCCACCTTCACAAAAGTGACAGCAATTACTAATTTGCCACCACTTCGTCTCACTCTTACTACGCATACTAACTATTAGCACACTGCCTTGTAAACTTATTTGCTTGAAACAAACAAGTTTAATTTGTTATATAAAACTCCTGTAATTAAATATTCTGTTATATGGACATCGCTTGCCATTCTTGCTAGGCGCCACTACCCATAGCGCTAACCAGCAATGCTCTAAAGGTATAGCTTTTAGTACGCGATAATGCCAGCGTGGTAAGATATTTGTTTAAAACAAACAAGTATCTTGCCGCAAAGACGGAAGCAGCTTACAATTTCATCTACTGCACATTTAACAAGCCACGTATATGACAGCGCCCGAAAGCCAACAAAAACTAACCCAAGCAGAACGCGTCGCCAAGTCAGACGAGAATATGCTGCAAGTCGCGAATGAGCTTATTTTGGCAATCGGAACGGAAAAAACCACCTTAAAAGAAGTCGGTGAACGCGCTGGCTACAGCCGCGGTTTAGCCAGCGCTCGCTTCGGCTCTAAAGAAGAGCTCTTTAAACGCATTCTCATCGAACACCGAAAACTGTGGTATGGCTACCTACAGGAAACAGACGGCAAATCAGGCATCGACGCGATACGCACCCGTGTTGACGCCGTTGAACATATTATTATTAACGAAGCCGATAACGTTAAAGTAATGTATACCCTGTGGTTTGACTCGCTGGGCCATCCCTCGGTGTTAAGCGACGAGCTGGTGCGTTACAACACCGAGTCCCAACAAGGGCTAACTAAAATTGTGGAGGAAGGTGTAAGGCGCGGTGATTTCCCTGCCGATATCGATATCCCCCAATTTGTGATTGACTACTATAGTCGCATTTACGGCCTTATCTACCAATGGCTGGTTACCCCTGAGGTTGTTGATATCAAAAAGTCCCTCAGCTCACTAAAACGCTATTGCGAGTATGTGTTGGTCAAAAATGTCGCGGCCTAATCACCCTACGCCGCTTTCGGCCATTCGAAACCCAGCCTGCTGAGTTAGTCCGCAGCTAAATTTCTATTCATTTCCCTGCTCTGCTAATATGGCGGTTCGCGCCCATTTATGCAGCAGGATCATTTCATGGCTTTTACCGATAAAACCGCTGTACCCTACAGCGGCGACGATCTTGTTCGCTATATTAATAAGGCCGTGCAAGTTAAGCCCCCAGCATCAACTATGGTAAGGCTGCTAGACACACTAATTAAACGGATGTTCGAACCTAAGCTTATCGACACCCACAACATCCCCCAGCAGCCCTGCCTTTTCATCGCCAACCACGCTATGTACGCGGTAGACGGCCCCATTATTGGCCTGCCAATGCTGACCGAACAACAGCGTTTTTTGCGACCGCTCAGCGACAAATTTCTGTGGAACACGCTCAACGAGAATTTGCTGCTCAATAACGGCATTGTTATTGGCCACCCCGATGTGTGCGCTGCACTAATGGAAAACGGCAGCGATTTATTGGTTTTCCCCGGCGGCGCCCACGAAGCGACCAAATCAGCTGAAGACAAATACAAGCTCATGTGGAAAGAGCGCTACGGTTTTATAAAGCTCGCCGCCAAGCACGGTTACACCATTGTGCCCACGGCGATTGTTGGCCCAGAAGAATTTTATGGCCACCTGATTGAGGGCGCAGATCTGCCAAACACGCTTATTGGCCGCGGTTTAAAACGCCTAGGCATTATCAACGAAAATACCCGCAGCGATCTATTCGGGCCGGTCCCAGTCGGTGTCTTTGGCACTTTAATTCCAAAACCCCAGAAGTGTTATATCCAGTTTGCCCCACCCCTCGACCTAAGCAAATATAAAGGCAAGCGACTCGCGCAAAAGACCATGGTCAGTCTTCGCCAGCAGGTGGCTGATGCAATAAATGAGATGATGCCGCCACTACTAGAAAGGCGCGGCGAGGAAGCCCTAACAATGGGCCGAGTACGGCGCCTGTTAACTCGGTAGCAAAAGCAATGAGCCAGCGCTAAACCTACGGTAACAGGTGTTTTAGCGCTGAGCTATATAACAGAAACTTGGGACGGCCAGCGCAATGCCGAGCTATCTCGCGCTAGCGCCAACTCTCATTTAATTTATCCAACACCTTTTGTCCTGGGCAGAGCTCCGCCGCGGCTAGATCCCGCAAAGGCGTTTTGCTGGTGCCCAGAATCTCGTGCAGGTCTTGGGAGTTCTCATCCATATACAGCAAGCCGGTAAGAATTTGGTCTTTGGCTTTGTAGTCTTTAATCAAACGCAGCGCCGAGCGGCGACTGGTGATATCAAGTTCAGGATCAGCTTTGTGCAAATGCACCACTGAGCCGTCGTGCAAGGCAACTTCCTTAGACTCGCCCTGTTCATACTCAGTCGAAATTTCTTCTTTAAAGGGCACAAAATCCACGGTGCCCGTTGCCGCTAAATGCTCGCGCACATGTTCATAACCCTTGGTGGATTTTGGGTTGTTATTAAAGGTAACACAGGGCGAGATCACGTCGATAAAGGCAAAACCGCGGTGACTAATTGCCGCTTTAATCAGCGGCACCAATTGCGCACGGTCTCCCGAGAAACTGCGCGCCACAAAGGTTGCCCCTAATTGCAGTGCCACGCTAGCCAAGTCGATAGGCTCAAAGTGGTTGGGTTCGCCTTTTTTACTGGCCGAGCCAATATCGGCAGTAGCCGAATCTTGGCCCTTGGTCAGCCCGTAGCAGCCATTGTTTTCGACCACGTACATCATATTTAAATTGCGACGGACAACGTGGGTAAACTGACCCATGCCAATAGATGCGGTATCGCCATCGCCAGACACACCAATATAGATTAACTCACGGTTAGCCAAATTAGCGCCGGTTGCCACCGAAGGCATACGGCCGTGTACCGAATTAAAACCGTGGGAATTCCCTAAAAAATACGTCGGGGTTTTTGACGAACAACCAATACCCGACAGCTTGGCTACTTTGTGCGGCGGTAGCGCCAACTCAAAGCAGGCTTGCACAATGGCGGCGCTTATCGAGTCGTGACCGCAACCGGCGCAAAGCGTTGAGATAGCCCCTTCGTAATCTTTGCGGGTAAAGCCCAAGGCATTGCGAGGTAAATCTGGGTGACGAAAGACCGGACGAATATAGCTCATTACACAGACTCCTTCACTGAGCGTTGTTTACGCAACGGGCGCACATTGTCGCCGCGCACAACCAACAGTATTTCTTCACGAATATACTTCGCCGTTATCGGGGTGCCGTTGTAATTTAAAATCGGAATGAATTGCCGCGGTGAAATTAGGCACTCGTTCACCAGCAAGGTACGCATTTGTGCGTCGCGGTTTTGCTCTACCAAAAACACGGTTTCGTGTTCTTCGATAAAGGCATCCACGGTTTTATTAAACGGAAAGCCCCGCAGGCGCAAAGTGTCTATTGCGACGCCTTCGGCTTGCAGGCTATCGATTGCTTCAAGGGTGGCGCAGCGGCTGGTGCCGAAATGAATCACGCCAATTTTGCTGCCCTTGCCCGCCTTAATCAGCTCAGGCGCGGGCACCCGCTGTTTGGCGGTATCCCACTTTTTAAGCAGACGCTGCATATTTTTCTCGTAGGCATCGCCGTCTTCGGTGTATACCGCGTATTCATCCCGCGAGGTTCCGCGCGTAAAAAAAGCGCCTTTGCTGGGGTGGGTACCTGGATAAGTGCGGTAGGGAATTCCGTCGTCGTCAATATCCAGATAGCGACCAAAGCGCTCGCTCATTGCCTCTAACTGCTCCTCATTAAATACCTTGCCGCGCTGGTATTCCCGCGTGTCGTCCCACACCAGTGGCGGCGACATCGTGTCGTTCATGCCTAAATCTAAATCCGTGAGCATAATCACCGGCGTTTGCAATGACTCGGCAAGATCAAAGGCTTGGGCCGTCATTTCAAAGCATTCACGCGGCGTGGCGGGAAACAACAAAACATGTTTGGTGTCGCCGTGAGAGGCGTACGCACAGGCTAAAATATCAGACTGCTGAGTGCGGGTTGGCATACCCGTTGACGGCCCAGCACGCTGCACATCAATCAGCACCGTTGGGATTTCAGCAAAATAGGCCAAACCCAAAAACTCACTCATTAGCGAAATACCGGGGCCGCTGGTGGCGGTAAAGGCCCGCGCGCCATTCCAGCTGGCACCTATCACCATGCCAATCGCCGCCAACTCATCTTCGGCCTGCACAATGGCGTAATTTTTATTGCCGCTGCCAGGGTCAATCCGCAGACGCTTACAGTATTTATCAAAACCGTCGACAACCGAGGTTGATGGGGTAATGGGATACCACGCCGCCACAGTAGCGCCGCCATAAATAGCGCCAAGGCCAGCCGCCGTATTACCGTCGATCAGAATTTGCTCACCCACCGCATCGCGGCGCTCTAAGCGAATACCCAGCGGGCAGCTGTAGTGTTCGCTAGCGTAGTGATACCCCAATTCCAAGGCGCGCACATTGGGGGTAATAAGCTTTTCTTTGCCACGAAATTGGTCCGACACCAAGCCCCTGAGCACATCAAATTCGATATCTAACAGCGCGGCTAGGGCGCCAACATAGATCACATTGCGAAACAACTGCTGCTGACGGGGATCGCTAAACTCGCGCTGACACAAGTCTTTAAGGGGCACGCCAATAAAGTGAACATCGCTGCGCATCATGCGCAAATCGAGGGGCTTGCTGGAGTCGTAAAAAAAATAGCCGCCGCTATCAATCTCCTTTATATCCTTGGCCATACTCTGGGGGTTCATGCCCACCATCATATCGACGCCACCGCGGCGACCGAGATAGCCCTTTTCACTGACCCGCACTTCATACCATGTGGGCAGGCCCTGAATATTAGAGGGAAAGATATTCTTAGGGCTAACCGGCAAGCCCATTCGGAACACCGCCTTGGCAAACATATTATTGGCGCTGGCCGAGCCGGTGCCGTTTACATTGGCGAATTTAATAACAAAGTCGTTAACTGCTTCGATTCGTTTCATCTCAAACGCCCTGCCCTGCTTTGCTCACGGTATAGTAGAATTTCTGCATATCCCACGCCGCCGTTGGGCAGCGCTCGGCACACAGGCCGCAGTGCAGGCACATATCCTCGTCTTTAATCATGGCGCGGCCGGTGGCTAAATCTGCCGACACATAAATGGCTTGCTCGGTATTTTTAGCGGGCATTTTCAGCTTGTGCCGCAGCTCCGCCTCGTCCACATCATTAACCACAATACTGAGGCAGTCGGTGGGGCAAATATCGACACAGGCATCGCATTCAATACAGAGTTTTTCGGTGAACACGGTTTGCGCGTCGCAGTTTAGGCAGCGCTGGGCCTCGTGAAACGCGGTGGCGGCGTCAAAGCCTAACTCCACCTCAAGCTTGCGATTGCTTAGGGATTTTTCCAGCTCGGCTTGGGGCACGTGATAACGCACATCCGCAGCCACTTCACTGTCGTAACTCCACTCGTGGATTCCCATTTTTTGGCTTACGAGGGTCACGCCCGGCGGTGGCCGCTTGGTCACCGATTCGCCTTGGCAAAACAGATCTATCGAGATTGCCGCTTGGTGGCCGTGGGCCACGGCGGTAATCACATTTTGAGGGCCAAAGGCGGCATCACCACCAAAAAACACCTTGGGATTGCTAGACTGAAAGGTAACTTCATCGACAACCGGCATATCCCATTTGCCAAATTCAATATCGATTGTGCGCTCGATCCACGGAAAGGAGTTTTCTTGGCCAATAGCAATTAGCACATCGTCGCAGGGCACAATAACGGGCGCCTGCCCAGTCGACACCAAATTACGACGACCGGCGGCGTCATATACGGCTTCAACCTCATCAAAGGCCATGGCCACAAGGCGGCCATCTTCCAACACAAATTCTTTAGGAACGTGATTGTCTAGAATGGGTATACCTTCGTGCTGGGCGTCTTCTTTTTCCCAGGGCGAGGCTTTCATTTCTGCAAAGGGGCTGCGCACCACTACCTTGACTTCGTCGCCACCCAAACGCCTTGCGGTGCGGCAGCAATCCATGGCGGTATTACCACCACCCAAGACGATGACCCGCTTGCCAATCGTCTCGATATGTTCAAAGGCAACACTGGACAGCCAATCAATACCAATGTGGATATTGGCCGCCGCAGCTTGGCGACCGGGAATGTCGAGATCTCGCCCACGAGGGGCACCGCTGCCCACAAACACCGCGTCGTAGTCTTTATCCAGCACCGCTTTTAGGCTGTCGACATAATGATTAAAGTGGGTGAGCACCCCCATGTCGAGAATGCGATCAACCTCTTCATTGAGCACCGATTCCGGTAGCCGAAACGCCGGAATTTGGCTGCGCATAAAACCGCCGCCAGCGCGCTGGTCGTCGTATAAATCTACGCTATAGCCCAGCGGCATTAAATCTCGGGCCACCGTCAGCGCGGCTGGCCCGGCGCCAATCAAGGCGATGCGTTTGCCGTTCTTTTTCTTAGGAATGATGGGCATTAGAGCGCTGATGTCGCCCTTATTGTCTGCCGCGACTCGTTTCAGACGACAGATCGCAACGGGTTCGTCCTCCACCCGCCCCCGCCGACACGCTGGCTCGCAGGGCCGATCACAGGTGCGACCCAAGACCCCTGGAAACACATTGGATTCCCAGTTAATCATATAGGCGTCGGTATAACGCTGCGCAGCAATTAAACGGATATATTCTGGCACCGGCGTGTGGGCTGGGCAGGCATATTGGCAATCGACAACCTTGTGAAAATACTCGGCGTCGCTAACATTAGTAACTTTCAATTCGCCCCCTTAATTTATATTTATTGGGTAGCGAGGTGCCGGACTGTAGCGGGGCCGACACCCCGTGATCGGAACCGATTACAGCACAGCAGGATTAAGAATTCACTAGAAAAATGGCGCTATAGCGCATAATTTAAGTGTCGTCCCGAGCGCCGCAAGCTCGACCAATAATTGGCGTTTACGGCGAAGGCTATTGAATGCCACCGCCATTGCGCACTTTATCGTTGGGAGAAACCTGCTTTTTCAGCTGTCTGTGCTAGGGTGAGCGATGCACACACGACTAAGCTCAAAGGAGTTCACCCATGCAGTCCACAAAACACCTGCTCTCAGAGCTGATTTGCGGCGAGCAGAGCTACCAATATTACGATTTACAAAAATTGGGCGATGAGCGCTTGGCGCAGCTGCCCAAGTCACTCAAAATTTTGCTAGAAAACCAACTCCGCCATTTCGACGGCGAAACGGTGAATGCCGACATTATCGTTGCTTTCTCGCGCTGGCTAGACAACGCCAGCAGCGGCGAAGACCTCAATTTTTCACCCGCTAGGGTATTGATGCAAGATTTTACCGGCGTACCTGCGATTGTAGATTTAGCCGCCATGCGCGATGCCGTTGCCAAGCGGGGCGGCGATGTGACCGCAATCAACCCCAAAATCCCAGTACACCTCGTTATAGACCACTCCGTCACCGTAGATCAATACGGTTCACCCCAAGCCTTTGGCGAAAACGTGGCAAAGGAAATGGAGCGCAACGAAGAGCGCTATCGCTTTCTGAAATGGGGTCAATCCGCCTTTGATAATTTCAATGTAGTGCCGCCCGGCACCGGCATTTGCCACCAAGTAAACTTGGAATACTTAGCGCAAGTAGTGTGGGTGAGCGAAGACGGTAAAATGGCCTATCCCGACACCGTGCTTGGCACCGACAGCCACACACCGATGGTAAATGGCTTGGGTGTACTCGGCTGGGGCGTGGGCGGCATAGAGGCCGAAGCCGCACTGCTAGGTCAGCCCTATTCAATGATGCTGCCCGACGTTGTTGGCTTTGAACTGAGCGGCAAATTATTGGAGGGCGTTACCGCCACCGATCTGGTGCTCAGCGTAGTAGAAATTCTGCGCCGCGAGGGCGTGGTGGGTAAATTTGTAGAATTTTTTGGCGACGGGCTCGCCGAACTCAGTGTGGCTGACCGCGCCACCATCGCCAATATGGCGCCGGAATACGGCGCAACCTGCGGTTATTTCCCAGTAGACGAAGCCACCCTCGCCTACCTAAAACTAACCGGTCGGCCGTCGCAAACCATTGCCCTGACCGAGCAGTATTGCAAAGCCCAAGGTCTGTGGCGAAACCCCGGCGACCAGCCAGTATTCAGCCACAGCGTAACCTTGGACTTGGCAAGCGTGGTGCCTAGCCTAGCCGGTCCCAGCCGCCCCCAAGACCGCGTCGCGGTTAGCGATCTAGGCAATGCCATGCGCGACTATCTCGCTACCAGCGAGCGCGATTTAAACGAGACCGCCAATATTGAGGAAATGAAGCTCAACCTTCACCACGGCGACGTAGTTATTGCCGCCATTACCAGCTGCACCAACACCTCAAATCCCGACGTTATGATTGCGGCGGGGTTGGTCGCCCGCAAAGCGCGGGAACGAGGTTTACGGGTAAAACCGTGGGTAAAAACGTCACTGGCGCCCGGCTCTAAAGTCGTCAGTAAATACTTGACCGACAGTGGCCTACAAGACGACCTCAATTCATTAGGTTTTGATTTAGTAGGCTATGGCTGCACCACCTGTATTGGCAATTCCGGCCCGCTGCGCGAACCCATCGCCAAGGCCATCGACAGCAAGGACATGGTGGTTTCCGCCCTGCTGTCTGGCAACCGCAATTTTGATGGCCGCATCCATCCCCAAGTAAAAGCCAGTTGGCTGGCTTCGCCACCCTTGGTTGTTGCCTACGCGTTAGCAGGCACGACCCTGCTCAATTTACAGGAAGAAGCCATCGCAACCGACAGCAAGGGCGGGGAAGTTTTCCTCAAAGACCTGTGGCCAAGCACCGCCGAAATTCACGAGATTCGCAAAACGGTCAGTGGCGCGATGTACCGCGAGGCTTACCAAGACGTCTACCTTGGCACCAAGGAATGGCAGGCCATTGCAGTTGAAAAAAGCGACACTTATCAATGGCAGGTCGATTCAAGCTATATTCGCTGCCCCAGCTTTTTTGATAAGCCACAGCTGGCTGGCGAGGATTTTCCCGTGTTGCGCAGCGCCCGTATTCTGGGCGTCTTTGGCGATTCTATTACCACCGACCACATTTCACCAGCGGGCAAAATCGCCACCGACAGCCCTGCTGGGCACTATTTGCAAAGCCTTGGCGTTGCGCCCAACGATTTCAATTCCTATGGCTCACGGCGCGGTAATCACGAAGTAATGAGCCGCGGCACCTTTGCGAATACCCGCCTGCACAACAAGTTGGTGGACCGCGAAGGCGGCTATACCCTCGCGCCTGACGGTAAAACCGTACTGCCCATATTCAAAGCGGCCATGAAATACCTAGAAGAAGACAAATCACTGGTCATCATCGCGGGCAAGCAATACGGCTCTGGGTCAAGCCGAGACTGGGCCGCCAAAGGCACTTTGTTGCTCGGTGTAAAAGCCGTTATTGCCGAAAGTTTTGAGCGGATTCATCGCTCCAACTTAGTCGGCATGGGCGTTATGCCGATAGAGTTCGACAAGGAAATTCCCCGAGCAATGCTTGATCTGCAAGGTGATGAACGCGTTGACATCATTCCCTGCGAGGAGCAACTAAAGCCCAAACAAACCGTGCGTATTGTGCTATCGCGCAGTGACGGCAGTCGCCACGAGGTGCTGGGCCGCCTGCGCATTGACACTCAGGAGGAACTCGCCTATTTCCGCCACGGCGGCATTCTGCAATATGTACTCAGCCAGCTTAATAACTAAATAGCGCCACCGCATTTGCCGCTAATGATTGACCCGGCAACTGCGGATGGCATACTCACAGGATACAATGCGGGGTAGTAAAACATGAAAATTCATCTCGAAGTCGAAATAAGCCCAGAAGAAGCCCGCCGCCTAGTCGGCTTGCCAGACGCCCAGCCATTATGGGATGCGGTCTACAAACGCATTGGCGAAGGCGATACCGAAATGATCCAACACATGGCCAAAACCGCTTTTACAGAAGGTATGAAAACCCTCGACTTATCGGCGCGAGTACTTAAATCATTGGGCGGCTTGGCGACCAACCGTAAATCCGCCGACAAAGCGGCTAGCGACAAACCAAGCACGACAGCAAATAGTGATAAAACTACCGAAAAAACCACAACGGCAAACACTACCTCTGGCGCAGCAGACAGCGTAAAGTCCGGCCCAGTTCGGCGCAGCGCCAGCAGTAAAAACAAAGACTAATCTCCTAGCCCCAATCAAGAGTTAAAATCATGGCCAAAAACACCACTGGTGGTAAAAAAATTGCCTCCACCGGCAAAGTTTTGCGGGTTAGAAACGCAATGATAAAGGACATTCCAGCCATTGCCGCGCTGTCGAAGCGGGTCTACGACGGCACAGGGATCGACCCCTATACCCGGGCGGAATTACGCGGCCAGCTCAATAATTTTGGTGAAGGTAAATTTGTTGTTACCTTGGAAGATGAGATAGTTGGCTATTGCGCTACGTTCCGGATCAGTGGCGAAGTCTGCTTAAAGCCCCATAGCTGGGCGGCGATTACGGCCAACGGCTACGGCACCCGCCACGACCCTGAAGGCGAGTGGATGTATGGCATGGAGGTTTGCGTAGACAGCAGCGTGCGCGGCTATCGCATTGGCCAACGGCTTTACAACGCCCGTAAAAAACTGTGTGAATCGCTGGGCCTAAAAGGCATTGTCTTTGTCGGCCGCCTGCCCAGCTTGTCAAAGCGCATGAAAAAATACGGCAGCGCTGCAAACTACCTAGACGCCGTCGTTACCCAAAAAACTCGCGATCCAGTGCTATCGTTCCAGCTCCATAACGATTTTGAAGTAATCGATTTGGTGCCAAATTACTTAAGCACCGACAAAGATTCGCTGGGCTACGGCGTGCATCTTGTGTGGAATAATCCCAAGGTTGAAACTGCCGCTGCCGCCGCCCACACCAAACGCCACGGCGGCCGTCAACCCGACACCGTGCGGGTTGGCACCGTGCAGTATATGCAGCGTCGCGTGCAGTCCTTCACTGAATTCATGTCGTTCATAGAATACTTTGTAGACGTGGTTGCCGACTACAAAGGTGATTTCGTGGTCTTCCCCGAATTAATCACCCTGCAATTACTGTCGATTGAAGATCAGGAATTAACCCCGATTCAATCGATAGAAGCCCTAACAAAATACACACCGCGCTATGTTGAGGCCATGCAAGATTTGGCAGTGCGCTACAACATCAATATCATCGGCGGCTCCCACCCCACCCGCGTGGCCAATGGCCGCGTGGAAAATATCTCCTACGTCTTCCACCGCGATGGCCGAGTTGACGAGCAGGCCAAAATCCACCCCACACCAAGTGAGGTGTACTGGTGGAATATTGAAGGCGGTAATGAACTGCAAGTTATCGACACCGACTGCGGCCCCATTGGCGTGTTAATTTGCTACGACTCCGAATTTCCCGAGCTGGCCCGCCACCTGGTAGATCAGGGTGCAGAAATTCTATTCGTGCCCTTCTGCACCGACGAGCGCCAAAGCTATATGCGGGTGCGCTACTGCTGCCAAGCTCGCGCTGTGGAGAATCAGGTGTACGTGGTTATGTCGGGCAACGTCGGCAACTTACCCAATGTCGCCAATATGGACATTCAATACGCTCAGAGCTGTATTCTCACCCCCTGCGATTTCCACTTTGCCCGTGACGGCATCGCCGCCGACACCACCCCCAACGTGGAAACCGTGGCCATTGCCGATTTACGGCCAGAAGCACTGAGAGTCGCCCGCAATAGCGGCACCGTGCAGAACTTGCGGGATCGTCGTCACGATCTATATCAGACCAAATGGCGGGGTAACTAATCGTCAGACGTCCGACGTCTAACGTCGGACGAATCTCACTACAGCGGGCAACTCACCCCTGTGCCACCCAAACCGCAATAGCCGCCCGGATTCTTGTCTAAATACTGCTGGTGATAGTCTTCGGCGTAATAAAACTCAGCGGCCATTACAATTTCGGTGCTAATTTCTGGCAAGCCAGCTTTACTTAGCGCTTGTTGATATTGCTCGGCGGAGGCTTTTGCCAATGCCAACTGGGCTTCGTCTGAGCAATAAATACCCGAGCGGTATTGGGTGCCAATATCGTTGCCCTGACGCATACCCTCAGTCGGATTGTGGCTCTCCCAAAACACGGTCAGCAATTTTTTCGCACTGATTATTGCGGGGTCAAACACCACCAACACTACCTCGTTGTGGCCGGTCATGCCCGAACACACTTCGTGGTAGCTCGGATTCGGGGTGTAGCCGCCGCAATAGCCAACTGCCGTGGTATACACCCCAGCTTGCTGCCAAAACTTTCGCTCTGCGCCCCAAAAACAACCAAGGCCAAACACCAGTTGCTGAAAGTCGGCTGGGAATGGCCCAACCATTGGGGTTTTTAACACCGTGTGCTCGGCTGGCACCGGCATTTTCTCGCTGCGGCCGGGCAGCGCTTGCTCTGCGGTGGGGATGACGGCTGGCGTGCGGTGGCGATCAAAAATACTCATGGCGCAGACTCCTTATATGTTTCCACAAACAGTCGACTACTATGCCCTGATTTACCACCCGCAAGCCAGCGCCGGAAAGTGATAAAACCTTAAGCCCTTCAATGACTTTGGCAAATGGCCAGCACGGGGATTTTAACAGGATTTTTTATTGCTATTTGGGGTAAAACACGTTTAAATCGCCGGCTCTTTCACCTATGCGGAGGATTTATGCTAAATGAAAAGCCTAGATCATATGCCTTCTTTGGAGGCCGGCGCTGCCACGTGTAACCCGATTACACAGTCCGACGAAAATCTCGACCACTTCATTATCCGTGACGGCGTAGCTTACGCTGGAACGCATTTAATTATCGATCTGTGGGGCGCTTCCCACCTCGACGAACTCCCCCGTATGGAAAAAGCCTTTATTGACTGTGTCAATGAATGTGGTGCAACGCTGTTGCATATTCATATGCATCATTTCACCCCAAACGGTGGAATCTCTGGAGTTGCCGTATTAGCCGAGTCACACATTAGCGTGCACACTTGGCCAGAGCGCGACTACGCTGCATTTGATGTTTTCATGTGCGGCGACGCAAAACCAGAATTGGCTGTAGAGATCCTGCAAAAGGCCTTTTCACCGTCTCGTATTGAGGTGGGCGAAAACCTGCGCGGGAGAATGGACGATGTCTGAGTGGTTTAACGAAACCCTCCACGGCGACTACCACCAAGGTTTTCATATTCGCGAGGTCTTGTTTGAAAGCAAGACCGAACATCAGCATTTGATTATATTTGAATCCGGCAGTTTTGGTCGGGTCATGGCGCTCGATGGGATTATTCAAACCACCGAACGCGATGAATTCATTTACCACGAAATGCTGGCTCACACCCCACTATTTGCCCATGGCAATGCCAAAAATGTGCTGATTATTGGCGGCGGCGACGGCGGCTTACTTCGCGAAGTGCTCAAGCACCCCGAAGTAGAAAGCGCCGTGCAGGTTGAAATTGACCAAGCCGTTATTGATATGTGCGTTAAGTACCTGCCCAACCACTCGGCTGGCGCCTATGAAAATTCCCGCGCTGAAATTGTGATTGGCGACGGCATCGACTTTGTTAAGCAATGCGACCGCCAGTTTGACGTGATTCTGTCTGACAGCACCGACCCCATCGGCCCCGGCGAAGTATTATTTACCTCGCCGTTTTACGAAGGGATTAAGCGCTGCCTGAAGCCCGGCGGTATTTTTGCTGCCCAGAATGGCGTGGCGTTTATGCAACCCGATGAAGTTAGCACCAGCCACCAGCGTCTGTCGCCACTGTTTAGCGACACGGCGTTTTACGCAGCGGCGGTGCCAAGCTATGTTGGCGGCATTATGACCTTTGCCTGGGCCAGCAATGAGCCAAGCGCTCGCAGCCAAGACTTAAACACGCTGCAAGCACGGTTTGCAGCCAGCGGCATTAAAACCCGCTACTACAATCCTGCCCTGCATATCGGCGCATTTGCGCTTCCTCAGTATTTGCTAGAAAGCATCAACTGAGGCTTTACCCGCCAAGCACACTCTGGCGGGTAAAGGCCCAACTTCAGAAAACAACCCCACAAAAAACTTTCCGTGCGTCCGTCCGTCTTATCCGTCAAAATAAGCCCGATTTGACTGACAGCTGTCATGGATTATTGTTAGGGTAGGCAGTCAATAAAGTAATATCATTACCACTGTCAAAAGCGATATTACAAAGCCGCGCAGCAAGCTTGACTCATTAAGCTGTGCGATAGGACTCGGAGATTCTCCGAGAAAAGCCAACACCAACAATGGCCGTATAAATGAAATTTCGTTTCCCCGTCGTCATCATTGACGAAGATTTTCGCTCAGAAAATATCTCTGGCTCCGGCATCCGCGACCTCGCCGACGCCATTAGCAAAGAGGGCATGGAAGTCATCGGTTTGACCAGCTACGGCGACCTTACCGCCTTTGCACAACAGGCGAGTCGCGCCTCCTGCTTTATTTTGTCGATCGACGACGAAGAGTTTGGCGACGGCAGCGACGAAACCGTGAGCCAAGCGCTAGAATCTATCGGCCAATTTATGACCGCCGTGCGCCAACGCAACACCGACATTCCGGTGTTTCTCTACGGTGAAACCCGCACCTCGCGCCATATTCCCAATGAAATCCTGCGCGAATTGCACGGTTTCATTCACATGTTTGAAGACACCCCAGACTTTGTGGCGCGGCACATTATTCGCGAGGCCAATAAATACCTGTCGGCCCTCGCACCGCCGTTCTTCCAAGCATTAATGAATTACGCCAGCGACAGCTCCTATTCATGGCACTGCCCCGGTCACTCTGGCGGCGTTGCCTTCTTAAAAAGCCCCGTTGGGCAAATGTTCCACCAGTTCTTTGGTGAGAACCTGCTCCGCGCCGACGTGTGTAACGCAGTTGAAGAGCTCGGTCAGTTACTCGACCACACCGGCCCCGTTAGCGCCAGCGAGAACAATGCCGCCCGCATATTTGGCTGCGACCACCTGTTCTTTGTGACCAACGGCACCTCGACCTCAAACAAAGTGGTATGGCACTCCACCGTTGCCCCTGGCGACATAGTCGTAGTTGACCGCAACTGCCATAAGTCGATATTGCACAGTATTATTATGACCGGCGCGATTCCGGTGTTCTTAATGCCAACCCGCAATCATTACGGGATTATCGGCCCAATTCCAAAGAGCGAATTTGATCCCGCAGCGATTCGCAAAAAGATTGAAGATCACCCCTTTGCTCGCCACGCCGAAGACAAAAAACCGCGTATTCTAACCATTACTCAGAGCACCTACGACGGGATTGTGTATAACGTCGAAGAAATCAAAGACATTCTCGACTCCACCATCGACACCTTGCATTTTGACGAAGCCTGGCTGCCCCATGCCGCCTTTCACAGTTTCTATCACAATATGCACGCCATCGGCGCCGGTCGCCCGCGCTCCGACGACACCCTAGTATTTGCCACCCAGTCTACCCATAAGCTCTTGGCGGGCCTTTCTCAAGCATCGCAGATTCTGGTCCAAGACGGCACCCAGCGTAAACTCGACACCCACCGTTTCAATGAGTCGTATTTAATGCACTCATCCACTAGCCCCCAGTACGCCATTATCGCCTCATGCGACGTGGCTGCGGCTATGATGGAAGCACCTGGCGGCACAGCCCTAGTTGACGAATCCATTATGGAAGCGCTGGATTTCCGCCGCGCTATGCGCAAGGTCGACGCCGATTACGGCGACGATTGGTGGTTCCGGGTTTGGGGGCCGGAAGTATTGGCTGAAGAAGGCATTGGCGACCGTGACGACTGGGTTATTCACTCCGACGACCGCTGGCACGGCTTTGGCAATATCGAGTCTGGCTTTAATATGCTGGACCCGATCAAGGCGACCATTATTACCCCTGGCTTGGATGTTGACGGCAATTTCGATGACATCGGTATTCCCGCCTCTATCGTCAGCAAGTATTTAGCTGAACACGGTATTATCATCGAAAAAACCGGCATGTACTCCTTCTTCATCATGTTCACCATCGGCATCACCAAGGGCCGCTGGAACTCGATGGTGACCGAGCTCCAGCAATTTAAAGACGACTACGACCAGAACCTACCACTGTGGCGGGTAATGCCTCAGTTCGCCGCTAAATTCCCAAAATACGAGAAAATTGGTCTGCGCGATTTGTGTAGCGACATTCACAATGTATATAAAGAGTACGATCTTGCGCGAATCACCACCGAGATGTATCTCTCGGAAATGGAAGCGGCAATGATCCCCGCCGACGCATGGGCCAAAATGTCTCACCGCAAGGTTGAGCGCGTCCCCATAGATGAGCTGGAAGGCCGCATTACCGCCATGCTGGTAACGCCCTACCCACCAGGCATTCCGCTACTCATTCCCGGCGAGCGCTTCAATAATATTATTGTCCGCTACCTGCAATTTGTGCGCGACTTTAACTCCCGCTTCCCAGGCTTTGAAACCGACTGCCACGGCTTGGTTAAAGAGAAAGTGAATGGCATCGACCATTACTTTGTCGACGCGGTTATTGACGAAGCATAACTGAGCAACAATATGGCCACGACATCGCTAAGCGAGATAAGTAACTTGAAGCGCAAAGTACTACTGGGTTTCACTGCACTTTTGCTTAGCGCATGCACGGCCTTAAGCATAGACCTCGACCCAGCGTTCAGCGCGAATGCTGACGTCTATCCGGTCACCGGCAGACAGGGCCTGCTAATTCGCCAACGGCTTAACTTTGGCCCCTATCACACCGATGTTGTCGACCGCGACTGGGATAGTAGCAACGAACTCCAAATTGCCAACTACAAAAGCAGCGACCGCCACGGCGGCTTTCGCTACACCTTGCAAGGACCTCGCGGCGAGCAACAGCGCATCGACTGCCAACATCAAAACAATAGCGAATCACTGAATTTTGGCAGTGCGCAACGCGGAGAATGGAGCTGGTTACTGGCCGCAGAAAACCGCTTCGGCTGTGAAATCAAGCGCGATAACACCAGCCCGCAGTGGCATATTGCCATGGGGCAGCGCGGCGGTGAAACGCACCGCCGCGGCGCCCTCTACAGCAACGACGCCAGCTACCACATACACAGCATCCACAGCGCAAATAACAGCAGTATTAACATGGGCGTGATCGGCTACCAAATTAGCCGCAATCAGCAAATCCTCGCCGCGGTGGAAACCATCGACCAAGGACGCGTGTGGTTACACAACGCACTCGGCGCAGACGAAGCCCAGCTACTGGCCGCCGCTGCGAGCGCATTATTGCTTTATCAAGCGCCAGAGGACTAAACCCCCAGACATAGAATTCCCAGAGCCTAAAAAGAGCACCATTACGGTGCACACCAAACAATTAATTGTGCAGACTGGCAATTCACCCCATTTCAGATGAAAACACCCCACACATAAAGAAACGCCAATAATTAGCGGTAGTTGCCAGCTATTAGGCCCATTTTCTTTAAAATAAACGGCTAAATCACCGATTTTCCGTGTACAAAAAAATAATAATTGCCAACTGGCCTGAACTTTGCTAGCTTCAATGTGTCCGATCAATAGTTGAGATTAGTCGTATCAGGATTAGCTTTTACCGCGTAGTAAACACCCACGTACGGAAAAGCAGCTAGCAAGCCCGCAGTTATGCCCGCTTGCGAACTGACACCAGATCAATGACCTGAAACAGCAGGTCAAATCGGCAAAACCAGACAATTTATTCGGTGAGCAACAACACCTCGCGATCTAAGAATTCGCTTTAGTTTAAAGCCTAAAAATTCGCGGCGGCATACTCACAAAAAAATTGTCAAAAACGAAAAGCTGTCATACCCCTGTCATTTGCAACAGCGATAGTGGCAAGCAGCAGCAACAATTAGTAACCACGAATGACAAAGGAAGAAGGCGCAGACGGCGCAATGGAGAATGATGATGAACAAACAAAATAACGATGTGAATGTAAAAAACTTATGCAGCCGCAAACTTTGGGAACTGCTAAAAAACGCCGAGTGGCAAGATAATTCCGAACGCTTTGCAATTGAGCGTGAACTATCAGGACGTCGCCACTATATTGAAGAACTGGAAAAACTTAGCGCCCGAGAAACCATGCATTAAGCACAACCATATAGGGTAGCAAGCCCAGCAGTAACCACGGCAAGCTACCCGCCCAAAACACCAATTGCTCCTCACACACCCGATGTATCGCCAAGCCCAATAGGGCTGGCACCTGTTTGGCATCTAGCATTTCCGAGGTCGACGGCATGGCCACCCCGCTCAGAATTCCACTACTAAGCAAGGCGCTAGAAAATCGCCCCCCCGCTTCAACGTCACTGGCCAACTTATAATAACGCCCATTGATCGGCGCGTCCGGCAATCGCCTAGCCGACTGCTTTAAGGCTTGAGGCAGCGAAAAACCGGCGCCAATACAGTCGGCCAAATGATTCATATAGTGATAACTCTGATACTGGCTCAGTGCGCGCCCCACCCCCGGCAAACGATAACTTATACGCAGGCAAAGGGTTTGCAAGGGCGCCGAGTATTGCAAGGCTTTTAGCAAACCATACACGGCGAGCAGAGGCAGTAAAGATGCAAGGGCAACATTCAGCGCTTCATCTCCCGCCATAAGCCCGCGACTCAGCCACAGCAAGGGCAATGCGCAAGCCACAAGCAGAACAATAGCTAGCGGCAGCCATAGCTGACGGCGCAGATTGCGACGAAATTCCGCCAGCAAACGGTAGTGCTCGGCCAAGCGCAAATAGATTTTTGCCAAATTTCCCACCGCCAAACCGAGCTGCATAAACTGCAGCTCCCAGCGGGTAAACATGCCGCCATCGCGCAATTCGGCGAGCACGATGCGCTGGCCACTGGCAAACTGCTCGGCCAGCTCGTCGAGCTGCGCCCGCTGGGCAGTGCGCTGCCCCTTGCTCAACAGCGCAACCACCTGATCCCAATTATTGTCACCGGACTGACTGGCCTGATACAAAGATTGAAACAACACGAAGCGCTGAGCAGGAGAAGATCCTAAAGCCATGAAAAAATCCGTTGCATACAATTGATGGGTCTGGAGCCCACAAGGCTTTATACTTTAGCACAGCTTAAATCGCGGGTAGCGGCTGCACCGGCAAATGCACCCCAGCAAGGACTTAGAATGATAATACGTTTGCTTTTTGCCGTGCTAATTCTCTATGGCATTTATCAATTTGTAAAAACCGTACAAAACAAACCCGCCAATCAACGCCGCGGATATTATGTAAGTTTGGTCGTTGGCTTGGCGGCCGCGGCACTGGTATTACTGTCGTTAACCGGCCGCGTTCCTTGGATTGCCGGCCTTATAGGTGGCGCCCTGCCCTTTGTTCGCCAATATATTCTAAAGCATATATACCATCGCCTGAATGGCAATGCCGGCAGTAATAACCGGGAGCAAGGCTCGCAACAGGACGAGCAAGCGCCACCACCGCGCCCCAGCACGAGCATGAACAAAAGCCAAGCACTGGCGGTACTTGGCCTGAGCGCTGACGCCAGCAATGAAGAGATTATTGCGGCTCATCGCAAGCTAATGCAGAAATTTCACCCCGATCGCGGCGGCAACGATTTTCTGGCCAGCCAGATTAACGACGCCAAAGACGTCTTGCTCGGCAAGCGCGGCCGCTGAAACGGCAGGTTCACCCGCGCGGGCAAACACGGTAAAATCAGCGCCCGCCGTTATTTCCAGACAAGGGCTTCAATGACCACTATTTTCGTCATTCAAAATCAGCACGGCCATTACCTTGGCAAACAGCAACAGTGGCTCGATGGCCGCGACCGGCGCTTACTGTTTCGCACCGTTCACCGCGATGAAGCGGTCAATGTGATTTTTGAGCAAAGCAGTAAAGATATCTACCTGCGTGCACAACCCCTAGAATGCGAGCTCGACGACAGCAAACAGCCGATTGTAAAGGCTGGGCCGCCTATTCCAGCACTTGCCGAGCCTAGGGATGGCGACATTGCGGTGGCCGAAACCGCAGAGCTAGCAGCGGCTGACCAGCTTAATTTAGGGCAAGACGATATTTCCGCTCAATAGCTTGAAACTGACTCGCTCCGCCACCATCTAATAGTCGTCCTTAACACACCGGAAGTCTGCGCCATGATGCGAATTCTCTTATTTCTTGCCACCAACTTAGCCATTGTTTTAGTTGCGAGTATTACGCTGAGCCTACTCGGTGTAGAAAGCATCATGGCTAGCAATGGCATCGACCTCAACCTCTCATCGCTGCTGATCTTCTGCGCAGTGTTTGGCATGAGTGGCTCGCTGATCTCGCTACTAATTTCTAAATGGATGGCCAAACGGGCAACCCATGCGCAAGTCATCACAACTCCTAGCACCAACGACGAACGCTGGTTGCTAGAAACCGTGGCCGAGCTTGCTCAAAAGGCCGGTATTGGCATGCCCGAGGTCGCGATATTTCCCTCACCGTCGGCTAATGCTTTTGCCACCGGCTGGAACCGCAACGCCGCCTTAGTGGCGGTATCTGAGGGCTTACTGCAGCAAATGCGGCGCAACGAAGTACGCGCCGTACTCGCCCACGAGATTGGCCATGTTGCCAACGGCGATATGATTACTCTGACCCTGATCCAAGGGGTTGTGAACACCTTTGTGATGTTTTTTGCGCGAATTATCGGCCACACCGTTGACCGCACGGTATTTAAAACCGAGCGCGGCCACGGCATTGCGTTTTATATCACCACCTTTATCGCCGAGATGGTCTTGGGTATTTTGGCCTCGACCATTGTGATGTGGTTTTCGCGCTGGCGAGAATTTCGCGCCGACGCCGCCGGCGCTAGCCTAGCCGGACGCCAAGATATGATCGCCGCCCTACAGCGCCTGCAAGCCCAACAAGGGCTGCCCACTGACCTGCCAGGCGAAATGAGCGCCTTTGGTATAAGCAGCCAGAGCAAGTCCGATTTGGCCGCGTTATTTAGCTCACACCCGCCACTCGAAAAACGCATCCAAGCCCTGCGGAATGGCCAATAATGGCCTTCACTGTAGAGCGTTCCCAGCTGGTTGCCGCCCTACACGGCATGAGCAATAGCAACCTAAGCCCTGGCGCGAGCGGTAACGCCTCGGTGCGCACCGCCGATGGCGGCATGCTAATCTCAGCCAGCGGCCAGCTAGCCGGCAATACTCGCCCCGGCGATCTTGTCTATATCGACAGTGATGGCGAAATCCCCAAGAATCAGCGCAAGCCTTCTAGCGAATGGCGCATGCACTGGCAGGTTTACCTCGACCACCCCGAAGCTGGTGGTATTGTTCACTGCCACTCGCGCTACGCCACGGTGCTCGCTTGCCAGCGTCGCGCCATTCCGGCCTTTCACTACATGGTTGCCATCGCCGGTGGCGACTCAATTCCCTGCGCCCAATATGCCGCATATGGCACTCAGGAGCTGTCTGCCTACGTTAGCACTGCGCTGCAACAACGCCGCGCCTGCCTAATGGCCAATCACGGCCAAATTGCTTATGCAGCAGATCCGCTGCGCGCCTTGGCACTTGCTAAAGACATCGAAGAATTGGCCGCCAACTATTATTTAAGCCTGCAAGGTGGCGAACCCATTATTCTTAATCAGGCGGAGATGGCTGAGGTGCTAAGCCGCTATGCCGACTACAGCCAACAAGATTAAGTCAAATTTGCGCCCCCCTCACAAGCGGTCTAATACCTCCAAAATTTAACCCCCAAAATTCCAAGGTACGACGGTATTTAAATTAAAAAGCTTGTGCTAACCTCTCTTGCACCATTATTGAGCAAAACAAAAATATAGCTTAATAATGGTGCAAGAGAGGTGTTTAAAACGTCACACAATCATAAAGAGTTTGTCATTAGCCAAGTTTACATTGGCGGACAACTGTTCATAACGGGGATGTAGTAAATGAAAAAGACGCTATTAGCCAGTGCCATCGCAATTTTGGCAACCAGCCACGCCTATGCCGACTATCAATTTGAACTCGGCGCGGTGTATACCCAAGGCGAGGCAGCCAACACCGACTACGACGGTTTTGGCATCGCGGGTGAATTCCATTTTGATAAAGTTGATACCAGCAAAGGCCCGTTGGCAGAAGCCAGCTTCCTCGACAAGTCTTCTTTCGTCAATTTCAACTTTCTCAGTATTGAACCAGACTTTGCAAATGCAGACGAAATCGAAACCACCAATATTGGCGGTCGCTTTGTTACTGCAACTAAGCTCATTATCGAAGCCGATTGGACTACAGTAGATACTGGCAACTCAGATGCAGATTCTATCCGCGTCGGTGTGGGTACTTATTTAAACGACAATACTGATGTTGTTGTAAGTTACACCACAGAAGATGACGACAACGCCGACGTAGACTACCTCGACGTCGCCTTTCACGGCGTGAACCCCCTGAACCAAGGCGCGTCTGTTGCCTATGACGTGGCTGTTGGCTATATCGACACCGACAACGATAGTGGCTATCAAATCGCTGTTGGCGGCACATACTACTTCAATACCATGTTCGGTATAGGCGTAAACGCTGGCATCACCGATGTAGGTGACGCCTCTAGCGACACAATCAGTATTGATGCTAGTTTCTTCCCCAACCCGCAAATCGAGCTTTACGCGTCGATTTTTGACTCCAGTATCGAAGAAAATAATAATGACGCCGATGCCGACGGCATTTTACTCGGCGCCGCTGTGCGTTTCTAATTTCAAACGATCCCATGCAACGTCTTAAAACCGCCGTTAATCCGGCGGTTTTTTAGTTTATGTCCCGCGGGGTTTAAGCCGCGCCGTGGGCAAACTCTCTAGCGGATTATCCGGCCATGGATGTTTGGGATAGCGCCCCTTCATTTCCTTCTTAACATCGTGATAACTACCCTGCCAAAACCCCGCTAAATCTTGAGTAACTTGCAGAGGCCTACGCGCTGGTGACAACAGATGGAGCAATAAACGCTGGCGGCCATTACCTACCGCAGGGTTCACTGTGCAGCCAAACATCTCTTGCAGCTTTACCGCCAGCACCGGCGGGTTCTGGCTGTAATCAATTCGAATATTAGAACCTGACGGCACCGCAAAGCGCTCGGGAAACAAGCTATCCAGCGCCTTGCGCTGGGGCCAATCAAGCGTCGCCGCCAAAATCTCACCCACATCCAAGCGCTTAAAATCATTTAATGAATTAACGCCAGATAAATACGGCGCCAACCACGCAGCGACCGTGCTCAACAAAGCATCATCACATAAATCAGGCCAGCCACCGGGCGGACAATTCAATTGCGCGGCCAACATCACTCGCGCCCGCCATTGCTGAACGTGATCGGGCCACTCAAACACCACTAGACCTCGACGCTGCACAAAGGCAAGTAGCGCCTCGGTCTTTTGCTCAAGTGAAATTGTGCTCAGAATTTCTCGCTGCCAAACTAGGCTGCCAACTAAATGACTGCGCTCAGCAATAAAGCGACCCTTGGCATCATTCCAGTCGGCCCGTTCAACCGCGTGTACGCGACTTGCCAATAATCCACTAAAATGCGCTGGATTTAGCGCTGCCGCGAGCTGAATATAATCGCTGCGCCCGCCCGCCGTGCCCCCCAAGCTGGCAACCACCAACCATGGCGCAGCATTTAGTGCATCCGCCTCACTCAAGCTGGCGGCGCGGCCATTACTTAGCACATAGTCGCGGCCGCGCTCGCGACGTTGTTTAGCAATACGATCGGGGTAGGCGTAGGCCAGCAGCACCGCCGGATCAATATCCACTGGGGCACCTTTCGCCCCGCCGCTACGCTCCAATATTCTGGCGTACTGTTGCTGCTGCTTTTTTAAGCGCGCGACAATACCTTGCTGCTGGCGTTCGGCGCGCTGCTCACCTTGCAATACTGCCAAGCGAGATTGCATATCGGCATTGTCGCGGGGACCAAAATCTCGCTCGCCCAGCAAGGCGGCAATAGCGCAGGCCAAGGGCGCCGATCCGAGTTCACGACCCTTTAGTAACATATGCGCTAACCGCGGATGCACTGGCAGCCCAGCCATAGCCTCGCCGTGTGGGGTAATTTGCAGGCGATCATCCCGTTGTACTAGCGCGCCCAAGTCGACCAGTAAGTCCAAAGCTTGCTGGTAGGCGGCGGCAGGCGGCAAATCTAACCATGTTAATTGCGTGGGGTCGGCGATGCCCCAGCGCAGCAATTGCAAAGCCAGCGCACTTAAATCGGCTTGCAAAATTTCGGGCTCATTATAGGCCGCCAACTCATGCTGCTGCGACTCGCTCCACAGCCGGTAACACACGCCTTCACTTAAACGCCCCGCTCGACCAGCGCGCTGCTGAGACGAGGCCTTGGACAGGCGCTTGGTATTCAGCCGCGTCATACCGGTGCGAGGATCAAACGCTGGCACCCGCGCCAAGCCACTGTCGACCACCACGCGAATACCATCAATAGTCAAACTGCTTTCAGCAATACTGGTGGCCAATACCACTTTTCGATGGCCCGCCGGCGACGGCGCAATGGCCAAGCGCTGGTCTGCCAAGCTTAAATCGCCATACAGCGGGGCGACTATAACATCGTCGCCAACGCTATTTGCCAAGTTCATCGCGCAGCGCCGGATCTCGCCCTGACCAGGCAAAAATACGAGGATACTGCCCTGCTCATCACGCAGTGCATCCAAAACTATTCGACACACCCGATCCACTGTGTTTTGGTCAAACCGATACGGCTCAGCGTAGCGCAAACTCACTGGGTACTGACGGCCTTCGCTGCGCAACACTGTCGCGGCAGACTCTGCTTCCGTGTTGAAAAGATCGGCAATACGGTCACCATCCAAGGTCGCCGACATCAACAAAATCTTAAGCGGGCGGTCGCGCAAATCGCCAAACAGGCTGCGCCCCTCTAGTGTTAACGCCAAACCTAAATCCGCATCGAGGCTGCGCTCGTGAAATTCATCAAAAATTAGCAGGCCAATGCCTGCCAACGAGGGATCGTCTTGCAGCATGCGGGTTAGCACGCCCTCGGTAACCACTTCGATTCGGGTTCGCTCACTTATCGCGCTGTCCATGCGCATACGATAGCCCACGGTTTGCCCGACCCGCTCACCCAAGACCTCGGCCATACGTTCTGCCGCCGAGCGCGCCGCAATACGGCGGGGTTCCAACAGCAGAATTCGCTGATCGGCTAACCAAGGTTCCGCCAGCAAAGCCAGTGGCACCCGCGTGGTTTTACCGGCGCCGGGCGGCGCCTCCAGCACTAATTCATCTGCGCTCGCTAAGACGCGGCGAATATCGGGAATTAGGGCTTCAATAGGTAAGTTAGCCATGCTTGGCATAGGCTCCGAGTTGTGATTACAGGCTTTTCTAAGGTCGCAGTATAAAGCAGTTTGCAGCACGCTTGACGCGAGGCGGGAGATGCTACAAACCGAGTTCGCTCGCAGCTAAAGCCGCAAGCTCACTGAGTGCTAAATCGCGGCTTTCGCCCGGCGCCAAACTTAAATCTAATTCAAGGCTGCCGATGCGATGGCGATGCAGGGCTAAAACCTCATTTTGGAAACGGCCGAACATGCGTTTGATTTGATGGTAGCGGCCCTCGCGCAAACTCACCTCTGCCACATAGTCAGACACAATTCGTAATTGCGCTGGCAACGTAGTGACGTTCTCGTACTCAAAATACATACCCGCCGCAAAGGCCGCCACGTAATCGTCGGTGAGCGGCTTAGCAACCGTAACGGTATACACTTTTTCAATATTGCGCTCTGGCAAGCTAAGCTGGCGCGACCAATGACCATCATTGGTCAGCAATAATAGCCCTGTCGAATTAAAGTCTAGGCGGCCAGGAATATGCAATTGCGAACGATCCTCGCGCGCGAGCAAATCAATAACCGTCGTATGCTCCTCGTCTTTAGTCGCACTCACTACACCGGCGGGTTTATTAAGCATCACGTACACGGGCTTTTGCGCCTGCAGGGCGCATTCGTCCAAACTTACATGGGAAAACTGGGTGATTAACTGCGCTATATCAGTGGCCACTTGCCCATCTACCCTCACCCGCCGCTGCGCGAGTAGCGCCCTAATGTCACCGCGCTTTATGCCAGTCTGGCGACTAATAAAACGGTCTAAGCGTGATTTATGCGATGACAAAGATACGGCCATTTATATTCGGGCGGCGAGCATTGTTACCGAGGCGTAGCAGTGCAAGCAACTCAGTTCTCCACCAGTGGTTTTGGGTGTTTTACATACAGCAAACTGCCAGTATCAAAGCCCAGTGATCGCGCCTTATTTACAAAGCGACTAATTAGCTCATCACTAACCATCGGAGTTCTGGCTAGGAGCCAGAGGTAAGATTTGTTGTAACCGCTAACAAAAGCGTACTGATATTTTTCTGATTGGGAATTTTCTTCGTCATAGCCAAGTTCAAAGGCGACATAAGAAGAGTAGAACGGACCAAAAAAAGATACTTTTAAATGGGCGGTCGATTCCTCGCCAACAAAGTAAGCCCGCCCTTCGGCCTCTCGCCACTCACCATCGGCAGCAGAATAGCCGCGATTAACCACCTGAATGCCACCGTCGTCACGCAGGCTATATTCAGCCGTTACCTGACTTAAACCCGCCTCAAAACGCTGATCTAAACGGGCAATTTCATACCACTTCCCCAGATACTTGGTTTTATCAAAGCCTTGTACGGCCTCTACCCCACTGGGTAGTTTGGTGCATGCCACTAGTAAAACCATCATGGCTAGGCTAATAAGCTTAGGCATTCTTTTCCCCACAAACATTATTTATGGGCACAGAATATCACAGACAAAAAAATCGGGCTGTGCTTTAAGCAATTACGCCCTAACACAGCCCGAGATTAGCGGCGCATCCAAATACGCCGAAACGAGAAACAGATCAAACTACGCTTAGCTGTGGTCGTCCATTTCGTCTTGTACTTCTTCAACACCTTCTTGGTAGGCGTCTTTGGTGTTTTCTACACCTTGGTCGATACTTTCACCCGCCTTCTCTGCTGGCCCTTTCTCACAAGCGGTGACGGCAAACATTGCGCTAGCAATAACAAAAAACGCAACTAAAAATTTGCTGCTTTGAGTCGACTTTAAATTTGAAATTAATTTTTTCATGTTTAACACTCTCCATGAGTAGATTCAGTTGTTAGGGATATCTGTACTGAAAAAACTTACTTATACCGAATTAATCACCTTATAAGGGAACAATTCAGCCTGACATTCCCTACAAACATCAGATCCCTACAAAGTAAGTTTGGAATACAACACGCGGTTAAACGGCTTGCCGCATCGAAATATTTGCATTCGGGTATTCTGACCAACAGACCACGCCAGATGTT